>CAVSMN010000012.1:0-403682 GCA_963729045.1 uncultured Nitrososphaeraceae archaeon | reverse complement strand
AAAGAATATTGTTGAAATCACAGACGCTCTAGAATATAACGCCAAAAACTTTTACAAACAACACGAGTATTTTACATTTTCCTCCCACTCAAGAAAAAGAAATGAAAATTGGGCCAGAAGAGATTCATAGAATTTTACCTTTCACTCCTCATACCCTCGAAGATATTTTAGATTTTGAAAAAAAGTGGGGGGAAATACTTTCAAACGATTTAGAATTGAGATATCCGAATCGACATTCGAATCAAAATAACAATCCACTTCTCCCTCAAGATTATGAAAATTCCCAGATTCACAAACTTAGTAAGAGGATTAGCATAAAGTTTCACCCAAACCTAACAAGATATCTATATTGTGTTTATTTTGCTCGATTTCATTTGCTTCTCTCAAAGAGGTATTTAATGACCTTAAATATGAATCCCGTCCAGAATTATTTTCAAGAGATGCCATATTAAACTGTGAAGATTGTTCTTTATGCATAACAAATTGCTTGATACTCCCTTACAAGCAATGTGAGAGCAATCTCTAACTGAAAAATTTCATATTTCGAATTACAATATTTTAAAACTAATCAAAGATTCCTATTCATATGGAACTAGAGCAGCCTCAACAAGAAATTCAAAAAACTGGTTAATGTGTCGACATTGTCTTGAGAGCGGCATCTATTATGGATTGAGAATAACAAATGTTCCAAGTGCAATAGGCCAAAAAAAATAGTAAAACTTGATCCAAAAATAATTGAACGTATTTATTGCGATGGTATTAATGACATTCGCTATTTAATTGCACACTATACTCTTATTACTAAAGTTTTGGAGCATCATAACTGACTTATTAAAAAACGATCCTAATATTACAGAAGGATATTTGTCCAACTTCAAAAAATATGAAAACCAACTTATCAATTCTAAATCAAAATATTTAAAAAATTATTACCTGCAGATGCTACATTATGACCCAACTAAATCCTCCAAAAAGACTTCTCATAATTTGAGTAGTTTGGATATACTTAATACTTTAATTATTGACAATAAATAATCCGTCAGGATTATCATTTTTAAATTTACATGGTCCTGGACCTTCCATTAATCAAATGGCACATATTCTCAGTGGTTACGGCTTTCCTGATGATATAGTATTGACTAAGATCAGTTCAGACGTCCTTCAGTTAACTTTGCGATCAAACAATCAAAAATAAATAAACTATTGAAAAATAAACAAGATCCTCCTTCTCCCACTTATTAGTAACGCTTTTCTTTTCCTGCATTTAGGAATTCGATTTCTTGACCAGTTTTGAAACCTTATCACTTAATGCAGCAAAATTGTCGAGAGTTAATTCATGATCTCTTCTTAGTCGATATATTTCTTCATCTTTATCTTTTTGTAGAACTGTTACCTGTTGCTGTAGACGGAATGCCTTATCAATTGTTAGGTCATTTACGACTCTAGATAATCTTCAAGAAGCCCGTGCTTCAGTTGGTTTGTAATAACTATGAGATATTCCAAGGTTATGGCCAATTAATAGTTCGATATTTGCTGGTTTCATTGCCTGTTCACAAACTGTTTTATAGTATTTTCTAAAGCCATGTAACGCTTTGAACTCATGTCTTCTTTGATCCTTTTGTAATAAGGGTCTAATGTTTTGTTTGAATAAAGCACGTTGGATGAGACTTCTGACGCCCCCTGCTTGGAGTTGGATTGGATCATGAGCCATTCCAGTTTTTGCGCCGTATTCCATGTCTGTTGTCCGCCACATGTCTCGCATAAGCCATGATTCACCTGAAATTCGTTCACCATAGGATTTGCGAAAGTTCATCCAATCTTCGAGGGCCTTATATGCTTCAGGAGTGATGAAAGTTAAATATTCTTCAGGTTCTCCCGCATATACGATCAACCTTGCAGCCAACAAAACGCCATCCTTATTGTATATAGGAGTTACATTTTTCCATCTTAAATATTCCCATGCTCCAACCCGAATGCCAGATGACACCATAAGCAAAACTATTGGTTTAATCCGAATATCCCCAAATTCTAGGATCGAATGAATTTCATCAATTGTAGGAGTTCTATCTTGGCCGGCTCTTTTTGGTGAAGGCATACCCCTGTTTACAAGTTTCCAGTTAACTAAAATGTCATTCATATCGCAAAATAATTTAATGGGTTTATAGTAGTTGCGAAGGGTTCCAGCGGTTATCTCTTTTCCCGAGACACGTGATCTCTGATAGTCAATATAATCTATAAGCACATCACGAAACCATTCTGAATCTTTACCCTCTTGTTTTATCTTATTGTAGAGATTATTTGCTTGAGCTGCAATATCATCTCCATCTATTTCCAAATAATTCAAAAAAAATTGAAACTTTCTTTGGTAATAATCGAGGGTTTCGATAGTTGGGTATGGCATAGAGAAATCTGGAATACGGAGTATTGTTTCTAGATATAGTGTCTGGTATGAGCGCTATAGGTAGTGGTAGATTCGTTTAACTTCGGATAATGCTCATTTAACACAGATTAGCTGAAACCGGGTCCAATTTAATGTTTCAATATTGAATCGGGTCCAGAGGGATTTGAACCCTCGACCAGCTGCTCCGCAGGCAGTCATTCTATCCATGCTGAACTATGAACCCAGTATTCTTAAATAGTAAATTTCTATAAATCTCTTTTTAATTGACTTTGGTGTAGGTGAAAGGATTATAAACAAATAAAGTCTTAAATAAAATAATAATAATATTGAATGGCTTTCTTAATGACTTAGCGACTAAAGTTCTTTTATTTGATGGTGCAATGGGTACAGAAATCCAAAAATACGAACCTAGAGAAAACGATTTTCTCAATAATAAGGAGGGATTTAACGATAGTTTGAATTTTACCCGTCCTGATTGGATAAAGACGATCCATAAGAGCTACATCAAAGCAGGCAGTGATTGTATCGAAACCAATACCTTTGGTAGCAATAAACTTAAATTAGATGAATATGGGCAGGGCGATAAGACCATCGATTTTAATGTTCAAGGAGCAAAACTTGTTAAAGAATCAGCTACAGAGATAGGTCGTGAAGTTTATGTAATCGGTTCGATGGGTCCATCAGGATATTTACCTAGCTCAAACGATTCGGATCTGGGTAATATTTCATTGGGAGAAATCGAAGAAGCATTTTTTGTCCAAGCTCAGGGACTGATAATTGGAGGTTGTGATGCCCTCCTAATTGAAACAGGACAAGATGTGCTAGAGATGAAACTTGCTGTTGAAAGCTGCTTTCGTGCGATGAACAAGTTAGAAAAGACTTTACCGGTAATTACCAACGTAACCCTAGACCAATATGGGAAAATGTTACTTGGATCAAGCGTTCAGGCAGCATATACAACTTTAAGTAATTTAGATATAGATGTATTTGGCTTAAATTGTTCTACAGGACCCATGGAAATGACACCTAGCGTACAATGGTTATGCGAACAAGATGAGTTACCCATCTTAGTCATGCCCAATGCTGGAATGCCAGTGAATGAAAATGGTATGGCTAAATACTTGATGACTCCACAAGAAATCACTCTAAAACTTTCCGAATTCGTGAATAAATATGAAAGGTTAAAAGTAATCGGCGGGTGCTGTGGTACTTCAGTAGATCATATAAAGCATTTACACTCCATGCTTAACTCAAGAAATAAAACTCCTGTAAATTTATCCCTTGAAGACGGAACTGCTACCTAAATTCTGATAATCTAGACAGGTTATTAAAATGAAAAAAATTTACAATGAAAAACCAAAAGTATCTTCTGCATTAGCTTCTTTGGAACTCCATCAAAATCCCCGTCCATTAATCATTGGAGAGCGACTAAATTCTCAAGGATCAAAGAAAGCCAAGAAAATGGTACTAGAGAATGACTTTGACGGATTAATTGAGTTAGCGAGATACCAGGTTGAGGATGGCGCACACTGTTTAGATGTATGTGTTGCAACAACAGAACGGTCGGATGAACAGGATTTCATGCAAAAAATTGTCAAGAGGCTTAGTTTAGAAATAGAGGCACCATTGGTAATTGATTCAACGGATTCAAAAGTTATTGCTACTGCCCTCAAGCAAATTCCTGGAGTACCTATAATCAATTCAATTAATCTAGAAGGCGATGGGAGTAGATTTAATGATATTACTCCGCTGATGAAGAAATACGGAGCACCTGCGGTTTCGATGTGCATAGGACCCAATGGGATGGCAAAAACTAGCCAAGAAAAATTAGAAGTTGCAGGAATTTTGCATGACAAAGCAATTGAATTGGGTCTAAAACCATGGCAGTTAATTTTTGATGTATTAACATTTACGTTAGCAACAGGTGAGGAAGAATATGTCGCATCTGCTGCTCATACTCTAGATGGAATAAAATTCGTAAAAGAAAAATATCCAAAGTCTTTGACGACGCTGGGATTAAGTAACGTAAGCTTCGGATTATCGCCGCTGGCTAGAAAATATCTCAACTCAGTTTTCTTGTATCATGCAATAAAAAGTGGTCTCGATACTGTGATAATTAATCCTAAAGATATCATCCCATACCCTCAAATCAATTCTAAGGAGAAAGGGATTTGCGAAGACCTTATTTTTAATAATAATAATAATGCATTATCTGAATTGATATCTTACTTTAGTTCCAATAATGCTACTGATGGGACAGGAACAGCATCAGCATCTACAGGTATTCAAAAACAGAACAATTTAATGGAAATGGATGCAAGTTGGGATGCAGGTAAAAAGTGCTATTTTAGAATTGTTAATAGACTAAAAGATGGAATTGAAAACGATGTAGTTTTATCTATTTCAGAGAGAATTTCATCCAAAGATGATTTTTCTATACTAGACGAATTATTGGAAAACGGTACAAAGAGGAAAACACTTTCAGGTAATAAAGAAAAATTACATGAGGCCTCAGTAGAAACACTAAATGAAGTTCTTCTTCCTGCAATGAAAGAAGTGGGAGATAAATTTGGCGCTGGAGAATTGATCCTGCCTTTCGTTCTAAAATCAGCCGAATGTATGAAGGCTGCAGTTTTGGAGCTAGAGAAATACCTGATAAAACAAGAGGGAATTAGCAAAGGAAAAATCGTCTTGTGTACTGTATATGGCGATGTACATGATATAGGAAAAAATTTGGTAAAGACAATATTGGTTAACAATGGCTACGAAGTTTTTGATTTAGGGAAACAGGTTCCTATTCCTAGTATCGTAAACAAGATTAAAGAAGTAAACGCAGATGCTGTGGGATTATCTGCGTTATTGGTTTCGACATCAAAACAAATGCAGCTTTTCTCAGAATTTTTGCGAGAGAATAAGATGGACATTCCAGTTTTATGCGGTGGTGCTGCAATTAATAGCGATTACATTAATAGGATAGCAAAGGGGGATGGCAATATTTACAAAGCTGGAATATTTTACTGCAAAACTGCCTTTGAAGGACTGAAGGTGATGAATAATCTGATGAGCGGTAGTAAAGAAGAGTACATGAATAAATGGTTGGAAAAACTATCAAGTTGGAAAGAAAGAAAATATAACGAGGCTACCAATGCGCAAGATTTAAGTAAAATCTTAAGTAGCGTGAAACCAGTAAAAGATAAACCTGTACCTCCCAAATTTAATTTTGTAACCAGACTAGAGAATAATGACCTTCCGCTCAAAGAAATATGGCAATACTTGAATAAGAAATCCCTTTTTGTCTTGTCGTGGGGATTGAGGGGAAAAAAAGCTACGGAATTGAAAGATGAGTTTGAAGAACTACTTAAAGAATGGAAGGTCAAAGTTGTAAAGGAGAAATTATTTGATCCTCATGCAGTTTACTCTTATTTTCGATGTCGAAAGGTAGGAAACAATAGCCTCTCAGTAAAATACCACGACGGTACTAAGATTGATTCAGAACTAACGTTTGAATTCCCCAGGTCTAGCAATTCTTCACATTTATGTCTTGCAGATTATTTTGATTCAGAATCCGATGATGTTGTTGCATTTCAGTCAGTAACAATGGGAAATAAAGTTGCTGAAACAATAGATGAATGGAATAAACAAGGTCGTTATACTGATGCCTACTACCTACACGGGCTGGCAGTGGAAACGACTGAAGCTTTAGCAGATTGGGTAAATTATAAAATCAAGGAAGAGCTCGGGTTAAAGGTAGGTGGATTGAGGTACAGTTGGGGTTACCCAAGCTGTCCAGATATAACCCAACATTTCATGGTATGGAAATTATTGAATCCTTCAATTAGTGGAATGACTCTAACTGAAAGTGGACAAATTGATCCTGAATTCTCTACTGCTGCTATAGTTGTACATAACCCAGTGGCCCAATACTTTACTTTATAAGCTGCTGTCAAATTTTCCATTAACTTTATTATATTATAATGGCTTTTGCTTTTTAATGGGAAAGGTAGAGAAGGGAATTACCTGTAGTGTCTTAGGTTGCGAAGAGACTGCAGATAGATCAATGAGTTTGGCAAAGGCGAAAATGTCACAAGATTTAGATTTTGATAATTCAAAAAAGCGCGTATATTTATGTAGGAATCACTATAAAGATTGGAAAAAATCTTCCAAGGAGGACAGAGAAAATGAAAGATTGAGGTGGAATTAGACGATACTCTGATTACTTTAGAACTATTTTTACATCATCCTTTTTCTGTTGCTTATCTTTCTACTATAAGAATCTCATATAACCAATTCTAAGAAGCTAATATGAAAAAAGTAATAAACAGCTTTATTTCAACTAATCTATCGACGAGTTGATTTAATGTTTGGCTTTGAGTAATCCAACTAAATTCATTAATACAAAGGAATTGGATAATAAAAGATGGTTTGTTAGGGTATTACTCTTATCATCCGTCCTGGTAATTCTATTCACTAAGATTTATTTGACCATATATGTGATAGACCTGGGAGTAGGAATCTACAGCATTTTAACTTCATTTATTTTATTTAATATTTTATTAATTTCGTATTTTCGGTATAAAGACCCATACATTAAAGATTTCGATAAGGTAATTCCTGAGAACGAAAAACCGCTGGTATCTATTGTCGTTCCTGTAAAAAATGAGGAAGCCGACATTAGTACATGTATACAGTCATGCATTGACCAAACTTATAAGAATAAGGAAATAATCGTCATAGACGATGGTAGTACGGATAAGACTGGTGAGATTCTTGACACGATTAAGGATAAAAACAAAACAGTTAACCTGAGAATAGTACATCTGAAGGAAAGCCTTGGAAAGAAAAAGGCTATAGAGGCCGCTAGCAAGATTGCACGCGGCGAGATATACGCTTTCATGGATAGTGATTGTGACATGGCTGTTGATGCAACTGAAAAGGCTGTGCAGATTTTTTACTCAGATAAACAAGTAGGGGCCCTCACTGGACACGGACGAGTTAAAAACAGACACACTGGAGGATTTCGGGATCACTTTCTTGAGAAAATGCAAGACGTCTACGCCGATGGGGCTTGTAGGGCACAAAAAGGGATGGAAACCGTTTTTTATTCCGTTAGTTGTTGTGCAGGATCACTTAGTTTCTATAGACGGGTTGCTATACAAGACTTTATTCCTCTATGGGCACGAGACAGATTCTTAGGTATGGAGTTCAAATTTGCAACTGATAGGAGAATGACGGCGTATGTTTTGTCGACTCGACCTCCAAAGATTTCTAACAAATCAACCAGCCAACAATATGCCCAGATTCCAATCCTCAACGCTGAGGGTACTGCCAAGAGGTCCATGTCCGAAAATATGTTAGAGGACGAGAATGGTCGAGATGAATCTAATCAAGATGTCCACGGTTATTGGAAGGTTTTGTATTCGCAAAGGATAAGGGTAAATATTGGAGTTCCACCAACACTTGATTCATTAATAAAACAACAGGTTAGATGGAGGAAGAGTTTTATCAGAAGTTTATTTGCTGCTGGAGGTATTTTTTGGAAGAGGCCATTTTATGTAGCACTTTTATACTATTTACAAACTTCGATGAAATTTATCAGGCCATATATTGTGGCGACTACTGTCATCTTTATGCCCCTTGCTGGTGACTTTATAACTCCTATTGTCTGGTTTGCAGGAGTATTGTTTACTGGAATGATTTATGGTGTTGATTTCAGACTGAGAAACCCAGGCGACAAGAATTGGGTTTATAGGCCTTTTTTCCAGCTTTTATCGACCTATGTTTATACTTGGCTCTTAATTTACGCTGCAATTACCATAAAGAAAACTGGTTGGAGATGATGGTTGCAGATTCAAAATATTCTAGAACAAATTAAATAAGGGAACAAGTTTGAAATCAAAAATTGAATTTAAATATACGGATGTAGTTATAGTCGCTTTAGCAATGACAATAGGTTTTTGTGTTATACTAATGAATCTGACAGGATTGTGGCCTTGCCAGATACTAGAAGCTACTGGCCAATACTTTCAAATTGATACACTTCAAAATTCAACAGGAGCAATAGACAAAATCATGTACGACATGCATAACTCGCTAGAAGGTCTTTTCCGCTGTAGTTAATCTTGTTTCTTTCATCCAAAACAATTTCTTCAATCATATACGACATGGATTACTTGCTAGAAGGTCTTTTCCGCTGTAGTTAATCTTGTTTCTTTCATCCAAAACAATTTCTTCAAAGTATCTTAGTACAGTAATTTCAGATATCTTTGGAGGATCTATTTTTTTTCCTTCGACCAAATCCAAAACCATTTTAGGGAAGTTGGCACCGGCCAAAGTTGTAAAAATTGTACCCCCGCCAAGCCGAGGATTTATTTCTACCAACTTGAATTGGTCTGTCTTGTCCTTTTTCATTTGAATGCAAGAGGGTCCAATTATTTTAAGTTTTTTCACTATCCTCATGGATTCTTCAATTAATTCTTTATCAAGAATAATCTTACCCTTTGTAGAAATACCACTTTTTGTCTGCAATCTTACACGTGGAACAGATATTATTGGGTCGCCGTCCAGATCACTCATGACATCAATTGTATATTCATCTCCTGGCAAAAATTCTTGGTAGATCATATTGGGGAATTTAGAGCAAATGTATTTTTTTTCTTGCTCATCGTTTACCTGAATTACATCCCTACTGCCCTTTCCAAAACGAGGCTTTGCAATAACCGGATAAGTATCAATTTCATTTGGATTTAAAGTAGTAAAGGGTAGATTGAAAAATTTGTTCAAATGATTAAATGTGTATATCTTGTCTCTACAAATTTCCAAAATTTTTCGGTCACTCACGACGGGAATCACCCCATGTTTTTTCAATTTAGATTTGAATTCACTGAATGGAAAAATATCGTAACCTGACGATGGCATTAAAATTTCTATGTTATATTTGTCGATTATGTTAAGCAGCACTTCCAAATAATCTTCTGCTTCAGCTTCTGGTATCACCTCATAGTAGTCAGATAAATAAAAACCTGCAGATAAACTGTTAGAGTCCGTAGATAATATTTTGCCCTTAAAATCTGATAATCTCAATGATTTTATCGTATTTATTCCAGCAGGTGCAGAAGCACCGGGAATCAATACTGTGGATATTTTTCTACGCAATGGGCATCCGTTTTTAATAGAGTTAAATTTGTTAATGATATAAATATTTTTGAACGTTGTAATTAAGAAAAATTATAAAACATATTTGCATAACTTTTTCAGATAAAATTATGATGCTAAACATGAAAGAAGATTTGCATATACATTGTAACTATAATGACCATTCTTCAAAGGATTTAACCATACCTAATATTATAAATAAATCAGAATCTCTAGGCTTAGAAAGGATAGCTATTACAGAGCATGTACGAAAAAATTCTGAATGGACGAAAAAGTATATTGATGAACTAAACTACTACATCCCAAAGACTAAAATCAAGATCCTTAGAGGATTTGAGGCCAAGATATTAGCAGACGGTGAAGTTGATTGCCCAGCAGAGTTACTTAAATAACGAGTATTTTATCATTGCTAGTTTTCACACAAAATACACCAAGGAAAAATGGTACGAGGCGTTAATTAATGCAATAAAGAATCCGAATGTGGATGTAATTGGGCATCTCGCTCCAGAGATTGATTTTAAAGTAAATGAATCGTGAATTAAGAAATTTAGCAGAATTGGTCGTAGCTAATGGGAAAAAAATAGAAATTAATTCAAAATATATACGTCCACCCATAGAATTTTTGAAAATTTTTAAAGAATTCGGTGTAAAATTCCATCTAGGTAGCGATGCACATGCCATTAATGATATAGGGAATTTTAATAGAATAAAGGATTTGATAAATCTTATAGAAGAGAAATAAGATATAGTTAAAAAGAAACTTAAATAGATATTAATGATTAAAAGGTTTGGGAAGTAATACGGTAGCCACTATTGACGGTGACAGTAAATTAAGTGCAATATTCTCCAGATATCTGAATTCTTCAGATTCAGATATTAGCAAGTTTGTACAATCCATCCCGTCAAAGTTCGACGAAGCAGTTGATATTTTGAGCAAAAATCCTATACCTGAAACAGATGAATTTATTGGCTCAAATCGTAAACTTCTCAGAAAGGCTACAACAAATTTTCATGCAAAGGCAGGAACTCTTAATGAGAAGATAATAAACCAAATTGATGCTTTATCCGATGAAAGATTAAAAATTATCGTTGGGATTCACCAGCCCAATTTATTTGCATTTAGTGGGGTTTTTAAGAAAATAGTATTATTAGAGTCACTTGCGAATCACTCCAAAAGGGAAAATCATACTATCGTTCCCCTGTTTTTGATAGTTGATCATGATTTTATGGATGATAAATGGATGCATGTGGCAAAATTACCTAGTATAAGAAATGCCACCGGAGTACTTGATTTAAGATATCCAATCAATGATTCAAAAAGATGGAAGATCTCAAGTATGACTGACTCACCGACTCGCTCCTTAATAAATTATTGGGAAAATCAAATATACAATTGGATAAAAAATAACAAGGATTTGTCAAAGTCTGAAGTTAAGGCTTTGTATGACAGATTCCAAAAGTTCTGGAATATAGTTGAAGATGCGTTTTTACTGGCTGATAATTATTCTGAATTCAATTCAATTATCATGTCAAAGATCGCCAATAATTTTTGGAATTATAAAACATTATTTGTAAATCTATCAGATCTTTCTCGAGTATTTCAAAGGGGATACAACTTTCTTTTATCTGAAAATGAAAGTTATCTAAGATTCATTGGAGAAATCAGAAACTTATTTTAGAGAACATGGAATATATACTGGAGTAAGCGCAAACCTAAATAAGCATTCTCCCTTGTGGTTACACTGTGATTGTGGCAGCAAGGCTTCCTCTAAAATAAGCAGGAAGGATAATGGAGAAATTGTATTAATCGGTAAATGCATATCTTGCAAGAAAAATTTATCATTATCAATCGGCACGAATGGAAAGGTCTCAATACCAGAGAACAAGATTGATATGGTTTCTCCACGAGCAATCCCAATCTTGCTTCTATTATCGAGAGAATTGGCTATTTCTGGATATATCTCAGGTACTGGTGGTAGCATAGGATATACGATTGTAGGAAAGAAAGTCTTTGATGAATTGCAGATAAGATTGCCCGCTATGATGCTCTGGGCAGGGAACGATGTTTTTACAGGGATTGCCCAAAGAGAAGCATCAAAATATTTAGAGGAGAACAATATATCTAATATGTCTGAGTTCTTTATTGATATCAATTATAAGAATGATGAATTGAGGAAAAAAATCGAACCCCTGATATCTAGGCGAAATGAAATTTATAAGAATAAAGAACAATTACAAGGTCTGTTAAACAATTTATTTTACTATAAACAAGAACAAAGAAAAATTAAGGACGTCATAAAGAACGTTCAAAAATCTAAAAATGCATTGAAATTAAAATCTTGTATAATCGATTATGCCGTTAATATGGAGATGGAACATATCGAGCACGAATGGTCTCACAATTTAGTTAATAATAATGATTTGACTAAACCAGTGCTACTAAACTGATAAATCATTTAAAATTATTAGTCCGATGAAAACCATTAATGTTGTCGTTACCTCAGCCGGTGGAATAGTAGCACAAGGCATAATCAAATCATTGAAATATCATAATAAGTATTCGAGGCTTAAAAGACATGAATACAAAATCCTAGCAACAGATATCAATTATGAGGCCTCCGGCTTATATAGGGCTCACAAATTCTCCCTTATCCCAAAACCAACGGCTAAAGAATATCTAAAGTCAATCGTAGATTTGTGTAATAGAAACAAAATTCAAGTTCTGTTTATAGGATCAGATGTAGAACTGCCTATATTATGTAAAAATAAAGATCTTATTGAGGAGAAGACCGGTGCAATCAGTCATTACGAGTCAACCACAAGTAGTGGAAATGTGTCGAGATAAATACAGGACAAATGAATTTTTACAAGAAAATAATCTGAATTTCATTCCAACTTGTTTGTACCATGAGATAGACGACTTTATGAAGGATTATAGATTTCCACTAGTAGTAAAACCTCGAGAGGGGTTTGGCTCGAAGCTATTTCAGATCGTCAACTCTATTGAAGAGTTAGAATTTGCCTGTAAGGCAATAACTCAGACAGGCTGGAAACCGATGATCCAGAAATATCTAAAAGGTGATGCAAATGAATATACAACTGGGTTGACTCTGGGCAAGGAAAAAAATCAGATCATGTCCACGATAACGCTTAAGAAAGTTCTAAAACACGGTCAAACCTATAAGGCGTTTATAGACAAGTATCCCAAAGTTACGAAAGTATGCAATCAGATAGCAAAGAAATTAAGAACCTTTGGCCCACTAAATATTCAATCTCGAATAGATGTGGATGACAATCAGGTCAAGATCATAGAAATTAATCCTCGGTTTTCAGCCTCTGGTCCAATGAGAACAGTGGCAGGAGTAAATGAACCTGACATAATGGTCAGAAATGTTTTATTTAATGAAGATGTAAAAACCCTGGATCATAAATCGCTTGTTTGTTTTAGATATTGGAACGAAACTTACATTGATAAGAAAAAATATGAAAGAGTCATGATGCAAAAAAAATCTGTCAAAACATTAAACTCTTCAATTGTAGACTATTTCTAACAGCATTACTAATATTTATAAACAGTTTTTAAAAATTGTAAAAAATTACCACTTTGAAATTCGGATTACTTCAAAGGCTTCAGCGTACTTGCAATTTAGTTGGTATCCCCTGAACGCAGCTCGACCTTCTATTGCATCGATCCAAATCGGACCACATCTTAGTTGTTGAGATTCAAAGCACTTTAGAGCTGATTTTTTTGGTTCCATATAGTCAGATACATCTATGAATAACTGTGGTCTAAATGCTTGTTCTGTGATCCCTCCTGGGATTGTTGTTTCATACATATACAAGTCGGTAGTATCTCTGCTTCCTGAAATGACAGATTTGGTAAGTGCTTGGTGGTCTTGATGTGAATCGCCTATCCATTGAGTAAATACTGCTACGGGTTTATAATCAACCATGTACTTGTCCATTATTCCAATTAGTTTCCTGCTATGAGTCATCTCTCCTGGAGGAAGGTCTAGGAAGTCTGGCTCAGGACATCCCATTACCTTTGAGGATCTTACTGCTTCCATTCTCCTCTCGTCTTTTTTATCACTCTGAGTAAAATTAGGTAAAGTGGCAACTACTAATTTCACCTTATAACCGAGTCTAGATAGCTTTGCTACGGTTCCTCCCATACCTATTTCCAAATCATCAGGATGAGCACCAAAAACTAGAATATTTTCACTTTTTGCATCATTTGACATTAGTTAATTCATCTTAGGGCTTTTATGATTTCACAGTCTTTTTCTTCACAGGATTTATTAAGTTCCTTAGCATTCTGGAAATATTCTCTATAGTCCTCATCAATCTCCATGGCTGCTTGAAGTATTTTGCTTCTTATTGTGTTAGATGAATTGATAAACATCCTTGTATCTTTGGGAAGACAGTGACCTCCTATTCCATCCCTAGGTTCTAGAACTTCTACATTCCATTTTGTATTGAGTGATTCACGTAATTCAGAAAAACTGATACTGTTAGACTTGCAATAGAGGTAAAGCTCTTCTGCAAATGCTATTTGAAGATATCTATGAGCATTTTCTACTATTTTTGTTAGTTCTGCTACTTCAACTGACGATACTGGATGCATTGGAATTGATAGAGTTTTTATCCCAGCTGATGATGCAGCTTTTGTTGTTTCTGTTGTCTGGGGTACTACCTCCCGTCCATCATAAAAGTTAAGACCGTGTTGCAAGCAGCAGTTGCTTACACCTCCTACAATACGTAATTGATTAACACCGTGAACTTCTTCTTCTAATGCATACCATCTATGTGGTGCATGTACAACGTGTAGTCTATGGTCTACTTTTTCAAATACTTTTTTAGATGTACCTTTTGGTATAGTGCTTTCAATTGATATTAGTGCGCCTGTTTTAGCTTCTCTAGATATCTTTTCAACAACAGACATCAAACCATCTACTTGTGGTGTAAACATATCATCTGGTCTATGTGTAGATACACAGATAATTAGTACGTCAAAATCACCAAAGTTGGATGCTTGCTTTATTCCATAGTTGGCTTCAGCTGATTGCATGGTTTTTTGATTTATATCATATCCATAAGTATCAAAACCATGTTCTTTAACATATTTTGCAACTGGAAGACCAAGTTGGCCAAGTCCTATGATAACTACTTTGTTGCGCGTAAACGATAAATTTTTTGACTTATTTTCGTTGGACAAATATAGTCATAGTCAAATCATAAATTATTAAAGAATTAAGATACATTCAGCACGAAATAAATTTCTCAATAATATTATATTATTTAAATTCTGGAATCAATAGAAATTAGAAGGGTAGAATATACGCCGAAATATAAAATAGTAAAAGGTTATATATTACGACACGGGTCAAATTATTACGTGCTTAACAACTTAAGAAATAGATTTGATCCTATAATTGAGAAGGTAGGGAGAGGATTTGCAAGTTTAGGTTTTGGACCGAGCTTCTGGACATGGGTAGGTTTAGGTCTTTCAATAATATCAGCTATTATGTTTTCTTTACATTCACCTGCGATTGGAGTGGATTGGTATACTGCTACATTCTTAGGTAGTTTATTCCTACTTTTAGCAGGCTTCTTTGATGTCGTAGACGGAGCGGTTGCCCGCGTAACAAAGAGAACATCGGCATTGGGTGGATATCTTGATTCAGTCTTGGACAAAGTATCTGAAATAATCATATTTACAGGTATCCTTATAGGCAGTTTTACAAACCCAGTACTTGTTCTAGTTGCTCTTTCGCTTTCATTGTTAGTTAGCTATACAAGAGCCCGAGGTGAAGGGTTAGGCGTAGACCTAAAAGGAAAAGGCATTGCAGAAAGAGCCGAAAGAATAATCATCATTGTGATTCTTGGTTTTATACCGTTCCAAGAAAACATATCTGTAGCCCTATGGATTATTTCAATCTTAGCAGCTGTAACTGTACTTGAGAGATTAAAAATAGTCTCTACAAAGTTCGGGACACCTCTGTTTTCAGCTCAAACATTCAAAGATATGTCCAGCAGAAACCATGAATATGAGGCTTCATCGGGTACTATTACATCCAGAATTAATGAACCACCAACATCATTATCAAAAATCACCAAGAATGTTAATGATTATTTAGAAAAACCCGATAATAAGAAAATGACAACCCCAGACAAAACTTCCAAATCATCATCAACCACAACAACGACGACAACATCACCTCCACCACCACCATCATCAACAACTACAACATCACCACCACCACCACCATCATCAACAACTACAACCACCTCCACCACCACCATCATCAACAACTACAAAATCTCCACCACCACCACCACCATCATCATCAACAACTACAAAAGCTCAATATTTAGATCAGACTGATCCAAACGAAACAGGAAGAAATCTTGCTGATATTATTTTTGGTCTTGAGCAAGAAGGTGAGGATGAGATTTATAAGAAATTTACAAAGAAAATTACGGATAGTGGCAAAAACGATACAGCATCCAGCTCATCCAGTGAAACTGATAGTGGCAAAAACGATACAGCATCCAGCTCATCTAGTGATACTGATAGTGGCAAAAACGAAACTACAAAGTCATCTACTCAAGACGATAAGAAACCTGAAAATAGCCAATAAAAACAAAATTTTTTTATTTTAAAAAATCAAGTAATATTACCTAAGCAATGAAACTTGCTTAATTGGTAAATATTCTTCATAAAAATATATACAAATAAGACTTTATAGTCTTAAAAAAATTATCTAGCCTAATTTTCCTGAGTTTCGTCTATCGTTTTCCGATCTTACTTTTACTATACCTCGGTGTACTGCGCAGGAAACACAATAAAATTTGACATCTGTTGAAGGGGCAATATAAGCACCTTGTGCTTTCAATTCTTTTGCTAACTGAGGCTCTACCAGGGTGATTCTTCCTGTAATTTTCTTTGCTTTATCTCTGGGCACCATCGCACCGCATTGACTGCAATGAACGGTTCCTGAACTTCCTTTTCCACCTTTAGTTCTTCCCCTGCTGGTTCTTTTCTTAGGCATCCATTAATTTTGAAACTATTCCTATCCTTTAAATCTTATGATAACCTTATTATGTTGCTTTAAAATTTTGAAGTAAGAAAGATAAAGTTCATGAAAATCTGCATTGCTTCTCATGTGGCCCTAGATGAGATTATAGATCTAGAGGGTGAAAAGACTGAAAGCCTGGGAGGACCAGTTTGCTATGGATCTCTATTAGCAAAAACATTCAACTTTAATACTTTTGCTGCTACTAGAGTTGGAAACGATATTGTGCCAAAATTACAACTGCTGAGAGATTGCAACATATTTGTAACTGAAAATCAAATTGACAAGTCAAACCCTACAACAAAATTTAGACTAATTTTGAATAGAGATAGTGGACGTCAGCTTTTCCTCTTGTCAAGTTGTTCGCAGATTAATGCGAATGATTTTGTGGATAGTGATGCGTTCTTATTGAGTCCCATATTTGAAGAAATTTCTCAAGACACTCTCCGGAAAGTGGTGGAAAATTACGGGGATAAATTCATAATGATTGATCCGCAAGGATTTCTACGATATAAAAACAATGAAGGGTTAATCCTAAACAGGAAAAGTATTGATTTAGATCTTAAAGGAGTGACGGCCATAAAAGCTGACCCGGAGGAATTATCGGCTCTTACCGGAGGAACTAATTCAATTGAGGGAATGATAAAGTTACGAGACAAATTTGGTCTTGAATTTGTAATATCAACTGGTAGTAATAGCATTATTTTTTTGCATAAGAATATTGTATATACAATTAAGTTTAAAAAAATTGATAGCCCTGATCATACGGGCCTTGGTGACATTCTTGCTACTGGATTCACATGCGCTTATTTAAAAGAACGAGACCCGCTTTGGGCGATTTGTTTTGGAGCGGGATCTGTGATTTCTTCGCTGGAATCAAAAAAGAAGGGAGTTCAAAAAGTTCCAGAAAGAATGAATTCGATTGAGAGGTTTGCGTCTTATTTCTATAATACTATAAATTTTAAGGTCGTTGATTAGATAGATAAAAATGGAAATAAAAACAAACTTTATTAAATTACCTTAATCAAACAAAGATTCATTATAATGCGAATTGCTTTGTCAGGATTTACCGGTAAAGATTCAACGATGTTAAGCCAAGTGGTAAAAACACTAGAAGAATCACACATACAGACACAAATTATGAATAGTTCAAATCAAGATATTGCTAAGGATGTTGACATGGTATTGGTACCTGGCGGTGACCGAGGTATTCTTAATTATTTTCACAAAACATCGGTGCAGTCGGCTCCTGTTTTGGGACTTTATGAATCGAATTCTACCGGTTTTCTGGCCCAGATTGATGTCAAAGGCATTGATTCGATAAAGGAATCACTAAAGTCCGGTAATTACGAAATAAGAGAGGAAGAAAGACTAGCTGTTAAGGTTGATGGGAAAGAAATAGAGCCTGTATCTCAATGACGTAGCAATTTTTTCAAACAAAAGTGCCATCCTGATGGAACATTTTCTCAGGATAAACAATAAAGATATTTGGCATGATAACAGTGATGGAGTAATTATTGCTACGCCTATCGGTTCCACCGCATATGCTATGTCAGCAGGTGGTCCAATTGTTCTCCAAAATTCACATGTTGTTGTAGTGGTTTCTGTCAACTCATTGGACAATACTAGAAGGCCTCTAATTGTTTCAGATGAAAGTTTTGTAGAGATAGTAGACATTACATCAAGTCACCATTGTGAGGTAATATTGGATGGAACATCCCGTGTAAAGATTACAGATAAATTACAATGTAACAAACATGAATTTCCTGCTAGGTTAGTTACGCTTAATAACAATTATTCAGCCACCAGAATAATAGAGAAAAAGGTAAAGTACGCTGAAGATCTTTTACGTATGCCACCAAGTGCTAAACTAATTCTAAAAACACTAGAGTATGAAGGCGCCATGACCCAAAAGGATTTAATTAATAAGACAATGTTACCAGAGAGAACAATTAGGTTATCATTATCTCACCTGTTAAATAGAGGGTATGTAAAAAAGAAAATATCTCTCAGAGATGCCAGCCAAAAAATTTATGAATTAAAGATCTAGAATCTAAGTAAGATTTTTAGTTATTTCTTATTTTCAAGAGTTGCTCTTATGAAATTTTCAAATGCAGGTTCTGGAAACCCTGGTCGACTATGAAATTCACCATGATACTGAATACCTAGAAAGAACTTATGACTAGGTATTTCTAAAATTTCAATCCTTTTTCCTGCATCTGATGACCCAGTAAATTTCATTCCTTTGTTTTCAATCAGATCTCTATACTTTTGATTAAACTCATACCTGTGTCTATGGCGCTTTTGAACCATGTTTTTTCGATATATTTTTGAAGCAATAGAACCAGGTTCAATTTGAATATTGTGAAGGCCCTAATCTCATCGTTCCTCCCATCGCTTTGATTTGTTTTTGTTCGGGCATATATAGAACTACTGGGTTGTTAGTCTCTGGATTGATTTCTGTTGAATTTGCACCAGTTAGTTTACACACATTTCTTGCAAACTCAACTATTGCCAGTTGAAAGCCAAAACAAATCCCTAAGAAAGGAACACCATTCACCCTTGCAAAATTGCATGAATTAATTATACCTTCGCTACCCCTACTTCCGAATCCTCCGGGAACCAAAATACCATCAAATTCCCTTAAGCATTCAAGAATCTTTGAATTAGTATTTGTACCATGTTTGTTAGAACCAGAGAATTCCAATTTTTCAGAATCTATCCAATCTATTATTATTTCCTTGGCGAATTTAGCACCAGCATGTAGTACCGCCTGCGATACGCTTACATAGCTGTCTTTCAATTCTACGTATTTTCCAATTATTGCTATTTTCACACTCCCATTGAATTTTAGGAAGGAGTTGGCAATCTTATTCCATTTCAAAATTCTTGGGGTTAAATCTAAATTCAAACTCTTTGAAATTACTTTCGTAATCCCCTGATCATACAATATTCTTGGAACAGAATAAATTGAAGGTGCGTCATGACTAGACATTACACAATCCGTCGGAATACTAGCAAAAAGTGAAATTTTTCTAATCGTTTCTTTGGTTAATGGAGTTCTACATCTCACTGCCAATAAGTCAGGTTGTATGCCTATCCTGCGCAATTCCTGCACGCTATGTTGGGTAGGCTTTGTTTTTTGCTCTCCTACAGCGTCCAGAACAGGGGCCAAAGTTACGTGAACAAAGAAAGTATTTGTATACCCGTCTTCCAACTCCATCTGTCTTAATGCTTCCAAAAAAGGTAAGCTTTCAATATCTCCAACCGTTCCCCCACATTCTACGACCAATAATTTCTAGATTCTCTTCTGTGGATATCTTTCTCAACTGTTTTTTTATTTCATCCGTTATGTGTGGTATTATTTGTACACACTGGCCAAGGTATTTTCCTTGCCTTTCTAATCCTATCACATTTGAAAAAATTCGCCCCGCAGTCAAATTGTGGCCTGATTTTAAACTAGTATTTAGAAAACGCTCGTAGTTTCCAATGTCCATGTCACATTCACCCCCATCATCAGTAACAAACACCTCACCGTGAGTGAGGGGATTCATTGTTCCTGCATCATAATTCAAATAAGGATCTATTTTTATGCAAGTTACTTTCAACCCACAAAGTTGTAATAATTTGGCGATAGATGAAGCTACGATTCCTTTCCCTAAGCCAGACATTACTCCCCCAGTTACAAATATAAATTTTGGAGAATTGGTCATAATTGCTTTATAGAAAATGTAGATTGAATCAATGTTAATTAAGTGTTTATTATTATTTTAGCGAAAATTAATGTTACTAAGATGAAAAGTTTTATTATGGTATCCCACATATAATAAGTATATCATCATGAATTCTTTTGAAAATAATGACAATGTCTTTGGCAAAGATAATGACAAAAATGATATTGATAATAGGGAGCCCATTTAAAGGGAAGAGTGCCTTAGATGCTTTACATGAGGATATAGTCAAAGAGAAGGAAAAAAACCTCAACTTAAAAATTTCAGATATGTATGGTGTAGACTATGAAGAAGCAAACGAAATTCACATAAACTATCACAGTTTGAGATTGAAAAAAATGATACAAAAATCTGAAATATTATCAAGTAAGAGTGCATTTATCGAAAGTCACCTTGATTTGAAAACCCTCTCCACTCAAGTTGCATTTGGTGAAATTACTGAAAATACCTGCATTGATATTTTGATTGGTGTGATGAAGAATCAGAAAGAGACTAAAATAAAAGATAGATATATCAATTTCTATAGTTAAAAGGTTGTAAACCATTTCTACCACATTAATTTAACCCACCAATATGACAACAAATAATCTTAGATTTCCCAGCACGAAATCCATGCTAAAAACACTCGTGAAGAATTCTTTTAAAGCTATTGACGATGGAATGTACGAAATTAATGGAGACCGCGAATATAGCAATCATACTTGTTTGAGCATGCAGAATAACATTCTTAAATGCAAGCAGAATCCACTCCTAACCGAGATAAAGTATGCATCCCCGTCAAAGGGAACATTAGTAGACTATAATGATATGAATGTCGAGGAAATCGCTACGACAATGGAAAATGCTGGAGCTATCGGTATATCGATTTTAGCTCAACCATACTTGTTTAATGGATCAATAGGCAATATTTTGAGAGCAAGGAAGCATGTTACTGTACCAATTCTGATGAAAGACATAGTGGTAAGTGACGTTCAAATCAAAGCTGCAAAAAAAGCCGGGGCCGATTCCATATTGCTAATAAAAACAGTCTTTGACAGCAACTTGACTGAGGGAAGCCTAGAGACATTGGCCGAGTATGCAAAGAAAATCGGTCTGGAAGTGATCTTAGAGACTCATGATGAAATTGAGTTTAGTGAGGCTGTAAAGAGTAATAGTAAATCAAAAAAACCCTTTAACCTAATTGGTATCAATAACAGGAACTTGAGTACACTAGAAGTAGATTTGGACACGACAGTTCGGATATTATCCGAAAATTCCAAAAGTAACAATATTGTGATTTCAGAAAGTGGTATAAAGGGCCCAAAGGATATCATAAAGCTAAAGAGTGCAGGAGCAGATGCATTTTTGATTGGGACAACTTTAATGGAGAAATCTAAAGAGATGGGCCAAAAAATAAGAGAATTAGTCGAGAGCTAGTTCTAATCGATAAAGTATTATGTAGCAACTGACTAATTCCATTTCTATATATTTGAAAAATAACACTGATTTAGGAAAATTTGGAACATATGGAGGAAGATATGTTCCAGAGACATTGATTCCAGCCTTAGAAGATCTGGACAAATGGTACCAGAGATTGAAAGTAGACAAGTCTTTTCAACGCGAACTAAACGGTTTATTGATAAACTTTGCGGGCAGGTCAACTCCGCTCTATTATGCTAATAATTTGACTAATCAACTTGGAGGCCCAAGAATTTATTTAAAAAGAGAAGATCTCCTCCATAGTGGAGCTCATAAGATAAACAATACTTTAGGACAGGCTTTAATTGCTAAAAAAATGGGCAAGACCAGAATAATTGCCGAAACAGGTGCTGGGCAACATGGAGTGGCAACATCAATAGCATCAGCAGTTTTCAATCTCAAATCAGAAATTTATATGGGCGCAAAGGATGTAGAAAGACAGCAACTCAATGTTTTCAGGATGAATTTATTGAATTCAAAAGTGCACTCGGTACATTCTGGGTCAAAAACACTGAAGGATGCTATAAATGAAGCACTGAGAGATTGGATTGCGAATGTACGCGATACACATTATTTAATTGGTTCTGTTATGGGCCCTCATCCATTCCCTACAATGGTAAGAGATTTCCAAAGTGTGATAGGTAAGGAGATAAAGGAACAAATACAAAAACTAACTGGAAAATTGCCTGATGCGGTAATAGCATGTGTTGGTGGCGGGAGTAACGCTATTGGATCATTTTACCCTTTTGTTAATGATAAGAAAGTTAAACTGATAGGAGTAGAAGCTGGAGGACAGGGAATTCGAACTCGGTTCCATGCTGCCACATTGTCAAAGGGAAGAATGGGGATCTTCCATGGAATGAAAAGTTATTTTTTACAGGACGAAAATGGACAAATAAGCGAGGCACACAGCATTTCTGCTGGACTTGATTATCCTGGAATCGGACCTGAGCATGCAAATTTAATGGATACTGATCGGGCCACTTATCCTTCCGTAACTGACAAAGAAGCGGTTAAAGCCTTTGTACTATTGTCAAAACTTGAAGGAATAATTCCTGCATTGGAGTCGGCGCACGCCATTGCGTATATCATGAAAAATGCTAAGAATTTCAAGAAGGATGAAAATGTTGTAATAACCGTATCCGGTAGAGGTGACAAAGATTTGCAAATAGTAAGGGATTATCTCTCCATCTCAGAAGAAGGTGTTCAAAAGAACACCCAATCAAAAGGAATTGGTCGTACTTGAAAATTGAAAATAAAATTACTCGAACTTTCAATGATTTAATACAAAAGAATGAAAAGGCATTGATTGGTTATGTTGTCGGAGGATATCCTACACTGGAACTTTCTAGAGAGATAATCGAACAATTGATCCACTCTGGAGTTGATATTATTGAAATAGGAGTCCCCTTTTCTGATCCGATGGCAGATGGTCCTATTATTCAAGATGCGTTCTTGAAGACTCTCAATTCTGGGATTGCTCCAAAAGACTGCTTAAATTTGGTAAAATCAATTAAGCAAAGACATAAAGAAACTCCGCTGCTATTAATGACATATTCAAATATACTTTATTCTAATGAATTAGAAAAATTCTTAATCCAGTCTAAAAACTGTGAGATAGATGGTTTCATAGTACCAGATTTGAATTTTGAAGAAGCTGATGATTATTTAAGAATAACAAACAAATTGGGCCTTACAACTGTTTTCCTGATCTCCCCTAACACAAGTACCAAGAGATTAAGGAAGATATCCGCCCTATCTACTGGTTTTGTCTATATGGTATCGGTTTTTGGAATCACCGGATCGAGAAATAAATTTGAAAAATATACCTTCGAATCTATATCCCGTTCGAAAGCCATTGTTTCTTCATATAGGAAACACTTAGCAGTCGGCTTTGGGATTAGCACTCCCAAAGATGGACAGAGAATGATTGAGGCTGGAGCAGATGGCATTATTGTAGGAAGCTCCTTAATCGACATAATTACAAAAAATGAGCACGATCGCAGTAAGATGATGTCAGAATTAGACATTTTTGTCAAAGGTTTGAAGGCTGTTTGCAAGGTCCCAAATTGAAAGTTATGTTTTGAATAGCAACTTTACAACATGAATGAAATTCAACTAAAAGATCGGTTCCTGGATTTTCTAAACCTAAATCCCACAAACGGCTTTTTTGGAAATAGTTCAAACCACTACGAAAAATATATTGAAATCAAAAATGAAGCTCTAAATAGAAAATTTGATTTAATATTGGCAGCATGTAAAACAAAAAACATCAAAAAAAAGGATATTAAAAATAGTACAATTGAGATGGATGATGATTTAAAGAATATTTTTGCCAGGTCAACGTTACTAAAAACAATATCAGAAAGTTACAAAATGAATATTGAAAAAATTACTCTATATCCTATCGAAATTAAATCAGATAAAGACAAACTTGATGAGAGGCTAGCTAATCAAGTAATTGAGGCAATCCTCTCATTTGGTCGTTCTATAGTAATATTAGACAATAAACACTCTTCAAAAATAATAAAAAACGGGTTATCAAGAATATTACCTTCGACCTTGATAGGATATTTTAGTGAAACTGATGGATTCGCGGTAATAAATAGACACGACCGAGTGTATTCAGACAGCTTGTTAAACGTAAACAAGATGAATCTGATCCGAACGCTGGAAAAAGCAGAATGTCAAATCAATGTTACCAAATTGTATAATAATTTAAGGAAGCTACAATCCATTCATCAAAAGTTGATTTATAATCAGATATTCAAGGATGGACAGTATCTTTTGAAGGACGAAGTAATATTTATGAAAGAACTTTCATCATTGAATCTAAAGATTAACGTTAAGAAGGAGATTATCAAGACAATCCAGCAACACAAGAATTACAAAATCACAGATTTTACAGAGTAGTAGTTACTAAGCCAGTATTATCACTCGCGTATCCCAAAAAATTCATCCTAATCAAATGTGTCCTTCCAGCTCCAAATGTAATAGATATTTCAAGATCATCCAATTTATCAGATGAATCCCTTCCTTCCAATTCCAAAATAACGACGTGGATTGTTTCGTGAGCAATTACTCTTTCTATAAGCTCTTCGATATGAGTGAAGCTCTTAGCATTTGATAATTCAGATTCTTTGGAGACGACAAACATGAGTGAGTAATCTAATTGATCATTAGGTTCAGAAATCGGATTATCGTATGTACAGTATTCCTGAGAATCATCATTCGAACACGCTAGGGTGAAATCCACTATTCCCACATCTTATCAGCATCAATTCTGAGACAAAAACATTTCACTTGTTTTCAAATAGGTATGGAATATATCAAACTAAATATTTTAATTAGTAAATATGCGAATATTACAGTTACATGTAGATTTTGTAGAATATTTGCCTGTCAAAAAGGAAATAGATGATGCTGAACCTTTATTAAAGAATGAGAAGGAACGAATAGAAGATACAGTTGTTATATTAACATCGATAGAGCAGGGAGATGATGAAACTCTAATTGAAGACTTTATAAAGGAAACTTTAGAATATCTTAAGAAAATTAAGTGTAACTCTGTTTTAATTTATCCATATGCACATCTTAGTTCGACTCTAGAACCGCCAAAAAGTGCATATAAATTAATGATCCAGTTAGAAAATGCCTTAAGGGCTCGTACCGATACCATCGTGGTTAAAAGAGCTCCATTTGGATGGACAAAAGAACTGGGGATCAAGATAAAGGGCCATCCATTATCGGAAAATTCAAGACTTATTGTTAAAAAAAATCCTGAGAGACAGACAAATACTTTGGTTGAAATTGCTACTTCAAAATCAGACATTAATGAAAGCGAAGGATCATTCTCTAGTGCATTAGCTGCTGAGAAGGATCTAAAATCAAATTGGTATGTCCTAACTGTTGACGGGGATTTGATCCCTTACAATGACTATAAATTTAAAAAATCTGAAATCAATCTAGAGAATTTGTTCAAATATGAAATACTTCGAAAAAGAACAGTGGAAGATCAACCCCCTCACGTTAAGTTGATGCGAAAATTGGGTATAGCCGATTATGAGCCGGCCTCTGATTCTGGGAACATGAGATTTTATCCAAAAGGCCGATTGTTAAAATCGTTACTAGAACAGTTCGTGACCAAAAAAGTCTCTCAATATGGTGGATTAGAAGTAGAAACACCAATAATGTATGATTCCCACCATCCATCGATGGAGAGTTACTTCAATCGCTTTCCTGCAAGACAGTACAATATTAAATCAGATCAGAAAGATTTGTTTTTGAGATTTGCCGCCTGTTTTGGCCAATTCCTAATGACTAAAGACTTTCAGATATCATATAAGAATTTACCACTTAAACTATACGAACTAACCAGATATAGTTTCAGGAGAGAAAAGAGTGGAGAACTGGTTGGATTAAGGCGGTTGCGTGCATTTAGTATGCCTGATTGTCATGCATTTTGTAAAGATATTGATCAGGCCAAAATTGAATTTTTGAAACGACTTGATTTATCTGTTTCTGTGATGGAAGAAATTGGAATCTCTATTGAAAAAGATTTAGAGATGGCCATAAGATTTACCAATGAATTTTATACTAATAACAAAGAGTTTGTTCAACAGTTTAGTAACGAAGATTGGTAAGCCAGTTCTCGTGGAGATGTGGGACGATAGATTCTTTTATTTTGTATTAAAATGGGAGTTCAATTTTCTAGATAACTCTGGCAAAGCGTCTGCGCTAGCTACAGATCAAATTGATATTGAAAACGGGGAACGATACGGCATTACCTTCATAGATGAGTCAGGCAATAAGAAAAATCCCATAATTTTGCATAATTCACCTAGCGGAGCTATTGAGCGGGTCATTTTTGCATTGCTCGAAAAATCTGCCAAGATGATGAAAGAAGGAAAAACACCATATTTACCAATATGGCTAATGAATACCCAAGTAAGATTAATTCCCGTGAGAGACGATTTTATCCCTAAATGTGTTGAACTACTAAAGCAGCTGAAAATTAATTCTATTCGCGCGGATATTGACGATAGGGAGGATACTCTATCCAAAAAGATTAGAGATGCGGAAACTGAATGGATTCATTATACTATAATAATCGGTGAGAAAGAAGTTGCCACTAATTCAATTTCAGTCCGAGATAGGTTAAAAAAATTAAGTTATTCTACAAACATAGATGAATTGATAGATATAATTAAAGAACCGATGAAAGGCAAGCCCGACCTTCCCATCAATTTGCCTGAATTCCTCTCAAAGAGACCAAAAATTGCTTCTTAGGAAATTTGTACTGGTGGATATACAGTATTCAAAGATTGGACATGTATGGTCTAGACAAAATCCTAAGTAGAGTTTGGGTTGCCAACGCCCCTTCTCTATAATCATTGTTCTTTAGACCAGTTTCAACAAAATCAACTCCAACTAATCTTGCTGTATCGCTTATGCTATTGACAAGCTCTAATATTTGAAAGGGATTTAATCCGAATGGTTCTGGTGTTCCAGTGCAAGGTAAATAAGATATATCGTAAACATCGATATCAAATGATATGTAAATGTCTCGTTTGTAGGTGTTTGTTTTTAACCACTGTACAGACCTTCTCCAGAGAACTGTTGCATTCCCATGCATCAAAAGTAATAACGCCATTGTCAATTGCGAATTTATTCTCTTCTCTATCTCCTTGCCTTATGCCGATTTGGACTAAATCGTTCCCTCTAAGATAACCTTCCCTAATCAGATGATAAAATGGAGTTGTATGACACATCGACATACCTTGGTAAATCGATTTCATGTCACGATGAGCATCAAAATGGATTAATAGTGGATGTGTTTCAGATAGTTCCTTATAAATAGAATATGTAATTGTATGTTCACCACCTAGGATAACAGGTATTTTGTTTGAATCCACTATAATTCTTAACACTGAAGACAACTTGCTGTCAAACTCTACCCAAAATTTACTAATTTCCTTAATATCGCTAATCTTACCGTCATTAAGTTTCCCAAAATTTACATCACCAATATCATAAATCAATGCCTTCTCATAAATCTCAACGTCCTCCTCAAAAACAAGGGTTTCGATTTGTTTTGCTGAAGTGGTTCGAATTGCTTCAGGGCCAAAAGATGCTGTTTTTCCAAATGTAGTTGTTATATCTATTGGGATTCCTACTATACATATTTTCGAAGCATCAAATGTAATAGGGATAGGAATATCACAAAAAGTGTGCCCTGCGACTGTTTTCTCTGGAGGAATAAAGAAGTTTTCTAAATAAGAGATTTTATCCATGTTTATTCAAATATGTTATAAGAATTATTTTGAAAGATATTCAAGTCCAAAACAACTCATCAAGATTGGATTGCCTAGGCTTTCCAATTATAGATTTAAAATTCAAATTTAGTGATGATAAGATTTGATCGAAGGTAGATTCCATTGTATCAAGATATTTCTCAGTATCTATATCCATTTTGTTAGCTAATTCAACGGGTTTTACTCCTTCAATAGTCCTTGTTTTAACATAGGAAATAATATCGCCAGCTTTGAGTTGTCGTCCTAATTCGACAAGTTGTTTTGCGGCCTTTATATGCTGAGGGATTCCCTTTATGCTTTCTATATTCTTATCTTTACCATCTAAAGAAATGGCGCGATGATTTCTATTTTCTTGAAATTTGATCCCGTATTTTTCTGGAGACTTATTTATCATTACATTAAAACTTAAATCAGATAAAGGAATACTTTTCTTCTCAAGGTCTTCTGCAAGAGAATGAACTATTTTTTTTATTCTAGTTTTAGCATTGGTAAAGTCCTTCTCCGTAAAGATATCCTTTCAACACATTTAGTATCTCATAAAATGCGTTTCTAATAAACGGTGGGGTATGAGATTTTTTTCCAGTTAACCCCTTGACATCGACAGTCCCGTCTTCAAGTACACCCAAATAATTTTTCTTTAGATCACTAAATACAACATACCGATAACGCTTGTCTATTTCCAAATCAACTCCCAGTTCAGATTTGGCCCAATTAGAAATCGTATTCAGGCTATCAGGACTAGGATTTTTCAAAAATAACGAGTCGGTATCTCCATATATTACCTTGATATGATTCTCATCGCATTTGTTTATCGTTCTGGTCGTAGTAGTTCTCCCAATGGCGGCAGTAGCCTCTGCGACAGGCAGGCAATAGAGTGGAAATATCTCTGCTCCCATGACTCCGTATGTGGCATTTAAAATTACCTTAATTGCTTGGCTCACAACACCATAAAGTTGTTTATCATCTTTACCAAGACTGGTATCTTTGGACAGATGTTTATAGTAATTTACCCGTAAATCACGTAAAGTTCCAATTAGAATTGAAGTCATCCCCCTTTTCTTCCTACATATCCAATGGGTTGTTCCCTCGATATGATTAAGCGGGTCATCTTTGCACTTGTTGTGAGGACAATTTACTGTTTCATAAGACAAATTGTGTACCTTAATAATGCTAGGATACAAACTTGCAAAATCCACCACAACTACGTTAAAGTGAATTCCAAGTTCGGGTTCAACGACTAATCCACCTCGATATTTTTTCTCTTTAATTATTGCAGTGGTTGATGAAGATCCTTTTTGAAGTAACTCATCTCTTCTAGGTATAAGTATGTTCTGTTGTCGATGTTCAAAAAACATTAAAGACCGAATCCATTGATTCACCCCGAATCTTGTAATATCTTCAATAGACATTCTAGAGATTCTCGAAATAATTATTATTAGTTTCATGAGCAAATTATCGTTAAAGGCGCTCAATCTGAAAGTTAGATCAGCATCTTTAAGACAATATTCTGCAAGTTTTTCTAATGGAAAGATCGCTAATACTTCCCTCAAATTCGATTTTTGTATCCTCTAACAGTGCCTCACATATGGCTCTCAAAGTGAATTCTGAATATTTATGACTAAAGGCATAGTTTTGCACGGATTTATTCTGAAATGTCCTAAAAAGATCAATATGAATTCCTGACTTGATGGTGACTGGATCTGCTTGTATTCCTCTTTTCATAAATGATTCTCTTTTTACCAGAATAGGCACCTGTTCTTTATCAATTGGCTTCCTATCTGCAGGATCAATCGCAGGGTCCTGAGACCTTGCATATAAATAAGGCATATCAAAATCATCGCCATTGTATGTTAACACAACCGGATATTTACTTAATACATCAAAAGCTAACAAAAGCATCTCTTTTTCAGAGTTACAAAGTACTATGCTTGGGGTCTAATGTTGTTGGATCTATATTCTCCTCCCTTTTTAGAACATAAACTTTTTTGAACCCATCAGATGCAGACAAGCCGATTGCCGTTATTAGGCGATCATGGTCTCGTGCAGTTGGCATTCTTCCCTCCTCAGAATCAACTTCAATGTCTATAGCAATTCTCTTTATATCAGGTATGGGTTGATTCAGTAAACGTGACCATTTCAGCAAAAACTTGTCATACTCATTGCTACTGAAATTGTTCTGGAATTTGTTAGAGGCAAACAAGCTCTCTAAATATTGATCTACCTTTTTTGGCATTGGGAATTCGTGAAATACCAAGTTATTGCCGATTCTTTTATAAAAAGCCCCCGGAATTAGTCCTAAATCATAGAGATAGCTTTCATGATACTTTATATCTGCTTCCCAAGAAGTAACTCTCTCCCTAAAACTATTATCTGTACCCCCGATTGACAGAGGGTCGGGTGCCAAAATTTTGAGTACCTCTATTTCTTCATCTACAATATCATCTACTTTTTTCACTTCTTGAATTTGGAATTTGGTTGATTCTTGATCTACAACACTCTTTGCTTCAACTTCAAATTTTTTTTTAACAAAACAGTAAGGTTGATGCTTCTTTGAACTAGTATTGCCTATAAAATACTCGCTCCAAAAATAAATTTGTGAGTCAGCAGGATTATAAAACTTTAGGAAAACAGATTTTTTTTCCCCTACATAGAAGGATGAAAGAAGCAAGGACGGTATATCTTCGGGTAGTTTCTTTGAATAATATTCATCTTTCTTATCTGATGCCAAATTTACTTGCTGCACTATTGTTTATTTTATTCTGCCTTTTAAAAATTAATTTGTTGGATATCAATTTAGCATATCAAATTTGTCATGATAACATTTTGAAGATTTTCGAATTCCGTATGATGTTTGGGATAAAATAGTTTCGAGTAATAAGATATTCTCAGATATTTTAAAGAGGATAAATCATACTTCCCAAGGAATCCAGCTCTTTATCCCGATTTCTTAGCTCAAATTCTAAATTTCAATTATAACGAAACTAACTAGTTTAATTTGGTAAATATTTTTTTTGAGTTATACCAAATGAAGACATGATTAACTCTACATGGTGGTTCTTGTACACAATCATGGCTGCTATATTTAGCTCGTGTATAGATGTCAGGGTACTGATTTTGATGCAGTAAGTGTGATTGGGATTGAATTGTACATGGAAAAATCTTTTTGATAAATCTTGCAACCCTAAAGTTAATATTATCATTTAACTAAACACTTGTGAACGCATCCAAGACAAAAGGCGGCGTCGGTAATGAAGTTGGCAAGTGCCACAATGTGATTTACAGACCTCCAGGTGCGCTCTTTACAGTAATCATAGAATCATGAGTATTTCGGTATGAGATCGATCCTATAAGGATCGAGCATTAAAATACATCTAAATAGATTCATCATAACGTATTGGAGATTCGATCAAAAAAATCAGTGCTGACCTGATAGATTGAATCTGACATGGGAATGATCAGATAGATGATATCGAAGTATAGATCACTATAATGCTATTATAATTGCATTAAAGATGATCCTATAGAACAAATCTAGCTAATGTGTGATTTTATTATTTGTAAAAAAAAACAACATACAAATCTAGTTTTTCGATCGTACTCTTTCTCTTTATTGTTAATCTGAAATAGAATAACAATAAAGAAAGAAACTCAATAAACGTCCTTTCAATTTTTCAATCTATTTCTTTCCTGAGATGGGGAAGAAGATAACAGAAGAAGAAGAAGAGAAATGGACGATATTTATATATAAAATAAACAAACAAACCCTAAAAAAAGTTAGTTTGTTTATGTGAGAATCAACCGACGATTTATAATAAAGTAAATAATAATTCTACAGCCATTATTTACTTTATTTGACTCCGGTTGATCCTGCCGGACCCGACTGCTATCAGAGTGGGACTAAGCCATGCGAGTCAACATAGCAATATGTGGCATACGGCTCAGTAACACGTAGTCAACATGCCCAGGGGACGTGGATAACCTCGGGAAACTGAGGATAAACCGCGATAGGTCATCACTTCTGGAATGGGTAATGACTTAAATCTATATGGCCCCTGGATTGGACTGCGGCCGATCAGGCTGTTGGTGAGGTAATGGCCCACCAAACCTGTAACCGGTACGGGCTCTGAGAGGAGGAGCCCGGAGATGGGCACTGAGACAAGGGCCCAGGCCCTATGGGGCGCAGCAGGCGCGAAACCTCTGCAATAGGCGAAAGCTTGACAGGGTTACTCTGAGTGATTTCCGTTAAGGAGATCTTTTGGCACCTCTAAAAATGGTGCAGAATAAGGGGTGGGCAAGTCTGGTGTCAGCCGCCGCGGTAATACCAGCACCCCGAGTGGTCGGGACGTTTATTGGGCCTAAAGCATCCGTAGCCGGTTCTACAAGTCTTCCGTTAAATCCACCTGCTTAACAGATGGGCTGCGGAAGATACTATAGAGCTAGGAGGCGGGAGAGGCAAGCGGTACTCGATGGGTAGGGGTAAAATCCGTTGATCCATTGAAGACCACCAGTGGCGAAGGCGGCTTGCCAGAACGCGCTCGACGGTGAGGGATGAAAGCTGGGGGAGCAAACCGGATTAGATACCCGGGTAGTCCCAGCTGTAAACGATGCAGACTCGGTGATGAGTTGGCTTATTGCTAACTCAGTGCCGCAGGGAAGCCGTTAAGTTTGCCGCCTGGGGAGTACGGTCGCAAGACTGAAACTTAAAGGAATTGGCGGGGGAGCACCACAAGGGGTGAAGCCTGCGGTTCAATTGGAGTCAACGCCGGAAATCTTACCGGGGGCGACAGCAGAGTGAAGGTCAAGCTGAAGACTTTACCAGACAAGCTGAGAGGAGGTGCATGGCCGTCGCCAGCTCGTGCCGTGAGGTGTCCTGTTAAGTCAGGTAACGAGCGAGATCCCTGCCTCTAGTTGCTACCATTATTCTCAGGAGTAGTGGAGCTAATTAGAGGGACCGCCGTCGCTGAGACGGAGGAAGGTGGGGGCTACGGCAGGTCAGTATGCCCCGAAACCCTCGGGCCACACGCGGGCTGCAATGGTAAGGACAATGAGTTTCGATTCCGAAAGGAGGAGGCAATCTCTAAACCTTACCACAGTTATGATTGAGGGCTGAAACTCGCCCTCATGAATATGGAATCCCTAGTAACCGCGTGTCACTATCGCGCGGTGAATACGTCCCTGCTCCTTGCACACACCGCCCGTCGCTTCATCGAAGTTGGTTCTTGGCGAGGTGGTGCCTAATTGGTACTATCGAACCTGGGGTCAGCAACGAGGGAGAAGTCGTAACAAGGTGGCCGTAGGGGAACCTGCGGCCGGATCACCTCCTTAGTTATTATATTGTAGTAGTGGTAGTGGGTTAGAAAGGGCCTTGTGCTCTTTCTAATCTGCGAGACTTTACAATAATTATACTAATAAAATAAAATAAAATCCCTAAATCTATCTATCATATCTATCAATCCATACTATACACACTTATCTGTCCTGTCCATTACGAATGGACGATGATAAGATAGTATAGCAGTAGAGTAGGATGGTAGATAAAGAAGGGAGTGCAATCAAATCAAAACTGATCAATCAATTCCTTCATTTTTCATACGGTTTGAAAAACTGATTAGTATGTTGTATTTTTATACAAAAAATATTCATATTTGTTAGAGTTCTATTGGCGTAATCTGTGTAAATATTATAATAGATATTCTAAACAAAATCATAAATCATCTATCTGATCATTCCAATTAAAATCAGCATATAGTATCGGATGCAATTCTTTGTCTCATGTAAATGAGGAGTAGAAGATAAAGAATGAAGTTGATGTAGTAAATGTGAGTTTACAATGATCATCATGTAAAGGAAAACTCCGTCAAATTATCAATTACATATAATCGAAGAAGTAACAACAATAACTATTCGCGTAATAATGGAATAGTGAATTGTAGTAAAATATTATGTGTAACTGGTTGTAGTGCAAACAGATTTAATATATAAACATACATACGAAATACCAATACCAACCAAATTGAATTAGACTTTTCTACCACAAGTGGAACTAACTAACTAACTAACTAACTAGATAACTAATAACAAACAAAAGATCCAAAGGACAAAGAAAGAAACTCCAAATAAAAAAGTAATTAATTAATTAATTAATTAATTTATTAATTAATTTATAACTACTGGACTGGTGCAAAGACGCCGATTGGTGGATGACTCGGCTTGATAAGCGATGAAGGACGTGGCAAGCTGCGATAAGCCTGGGTTAGGTGCATGCGACCGACGACCCCGGGATTTCCGAATGAGGTCTCTCTATACACTCCCATGCTTTAGCTAGGGAGAGCAAACCGTCCGAAGTGAAGCATCTGAGTAGGACGAGGAAGAGAAATCAATTGAGATTCCGTTAGTAGCGGCGAGCGAAAGCGGAACAGCCCAAACTGAATCTGTTATGGTAACATGATAGAGATGTGGTGTTACGGGTATGACGTATAGGATCCTGTAATCGAAGCCAAAGTGTACTGGAAAGTACCGGAATAGAGGGTGATACCCCCGTAGGCGAATGAGAGCAGGATTCTGTCATATTCAGAGTAACTGGCCTTGGCAGTGGCCAGTGAAGATGGGTGAAAGTAGCATCCAAGGCTAAATATTCATCAAGACCGATAGAATACTAGGTACCGTGAGGGAAAGTTGAAAAGTACCCCGGAAGGGGGGTTAAAAGCGCCTGAAACCAATCGGTTACAGACGTGTATGGCTCGAAAGGATTTCTAGAGTCATACGTTCCGTCTAGAAACACGGGCCAGGGAGATTGCTGTCATGGCAAGCTTAACCTTTAACAGAGGGAAGGCGAAGGGAAACCGAATTTGCGCATTTTTTCATTTGAAAAAAGAGGCAATGGATCTGAAAGGGTCTTGAGTCATGGCAGTAAGGCTAGAAACCGGACGATCTAGTCCTGGATAAGACGAAGGTGAGCGAAAGCTCGCTGGAGGTCTGCAAGGGTCCTGACGTGCAAATCGGTCCCCTGATCTGGGATTAGGGGTCAAAAACCAATCTAGTCCGGTGATCGCTAGTTCCCACCGAAGTGGATCGCAGTCCTGCCTTAGCTGAGATTGCTTGTACTGTAGAGCACCGATCGGGCGGTAAGGGCTCGAAAGAGCTCGCCATCCATTCGAACTCCGAATGTGCAAGCGTCGTAGAAGCTAGGAGGCGGGTTTATGTGGGGTAAGCCTCATAACCGAGAGGGGGACAACCCAGACTAAAGTTAAGGTCCCCAAATGTCTACTAAGTGTCAAACCAAAGGGTGTTTTCGAGCAAAGACAGCAGGAAGGTAGGCTCAGAAGCAGCCATCCTTCAAAGAGTGCGTAACAGCTCACCTGCCGAGCTCGAAAGCCCCGAAAATGTACGGGGCTCAAGTAGACTACCGATACTTTAGACCACCGACGATGTCGGTGCGTGGTAGGTGGGCGTAGTGTTTGGGTAGAAGCTGGGCTGTAAAGTCCAGTGGACCGAACTACTAGTGCAGATCCTGGTGGTAGTAACAGCATAGCCGAGTGAGAATCTCGGCGACCGCATGGGCAAGGGTTTCCCGGCAATGCGTCATCAGCCGGGAGTTAGCCGGTCCTAAAAACAACCTCAACAGAATTGTTTGAATGGGAAACTGGTTAATATTCCAGTGCCTTGAAAGTTCGTTATTCACCTCTTCTGTCGCTTCCGGATAGGGTAAGCAGAACCGTCGTTCTGTCTAAGTATTCTAGCTTTGAGGAGTGCCGTAATGGCGAGAATTAAAGCGAGATACCAATGGCCTTCTGCAAGGAGGGTTTACTTGATTCCAGGAGACAATGAAAGCAGAAATAGGAAGATACTTTCAAGACCGTACCGAGATCCGACACTGGTGCCCTGGATGAGAAGTCTAAGGTCTATCGGGTATACCGTATGGCAAGGGAACTCGGCAAAATAGCTCCGTACCTATGGTATAAGGAGTGCCTGCAGTTTTTACGAGGAGTAGGGACTGCAGGTCGCAGTGACTAGGGGGTCCCGACTGTTTAATAAAAACACAGGTGGTCGCTAGTCCGAAAGGATGTGTATGGCCTCTGTATCCTGGCCAGTGGCGGTACCTAAAACCTGGGTTCAACTGGGCTAAGGGCCGCTAAACGCCGGGAGTAACTCTGACTCTCTTAAGGTAGCCAAATGCCTTGTCGGGTAAGTTCCGACGTGCATGAATGGAACAACGAGGGCCCCGCTGTCCCTGCCTACAACCCGGTGAAGCCACATAACGGGGACGAACAGTCCCCGAACCTCTGTCGGGGAGAGAAGACCCTGTGGAGCTTTACTGCAGCCTGTTGTTGCGATATGGTGTCAAATGCAGAGAGTAGCTGGGAGCCGTTATGGTCAGTTCTCCGGGACTGATTTAGGCAAAAGTGTAACACCAGCCATTTGTTACCGTATCGCTAACCTGTTTAACAGGGACATCGGCAGGTGGGCAGTTCGGCTGGGGCGGCACCCCCTTGAAAATGTATCGAGGGGGCCCAAAGATTGGCTCAGGCGGGACAGAACTCCGCCGGTGAGGGCAAAGCCAAAAGCCAGTCTGACTGGATTCCCAATGATACGGGATTCAGAGGCGAAAGCCGGGCTTAGCGATCCATCATGTCCTCACTATTGGGGGCTGGTGGTGACAGAAAAGTTACCCTAGGGATAACAGGCTCGTCGCGGGCGAGAGCTCCCATCGACCCCGCGGTTTGGTACCTCGATGTCGGCTCTTCCCATCCTGGTTCTGCAGCAGGAGCCAAGGGTGGGGCTGCTCGCCCATTAAAGGGGAACGTGAGCTGGGTTTAGACCGTCGTGAGACAGGTCGGTCTCTGCCTGACAGGGGCGTGGTTGTCTGAGGGGAAGTTGCCCCTAGTACGAGAGGAACAGGGCAGCGCAGCCTCTGGTTTATCAGTTGTCCGACAGGGCAAGCTGAGCAGCTAAGCTGTTTAGGATAACTCCTGAAAGCATCTAAGGAGGAAGCCTTTCCCGAGAAAAGACAACCTTCCGTAAGGAGGAGGGCGGCCATAGAAGATGGCGTTGATGGAATGGAGGTGTAATTATCAAGCCTTCGGGCGAGATATTCAGCCTGCCATCACCAATAGCCCAACGCACCTGATCTGTAATTAAAAAATTACAACCGACAAGTAACTATAAAAAACAAATACAAGCAAACAAGTATGTAAGTAAGTAAGCAAAAGTATGTATGTAAAATACATTATCTTATCTTAATTGCACTACACTACACAAATACACAAAAAATATGAACTACATTTCTATTTCATGCGTAAAGAATAGCTATTAGTTAGAATTTCTAAAATTATATAGAAAATAATTTGATGGAGTCTTATCCTGTATTCTCCTTATAAAAATTAATGTTTCTTTTAAAAATTATATATATTAAACATATCAATTATAGAACATTATTCAACAATTGAGCCTGGTATTTAATCAACACAAAAAAAGTAATCAAAGTATGGATTTTATTGAAATACTAGGTTACAAAATAAGATTTATTAAGTTTGATCATCCAGAATCAAAGAAAACCATCGTCTTGCTACACGGGTTAGGTGCATCTGCAGAAAGATGGGCTGATTTATGGCCTTTATTAAAAAAATACAACGTAGTGATTCCTGATCTCGTAGGATTCGGATATAGTGAAAAACCCCTCATAGAATATACAATAGAATTTTTTATTAAATTCTTAGAGGTTTTCTTTGAGAAAATGCAAATTCAAAATCCAGTAATAATTGGCTCCTCATTTGGAGGACAGTTGGCATTGGAGTTCAGTTTAACTCATAGAGATTTCTTTGAGAAAATCATTTTAGTTTCTCCTGCCGGAACATTAGAAAAACCAACATATGTTTTGAGTCAGTATATTTTCTCTGGCTTATATCCAACTTCTGAAAATGTTCATAGGGCGTTTGAAATGATGGCCAATAACCGAGAATATGTCGTCGATGTTGGAACAGTTAAGGACTATATGAATAGAATGAAACTCCCTAATGCCAAGTATTCGCTCATTTCAACCTTACTTGCAATGCGCAAAGATCAAACTTTACGAAAAAGATTGGTGGAAATAGTTGTACCCACGTTGGTTATCTGGGGAAGAAATGACACGACCATACCAGTAGAAAATATAGAATATTTTAAGCAAATGCCAAATGTGAAGACATTGATAATGGAAGACTGCGGTCATACTCCGTATGTTGAAAAGCCAGTTGAATTTTATGAAATTATTGAAAAATTTATAGACTCTTGATTTAATTTTATAAAACCTTTACAACATTAAAATATTGATGAGATATTTAATTTTCTATGAGTAATGAAAATGAAAATGGCGATAAGAATACTGACTTAAAAAAGACAATCGAAAAGACCGCAGAATTTCAGCAAGACATGGTAAGACAATTTTCAAATTTTCAATATAATGCTTTCCAAAATATGTTCTCCTCGCTTCAAGGTTTTACTAATTATAATGCGATGTTTAAAACAAATGTCCAAAGTGGTGGTAGGATATCAATCCCAGAGGCAGAGCGACAGGCACTAGGAATTGAAGAGGGTGATCTCGTGCAAGTTATTATCATACCTTTGGCTCGCAAACCAAAGACTTCGCAAAAAAACTAAAATAGATTCAATGAATCTTTATCCAATTGCCCAACTTGGGCAACACCACGTTTTGAGAATACCCACTAGCAATCAATCCTACGTGACCAGTCGAAAATCTCATCAAATTCTTATCTGTGCTTGATACAAGATTATTCAGAGAAACACTACATTCCGGAGATACTAGATGGTCTTGGTCCGCTACTACATTTAATAAAGGGACTTTGATGTTTGCTAGATTTATCCGATTTTCACCCACAACCAATTTGTTTTTTGAAAAAAGGTTCTTCTGATAAATATCTTTAATCCACTGCCTAAATGTTTCTCCTGCTATTGGAGGTGTATCATACAACCACTTTTCAACTCTCAAGAAATTTTGAACAAAACTTTCATCTTTAAGATTATCAAACAGATTCAAGTACTTGTTTACTCCCTGTTTGAATGGTTTTAAAGATCCATATAGACTATATAATAACTCATAAGGGAAATTTTCATAATGTGATAAAACTTTGTCAATATCCATATTCTGAGCCATATTTTTTATGACCGTCTTATCCTTCTCGGTATCTACTACTGGAGCCACAGTTATCAAATTCTTCACATTTTTCTGATACAATGACGTATAAATTAACGACATTGTAGCACCCATACAATAGCCCTGAAGTGAAACCTTGTCTATGTTCTCAATGCTTTTTACAATCTCCACGCAATCATAAATAAAAAGATTGACGTAATCATCAATAGTTGTAAATTTATCAAATTTGCCCGGTGACTTCCAGTCAACAAGGTATACGTTTATGCCTTGATCTAGAATATTTTTTATCCAACTTTTGTTTGGTTGCAAATCTAGGATGTATGACTTGTTGATTAGGGCATAAACTATAATCAAAGGATATTTGTAAACACGTTCTTTAGTTGACTTATAATGCAACAATCGAAAAAGACCGGTCTCCTTGATGACCTCATATTCGGTTTGTCCTGTTTTAATTTTTTCTATATTTGATAATAATCTTTTCATCTCTGTTAATTTTCTAAAATTTTCAGGTTCGTTTACAAAATTCACATATTCATTCAAATAGTGATCCAAAATAGTTTTATTCATTTTTTCTCTCTTTCATCTTGTTTTTGATTTCTAAAGTAATCTTCTTTATTTCATATAGCTCTTTGAACAATAAATCTTTTTCTTCTTTACTCAACGACTGTCTGTTCAACATAGGAAGCGAGGCATCATAAAATTTTTGATAACTCTTGTTTAAATCAATATATATATTAATTAGATTGTTATAATTGATTGAAAAATCTGTCGACTCAAACATACTAGAGAAAACATCTTCAAATGAATTAATTATTAGCATGCGAGTTTCATGTGCATTTTTGCCATCTATTCCTGCAGAAACTTTGTCCAAGGCCAGAAGATATGAATTAATCATTTGGGTCAAATATTTATTGAGATATCTTTGATAGTTAATCAAAACATTTCCATATTCCCTCATGTTATTCATATTAATCTGAGGATCATTTATCATGGAAATAAATGGACCAACTGTAGAAATCTTATTCAATTCTGTCAACTGCTTGAAGAAATTTTCAAATAAATCTACGAATTTTTCATTAACGAAGGGTAGTTTAGCCGTATCATTATTCTCATTATTTTGGACCTTTTTCGTCATCTTTCAATGATTCTATTCACCCCATTTTTGTTAACATCTTTTCCGTAATTATTAAGAGTTGCTTTGCAGTTGATATCAATTTGTATGTCTATTGCGGATATTAACTTTATTATAAGCACTTTTGAAAGATAGAAAATGCACTAGTGAAGGGCAGATTAAAACCTCTGAAGTTTATTTAGAGGTATCTTCATATCATAAAAATATATTGTCGAATAGAGAGCAACCCTAAATTGTTGTGAATCTTTAATCTTAATGGCAATTAATCAATCTGATTTCCTATAAGTGGGTCTTCAAGACAGCAATTGCGGGTTATTAATTCTATCTTGTTGTCTCGTGTGTCGATAAAACATCATAATACTGGGGGAACTTCAATCAATGAGATTGCGACGATTTAAGATACATCTCGGGATTTTATAGCAATATTTGACTATTTAGAGAAAGGCTTGCGCTATAGAAAAACTATTTTCGACCTTCTTCCCCTTTCTCTTCATAAATTATACAATCATTTTTAAAACTACTGTTTGGTCCTTAATCCCCATTTTTCATTGCTAAAAAATCATATAGCACTAGTATTTCTCTGACACGGCGATGAACTAATGTTATATAAGCAGATACGTCTTATATACAGATATATTTTGGGTAATTATGACAGTGCTGGTATCCCTTGGTGTCGCTTTTATATCAATAGAACAATATTGACTGGTAAACACTATACTTGGAACATATTCATAAACCACTTAAAAGTAAGGTTCTGTGCAGCCCATTGTGCTCATGGTTAAATCATTTTAATTCATTAGTCCTTGATATATCATGATTCATCGTCCTTGCCTGACTAAAAAATCTGATATCATGATATCAGACATATAATTAACTCTTTTTGCCTGTGTCATTTATTTCCTAAAAGCCGGCATTGTCTATCGGTGCTCTCCGGTTTTGGATATTGTACATATTAGACCTTTATTACTTTTCTTTCATGTCTAACATCAGAATTATCTAGAAGAAATTCTATCTGTAATAGCATAGTATTCGAATGGGGTTGACTATTGCATCTTCATCTAGAATAGTCCTGGAATCATCTTCTCGATAACCTCTTTAGATATTCTTGCTGGTTTAAAGTCTAAACCCAAAAACTCTTTATCTCCTTTTTAACTAAATCTGGTGTCTGACACACCGCAACACACCGTAAACACCGTAAACACACCGTAAACATACCGCAAACACACCGTTGATCTTACAATTATAAATCAAATACAATGGTTAGGATAGCAAATATTCGGGGACTATTGAACATTTAACTTGCTATGTTCGTGAATATGTATTTGATTTATCTTTTAGCTGCCCAGTCTATTCCCATTTTTTTTAGAGAGTACAGAGTCAACTACAAGTCTATATTATGAAGGAGGCAGGTGCCAATCATCATTATGATCCAAAATGATAACCAAAATATCATTTATCCAAACTAACATCATAAGTCTACATGAAAGCACAACACATTCTTTTTATGATTGGCAAAGTCTTTGACAGATCGAATGAATCTGTTTCTAAATCATCATTGCATAGAACCATATTCGTCAAATGAACGGATTCGATTTAGAGCCCAACAATTTTATAGGGAAGTACCAATCACAGTTTTTTAAGGGTCCGTAGCTCAGCATGGATAGAGCGCCTGCCTTCTATCTGATACTCTAATTATGAAGAAAGCCGGAAGTCGAGGGATCGAAGCCCTTCGGGCCCGTTAATCACATGGGTTCAAATATTTCATTGATACAAATTGGATTATTGAATTTAAAAGAAATTATGAGATGGATTTATTGTCTTAATAATCAACGAGTAGACGATATAGATAGTCAAGTTACGTTGAGCTTATTTACGTCATTAATTACATCATTTAGATTATTCCAAGAGGGCGGGTTCGGAATAGATTTTACCGTTAATTATTTTTCTTCAGAATTTCTCGATTATTCATCAGGTACAACAGGATTAAAGATACTGGGTTTCGAATCTTATAGTCAATCACAATACCTATTTAATTCTCAAAAACTTGCTGAATTTATCGAATTCTATAGAAATTATCCCGAAACCTTGGAACTAATAGAACAAAGACAAAATCTCGACGATCCTTTTACTAATATTAGAACTTCTTTTCGCAGATTCAATTACAGTTATCAAAGAATTGATGCAGATGATACTATCATAGATCTTGCAATTGCTATGGAAGCATTCTTTTCAAAGAAAAAAGATCCCAAGGATTCGGTAACGCATAGGTTGAGTTTGAGGAGTTCAAGATTGTTAACCCAAGACCAACAAGAATCGTAAATCGATGCATAAACGAGTTCAGGAATTTTATGCTATACGTAGTTCGATAGTACATGGAGATGTTGCACCAGAATCGTTCAATTTAATAGAAAATAACAAAATGGTTCGGTCATGTATCACTAAATATTTAGATTTGGTTAAAAATCAGACGGGAATTGAATATTCACATGACAGCATTATCAATGAAATTGAGTTCAATGCTAACGATAAAATACTAATTTAGCTAATTAAAGTTAATAACCTACAGAAATACTAGATAGGAAAAATATCAGCTGGGTTATTAGTTATTCCTATTCTGAATCTAAAGATAATTAGATGGTTCAAAGTTTAGTAAATAAAAAAGTTTCATACAATATGACTTGTTTGATAAAAAAAGATCCGGTTGGAATTTATGATGCCAAAAAACTGAATCCGACATAGATATAAGCATTAAGATTATAAAGGTAATTTAGAGCTTGGTAGAAAGTCCAGAAATCTTTCACCTGATTGTTGAATACCTTGTCATAATTATAGAGGTAATAGTTGGAATATTTGTAGTTGCGATTGTAATAATAGGGTTATTTTATTTGATCAAGTTGTTACTCTCTAAAATACGGAAAGAGCAGCGACAGGTATATGTCCGCCAATTAGTCACGAGAATGTTAAGAGGCCTTCTTATTGCACTAGATTTCTTGATCGCCGCTGATTTACTTAAGTCTTTGTTGGATCCAACTCTAGAGGAAACCGCAGTTTTCGCATTGATTGTGGTTTTAAGAATATTACTAAGCTGGTCTCTCTCAAAAGAAATCGAAATGAGTGCCAAGGAAAAATCCAGTACCGAGTGAAAAGTAGTCCATGTATATGAATATTCTCACTTTCAGTAAGAGTCAAGAGTGACAAAAAAATGATGGCAACATTGCGATGAATCGATGATTGAATGCGTGAGTATGTTTATGGATCTTGGTTTTCTGATTATTAGGATCAATGACGAGTCCAACTGAGTAGGGAGGCTCAAATAGAACTGATATTTACATTTCACTTTCCTATTTAATTTCGAAATAAATTAAGATTAAAATAATCAGAATGAATGCTTGACTTCTATGTAGGAAGATTAATTGATTTGGTGATCATTATGACGAAAGTGAGGTATAATTGCCGCAAGATTTTTTCTCCTTTTCTGATTTCTTCGGAAATAATCCGTTTACTGCGGCCATCCGCTCTTTTAGACCTTGTTGCTCCACATTGTAATCCTTCGATACATGAACAGGAACATGGTAGCATTAGAAATCGATCTGCAGCCATAATGAAGATTTTGGACATATCTTCCCTAAGCGTCGTCTCCTAGTCATCAAACATATCAAGCAAAGCCTGATTGGAATGAAGACCTATAACGATATTTTCATTAAATCTTCGAAGCTTTACATCTAAGGCCTTTGCAGTCAGATTGGTCAAATCACACGAGAGGAATGCCATGCAAGTTTGAAAGTGTTATAGAGTTTTTAGGACGAGCTCTTAGTTAGTAACAATTCAGACTCATCTCAGGTGTCCACCCCGTCCAGGTTAGGTTGTCCATTAAATGAGAAGAGACCGTGTCTCTTTTTAACATAAAATCTTTTATCTTTTATGAGTTTGCTATTATAACAATGTCTAGTATTAAGAAGCAAACGGGTGTTCCAGATAGGGAGAGAGCCTTAGTACTTCAAGGAGGAGGGTCTCTTGGTGCTTATGAAGCTGGAGTGTACAAGGCAATGTATGAATTCTTCTCTAAAAGGGATACAGATGAAGGTAAAAAGGGACGGCCTATATTTAATATCGTTGCAGGAACTTCAATAGGTGCTATCAACTCTGCTGTTCTCGTAAGTTATGTCGTAGAAAATCAGACTTATGAGGGATCAGCAGAGAGACTTATCGATTTCTGGAATTACCTTTCTAAGGAATCATTAGTTGGATCTAATCCATTTTTTAAACCTTGGTGGGATTATTGGCATGCAATTAATGGAAAGATTGCGTCTGGAGAAGCTGCAAGAAGATACTATTCAGCCCAAGAATTTGCGATATACGGAGTACCAATGTCTTTTATCCTCATTTGCCTGCACACGACAGCAGGTTTTTTGATTCTAATAATACATGGTACCGCTATAATAATGAACCTTTACGAAGAAGTTTGGAGCGATTTGTAAAATTTCCAATTGCTACCAATCAAGAAGAAGATCAGCCAAGGCTCATACTAGTAGCAGTTGACGTTGCTGATGGTATACCAGTCACATTTGACAGCTATCCAACAGAAGATGGTTCACGAAAAACAGAGTATGGAAGATTCATAAATCAGAACGGCAAGGAATTCGGATTTGAACATGTTGTTCACTATGATAAGGGTATTACATCAGATCATGTTATGGCAAGTGGATCCTTTCCAGTCAATTTTGATTTTACTAAAATAGAAGTTGATTCTCTTTTTATCAGCGGGCCGACAAATAACAGCGATGGGATCGGCTACAGAAAAGAGATGCGACATTTTTGGGACGGCGGACTTATGACCAATACTCCATTAGTGCAACTAGTTCTCCTACACAGGCTCTATTGGTGGAAAGTAAGAGGATTAAGGAACAAGATACCAGCACTAGGAATATGTATTATCAATCTACATCCCACGAAACAGGCAGAGATTCCTACTGATCGGGACGGGGTTATTAACAGGAATACTGACATAACCTTCTCTGATCGGACGAAGACAGAAGAACTTGCGATGTTAGCAATTTCAGATTATATTACCTTGATAAGTAAATTAATAAAAGCGGCAAAGGAGAATGGACTAAAAGACGAAATTATTAACGATATCTTGAACCAGAATACGCGATCCCACGGTATGTTCTCAAAGATTCGCAAATATTCAGACTTACTTGAAGGACGACCAGAAATAGATGATATATTACGCATAGACCGCAAGAATGATGAATATACTATTTCAAATAAAACTTTTGATTTCTCTACTGGAACAATTAAACTATTACTTGAGAGAGGATATGATGATGCTAAAGACGAAATCAATCAGTATGCGAGAAATCAGATTGTGAAATAGTCGAGTTATTGGTGTATGTATGACCGAACATAAAAATGCAGGCGTTAATTTAGCTAACCTAGATTATTCTAATATTCTTGATAATACATGACCATTGGAAACCCCGGAGGCATTTTATTCTGTTTTACATAAACCAGAAATAATGGTATTTTTGAATCTGTTTTTTTATTTCTGATCGATTACAATTTCTCTGCGAAACTTGGATACCAATAGATGCTTACTCTCGTCAAAATTATCGATTATATGATTGTTCATGAATTAATCTATTTGAAATCAAAGGTCATTCGTTCTATTTCTGTAATTAACTTGAGCAATTTGGACCTAAATATTAGGAGAAAATAAAATAGTTTGAAACAACTATAATTAATATGTTATCTTGACTTTACTTAATAAAACAATGTATTCCCAATAGTAAGAAATGCAAATTATTTATAGTATTGTTCTATAGTTATTTTTCATTATAAAATAAGAAAGAGACACATACACTCATGTCAAGATTATCTATTCATCTATCTATTTTCAAATATCATAAATTATCTGCATGAAATATATAGAATTAACAGATCCCATATCCTTGATGGATTCGAAGCCCTTCGGGCCCGTTAACCATCTGGGTTCCAACAATTCTTGGTTGTATAGGAGATTAGGTAAGAGAAGGGGGTATATTATTGCCCGCTAAATTATCAACAACCATTCAAAATATAGAAATCAAAGTAACAAATCAGACCAATAGACAAGTAATTAGAGATTTTTACGAATATTGCAGAACGCAATACCTCGGAAAATTATCAAAATGGTTTACTAAAGGTTTTGATAAGATATGCAGAACATATAGGAGAAAACACACCGTTTTATCAGATTCAAGAGAAAGAGCAAATATTAGGTTTCTTGGATTCAAAAAGAAAAACAGACAAACAAATTGAAGAACAAATAGCTGAGAATCCCGTACATCCATGGATAAGAGTAATGAAAGAAAGGTCAAGATATAAATTCAGATCTAAGGACGATTTATTGCTACCAGTTTTAAATAAAGGTGTTCCTGATCGTTCCATTGAAATTACGACATTAAATCTTGTGAATAACAAGAATGTTGTTTGGTGGAGTATTGGTATCGATCTATTTGCTGGTAGGAAAATAAATAAAGATGAGAGAAAAAATATGAAAGTAATAGCTCAGTTGTTGTTATCAAACTATCTAAAGACAAATTTGACTCCTACCAGTTCTTACAGTTATCCAAAACTATTTTCCCTAAATAAAAAGCTAATTATCGAAAGGCTAAGAAATTGATATTTAGTTTTTCGGATCAATCATACTTTACCTCTGATAAGATCTCAAGAAAGATTCAACAAGAAACACTTTACTTGATTATAGTATCTATCTATTGATAATTATTATTTACCCCCTTTATAAATAAAAGTGCAAGTCTCAAGCCTCAAATGGAAATGTTAGATTAGTAACAAAATCAGGAGTCAGGGAATTTTTCTTCTTTCTTAACTTCCTTTATTACAACTTCTAGATATTTTTAAGCTCTTACCTCTGTAATCTATTCTCTCCTTGATTTCTTTTGTGAGCTTCATATTGTTTATTATTCTACAATATTCTTATCTTTTTTGCAATACTGACAGGTTACATCGTCTCCTATTTCATAGTCCTTGAGAGATGTGAAATTAGAACATTCACTACAATAAATGTAATCTACAACAAAACCATTATTGTTGATTTTTTCTTTCATTTCCTTTGTTACTTTCATGGCCCGATAATATCCTCATAAAATAAGAATAGATGATGAATAATAGTTATTTATTTTGCCTTTTCTAACTTATCAATTAGGGTATCAAGATAGTCATTATCCATATTCCCCTCTAGACTCTCAACAGGACATGCATCTTTAGAGAATTGTAATAGTGTTTTTAGATTCTTTATGTCATCTTCTGTAAAATCTATTTGAACCATATACACTTAAAGTAATTATCTATTAAAAGACTTTAGAATTACAAGGGTATTAATGTAAAATTAATGGAATATAATGTAGGAATTAGTCATTCTTGTCTATCTCATCTGACAAGTCTTTCATAATATGATATATCTTAATTCTTTCTCTCTCTATTTTATCCACTTCTCGCTGTCTTTCATTTCGTATATTTATTAGGGATTCATGTATATCATTAAGAGAGTTTAACAATTCTCTCAGTCTTTCATTATTCATTGTTGTTTACCTTTGGCCTCTTTGATATTTTATTAGTAATTACGTCTTTATCAATGATTTCTATTTGTCTGTATCTTTCAAATTCTTTCTTTACATATTCTATATTTTCTAGTCTTGCTTCTTTATGATTTAGAGTTTTTGATATGGGTTTCTTACTTTCATCCTTATATCCTAATTCTCCTTGTGATGATAATTCATCTAATGTTGTTTCTTTATCTTGGATCTGGACTAATTCGTAATGTGGATCATATATATTCCCGCATCGAGTGCAGATTAATTTGTTCTCTTGATAGGGAACTAATATAATGTTAGAACATGAATCACATAAAGTTATATCTTCATCAATATCTGCAGGGGATTTATCCTCTAATATCGTGTCTCCGATAGGTGAATTAGCATCATAAAAGTCTGAACTCATGTTAGATTAGAATCTCCTATATCATTATTCTGCTTCTTTTCTTCTGATTTGAGTCTGCCTAACCCGTTAATTTCTTCATCACTACGCCAATCTGCATAAGGAAATAATTCTTCCTTGTCTATGTCTAATTGTTTAGCGATTACTATACCACAGCTTTGAAATATTCTTCTATAATTTGGATGACCTTGCTCTTGAGTTCTTAATTCTATAGCATGAGTCCATTGTCTTAGATTTCCCTTAATAGTTATATCTATAGTTGTAGAGAGAGGAGAGGATAATAAAATAAATTCTTCATCTGTTGATTGATAATTTTCCCATTTATTGATTTGTATTGTGAAATATCTGTGTCTTTGTATATCTCTAAATGCTGCTATATCTAAATCAGGGATAGCGATAGTAAAGTCTAGCATTTCAGTCTCCCTTAGTGGTTTTGTCTTTTTCATTCTCTTTGTTTCATAAGCATAAGAAAGATAGTCTAATCTTGTATCATCGTCTATCTCGCTTTTTAATGTAAATTCATCTGTATCATTTGGATTTGCAGGACCTTCTTTAAATGATATTTCTAATTGTAGTTTTGAATCGAATGCTACTGTTTCAGCCTCTTTAAGATAGTTTATTTTATCTTGGCTGAAAATGGTAGGAAAATATTTTTTGAATAATTCTGTAAGTGGATCTATTAGTTCTGCTGTATATACACTCGGATCATTTCTTACTTTTTCTTTGGTAAGGATGTTAAGCCAGGAACGAAGATTAGCCATGATTCCCAAGGATGTAAAAGTAGATAAAGGTAACAAGTCCCTAGTTTCGTCTAAAGCCCTAGCATTTAATGCTCTCTTTACTGCAGGCTTTTCTAAATCATTTGCGTCAATTTTTAAAGATAATTTTCTATATGCTTTATCGTGTGCTTTGTTGTATTCGTCTATTCTTTTTTTACATAAAGCATCGTATAAATTTGGAGCATTATATTTAGAATCAGGTTTGTAATAATCAAATGCCTTTACGTATCTAGTTGATTTCTCAATAGCTGATAGAGTTCTATAATGGAGTAGATAGGTAGACCATAATATAGGAATGTTCTCTAAACATAAAGCAAATCCATGAGGCACTAATTCAGAAATAGAATCATCACCATATTGGCCAAATACCTTAGCATAGAATTCCGCTCCTCTATTTGGATTAGTTAGAAATTCTTCTTTGTATAAAGTTTCAGCATCTTTGTGGCTTCTAGAATATCGAGATAGCAAGGCTCCCAGGTCTATTTTGTCCTGGAGAGAATTAGCATTAATAAAGAAAATGGTAGATGGATGAGTTTCAGATCTGATAAATTCTAAAACCATGTTAATACCTCTTTACCTCTGACATCATTAATCTAGATTTCATTGACCTTTTTGATCTAGAGTTTCGTTTTCTGAGTCTACATTTGCAGCAGTAGCAAAATATAGAGTCTGTGTTATATGCTACCTCACAGCCTGAGCATTTAGAATCATTCATCTCTTCTTTAGAACGATCTCGATTTTTGAAGGCAGCAAAATTATGTATATTCTGATTTTTGCTTTTAGCTCCATAATGTTCGGCGCATATGCGGAGTATGTTGTTGAGTTCGCCGCACCAGATAGCAAGATATCATCATTTGGAGACGCTTTGTGGTGGGCATTGGTTACTGTCACTACTGTTGGGTATGGAGACATCTATCCCGTTACAACAGAAGGAAAAGTCATAGCATCTTTCTTGATGATTATAGGCATTATGATTTTAGGATTATTTATTTCAACATTAGGTAGCTCATTTGTAGAGTCTTGGATAGACAAGAAGGAAAGTAAAAACACCAAAACAAGATCATCTACAGAGAAAGAGAAACCAAATGCGAAAGGCAATTCTTTCCCCCTCGGTTGAAGAGGATACAAAATCATTAGTTAAGAACCGGATTGATATATTTGAATCATTAAAGAAGGAGGAATTTGAAATATTGATATCTTATGCTCAAGACTTTATATTACAAAAGAGAAAGCACTGGATAGTTTTATTTGTCTAATTTTTTCCTATTACTTGGTTTACCATCATCTATAAACATAGCATCTATCTTGGCCCCAGTCCAATGACGATCAGACATACTAGAAAAAATATAGATAAGAAATACCATTAGTTGGTACAAAACAAACCTCTACTAATATAATGGGAAAGGTCGGGGTGCAACATCCCTTAGGGGACGATCCCTGCATAGTAAAAGTTCGCAGTAACCTTATTGATACCAGGTTTTATTATGGATTTGCAAGTATTCTCCCCTTCACAATCACCTTGGATGAGGGTCATTTCATATTTAAAGAAAGGATTAGCTCCTTTGATTGCTATTTGATATTGTTCTAATAAAAGATAATAATCCCTACCATGAATTAATGTGTATTATTTTTTCTATCGGATCTCTTGGTGCAGGTTTAAAGGATGTTCCCTTATAGTATGCTACAGGAAGCAAGGCCGCTTGCATAACTTTTTCATATGGGATATTCAATAATTCAGCGGCCTCTTTTTCAAACAAAAGATGAAAACTAGTCCAAGTTGTTCCCAATCCGTATAACCTGGCAGCTAGCATAAAATTCCAAACTGCTGGAGCAATGGATCCCCATACAGCACTTTGGACTACCACTGAAATATTTGATCCGTCGGTTCTGCCTTCGATACAGGGAATAACAAATACAGGAATATTTCTTAAATTGTCTACCAAATATTTCGCAGATTCATATATTTTCCTTTGAGTTTCACTTTTCTTTGGATCATCAGAACTTATAGTATTGGCGACAGAAGTTGGTGAATCTATATAGGATTGCCATCCTTTTCTAAAGAGATCAGATAATGAATTCTTCATGGATTGATCAGTAATAATCAAAAAGTGCCAATTCTGTCTATTGGAAGCCGTTGGGGCCTGCTGGGCTATTTCTATGCATTTTTTAACTAATTCAATTTCCACAGGTTTTTCAAGATCAAGTCTCCTTCTCACAGCTCTTGTAGTTGTAAGTAGTTCTTCAGGAGTTAAAGAAGTCATACTTATGACCCTAAATCTTGATTTATAAGATTAATGAAAATTCCTATATTGTATAATTCATTCTAATGGAATCAAATACTAATTCATCTAATCCTGGAGATATATTAGAAATGTAAAATAATCCATTAGGAATCTGTTTAAGTAATATACTACAGAATATCATGGTATGTGCGTGTTCATATCAGACTACGAATATAGCAAACTCTTCAAGAGGAAAATTGATAAGATAGTTGAGGAGGAGGAAGAACAGCAACCAGAGATTGAGAAGGAAGAAGAGCAACCCTTAGTGGCTTAAGTAAAAGAACATTAGACATACAGGTAGCGGACTACGATAATAACCACTCCCTTACCTTACTTCTTTCAAAATTTAATTTCTTTTCGTATGATTCCTTAGATGGTGGCTCAAGTAGAGTGACAGGACCATTTTCATTATAAAAATCTGCGGAAATATACCCTGCCTTCTTATTTCCAACTTCCATAAAACAAAAACCTTTTCCATCAAATTTTGATGATGATCGTTTATCCTTGTTGTTTTCAATATCATCAATAATTTGTTGGTTAACTACCTTCGCCTGAGCTTCTGCAAATACTCCAGCTTTAGGAATAGCCACATTTTCAGTTACTTTAATTTCATTTACATCCCCTATCGCAAAAACATTTTGATAATCTGTCTTAAGACTGAACTTGTCGACATTAATCCAGTTTTGTCCTTGCTTTACTAGATCAGAATTCCTTATTACTTCAGGAACTTTATGAGGAGGGATACCTATCAACAAATCATATTTTACCCTATGTCCATTTTCAAACTCTATCTCTTTTGTGTCTGAGACTGACTTTATTTTATGTAACGGATGGAAATTGACATGGTTATCATTAAGAAGGTTAATAACTTCATGACTCACTTTTGCTCCAGCTACAGGCAAAGCAATTGGAGTGGGTGTATAAATTTCGATATTAATTGAATCCCTTGTACCATTCTTAACTAAAATATCATTGATAAGGAGAGATGCCTCATATGGTGCTGGTGGGCATTTGTATGGAACAGAGGTTATGCATATTACTATTCTCCCCTTTTTTAATGAAAGTATCTTTTCTCTTAATTTTGGAATTTGCTCTGCATCATATAGATTAGAACCACCATTTTCTAAAAATCCCTTGACATGTTCAAGTGCAAATTCTGATCCTAATGCTATCACCAAATAGTCATATTCTAATCTAGGAGTCGAATTCCCTTTGATTGTGACAGTCCTTGAGACAGGATCAATTGCCGTTACTTCAGCATTTAAATATCTTATTCCTCTATTTTCTAGCCTGCTTAATGCTATTTTAGAATCATCCAGTGTTCTTATTCCACTTAAAATCCATAAATTTACAAGTCCCATTATGAAATAGTCTTTGGAGTCGACAATACTAATTTGATGTTTTACTGAGGATAAAGAAAGATTTTTCTGCAATAAATTAGCAGTTGTTAACCCTCCGAATCCTGCACCCAAAATTAAGACCCGTTTACCTTCTGAAGACAATTACCAAAATAGATAGTCAATTATAACGTAAAAAGATTTATTATTATTGCGAGATACGAATGTCTACTCAAACCAAAAGTCTTTACGAATAATATTCGTCTTTTGACAGTGTGTTTAGAATCAGCACATCATAATTATCTGGTTGAAGTTGCAAACACAAGTGTATTGCATCTCATCGAACCAGATAGATTAGTGCAAGAAAACTTAGGAAGAATACTTTCGGAGAATGGGATTCAAGGAGCATTTAACTGGCTGGATTGTGTTTATACAATAGATGTGAACGCGTATGACCAATATTGAGGGAAGGAAAATAAGCCACCCACAAATCACATCTCAAGATTCAAATGAAGAATATATTTACATAATTGAAGATAAGGAGGTTTAGTTTATAGACTATATTATAGGAATCGCATTTAAAACACTCATATACTTTAGGACTATAAACAAATACGCCAAAATCATTCATATTGCTACTATTACGTCGTAATATACATACCAACGCAGTTACTATAGTTGTAGGATAGTGATTTTCAAAAATTTTTAGTTTAGAAGAACCAAGATCTTTATCATTTATAATCATTGATTTGCTAAATCGAGGAACACTACCATTAGGTTTTTGAGCCGCTATCAGCTGTTCCCATGCTGTTTGGTAAAATGGGGGATGCCAGTACAGGCAGTCACAACAAACTAATAATTCAGCGATAACATCCCAATCCTGATCAATCGTATAGATAACCAATAAAGTATTCAATATCCATTTTATTTGTGACATTTTTCTTGTGTCAACTTCAATCTTATTTGAAAATCCAAAATCAGTTTGGTAAAAAATTGTATGTGTTATATTATATGCATCTATTCATTGTAATGAAAATACGTCAGGATTATTATTCAGGAGAGTTTTCTTAAATGAATTAATTATTATAAGATTATGACGAATATTACACTGATTAAGAGTTCTAATCAAATCCATTTCTCTAAATGGGATTTTTTCTGCAGATAAGACATATTTACATTTGACTAGTTCATTTAAAGTCTTTTTTAATTCTGGTAAATGATACCCGAACTCTCTGAGTGATTCGTATATACTCGCATATGGTAAAAATAGATCAGGATTTCACTTTAATCTAGTTTAATGGATATTTGAAGTAAGTTTAAAACCACAATTGCTGCAAAATTTAGGTTTATTATAATAGGCGTTACCACATACCGAGCACTTGGATAAGTTCTTGGACTCCTCAAGTAAAGTACGTCGCAGACTTTTCATCATAATGATAAGATTATCAAAATCCTCTTCAGTCAAATTCTCTATCCCGTCAATCTTGACTTTTATATCAGTCTTTGTTTCAGCACCGAATAATCTTGCATGTACATCAGTCTTTGGCTTTAACCTTGACTCTAAATCCTTTAGTCTCCTGTCCGCAAAGATAGTTACGATGACTACAGCAGTACCGATTCCTGTGAGCATCACTAATACCCCAATCACCCGTCCAACGAAAGTGAGTGGGAAATATTCACCATATCCTACTGTTGTGATTGTAACTATGGCCCACCAAAAGGCGTTGCCTAAGTTAGTTATATTTGCGCCTGGATGATTGTGTTCGGCCAGATACACCCCGATACCCCCAAAAATTACAATCAATATTGCTACAATAGCAGGTACAAAAATAGGGTATGATTCTAGGATTTTGTAAAGCCGGTCACGTCTCATAAGTAACACTTTTAGAGGACGTTTAAATATGTGCCGTCAAATTAGAGAAAGAAGAAGATAAGGGAAAACTCTATCGGATCTAATCGTCTTACATTTCGGTTGCTATCGCAGATCATATCGAAGTTAGTTCCTTTAGACACCGAACCCTAGAGATATTATCCAACGGGTTAATTCAAAAATGCTTTGTTTTTTGTTGCTGCTGGTCTTAGCCTCTACGTCGCCCTTAGGTTCTTTTGGAAATCCTCCCAATGATAATAGGTGAAATATACGTTCTCCTCCTAACTAGCTATTTATGTTATAATAGTATAGAACTTAATTCCCCTAAAGCTTAAATTCTAAATCAACACTTCTATATTTGAAGTATCTCAGCCAATGTCTCTCTAGCCTGTGAGAAGTTAAGCCAAACCTCTTCTCATAGGTAATTGTCGGATTGCAATTCCTAATTTTATTAGAAATTCATTTGTTTTTTAGATTAGAGTTTATCAACAAGTGGGGAGATCTAAGAGGGTTGCAATGGAATTTTATAAAAAATTACAAGAATTAATACAACTGAATGCTCATTTTACTGGAAAAGAATAAGAGAAATTTAGCAAATGGTCCTTGTCAAACAAGCCTATCATAGAGTCTAGAAACTATAGATAATTCAATAAATCGAAATTTCATTCTTTTAGGAGGTAATTACTTTTTATAGAAGTTACAAAATTTCAGTAGTATGAGTGACAAAACAAAATCAGAAAAGTATTATCTAACGAATGATTATTTTAAGATAATGCAGGATGTATGGTATAATTTTGCAGTTAATTATCATAAAACGTACATGCAAATGACTGAATCAAACTTTGACTTCTTATGTACGCTATTTTGTGATTCAGTCAAGCCCACCATGCTTAATATGGCCAGAGAATATGTTAAACAAATGGAAGAACAAGGAAGACAACAACGAGAATAATTCATCAGTCGCTTTTTTACTACATTGTCTTGACCGTCAATATGACAGAAACTTGACAAATCCTACCAAATATTCAAACCATCTAGACTTATCATGAGAAGATGAATCTGCTCATAATTCCTTTAACTTGGCAACTAAATTCATAATAGAGTACCTCATAAAAAATTTCCTAAAATAAGAGGCTTTTAAACAAGCTAAAGAATCGATTTCGGTATAAAGCCCTTTGTGCCTATGCTGTTAACTTCTCTCAAAGTTCAATTTTACATTTTAGAATGTGAAATAAAGGAAGTAGTAGACAAAATCAAAATCAAATTAAGGTGACAAACTCGACAGAATTTGTGGTCATTGTTTTCCTTTACTGTGAAATTACCCGTTACAAAGGAAGAGTATCTAAAAAGATTGGAAAAAGTTCTTTTATTTATGAGGTAAAAAGGGTGATTGCAACTCAAAAGGTTAATTTCTTTGTGTGAGTCTCATTGAAAAGATATGATTATTAGTCCGTATGTCTGTCAGTGCCGAATCACTTGTCAAGACTTCTGGAGCTGATAAGAAGATTAGGATATAAACAATCATTGATTTCTATTCAAACATTGTCGATTTCAGAAAAAAAGTATTCAACCACGATAGATCCACTTCCTTCTTGGAACCAAGGTATGGTAAAAGAAAGAATATTAAATTTTATAACAGGTGTAATCGATCTAGAAAATCCCAATTACATTCCGCCAGAAGACAGAATCGCAAGTCATGGATAATGACGGAACTTTATGGGCAGAAAAACCAACTTATTTCCAGGGCATTTTCGTCCTCGATAGACTTGAAGAATTGTCAAAGTCAAATCCAGAATTAAAACGTGATCCACTGATCAAACAACTTCTGAATAAGGATTTTGCAAATTTACATTTAAGTAAAAAGGATATCATGTCACTCGTTTTGTTAACTCATTCAAATATTACACAACTCGAATTCAATAAAATGGTAAACATGTGGATTAAGACAGCACAACATCCCCATACGCGAAAAAAGATTTGTGCAGATGGTATACCAGCCAATGATCGAACTTATCGATTTTCTTAAGCATAATTATTTTAAAACATTCATTGTTTCTGCTGGTGGAGTAGACTTTGTAAGAGAATCTCTTTCTGATGTGTACGGAATACCTTCAGATCAGATAATAGGCAGTAGCATAAAATTCAGATACATTAAAGGAACCAACAGAAGTAAATCGAGCATTTTTAGAGAGTCAAAATTAGCTTTTTATAATGACAACGAAGTAAAACCAGAAAATATTCAGCTCCATATAGGAAAAGTGCCCGTATTAGCAGTCGGAAATTCAGATGGAGATTTGGAGATGCTTACATATACTGAAGATAATAACATCCCGGCAGATCACTTCAAATTCTAGTCCATCACGACGATGCCATGAGAGAATATTCCTATGACATACATGCTAAAAATGCGCTAATAGAAGCACAAAACCGAAACTGGATTACCGTCAGCATGAAGGATGACTTTAAAATTATTTATCCTAATATGGATACCACTAACTAAAACATGTAAGATAGTTAATAATAAGAACCTCATGGATCTTCCTGTTTAAAGACATTTAAATTCAAGTCATTTACAGAAGCTCAGAGTATGCAATCGTCATTAGGACAATAAAGGATATTAGTAGAGAACAGGGAATTGTCATTTGCATCACCAAAATGGAATGAAGATTCGGAAATTAAAGTCAATGTTGTGTGATTAGGTGAGTTCAATTATTTTGATTAGAAAGTAAGAACCATCGTTCATATCTTATTAGTTGTTTTGCGTAGTTGTCAATCGGGGTATGAGATCTAAATCATATCCTAGGGATTAAACTAGAATGGTGTAACTGCATGGAATAATATTGCTGCTTCTCAAGAGACGATAAAACTTAGTTCTAAAATAATAGAAAACAGTGGATTTTTTTGTCCTGCAACATACTTAATTCAAACATCCATAAGAAGAATTATTTTAAAATTTTATGATGGATCCGATATATGGTTTTGGAATTATGTGGCTTAGGGAGATGGTATCAACAGCGAAATTGTGCTTAATATTGTAATTTATCATTTGAATTAGCATGGAATAGATCGGTAGCCTCTCAAGCCAAGGCATACTGACAATTCGATATAGGACTCCAATTAAGACTGTTATTGTCTTTCCAACATGGTACGTTCCCACTTTGCTGCCTCAGCCGCAGCTTCATAAGTACTCTGAAGGAAGCTAAGTAATGATTGATCTGGTGACTCGCTTTTCCGAACATTCTCATAAGGCAAAATAAATTCACCCATGCTGCCCTCGTAATACGCTCCTGCAGGCTCGACTTTAGCATCTTTGAATCCTTGAGGCTCAGGGTATGAATACGAATAATATACTGGTCCTTCAAATGGTCCACCTCCTGGCCATAATCCACAACTGCTAACTTCATGAGAATATGCTTCGACCATTACATGTTGCGGACAGTTAGGAACGCCAGGATGAACAGGAGCTCTTCGTCCAGAAAAACGAGTTACAGCCAAATCAAAAGCTCCCCAAAAAAAATGAACTGGACTGACCTTGCCCAAAAAACTTGATCTAAATTCTGTAAATAATCGTGAGGACTGTATAAGTATCCGCCAAAATTTGTTGGCCGAATCACTGTCGTAGGTTGAATGGGTATAATCTTTCTCAAATGGAATTCCATTTTCCACCTCAACTGGTGTACTCCAGATCCTTAATGAAATACCAATTGATTCCAGTGTTGACATTATATCCTTATAATAATCTGCTACGGGTCTTGACTCTAGGGGAATTTTCTTAACGTAACCAAAAGCTTGCTCAATAATTAAGAAATGTTTGTTCAAATCAAATTCGATTTTAAAAGGGATATCATTATAGTACATCACGGATGTGGTTAGCCCGTTTGGTGTAACATATAGTGTAGAGTTCCACCAATGATTTTCCATTGGGGTAGTTGCAAGCCGAATCTTGCCCACGATTTGTGTTAACATATGCAACGTTTCATATGTTTCCTTCCAGGTAGCAACAGGAAGTGTTGGCCACATTTCATCATTCTTCAATTTATATCTCATTCTCCAATCTCTGAATTGATATCTCAAGATATTCAAATTCTCTTAGTTTTTGGTACCAAATTGAGCGCCCCTATAAGTTCAGAATGATCTGACTCATTGTGAAGTAGATCATGACTATCACTGCATAGAATTAAGGTCTGCCCAGTGCAAAAAACATCCGTCTGTTGTTTGGCATAATTTTTCATATTTTCCTATATCTCAGGTTCTAATTAAACAAAATAGTGATCCATAAATATTAAATGAATTCAAAAATTGAGGATTTGCATCTTGAATGTATTAAAAATACATTTCCCTCATCCCTCTTAGATACATTGACTACTAGAGGGTTAAATAAATTCATTGGATTGACAAAAATAGTTTTCAAATGGATTGTACAATGTGTCGAAAACAATTAACTAGCTTGCAACATCCGTTTTACAGCCAATATGATGAAAACAATAAAGATAACAGTTTTAAATTTTAATATGTTATTCTAGGTTTATGAGTTGTTAGTTAGTCTTTTAATATCTATTTAATTTGCTTTGAAGAGATCAAATCGACTAGAAGCGGAATGAATGAAAAGAATTATCAATTTTTGAAACAAAAAAGATCAGCATGAGCAAAAAATATACTATACATACGAAACTTAAAGATAATTTTATTTATCTATGTGTATTTCTCTGCTGCCAACACTTAAATTTTATTGCAAAAAACAGATTAAGGTGAATACTAGATTTAGATCATTTTATTGAAAGATTCAAGCGATTACATCAAACAAAACCGCATTTTTTATGAAACGGGTTGAAATCCCTTACGAGGTACATGATGCTTTCAATTATCACGCAAGATATAGAGCAATAGATAGAATGATCCCGCCTTGGAGTTTTCTAAAAATCATTAAACGAAATAATGGACTAGAAAATGGAGCAATTTGTATCCTAGTATTGCAATATGGACCGCTAAAATTAAAATGGATTGCAAAGCACTTTGGATACATTCAAGATCAAATATTTCAAGATGAAATGATCAAAGGGCCGTTAAAGACTTGGATACATACCCACTCGTTTGCTCCTAATGAAATAAGCGGATGTATAATGGAGGACAAAATAAAGTATTCTTTACCGTACGGATTAAATAGATTTAATATTTTCAGGAATCGAATCAATAAAACCCTAATTCAAATGTTCAGTTATCGACATCGAATATTGCAAAATGATTTGAAATTATGGGGCCTGCTAAAGGAGAATAGGGGAAAAAGAATTCTAATTAGCGGATCTACTGGGCTAATTGGATCTGCTCTGATACCTTTTCTAGAAACCGCTGGAGAACACAAGATTTCAAGATTGGTAAGGCCCACTTCCAAATACCCTGAGAGCGATAACAGTTCAAATTTCAGAGTTTGGGATCCTGAAACTGGAATGATTGACCCAATTGATCTAGAAGGATTTGACATTATTATCCATTTGTCCGGAGAAAACATAGGTGGTAGATGGTCAGAATCAAAGAAAAAGCGCATACGTGATAGCCGAGTGAAAACAACCGAACTATTATGCAACACCTTAAAGAAACTTAAAAAACCTCCTTCAACTTTATTATGTGCTTCAGCAATTGGTTATTACGGAAATCGTGGCGAAGAGGTTGTCACAGAAGAAACTACAGCAGGAGATGGGTTTCTAGCCAACTTGTGTGTTGACTGGGAATCGCATTCAAAATCTGTTGAAGCTATAGGTATCAGGGTGATAAATGCCCGTTTTGGTCTAATACTATCTCCAAGGGGAGGAATATTGAAACCACTTACTCTTGCTTCTTACCTAAAAACAGGAATAGGATTTGGTAAAGGAACTAACGTTATTAATTGGGTATCAATTGAGGATGTCATAGGATGTATCTTGTATGTGATTGGAAACACTAACATCCGTGGACCTATTAACATAGTGTCTCCCAACCCGGTAAAGGCTTCAGATTTTTTTGAAACTAATTTCAAAAATATTAGAAAATCAGATTTTTTTGAGAATTGGCTATGGATTCATGAAACTAGCGGTTGGAGATTTCGCGGATACCATTAGCGATTCCAATGGTGTTGTAAAACCCCAAAAGCTATTGACTTCTGGTTATCCCTTCATGAATACCAATTTAGAGGATGCTGTAAGACTTCTTTTGGGCCGTCAGATTGAAAATAAAACGGAGCAGGGATTCCTCGAGCGTCAATAAATCCAAGCAAATTTTGAGAATTAAAAAATACTCTTAGGTGCTAGAATAAGTCTTGAGCACCTTTCTAAAGAATGCTGGGAAATGAAACAGGTGTTATAAAGAGTTAGGCATTATGGTATCGTTTTTACTATTTCTTAAATAATAGATTATCCATATCAGGCTATGCTAAAATTCAAAATTGAAGATTCCCCAAAATTGTTCATACTTTATTGTTCCCTAGCAGGTTTCATTGCATCTTGGGGAATATCAGGATTGTTAGTTTCAATAGATGTTATTTCCCAAACGCCACCTGGTTCATTTTTTGGAATAATAGGAGTATCACTGGGTTTCTATGATCCCGCTGCTGCTCCTTTAATTGGTTTTGCTTTACATTTATTAACAGGTACCATTGCTGGTAATATTTTTGGGCAAGTATCAATATTTTGGCGTCGCATCTCTCCTTATAATGCAAGGCATGGCATGGTAACTGGGATTATTGTGGGAGTAGTTTTATGGACATTGTTATTTGTACCAGTAGCAACATTCGCTATTCAACCGATGATTGATTCATTTAGAAATTCAATAACCCCCAATCAGTATGTATATTCGATAGTCACAAATTTTGAAGGTCTTTACCCTATAATCATACTGGGTTCCCTAGCTTTTCATATCATTTACGGCGTACTTTTGGGATACATTTCGGGTAGATTGATGGAACTCAAAACCTTATCAAGGAGTGCGAATGAATTATTGACTTTAGAAAATTTGTCCTCAAAATCATAGTATATATTTGGAATCGATTTGTTCTTGGAGGTTTTTACTGGTATTGAATCATCTTTTTCCCACCCTTTTCAATAAAGAAATCAAGAATCGAGAATGAAGTCAAAAGAATTTTCATAGGTCTGATTTTAGTTATTGTTCCCAGGTAAACTATAAAAAAACTCTTTTTGAATAATGCCTCACATTATCATAAATAGTCTAGTCAACTTTGACCTGATTCATAGCGACTTTAAAGGTAGGATTATTAGAAGCACCCTCGATGGAGGATGCATTTATAATTTTAAGGAATCATTTCAAAGTGTTTCCAAAGATACTATTCTAATAAACACAATAACAATCGAACCCAGATTTACCCAAAACTATTTTATTCAATTGATCAAAAAGTCTGATAAGATAACTGTGAGACTATACCCTACAACTGACCCAAAATACAAAACATCAAATATCAAGAGGTCCTTAGTAATAATAGCCAAAACGATTTTGGAATCTGATACTAGAGGCGAATCTTTCATTACTAGAATCAAACCTCCAACAATTTTTGGAAGAAAAAGTCTGAGTAATGAAAATAGGATATCCGTGCATTAACCAATCGTTAGGAAAAAAAACTATTTCCACGTTTAGAATATCTTCGTACTCTGAAGAAAAATTAATCAAGGCGGTCAGTTATAATCTTGAGGTACTCAAAGATATCTTGGACTATAATATTCAACATGATTTCCTGTTTTTTAGAATCAGTTCTGACATAATTCCATTCGCTTCACACCCAATATGCAAATTTGATTGGGAAAATTATTTCAAGAAAGATTTGTTTTATATCGGTCAAATTGCTAAAGAAAAGAAAATCAGAATTTCCATGCACCCAGACCAATTTGTCATATTGAATTCACCAAATAATGAAGTTGTAGAAAAACGGAATAAGAGAAATCAATTACCAAACTGCCCTCCTCAACGCAATGAAGCTAGATAACACTGCAAAAATTCAGATCCACGTTGGAGGAACTTATGATGACAAAATCTCCTCATTGGATAGGTTCATCAAAAACTATAATACACTCTTGTCTGATGAGGTTAGGTCGAGAATGGCAATCGAAAATGATGATTATCGTTTTAGTTTAAATGATTGCTTAAAAATACACGACAAAACGAATGTTCCCGTCTTGTTGGATGTATTTCACCACGAATGTAAGAATGATGGCCGTATCGGTACAAGATGCCATAAGTTCTGCAGACAATACGTGGGAGAAAAACAGAGATGGGGTACTGATGATTGACTATAGTAATCAAGAACCAAATTTCAGGAAAGGAAAACATGCTAATACTTTGGATGTAATGAAGTTCAAGAACTTTTTATCTTCTACAATTGATTATAGTTACGACCTTATGCTTGAAATAAAAGACAAGGAAAAAAGCGCTACTAAGGCTCGACAAATCCTTGACCAATTATCAAATTTGGCTTCAAATTAGGGGTTAGCGAAAGAAATTTTCTTGTGGATAATACACTAGGATTATTTATATCTTAATGTCTCATATCCTACTATTCTTTTTCGTTCCATCCTCTCGGAATTAAACAGATAGGTTTGATATTTTAAACTTTTACTAATATAACTTGAACTTCTAAGACGATCATCATTATATAATGTGATGCCGTCGATTTCACTAGTGTATTTTGACGTAGTAAAATTCCTATTCCTGTTATTGATATCTATTAAATTGCTATGGATTGCAGAATATCGAAGGTATCCGGGTTTGTAAAGCAACCTTTCGTTATATCTTTCTATAATCATGTTCTGTTTTTCATATTGTTCATCAAACATCTTTATTCCATAGACTTCAGGAATAAATTCATTGCAAGTTTCCGACAGTTCCTTCCCAGCCTTTATGAAATGCAAATTTCTCCTCAGTTCCTCTTTATCGATTACAGCATACTCATCTGAATCTATTACGATCAAAAAATCAATTCCCAATTTTGCAGCGATCTCTAGATATTTGTTTCTTTTTTCTATCTCAGTAATATTTGGATAACAATAATATCTCGTATTAGGAAATGACTCTACAACCTCCCTAGAACCATCAATGCTAATATCATAGTCCTCATCAAATTCCTTAAACTTTCCATCAATGGTTATAACTAAATCAACGTTGGATGCAATTGAGTGTAGGCATCTCTTCAAGCCTTTAGCGTCATCAAAAAATACAATCCCCGCACCGATTCTCATGCCTTTATTTAATATCGATGGGTAATATTAATAACTACTAAATAATTCTAATCATAGATCATGCACGGATAGTTAAATTTACAATGATGATACTCAAAATTTGACTAAATTGGATAGATACTCCTAAAATAAGGGACATAGGAAGTATTGCTCCAAATTCAATGACTTATTTTGACTTAAAGAGGTGAACTGCTTTTATACTTAGATTAATAACCAACAGGAAAATTATCCAAGCAATTATGGAAGCTATCATGGAGGTCTGATATGGTTCAATGAAACCAAGGGTTAACAATTGGTAATGAATCATGTACTTTCGAAATCTGAATAGATAGTCTCAGAAATTGCAAATGCTGCAATCAGCTTCTTGATATCTGTCTTAATCTTACTATAATTTTTTTTACCAGTCTCCTTTTTAATATAGCGAGATTTATTGTCCAGATAGAACAAATATGAAAAAATAGGAATGTAAACACAATACTCCATGATTAGAGTAACGATCGAGTTTGATAGGCTGTCGGAATTGAATTCAGAAAAAAACTGTGTAAAGATAGCCCCAGCAAAGAAAGCAAAAATACCTGAAATTAGTATGTTTTTATTAAATAAGACATAATCCTTGTATTTATTATATAATTTTCCAATTCGCAATCCTGTTAACCTACTAATTTAGGGACTAGAGCCTTTTCGAAATTAATAAATCTACTTACATGATTATGACTAGCGTATTCTTCAATACGTGAGAATCGCTAACTTCATCGGTTAAACTGGGTGGAATAAATATATTTTAAGTTTTAGTCTACTCTTAAATACAATATTGAATAAATATACCTAAGATATTAGAAAACCCTGACTCGAACTAGTTTCACCAAGAATTATTTTGATATAGTCTGATTACATGAAGATCGAAGTATGCCTTTCTAAACTTGAGAATATGATTTTTTTGTAACTTTCCGCAGATAGAATTTCCCTTGAGATAGGATGAGTTATGTCATTTTTCTATTCAAGCAGAATTGCTCCTGGGATATGACCAAGATGGCAATTAGCTTGAGAATCATAGTCAACTTCTACTATTCTTATATTAGGATCGTCTAAGTGTTACTTCAACTCATTGTGTATTATCCTGTACTTCCGGATGGGAATATTTAATTTTAGTTGTTTGTGCCATACCTAAATTAAGTATTCATTTCATATCTTTGCTTTGGTTGGTGTATTTTTTTACAGAAATGTGTGAATTATGCATCGGTTTTGGATTCGTTCTTTGGATGATGCATAACTAAAAGTAAATCGAATAATTATTGGCATAAATTTCATATATATGGTTTTCATTGCTCGTAGAGATCTAATTAAATCATAATTCTCTGTTATATTACCTATGTCTTTGACAAAATCTGTACTGACAAAGTCAGACAGGAATAAGAGATTACAAAAAATACAAAAAAAAGTTGTAAGAGGTGAACGAGGAACACTGTCCCACAATCAGTTACCATATGAAAAGATCATAACTGGACAAGGACAGACACAAATTATTCGCTGTAAAACCTGCTATTATCATTCTTCAGTTGGGGTGATTAACCATAGTAGATTGATTCTATCCAACAAATGTCCCGAGTGTATGAGCGAAAACCTTGATTACTATTCGGCATCTAGTAACAGATTAATGGAATATATATTAAACAACATTAACTAATACCATTTTTGTAATTCTTTATTTTTGACAGTTAATATGGAAATATTCTAGTATTCAATACTATAACTATCAAAAATGATTTTAATAAGTGGCTTATCTCTGATTGAAAGAGACTATGAACTATAAATTTGAAATAAATTTCTTATTTCAAATCTTCTTTTAACTTTTCTTTTTTATACTCTGTTCCGATGTCTTTGTCAGTATCACCGAGCTTATTTGCTACTGCTTTTGCACCTGCTTCTAGTTTATCTCCTGCTTCATCTAGAGCATTCTTAGTGTCTCTTTTTTTATTTTCAAATTCGTCAGATGTCATGTAATGATATAAGTGCAACATACTTTAAATGCCTAGTACAGAAATCCGTCAACGTGGTTATAAATAGTCAATTTTATATTTTAAAAAACGGTAACTCATTTCCTAAATAATGCTACTATCTTACAGGTTTTTAGGTATGAAGGATAAGAATAGCTGGTAGACAAATTCTACGTTGAGGAACCACCAGAGCAAATCAATTGTTAGTTTCAATCCTGAGAATACAAAATGATAATTTAGATCAAAAATAAATAACCAATGTGCTTACTATACTTGCACTCAGACTCAGACTCCTAGAAATAGGCGAAAATCATCAGGTCTCAAAGGCCTGATACTGTAATGAAGTGGTAAAGGCTACAATCGTGTAATAAGTGTCTATTAAAGGAAAATTAAATCGTGTTGCTCACATATTCCAATCAAATGACTCACGTGAGGGTTGTCCTAACGAAGGCTTTTTTTGATCGATAAAACAGCTGCTACCATAAGAAAGATACAAAAGCATGAGAAAGTTCCCAACGTGAACTTCCAATTGACGCCTTTACTATTTCATACGATACTAACCAACTTTTGATTATGTCTATTGATTAGTCTTTTTGAAAATCGCTAATTTGAAGTAACTACTTGGTCAGTTTCTAAACGATTAAAATAAACCCTGGGAAGAAACAAAAATTCTCACATAGTCAGGTTCAATTTTAGGAGTTAACCTGTATAATAAATCATGGTTAATGCAAGACCACGCTCTGAATCTGACTTGGATGGACCCAATCTAGATTCACTATAGTCATACAACTCGAATGAAATAAACCAGTTCAAGTTTATTGTCTTGTGTACGATATCTTTCTAGATTGCTTTCGAATCAAAAGTGTATATTTATTAACTTTTGTCGTAGAAGTAACAAATACGGTTATGAGATAGACGGCTAATTGTACTGTTTTGCTTAAGTGTACTAAGTTACTACAATCTATTTTTGAGAAAAATCCGAATGTCATATTTAATCACTGCTTAGGTTTTCAATTATTTAATTATCCATACTAAAGAATGTTAACAACTTTTAAAGAACAAAATATTGCAGGAAAGTAGAGGCAAGCTTACAGCACTTCACTACGATGATACTACCATGAGAGATTTTTATTTTTCATCTTCTTTGCTCCTACCTTGCCTGCAATATGCATGATTTAAGTTCTTGTACCGCATCTGCTAGAATGCGATAAAGTAATAATAGTAATTTGGTAATAATATACTTGTGATATGTGAAGGTTTATCTGTTTATGGGTAAATTGATCTCATATCTAGCAAATAAATTGGTCTTCGTAGATTGCAGGTTTTATGTATTGTGAACATAATAGTCAGTATTATTTGTTACCGCTTTCTCAAGTACAGGGATTAATAACGCAAAAATTATTAGTATTTAAAAAAAAGGTGATGGTTTAGAACAATTGTCTATTAAGGGGTATATGTTGAATTAGAATCGGTCCCGTTAGAGCTAGCATCTGTCCCAGTTGAATTAGGGCTTGTGAGGACGTCACCACCCGTCAAATTTAGATTTACGAGCTCATCAGTATTGTTTTGTGAGAAAGCAGCACCGAAGTTACTAGTTACTAGTACCGACTGCAAAAATAACGGCTGCCAGTCCTAAATATTTTTTATATGAAATTTCTTTATTTTCCATTATGATTAATTGATTTAACCTGTATATTACTACTCTCAAATATGCAAAATAATTTAGAATGGTGTGAAATTTTCATATTCATTAGATAACTCCGTAAGATCTGTACCTATTTCGTGTATTCTATCATTTATGGTTACAATTTATACGAATTTAACTGGAATAAAATGAGGTAAAAATTTATTAATGTAAGATCAAAAAATTATTATCGTTCTAATAGAATTTTATGGAATGAAGATCAATTGGATCTTTACCTCTCTTAGGTAATGTTAATTTTTGAAGTTCCTGTAAGTATCCGCTATATCTTTTGCTAAACCCATTTTCATCTATACTAAAATGAATATCAACATTATTTGGCTCCGACATCAGCGCTAAAAGTGTGAATAGTTCTCTTACGTCAGCATCGTATTTTATGTTCTCAATTTCATTCACAATAATCGAAAGGAGTAGGACTAAACTTCTTCTCAGACCCAGGATATGATATGTATGAGTTAAATATATTTTTGCATCTAATTTGTCCCCAGCCAAGGCCGATAGACTAAATTCAAATAACAAATTTTTCAATGGCAAACCAGACCCACTGGTCAACAATTGTTCATATTTTCGTGGGCTTTCTACAAACTCCTCAACTCTTGCATCCTTTAAAAATTTGTTTAACAGTTTAATTATGTCTCGCAGACTTATGGTGCTTTTCCCAATTTCCAAGATTCCTAGTCTTACAGCTATTCTATCAAGATCTTCAAAATAAAATTGAGAGTCGATATCAGCATCACTTGATAATTTGCCTATTCCGTCCATATCCGTCTCAATGGGAATATACTCAACTAGTCTTTCAATTTCTTTGAAAATTCCGAATGACATTAATTATTACAATAATAATAGTCCTATTGATACTTAATATCATTCTGTTATGTGAAAAATTCTGTAATTATATGCAAATTATGTAAGTCACTATATCATTAGATTTTATCTGAGTATGTTTTGTTATCAAATTATTTGAAATATAAATGTCACTGAGCTAACTCGATAGTGATAAATAACATAGTGGATTTTTTAAATTACTAAAAACATTTGTTGAGTTATTTTGATAGAGCAAATATAAGTCGACTCTAAAACATTTTTCTATCTTATTTTCTATCTTATTTATCCATTTATGAGATCATTTCACTCATTAGCACAATATATTTTGATTAGGATCAACTTCTTTTAAGTAATCTATATTAATTTGAACCCCTTCAGAATATTATTTTAATATGCCTCCATACAAATTAGGGAACAAATTTTTCTGACTCGGATGAATTTTGTTTATCACCATTTCATATTCTTAAATCCAAATCCGAGTGAAATTCCAAACTTCAAAATGGAAATTAATGTAAATAAGCTTGTTGTCTGCTTAGATTTGTCTTTTTTTGCATATTTAAAATCCTTTTTATGTGTACGTTTTTTATCTTAATACACATGCATAAAATAACCTTAACCAAGAAAAAAAATAGTCTTCTTTATTCTTTAATGACTTGCTGTTTAGAAAGTAAAACTGGCAAACCAGTTCACAAATCAATAAAATACGAGATACAAAGGGGGCAAAATAGATGAGGGAACTTGAAGGGGAAGCACTAGTCCAAATAGATGCAAAAATTGGCGGTAATTCGAAAAGGAGAGAAATCCTATATTCGTTCATAGAGCCTCTTAATAGTCTCTATCTGGAAAAGACAGAAATCTATCGGGCTCAAATCCAAGCTTGTAGGAAACTTACCAAGCAAATTAGATCAAGTGAAGATACACAAATCATAGACAACGAGATTTCTCAGTTACAATTAACGCTAAATCTTGAATCACCGTAAACTTTCAAGCGGTCTAAATTGGAGTCCTAGACAATAACCCATCAAGCATTGAAATCATGAATTGGAAATAACTAGAATTTTTTTTGATAGGGACGGGATCATATCCAAACAATTAAGATTTACGATTTAATTTGTAATGAATTGAGAATTTGTTAACTTTAATATAATTTTGGAATGATGACAGCAGAATTTTTTATTGATTTATAAGAATCAATTTCATTAGTAGGTTCGAGCACCCAATTACAGAAAATTTGGAACATTGTTGGGCATGTAAGAGGTTTTATTTACCAGTCACTTTAAAGGTAAACCTACAAGCCTTTTTCCAGGTCTATCCTTAATTGTATTTACAAGGATAAATTGTTTTATCTAGTGTTTGGCTTGTTTACCAGTTTATTTTACTATAAACTTTAATCCTAAATTATTTGGCTTCGACATATGCTCTGTCTAAAAAAGACAACATAAAGCAGTCAAGATATACGCCAATTTATAGAGCAAGATGAAATTTTCACATGAAAAAGACCTAAATAACCTATTTCGGAAGGTAATTCTATATTTATTAACCATATAATTTTATGACACAATTGGAGTCGATAAAATCTCAGAATGAGGAATACGCTAAAAGTTTCAAGGATGGAGATTTGTCCATTGCCTCCCTCAAAAAAAATTGCCGTCCTCGCATGCATGGATGCAAGATTGAATGTAAATGATTTATTAGGACTCGGGATCGGCGAAGCCCATATTATTAGGAATGCTGGCGGAATTGCTACCGAAGATGCCATACGCTCATTAATAATCTCACACGAATTATTAGGAACAGAAGAATTCTTTGTAATAAATCATACAGACTGTGGCATGTTGACCTTTAGTGACCAAGACCTGCAAAAGAAAATCTCGGAAAAATACAATTCGAATGCTTCAGGCATAGTATTTCATTCATTTGACGATTTAGAAGAAAATGTAAAAAAACAAGTCGACAAAATTCGGAACACTCCATTCCTACTTGACGCTGCTTCAGTAACTGGGTTTGTATATGATGTAAGAACTGGCAGAATCAAAGAAATAAAATAGAGAATTTATTCATTGAATTTCTGATACTCATGTTTTCCAAAAAAAGATAAAAGAGAGATGATCAGTATAAAGTATTAATCGATCTAGTCCCTTTATTTTATAAAAGAACATTTTTGAATCTGAACATCTAATGTGTTGAGATCTTACATCTTGATATCATTTTTAATAAACCTGATCAGTTCAAATGTAATTAGCATTTAAAAATCCGGTACACAAATCATACAATATTATTTCGACTTTTTCATTTCATAGTTGGTTTGATATTAATTCAATAGTTAATAAACAGGTACGATAAAATTAAATCGACGCTATTATGTATATCGCTATATGTTTAAATCACATATTTATTTTATAATTCTTTTATATTTTCATAATTTATACGCAATATTTGCATATATTTTACGTTTTTCTCATATTTTTTAGATAAGTTTATATAATATTTTTAACTTATTAATGGTATGAACACTACTCTTATTAATCAAAAAAACCAAACTTGTATTGACACTTGCAATGAATGCGCAATGATGTGCGAAGCCTGTTGTACTGCATGTATGTCCAACACTGAAATGGCCGGTATGATGGGCCGATGTATGATGATGTGCAGAGACTGTGCTTCGATGTGTACAATGGCAGCAATGATGATGGCTCGTGGAAGCGAATACTCAAAGCAAATGTGTGAAATGTGTGCTACCATATGTGACGCATGTGCAATGGAATGTGAAAAAATGGGTAACAAAATGGAAGCATGTAAAGAATGTGCTGAAATGTGTAAGAAATGTGCCCAAGAATGTAGAAACATGATGAGGTAAGTAAAGACCGATTATTTTTATACTCTTTCAAATTTTTCTATTTTCTTATTTACATGGATTAATTAACCACAAACAGCATATTATTTATAAGAATTCTGAAAGGATCTCCTTAATTAATAGTAACAGATGCACTGGGTCACTTGTGTTTGTATTATTATACGCTTTGTATAAATTCCAAAACTAAAGCTTATAGAATGTGAATTATTTGCGTATACTATTCCAATATATCATATACAACATTCCTTTTATTACAATTATTGTAATAACTACTCATGAGTTTGCAACTAAATCATTCCGTTGGATTAAGAATTGAAAAGGATAATCTGGACATGTATTTGAAGCCTTCGACTTTCAAATATACTTTGAGATGCAACCAATGTTCTTGGAATGCCTCTTTTTCTGAAACAACGGGAAGTATTTATTTAGACAGTCACAAAATGCTTTGTCCCTTTTGCAAACTAAAAGAAATTAGATGGATAAGATTTTCTTTTTAGTTTACTCAAATTACAAGTTTTATTCGAAGCAAAAATAGGGAACAAAGATGAGGATGAATTGTACAATTGTGGACCGTTGAATCATTATTGCAGCACCTTACTGATTCAGGTTATACGTTAGAAGGCCAGGATTCACCAATAAAGTCAAAATTGACAAAAAGTTTGCCCTCTTTATACAATGGAAATTATTGGTATGTTTCATTTTGTTCATCTGAGGAATACAGAGGCATGCTCTCTATTTCACAATCAAACGCTGGTGTGATACTTTGTAAAAAAAGTATGGAGGGGCTGGTATATCCAAATCACAAGGACGGACAACTATTGATATTTGTTGATAATCCTAGACTTGAATTTACAAGACTTGCAAAGCGTATTACCCATGCTCTGCCTAAGGTTGGTATTTCCAAAAGTTCTGTTATAGCCGATTCAGCAAAGATAGGAAGGGATTGTTATATTGGTGACTACGTAGTTATCGGTGATAATTGTTCTATTGGTAATAATACTATAATAGAATCAAAAGCAAATTTGCAAAATTGTAAAGTAGGAGATAATTGTTCTATTCAACCAAATACAACCATTGGTTCTGATGGATTTGCATTTGAAAGAGCATGTGATACTTTAGATCTAGAAAAATTCCCTCATTATGGTAAAGTGGTGATAGAAAACGATGTAGAAATATTTGCAAATTGCTCTATCGCACGAGGATCTCTCTCTGACACGATTATAGGACAAGGAACCAAAATTGATGCTTTATGCCATATAGCCCATAATGTCAATATTGGAAAAAATACCGAGCTAACAGCTGGAACTATAGTAGGTGGTAGTACTATCATTGGCAATAATTGTTGGTTAGGGCTAAATAGTACGATAAAAAATAAGATAAAAATAGGCGATCAAGTTATTGTGGGTTCAGGCAGTTCTGTTATTTATGATATTGTAGATGAAGACATTGTTGCAGGCGTACCAGCAAAATCTATAAAAAAATGTGAGAACTGATAGAGAAGAAATGTCCCTATTGAAATTACAATTAGAAGCAAAGAAAATTTTGTTATCCTGTTAAATTTATTTATTGAAGCATTGGTTTTTGAATAGATACATATGATTCTCACGTAGCAGTTTACTGAAGATCAGAGACCCTTATTGTGACAGTTGCCCGGTCTCAAAAGGGTTATTAAATCTGGTATCCACAATTCGCATGTAGATTTGTGTTAAAAGTCAGTTTCGTCCGTAATATGTAGAAAAGCTAAACAGACAGATGTATGTAAAATATAACCGAAGCTCTTGATGGTTTTTATTCCAAATAGTCAAAATCACTCTTTTTTAGTATTTGCTATGGTTTTTTATTAAGCTACAGAGAGAGATGGCATCATTTAGTCACTTTTAGAGAATACTTCAATTTCTTAATATGATAGACTGTCCATAAACCTTGTTGGGTATCCTACTTTTTATACTAATGATATTGTGATTCAGGTTGATAACCTTAACGATGTGCTGGCATCGATTTAGGTATTACCTGAATCACTACTATAATGAATACGTACTGCTTTTGTGTTTCTTCGTGGAGTATCTTTGTGATTGGATGGGACTGCCAATCATCAATACTTGGTATTTCATAGTTATTAAACTCTCTTTATAAAAAAAATACAAAAAAGTAACGGGTTTATATGAATATATCCATAAAAAGTATCATTCCTAATAAAATATAATGTTATTAGTATATTTGGATCCGTTTAATAATATGCCAGATTTAGCTAATAGATGCAGATCTTGCATATAGGAACTTATTTAGAAATTGTTTATACCAAATTCCAATATACAACAGGGTCTGAAGTCTGAATCCTTGTCATCATTTGATTTGATTTAATAAAGGGGGTAAATATTGACAAGTGAATTACCTATCGATCTTTAAATTATTGATGATTAACAAACAATTTTGTAAACCACATTAACGACAAAAATATCCCAAATCGTAAATTTAGACTTGACTCTAAAATAATCTCAAATAACCGATTTTAAATTCCTTCGCTATCACTACCTTTTTGTAAGATAAATAAATATGGCATCGATTTAGGAATAATCTATTGTATGTATGGCATAAACCAAGATATATACCAAATATTGACTATACAATTTTTTTATTTTTTTCCTAAAAGACGCATAATCATCATTAAGTGTGCAAGTCTGGCACATATCGGCGAATGTTGCGTATAGGGATTTAATTATATAATTTTCTGTTTATGTAATAATTATGTCTAGTTTAGCAAATCCTATTCAATCTATTGATAGTTCAATTTTAAAACTCGAAAACATTTCTAAAGGATATACTGAAAAAAAGAACAAGATTCATTCCAAACATACGGTTATCAATAAACTTAGTTTAAACATCAAAAATGGAGAGTTTGTTACTATTGTAGGTCCTTCTGGGTGTGGAAAAAGTACGTTACTTAATTTGGTTGCTGGTCTAGATAATAAATTTGATGGTGAGATACTTGTTGATGATAAACCTATTGCTCTATCTCCAAGCACGGATCGGGTGGTAGTTTTTCAGGAAGGAGCTTTATTTCCCTGGTTAACAGTATATGAAAATATAGAATTTGGTTTAAAAATTGCAAAAATTCCAAAAGATAAGAGGGAAGAAAAAGTCATGAAATTAATTGATATGATTCAATTGACCAATTTTACCCATGCCTATATTCACCAGCTATCTGGAGGAATGAAACAAAGAGTTGCGATCGCCAGAGCATTGGCGTTGGATCCTAAGATTTTGCTAATGGATGAACCTTTCGCTGCTTTAGATGTTCAAACTAGAAAAATGCTTTATTCACATCTATTGAGGATTCACCAGGAAACCAAAAAGACTATTTTGTTTGTAACTCATAACATTCATGAGGCAGTGGCATTGGGTGACAGAGTTATTGTTATGTCTCCCAAATTGGCGAATATAAAAAAGCAAGTTGTGGTGAATATACCGAGACCACGCAGTATTGATCATCCTCTTGTGGAATCAATTACCCGAGAAATTATTTCTGAATCAAATGACTTATTTGTAAATGGTCCTATCACAGAGTTTGAAACCATTAATCAAAATCTAGACCGCACAATTATTTCCAAAGTAAATTAATGTTAAGGATTCTAATACTACAAAATCAGGGTAATGTGGTAAAACAGAAGTCATTATCAAAGGCAGCAAAATATCTATTTGTCTCAATACTATTTTTCCCCCGTTTATTTTGTTTTTATTTTAATACAATATTTCGCATAATTTTTACTGATTAATAACAATCCTTGAAAATGGATGCTTTTCAAGGTATTATTGTCAGCCCATTTAAAAAAAAAGGAGTCAACTACGGTATCAATTAGAAACCCGGTTTAGTTCTTGTAATGGAATATTAGTTACAGTCGGTATGTTACTACTAGACATAAGCCCAAATAATCTGTTAAAACATAATAAAACATACATAGTCAGAATTAACCCACTTGATAGGATGAGTCATGGAACCTAGAATTAGCTGCATTAAATAATAATAGACTAAATTGAAGTGAAATGAAGTGATAAAAGAAGTAACTTTGATAATGTGTCAATTTGACATCTTATGCGAAAATTAATGCTTCTTGTCTAGTGTATACTTTCAAAAATGCATATATCAATTTAATTATATGTAAATTCTGCATACATCCATTCATGCTAGAAACCCTGATTGAGGACAGAATAGATCATAAAAAACCCCGTCATGATGGTATTACATACATTATAGACAAATTTCAAGGTCTTGACAAAGAGAATTTTGAAACTATATCTCCTTATATTGACATGGTCAAGATATATGGAGCATTTCCTCTTCTTCTAAAACAACAAAGTCTCATTAATAGAATTGATTTTTACCATCAATCAAATGTTCTAGTTTCTACAGGGAGTACGTTGACCGAATACGCGATACGTGAAAAAGTGTTTGAAAAATTTATGGAGAGTGCAAAAACAATTGGGTTTGATATAATTGAAATAAGTGAAAATAGTATTCATCTTGCCTTTGAGGAAAAAAAGAAGATCCTAAAAATAGTTGATTCGTATGATATGAGGGTTCAATGGAAAATCGGGCACAAAGATCCCAGAAGGCAACTATCGGTTGATGAAACAATAAAGAAGATGAATGAAATTCTAGAGATTAGCCAAGAAAAAATAGTCCTGGAAGCAAATTTGGGGTACAACGTGGGTATCTATGATGAAAAAGGAGATATCAAATGGAATTTACTTTCCGCTATTACTTCAAAAATTAATCCTAACAGCATAATTTTTGAGGCTCCGTTAGAGATTCAGCAAGCAGTATTAGTAGCAGAATTTGGACAGCGAGTAAATATGGGTGAGATAAAACTCAATAATGTATTATCTATAGAGTCCCAAAGGAGAGGTTTCCTATCTAAGGCAAGCTTCAGCATTACTCCAGTAAAGAAAGGTCCTGAAGGTAGTCCTGCCACAAAATTTATTCACTACATAATTAGGAGTAAGCACCCTATTGATCAAAGCGAATTGATCTATGTTACCAATCTACCACGAAGAACAGTTCAAGCTTCAGTCGAAGAACTCAAAGAACAAGGTTTGATAATTGAAAAGAATAGCTTAGACGACACAAGAAAAAAAGTCTACAATTTGGTCAAGGCAGAATGGATATAATAATTACAGGCTAACTTAAGACACATAACGAAATCATTATTGTATCATTGTTCTTACAATATTCCTTCAGGATATTATTTTGATTTTGTTTTCTTTATTACAGTTTTATAAAATTTTGAACGAATGTCCAATATCAGAATCGATTTTTCTTAAAATAATTTTCAAATAATGGCAAGAAACGAAAAAAGTTGATAACTTATTTGATGGTCCACTGATAACTAATCTAATTGAGTGGTCGATTTCAAGTTAGGTAAGTTGTGATAGTGATTATGCATTGAAGAAGTTAAATTTGTAAAAAGCCTAAGAAAATTGATATACGGGAGGCCTAATAATAAACAGGATTTCTTTGTACAGGGCTCCTGAAGATGACGAAAATAAACGGAAAAATAAGGAAGATATTGAAAATGATTTAGATGAATCGCACTCCATCGAAGAATCAGAAATCATTTCTTTAGACGAAAAAAGCCCAAATAAAAGCAAGATTCCCTTGAAAAAGAAAATCAGGTTGGATGAATTCTCAAATACCATTTTATTTATTGCAGTTTTTATTGGCCTATGGCAACTCGCGTATTTAAGTGGCATTTGGCCAAAAGTATCACTACCATCTCCTATAATGGTAGTAGAATCGTTTTATGACCTAACTCTAGATAGCACTTTGACGATAAGCATAGGAATGACTCTTTATAGGCTCTTGATTGGATTTGCTGCATCAATAGGAATCGGGGTTTGTGTGGGACTTGCAATGGTAAGATTTAGTGGCTTTGGAAAAACAATGAGTTCTTTTGCGGTAGGATTACAGTCTTTTCCGAGTGTTGCTTGGGTTCCATTTGCTATCCTGCTTATCGGTCTAAATGATATAGGAATATTATTTGTAGTCATAATGAGTTCAGTATTTTCAGTCATGATGTCTGCTTACAGTGGAATAAGAAACATACCTCCCATATATCTAAAGGCTGCAAGAAATATGGGAGCTAAAGGTTTCTCATTATTTAGATACTTAATGATACCAGCAGCCACTCCTGCATTAATAATAGGAATAAAACAAGCGTGGTCATTTGCTTGGCACGCTTTGATTGGAGCGGAAATACTTATGGCTGCTGCGGTAGGGATAGGACACATACTACTAGTAGGTAGAGAATTCCAACTGATGGATCAGATAATAGCATCTATGATTACTATTTTCGCATTAGGAATGTTATTTGATAAAGTAATCTTTGCAAAACTAGAAGAAAGGGTAAGAGAGAAATGGGGATTAAGACAAGAGCAGGACATTGAAAATAAATGATTTCATTTTGACCTAACATCACTTTTTCTCCTACACATACTTTTATTGAACCGTGATAAGTTAGGATAAAGGAGTTGAAATACTGAAAATAACCCTTTGTGAGTCAGTATTACAACATTATTGCTAAAACCACGTGTAATATACATTTTTTGCCTATTTCTGATTATTAATACATCCCATTTACAAAAAAAATAACATGGATTCAAAATTAAAGTTGGGTATTTCATTTGCCATAATTATCGTAGTTATCATATCTTCTAATTATAATTTCTATTGGTCTTTATTGATGGGTCAGGATAATAGTACAACTGGATCTACCAGTCAAACCGTAAATGCGAAGGCTGATTCTTTAAAAATTGGGTATTTTCCAAATTTGAATCATGCTCAAGCCATAATTGGCCTAAACAATGGAGATTTTAGACAAATAATAGAAAATGAAAAGAATTTAGGTAACATCTCAGTAAAAGAGTTTGTTTTTACAACCGGTCCCTCGGCAATTGAAGCTCTATATGCAGGACAGATTGATGTAGCTTATGTTGGTCCTAACCCTACTATTAATGGTTACATTGTTTCGGGAGGAGAGGGTTTACGGGTAATTTCTGGTGCATCTAGTGGTGGAGCCTCATTCATAGTTAGAAATGATTCAGGGATAGAAACAGTCAACGACCTAGGTGGAAAGAAATTTGCATCCCCTCAATTAGGTAACACACAAGATGTGGCCTTGAGAAAATACTTGATTGATAATGGTTTCAATACTGTAGAAAATGGTGGAAACGTAACAGTGTTAGCAGCAAAACCCGCGGACATAATCAAATTGTTTCTAAATAAAGAGATTGACGGGGCATGGGTACCTGAACCTTTAGGTGCCATTCTAAAAGAACAAGGAAAAGGATTTATCTTGGTCGACGAAAGGGAGCTCTGGCCTCCAGAAGGTAAATTCGTGACAGCCAATATTTTAGCTAGAACGGATTATCTTAAAGATAATCCCGAAATTATAAAGAAACTGCTTGAAGCACATATCAATGAAACATTATGGATAAATCAAAAGTTATCAAAAACTAATAATACTGAAACGGATGAAAAAAATATTCAAGAATTAACGGTTGCATTTAATGAAGGGCTAAAGAACATTACTGGTAAGACTTATCCAGAGGACCAAATAAAAGATGCATTATCAAGGATAGAATTTACCTACGATCCCCTCTCAGCATCGCTTAACAAGATAGCTGAGGACGCTAACGACTTGGGATATATAAATCTAGGAAGCAGTCGTCAAATAGATTTATCAAGTATTTATGATCTTGGTCTCTTAAACGAAGTACTGAAGAGCAAAGGTCTGAGCCCCGTTCCATAATCAGTAATGATGGTTTGTTGTTTAATTTACTAATCATTAGTAAATTAAACCATTTGTTAGTAAACGGAGGTGGATTCTATCAAATATGCCGGGATGAAAAGGATCAGGTAGCACAATTTCGTAAAATCAAGTATGTATTTTCTACCCATTAATATTATGATAGGCAAAAAGTCTAACATCATTTTTCAAAATCGCGCTCCTTTAGATTTTTTGATTTTGAGTCACGATACTTTCAAATTTAATTATAGGCAGATCATATCGCTTGCCTTCAATCAACAACTTGTACCAAATTATCAACATAATGATAGAGCACAATTGTGTCCCTGGGTATAGATGGCATAATATTATAACTTTTCGGTCGGCGCAGAATATATGCTTAAACTGCACAATATTAAAAAAAATGGCACATTGAAAATGAATAATAAGTAACGTTAAACGTTATACGCATGATGATTAATAAGTCAGAAAAAGTAGGTATCAAGATTCCAAAGAATTTTGATAATAGAGGAAGACAAATTATCTTGGTCTTTACAATGATTATTACCACAATAGCATTGATATCAGCACCCATATCGATTGCCAGTGCACAATCATTAGGTGATGAGAAAAAGACTTTGAGAATTGGGTACTTTCCAAATATCACTCATTCACAAGCCGTAATTGGATTAAATAATGGAGATTTTCAGAAGACGTTAGGAGATAATGTTACTGTTGAAACATTTAGATTTAATGCTGGCCCATCTGCAATTGAATCGTTATTAGCAGATAGAATTGATGCTACTTACATTGGTCCTAACCCTGCTATAAACGGATATCTTCTTACAGGAGGCAAAGATCTTAGAGTAATTTCTGGTGCATCTAGTGGTGGAGCCTCATTCATAGTTAGAAATGATTCAGGGATAGAAACAGTCAACGACCTAGGTGGAAAGAAATTTGCATCCCCTCAATTAGGTAACACACAAGATGTGGCCTTGAGAAAATACTTGATTGATAATGGTTTCAATACTGTAGAAAATGGTGGAAACGTAACAGTGTTACCTATTGCAAATGCGGATATACTAACAGTATTCTTGAAAGGTGAAATTGATGGAGCATGGGTACCTGAACCTTGGGCAACAAGATTAGTACAAGAAGCAGGCGGTAAAGTATTCGTTGATGAGAAAAGTTTATGGCCAGATGGTAAGTTTGTAACTGGCAACTTAATTGTCAGAACAGACTATCTTGAAAAGAATCCTGAAATCATAAAGAAATTACTTGAAGCTCACGTAGATGAAACACTAAAGATAAACAACGATACAGCAGCAGCAGCAAAGGAATTTAATACTCAATTAAAGAAACTTACTGGTCAAGAGATATCAGAAAGTGTACTAGATAAGGCCTACAGTAATCTAGAACTCACATATGATCCATTGAAGTTAACCCTCTTTAAGAGTGCAAATGACGCATATGACCTTGGATTTATAGAGAAGGGAAAAGATCGACCGAATCTTTCAGGCATATATGATACGACCTTGTTGAATGAAGTACTTGCCGAAAAGGGCCTACAATCGATTGATGATACAGGAGCAATAAACAATGCCACAAACAGCACTTCGAGTGGTGAGGCAATAGCAGATATAGTAGCATAGGACAGTTCATTCTCTATATCTGGAATTCCTAACTTTTTTTAGTAAATTCTGTTAAATACCATGTAAATCTACTCAAAATTAAATAATTAACACGTGTGTTGCCATTTTAATTAACGTTATTTAAACTTCTAATCTTGATATTTACAAATTGTAGATCAATTCATTGTCCTTTATTGGCTGAAAAAAAGGCACCATTGAAATTCGTTAATGCATTAATTGATTACGAAGAGTTTTTCAATGGAAAATTAAAGTAACTTCGGTATTGAACAAGCTAAATTCTAATCATTAATTCAAATTTCAGTAGTTAAGGGTTACTTTGAATTACTTGGTCTACTAAAAATTCCCGATTCAGCATGAGAGGCATGGTTACTAATTTTACTTGATGAAACCGGTTTCATTATTTTTCTCCAAATCGTCAGTTGTGGTCGAATTGCTGCTAATGAGATTAGAAGATTCGAAAGCTGCAATTGGGACATTAGAAGCAGTGCTCTTTTCATCAGCATTGTTAGAGGAGTCGGTTGAGGAGGAGGGGGAGGTTGAGGTAGTGCTCTTTTCATCAGCATTGTTAGAGGAGTCGGTTGAGGAGGAGGGGGAGGTTGAGGTAGTGCTCTTTTCATCAGCATTGTTTATTTCCTCAACGGTTTGTTCAAAATTTCTACTTAAAGAACTAAACACACCTTCATTGTTTTGATCAGTTACCTCAAAAGACATCCCAGGAAAATTGGTCATAAACGGAGTAATTGAAAAAACAAAAATGACATAAAAACATAATAGTACAGCTAGTGATAAGCTCTGGGTTTTTACTTGTACCACGCCTTTTAAATCCCTTTTAATTTAATAAGATTATTGCAGATATAATTGTTAAGTATGATTTATCGAGAACAATATTCCTAATCACTTCTTTTCGATATTATGAGGTGCGATACAAAAAATTATAATTGATAAAGTCAGAGTCAGTATATGAAGTCTTGGTTGCTGATTTTCATATCATTTATTTTTTTAACCTTGGTGAATCTACAAATTTACTTTGATCCTCCGCCTGCTACAGACAGACTAATTTCGTCTGGACGGATGAACATTGACCAAGGCAATAATACAATAGCAAATAATATGGCAATAGCTCAAGAAGATGAAAAGAAGTTCATTTCGGGATTCAATACAGGAAGCTATCCGGTAGGAATAACCTTGAATCCATTCACTAATAAAATCTATGTCGCAAATCAGTATTCCAATACAGTTTCGGTATTTGATGCAAAAACGGACAAATTAATAAGTACCATTCAGACTGGGATATTTCCATATAGTATAGACGCGAATCAATTTAATAATAGAATTTATGTGACAAACAGAGGATCAAACGACGTTACGGTAATTGATGGTTCGACGGATTCAGTAATCGACAATATTACAGTCGGTAAATCCCCGGTTCAAGTTGCTGTGGATCAATCAAGTAATTGGGTATATGTTACAAATATTGATTCAAGTTCAATTTCTGTGATTGACGGAATAACTAATAAGGTTATCAGGACGATAAGCGGCATAAGTACCCCTTATGGTATCGGCATTGATCCCCAATCAAATAAATTGTACGTTTCAAACATTGCTAATTCAACTATCACAGTCATAGATGAAGATAATTACAATTTCATAAAAAGCATCCCTGCTGGCAATTCTCCAGTAGGAATTGAAATTAATGAGAAAAGAAACCTTGTCTATGTGACAAATTACGCTTCAAACTCACTTTCTTTGATAAATGGAACTGACGGCACTGTGTTAAAGACCATTCAGACTGGTCAGTTTCCCGTAGGTGTGAAAATTAATCCGCTCACAGGTAAGGTATATGTAAGTAACATAGGATCCAATACTGTAAGTGTAATAAACGAAACATCCTTGGAGAAAATAAAAGATATCCCAGTAAATCCCTCCTCAATTACCGAAAGAGAAGGATATCCTTCTACAATTCCCACAAATATAAAATTCCCATTGATTGCAAGTTTTGTGGCAATAGACCCCATTACTAACCTAGTTTACATTACGAATACTGCTTCCAATACTCTTTCAATAATCGACGGAAAAGAGGATGAAAGTATAGTAAGAATAGGGTTTGAGACTAGTCCGGAAAATTCTGGATTCATAGAGTGCAATGGTATAAAAAATCTAAATCAAAATAGTACTATTATCACAACTGACAATGAAGCAACTTGCACGGCAGTGCCTGAAAGAGGATACACATTTGACTCGTGGTCAGGACTTGCATTCAGCACTGAAAACCCTCTAAAATTTAAGTCAAGCGAATACGGTAACATTGTTGCTAATTTTAGACCAACACTTTCGACTGAACAATATATTTTCCTAATAGGAGGTATAACTGGTATGGCTTCTGTTTTACTTGGATGGTTTTTTAAGGGTGGACAGAGAAGAAAGTTTAACAAGCTAATTCAGATAACTAATAAAGCCATACAGGATGCTGACGTAGGTGACAAAACTGAAAGCATTATCAAATTGGAAAACCTTAGGAGAGATATATTTAATACGTATAGAAGGGGCTCGCTTACTGATTTTCAATTTGATTTTCTTGATAAAAGATTAATCAATTATATAAATAAAATCAGTAATTTATGATAATTGACATCATTTGAAGATGTCCTTCTCTGTTTTATGTTTACATGTAATTACATCCAAAGATACGACTCTATGCTGGTCGGATAGTATAGAATGGAGAATGTTTGGCGCTTTAGAATTAGAATTGAGAAATGGTATTCATCCTATGGCAAATAATTTAATGAAAAAAGGAAAAATTATAGACGTATTTGCTGAATACAATGTCATTCGGATGTGATTATCACGAAGGATTTTTGTAGTCCTTTATGAATCCTACAAAAGTTATTTTTAATTGACTTTAAGGAATAAAAGTCCCAGTTTTATGAGACATGGATGCAAATAATAGAATGGTCATTAGCTCGGGTTGGTAGATTGCTATTTCATTAATGACAAGACTCTGAATTATGATCTGGCAAAATTGGCATGAAGGGATGCAGTCAATAGGGATTATGGAATACGAGGCTGACCAGAAAATGGGAAAAAATACTGGATCCAGTTAGGATGGCGAGTGACTGTCACCGTACATTTGAATTGTCGTAAAAACGATTTTAAATGGCCTTTGCGCGTCTACATTATATATTCATGTTTAACAATGATCAATTAAAGGAGCTTGTAAAAAAGGCAAGAGAGGCCACTCCAAAAAGAAATTTTGCTCAATCGGCTGAAATAACTTTAGTATTAAAAGACATTGATGTCAAAAAAGGATTTAGTGTCAACGAAATAGTAGTATTACCTAATCCAACTAAGAAGGGATCTTCACTTTGTATGCTCGCAACAGGAGACATGGGGTTAAGAGCAAAGAAAGCAGGTGTCGATCAGGTGATGGAACCTGATACTCTAGATAGGATTGGAACAAATCGAAGGGAAGCCAGAAAAATTGTTCGCTCTTATGACTTTTTCCTTGCAGATGCAACTTTGATGTCATCTGTTGGTCGATCATTAGGTCAGTTTTTGGGTCCAAAAGGTAAAATGCCTACTCCTGTTCCCTACGGCGCACCCATAGAAAACATAGCATCAAGGTTAAGATCATCAACACGAATACGATCCAAAAATCAATTAAATATGTCAACAAAAATAGGAGACGAGTCAATGACCGATGAGCAGCTGGTAGCAAATGCCAGTGCGGTCATCGCTTCCGTTGAAAAAAAACTCCCTCAAGGAGAAAAGAACTTTAGAAATGCTATAATAAAATTTACCATGGGTAAAGCATTAAAAGCAAGTACCCTTGGAAAATAAGCGATAGGGATAATCGTAATGAGTCAAACAGCTATCATCAATAAGTTAGGAAGAACATCTTATCCAGAAAGGAAAGTTAATTTATATCAAAATTTGCAAAACCTAGCAAAATCTTATAATGTAATTGCACTCTCTAGGATGACAAAAGTAAGGTCAGCTCAACTCATGGCAATAAGGAAAAAATTCAGAAACGAGATCAAGATAATAACTATAAAAAACAAGGTTGCTCAAAGAGCTTTTGAAGAAATTTTTAAGGATGTTAAAGGGTTGGAATTTCTCAACAAGGAGCTAGAAGGCCAATGCGCATTGATGTTTACCAACCTTAGTCCATTTAAAATGAATTTAACTTTTGATAAAAACAAAATATTCATGGCAGCTAAAGGCGGCGATATTGCCCCTAATGAACTTGTCATTCCCGCTGGCAATACAGGGATAAATCCAGGTCCAGTTTTGTCAGAGTTCAAAGAATCTAATGTCCCTACCAAGATAGATCAAGGGACAATATGGGTTTCTAAAGACACGATTGTCGCTAAAGCAGGTGATGTTATCCCGCAAAAGTTAGCAGCTTTATTAAGTAAGTTGGATGTAAAACCAATCGAAGCAGGAGTTTCAGTTAATTTTGCAATTTCTGAAGGGCTCGAATTTAAGGAAAAGGACCTAAAGATAGTAGTTTCAGATTACGTGCAGGAGTTAATAAAATCCTTCCAAGAGGCTTTATCCCTTTCAGTAGAGGCAGTTTACTTTACAAAGGAATCAATGCCATTAATCCTCTTAAAAGCAAAACAACATGCATTGTCCTTAGCTTCAGAATCTGGATATACTTCGCCTGACACGATTGAACTGGTGATTCTAAAGGCCAACGCAATTGCTGCAAATCTGGCTCACCAGTTGGATTCCAAAGGGTTTTCTTCCAATAATTGATCCTTATTTTTTAAATAGTAATCCTTATTCGAATTCAAAATTACTATTCTATTTTTGTATCTACGCTCTGTTTTCTGTTATTTTCCTAGTATGCTACCATCAGGATATCAGTGATCTATATGGCTCTATATTGCTCTGGAACTTTTAACGATTAAAATATCGAACTAGAATTGGTAAAATGATCTGATAAATATAATAATTCTAATATAAAAAAATGGATAAAGATTAGCCGAAAAGAGAAGATAAGCCTTCTAATGCTTCTTCTTCTTTCTTCTCTTCCTTCTTCTCGTCCTCTTTTGCTGCGGCTCCTGAGCCTGAAGCGGCCGGGGTAGCTTGTGCACTTGCTGGAGCAGCGGCGGCTATTGGAGCAGCCTTTAATGCATCCTCAATGTTAACTTCACTTAAAGCAGCAACCAATGATTTAACTCTAACATCATCGGGTTCAACACCAGTTGATTTAATTACATTTTTTACATTATCTTCATTGACATCTTGCTTTAATTTATGTAATAATAAAGCAGCATATACATATTCCATGATAAAAGAAAATTTGACAAGTCCATAATATAAAACTTTATAAAATTCGTGAACTCCGTGCCACTGCATAAACATGCTCCTTTAATTCCTGAGACATTAAGGAATTCATTTTTTTTATCAACATTGCCCTTGCCTCCGATTTCTCTTCATCTGAGGTCGAACTAAAGTAATTACTAAATAATTCCGAAAAGCTTTCTTTAATCCAACCATCTAGTACAAAATATCTATTCTCATTTATTGGAATTACCTTATCGATTTTTGGGTCGATAATGTCTTCGAAATCGCCAGTATCCAACCTATCAATTATAAAGAAAATACAATTGTTAGGCTCTGGGTTGTTTATTGCTTCAATAGGTTTTCCCTGAGCCCTCCCTGACCTAATTCTTTCAAGCAGGCCAACTGGTTTTAAGAAGGTACCCCTAACTTTGAAAACTTTATCATTATCAGAAATAATCTTGCCTATTATCACATAATTTGAATTTTCATCTCTTTTTACTACAAAAACAAAATTACCGGGGCGTAGTTTAGACATTCCAAACATATTGAAAAGTTGTAGATTTAATAATATAATATTTACTAATAATCTATTAAAAAAAAATACTAGATTTTTTAAATATATTTATGATTTTAAGCAAATTATTTAATTACATTTATTAATGTAACCAATAATTATAAGATAGAGTCAATCTTGCAAAGATTCGATGATTTAGATATGAAAATTTTGTCAGAATTGACAAAAGATGCAAGTATTTCAATCCCCCAGCTGAGTAAGAAATTAAACATTAATTCCTCAGTTTTATATAGCAGAATAAAAAGGCTTACCAAACGAGAACTCATTAGAAAATTTACGGTTATAATAAATGAATCACAGTTGGGTATCAATATTAAGGCAACAGTCGGCATAAATCGTGACCCAAAATTAAAAGAACCTATCCATAATGAACTTATTAAGATCCCAGAAATAAGGTCACTAATAGAAGTTACTGGTCGTTTCGACATAATATTATCGGTAAATACAAGAACTTTGGAGGAGCTACACAAAGTAGTAATAGAGAGAATCGGGAAAATAGAAGGTATTCAGGCTACAGAGACATTTGTGGAGATGCAACGAACAGATAAGGAACCGGTTTATTCGATACAGACTAGCAATCAAAATTTTGGTTGAGTAGTAGTTATGGTAAATTGGGTTTTGAAATTAGAAATATTAAAATTATAATGAAATATCTAGAATCTTAGAAATCAATTGTTCTCATTTACAAAAAATACTGGATAAAGTTCAAAAAAGAATAGGTGAGATTTTTCAAACTCTTAAATTAGCAAAAAAAACAAGCAAGGACGATTATTTCACCCATCTAAGATTGGTATTATTGGCTATAGGTGCTGTAGGCGGAATTGGTTTTATGATAAAGTTAGTCGGCGAACTACTATTCGTAAATAAGTAGTACATGAATTTTTCACATCAATTTATACCATAGCAAGCTGGAAGAATAGATTTATCGTTATGGTTTGTTTTGTGAACGAAGATGAGTAAAAATCCTGTAGAAATTGATATTGAAAATAAGATAAAGATAAATCCTGAATCTATGATCATAGAAAAGCTATACCCGATTATTTATGACAATTCAATTTTTCTATTCTATAAGGACGAAAGTGAACTAATCAATTGTTATGAAATTACAGATAAGAGCACAGTAGAAAAGGCAATGTTAAATCCTGATAAAATAATTGAAATTTTAGAAGAGTTAGATAAGTGATATACTATTATATTATTGAATTTTGCATGATATTTAATGTCTCATAGCAAATACGAATCGGGAAATAGAAAAAGCAATGAAATTTTTATTGGGAAAAAACCACTAATGACGTATGTAACTGCAACTCTGGTCCAACTAGCTAATGAGCCAACTGTCGTCATAAAAGCAAGAGGGAAAAGCATCACAAGGGCAGTAGATGTGGCTCAAATAATAGTAAAAAGAATGAATACGTTGGGTTATAGAGTAGAAAAAGTAAAGTTAGGTTCAGATGTTCTAACTGGCACTGAAGATGATAAACCTAGAAATGTCTCTACAATAGAGGTATCGATTTCAAGATCAAAGTAAATTTTTGCCACTTTTTCAGCAAAGTCTAATCGTATAATTTTTCGAATATTTAATAATTACCTGAAAAGTATGATATTATGACGATACCGCACAGATATTTACAAAAATCCATCGGAAATATTTTGATTTCTGTGGTTATTCTTGTGTTTCTTGTTTCATATAAATCAGTTAGCGGGTAAGGATCTCTTAATTTTGGGTTTCTTTCACGAAGCTCAAGGTCAGTCAATGCTAACATATACGGATAATAAATTTCATTTCACAATTGACTATCCCATTAACTGGGAAAAGTCTGTTAAGATAAACAATGAAATAATTCTGATTGCCCCTAAGGATAAAGATTCAGTTAGTAGTCCGGCTGGCCTTGTGGTTAAAGTAGTTCCCACGCCAGGAAAGAACATATCTGCCGATTCTGCATCAAAAGAGATTATATCTCAAATTCAAAAAGAACATAAAGATTTCAAATTGGAAGCATCTGATACCTTAACTGTGGACGGAAAGAAGGCTGTGAAAGTAGTTTTTACAGCAACGGACAGTAAATTACAAAATCGCAAGGCAATGCAAATTGTAGTTTCCAATTATGAGAATATCTATATTATCACCTACAAAGCTTCTTTGGATAAATATAATACCTTTGAAAATACGGCAAATGATATGATTCATTCATTTAAATTCCTACCTAAATAATAAGTAAATAATTGCTTAGTGCACCGATATTATCGGTGCACTAAACATGTTCCCCTTCGGTTTGGTCGATGTAACTATCTAATAAAAGTAAATCATATTTAAAGTTATCAATTTTACACTATTTAGTCACCCAGATAAAATTCCATTTGACTTTGGAACTTATGGAATTTAGGAAGGTGAAAAGTACCGGATGTATATGTAGATCCCAATTCGATCTTATCTAGTCCTCTGGGACCTACCGCTCATAAATCATTCATATGGATTGGCTACAGAACTTTAAAATATTGGGGACCTCACATGAGATATATTAAGAAAAGTCTTTTTTCAGAATCTATCATGATGGTAAAAAAATTTGATAAATTTTTTTATAATTTCATAATTGGAATGTGTAAGTAATTTGCACGCCCAGTCTATTGATTAATGCGATAAATTTCGATTTGTCATGTTATATCAAATTTGCACATATATGGGTAATTTAACACAGAAAAAATTGATCTTTTATTAGCAGGAATAATAAATAACCAAAAAGGAATACTTTTTTATAAAATATATCAGGTAGAATTATGGTATTGAAAATCAATAAAGTTGAACTAATACTGATTGTATTAATTGTCGTAGTTTTAGTAGTCGTTATTTACAATGTTTTGATTTCTATACCGTTTAAAGATTATTCTCTAGACGTAGATGCGTTAAAGGACCCAGAGTCTCTGTTGGTCAATTCTCGAGTAGTGTTAAAAAATACTGGTAAGCTTGCTCTAAATGACATTTACATAGTATATGATAACAATAAGAATTTGACTGAAAATTTGTTAAAGATTGAGCCAGGTCAGACCATTATTTTATCTCCTCCGCAGGGCGCTCTTCTAAAGACTGTTTCGGTATTTACAGGAGAAGGGATAAGTATCGATAAAGCGTTTAGATCCCCCATCAAGATGCCAGGTATGATAGGATCATAAGAGGTTAAAGTCAAAAGAGTCAAAATCCATTACAAAATTCTCAGATCACGGCTGACTCAAATCATAAACTGAATTAATTCTAATCAAATCATTGTTGTGGTCGGAATCTAAGTTCTTTACAAGCAATGATCCATCATTGTATATTTTTCTTATTTCTCCATTAAATTTGTTACCTCCAATCGAAAACCTGTATTTCAAATGCTTCTGTGATTCCATTATTTTATGCTTGTAAAAGGTTGTTAATTCCTCCACGAATTCACTTGACTTTAAGTCTTGAAATGCATCATCAATGCTTTTTAAGAAATACTGGATAAAATCATGGTTTGAAATTTCAATATTTTGATTCTCATATTTAATGGTTGTAATGTCATAATCATAAATTCCGCTATTCTTGTCTTTGATCATAAGCTTGGTAAAATCCAAATCATTGTTGGAATTCACGCCTATTCCAATGATTACCTGTCTTATACTCTCACTCTCGACTTCCGCATCTAACAAAATGCCTGCAACCTTCTTACCATTGATTAAAATGTCATTGGGCCATTTTACCATCGATATTAATTTGGTATTATTTTCCAAAGTCTGACAAAGCGATCTGGTAACCAACATTAGTATACGAAATAACTCATGAGTCTTTAAATCAGTCTCTAGTACCAATGACATCCAAATTCCACCCTTGGGAGACGCCCAATTCGGACCCTTTCTCCCTTTACCACCAATCTGAAAATCGCTAATTATTACTGATGGATAAAAATCACCACCATCTCTTTGTAATTCATCATGCGAAATCTTGAGTTGATTTGACACTATCAAAATAAAAGAATTGCTTAAAAATTGTAGATTCGTCCAGCGAATTGATGAGATTGGATATGAACTTGAATTTATCCCTGTCAGAACACGAAATCTTTATCAATTTACTCTGGTCTGTCCTATGTCTGATATAAAAACGCAAAGGTAATGCCTACAATTAGCGAAATCCCAAAAAACCGGGAAAAGAACACGGTATTCGCCATTATTCTTATGTAATAGTCATTATTAAGACGTTTAAAATTGTAGAGAAAATTTTTGAATCTGTACAGCATTAATCCTATGTATGGTATAAGCAAAATACAAGGAATAATTGAAAAATAACTATTTATCAAAGTTGAAAAGAACCCGATGGTCAAGAGGTATATTCCAACATTTATTCCAACGACAAATATGAAAATGAAACGATTGCTCCTTTTATCTATCATTATGGCCAGAGTCTTCCGTCCCATTTGCCTGTCAGGAACAATGTCAGGTATTGAATTTATGAATAGAACCAATGATGATAACATACCAATTATGATCCCGAGTACAACTGATTCTAAAGTAATACTTGAGTTTTGAACATAAAAGGTCCCAACCACTATTAATGCTCCCTTAGCCCCTACAAATAATTCCCCCAACCCCCAATTTACTAATTTACTCGAATAGAGAACTATCGACAAAGCAGCGAATAATAGTATGATGGCAATAACAAATCCTTTAAAATAAACAAAAATACCACCTATCATCAATCCTAAAATTAGGAAGGATATGCCTGCGAGATAAACCTGGCGTGGTTTTAGAAGACCCTGTGGTAAAACCCCCGTCCCGCCGCTAAATTTTGTTTTTTTTGTTCTCAAGTCTATACCTCTCTTAAAATCCCAATAGTCATTTAGCAAATCAACGCTAGAATGAAGGCAGAAAATGCCAATATATGTTAGAATCGCATAAAATAGACTAAGATTCTGGGGTTGATACCATATTGTCAATGCTAGCCCACAAGTAACGGCGATGGCTGAGGCAGCAAGAAATCTGAACCTTATCGCCCTTAACCAGATATCTAATTTAAAAATCATCCTGTGATGCGATTTGAAGGTTGGTCAATTTATTTATCAGATTTTTTCAACATGCTCATCACTGTATTAAATTCGACTTCATTTAAAGGGGGGTATTTAGAAATCAAGGTGTTCTCTTTTGTATGCTCAGGTTTTTTTTGTCCAATTAAAGGGGCGGTAATTCCCGGTGTCGATCGGACAAATTGTAATAATTTAAGAGACATCGCAGGAAGATTGTCTAACGGCGATTTGTTTAGTTCTGAATGAAGTAATTTTCCCTGGTAGAGTGGTACACTAGTAAAAACATGGATTCCATATTTTTGGGCAGATTCTAGTAGAGTTGCTTTGCTGGATGTTTCTGTAGGTTGATTTCTAAATGTGTATGGTTCGTTAAGATACATATTAAAGGGTAATTGAATAAATTTGAAACCGTTGTTAGTCCCACCAACATCTTTGGCTATATTGACAACCTCTTTTAAAGATAGGTAACCCTTACTGTTTTCTTTTGAGGTAAAGCAATTCCAAGTAGCCATCCCATAAAAATTAATTTTGCCTTTTTGCCTGAAATCCTCATATAACTGGAAAACCCGAGACAACATTTCATGGTATGTGGACCTATCTACTATGTTATACCAACTTTCGAATGAATTATGAATGTAAATCAAATCAATCGTATTAATTCCCATATTACATAACGACTTGTCTAGGCACCTAGAAATATAATTTGGATTCATGATATGGTACGAAGGACTTAGGTCGGAACGAGATATAATATTATTATTTAGAAACATTAGTTGTAAATATGTATCGATATCTACCTTACTCAAATCCCCATCATTAGTTACATATCCATTTTTAGTACAAATAAATACACTTTCCCTATCAATTACTTCTTCTTCAATCAAGTTGTTTATAGCTCGGCCTATACATTTCTCAGATAGCATTGAACGATAATTTATCGACGTATCAATCAAGTTTATCCCACCTTCTTTTATGCTATAATAAAGAGACTTTTCAAGGTCAGCATCGTCTTGTGCAGAGAGGTTTCCGAGATAGGTACCCATTCCCACGGATGAAAGTTTCATATTTTCTATGTTTTTGAAATGAGATCTACTTACACCCCTTTTTAAAGCGTTATCCATATACTTTGATGTGCCCTTGGGTGTTGCAAAACCCGAGTAAAATTTCCTTTGAAATGACACATCCTAGGTAGAATTTAGCTACGAATTTAAAATTATCTATATTTTATCAATAATTAATTCTAAGTAACAGACAGATTAATTTATTGTTTTTCTAATTCGATTGTGAAATCTGTTGGGTTAAGTTCTATTCCACAAGTTGAGCATCTATTCATTGTATTTCTTAAAATATCCTTGATGGGTTTTACGTTTATCATATGCTTTATTTTGCTTCCACACTGATAGCAAAATATCTCAATAATCGGACAAGACATCAATTTCATTAAATTTTGAGCTTATAAATTTAGATGTGGTTAACTAACGTTGACTTAATGATAAAATAAATGAGAAATATGGATATAGAGATGATCGGTTAGGAAATAATAAATACCTAGGTATTTTTTTTTTAACTGTGCAAGTAGACCCTGTATGCGGAATTGAACTAAGTGAAGATTTAGCAACGATCCTTGATTATAACGATAAAAAAATATATTTTTGCTGTGAAGGGTGTAAAAAAATATTTCAAAAGAAGCCAAAAAAATATTCAAAATAATAAAATTTTATTGAACATTCCCAGTCATGAATATTGTATGAAGGCGGCAGTGCTTGTTAAAAACAAGGTAGAAGTGAAAGATTTTGATTTACCTAAGGTTGGTAATAATGAAGTTCTGGTGCGTATGAAGGCTTGTGGAATCTGTGGATCTGACTTGGAAAAGGTTTTTGGAAAATATGGGATGAAATCTTCAAGAATTGGACACGAACCTGCAGGTGAAATTGTTAAATTAGGAGCGAATATTAAAGATTTTAAAAAAGGCGACAGGGTTTTTGTTCACCATCATGTACCATGTTATTCATGCCATTTTTGCTATAACGATGATTTCACAATGTGTGAAAAATACCAAAAAAGTAATATTGATCCATGTGGGCTCTCTGAGTTCATTCTTGTACCACATTGGAATCTCTCTAAAGGTGGACTATTAGACTTCCTGACAACATTAATTTTTCTGAGGCTGCGTTGATTGAACCAATTGCATGCTGTTTGCGATCTTTAAATAAAGTAAACTTACAGAAAGCCGATACTATTGTAATATTTGGAGCCGGACCAACTGGTTTGATGCATATGATTTTGGCAAGGTTTTTTGGTGCTTCGAAGATATTACTTGTCGATGTTAATAGTTTTCGGCTAGAATTTGCTAAGAAAATTGACCAACAGGTTGAAGTCATAAATATGGCTAATATGCATGAAGCTGAATTCAAAAAGAAATCATTAAAATTTCTTGGTAAAAATGGGTCAGATGTTTCAATTATTTCCACAAGCAATGTTAGCGCATTCATTCAATCCTTAAGCATAACACGTAAAGGGGGAACAATTTCTCTTTTTGGTGTACCGCCGAAAGACACGGAAGTTAATATAGACCTGAATATGATTTATTCCAAGGAATTAAAAATATTACCAAGCTATGCTGCATCTGAAAGGGAAATTCATCAAACCATCGCTCTAATGGAAGCCAAGATTATGAATTTTGAACCATTGATTACTCACAGATTTCCATTACAGGATTCTCACAAAGCATTAGTGCATGCTCACCAAGCTATAGACTCGATGAAGATCATAATTACCATGGAATAATCTTTATCAATATTTTTATAGCATTTCAATAAACTACAACCAGTATTCAAAATGGATTGGGGAATGAAAAACAGACTTTCTAAAATAATAAAGCCCGACAACAGTCGTTGTGTGATGTTGGCAGTAGATCATGGCTATTTTTTAGGTCCCACCGAGAGACTAGAAAATCCTAGAGAAACCGTTGGTCCATTATTAAATTATGCAGATTCTTTAATGCTTACTCGTGGTGTTTTGAGAACATCTGTAATTCCTGAAAGTAACACTCCGATTGTATTGAGGGTATCAGGTGGTTCCAGTATAATTGGAGAGGATCTGTCAAAAGAAACTATAGTTACCTCTATAGAAGAGGCTATTAAACTAAATGCATCATGTCTTGCATTATCTATATTTGTAGGGAGTAAATATGAATTTCAAACTTTAAAAAATCTTTCAAAATTGGTTAATGAGGGTGAAAAATATGGTATACCGGTTTTGGCAGTCACTGCAGTAGGTAAAGAAATGGCAAGAGATTCCCGTTATTTAGGCTTTGGCATGTCGGATCGCAGCTGAACTTGGTGCTCATATTGTAAAAACTTATCATTGTCCCGATTTTGATAAAGTGGTTGAGGGGTGTCCTGTCCCAGTAATTATTGCAGGAGGCAAAAAGTTGGCAGAAAGGGAGGCACTCCAATTGACCTTTGATGCACTCAGAGATGGAGCTTCTGGGGTTGATATGGGTAGAAACATTTGGCAATCGGATAATCCGGTTGCAATGATAAAGGCAGTTAGAGCTATTGTGCATGAAAATTCTACAGTAAAAGAAGCATATGATCAGTATAGCAACATATCCCCCATGACAGAAGAAATTAGAAAAAAATCAAGGAATAAAACAGTGTCGATTTAGTCTATTAAATCCACGGGTATTAATCAAGTATAGGTCCTTTGATACCTAACAAAATTTATAAATTAACTTTGTTTATAAATAATGAATGGGATTAATTAAAACAATGAATTGTGATATAGCAAATAGAAAAATATTGCATGTTAAAGGTTTTTTACTATTATAATTTTAGATTTGATTAATAGGAGTTGTATCAATCGTGAGTGAAATGTCTGGTGCCGCAGCCTTAATGGCAGCGTTAGAAAAAGAAAAGGTAGATTATATATTTGGCCTTCCTGGTGGAGCAAATCTGCCAATATACGATGCTTTGGTAGATTCTAAAATAAGACATATTTTGGTCCGACATGAGCAATCTGCTGCACATATGGCTGATGGTTATGCTCGGATTAAGAGGAAAGCGGGTGTGTGTTTCGCAACTTCAGGTCCCGGTGCCACTAATCTTGTTACTGGTATAGCTACGGCATATGCGGATTCATCGCCGATTATAGCAGTGACTGGTCAAGTTGCTTTACCTATGATCGGCAAAGATGCGTTCCAGGAGACAGACATTATAGGCGTTACTAACCCAGTAACTAAATACGCATTTCAGCCAAGAGTTGCAAATGAGATACCTGAAATGGTTAAAAAATCATTTTATATAGCAGAGAGTGGTAGACCGGGTCCAGTATTAATAGACATACCAAAAGATGTACAGCAACAGGTAACGAAGATGGACTTTCCTGAATATATCAAAGTTAGAGGGTATAATCCCATAGTTGATGCAGATTTATCAGAGATAAACAAGGCCTGTGAAATGATACTTAAGGCTGAAAAGCCAATGATAATGGCTGGCGGAGGAGTAATTCTTTCTGGAGCGTTCTCTGAATTGCAGACATTAGCAGAGTTACTCTCAATACCCGTGGTAACTACTTTCAAGGGGAAGGGAGCATTTCCCGAGAATCACCCTTTGGCACTTGGTCCTATAGGTATGCATGGACATGCCGAAGCTAATAAGATGGTACAAGAAGCAGATTGCATACTTGCGATAGGGGCTAGATTTTCTGACAGGACTGTGGGGAGATTTGATGAATTTGGCAAAGATATCAACGTTATTCATTTTGATGTAGATCCGGCTGAAATTGGTAAGAACAAATCAGTGAATGCTGCGGTAATTGGAGATGTTAAATCATCATTAAGGAGTCTCATAAAGCTAATCCCAAAGAATTTCAGGACTAACGAAGAAATTTCCAAATTATGGTTGGGGAGGAAAAGGGAATTAGTTAATTATTATGAGGATAGTATCAAAGATTATCCTCGAGATATTACAGCCAAGAAAGCATTAAAGAAGTTACGCGATATCTTGCCTGCAGATGGAATCGTAACCACTGAGGTTGGACAATGCCAAATGTGGGCATCATTGCACTTTGACGTCATCTCTCCTGGGACATTTTTCAGCTCGACAGGATTGGGGACAATGGGATTTGGATTTCCCGCCTCTATCGGGGCGAAGGCAGCGAGAAACGATGTACCCGTAGTGGATATTGCAGGGGATGGATCATTTAGTATGACTGAAAATTCACTTGCAGTTTCAGTCTTAGAAGAATTGCCAGTCATTGTATTCTTACTTAATAATCAAATGTTAGGCATGGTTGCACAGTGGCAGAGAACTTTTTATAATAGGAGATATAGTGGAGTGCATCAAAAGAATTGTCCTGACTATTGCAAATTGGCAGAATCATATGGTGCGCAAGCATATAAGGTGGGTTCAATGGATGAATTAGATAAGGCACTCAAAGTTGCCGTTAAATCGGACATTGCAACTGTGATCGATATTCCAATAGATCCGGATGAGGATGTATACCCGTTTGTGGCTCCAGGAACTGGGCTTAAAGATATGATTATTGGAGCATGATAAGGTATGCAAAAAAATAAGAACACAATTTTTGATGATGATAATGAAAACAAGATGTATATTCTGTCAGTCATTGTCGAAAATAAACCGGGAGTCCTTTTTAGAATTACCAATCTATTTAGGTCCAGGAACTTCAATATCGAAAGTATTACTGTAGGAATAACTGAAAAACCTGACTTATCAAGGATGACTATTACCACGGTATCGGATGTTAAAACACTAGAGCAATTAGTAAAGCAATTACAAAAATTGATTGATGTAATCCAAATCAATGTACTAAACAAGGAGAACGCCGTATACAGAGAATTGGCACTGATCAAGATGAACGCCAAAGATCCCACCACCAGGATAGAAATTGCAAATTTTGCTTCCATATATAGGGGTAACATAATGGACATTAGTAACGAAACTATTACTGTGGAAATAATCGGGACTCCAGACAAGATTGATGCATTTAAAAATCTTGTTTCAAGTTATGGTATAATCCAAGTAGCCAGAACAGGTGTTTCTGCTTTGCCTAGGGGAGCTGTAAATGACCACCTCTGAGAACAAAAAGAAAATCAGAATTTTTGATACTACCTTAAGGGACGGTGAGCAGACCCCAGGAGTAACAGTTTCTCCGGATCAAAAATTAGAAATAGCAATGAAGTTGGATGAGTTGGGTGTAGACACAATTGAAGCGGGATTTCCAGTAGTCTCACCAGGAGAAGTGGAAGCCATAAAAAAAATAATTAAGCAAGGATTGAACGCAGAGGTCTGTGGCTTGGCGCGTACCACTCAAAATGATATTGATGTCGCACTCAAAAGTGATTTAAAATATATTCACACATTCATTGCAACATCTGATATACATTTACAGTATAAACTAAAGATGACAAGGGAACAAGTGTTGGAAAAGGCTATTTACGCAGTAGAATATGCAAAAAAACATGGATTAGTTGTAGAATTTTCCGCCGAAGATGCTACTAGATCTGAGATTCAATTTTTAAATAAGATATTTAAATCAGTTGCAGAAGCTGGCGCCGATAGGATCGACATTCCTGACACCGTAGGCTATTCAACACCACAGTACATATCAAAATTGGTATCAGGAGTTGCAGAGGTAACCGGATTACCTGTAAGTGTCCATTGTCATAATGATTTTGGATTGGCTGTTGCAAATTCAATAGCCGGATTTCAAGCAGGTGCGGCCTGTGCGCATGTAACCATAAACGGACTAGGCGAGAGAGCAGGGAATGCGGCATTAGAAGAATTAGTCATGGCATGTCAGTGTCTCTATCAAATACCTCATAATATCAAAACCGAACAATTGTATGATGTTTCAAAGTTTGTTTCTAGTGCAATGGGAATTATTGTACAACCGAATAAGGCCATAATAGGGGAGAATGCGTTTGGACATGAATCAGGCATACATACACATGGAATTATCAATAATCCATTGACATACGAACCCATTAGCCCTGAATTAGTCGGTAGAAAAAGGTGGATGCAAGCCGGTAAACATGCTGGTGCACATGGTATCAAAGCAATCCTCGATGAGTTTGGAATTACGGCTTCGGATTTGCAGCTCAAAGAAATTGTAGAAAAACAGAAATCGATAGCAGATGGTGGAAAATCTATAACTACTTCTGATTTGTTATCTATAGCATCTGAAGTACTTAAAGAACAAGAAATTCGATGAAAATTTTAAACTTAATGATTTTCATATAGTCACTGGACTGCATATCATTCCAACCGCAGTGGTTAAACTTAATATTCATGGCAAAGATTTTATCGCCTCAGAGACTGGTGTCGGACCAGTAGATTCAGCATTAAAGGCTATACAAACTATTGCTCATGGTATTGCAAATATCAAAATAAGAGAATATAAGCTTGATTCAATTACGGGAGGCTCGGATGCATTGGCTGAAGTATCCGTAAAAGTAGAAGATAAAGAAGGTAACATTATTTCTGCTAGGAAATCTGGAGAAGATATTGTCGTGGCTTCTGTTCAGGCGATGATTGATGCCATAAATAAAACAATGTTAAAAAAGATGATTCAAAGTGGAGAGCCTACCAAGTAACTACATCCTTGATCATGAGAGACTTATGAATGACTACATATGATATATCCCTTCTTGAGGGTGACGGTATTGGTCCTGAATTGTCAGAATGTGTATACAGCATTTTAATGAATATACATGACAAATCATCAACCCTAAAGTTCAATATTTCAAGAGTAGAAGCTGGCGATAATGCCAAATTAAAGTATAACAAACCCCTTCCAGATGAAACCTTTGAAAAGATTAAAAACTCTCAAGCTTGTCTAAAATCTCCAGTTGGAGAATCGGCTGCGGACGTTGTCCTAGTATTGAGGAGATATTTTGAATTATATGCTAATGTAAGACCATCCAAAAACTACCCAAATATCCCATCTATCTCAAGCAATGTTGACCTAATTACCGTCAGGGAGAACACGGAGGATTTATACCTGGGTTGGGAATTTTATTCGGACGACGATACGGTCATATCCCTAAGGAAGATTAGTAGGGAAGCATCCAGACTTATTGCGGAGCATGCGTTCAAAATAGCAAATTCAAGGGAAGGAAAGAAGGTAACGATTGTTCACAAATCAAATGTGCTAAGACTAAGTGATAGACTTTTTATAGATACTTCAAAAGAGGTGGCCAAAGGATATCCCAATATTGAATTTGAACAAATGTACGTTGATGCGTGTGCCATGGAATTAATAAGGAATCCAAATCGATTTGACACTATTTTAACCACCAATTTATTTGGCGATATTATATCAGATGAAGCTGCGCAAATTACAGGAAGCATTGGATTAGCTCCTGCTGCAAATATTGGAAAAGACTTTGGAATGTTTGAACCGGTGCATGGTGCTGCTTTTGATATCGCAGGCAAGAATGTGGCTAACCCTACATCATTTATTCTTGCACTCAAGATGATGTTTGACTGGTTAGGTGAGAAATACCAAGATAGTAATTTGATAGTTCAGTCAATCAAAATAGAGAAAGCAGTTGATGATTTGTTCATCAAGAATATCAAAACAATAGATATAGGCGGCAAGTTGTCAACAAAAGAATTTAGTAATAAGTTCATTAGTCTATTAACGGACATTGGATATGACTAAGACCAAGAACCTATAAAAATTTCCTATATAGGATATATCAAGTCTAATAAATTTTTTAATATTCTAGCGGTAGCCCCCCAGATTAAATAGCCATCCACATTAAATTTAAACATCTTATTATCGCTGCTTGAGTGGTCCTCATCGATAGATATGCGATCGCGCAAAATTTCAAGGGGTATTTCAATCACTTGTTCTACTTCTTCATTAGGCTCAAAGGGAAATGATATTTTTCCAAGTATCACAATAAAGGGGTAGATAAGTATTTTAGTTGTATAGGTATTTGTGGGAGCGAGAGATCCAATGATTTTTTCTTTTTGAATTGAGAGGCCTATTTCTTCATAGGTCTCTCTTATTGCCGTCTCCATAATAGAACGATCTTGGTCAGAAACTCTACCTCCTGGGAAGGAAATTTCCCCTGCGTGATTCCTTAGATTTGAACTTCGTTTTGTGAATATGATGGTTGGAGTAAATTCATGATTAAAATGAATTATAACAAGCACGCTAGATTGTTCCGTGTTGAATTCACCTCCTGCTCTCAAATCAATATTTTTAAAATTTTCTAAGGAGTCGCTTTTCTCCGTGACAAGTTCGATGAATTCTTTTTCAGAAATCAAAACTAGGAGCTATGATAATAATATTATCTAAAAAACCTTTTTTTACTGTAGTCATACTCATTTAACTAAACTAAAAAATGAATCTAATTTATGAGTTAAACCCTCCAAAAATTTTAAATAGTCAGAGAATAGATATTGCACTTTTAAATCAAGAATTAATTAAATTCCTTAACAGAGCAAAAATTATTTCAAATTTCACAAACTACATCCATATTACCGATTCTGTACTTGGTATCCCCAGATTTTCAAGTATTCATGCAGCACAGATGATAATGAATAATCTAACCAATGTAAGCTTGAATATGAGTTGTAGTGTGAGGACAAGAGATAGGAACATGAATTCTATTATACAAATGACAACAGACGCTATAATTTTGAAAATTAGCGGACTTTTATTTATTCAAGGTGACAAACCTGCGTTTGAAAATTCAGAACGAACACCCTCACTTTCAAATCCAACAGAGGTAGTCAAGCTTTTAACTTCCATAGGATTTGACAAATTGATAGATCTCGATTTGTCTATACCAAACAAGGTTTCAAATCATAAACTATTCCAGAAGAAGGTAAATTCAAAACCCCACAGGTTTATCACACAATCGATTAATTCAATTCAAGAGATCAGAGATTTAAAAGATCTGATGAAACCCAACCATATCAAGCTTATCCCTTGCATCATGGTACCTTCGGTAAAGAATGAAGGGGCAGCTACTATGATAGGTTTGGATTGGAGTGAATATCAAGATAATTTCCTAGGATTCTTAAAAGAAGTTTATAAAGAAACGGATCATATTCTGATTACCTCGCCCAATAGTTTTGATGAAGGGATCAAAGTTTTGAAGAACTCAGTTTAGTATGGCAAAAGTCTATCAGATTGTTCTTTTGTGTTGGGTTATTTCACTTTTTAATTCATCGAGGACTAGTCTATTATATTCAAATAAATTAGAATCTTCAGATAACCTTGGTCTCCGATAATCAATCTGAATCTCCTTCTTAACGCGAGCCGGTCTCTTTGTGAAGACCACAACCCTGTCACCGAGGCATATTGATTCAGATATATTATGAGTTACAAATATTATTGTCTTTCTGGTTTTAGCCCATATCAATTGAAGTTCAACTAATAGAAGATCACGAGTCTGCGAGTCAAGTGCAGCAAAAGGTTCATCCATGAGCAGTATGTCAGGATCCATTACTAAAGCACGTGCAATTGCAACCCTCTGTTTCATCCCGCCCGAGAGCTGATAAGTATAGGATTTGGAGAATTTGCTCAAATCCATCATTTCAAGGTAATGTAATGCAATTTTGTTACGTTTTTCTTTTTCAACTCCAACCATTTTTAATCCAAATTCAACATTGTCGATAACGCTTAACCAGGGGAACAAAGCATTTTCTTGAAAGACCATAATGCGATCGGGACCGGTTCCAAGCACCGATTGTCCGTTAAGAACCAATTCTCCTTCAGATGGCTTATCTAAACCTGCAATAATGTTAAGTAGGGTAGATTTACCACACCCTGAGGGACCTACAAAACACACAAATTGTCCCTCTTCAATTGATAAATTTATATTATCTACAGCTAAAACCCTTCTCCTTTCACCTGATGATGAATTCACTGAAAAGGATTTAGTTATATTTTTCAATTCCAATTTACTCAATTAAACTATTGTAATTTGGACTATTCAATAATATAATTTAAAGCTTAGATTTCATCTAATTAATATTTTGAGACGGGTATGGTATAACCTTAGGAAAAATACATAATAACCTACTACTACGCTTTATGTACTAAAATAAATGAAGCTGTCGTCTAAGTGGCTATATTGAAAATCCAAAATCAGAAATTATGTTAATAGAGTAGATATACTAACAACATTTATTTTATTAGAAATTTGAATATTTTAGTAAATATAACGTTTTGATCTGTCGCTCAGATGAATGAAGTGAATCGGATTCTACAAAATGCAAAAATAAGTCAGGTGTCTTTAACATGTTAATCTCAAGTAGATAAATGGATACTTCTAAAATGATCACCTTGGCATAATTGTTAGATAAACCATCATATTGGTTTCATATCAATCGAATCAGAGTTCTTTCTTATCCACTCATTTTAATGTCATTTAACGCTATTTGCAATAATTGGCAATAACTATATGAAAAATAGGGATGAAGAGTGTATATATTAAACGTAAAAATGTGCAAGATATTACTATTTGGCGCCGGGATTTATGCCCCATTGATTCTAATAACTTTCACAAACGTCGGATCTAACTCTCAATCGTTCTTTAGTCAAAATCTATCCAAATCAAACAGTATACTAAGTGCATATGATGACGCACCAATGATAAATATACCTCAAGATAAATCAAATTTTTCTGTGAACAATCCACTTATGACCTATGATAAAAACATTATTTCCATTCTTCCATTAAACCAAAATCAAATAGAAATACAAGTCGATCCTATAATCCTTGATAAATTGACTTCCAATTCAACCTCAGGTAACATTACAAGTAATCCCTCACGAAGCCCTTGTACTACCATTGATGGTACTAGTTCAAACTCACGTGGAATTAATGAAAAAACTCCATGCATAGAATCCTTATCAAATAATAATAAAGAAATTATCATCGATTTTGATTATCAAGTAACAGAGAATGACGACACCAATAGTATTGACGAGTACTACAATTATCTACAACTACCTAATAATTTGATTCTTCAACCAGGAGAAATATTTGTATTTTCCAGAAATGTGGTGAGGATTATGACAATTTGGATGTTTATCTGGTTGATCAGAACATGGGAACCGGCAAAATAATTAATGTAGATTCGAATAATTTTGCGAAGATAATCCTGGATCATTTCGTATTTATGAATACTGATTTCTTAACAGTGCCAAATATTGATGATGGATTTCCTTCATGGAAATTAATCATAATATATGAAAACAATGATGAACTGGTTTCATATTTTATAGCTGATAATGTCATAATTGAGGACTAAATTTTAACAGACATTTGACTCACTAACCCTACAAATTTTAAAAAAGCCGGTCTGTTTACCTTGAAATCAGAAGGAAGATTTCAAGAAATTTGGGTTAGGAACAAATCTCATGGAAACATAAGAGAAATAAATGTACGAATAATTAACGAATTATCCTGAAAGATTAATTTCGGGGAAATTTCATCATCATTTCTCTTTTTGAAGTAATTATAATTTTACAGAATATTTTAGGCCTCAGGAATCATTAAATTAATTTTAATAACTGTGATTAAAAGTATTTGATTATAGAATGTCTAATTCTTCGTTATAAACAATTTTAGACAATCCAAGTTATTTACGATATCTTCCACCTAGTAACCTTTTTTAAGAATCTGGTGATTGATCTGATCATAGTCAATTTGAAGAAAAAAATTGTTTTAGATACAAGTATCATAATAGATGGCCATATAAGTCATGAAATTGATAACAAAGATATTGATGATAATTTTGAAATTATAATTCCTCGAGCTGCAATTGATGAGCTGCAGTCGCAGGCATGTAAGCAGAGAGAACACGGGTTCATGGGACTTGCAGAACTTAGAAAGATTAGAGAAAAATCTAGTGAAAATAATATCTTACTCCGAATTTATGGGGAAAAGCCCAATTTAGAAGACATAAAACTAGCCAAGAATGGGAGAATAGATGCAATTATTACCGAAATAGCTGAAAAAGAGAATGCGACATTATTTACTGCTGATTACATACAACATTTAGCTGCTAACGCAACTGGAATATCAAGCATTCATATACGCTCTCCAGTCTCGGCATCTTTTAATATCGAAAATTACTTTGACGATAAATCAATGAGCGTTCATTTGATAGAAGGAGTAGAACCATTAGCAAAGAAAGGTACTCCAGGAGAATTTACCTTAGAGAAAATATCTGACACTAAATTGGATAAACAAACTTTAAATGAAATCATGAATTTCCTATTTTCTACTGAAAACAATAAAAAAATATCAAATATAGAAATTTCGTTTGATGGATGTTATGTGATAATGTACAAGAATTTGAGAATTGTCATCACTCAACCACCCGTGTCAAATAAAATAGAAATTACTGCAGTTAGACCGATTAAGAAATTATCCTTACAAGAATACCAATTAGATATAAGTTTAATAAATAGACTATCAAAAGAGGCAGAGGGAATTTTGATAGCTGGGAGACCTGGTTCAGGCAAGAGTACATTTGCAAGTAGTATCGCAGAACATTATGTCCAAAATAATAAACTTGTCAAGACTCTTGAATCACCAAGAGATTTGCAGGTACCAGAGAATGTGGTACAATATGGTTCTTTTAAAAACGGGTATGAAAGGGTTGCAGACCTTCTATTACTTGTAAGACCAGACTTTACCATCTTTGATGAAGTAAGGCGGATAAAGGATTTTGAATTATTTGCAGACCTGAGACTTACAGGTATCGGGATGATAGGGGTAATACATGCTAATGAAGCATTGGATGCGATTCAACGCTTTATTGGCAAGATAGAATTAGGTATGATTCCTCATGTAATAGACACAGTAATATTTATTCACGGAGGCAAGATTGAAAAAATATATGAATTAAATTTGACAGTTAAAGTCCCTGCAGGAATGGTTGAACAAGATCTTGCTAGGCCTGTGGTTGAGATCAGAGACTTTTTTTCAAAGGAAACAGAATATGAAATTTACTCCTATGGAGAAGAAAACATAATTATCCCTTTGAAAAATATTGATAAAAAAACCGATAAAGAAAGAAATAACAAGATAAATAAGTTAGCAGAATCCAAGATAAGAGAAGTAATAGGCAAATTTGATCCCAAAGCTGAAATCAAGATTATTTCCAATGATAAGATAAGAATAATAGTTAGTAAAGAAGTAATTCCCAGAATAATCGGTAGAGGAGGTTCAACTATATCAGAAATAGAAAAAATCTTAGGAGTCAAGATTGATGTAGAAGCGAAAGTTCCGCTCATTGGTAATGAAGTAGCATTTAGTATCACCGAATCAGGATCAAGGATTTACTTACTAGTTGATGAAATGCACATAGGAAAAAAGGTTAATTTATTTTTAGGAGATGAGCTACTAATAAGCAATCAAATTGGAAAGAAAGCCAAATTAAAGATAGATAAAAAGTCCGAAGTCGGTAGAAAAGTATTCAACACCATTATGAGTAACAATCAAGACTCTCTGAAACTATATGAGAGTAAAGACGAATAAAAGATGAATACTCAAAAGGAGATTTTTGGTACATAGGTCCCGAATATCTCTTTAAATGTATCGTTAATTTCGCCAAGGGTCACCTTGTTTTTAACACAGGATATTAAATATGGCATCAAATTAACATCTTGTTTTTCGGCTGCAGACAACAAGGAAGAGATCTGGTTTTGGACCTTAACATTATCGCGAGACTTTTTAAATTCCTTTAGCCTATTTACTTGTTTTATTTCCAATTGAGGGTCAACGGTAGCCAATTTTGGCTCGATGTCTCTTTTGTCTGTAAACTTGTTTACACCTACTATTGTTCTTTCATTACTGTCGATTTCTTTTTTTAGGGAATATGCATTTTTTCTAATTTCTTCCTGGAAAAAGTTTCGTTCAATTGCTGCCAATGCTCCACCCATCTTGTCAATTCTGTCAAGGTAAGAATTGACCCCATCAATAATTTGTTCAGTTAAATACTCGACATAATATGAACCTGCTAATGGGTCAACTGTTTTCGTAACTCCCGTTTCGTAGGCCAGCACCTGTTGGGTTCGAAGAGCAATTTTAACAGACTCTTCAGTAGGTAAAGCCAACGCCTCATCTCTGGAATTAGTATGCAAAGACTGGCAACCGCCTAAAACTGCAGCCAGTGCTTCAGTTGTAACTCTGATGATATTATTATCAACTTGTTGTGCAGTTAGACTTTCCCCACTAGTTTGAACATGAAATCTTAAATGTGAAGATTTTGGATCTTTTGCATGATATCTTTCTTTGATGATCCTAGAATAGATTACTCTTGCTGCTCTGAATTTAGCAACTTCCTCTAAAAACTCCATAGTACAACAAAAGAAAAAAGAAAGCCTAGGTGCAAAATTATCTATATCCAGTCCTCTTTCCACGCAGGTATTAATGTACTCAATAGCATCTGCAAAAGTGAAGGCTAGTTCTTGGATTGCATTGGAACCTGCTTCACGGATATGATATCCAGAGATACTTATTGGGTAAAATTGAGATACTTCAGTTGAACAATATTGTATCATGTCTCCAATAAGTCTTAATGATGGTCGGGGGGGATAGATGTATGTATTTCTCGAATGATATTCTTTTAAGATATCGTTCTGAGTGGTTCCTCTAATTTGGGAGGGCGATACACCTTGTGATTCTGCAACTGTAATGTACAATGAAAGCAGCGTTGCGGCAGTGGAATTAATGGTCATAGAGGTGCTTACTTTATCAAGCGGAATATCTTTAAAACAAGTTAACATGTCATCTATTGAACTTATCGCTACTCCTGTTCTACCTACCTCGCCCTCCGATTGAGGATTATCCGAATCTCTCCCTGTTTGAGTAGGTAAATCAAAGGCCAGAGACAAACCTGTCTGACCATGACCTAAAAGAAACTTGAATCTGTTATTTGTCTCCTCTGCACTACCAAATCCACTATACTGTCTCATTGTCCAATGACGTTCCCTATACATGGTAGGGTAAATTCCTCTCAGATATGGATAAGTACCGGGGTCAGATTCATTTTCTTTCTTGATATCGCCGGCGTATAATACTTTTTTACCGGAATATTAGAATCGGTCTTGATCGAATTTTTGTCTTCGCTCATACCAGATCATTTACTGGAAAATACTAATAAAGATAATTCTTCTGCTGCTGTATATGGATCCTTTGATTTGTCTAACATAGAGTCGACTAACTTGTTTATCTCCATGTTTTTTGAGTTCAACACTTGCAAAGACTTTTCTCTCACTTCATCTAAAACCATCAATTTGAGCTCTGTTTTCAAATCTTCTCTTTCCTTCTTCTTCTTTTTTGAAATCCAATCATCAGTAATAATTAAATCTCTTAATTTTTTTGATAATACATCTAGTCCTTCCCCAGAATGAGCCGATACTTTAAAAATTAATGGTTTTCTAGGTAACTCGCCTATGAGATCTAGGAGTGTTAGATACAGAGTATTAGAGCCTTCTATATCAGATTTATTCACGATGTATACGTCTCCAATCTCAGTTAATCCTGCTTTAACCGCTTGGACATTATCGCCGGTGTTGGGATTGAAAATTACAACCGTTAAATTTACAACCTTTGAAATTTCGATTTCTAACTGGCCAGCACCAACACTTTCTACTATTATTAGGTCATACCCAGCTGCATCTAAAATTCGGATTATATTTCTCAGTGATTTAGAGATGCCACCAGATGCTCCCCTTGAACCCAAACTCCTCATGAAAATATCGTCATCGTCCATGGTTGTAGGCATTCGGACTCTATCACCAAGAATAGCACCCCCCGAAATAGAACTTGTAGGGTCTACTGCCAATATAGAAATTTTGAAACCAAAATTCTTGAAATAAGAAATCAGTTTTCCGATAAGAGGTACTCTTTCCCTGCACCAGCAGGACCTGTAAATCCGATTGTGACAGCTTTTCCGGTATTTGGATAAATTTTTCTTAATATTTCATGGGATAATGGGTCCTCGTCATCTATCTTTGAAATGGATTGTGCAATAATTCTTTTATTTTTATTTAATATGCCTTCAACAATATCATCCATTGGGATGAGATAAAAGTATTGGAAATAAATTATTTTGCAATCTTTGATTGATTCAATCAGAATAATGTATCATATTATCAGGGTTTCTAAATAAATCGTCATGTTCACTGCGCAACAGTGCCTTTATGCTAAATTCGTGGTCTTCCTCTAATGAAAGTGTTTCATATTTATAGCCACGTATAATTGCCACAGGAATCTTTAAAGTCTTACCCATTACAAGTTCAGCGGCTGCCGCAAGTTCGTCCGCTATGGCAATTTCTGTTACCAATAATTTTTTTCCATATTCATCCTTCATTCCGATGTAACTTTTTAAAGGGATAATGCCAGCAATCCCGATCGCAACATTGGTTTGACCCGTTCTGAAAGGTCTACCAAAAGTATCGGCTATAATTACAGATACTTTTTTTCCAGAAATATTATAAAATGATTTCCTCAAGTTTCTTGCAGAAATATCAGGATTCTCGGGTAGTAAAAGGGCTTTTTGAGAATCTTCAGAAACATTACTTTGATCTATTCCGGCATTAGCGCAAATAAATCCATGCTTGGTCTCAACTATCAAATGTTTTTTTGTGATGCGTATAATCCTAGTAGTTTCACTTAAAATCAATTCAATCAATCGTGGATCTTTATAGTGAAAATTAGCTAATCGAATTGATTTTGGAGAAGGAATAATGTTCCTTAAATCTCGCAATCTATTCTCTGATTTTGATACGATTTTTTGAGCCACCACGATTATGTCATTATCACAGATCTGCACATTGTCCAATTGTAATGATTCAAGAATTACCTTTGACACGTCATCGTGGGGTTCAATATTTTTATTAATCCGTATTGGAATGATAGAAATCAAAAAAGAATCACATATTCTTTTCCTGTTATGAATTAATCTTAATTTTGAATTTCTCTTTTATTATAGGGATTAACAGAGACAAATCCTTTTTGTCAATAACTATATCTGATTTGTCACGAACTACTTTCACTGCACAAAATCCTACCGTAAAAGAAGATAAATCAAACAACTTCAAATCATTAGCGCCATCCACGACGACTACTATCTCGTCCCTCGAAAAGCCATTCTCTTCAACATATGATCTTACTGCTGCAGATTTATCTGAGGTAACTCTTATGGTAACGTCCAAAAGTTTGTTGTCTTTAAAGATAAGGTCGTTAGAAAATATTTTATCGATATTTAGTTCTGAGTATAGTCTATCAGTTATGATGTTAAACCCTCCCGAAACGGCCACTAACTTCCAACCCAGCCCCTTTAAGAAAGAACACAATTCTCTTGCTCCTGGCATTATCTCCAAATTCTGCGCTATCTTGGATGCTTGATCATAACCTATGCCTCTTAATGCATGGACCCTTTCTATTAATCCCTCCTCCCAATTAATTTCCCCGCGGATACCTTTGTTAGTTATATCCCAAATTTCCTTTTCTTTTTCTGGACCAATTAAATTTGCCAAAACTGGTAGATATTCTGCGTTTAACAATACGCCCTCTACGTCAAATATAGCAAGCATAACACAAATCATTCTCCTTGTCCATACATAATATTAAGATATTGAAGAGAATAGTCTATTTATTTCGATCTTTCGTTATTATGACTTTATGTTTGCTATTTTACTTAGGAGGTTAGTCAATTAACGGGAATTAAATATTCACTTACAACCGTCATCAAAAATTCACTTTCTCGTTTAGTATAATTAAGAGATTTTTAGGTCTATTAGAGACTGAAATCAATAAATAATCCCTAGTATATTTCGCAAAAACATTTAATTAAGTTAAAATGCCTTTATTTAACTATGTCTTCTAATCCTGACGATAACATAAAGTCTAGTATGAAAACTATTGACGTAAGGGGCCTTTATTGCCCTGAACCAGTTTTTAGAACTAAAATTGAAATTGAACGTATGACCAAAGGTGATTTATTAAAAGTAGTTTCTGACGATCCAGATTCAGAGGATGACATTTCTAGATGGGTTAACAGGAACGGTCATGAATTGTTATCGTTAAACAAATCAAATAAAGATTTAGAATTTACAATTAAAAAGGCAAAGTAGGATGACGGCTTCGACTACCTATTCAGAATCTAATAATGTAACTGATAGAATCGGAAATACACCACTAGTACAATTGAAAAGCTTTTCAACGGATAATGTAAAAATCTACGCAAAACTTGAATGGTATAATCCCTTTGGGTCAGTAAAAGATAGAGCAGCCTATTGGATGATAAAAAATGCTGAAGAAAAAAAAATTCTTAGAAAAGATAAAAGTATAATTATTGAACCTACATCAGGAAACACCGGCATTGCTTTAGCAGGAATCGCATCTTATTTGGGTTATAAGGTCGAGATTGTAATTCCTGAAAAAGTAAGTAAAGAAACTAAGGATATTCTTAGAAAATTAGGAGCTATTTTACATGAGACCTCAGATGATTTGTGCCCCCGAGTAGGTGCTGGTACGGATCAGAGCATCGCCCTTGCATACGCTATTTCCAAACCAAGACCAGATGTTTACTATATGCCAAATCAGTACGAAAATGATTCTAATTATCTTTCCCATTTTCAAAGTACCGGACCCGAAATATGGGAACAAACCAATGGAAAAATAACTCATTTTTTCACCGGCGCTGGAACAGGAGGTACAATTACTGGAACTGGAAAATTCTTAAAAGAAAAGAACAATCAAATCCAAGTAGTTGCTGTTCAAGCACAGAGAAATCATCTGCTTCAAGGGTTAAGAAACTTTGAAGAATCAGCGAAGCCAGAGCTTTTCTTGAGGCGTGAAGAAGTGGTAGATGATTGGTATACAGCAACAAACGAAAAATCATTTAGAATGGTAAAGCAGATTGCGCTGAATGAAAATATGTTAGTTGGACCATCTTCTGGCTCTGTTTTAGCCAGCATGATGGAACGGGCTCTAGAGACCACAGGCAAGGACCAAGTTTTTGTGGGTATATTCGCCGATGACGGTCGCAAGTTCAAAAGTTTGTACAAAGAACAGTCGGTATTTACAGACGAGGAATTTGAAAATTACTTGAATAACAATGGATTTTTGCCAAAACTAGCATACCAGTAGTAACAATCGGATAACATCTAACAATTATTGGCTACGATAGTATAAAAATGAAATATGAGGATTTTTTATTTATTATTTTTTTCAGACAACCATTTTTCAATGTCTAGAGCAGCCATACAGCCAAATCCAGCAGCAGTTATCGCTTGTCTGTATTTAAAATCATGAACATCGCCAGCTGCAAAAACACCATCGATGTTTGTCCTAGTACCATTCTGAACTATTACATACCCTTTTTCGTCCAGGTCCACTTGTCCCTTAAAGATAGCTGTATTTGGTTCATGACCTATTGCAACAAAAACACCACCAGCCTCTAAATTTTTTTCTTCAGCGGTATTCATGTTCTTAACGACTACGGAAGAGACTTTCTTGTCTCCTGTGATACCAATAATAGATGAATTCCAAATAAATTCGATTTTTGGGTTTTCAAAGGCACGTTCTTGCAAAATTTTACTTGCACGTAAATTGTCACGTCTATGAACAACTCTTAACTGTTTTACCAAATTTGGTCAAAAACGTTGCTTCTTCCAGAGCAGTATCCCCGCCGCCCACAACTACAATGTCTTGATTCTTAAAAAATGGCCCATCACAAGTCGCACAATAAGATAGGCCTTTTCCAGAAAACTCTTGTTCGCTTTTAATTCCCAATTTTCTAGGAGTGGCACCAGGTACTAATTAAAACTGAATCAGACGTGTAGGCGGATGAGCCGGTAAAAATCTTAAATGGTCTAGAATTAAAATCCACTCTCAGTGACTTCGTCGATGAGCATAGTAGTTCCAAACCTTTCTGATTGTTGTTGCATATTTGTCATCAAATCTGGTCCATTTATCCCATTTGGAAATCCTGGATAATTTTCAACTTCTGTAGTGGTCATCAATTGCCCACCAGGTAAACTGCCCGAGATTACAATGGTCCTTAATTTTGCTCTGGATGTATAGATAGATGCCGTGTATCCGGCTGGTCCAGAGCCGATTATAACAACATCGAAGTGATTCTCTTCGGAGTTACTTGGAGTATGATTTTCTTTACCTTTATCTTTTTCATTTTCAAATCCGTCCACAGACAGTGTCATAATTAATAGACCTGGAATTTCATTTATTAATGTATTAGGACCTTATTTTATTACCATTCCGATTTTAGCCCAGTTAATGTGATAATTTTCTAATACAAATTTTATTATATTCTCCAATTATAATGATAAAAGGATAATTTTAATGAGAATAATAGTATGCGGAATGGGGGTTGTAGGCCAAAGTTTTCTAAGATTACTGATTTCTAGTTCGAACTTATTATATAAGAATTACGGGATAAAACCAAGGGTTGTGGCATGCATAGACAGCAAGGGAGTTGCATATTCTCAAACTGGCTTAGATTTGGAGAGAGTTCTAATGGTTAAGGAAAAATATGGGGAAGTCAGCAAGTATTCTGAATCAATATTTAATGCTGATAATTATATTGAAAATATTGACGCAGAAGTCTTGCTAGAACTTACCCCTACCAACTTAACCACAGCCGAACCAGGGTTGTCTCATGTAATCTCAGGATTAAGAACTAAAAAGAATGTTATTACTGTAAATAAGGGACCATTAGCTTTATCCTTTTCCTCTTTAGTTGAACTATCTGAATATAATAACGTTATGTTAAGATTTAGTGGAACAGTAGGTGGGGGCACACCCGTACTGGATTTTGCAAAACATTGTCTAAAAGGGGATAGAATTACATCCTTTACAGGAATATTGAATGGGACAACAAATTATATCTTAACTAAAATGGGTGATGGATTGCATTTTAGTGAAGCACTAGAAGATGCTAAGGAGAAAGGATATGCTGAAGCTAACCCTTCTTTGGATATTGATGGAGATGACGCGGCAGCTAAATTAGTCATAATGGCTAACTGGATAATGGGATACAAAGTAACGTTAAAAGATGTGGACAAAACAGGGATTACTAAAGTAACTCAAGAAGAAATAATTAAGGCAGCGAAGGAAAGGAAATCATTAAAATTAATTGCCAATTGTGACAAGGATAGTCTTTTCGTTAGACCCATTCCAATATCAAAAGATGATCCAATATGTGTTAACGGGACTTTGAACGCTGTTACTTTTAGATCCGAACATTCTGGAGCGCAAACGATAATAGGAAAAGGAGCTGGAGGCATGGAAACTGCTAGTTCTATTTTAAGGGATCTCATAGAAATCAAAGAAAACTTCACCAATTATCAGCTCAATTAAAGTTTTGACCTGCCTGTCAATTTTCAGATAGTTTATAATAAAGAATTATATGAACAGGCGAGCTTTTGTAACTAATAAATGTATAGCGGTGAGCTAGAGGTCCAAGCAAAGAGGAAAACAATTGCAATACTACAAGAAGAGACAAATAAGATTCTGAATTTTTCTCGAGAATTAGCAATCATGACTGATGCTATTATCCAAGATAACGAGGATGGAATTAGAGAATCATCTAATAAGATGATTATCATTGAAAACGAGATAATGGTGCTGAGAAAACAAATCATTAGAGAAGTAATAGCCATTGGCAGTTTAATGACCTATAGAGAAGACCTTTTAAGAACTGCTTATTTTATTGATGAAATTTCTGGTTATATCAGTGGGATCTCCTTTAGATTGTCAAATATAGAGCCAAAAATCATTAAACTAAATTTTGAACTGGGGTTGAAAGGGATGGTCGACATGATGATAGACGTTCTGTTCAAAATTAATGAGATGTCAAGAACTCTTACAATTAAACCCGAAAATACAATAGAATTGGCAAGCGAGGTCCAAAGGATAGAGATGGATGTAGATAAGAAGTACAGAGAATTGACAATTAAAGCGCTAGATAAAATAACTTCTCAAAAAGATTTAATTCTGTTCAAGGATATTATAGAGGGTATCGAAGGGATGGTCGACAAATCTCAACAGGCTTCTAACTCTTTTACAATACTAGCTTTAAGCATTTGATAACTACCTTTTACTGGTCAACTAGTCGAAAACAGAATATTCATTCATGATATTTTGGAATCACGAGCATTGTTTGGTGATGGATATTTTGGTAAGCCATTGGGAATATCTAAACCTAAAAATTCGGAATTTGATGCACCGATAGTACTCGATCTCAATTGAGGGATACTATCTTTGTAATAAAAATCGGCTCAAAATTTTCAAAGATTCGGCCACAAATGTTGAACCAAAAGAAATCCTAAAAATTTGTAAGAAACAATATGTAAACTTTGAGGTCAAGTATGTGGTATTTGAAAATTTGAGAGATAAAGGCTATATTGTAAGCCCAGGTATAAAATTTGGTTGCGACTTTGCTGTTTATATTCATGGACCTGGCATCGATCATGCACCATTTCTCGTAAAGGTATTGAAACAAAATGACAATATTACAAGCATAGATATAGTACTTGCAGGAAGGCTCGCAACCACTGTTAAAAAGCAATTCATTTTAGCAATTGTTGATCTATCGGACGATTCCATCAAATTCATAGGCTTTGACTGGTGGAGAGCTTAATATATTTCGATTAAAGTATGGTCATACGGATATTAATTCAGAATCTTATCATGTTTTTGGTAAATCAAATTTTATAAAGTTCTCACCAGAAATTGTTAATCGAGTTGACAATTTATCAATACCAGGCTCAAGCCATCCTTTGTACCTTATAGAATTTTTCACAATGTCGATGATACTTGGTTTTTTTTCGTTGATTTCTTCATAACATGAGAGTATCTCTCCGTATTTAATCTCCTGTTGTTTATTATATTTGGTTAAATAAAAGACGAACAAAGTAGTTTTTTCGTAGTGATTCGTAGGTTTTTTCTCTGCATAAAAATCTCGGAGGCCAATTTTTTCATGATTTTGTTTCAAATCTACAGGAAGGGGAGGTATATTAATAGAGATCTTTGGTATAGAATGCTTTGTAGTCTTGCCTGAGAGGGGTAGTTCTCTTTGAATATCATCAATCTCTGAATTTTGAAAGTCCTTAGGCTTCGATGAATGAGTTCTAGATTCTTGAGAAGAAAAATTCTCCAGTGGGATTGGAACATTGTCTACAGTTGCGTTAGATGGCGTAGTTGTGTAATTAAGCATATTATCCTTGTTATTAATGATGACCTCCTTAATAGCAACCTTGAAAATTTCTTCAAACTTTTCTAAATGTTTATCTACGAATGATTCATTTCCTTCAAGTTCAAAAACACCTTCTTTTAGGTTAATCCTGAACTTCGTATCGGAGGCCAATAAAAATTTTCTAATTCATAATTATATAACTATTTGCTTTTGACCAAATTAAAGATAGTCAAAATCATCCTTCTCGTGCCAATAGTTAAACCTTTGATGTAACCAAGGAAAAAAGTTACTTTCTCTATTCTCAAATTCCTTCTTCATTATTCTAACTATTTTTTTGGATACTTCTCCAGGTTTTCCATAAATTTGTTTTTTCTTTTTAAAATTAAATCCATAATCCACTCCTTTTTCATATATTGTAGTTATCATTCTCGGTAACCACATTCGGTTTATCGGAGGAACTAAAAGATTCCCTCTAGCGTCAAAGACCGTTTCTGGCCGATCGGTATTGAATCTTACGGTAAAGGAGCTAACTTTTGGGAAGTATAATAACTCTTCTTGCAATGATCCCGAGTCAGTAATCTCTGCCCAACATTTTCCACTGTCCAGAAACTCTACGACGTGGCCATATTCCTTCCATAATTCAGTAATCATAAACTTTTCAGGATAAGTATTTTCCAGATATTTAAGTTTATCATAAAGATCAAACCTGTTTAATGCAGATATGGTAGCATTCAACAAGACTAAAACTACTTTAAATTCCGAATCCTTTATCAAATCAGTCAACCCCCCTATTATAGCATTAAATCTATGGTTCGTTAAATTTTCCCTGCGATGAATATCCATTCTGATCCAGTTTCCGGATTCTAATTTAGGATATATTTCAAAAATGCTATTCTCAGGTTTCTTCATTCTTTTGATGCCAATAGCATCTACAACCGAATTCCCAACTATATGGATATCTTCGTCTGGATATCCTTCCCTAAGTAAATGCTCTTTGTTTAGTTTAGTGGGAACAAAAAAAAACTTTGTTCCTGAAGAACATACCCAAGTATCAATTTGTTCGGGAAACGGTTCCTCCCTAGTTAGGAACCATGATGAGGACAATTGATTCGTAATAAATTTTTCTACATCAGAATGGCTAGGATTTACATTCATCTTTATATCTTTTATAATAGTTGGACTCATTGATCTAAGTCCAGCCTCATTTTGTCCGACTTTTTGTCCTAGTCCAAAAACCCAAGACAAAGTTGCAATTCCTGCCACTAACGTGTCACCATGAACAATCGGTAGAATTCGGTTGCTTGAGTATCTTTTTTTCAAATATCTACCAAAATACCCAAATTTCATGATTAAATCGCTAGATTTTTCCATCAAATCCCCACGTATCTGCAAATCGCAAACTATTGAATTTTCAAGGTCAAATTCCTTTATCCCATAGCCTAGCAATTCATCGTAATGCTGTCCTGTAGAAATAATAAATGAAGGTAAACCCTCTTTAATTGACTCTATCAAGAGAGGAGCTTGCTTATAGAAATCTGGTTTAGTGCCTATTACAATAGCCAAAGCTTTATTAAAATCATTATCCTTCGAAAAAATCGATTCTAAATTAAGATTGTTGATCCTAATTGGAAGAAACTCCTTGTCTATTGTAAGTGTATCAAACTTTCTGTTAATATTTTTCTGATTTGCTCCAATAATTTTACTAGAAAATTGTTTATCATTTCCCATGTCTAATCTATCGCCATTTCCAAGTAGTTAGATCTTAGCATTTTTGGCGGACATATACAGCCTCTTTCTATAGTTTATGTAACCCATAGCTACCATTAGTATACCAAAAATTGAAAATACCCAGGGTGCATAGACAACCCATGATGGCAAATCAATTTCAGTTATCAAAGGGATCAATGTAGTTATATAGATCATCCCGAATATTAAGCAAATTCCAGATGCTAATACTAGTAAGGAGGATAATCGTGATCCTTCGGATAACACGTTTGTAAAAAATGAAAGTCCGATTGCCGGTGCTAGTGAAATGAATATGAATTGGAGATAAGCAGTGGATGGATCGACGGTAGTTGTTGGGCCAATACTCTCAGGACCAATCAAAAAAGTGAAGAAGGCAATTGAGTTAAATATGAATAAAACTACCAGACCCAAAACTGCAATTGACAACCACTCTCCGGCCCTTAACATTTCTATATTTTCATTTTGAAAGATACAATATTTTAATATTGTTACAAGAGAATGTTAATGTACTCCAATCAAATTTGCCAATTCCTTTCTTGAAGCTTCTCCCAATATTTTAGCTGAATCTTCAGGATTTGGTGTATTTACGTATATCCCAAACCCTCTTTCCAAACCAGACCAAGAAGAAATTAGAGGATATACTTCTATATGCCAGTGTAATTGCCTACTATTCTTTTTCTCAGGTGAAATATGAAAAGCCATGCTAAAATCGGTTTTACCCAGTATCTTATCCATCCCTCGTAAGGATGAACAAATCACCAAGGCTAGATCATTTATTTCCTTCTGACTTGCCTTTGAAAAAAAGGTAGAATGTTTTCGAGGACAAATCCAAAATTCGTAATTATAGGTGGGCGCCCATGGAACTAAGGTTATGAAACCATTAGTAGAGAACAATTGTCTGGGACCGTTAATTTCAGACTCTATCATACTACATGCAGGACAACTACCGCTTTCATTCATGGATTGGTGAAAGGTTTTCGCTTCTTTTTCGATAATAGGAGGGATTGAAGAAAATGTCGTGATATGGAAATGAGGATGTTTTATTTTACTACCTCCATTAGTCCCACGGCTGGCATATATAGCAACATATGTCACACCCCGCTGGCTGTATAACCATCTTACCCTGTCCTGAAGTACCAACAACAGATTGGTCCATTGATCAATGGACAATTCTGAAAGAGCGATATCATGATTTGGGGTTGGAACGATAATAAGGTCGTATCCACATGCTGGCTCCCTATAGAATGGACGATCTGAATACTGCTGATTTGAGTGCGCGGTTACTAGGGGATTCGTGCATTCAAAAACTCGGATCGACCAATTCTCATTCTCATCATCGGTTGTATCATATAGTCTCTGCAATATTCCTTCCTTGACTACAAAAGATAATACAAGATTGTCGCAATCCCCGGTAGATCCAGTGCAATATGGGCATACTTGACTGTTAGTAACAGGATCAGATTGCGTTTTATTGTAATTGATTTCAGTTTTTTTGTTCGTATTATCAATATTATTAGGTATTAAAACAAACTTATCTTGAACATAATAATCCTTTCTTAATTCTGACAATTTTTCTACCTAAAAAGTTCACCAAATTGCTTTAAATAAGTATTATGCATCCTTTTTTTGTAAAAGAAATAATTCTTAGTATAAAAAATTAAATAAATGGTCCTGATCATTCGACAAAATTACGTTTTTGTAAAATATGTTGAAAAATGTGGTTTCCTGTAATTTTCATTTCGGTCTGAGCTTCCTAGCAGATCTAAATTGTCAAAAATTAAATTAAGTAAAACCAAATAACATTTATGCCTCAGTCAAGTAGCGACGAAAAATGGGATTCAGTAAAAAAATATAAATTAACCAAAATGTTAAATGATCTATCAAAGATAACTGGTCACGGTACTGAACTAGTTACTGTTTATATTCCACCAAAAAGGCCAATATATGATGTTATTAGCACAATTGAGAAATGAAGCCGGAACTGCATCAAACATAAAATCAGATTTGACCAGAAATCATGTTCAGGATGCCCTTAACAAAACAATGGAACAATTAAAATTATATAAGGAGCCTCCTGAAAACGGATTAGTTATTTTTTGCGGGGCCATTCCTACTGGGAAAGGTTTAGGAACTGAAAAAATAGAAATATTCACGGTTGTACCCCCAAAACCAGTTCAGATTAACTTGTATAGATGTGATGATCATTTTTGGATAGATCATATAAAGGAGATGCTAAAAGATGATCGTACAATTGCCATTATATCTATAGACACTCAAGAGGCGGGGTTAGGAATTTTAACTGGGGATAGATGGGAAACAATTGAAACTTTGACATCTGGGGTTTCTGGTAAACACCGCCAAGGAGGACAATCTGCGCGAAGGTTTGAGCGTCTTAGAGATAATGAACTTAATGAATATTACCATCGTATTGCAAATTATGCGCAAAAAATTTTTATTGATCAATATACGGTCAAGGGTCTGATTGTAGGAGGCCCAGGACCCACAAAAGAGACTTTTGTCAGAGAGGAATATCTTGATTATAGACTGCAAAATAATATCATTGCTACGCTTGATACTTCGTATTCTGGTGACGAGGGGGTAAGGGAAATCATAGATAAGGTAAATGATCAAGGAATAATGTCGGAATTCCGATCCATGGAAGAAAAGAAAATTGTGAAAAAATTCATGGGTGAAGTTTTTTCAGGAAAGGGTTTAGGAATATATGGTCTTAATGATGTTGTAAATAATCTCAAGGCAGGAATAACCGATTCGATAATTGCAACCGATAGCATTGATTTAGTATACCTAGAAGTAATTTGCAGGAAATGCGATTTCAGCTATGAAAAAATAGTTGAAAGAGACCAACTGATTGAAACGAAACAAAACATCATTTCTACCCCTTGTTCCAAATGTGGTGGACAGGACTACACAATTAATGAAAAGGATTTCATAGACTACTTGGAGGAATATGCTTCACTAGCTGGAACAAAACTTGACATAATTTCTTCTAAAACCGAAGAGGGGGCCCAGATTCAAAGCCTTGGAAAAATTGGAGCATTGTTAAGATTCAAACCTACTACGTAACTTGTGAGATCAAACTTTGCGGTTTTCTAACTGCTTGATGGCGGTACTTAATACTTGATATCCATAAATTTTACCCAATGATCCCCTCTTGGAATTTGATTCTGTAAATCTTGATGTAGTATCTTTCCTAATTCCTTGGCCAGAAACAATTATGGGTATGGGATCGTCGGTGTGGGCCTTTTTAATACAAGGTGTTGAGTGATCGCCCGAAATTATGAAATATATTTCTATACCTTTGATTGTGCTAATTCCCTCTAAAATTTTTCTAAAAAAACGCTTGTCTATTTCATTTATATTGTTTTTTTTACCCTTGGCGTTCCCATCATGACCAAATTCATCAGGACCTTTAATATGGACATAAACAACATCGTGATTTTCAATTATCTTTAGTAATTTACTAGCTTTTAATTCATATTCATCTGGCGAACCAGCGTTGTACGACCTCATTCCCAGTATCTGTGAAATTCCGATTTCCACAGGCATATCAACAAGAGATGCGAAATTTAGATTGTATTTATCATTAATACGCTGTAAATGAGGATATCTATTCCCAGCGTCTCTCAATAAAATACAATTTATTGGCAACAAATTCTTTTCTTTCCGCTCTATATTCACCGGACAATTATCCAGTATTTCTATTACTTGGTCAGAGAACTGGTTTATGATAGTGGCTGATAATTGAGAATTTGCATCCTTTGATTCTGATTTTGTTACATACAAATCTCCCTTGGAAGTATCCAATGCAATACCAATCCCATTTACTTTGTCATAAGCAGGATCCGTATTTGTAATATTCTCACCTAATGTTGTACCTTTTTTCCTGAATCGTATGACAACTCTATGCCCAATTGTCGGCTCTATCGAGAACTCTATTCCCTCTATCTTGATATTCTTTCTAATGAGAGCACAGATTGCAGCCGAATTTGCCTCGGTAACAATTCTACCAGCTCGTCTGTCTAAAATTTTCTTATTAGTTGGGTCGATTGTTGCAAAATTGCCTCTTAGTGCTAGATCTCCCTCCTTAAAATCAATTCCACAACCTATGCATTCTACTACTCCCCTTCCAAAATATTCAATGTCTCTAAAGTTGTAGCCTAACATATTAAAAACTGCAATATCAGACTGAGGAGCAATCCCATCTCCAACACTCACAACTTGGCCCGAAACTCCCATTCTAGCAATCTTATCAAGATATGGGGTATATGCCGCTTCCAGCGGGGTCAAGCAATTTAAATCTGGATGTGGAAGGTCGCCTACCCCATCAAGCAAAACATAAATAATTTTGGATTGATTCAATTTCTTAATTTTGATTCAATATAAATTTAATTTTAATGTATTCAAATATATGATATAATATTAAATAAATAAGCTCAATTAAGATAATCTAATAGTGCCGTACCAAATCACCTCGGATGCAAAACATCAAATAATACTTACAAGCAGGGAAAAAAAAATATACCTAGATCCGAGGCAAATATTAGCTGAAAATTATGTTTTCATTTCGCATGCACATATTGATCACATGTTAAATAAGACTGCTACCAAGAAATACAATTTAAGAAATAAGATCATCTGTTCGCCTGAAACCCTTGCAATTGCGAGCCTTCGTGGCTACATCTTTGAAAAAGAAATTTGTTATCAGGATGACTGCACATTAATTGATACTGGACATATACTAGGGTCAAAAGGTCTTTTGATTGGAAACGAGATTTTCTATACTGGCGACTTATCCATGAGGGATAGAGCATTTCTTAGAAAGACCTCTATTCCGAAAGCCGAAACCCTAATTATTGAAACAACCTTTGGAAAACCTGAATACATTTTCCCTCCATTAGAACATATTACCCATTCGGTAAATTCCTTAATTTCAGAAATGTACAGCAGAGGAATTCCAGTCATCTTAATGGGATATTCATTGGGGAAGGCACAGGTCCTTACATCGTTGTTTGGCGCTTGGAAGCCGCTAATAATTCATGATGAAATATTCAAGTTCAATCAAATGTACAAGCAATTTGGAGTGACATTAGAAGATTCTACACCATTGTCTGATGCAATAGAACTGGGCTTGATGGAGAAGGGACCATGGATAATGATACATCCTTTAACTAACGGCAAGGATCCCAAGATATCTCATTATAGGGAAAAGTATGGCGCAATTACTATAGGTTTCAGTGGATGGGCAATAAATAGAAATTACAGAAACATGATGAACCTGGATTATGTGATCCCTTTTAGCGATCATTGTGATCATAGCGAGTTACTCGATGTTGTAAAACAGTGCAATCCCCGCAAAATATACACATTTCATGGATTTCAAGAAGAGTTTGCTAACTATCTAGTCAAATTGGGATATGATGCAGAATCCATAAAGAGAGGAAGCATGACAGTCAAGAAAGAATTAAAGCAACTTCCGAAAACTAAATCATTAGATATTTATTTTTGAGAAAAAAAAATTATTTTTGCATGTCAGCAAAATAAGGAACGACTTTATTTCCGAAGGTCTCTATGTTTTGATAAAGCCCCTCACCCCAGAAACGAATTATGAAATGATTTGTACCGGCCTTAATAAATCGTTCCAACATTTCTATTACATCATCTGGGCTGCCAACTCCTATAGCAGTTCTTGCCACATCATCAGGGATTTGTAAAGATGCTTTTTTCATTTGTTCCATCAATTCAGGTTTGTTCATGGCATATTCAGTAAAGTATCTCCTAAAATCAAACTCGGAATCCTGTTGTATGTTGTGAACCTTCAATAATTCAGGTTTGTAGAGGCTGACCTTGACTGCTTTTTTCATCTTTTCCCATGCTGCTTCTCCGTCTGGAGCAAAATAAACATCCACATCATTTGCAAATTCAAAATTGGATATGTCCCTGCCTAGTCTCTTTGCGTGATCCTTAATGACATTTGCATGATGTTCAAATAAGGCTGGAGTATATCCTATAGGTATCCACCCATCGCCATATGTTGCACACAATTCTAATGTTTTTGGGGCCCCGGCAGCGATATATACAGGTGGTCGCGGTTTTCTGATGGGCTTTGCTTGTAGACAAGCTTCAACAAGGCTATAATAATTACCCTGGTAATTTACATGATTGTCTGGATCGGATTCAAACAGCTTTTCAATCACTTCCAATTGCTCCTTAAATTTTGACACAGGCTTACTGAATTCGATTCCAAAATCAACTACATTCTGAGCCTCTCCAGCACCAATTCCCAGTATACCCCTACCTTTAGTTATCCTGTCAAGGGTCACCGTCGACAGAGCGATAGTTGAAGGGTGCCTCCTTATGGCATCTGTTACGCATGTCCCTAACTCCACGTTGTTGGTCACAGACCCAATTGCTGCTAACATTAGCCAGGCATCATTTACTACAGCGTTTTTCCATTGAGGCACATTTGTGTGATCCATTGCCCATACAGAGTCAAAATTAGTTCTATCTGCTATTTGCGCTGCAGTAATTACCTGCATTTCGTCCAGTCCCAATCTAGCGACGTTTAGGCCAAATGTCAAACCGAATTTTATTTTCACTTAATTATTTACCCCCAATACCGTAAATTCTCGTATAATTCCATAATTCTCCATTTCTATATTATCTCTGAAATGATACTTATTTTATAAAGTTTTATTATAATAACGGAGAAGCAGAATATGATTTACAAAATATATGAATTATTCGTTCAATAAAGCATTCTGATAAATAATTAATATAAGAGATTTAAGTCTCATTAAATATTAAAATGAATAAGAGTAACAAAACAATACTTGTTACAGGGAGCGGAACAGGGATTGGTCAAGCTGTGGCAAGAAAATTTGCTAAACTAGGTTACAATATCATAATTTTAGGGAGGAGGAAAGAACCTCTAATCGATGCGTCAAATATTCTAAAACAAATAATTACGGATGAAAAATTTGAATCATCCGTAACTTATTATCCAGGAGTAGATGTTTCCGATTTTGAAGCAATTAATAAGATGTTTGATAAAATTGGTACCGACTTTGGTCATATAGATATAATCGTAAATAATGCTGGAGTTTCTGGTCCAGTAAAGATTTTTACAAATTCGAGTTATCAAGAGTTTAAAGATTGTGTTTCAATACACCTTACAGGTACTTTTTGGACAAGTATTAAAGCCTTAGAAGTACTCAACCATACTGGCAAGATAATTACAATTTCCACTTTTTTCACTGAGGAGAACAAATATGATCAGAGACCTTATAGGTTTAGAACACCATATACCGCAGCACAGGGTGCAAAGAATAGACTCTCAGAGTGTTTTGCATGGGAATTAGTTGAGAAAGGTATCAAAGCTGTTGCAACAAATCCTGGTCCTGTCCACTCAGACAGAATATATAAAACTGTATACCCAAAAGCAGCATCCGAATTTTTAAGGGTTGGTGGTTTTAACGGTCTGAGTCACAAGCAAATCGAAGAGATTTCAGTCTGCCTTATTACCATATTTAGGCGATGAACCCGAAATAATCGACAATGAATCAAAGAAAATAGCGACTTCCTTAGCTGAAAAATACGAAGGTCTAGATCCTGTCTCGATCCAGCGCTTGGCAAAGGAACTTTTGGCGAAGATACAAGAAATTGCAGAAAAGGTACAAAACAATACGAAGAAGATGATAGTTGATAACGAATTCTTATCTCAGGATGATGTAGCAGAAATGGTACATAGCTTAGCAAGTGACGAAATGAGCAAGTTATTAAACGGAAAAGTCATTCCAAATGACAGAGTTTTCTACCCGGTAAAGCCAATAGTTGAAAGGACTATAGATATTGAGCAGGACAAGACTTTAGAAAATAAAACAATTTTGATTACTACGGCTTCTACAGAAGAAAAATTATTGAACTTTGTCAAGCGAATTGCAACGAAGATTAGCGGGCTAAAACGTAAAACAACTAATTATCCTTACTCAAAACGATGAGCAATCTACAGAGGTGAGCAAGACGTTTGAAGGATTTCACCATCACGCCATCGACTTAGCTGATGAGAACACAGTAAAGAAAATATTCAATACAATCAATACTCGGTATGGTAGAATAGATTCAGCCATACACTTTACAGGTAGTTATGACTATGACAACAAATTAACTTTGCTTGATCGTAAACAATGGGACATCATGGTGGATAAATTCGTTAATATCCCACATTTGATAACGACCCAATCAGTATTATCAATGACTACCAACCAGGCATTAGACGACCCTTCGTTATTTGTAGGAATTAAAGGAAACATTGTAATAGTGGGTCCTGATTCGCCGGTTGGTAAGAAAATAAGTGGGGAAGTCCGTGCGAGGTCAGAAGTTTTTAGGGGAGCGTTAAGACCATATGTCACAACTGCCAACCAAGAACTTCACGATGTATTAAATTCCAACATAAATCTGACTCTCGTTTTCCCAGGGAACATAAATGGTGATTTGCCGGACTATGACAAACTGGAAGAATCACTGATAGGTTTAAGTTCACAAGAAGTTCAAAAAAATAATTTAATTTATTATGTAGATGAATAATTTTTTTTATCAAACTAATGATGATGTTCACTATGATGAAGGTTATTCTTCCTCTCATACGTGGCGGTCCAAAACCCAACCCCTATGGTCGCAATGCCAATGGCCATTATAAGATAATCCACTATGAAAATAATTGCCCAAACTGAATTCAAAAGTCCAGCTATGAAGAAGAGAAAACCCAGTAAGAATATAGACACCCCTGCTATTATTTCAGAATTTAGCATTAGCATAGAACTAAAAATTGCATTCTATTATAAAAACTATTAGATTATATCCCAAGGATAATACGTGTAATTGTTGAGAACGGCAGGCTTATTTTCTGGAGGCAAAGATAGCACCTATGCAATCCTCAAAACCACTTTAGAAAAACATGATTTATGCTGCATCATGACAATGCATCCAAGCAGTGATGATAGCCTTTTGTTTCATTATCCAACAACTAATTTGTTAAGTAAAATTTCTACCGTGATAGGTGTACCTGTGATAGAGCGCTCCTGCAACATATCTGAGAAAAATTATGAAGTTAATGAGTTAACCCGTTTGGTTAAGACAGCAATAGATGAATTTTCAATAGATGGATTAGTAAACGGTTGTATTTCTAGCAAATTTCAATTAGATATTTTTCAGGATATTTGCGACAAACTAAATTTAAGATTAATTTCACCTCTTTGGAACATAGACAGCGATTATTACTACGAACAGTTGCTAAGACAGGGATTTGAAATCATGATTACTAGAGTCGCCGCACTAGGTTTGGATAGTAGTTGGCTTGGAAAGATAATTACAAAAGATAATTATTCCGTCCTAAAAAAATTAAGTCATAAATATCAATTTAACATGACTTTTGAGGGTGGAGAAGCTGAGACACTTGTATTGGATTGTCCACTATATAAAAAAAGAATTTGCGTTAAAGACCACTATGTCACATGGGATGGGATCAGGGGAATGTTTGAAATATTAGATATTGATTTAATAGAAAAGTAGAGACCATGCTTGATAGTCTAAAAGATAATTTGAGATTGGCCCTAAAGAAAATTGTTGGGGCTTCAGATATTAATGAAGAATTGATTAATGAGTTATGTAAAGATCTCCAGCGCGCATTGCTAGCAGCGGATGTAAATGTTCGGTTAGTCTTAGAAATAACAAAAAATCTTAAGGAAAGATCCCTAAAGGAAGCCCCTCCAAAGGGTTTGTCCAAAAAAGACCATATCATAACCATCCTATACGGCGAATTATCAAAAATGCTGGGTTACAGCGGTGAAGCAATAAAGACCATTGATAGAAAAAAAACCGATGAAAATCTAATTAACTTCAATTCTGATAAAAAAAATACTATTTTGATGCTAGGGATACAGGGCAGTGGGAAGACTACTGTTATCGCCAAGTTAGGAAGATGGCTTTCAAAACATGGTTACAGGATAGGAGTAATCGGGGCAGATACCTGGCGACCTGGTGCATTAACTCAGCTCAAAATGAACTGTAGTAAGATCAATGCTCAAGTATACGGTGAGGAGGGTAACAAGGATGCCCTAGAAATAGTGAAAAATGGACTGGTTTTCTTTAACCATCAACCAGTGGATATCATAATTATTGATACTGCTGGGCGTCACAAAGAGGAACAAGGATTACTCGAAGAAATGCGGAGCATGTATTCCATCGTTACACCTGATCAGGTATTTCTTATTATCGATGGAACAATTGGACAGCAAGCATATAATCAGGCAAAGATTTTCCACGAGAATGCAAAAATTAGCGGTATTATTATTACGAAATTGGATGGTACCGCCAAGGGGGGTGGGGCGATAGCTGCTTCTTCTGCCACGGGTGCAAAGGTCCTTTTCATAGGAACTGGTGAAAGAATTGATGACCTGGAGCAATTTTCCCCTACTAGCTTTGTCGGCAGGCTATTAGGGATGGGAGATATAAAAGCCCTTCTTGAAATGGCACGCAATTTAGAAATTCAATCTGATGAAAATCAAGCAAAAAGGCTTATGAGTGGCAAAATGACTATCGAAGACTTTTATGCTCAAATGGAAAACATGGGAAAAATGGGATTCCGAAACGTAATTGAGAATTTGCCAGGGCTATCAAACTTTGTAAAAGATGACCATCTTGATGTCCTGCAACAAAAAATGGAGAAATGGAGATTTATAATCCAATCCTTTACTACTGACGAAAAAAAGAATCCAGATATTATTAACGAGGCTAGGAGAAAAAGAATCGCTAGAGGTTCCGGAGTTATGGAACATGATGTTAAAGACCTAATCAAGCAGTATAACAATTCTAAGACTATGATGAAACAAGCAAAAGGCCGTCAGATGCAAGGACTTTTAAGGAGATTCGGGCTTGGTTAAGACCCAAGGAGAATTTGAAAACTCTAAAAGTAAAAAATTGAAAAACTCAAATCAACTTCAGATCCCTCTCTGTAGTTTTTGCTATGATCGAAATTTTTCTAAAAATAAAATGTCTTTAGTAAAGCATACAATTTCTGTCAAGATAATAAAAACTGGTATGAAAGTTTGCTATATTTGTAGAAATTTCTTTCTAAGAACGTTACCATCTATAGTTGATGAAATATCAAACTCTGAAATGTTTAATTCAACCACATGCATTCTTCCTGTTGATATAGGAACGAGTCTTCCCTTTTTCTTCTATGAGAATGAGGATTATTTACGATCTATGTTCCAAATTAAAGGTACGACTGGGATAAAAACTCAAACTAATTTATTGATAAGAGAAAAAATACGAAAAAACAAAAAATGTACTATAGATCACGTGAATCCCGAATTGAAATTTGACGTAGTTATTGAAAATGACTTGAGTTTTAACATAAATTGCAAAGCGAGAGAATTCTATCTTCTTGGAAGATATATAAAGTTGGACAGAGGCATAGCCCAAAAGGATAAAAATTGGATAAAAATGGATTCTCAAACCTTTCATAAATTGATAGATAGAAAAGAGGAATCGATAGAACACTCAATCAGAAAATCCGTTTGGTCAGAATATAATGCAGAGGATATGAAAATAACTTGGACTGGTAGCGAAGATAAATATAGTTTGGTTCTTGGTAGCGGAAGACCGTTCATTGTAAAAGTGATTAATCCTAAAATAAAAGGCTCGGATGAGAAAAAAGTCTTGGAGAAGGATGTTGAATTGTATTTCAAAAAGATTAACCATGATGAGATTGATTACTATAGCAAATACAGAATACTTGTTACCATATTCGTCAAATTAAATGAGAAAGTTCGCGATTTTGGTCATTTTCAACGTCTCGTGCAGACACTAACCGGAGAGGTGACATTCAGAGTCAAGAACAGAAAAACTACAAGAAATATCTACTTTGCAAAGTTAGTAAGTGTAGAATGCGACAAACTTGAAATATCTTTAGATATGGATAATGGAATTCCCATAAAACAATTCGTAGGAGGTAACGAACCCATTGAACCCTGTCTTTCTAACACCCTCGAGACAAAGTGCGAATGTATATATTTTGATATTAATGATGTAATTTTAAATAAATGATAAATGAAATAAGATGAATGATTTTGATCCCTTAGTATTAGTCAAAAAATATTTAGTAGAAAAGAAGGTCGAGGAGAGGACCTATCATCTCATCATTGACAAGATGAGATTAATTGAAGAGGGAATAAATAGAATCGAGCGGATAACCTCAATAGAATATCCCTACTATTTTATAGAACCTAATCTACTGGTGGCAACTTCGGAAATTGAATACCAGCAATATTCCTTATTATATGCCAGGACAATTCCATTTTGTACTACTGAAAATAGAATAAAAATAGTTATCCAACTTTCCGCTCCACTGGTAATGTACGGTTTGAAAGGAACTCTTCACGCTGTTCTTGCCCATGAATTTCTACACTATTTGAATATATTGAAAAATATAATAAATTTAGAGGTAACATCAGATAATATTTCCAATACACTATATGAAAATTCATTTTCTGACAATGAAAAGACTCTTGATTCGGCTAAAGTGTTTAAAGGAGATCGTCATCTTCAGAAATTGCTTAATAAAAGATTTGCAAATGGGTTCAATGATTCAAAATTGGACAAAAAAACTGAATCGTATTGGATTAAGAAAAAACTACCTATACAAAAAATCATGATTGGAGACAATTTTATAAAGCTGCCATTTTCTGCTTTGGCCAACACCATGGTAGAAGATTCCTTAAAAAATGAAATCCTAAAATTTGGTTGAATAACGCTTATTGTTTTGATTTTTTAGTTTGTTCCTTTTGGAATTCCGTATAGCTACATTTCCCACATGTTAGTCTATCTTTATGTACAGCCATGAAAACACCTTTACCGCATCTTGGACACTCCCTTTTTGTTCGCTCAACTTTATCGTCATTAATTTTATAAAATTTTGAAACACTTACTTCTCCTTTTTTCTCTTTACTCATTGCAAATCTCCCCTCTCTATCGTGTTAACAAATTACTTCTTTTTAGATTTTGCTGCTGCTGCTGCTGCCTGTTTTGCTTTTAGTTTAATTGACTTTTCCTCATCTATTATTTTTTTCCTTTCATCTTTTGTCATCGTTCTGAGGATTCGATATCGAGGTAACTGCTTTTTTGCTTCTTCTATATCATCGTAATAATACATCAAAGTCATTACATCAGGGTTACCAAATTCACTTTTTAAAGAAATTGGCAAAAGATTTTTCTTATTTATGCCCATCTTTCCAGCTATTAAACTTGCGGCTTCCTCCCTCGGGATAGACCCAATAGCATTCTTTATTACTGATTTAATCTCACGTCTTTTTAATAATATATTGTTATTATCTTCTAACAAAACGACTTCCAAGCTCAAACTATTCTACTAACTGTCATGGTATATTCAATATATGTATTACTAAATTTAGATTTTTATGTAACTTCGTTATTAGCTTGAATTCATTTGAGGTCCATAAAATTCTTTGCCATCGATATCGATGGAACACTAACATTAAACGGCAATGGAGCTCTAAACCTTGATGCATTAGCTAAACTTCGATACCTAGCCAAATTAGGCTATAAAGTCATTTTTGTAACTGGGAGATCATCCCTAGAAGCTTACATTTTGTCGGTATATGGTGGAACGACTCAAATTGCCATAGGGGAAAACGGTGGGGTTATCACTACTTCCCCTGTAGAACACAAATTATTAGCGAATAAAGATAATTGCTTGAAGGGGTTCGATCTATTGGTTAGGAGCATTAAAGGAGTTAGCCAGAAACCTGTTTTTCCCAGAATGACTGAAATAGTTCTTGAAAGAACATTTGAGTTAAATGAGGGTAACAAAATCTTGAGAGAAAATGAACTGGATTTGAAAATAGTAGATAGTAATTATGCATTCCATATCAATGAAGTCAAAATCAATAAAGGATTTGGGCTAGCATTCCTATTGAAGGATCTCAATATTGATTTCGACGAGGTGGTTGCAATAGGTGATAGTGAAACTGATATCCCTATGTTTAAGCAATCAAAATTTAGCTTTACATTTGAAAGTTCTGGTGAGAATGTTCGAAAAAGTGCAACTCATATTGTTGGAGGCACGAATGGAGAAGGGTTGATAAATGCGATTGATCAGATAATGAGAGGAAAAGTATTTTAGTGATTTGCATGATACTAGAAAATGTTATCAATGAAATTGGCCAATCTCTTGATGGAGTATTAACGTTTTACAACTTGACAAAGTCTGAGGTCAATTTTGAAATATCTAAACCACATGTGAAGGATTTTGGAGACTTTTCTACAAACATTTGTTTCTTGTTAGCCAAGAAATTAAAAAAGTCGCCACATGAGATAGCTAATCATATTGTAAATACTATTTTACCCGCAAGTAACATCTTGACGAATAAAAATGGTTTGATCGAGTCTGTTTCATTCGTAAATCCCGGTTTCATCAATTTTAGAATTAATAATAAGGTGTTTCTAATGGAATTCTTTAAAGAGGTAGTATATAATCCAAAATTGGAACATGAAAACAAGAACTTATCAAATTCGAAAGAATTGATACTAATAGAACATACTAGTGTGAATCCTAATAAGGCTTTACACGTAGGACACCTTAGAAACGCCATTATCGGGGACTGCTTGTATAGAATTCTTCGTACAGCAGGAAAAGATGTCAGGGTCTTAAATTACATTGACGATTCGGGGGTTCAAGTGGCTGATATAATTGTAGGATTCAAACATGCAGGATTCTCTACTAGAATGGATGATCAAAGATTATCGAATGAAAAAGCAAAATTTGATCATTATTGTGGAAACGAAATTTACGTCAAAACAAATGAGCTATACAAGAGTAGGCCTGATCTAGAAATTAAAAGAAAGTCGGTTCTAAAGGAATTGGAGAATCCTGAATCGGAGACTTCGGTCTTCACCCAGACCATAGTTGATAGAGTTTTAAGGGATCAACTTAAAACTTGTTGGAATTTGAGATGTCGTTATGATTTATTATGTTTTGAGTCGCAAATAATCCAATCAGACCTTTGGACTGATATTTTTTCAATTTTGAGAGATAAAGAAATAATATATCATGAAAAATTTGGAAAAAATGCAGGTTGTTGGGTGTACAAGTCAGAAACAGAAGGAGATAAGGTATTAGTGCGAAGTGATATACTTTAACATATTTCGCTAAAGATATTCCATTTGCAGTTTGGAAATTGGGCTATTTGAGAAATCCATTTGATTACGTCTTTTACTCAAATCAATGGGACTCTTCTATTCTATGCAGAACAAATATTAAGAAAATTCCAAATGAAACTTACGAGTCCTATTCGGATCATGATAACGGATTAACGATTGACTTTAATAGAATAAGCAAGGTCATAACAATTATCGATTCAAGGCAAGAGAGGCTTCAAAATCTTTTATCAGAGATATTAGGAAAATTAGGGATGGATTCAAAGTATAGATATTTAGGTTATGAACCCGTCACTTTAAGCCAAAGTTCTCTAGATAGCTTGGGCATTTCTGAAAAGTATAAGAATTCATTACATATGTCTGGAAGGAAAGGTATATATATTGAGGCAGATAGAGCCTTGAGCATTCTTGAAGAAAGATCAAAAGTAGAAACTAGAAAGAGGAATCCAGAACTCTCAGAAGAAGAAATTGCATTTATATCCAAAGAGATTTCAATCTCAGCAATCAGATATTTTTTCATCAAGTTTGATCTCGGAAAAATGATAACTTTTGATATCAACGAGTCCTTGAGCCTTGAAGGAGATACTGCTTCCTATATCCAATATGCTTATGCGAGGGGTAAGCGAGTTGAGGATAAAAATATTGAGGAAAGTTTCTCAGAAAAGAAGAATAATATTGAGAATAATATTGAGATTTTGGATTTTTCTTCTACCGAAATCGAATTGATTAAACACTTATGTAGATATGATATTGAACTAATGCACGCTGCTAATAACATAGATCCAAAGGTGCTTTCAAAATATCTCTTTGAACTTGCTACAATGTTTAATAATTTTTATGAAAGATCACCAATCTTGAAGGAGAAAAATGAAGTGCTGGCAACTTATAGGGCATTGATATTAAATAGTACCCTGAAAATTCTAAAGATATGCATGAACATCATAGGAATAACTCCTTTGATGAGAATGTAATCTGATATCAAGTAAAAAGATTAATAACTCCCAGAAAATCATTTTCTTTTGGATTGATAGATCTTTTCGATTGGTCTGAAAAGTTGGTTTTACAATTTCCTGGATTAACACCACATTATACTCAACATCCAATTTTTCCCGATATGTTCACATCTGCCATCGTAGCTGCGATAATTGCTATTGGTTTAAATTTAGCAATGGCTCTTTTGAGAAGAAAGACAACCAATATAGAAAAAATGAAAACAGTCATGAAGGAAACAGGAGAATGGAGAAAAAAATACACCGAAGCCATTAAGAAAAAAGATAAACAACTAATTGAAGAACTAAAAAAGAAACAATCTCAAATGCAAAAAATGAGCATGGAAATGCAGCAGCAACAAATGAGACCCATGATGTTATATATGATACCATCCTTCATGCTATGGATATTTGTTTTTCCCGCGATATTTGGTCAAACTGTTGCTCTATCGCCCATCGTAATACCATATTTGACTTGTTCTGCTGAAAATGTAAAAATTGATACACCCTGTTCAAACTACAAATAGTACCTAGTACCTGATTTGAAACAAGGGCCATGCAAAGTCCCTGGTCAGGTATTTCTCTGGGGCTGGTTTTTGCTGGTTAACTTTGCATTCAGTGGAATTATAGCAAAGGTCACCAATACTAGCATTCCGACATTCTAGTTTGAGCAACTTTTAGGATGTTAGCATCTTTTTTTAAAAAAATAAATATATTTATTCTTGATAAGTATTATTAATTATAATGGAAAAGATTTTTGGGAGGAAACTTTTATCAGATAAGAAAGATGATAATTCTTCCCGTACTCCTAGCGGTTACAAAATAACTCAAGATGACATTAAAAAAGTCAATCTATATAACAAAGGAGTAAACAAGATGGCAGAGGAAAAATTTGAAGATGCTATTAGATGTTTTGATCTTTCCATTAGGATTGATCCGTTTTTCATGGACGCCTTGATAAAGAAGGGCTATTCACATTTTCATTTGAAACAATATAATCTCGCTATCACCATCTTTGATCAGGTATTAGAGATAGATATCAACAATCCTGAAGTTTGGAACATGAAGGGGTTAGTATTTTACGAATCAAAAAATTACGAAAAGGCTATAGAGTGCTGCGAAAAGGCTATAGACTTTAATCCTAACGACTCCATGGCATGGTATAATTATGCCTGTTATATGACATTGGATGGAAGGGCAACTAAGGGCATGGAAGCTTTAAAGAAGTCCATTGAGCTTGATATTGCGAACGCAAAAAAAGCAGTGAAAGACAGAGATTTCATTAATGCCAGAATGGAGGAAGATTATAAAAGAATTATCGAGGTTGTAATTCTAGAATCTGTTAGACAGGGGAATGATTATTTGGGGAAGATAATATGGGTTACCGGATTAGATAGGGAGGAAATTCAGGATGCAACAACCAGATTAGCCAATAAGGGCCTATTAATTAAAAACGTCAAAAAAACATTTACTGGGAAAGATGAACAATATGAACTTACCAAAGAATTGATATCAAAGATAGGTTTTGAAAAACGAAATACACAATCAAAACCCCTTGAAGGAAAAAAAGAGGTTTTCTTTTCTACCCAACAATTGAAAGATATTAGTGCAATACTGTATGAATCTTCAGAATTTTCAGATAGAGGTGACTTGAATTCACTTGTACAAGCTATTGACAAATTATTAAACCCAATCCTACATGGAACGTTTATTCTAGAAAACTTTTTTGAAGAACATAGGGAGTTACGGCTGTTTAACAGCAGATTGAGAGAAAGGGGTCAGGAATACTTGAACTTGAATAAAGAAGAGATTTCAAAATTCATGCTGGATATGGACAAAAAAATAAGGGGTTAGATTACCTTTAAATTTGAATAACGCGGTTCTCAACAACTGAAATTTGTTTTTGGGTAAGCAACTTTATGGCCCTGACATATATTTCGTGCTCTTTGACAAGTATTCGTTCTGATAGTGACAATTCATCATCGTTGTCAAATACTGGAACAGGATATTGTAAGATTATCGGTCCACTATCCACACTATTGTCTACAAAATGAACAGTGCAACCCGTAATCTTTACTCCAGCCAATAATGCTTGTTTTTGTGCATGTAGACCTTTAAATGATGGAAGCAAAGATGGATGCACATTCATTATCCTTTGCTTGTACAATTCCACAAAGGACGGACTCAAAATCTTCATGAATCCAGCAAGACAAATTAGTCCGTTATGAGGACCAATATTATTTTTTTTTAACTCACTATATAATCGGCTTTCAAATGACTCATCATTTTTGTTTGATAATACAGTAGTTGTCTTAACTCCATATTCTTTTTTGGCAATTTCTAAACCCAATGCATCCTGTTTATTTGAAATAACTAATATATTATCAATTCCTTCAACCTCCCCATTCTTAATTGATTCAAGAATAGCTTTCATATTACTTCCACGACCAGATATTATTATAGCTAAATTTATCAATTCAACAAACATTTAGTATTAAAATTAGTATTTATTAAATAGTTGATTAATTGGTAAGAAATCACATGTCCTTAGTGAATGCATGACCTCCCTTTAATCAAGAAAAGCAAGATCTATGCACGATTATTGCAGGGACCAGCTTGACATTTAAACCACTTCTACATTTTATTCACGAGATTTTATTAACTTCAGGTTGAAACTTTCAGTCAGATTAACCTGAACCGTCATAAATCAATTTAAAAGACACAACCAGCAATAAGATACTAAATATTTTTAGTAATAAATCGGATTTCATTCTACCGGTTAGCATGCTGCCTAAGGTACCACCAATGATTGACCCAATAGATAGAATGAATCCCATATAGAAGTTCGGTTTTCCGTCAATGATAAACAATGTCAAGCCTGAAAGAGATGTAAATATGAGGGCGAATTGCGACGTAGCAGAAGCCTTTTTCATAGTAAAGCCTAAAAGAATAATCAGACAGGGAACAAAAATGATACCACCTCCAATACCAAAACTACTAGACAAAGTACCCGCCACGAAAGAAAAAATAACTAAGATCAATAATCTAGAGTATTTCCAATTGTTTTCCTTTTGTAAAAAATTCGGTATTTTTTTTTCTTGGCCTAAAATTTTTGATCGAAATAACAAATAGAGAGAGGTAGCCATTAAAATAAGCGCGAAATAGTATCGAAACTCATTCAAAGTAAAGGAATTTGAAATGTAAACACCAATGAATGTTCCAGGAATAGATGATATGGCCAAGATCATTCCGATCTTTTTTTCGGTCAACCCTTTCCTAATATATTGATATGAAGAAGATATACTCGTAAAAAAAACTGCAATAAGACTGGTTGAAGAAATTTGTGATGGGTTATAATTAAGATAACTAAGATAAGGGGCATTTATTATGCCACCGCCTATGCCGACCATTGAACCAATTAGACCTGCAGCTAGAGAAACCATAAAAGCAACTAGAACATCAATGACCATGTATACAGGTAATAACTTATTTGCGGCTATATAATGAAGATCATTTTGTCAAAATTCTTCTTTAGAGGATTTGTTAGCCCAATAGAGTACCGCGATGGTGCTTAACCCTGACCCTATTATTCCTGCGATTAAGGCTTCTAAGAAATATTTGGAAAATAGATTAGGTATGAAAGAATTAAAAAAATTTAATATTGATGGTAAAATTGAATAAATGGAAATTCCTCCGATAAACCCTAAAATCCAAAATATTATAATCATAAGTGACCTATTCATCGATTAGTCCCATTTTCAAACATGGACTATTGATGAGATTCATATTAAAATTTTTCACCTCATGATATTAGGTGATCATATAAATAAAGCTATTAATATGAAATAGGTAAAATTTAACTTGTGTGATTCAAATTGACAGTTACAAAGAAAGAATTAAAACAAAAAGAAAATATTGAGAGACTAAATAATGCGATATCAACATTAGATTCTCTAATAAAAAACGTAAACATTCAAAGAAATATTAGGAATATGATAAGGGAGGTCTTGGCCATTCTTAAGGATGAGAAAGGAGGAAGTATATCAGTGCGAGCTGCTAATGCTATTAGTATGTTAGACGGTGTCACCCAAAATCCTCAAATGCAATCACATATCAGGACGAGCCTATGGCAAGTTGTATCAGCGTTAGAAAGTATAAGAGAATAATTACTCTTACAGATTTTTAAGTAGTCGGCTTGCCCGGTTTAGGTGGTGGTGGTAATTTTTCTAATTTATGATTAGGATTTGCTAAATAATGTCGCGAGGCACCCTCTCCGCTCAACACAATATTACAATTAATACATCTATATCTTATGGCCAAATCAGTTCAACATTATGAACATCATACATACGAAAAAACCTATCGCAATTTACCTTAGCTTTATGATTTCCCTATTATCAGGGACACTAGACCTTATTTTCATCCTGGAGTAAATTACACTTGCAATATTCTCTGATTTAGATTTTTCCCCATGATTAACCAAAACCCTTTTGGGTCTCACTTTTGAAACAAAGTTTAGAATTTGATTAAAATCGCTGTGACCGCTAAAACCGTCAATTTTTTGTTTGGAGCATCTGACTGGAATTACTTTAACCTTGCCATTCTTATCTATCATGCTAGCTTCAGATATAGTACCGTCCAACACCCTACGTCCCAGGGTGCCGTTTATTTGGTAAGACACGAAAATTATTTTGTTTTTAGGATTAGGAGAAATTTGCTTAAAATATTCAACCGACGGTCCTCCTTCTAACATTCCGGAAGTTGCCATGATAATTGAAGGAGAATCATCGTTAAAAACTTCTTCTCTTTTGCCAATTCCATTTATGACCGTAAAGTAAGAAGATAAAAATGGATTAATACCTTCGGATACAGATTTTCTCACTTCATATCCCAGATAGTGGGCGTAAGACATATGGATGGCACTTGCCTCCGATATCATCCCTTCAATGAATATTGGAGATTCCACCAATCGACCTTCTCGCATCTCTTTATCTAGGACTAACATTATTTCCTGGGCCCTACCTACAGCAGGGACAGGTATAAGCACCTTGCCACCACTCATTAATGTATGATTGATACTGTCCGTAAATGTATTATAAACAACAGATTGATCGGGCATTATATCTGAACTTGCACCATAGGTACTCTCAGTGATAATAGTCTCAACTCGTGGATAATTAGCCAAAGCTCCATCAAGTAATTGCGTTTTTGCGTATTTATAATCACCCGTGTATAGGATATTATGAGCCCCTGAAATATTTATATGGACTGTAGCGCTACCCATTATATGTCCCGCGTTATTTAAAGTTATTGTAACATCTGGAGATATATCAGTCGGTTTTCCATAAGGAAGAGGAATACAATGTTTGATTACCTCATTGACGTCTCTGATTTCATAAGGCAAATACGAGCCATTGCTCTGTGCAATCTTTACCGAATCCATTTGCAATAGCGTCATCAAAGGTAAAGTGGGTTCAGTACAATAAATCGGACCCTTGTAACCATACTTGAATATTGCCGGTAAGAATCCTTGATGATCTATATGGGCATGACTAATTACAACTGCATCTAATTCTTCTAAATTGAAATTAAACCAATCTAGTCTAGGATAGGCATTATAGTTTATGTTTTCTCCCGGATTAATACCACAATCAAGCATTATTTTACTCTCTGGAGTCACAACGATAAAACATGATCGTCCTACTTGTTTAACACCACCTAAGCAGTAAATTGTGACCTCTTTTAGATTACTGTATTGATATGTTGCCCCATCATCAACCGATTTTCTTGATAAATATCTAGAGTTGTGATTATTAGAGGTTAACCTCATATCATCATTTGTATCACCATTATATAGTAAAGAATTGGACAACAAAGGAGGTCTAAAAATTCTTTTCCCTAAACTTTGATAAAAGGTAATGCGTTCTTTGGAGGAATTTTTCAGTATGGAATGTATATTTTTTATGCTATTTGAAGGGATATGAGGAGACCGCCTTGTATGTGCAATCCAGCCTGTTTCCTTCGCAATTTGCAAAAAAATTTCTGAAGTTATCCCCTCTGGATTGTTTACCTCTAAAATGACCTCGCCTGTAGCTTCATCACAAAAGAGTACAGTTATCAGGATTTCCTTTGGCAATATTTTATTAATGGCATAACGAGCATCATCCTCTGAAAGTCTTATAGATGGGTCTGTTCTAATTATGAATCTTTTCTTCATTGATTTTGAAAGGGCTGACAGGTGAAGAGTTAACTCTGTTAACGCGAATGATGGATTCTTAGTATAAAGGGCAATATTGGCGGATTCACACCTAACTATTGTTATCTGAGCCTCTTTTGGAATAGATTGCATTACTTGAGATTCCAATTTTTCTTCAAAATTTATTGGAGATGATAATGGTGAACTACTTTTATCGCCTTTTATGACTGCATTGGGTTCTTTCAAGGCTATTGATCTTTCACGTAAAGTGAATTTTTCAGTTTTTTCATGGGTCAATTTATTATATATTTCCTTAATTTATTTAACATGTCGTAAAAAATCAGACATATTTTCTATCTACTATTGATTATTTATGTTTTTAATATGTATTTGCTAATAGTTTCAAGCTACCTGCCTTTTGATTTTGTCCTATTTAGAACTATTTTTTCAGCAATATCCTTTAATATCTTATTCTTCAGTAATTCATTCTTAGATATCATAATATACCCTGATTTGATGTGTGGTCTTTTAGGAAACCTTGCACCATCATTAATCTGATCTTTTTCAACTTGATACCCCAATGATTCTGCGGCGGCAACCAACTCCGTTATCATCGGATCGTAGACCGCCATCGATTTTGATATCCGTCTACCTTTTCCCCTAGATAAGTTTTTATTATAATAGTCCACCCAGATGATAACATTTTCATAATCCTTCAAATGCCTTGCAATAAAAAAAGTTCTTTCTAACCTTTAAGTTTTATTATATTAATTAATTAATGCAAAAATAATTATTTATTTTGGATTTCCTTAATCGAAAGTTCGCAATTACTTACAATGGGATTGTAAATTCGCAAATCATCACACATTTTCTTTACTTTGAATAATGCTTCGGTCTCAGTCTCGGATAAGATTTTGATACGCAGGGATTTAGCTGATCTGACTGAAACTATATCGGAATAGTTCTCTTTGAGAATAAGATCGTTGAGCACTGTTTCCCCTTCAGGATCATTGAGAAATGGTTTGTTTTCGATGCTCACGTTAACGGTAAATATTTTCTTCTTATTGACTTCAGTCATATACATATCTTTAAAAAAAGAGGTCACTATATATACAAAAGCTTTTAATTACAGAATTTAATTGATAATAAAATCATGGTCATGTAGCTCAGCCTGGCAGAGCGAAGGTTTTGTAAACCTTAGGTCGCGGGTTCAAATCCCGTCATGACCTATATGCATGACTAAATAATAATAATTGATAGATTTGATAGCTTTAATTGACAGAAGAATATGTAAGTAATAATGATTATCGAATTTTGACTATGGAATTGCTGGGAGAAATACTTCATTTTTCTAAGAGCGGTCGCTTGATAGTAAGAGTAGAGAATAATGGTTCACATGTGAAATCTGGGTTGATAGTATTAGATAATAAAGATAAGAGGGTAGGCAAGATTGCTGAATTAATTGGGTCAGTGAACTCCCCCTATGCCTCGATAATTCCCTTTGTTCAAGCCAAGAGTAAGATGGCAGGTTTGAAAGTGTATTTTCCCATTACAGGAAAAAAAGATTTTTATTTCAAATCTAAAAATAAGAAGAAAATTAAGAACAATAAGAAATAGGTGACATAAATGGTTTCGAATGATGTAGATCTCTTGAATGAATGCCCTGAATGTCATGCAAACCTGGTGCAAGATACAGTAAAAGGTGAATTTGTATGCAGTATATGTGGCTATGTGGTTGAAGAAAATTTAGAATATCAAGGTCCAGATGCTTATATTAGCGACCCCGGACATAAATCGAATAATTTGAGAGCTAGTGGTGTAAACAGTATTGCGTACCATGATTATGGTCTTCATACTGAGATTGATAACCAATGCAAAGACTATTCTGGTCGACATTTCAATGATGATATCAGAAAGTCAGTTGTCAATCTTAGGAAATGGAACAATATAATAAGGATCTCAAATTCCAAAGACAGGAGACTTTCAAATGTGTTATCAAAGATTAATGAGACTTGTTCGCTCATGTCGTTTCCTAAAGTTGTATGTGAAACGGCAGCATTAATTTACAGAAATTATGAGAATAGAAACGATACCAAGGGAAAATCTTCAGCATCCATGGCTGCAGCTGCTATATATTATGCATGCAAAATTTGCAAAGTCCTTAGATCTCTTAACGAAATAGTACAACATAATGGTAACACCGAAGACGCAAACGAAAATCTGAAATTGGCTTCGAAATACTATCGTTCGATGGTATTGATTTGCGAAAACGATGATACCGATTGGACAATTCAAGCCCAAAACAAAATTACTGATTTTATGCAGCAAGATCCAAGGACCGGAAATAAAAACAAGCAGAGTTTTACGATATTAAACATGCAATCAATCAACATAAATCAGTACATTTCTAAATTAGCTAACACAGCAAAATTTGATGTTAAAATTGAGCGTCTGGCCATTGAGATAGCGAAAAAAACGGAAAATCATCTTCTTTCAGATGGCAAATCTCCAAACGGTATTGCAGCAGCATATCTATATCTCGCATCGGTCCTTCTTGGAATTAATATATTACAGATGGATATCTCTCGATTAGCTGGAGTAACAGAAGTAACTATACGTAATAGATGCAAGGATATTCTCACATGTTTCAGAATAACACTCAAAGTAAAGCCAATCTTAAAGATATAAATAATCTGCGAATATAGAAATTTTGTTTAACAATGGGCGGAAATAAGAAAAAGCCAAGTCAGTCGAATGCTTCCAAATCTCAAGAGAATAAAGGAGGTAAAAAAGAGGAGGTAAAAAAGACGCCAGCTTCTAAAACTCAGCAGAAACAAAAACTCTCGGTATTGATTGAAGAATCTCAGGGATTAAAGACACTAGACTCGATGAAAGCTATCACAGCTCATTCGTTCGCAAGGGCATTAGGTGTGAAAATTTCGGTTGCTAATAATTTCTTGAAAAATTTAGAGGGCAAGAGCATCATAAAATCAATAGGGGGCTACAGCGGACATAGGATATATCAAAAGTCAAAGTAGTCAATTTTTAATTCATGGACTTTTTAAGGCTCAGATAATCTCCCACTTTAAAAGATTTAATATATCGACATTATCTGAGGTAACCCTCCCCAATAAATTCAGTTTTTGATTTAATATAGCATCATCTAATAAAATACAAAGGAAATTTCCTAATGGAGAAAATGCCAAATCACCTTTTTTGAAAATGTTGATGGGTTTTTCAGATCCTAGCTGGAGACCCACCTGTATATAAACAAATTTACCATCATAGCTATTAATTCGACCAGATATGGGGAATGCACTAAGTAGTTTCTTTATAGTTAAGGGTGAAAGATGTCTTTTGAATTCACCTTTTAATTTAAATGCCTGATTTAACTCTATTATTATTGGTATTGTTGAAACACTTTGAAACTCTGATGACACAAATATCAATAAAAGATTTATAAATATGAACTTTCAGCAACATTTAATTATATATATTGATCTTTTTTTTTAGTAGTGGCTGTCAAGCGAGCAAAAAAGAAGTCAAGTACGGTGAAGGATGATGATTTGGATATGGATAAAATTGATGACGGTGGAAAAGATAATTTGCAATTAGAAGATTCAGATAATAAACGAAGTGAAGTGGGGGAAAAAGAGCCAAGCGTGGTTATAGTATACAAAACTTATGACGCTGATGTAGAATTTAGGCTCAAGGAGATTCCATCTAAGAATAATGAAATCCTAATTGGCCCTGTTCGGTTAACTAGATTTGAAAAAGCTAGGATTACAGGTGCCCGTTCATTGCAATTGTCATTGGGGGCACCCATTCTAACAAAGATACCACCAGAATTTACAGATACTATCCTGATAGCTAAATACGAACTGGAAAAGAAAACTTTGCCAATTTCTATAAGGAGAATACTTCCAAATGGAATATATCAAGATATTCCCATAGAATGGACCATTTAGGCAAGGATAATAGAAACCTATAATTAATTATTTCGGACGAATAGATAAACGTCATTGAAATTTGCACCCGTATAGCCAGTGTCTATATTTGAACGTAATTTTGTGAGTAATACATTAGAGTTGCTTGTTCTAAGATAGTAATTAACATCTAATTTTTTACCTTTCAACAGTTCGATAGTCTTTGGTGTGATGAAGCCGCCTGCTGAAGAAGAGTTTCCATCAATACCATCAGTGCCTATGCAAATAAAGGAAAAATCAAGAAGGTCGCATTTCCTAATTACTTGCAGCATATGACAAATTGCTTCTTGATTTCTACCCCCTATTCCAATCTTACGGCCTGATAGCGTATTGGTGACTTCTCCACCCAAAATGATACATGTTTTCGGCTCGTATTTAGTATTAATTATCTTGGATGCAATCTTAATGAAATCATTCATAGGAATTCCATAATTTGATCCCATATAATTTGTGGAATAACCTTGATTTTTAAAACATTCCTGAATTAGTCGACAAAAATTTGAATTGTTTCCGATAATGATGTTAGTTACGTTCCTTGAACGAAACTCTTTTGGTTTCAAGGTTTCGGGTATTTCAGACCTAATCCCTGATTCTAGCACGACTTTTATCTTTCTAATAGATTCGGATTTGCGATCTAAGATGAAATAGTTATTCAAAATAGAAAGCGCCTCTTTAAATGTAGTTCTATCTGATGATGTTAATCCTGACCCTATGGTATCGAGATGATCACCTACTACGTCAGAGAGAATCAAACTGATGACAGGAGTGCTAGGATCAATTCGTAGTAATATTTTACCACCCTTGATTCTTGAAAGATGCTTTCTAACTATATTTATCTCTCTTATATTAGCACCCGAGGTTATCAGCAATTTATTAATAATTTTCTTGTCCATAAGGTTAATCCCCTCAATAGGGGATACCATTAGAGAAGATGAACCTCCAGATATTAAAAAGACTATTAATTGTATACCTTTTCTATTTTGTAATTCCTCAACTACTTTTCTAGCAGCCAAGGTGCTTTGGACATTTGGAATTGGGTGAGATGATTGAATTACTGTTGCACTATTCAATAATTCAAAATTATTTTTTTCAAGTACATATCCGACAGGGATAATCAATATAGTTTTCTTAATTCTATCTCTCATTTTATCAAAGAATCCAACAAGCATTTTTTCAGACGCTTTGCCTACACTAACAACCAAAGTCGATGCTGTATCAGGGAGGTCAAATTTGTGTATTTTATTATTTATATCCGTAATTTGCATATTTGAACCTACGTGAATAGATTCACTAACGAGCCTTTCAGGATCAGAATTTTTGAAAGCATAATCCAAAGCACTTAAGGAATCACTTAATGATTTACAATTATGATATCTAACAATGGTATTTTTGTTTTTAATTATACTCATTTCAATTCAGTTGAGTAATTGTAATATTAATTCATAATTGTTCCTGTATCGAAGTGATCAATACTAGATTAATAAATAAAAATAAATATTTATTGACTTTACTCATCTTCATGTTTAATTTCTTCACTCCGGTCAAAGCTAACAGGATATTACCAGAAGTAAAGGTTAAGTTTGCTAATATTTTGATGCAGAGAAATAGCATAATGGATCTTCAGGCTGAACTAAATTCAGTGGTAAATCAAGAATTGTCACACGAGTCATTTTTCATAAAGAAAAGTCAAGTTAATAGGGCAATAACTGAAATGTATAGAGATATCGAGGACCTCGAAGGATTGGGTATTTTGATTAAGAGTTTTGATGAAGGCCTTTTAGATTTCCCTTCAAAACGTTTTAACGAGGAGGTATGGTTATGCTGGAAGATAGGTGAGGATAAAATTAAATTTTGGCATGGTAAAAATGAAGGATTTATGGGTAGAAAACCACTTTCAATTAAGGGCACTTTTAATAATGACGATTTAGCAGACTTACGTTAGATAGGGATTTTTTGTGTCAAATGATTTAGACAGACTCTTCAAGATTGATATTGAACCAACTTTTGTTAATTTGGAAACAAATATGCATCCATTTGACATATTCAAGAGAATAAGTGATGAGTTCACTGACATTTTTATTTTTGAATCATTAGAAGGACCTCAGGAATTGGTAGAATCTTCGATTATGGGTTTTGGTCCTAAATATAAAATTAAATGCGACAATAATACGTTATGGGTATATAAAAATGATAGGATTCTAAGGAAAATTTCGATCACAGATCCTCTCGAAACACTAAAAAATTGTTTTCCTATAATCAACAATAAAGATTATAGATATGTTGGAGGGCTGGTGGGTTATTTTTGCTATGAGGCAATAAAATATTGGGAGAAAATCAATGTCAAAAGTAAGACATCATTCCCTCTTCTTGAATTTGGGTTTTTTGAAGATGGTTTAGTGTACCATCATATGAAAAAGAGACTTGAATATTTTTTTTATGATAAATCAAGAATTGATACTATTAAAAAGATTATGAAAAGCAAAACTAAAATATCAAGAAAATATAACTCAACATTTTCACTGCCAAAGAGAAGTATGAAAAAGAAGGCATTTGAAAACAAAGTGAATCAGATCAAGGATCACCTATCTGCTGGGGATATTTTTCAAACAGTATTGTCAAAGAAAATAAAATTCAATTTTACTGGAAACCATCTACAAATGTATGAGGAGCTCAGGAAGATCAATCCTTCTCCTTATATGTTTTATTATAAAACCGGTCCTAGGATTTTACTTGGATCCAGCCCTGAAATGTTGCTACGGATAACGGGGGACCTGGTTGAAACTTACCCCATTGCTGGCTCAAGACCGGTATTTTTAGATAAAGAAGTTACAGAACTCCTTCGAAGAGAATTGTTAAAAGATCAGAAAGAAATTGCCGAACACACTATGTTGGTGGATTTAGCGAGAAATGATCTGGGAAAAGTTTGTCAATTTGGATCGGTTATTACCTCAGAATTAATGAAAGTAAAAAAATTTAGTCACATCCAACACATTGTATCTCATGTAGAGGGTATCCTACATAAAAAATATGATTCATTTGATGCATTTAGAGCTGTATTTCCAGCGGGTACAATATCAGGAGCTCCCAAAATTAGAGCAATGGAAATCATAAATGATCTTGAACCAGAAAGTAGAGGACCATATGCTGGAGCTGTTGGCTATTTTTCCTTCAATCAATCATGCGATTTTGCCATAACCATAAGGTCGATCTTTTTTAATAAAAAGAACGCATTTACGCAGTCTGGTGCGGGAATTGTAATAGATTCGGTACCTGATAAAGAATATCAAGAAACTGAAGATAAATCCCATGCTATCCTCTCAGCATTAAAGGCGTTTGAAAAAAATCGATACCAAGATCTCAATTAATCAATTCGCGAGGTGGTCTGGCATATGTATTAGATTTGAGCAAATGATATTGAATTGCAATTGATGGATCCTTTTGCCTGCCTGTTAATACCCCTACAACAATCTCATCTTTTTTTATAAATTCTTTTTCGCGTAACTTCATTATTCCTGCAGGCACAGATCCTGATGCCATTTCACAATCAAATCCATTCAACCCCACTATTGTCATTCCATCCATCATATCTATATCCTGAACCTGTTCTACAATGCCATTCGTAAACTCGATTGTTCTCAATGCTTTAACTATGTTAGCAGGCTTTCCGATCTGAATTGCTGTTGCTTGTGTCTTAGGTATAATATTCCTTTCTTGCTGTTTTTGATAGAATCGGTCAATTAGATCAGTATTAACTTTTCCGGCATTCCATTTTAGTTCGGTATCCTCAAACAACCCATTTACTAGTTGATAAAAAGTATTTGCTCCTGCAGCATTTACGACCAAAACGCGAGGTATCTTTTTTATCCAACCCCATTCGTAGAGCTCAATGAGCGCCTTTCCACAACTGGATATATTACCTAGAGCACCTCCAGGGTATACGATCCAGTCAGGCGGGTTCCAATTAAGATATTCCATTATCCGATAAATTATGGTTTTTTGACCTTCAATTCTAAATGGATTCAAAGAGTTTACGGTATATCCGCCTTCTTTCGAGGCTATCTCTAAAGATAGTGTTAGAGCATCATCAAAATTACCATCCACTTGAAGTACTTGAGCGCCAAATTGAAAGGCTTGACCAAGCTTTCCGGGAGCTATTTCACCTCTGGGGATGTAAACATCACAATCAAATCCTTCATTTGAGGCATACATTGCAGCAGATGCCGAAGTATTTCCAGTAGAGGCACAAACTATTTTCTTAACACTCAATAACTTTGCGTGTGTGACTGCAGCAGCCATTCCATTATCCTTGAAGGACCCACTCGGGTTATAACCCTCAGGTTGAAGGAATAAATTGTTATTGGGTAAATTGACGTACTTTGCAACCTTACTCATTTGGTATGGCCTTGAAGATCTACCTTCTGAACCATCCAGTGATACTAATAATTTGGAGCAATCTTGCACGCTCTCAGTATCAACGTCAACAAAATTTAATAATTCTCTATATCGCCATACACCACTTTCATTGAAAATATTCCCTCCAAAATTACGTCGTTGATAAAATACTTCGATCAATTCTCTATTAGGGACATCTGGATATTTTATATCTAGAAGAAAGCCGCAAGAGCAACGATAAATATCATTATCTATGGAATATTCTATCCCGCAGGATGGATTAATACATTTTTTTTTTGCTCTAAATTCCATTCAGGTTTAAGGTTTAACGATTTAGATTTATAAACGTAAAATCGATATCTATAATGTTTGCTAAATTCATATAAAGAATTCCAAGAACTTCTGCAAAACGTATGCAGGAAATCCCATGGGGGGTCTATATTACTATCTGGAGGATTAGATAGTAGTATCCTTCTTAATTATATGCATCCGAGAGAAGCCATAACTGTATCTATCGATCAAAATTGTTCCGATTATCTATATTCTACTTTAATCGCGAAGAAATATGCCCTAAATCATCACATTGTAATGCCATCTATGAAAATAATCTTGGAAAACCTGCGATGAACTGATAAGGGACTTTAAGACATTTGATCCGATATTCCTAAGAAATAGTGTAGTTCAGCTTTTGGGATTTAAAGAGGCGAAAAGGCTTAAATCAAATATGATTATTCTAGGAGATGGGGCAGATGAACTCTTCGGTGGGTATAACTTTCTGGGTAAATACCTTAAGACTCCAGAGATTTTGCAATCAAAATTAAATAAGATAGTTCAAAATATGGAGTTTGTATCAATTATATTCTCAAAAAAATACGATCTCGGAATAACAACCCCGTTTCTTGATAATACTATCATAAAGTTTAGTCAGTCATTATCAGTAAATGAAAAAATCGCTGTACACAATAGCATGGTTTATGGAAAATTTTTTTTAAGAAGTTGTTTTAGAGAAATGTTGGGAGACGAAATTACTTGGAGAAGGAAAGAAGCATTAGAAAGTGGATCAGGGATAAATAAGATTATACCGTATTTAGAAAATAGTATTACCGGTGCAGAATTTCCTTGAAGGATATAGTAAGGCAAAAAACGAAGGAGTTTCAATTAGAACTAAAGAGCATATGTTTTATTATCAAATATATAGAAAATTTTTTGACCCACCTATTCATCAAATCTGTGATCAACCTGAAAAATCTAAAAGATGTCCCTCTTGTAACATTATATTTATTTGGAAGGGCAGTTTTTGCAAGACTTGCGGCGCTTATCCAGTATAAATTTTAGCCTTATGAAATGTAACCACTGAATATTGTCACTTCGGTTACATGAATGGAGAAAAATACACCTTTATATACAAAATTTTACATTGGGAGAGGGTATAAAAGTAAATGTCTTTCAGCAACAAATGGATCAAACCACAAAATGAGATAAGTAATGTAGGTATGAAACTATTAGAGAACATAAAACCCCCCTCGCCATTAAAGCCTAGAATAGAAGAGGCACAAAAGAGGCTACACTCTCAGATTGCAAAATTGGAAAGTATGTCAGCAAAGATGGACGAGAAGGATCAAATCATATTTAAGAGAATTATTAGTGCAATGCAGAATCATGATAGTCAATATGCTAAAATCCTATCTAACGAATTATCACAAATCAGGAAAATGAATAAGATGATTACATCAGCAAAATTGGCGTTGGAACAAATTCAACTCAGATTGAATACTATTACCGAGCTAGGTGATGTCGTTGTTACTTTGAGCCCTGCTATGTCAGTAATAAAGAATATTCAAGGAGGATTAAATTCAATGATACCAGAAGCTGGACAGTCATTTGGAAAGATCACCGACATATTAAATGGTATAATGAATGATTCTGGACAAATACCAACAACTTCTGATATTAATGGGAACACTAGTGCTGTAAGCGAAGACGCTTTGAAAATAATTGAAGAGGCAAGTGCCATCGTCGAGCAAAACATGAAGGATAAATTCCCTGATTTACCAAATACAGGATTAGATTCTAAAATCTCAGAGAGTAACTCTCTATATTGACAAATAATCAACTATTACTATTTTAGGGATCTATATCATTGATAATAGCGTTTAACCTCATTTTTATCCGGTAAATGGTGGGATAGCTATAACCTCTTTCCCGATATTTTTTTATCATGATCTTCCAGTTTTTTAGTCTAACTCGGGCTTGTTTTTTTGTCAATAGTGCCGTCTCCTTTTTGACTAGGCTCTTGCGTCCTGGATTTAAGTAACCTCCCACTTTTGCTCTGTATCTATTATTTGAAAATCGAAGTCCAGATATTATAATATCAAGAGGTATTTGTTCAAAATAACTTCTTATTTCATTGTATTCAGATCTTAATGCGTAAAATTCAATCTTGTATTTCTTCATAAATTTTCTACCAACATTATATTTCAAAACTCGAATTATGAAACATGAAATCATACTCAGAGAATTCGAAAACCGGTGTAATTAATCCGATCGAGAAAGTTATTTATTTCAATCATCAATTTTGAAAAGGGCTGCACAAGCTCCTTGTTTCCAATTGACTCGCCATCGATTACAAAATTCTTAAGTGGAAATCTAGTTACTATAGGACAGTATGAGACTAACCAAATATTATCGCGAGTTGGCTGCATTTTCAACAACTCACTAATGGTCTGCTCATATTCAACCTCATCCCCTTTTAAAAATTGAATAATTATCACTTTTTCACCACCATTTTTTAAATCTCTAGCACCCGGAACAAGAATGCTTACTTCAGTATGATTGATACTAATTTTCCTCTGTGATGGCGTTATAGTGATTGCAAGTAAATAATGCATCAAACCTTCAGCCAAGCAGATGTAGTCAGAATGAGATAAATTTTGAACACCTCTTGAACTAATACATTCTTTAAGTAATTGTTTGATTATGTAATCTGAATTTAGAATGTTTTCTTTAATTTTCGTTTTAATAAAATCTATTCCAAGTTGATCGATCTTTAAGTATAATAACTCCTTTAACTCCATTAGGTTAGCAGTTTACATTAATAGGCTTTCAATATATATTTCAAGAATATAAGGATAAGGAATTTATTAATCAACTCAAGAATAGGTAAACTATATTTGTCAAAAAGTGACAACATTTGGTATCCTTATACACAAATGCATGATTATACCAAATATCTAAATAGGAGAATTATTAGATCTGGAAGTGGTTTTTATTTTTGTGATAGCGAAGGTAACAGATATCTAGATGGAATATCTAATATGTGGTGCAATGTTTGGGGATTTAGCAGTAATCGAATTACAAAAGCAATGATCAATCAGATTAAACAGATACCTCACTCAACTATTTTTGGAATAGGAAATGATAAATCAATTGAGCTATCAAATGAATTCTTAAAACTAGCTAGAGGCCTGAACAAAGTATTTTTCACGGATAACGGTTCCTCGGCTATAGAAGCCGCACTAAAGATTGCTATACAATACTGGAATAATCAAGGTAATTTGAAGAAAACCTCATTTTTGTCAATAGCTGATGGTTACCACGGCGATACTATTGGTGCGATGTCAGTAGGTTATGTTGACAAATACTTTAAGAGTTACAAAAGGTTGTTATTTAAATGTCATGTAATCCCGAGTCCTAAAAAGGTAACCCTAGATGGGATAGTTAATTTAGAAAATTTAAATCTTTTGCTAGAAAGAACAGAAAAGATAATTGAGAAAAATGCGGATAAAACTGCAGCACTAATAATGGAAAGTGGTGCCCAATTGGCTGGAGGGGTTAATATTTATCCAACGGGTTATCAAAAGAAAATTAATGAAATGTGCAAAAAACATAACATTTTATTGATTTTAGACGAAATCGCGACCGGGTTTGGACGACTCGGAAATATGATCGAATACATACCCCAAAGAAGCGTTCCGGACATTGCATGTTTTGGCAAAGCAATCACAGGGGGTTATTTTCCATTAGCCCTTACATTAACATCCAAAAAAATATTCCAAGAATTTTCTGGGGATTTAGGAGATCGAAAACACTTATTTCACGGTCACACTTATGCTGGACACCCAATTGGCTGCACAGCTGTTCTTGAAAATCTAAAAATGTACAAAGAGAATCATCTGCTTGATAAGATTAGATCAAATAGCAAGCAACTTAAGAAGAGGTTACAAGAATTTCAATTTATTCCAATTGTAAAAAATGTTAGAGCGAAAGGATTGCTGGCAGGATTTGATCTTGCATTCAATGGTAAACCCATTACCATGGTGGATAACATACCCATTAACTATTTTGTTATAAGAGAATCACTCAAAAGAGGTGTCCTACTCAGGTCTCTTGGAAATACCATTATTGTAATTCCTCCTTTAGCCATAGACTCACATTCTCTAAATAAGATAATGGACACCCAATTGGAGATTGTTTTAGATATTAATAAAAGAATTGTTAGCTAGGAGCAAGATTTCTTAGATTTTTGTACAAGGTTGCTTTTGAAATTCCTAATTCCTTCGCAATCCTTAATTTAGATTTATTTTGAGAAAGGTGACTAATTAAGTCAGCAGTGTTCAGTACTTTTCTAGGTCTTCCTATTTGTTTTCCCACGGATTTAGCTCTAATAATGCCGTCTTTGGTTCTTTGAACTAACAACTCTCTTTCTCGTTCTGCGACCCATGTCAGTATGCCAAGCATAAGCTTTCTGATGCTTGGTTCAGTTGTTTGAAGAAAAATTTCCCGTGGAGAGCAGGAAATTAATGGTGAATACTGTTCGATAGCTTTAATAGCTTCAAGGGTATCCCAAAAAGTGCGACCCACCCTCGAAAGTTCATACACCAAAACTGCATCGACAGATTCTATTGCTACTATTTTTAAGAGTTCTTGGAATCCCTTTCGGCCAATTGCCGCTGTTTTTCCGCTAATTGAAGAGTCTTCGAAATAATCCAAGATCTGAAAATCATGTGACTGAGCCCACCCTTGCATTGCCAACTTTTGATTTAAGACTGTTTGTTCTTCCGTACTCACTCTCAAGTAAGCAAACGCATATTTCATAACGACTTTTCAAATTTGAGAGTAAAATAAAGGTAGTCAAATTAATACGAGCAGATATAAAAAAAAATTGAACCAGAATTCAAAAATCTGGAGTAAAAAAAACGGTCTATTTCTAAGACGGTATGAAAATCGGTCCTTTTTTAGACGAATTAATATTATTACAGTTCAGACGAATTCCGCTTTTGACTAGTCATTTAGGGTAAACTTAAATACTAATATAAGTAAGTCTTTATAGAAATAGAATTATCAAATGAGTAATTTGACTAGGGACTTCATCTACCAAAAAATGATTGACGTTTTCTCAGATAAAGAAATTAATTTTCAGGAAGCAATGGAATTAATTAATTCTGCTGATCTTGATTTCCTCGCTGATTGTGCAAATCAAATTACGTTGAAATTCGGGGGTGACAAAGTTGATGTCGAAACCTTAGTTAATGCAAAATCTGGTAGATGTCCAGAAGATTGTTCTTTTTGTTCACAATCAACGTTTAATACCACCAAAATTGAAAAATATCCACTATTAGCCCCAGAGTTGATTTTGGCACAGGCAGAGGCAGCAAAGGATAATGGGGCGAATAGTTTTTGTATAGTTTGTGCTTATAGGGCTCCCCCAGAACAGGATTTTATCCAAATATGCAATACTATAAAGTTGCTAAAGGAAAGGCTCGACATAGATGTTAATACATCTTTAGGTTTTATGACTAGAAAAAGAGCTGAAATATTAAAGAAGTTAGGAGTTAAAAGATACAATCATAATTTAGAAACGTCCAAGAGCATGTTTGATAAGATTTGTACTACCCATACTTACGAAGATAGAATCAACACTGCTAAAATTGTCAAAGAAGTTGGATTGGAGTTGTGTAGTGGTGGAATCATCGGCATGGGAGAAACCATTGAACAAAGGATAGAATTGGGTATTTCTTTACAATCTTTGAATCCTGACGAAGTACCTATAAACATGTTAATTGGTAGAGAGGGCACTCCACTCTTTAACAAATATTCACTTTCTGAAGAGGAAATAATTAGGACAATTGCAACTTATCGCTTTCTAATGCCTAGAGCAATCCTAAAAATTGCAGGGGGGAGAGAAGTTCATCTTAAAAAGAATGATAAAAAAGTCCTAAAAGCAGGCGCTAATGGAATTATTAGTGGAGGATACTTAACTACAAAAGGAAATAAACCTCTTGAGGATATTAGAATGCTAAAAGAGATTGGACTCAGGCAAAAGTAATTCACATTATTTTCAAGAGAAGTTACGAGAATTACGTAAGGAGGATCTATACAGAGAGCTCCGAACTATTGAAGAAATCTCAGAGTCAGGAAAAGGAACAAATGCATCTACCGTAATTAATTTTTCATCTAATGACTATTTGGGTTTATCTAGGAACACATTTTTAATAAGAAAGTTAAAGAACCTGCATACTTCAAGAATTTCACAATGTAGTTCGAGATTAATTAGTGGAAATACAGAAAGTTTAGAAAAACTGGAGAAAGATCTCTCAAAGCATAGGAAAACTACCTCATCGTTGCTCTTTCCAACAGGATTCATGGCAAATTTAGGGGTTCTAGGATGTATTTCTGATAGAGAGACCATTATTTTTAGTGATGAATTGAATCATGCAAGCATAATAGATGGATGCAAGATGTCCCCAAGCAAAATTTATCCATTTCCTCATAATAATATGATTGAATTAGAAAAGAATATAAAAAAACATGGTAACAAACGAAAAATAATAATAACTGAAGGAATTTTTAGCATGAATGGTGATATGGCCGACTTAGCTGAAATTGTGCGCATTTCAAATAAAAATAATTGTTTACTAATAGTGGACGACTCACATGGAGATTTTATTATAGGTAATAACAAGTTAACGGATTATAGCGGAACCCCAAGCTATTTTGGGGTTAACAAGTCGGTAGATATCCATGTTAGTAGTCTGAGCAAAGGACTTGGTTGTTTCGGAGGCTATGTTAGCTGTTCGAAGTTAGTAAGAGAATATTTAATTAATAAATCCAGATCATTTATCTTTACCTCTGCACTTCCGGATTACTTGGCCGAAATAGCTATAATGTCAATACAATTAGCAAAGAGAGGGGATCTCCAGCCAAAGTTGTACAGAAATATTGATTATTTCTACAAAATAGCAAATGAGCAAAAAATTATCATTCGAAAAGTCGAAAAAAGTCCCATAATTCCACTTTTAATTGGGTCTGAAAAAAAAGCTTTGGAGGTCTCGAAAAAACTATTAAGACAGAATTTCTTTGTACAAGCAATCCGATATCCTACTGTAAAGAGAAATGAAGCACGATTGAGAATATCACTAAATACTAATCATACCCAAGAACAAATCTGTGAACTTTTAAATCATATTGCCAAATTAATTAGAGATTAAATTTTTTTCAATGTTATTTCATAATTCGAATTATGAAATATTCTCTTTTTGTTAATAACACTATTATCATAGTAATAACACTATTATCATAGTAATAACACTATTATCATAGTAATAACACTATTATCATAGTAATAACACTATTATCATAGTAATAACACTATTATCATAGTAATAAAATATTGTATAAATGAACGAATAAGATATAAATTCCTATTATAGGTAACCTTTTTCGAGTCGTAAATAGGAAAAAATATATTTTAAATCAAATCAGTTAGTTTGTTTTGAAAGGAGTAATATTAGCGGGAGGATTTGGAAAGAGGCTTAAACCAATCACAGATAACCGCCCCAAACCGATGATAGAAATTCTAGGGAAGCCCATTATAGAATGGCAAATAAAGCTATTATCTAAGAATAATATAACAGAAATTATCATTTGCGTTGGCTATTTGAAAGAACAAATCATAAATCATGTTGCAAGTGGAAACAAATTTAAGGTTAAAGTTGCTTATATGGTAGAAGAAGAACCATTAGGGACCGGTGGCGCACTGAAAAACACTCAATCTCTCCTAAAGGATGAAAAAAATGGCTTCTTTATGATTAATGGCGACATATTAACTAATATAGATTTTAACACCTTATCTCATAAGAACGATTATAACTCTATTGCAGTTGTTCCGCTAAAAAGCCCCTATGGGATTGTAGATTTTAATGACCAGCAATTTGTGACTGGATTTAAGGAAAAACCGGATATAATCGATAAATGGATCAACGCAGGTATCTATTTTTTTAATCAAGAAATTTTTGACTTCTTACCCGATAAAGGAAACATTGAAACAACAGCACTGCCTGCCATGGCAAACGAACAAAAATTAAAAGCAAAGAAATTTGAAAAATCATTTTGGAAATCGATTGATTCCCACAAGGACATCGAAGAATCATCCAAAGAACTATCAAGGATAAATTCAAAATAAATATGAAGGAAAAAATAGGATATAGTATTGGATCATTATTAGAGTTAAAAGAAATCCTCGAATTTGCTTCAATCGTTGACAAAAATGAAAACATTCATTCCATCTGGGCTCCAGAGTCTTGGGGGAAGGAAGTCTTCTCAACTCTTGGGGCCATATCCCAGGTTACAAACAGAGTGAAAATAGGGACATCCATTGTAAACATCTATTCTAGATCCCCAGCGACTATTGGGATGGGCGGAATAACGCTGGATACTCTCTCGAATAGACGAGTCATATTGGGCCTTGGTACCAGCACCTCTGTATTAGTAGAGAACCTTCATGGGATCAAATTTGAAAAACCATTAATCAGAATGAAAGAATATGTTCAATCGATAAAACTGTTGTTAAAATCGAAATATGTTACCTATCATGGACAGACTGTAAACATAAAGAATTTTAAGTTGCTTGAACACTCTAGGGATGATATTCCTATTTATGTTGCTGCTGTAAATCCAGGAATGATTAACATAGCTACAAAGTATGCAGATGGAATCATCCTTTACCTAAAACCAAAAGATGAATTAAAAATGGCGATTGATAACATCAAATTTAAAGATCAAAATCAAGAATTTATGAAGGCGTTTGTAATTATAACCTCCGTTAGTAATAAAGATCCTAGTCTGGCATCTCTCAGAGCTGCTAGAACTTTGGCCTTCTATATATCAGTGGGCAGAATCTACTATGAATCATTGGTTAAAACAAAATACAAGTCAATAGTTGAAAGGATTTATAATGATTACAACAAATATGGTCTAACAGAGTCAATGAGGAACATTACAGATGAGATGCTTAATGATTTTGTCATTACAGGTTCTATAAATGATTGCAATAGTCAAATCAAACGCTGGAAAAAAATCGGTATCGATTTACCAATCTTACAAATGAATCCTGTAAAAGATAATAACGGCAATCTTAACTACAAGGATTTTACTGAGTTATGGAAATAGCAATTGATTCTTCAAATACTCAAAAATTTACCAAGCCCTCGGACTTTACACTAGCTGAATTAGCTAGTAAATCCATAATAGAATTACTTGGGAAAACGAAAATTCAAAAGGCTGAAATAGATGGTCTAATTGTATCAAGTAGCTCTAACGAATCATACTTAGGCAATATAATATCAGAAATGATAGGAATCAAACCAAAATTTTCTACCAAGGTCGAAAATTTATGTAATTCAGGTACCAGTGGTATTATGCTTGCCTACTCGTTGATAAAATCGGGACTATGCAAAGCAGTATTAGTAACAGGAGCAGAAAAGCAGGACAGTCAAGGTAACAAACTAACTTGGGATAGCTCAAGGGGACAATACGATATGCCAATTCACTGGGCTTCACTATATGCCCAAAATCATTTTCGAAAGTACGGAACCACTGAAGAAGATTTAGCAATTATTTCTTTGAAAAATCATGCCAGTGCTAACAAGAACGTAAATGCGTTTTTCTATGACAAACACTTTACTTATTCATCAATAATAAATTCAAAAATGATAGTAGAACCATTAAAAAAGTTCGACTGTTGTTATCCTTGCGAGGGATCGTCGTCAATACTTGTTTTGTCAGAAACAATGGCAAAGAGAACTGAAGTACCCATTTGGATCAAGGCTATATCCCAGGATAACCAAGGTGCTAGCTTTGGATCCATTTCAAATGATCTTGATTCCATATTATCAACGAGAATAGCAGCAAGAGATGCCTTTGAACAATCGATGTTGGGACCTAAAAACATTGATATCGTAGAGATACATGATGCATTTACTATTTTAGAACTCTTGGCCTATGAAGATATTGGATTTGTGAAAAAGGGTCAGGGCAGAAAATTCATACAAGAAAGCGCACCCTATACAAATGTGAGAGGAGGGTTACTTGGATGCGGTCATCCCATTGGCGCCACTGGGATTGATCAGACCAACGAAATAGTACTTCAATTACAAGGAAAAGCAGGTTTAAGACAAAAAAAAGGTTGTAAGAGTGGTCTAGTTCACAATATGGCCGCTGCAGGTACGTCCACTACTGTGATAATATCTACAAAAGTAGCGCAAGATGAAGCTATTAGATATTCATTATTAAAAGCGCTGATAAAGGCACCTTAATTACCACATATTGCTTTAGTTGTAAAATTCATATCTGGCCGCCAAATCGTTATTGCAATACCTGTTTCAAGAAAACTGGATTTAAGAAAATCAATAGAAAGGGTGTCCTGCTTGAAAAATCATTTTCTAATCTTCCAGACATAAAAGGATATTATGGTATAGGCGAATTTTCAGGTATACGAATAATTGGAAGCGTTGATAAAAGTGTATTACCTGAAGATACAATAAGAATTTCCCAAGTAGGTATTAAAGATAACAAATTAGATTTGGAATTCTCCAAAATTATTAAAAGATTAAAATAATTATTAACAACTTATGTACAATGATTCTCAATGGGTTATGAAGGATATCTGAGCGACAGAATGCTTATGAGTAGAGACGCATTAAACCGAAAACAGATTAAAATAAAAATCATTGAAGAAGACGAAAGACTTCGCGACTTCTCTAGAAATGGGGACAGGGTATTAATTAAAAAAATTTTATTGATAATTCAAAATCTGGAAACTGAAGAGATAGAAGAGATAGAACTTGATATAGAAGCACTTGAAAATAGAATGAAGAAAGAAAGACTATTTACTTCTTCAAATAGGTGGGTTCCCAGGATAGATATAAAAAATAATTTTGTTTCGGGTAGCAGACACATTTATTTATTATCCGATGCAATAGCGTTAGACATAGTTTCGTTCTAATTTAATCAAAGCGCCGCTGATCAGACTCGGACTGATGACCTACTGGTTAACAGCCAGTTAAGCTTCATAATGCATCCATCATGAATTTGCTCTACCAAGCTGAGCTACAGCGGCACTATGCTAATAAAAAATGTAAAGAATAAATAAATGTTATGTTTACTACTTTAATGTCCTAGGCAAGAACTAAACGTTATGCTCAAATGTAATTAATTCTAAAAATATTAAATAGATTACTTTTTCATAAGTATTTAGTCTTTGGAGTATATGTATACCCCATCAAGAAACACCCTAGAGTCTTTATTTTTTATCCTTGTAGATGATTCTATATTTGCAGCTGTTTGGGATACATGTTCAATATTTGGTCCGGTAATCAAAATATCATCACCATGCACAGTAACCTTAGTATCCTTTCCAAGTATCTTTGATATTCTAGCTGAACGTTCTCCAAAAAAGTTTTCGATAAAAACCTGTTGTCCCTTAATCTTGACGGATATGGGAAAGTGTGCAAACACTATTTTTAATTTATATGTGAATCCAGTTGTAGAACCCTTTATCATATTCCGAATGAGACTATGCACAGTATTGACCAATGCAAAATCGCTTTTTCTATTTCCGTAAGATCTTATTGTAATTTTTCCTTCGCTAATTTCTATTAATGCCGGAATTTTCGTAAAATCCTTTTGAACTTTTCCATTTGAGCCGTTTGCTGTAATTAAGTTCTGATCTTTATTCATCGATACGCCATCTGGAATAACGATCTCATTTGTGTAAAATTCGGGTTTAGTAGACATAACCTATTAGTGCACCTCCTAAACCTTCATTTTGGGCATCATGGTGAGACATAATTCCTTTACTGGTGGATACTATTAATATACCCATATTATATGATGGAAGAAACTGGCGTTCCCAATCTAAGTATCGATCCTTCTTTACACTAAATCTAGGAGTAATGATCCCACATTTATTAATTTTCGCTAAAAGTTGTATTCTAAACTTACCCAATCTCCCGTCATCGACTTGTTCGAATTCTCCAATATATCGTTGCTTTTGCATCACTCTCAAAACTTCGCTTGAGAATTTTGACGCGGGTAATACTATGCATTCTCGCTTTCTTCGCATTTCGTTATTATACAAAGTAGTAAATAGATTAGATAAAATATTTAATGCTGGCATTCAATAATCACCTATTCGTATTTCCTGAACCCCAGAGCAAAGGCAACCTCTCTAAAACATCTTCGGCATAACATAAGATCATAAGAACAGATCATGCCACTAAAGGATCCACATCTTTTACACCATCGAGTACCCTTGCCATGGGCCAACTTCTTCCTTCCGGTGAGGGCGTAATCTCTAATTTTAATTTTCAATTGACTTCAACTCCGAATTGAGTCTTAAAGAATTCAATGGACTCATCTTTTGTAATTTTGTGATTCTTGCCGATCTTGCTGGGGTTTCTCCTTTTTGAAATTCTGTAGCCGGGCCTCATTAATGCGGCACATACATCCATTCCAAATATACCAATATCAGGATTATATTTTGTACCAGGAATGTCAATATGTTCATGGATTCCAAATGATATGTTACCATTATTATCAAATGATGAATTCTTTATCACATTCCCCTTTGATTCCATTATTCGTCTTAAAAAGTTTGTGGCATCTGTTCGTCTCATGGTAACCATTGCGCCTATAGGCTCACCTTTGTGGATGCCAAAATCTCTGACGCTTTTTTTCGCACCCCTCACACTTGGAGTTTTTCCGGTTAGCTCAGATAAAGCATTCTTGGCTTTCTCAACAGGATCTCCCGATTTGCCTACTCCAATATTAATTACCACCTTAGATACATGAATTTCTTTCATTGGGTTTATCTTATTTTCACTCATTAACTAACACCTCTAATACTGGTTTTTCAACACCGACAGGCATTACTATGTCCACAGGCAATTCCACGGTTTTTTCATCAAGTGTTAACACTACTCTCTTAGGTAACGAAAACATACCGTCCTTGATCTCTTCTACCTTTCCAATTTTGCCAGCATTTTCCCCCTGAACTACAAGAATATTACATCCATTCTCGAATTTAATGTGTTGTTCTATATTTATTATAGGAATCGTTACCAAACAGGAATCGCCAACATTCATATCCTTATTATCCGATATCAAGGTTTTACCATCGTGAAAACCATATTGGATCTTGCTTCCTCGATAACTCACCTTACTAGTGATTTTTAACAATTTTATTGTTTTTTCTGTAGTTTGAACTGGGACTAGTAATTTTGAACCCTTAGGCACCATTCTATAAGCCATACCACTCGGTACTATCTCCACAACATCCATGATTCCTACACCAAAACGCCCATCTCTTCTTATTTTACCATCCACTTTGATTTGTCCAGAATTTAGTATTCTCTTAGCTTCAGTCAAATTTGAACACAAATGCAAAACATCGCGAATCAATACCCCGATTGAATAGCATTTTGTCTTTGAATAAGGACCAGGCCTAGGTGCCAGAATGAAAGGGGATTCTTTACGCTTAATATCCCAGAATTTAGGCGCCATTTGTCTTTTTAATTTAGTACTACCACTTTTTTTTACCATTTAATTTTCACTTTTTTTCCTCATTTTTTTCAGGTGTATTCACTGTTTGTTTTCTTGAGGATTTATTAATTTGTTCCTGATTTCCTATCTTATTCTTTCGATATTTGTCATCGAGGTGTAATGAGGTTATACGAACATTGGAGGCATGAATCTGAACTTTAACTTGACCGCCTTTGATTTTTTCCCTTTGAACACCTTCTATACTTAATCTTCCCTTCACAGTATTTAGTTTCTCTACCTTTCCTTCTACTCCCTTATATTCGCCTCGCATGATTTTGACTGAATCGCCTTTTACTATTCTCAAACTCTTGGTATTATACTCCTTCTTCAGGTTGTTGGATAAATTCGAACATATATTATTTGATTTTCTTTTCATTTTTTTCACTTAAATAATCATGGATGCTAAATTAGCAATTCTAGGCCACTTTTCAGCAGCTTCTGCAGCTACTGGCCCTTTCAAGTCTGTTCCTTTAATTTCGCCTTCTGTTGTAACCAAAACCGCAGCATTATCTTCAAAAGATACTCGGACACCATTCAGCCTCCGGATTGGATATTTCTGTCTGACTATGACGGCCCCAAAAATTTGTTTTCTGAGTTCAGCTGGTCCTTTTTTTACAGTAACTGTAACGAAATCACCAACTGCGGCTGCAGGTAGTCTCGAATGCCTTCCCTTGTATCTTGTAACTTGAGCAATTTGTAGTATTTTTGCACCGGTATTGTCTGCACAGACAAGATTTGCCATGATGGGAAGTGCTCTTGTAACATACGGCCTAAATTCTTCTACTCCTCTCGAAGATACGGCTCTTGATTTAGTTGACAAGTTTATTCACTTACCTCCACTACAGCAAATGAAATGGTTTTCGACAAAGGTCGACATTCTGCAATTTTAACTTTGTTTCCATCAGACACATCCATGCAGTCAGAGATGAAAGCATGGATTTTGGATTTGCTTCTCTCATATCTTTTATACTTGTCTACAAATCTGGAATATTCTCGCTCTACTACAACCATGTTTTTCCCTTTATGACTAACTACCGTCCCTACTATCAATTTTCCTCTTAGTGACAGGGAGCCACAAAAAGGACAATATCTGTTAGTACATGTTTTCTTCGGAGCTTTTACTTGGATACCAATATTCTTAGCCATGATAATCACTTTAGTATGTTAACTAGTTCCTCGGGTCTGCCTAATAATCGCTTGCCATCTAGTGTATATGTTCCACCTGAATGGCAAATTTCATATTCACAGATTTCACTTTTTGGAATCCTTATGACGTTTTTAGTCTTCCCGGTTAATCAAGTATAACATGTTCTTCGTTTCGTTTACAATAATTCCAGATCTGTTCGAATTCCTTGTATTTCTAGATTTAATAATATTAACAAATCTACCAAGACACTCATTAAAATGTATTAAATTTCCTGTCTGCATTTTCTATTTCTTAACCCCAGTTCTTTCATTCATCAAGGTAAGGATTCTCGCAATGTCCCTTCTCTTCCATCTAATAACTCCAGCTTCTTTCTTTAAAGTCCCTTTAATTGACTCAGAACGAAGCTTAGCCAAATCGACCTTCAAATCACTTAATTTATCCTTAAGATCATCGTCGTTAAATTGTCTTAATGTTTTGGTTTTATTTCTTGACAATTATTTATTTATCTCTCCCCTATTTTCTAATATTTCTTTCTGCTGTTTTTCTTCATTTGGTTCTTGCATATTACTTTCATTTGAATCTGACAAATTCTTATCATCTGGTTGGTTTTTTTGATTGTTATGATCTTTAAAATTAGTGATGAGTTCAAATTCTGGTGGCGTAGCATTTTTTATCGCAATTTTTAGTCGAATCCCCATGATTCCCATTTTTGTTAGGACATGTGTAATCCCTTCACGGACGACTCTATCAGCCATGTTGCCACTTTTAGGAATAATCCCAGAAGAATGTTTTTCAAAATGAGCCCTTTCACTACGTAACTTTCCAGAAATGGTAACCTCAACGCCGAGTGCCCCAGCATTCTTTATTGTATTTACTGTCCACAATGCAGCTCGCCTGAAAGCAGTGCCTCTTTCAATGAGTTGTGCTAACCTGTTACACATTATTTTTGGATTTAGTTCTGGTACTTCTACCTCAACGACTGAAATTTGTGGATTGGTTAATCCGAATTTCACCTCCAACTTAGATGTAAGATCTCTAATACCACTGCCCTTCCTTCCAATAACAAGTCCTGGTCTTGTTACATACAAGGTTAGTCTAGTACCCAGGGGTGATTTTTGGATATCAGCCCCTCCAAAGCCGGCATCCTTTAATTCCTCTTTTAGAAATTCGTCTAATTCAGTATTACGATAATTGTTTTTTAACACGTTTTTGATTGCATTCAATTAAGATGACCTGCCTTCCATGGCTACAATTTCAACATGAACTAGAGTATCATATTTGGGACTTGCTCTTCCCATGGCTCTAGGAGTGAATCTTTTCAATTTTGTTCCCTTATGTACAACTACGGAAATGATTTTGAGTCTATCCAAATCCATTCCCTTGTACTCTGCATTAGATTCTAGGTTGTCTAGTAACTTCAAGAACTCGGATGTTGATTTGTGTGGATATCTACCAGAGCAAAAACCATCTTGGATATTTGACCTATGAGCTACTTCATTGTTATATCTCCGGTACGGAACTGCTATTTTTCTTATCAAAACATCCTCCAGGAACTCCCTTGCTTTTTCTATGCTCTTGTTGTTTATAGCTATAGCAATTTCTCTGGAATGCTTATGTGAAATAGATTTGTCCCTTATTGCAGCCCTTACATGTCTTGACTTTTCATACTTTTGAAATGAATAAGAATAATCTGGCATCTATATCACTTCAATGGGACATACAAGCTTGAACGTGATGAACCAACACCAGGTGCTCCATGTTGAACTCGTTTATTCGTAATAGCGTATTCGCCCAGATAATGACCCACCATTTCTGGCTTTATAACATAAGAGACAAATTCTTTTCCATTATGAACCAAAACTGTTAATCCGATCATGTCTGGCAAAATAATCATATCTCTTAGATGGGTTTTCAATTGACCTTTAAGTTTACCATCCCTAGCTAATTTCAAATCTTCTCTGAATTTTCTCTTTTCGTCATTCATATAAGTAGAGAGCCTCTTGTCCAAGGATCGTCTTTGCCTTGAGTTTAAGAGCGGCATGAGAGTTTCAATTGATAGCTTTTGGATTTGTTCTCCGGAATATCCTTTGAATTTAAATTCACGTACCATTTTTTTACATACCCCTAAACTTAAATATTAATTCAGTCTTTATAGCAAAATTTTCCATATTTTACACTAAACCTAAATTAGTTGCGAGCTGTCTTGCGCCATCCACATTCTTGAATTTCATAATTGCTTTCTTACCTCTAATGGTATTAAAAGTATTTACTTCGCTAATCTCTGCTTCATAAATTATCTTCATAGATTTAATGATTTGACCTTTGGTCGCCTTATTATGGACGATAAAACTAAGTTTGTTCTCTTTTTCTATAATATTGAATGTCTTTTCGGTCACATAAGGCTCAAGAATTATCTTACTTGCGATATCAGCACTAATTTCAATTTTTTTATTATACAAAAATTTATTCATGTCAGGTTCTCCAGAATCATATTTTTCGGAATTTTCAGATTACTCAATTCGTCTAATGCATCTTGCGAAAACACTACTAACCTTATTGGTCTTGCACCGGGAGCAAGGTCTAAAACGCTTAAATCCTTTACACATTTTACACCAATCCCAGGTATAGATTTATCCAATTTCAATAACTCACACTCTGTATTTCCAACAATTATCAAAGCACTTTTGCCAATACGATTAGGACGGCCTCTTCTCCTGGCCTTCCCTGAACGCTTCTTGATTGATTGTTCAACTCTTTTAATATCTTCTTCTAAACCTAATAGACGTAAAATGTCAAGCAAGTTTTTGGTTTTACCCACATTCTCAATATCGTTAGTTACTACAATAGGAAAAGATTTTATACCTCCTATTGAATGACCTCTGCTGATTACTAGTTCACTTTGACGGGTTGATGATATAGCAGAGAGAAGAGCGATATTATTTTCCTTCTTGTTCAGTTTTTTATGAGTGACCTTCCAAGATTCCGGAGGATGTGCAAGTCTGCCTTTTCTAACACCTGCTACTCCGGCTGCTTGTCCTGCACGAGAAAATCCTTCACCTTTTGCTCTTGCAAGTCGAGCGATTCCTAAACCGGTATTCCTAGATTCAGCGCTCACTATCTCCCCGGCAGCTGGATACCTACCCTGTTTCTGGAAACGATGTGAATACAGATTGACGAATGCTTTTTTAATAATCTCAGGACGATATGGAAAATTAAATAATATATGGTAGATCTATATCCTCGGTTTGATTACCTTTTAAGTCGAATAGTTTAGTTTTCATCTACACAATTACCTCCAATACCTTGGGTTCGCTTATTTTTGATTGTTTGCTCCTTATTGGTTGTCTCAACTTTATTAATCTCTTTGGTACTCCAGGTATAGTTCCTCTAACTATCATATAATCTCCATCCACCAACCCAAAATGTTTGAACCCTCCTTTTGGATTAATATTTACCAATTCAGTATTATCTGAATTTGACATTACTAGGATTCTCTTGTTATATTCGGTGCGCTGGTGAAACCCTCGTTGTCCTTGTCTTGCCACAGTATACATTACCACTGCAGGTGAGATAGGTCCTAACGTTCCAACAGCTCTAACACTCTTTCGTGATTTGTGTTGTTTTCTTTTAACACCAAATCTCGTAACTGGACCTTCAACACCCTTACCCCTGGTAATCCCATGAACATCGATATTCTGTCCTGTCTTAAAAACATCAGTTACTCTCACTTCTTGACCTAGTTTAGATTTTAAGAATTCAAACTTGATCTTATTATCGCCTCCTGATACTGGAATTTCGTAAATAAATGGGACTTTTTGTGATATCCCAATTTTATTAGGAAAAACTGCGACTACAGCGTTTAAGTGCTTAACAGATTCGATCATTCCTTCAGCTTTTTTTAATCCATCCTCAGAATATTTTGTTTTGTACTTTGAAGATAAATCTTTAATACTTTCTTTAGCATATACATCGAATATCGCATGCTTACCATATCCATCTTCAGAATAACCTCGGATTCCAACTATTTTTAAAGGCGGTAAAGATATCACTGTAGAATGATTCATTAATGGTTTACCATAATTTGGAGTCTTCTCCTTATCATCAATTGTCATTACCTGAATTTGACCTACTTTAAAACCGGCAAATCCAACCAAGCCAACATTATCACGACTAAAATTTTCGGGCCATGTTCTTACTCTAGCTTCTAAGCTTTGTGCTCTGGCCCGTGGTCGAAATGCGATGCTACCTCTTCGTGGTGCGCTATATTTTCGGTGACCCATAGATACAAAAATTTTTCCGATCCCTTTAATAAGTTTATTATCGCTATAAACCTGACTACAGAGGTACGGTAAACAGATATTCAGGATAGACAAAACACCGTAAATTGACTCTTCTAATCTAACTGTTTGAGTACCTTGATTTGGGAAGAAGTTAAAGGAATAATACTTGGAAATGTTCATTTTCTCCTTTGACAAGATAGAATTCAATCCAAATTTTGGTGATCCAAATACGACTAAGATTGAATTGTTGTTTAAAGATCTATTCACCTTAGAAAATTCATTCTCATAAGGATTAAAGTATTTTGAATATTTAGATGTAAGGATAATGTTTGATACAGGAAATTTTTCCATAATATTTTTTAGTTCTTTTATTTGATTTACATTGTATCCCCAGTATTTTTCTGTTATTTCGTTTTTTTCGATATCAATCGCATTAATGTAATTTTTATGCTTTAGTAACTTTACATTTACTTTCCTACCATCATGCTTAAATTTTCCATCGTATTTGATTGGAAATCTTAATCCAACATCTACAAAATAGATATCCCTTCTTTTCTCAACAACTCCAACCCTAATTTCCCCAGTTTTGACGTCACTTATTTCTATCCGGTCCTTATGATGATGTGATCTTATTGGATGAAGCTTTCCAACGTTTTTCAATATTTCAAGTTTAGGATAAATTTTCCTCCTTAAGTACTGGGTGTATCAAGATATTCAAGGATGGTTACCATGAATTGGAGATCATCCTTGCTCGTATTCAATAGTTTATCGTGATAAATAAATATGTTATTAACTCTAAAAATCGATAATGCTCTTGATAATTGAAAGATTTTTAGTGTTTTATCAATTTCTGTCGAAACGTCATACAAGAACGAATCTGGAATAGAAACATCAAATTTCAGTGAATTTGAAATATAAATCACCGTTCATTTAGTAACTCGTTCACTGCTCCTTCCAAATAACCTTCAGATCCAAAAAAACTATACCTCAATATTCCTTCTTTATCTACAACTATAGATGAGGGTGTCCCCCTCAGTCTATAAGTCTCAAATGTCAATGCCGAGAATTCCTTATTCTGTAAATAATTTCGTACCTTGTCAATAAGGTCTGTTTTATCTTTGTCAGAAAATGTAGAAAAATCAGAAAAATATATTTCAATAAAATCAAAAATCATCTTGTCTGAAACTTCGACGGGCATTCTGATAACTTTATCAAAAGCTACTGGAAATGGTATCTTGTAATATAACTTGTTTTCATCAACTAATTTACCATGCTGTTTTAATGCTCTAAATGTCTCTCCAATTACTTGATTTTCTGAAAGCAAAATTTCAAGGTTTTGTAGGGTGTTCTTGTCATAATCTTCGAATGCAGTTGCGACTCCTAATACCTTAACATTTTTGTCCTTAAATTTTTCATATAGCGAAATTGCCTGCGGAATTCCATATAGAAAACATCCTGGACAATTAACTTGAAACACTTCAACAACGACTACATTTCCAGCCAATTTATCTATATTTGTTGTATGTGCCTTGTACCCATTTAGAAACTTGCAAATTAGGTGCTTTGGAACCAATTTCTATCGCCATTGATAATCAATTTTTCAATAAAATAAGAATTATTTAAATGGTCGTATATACAATTAAAATACTATTTTGAAAAAATAAATCAAAACAAGTTAAGATTGACTTTCTTTATCTTGAACTTGTTTTGAATAATTCTCTATTTCTTCTAACGGCATCATTCGCAAAGTTTTTGATTTTGAATCAATAACAGCCAATCTAATGTGTTTAGTGCCGGTCTTTTCTTCACTGACCATGAAAATAGATTCAATTGCAAGTACACAAGCTTTATCGAGACTAATATCATTCCTATAAGTCTTTTCTAAGTGTTCAGTTACTTGTTCGCTTCCTGCACCAATTGCCACAGCATCGTATCCGATGTATGTACCACTTGGGTCAGTAAGATACAAGCCTATTCCATTCTTGTCGACACCAGCCAATATCAATGCGACACCGAATGGCCTGGCTCCAGCATATTGGGTATACTGTTGAGCCATATCAGCAAGGTTTTTTGCAACGCCTTCAACGTCAACTACTTCATCATATATAAGGCGATTGCTCTGGGCAAAAAATCGTGCGTGGTCAACCTGAGTACGAGCGTCTGGAATATACCCTGCTGCGGCAAGACCTATATGATCATCTATCTGAAATATTTTTTGAGTTACATTAGATATCTGCAATTTTCTCGTTTTCTCTTCTACTGCAAGGATTACACCATCTGTGCTTTTAATCCCTAAAGCTAAAGTGCCTCTCCTAACGGTTTCAATTGCATATTCAACCTGATATAATCGCCCATCAGGTGAGAAAACAGTAATTCCTCTATCATAACCTGCTGCTGCTGGTAACAAATCAACTAGATTACTTCTAAATCTTTATTTATAGTTACCTTATTTAAAAAATAAAGGATTATTTACCCAATAATATGAATAAAGTTGGCCAGTTGTTAACAGAAGAAATCCAATTTTGTGGCCATAAGAATATTCGATCGCTCCATGCTCGAACTATAGAAATCACCAAAGATCCTAATTTGACACCAAATGGTGATTGTATTATAGGAGTCAACGCAACCAAATCATGCTCCGATCTAACGAGTGGCATGAAGAATAGGATCAGGAGTAACCAATCTTTTATAAAAATAGATTTGGTTGTTGAACCGTTTACCTTCAAAATACATGGGTTTGGCAATGATAACCTTCTCCTTACACATGCTCACGATATTGTTTTAAGAAGGAGCAATTTTATTTGTAATCGGACCCTGTGCCTAAGTTGTAATGTTAGTGCCATACACGTTCCTAGGAAGATGGTAGAGTTATTGAGAGACCCTTCAAAAAAAGGCCTGCTAATCATAAGTGTAGAATAAATAACGATGACCACCCAATTGTTTGCTTCATTAGTCCAACCTTGTAAAAGTAGCTCCTGTTATGCGCTCATAAGCATCAACGTACCGCTGAGACACTTTTTCGATTATATCCTTGGGTAACTTTGGAATATTTGGTTTAGTATTAGTAATATTGCATTTTTCTACTTCTTGTCTGAAGCCGATTTCTTGTAGCCAATCTCTTAATATTTGTTTGTCATAACTATCCTGAATCTGTCCAACTTGGTAATCATCTTTATTCCAAATTCGAAATTCATCAGGTCCAATCGAATCTCCGAGCATTATTTCTCCTGTCGTTGGGTCTTTTCCGAATTCAAATTTGATATCTGAAAGAATAAAACCGCAAGCAGAAACGGTGGTATTTACTTGCGTAAACAACTCTAGGGATAGCTCTTTTATTTGAATTAATTCCGTTTGACTCACTATCTTATCTTTAATAATTTCTGTTTCCGTGATAGGTATGTCATGTTGATCAGATTTAGTAGTCGGATCAAACACAAGACCGGGTAATTTTGAAGCTAATTGCAAATTCTTATCTGCAAAATATTCCTCCGTCCCAGGAATATCTATAGTATCCTGAAGATACCTAGAATATAAGCTTCCATATAAGTATGATCGAACTACGCACTCTATTGGAATCATGTTCAGCTTTGCTACTTCAATCTTATTGGCATCTATTCTTCTCCTAAGGTGGTTTTTCCCTTTCAAGATCTTAAACCAAAAAAGAGCAAAATCACACAGGATTTTTCCTTTATAAGGAATTTCATCGTTTAGAATAACGTCAAAGGCAGATATCCTATCAGAAAAAGAAAAAATTAATGTGTTGTCATTGGTTTCATAAATATCCTTTACTTTGCCTTTCTTGATTAGTTTCAACTTGATAAACTTTCCACATGTTAATTATAAGTTTTAAATTGATTGGTTTGTAATTTACTCTGTAATTATTTGATAGTTAATCCCACTGAGAAAATCCTTTTGCAATTGTTAACGTTCCTGGATTCTGACGAAGGTATTAGAATCGAATCCAAATCAACTAGTAAAAAAATGTTCATTAACAAAAATTTACTGGGAAATTACGTAATACTTTTGAATTATACCTGTACAAAAAATATGAATAATTTATTGAATTCTAGAATAAATTATGCGTATGGTATGAATTGCAAATCTGATGAAATTGTTTACCTTAATACGCTTTATGAAGTGCTGGATTTAATCCACAGTGAATTTGAGGATATTGAAGTCAACGGTTATTGAACTCGATAAAATTAAAAATCAAATATCGGTATTAAGATCTTTTCCACTTATAGTATACGGTTCCAGCTTTACATGATGCAATCAGATTTGAGTTCGTATAAGTAGATTCAACCTCAAGTTCAGACAACAGCGAGTCTATATTTTGCTCCTCATTTTTAGACTCTGCAAAGCGATTAATAATCTCTTCTTTAGAAAATTCCATGTTGTTATGTAATTTTAAGAAATCAAAAAATTGATCTTTGTTCAACATTGCAAGTTTATAGGACTTTAAGATTCATAAATTTTTGGATTAAATTTACTAAGGAAAGAAATTTATTTAAAAAAAATCAGTAATATTATAATTATTGGATTTGACAAGAATTTTACTACTACTCATATTAGTTTTCTTGCTCTATTTCACTCAAAGTACTTTCCATGCCGTACTTGCCGAAACAAAAAATATCTTGTTTAAAGAAAAAAGCTTGGATTCAAAGAGCAGCAGACTTGATGTCAACAATACCTTTGCACTTTCGGGATTCCTGGTTTCCACCTTGAATACATCGCTAATTCCAAATAACGGATCCAATGAAAATAATCAATTAATTACGTCTTCACCTCTTGGTATGAATATTCAAAATTCGCATCAAACTGAATCACCTACGCAACGGAATGATAGCGTAATCAGCACAGACAGTTCACAATCAAACATGAACTTAAGTCAGAGCACTCGTGAGGATACTACTGGGATAGGTCAATTGAATCAGACCGATAACTTATCAAATAATTTGGTTTCAATGCTTTCAGGTATTATTATTCAATCCATTGAAAAAGGAAATCCAACCATTAGTAACGATGTAAATGCTAATGACTCTGGTAGCCTCATTAATAAGAATATTTCAACAATAGTTTCCGGCAATTGGGAGATGAATATTAATTCTTCGAAAGTTGAATTTTTTGATTCAAAATTCGTAATGATCTCCTCAAATGCCAAAGGATTTCACTGGCATACAGTTAACAATTTCAATGGCGATGGAAATGTGTTTTTTGGAAATGATGACACCATATTTATCGACGGAACAGTAGACTTTTTTACAGATGATAAACTTGTATCTGAGAATAGTAAGGTAGTATTTATACTCAATAATTTTGAGCTAATTCAAATTATTTTCCTTGATAACAAAATAGCCGATCATTTTCATAACTTTCCACTTTATGGGATCATAGATTCCATTGAAATAAAAAATTAGGTGAAGTTTTTTTTCATATATTTTGGTATCGGAGAGGTTATAGCACCTTCTGATGCAGATCTGACCAATGTTGCATATTTTGCTAGGGCCCCTGACCGGTACCTATTTTTTATAGGTTTAAATTTCTTGATCCTATTTGTGAATTCTTTCTTTGAAATCTTGAGATCAACCGTTTCTTTGAGTAAATCGATTTTGATCTTGTCACCATTTTTGATTATTGAAATTGGTCCACCCACCATTGCTTCTGGAGACATATGCCCTATCATAAATCCCCTGGTTGCGCCAGAGAATCGACCATCAGTGAGCATAGCAACTTTTTCACCCAACCCTTGACCCACAATGGCCGCTGTCACTGCAAGCATTTCCCTCATTCCCGGTCCACCCTTCGGACCCTCGAATCTTATAACAACAACATCACCTTCGCTGATTTCTCTTTTAGAAACAGCATCAAATGCAGATTCTTCTGAATGATAAACTTTTGCAATCCCTTCAAATTTATCTTCTTTCAATCCTGCAATTTTGATTACAGCGCCCTCTGGAGCCAAATTTCCGAATAAAATTTTTAACGTTCCTTCTTTGTGTATTGGATTATCGACAGTTCGAAGGATATTTCGAAATTCAGTTTTTTGTGCTTTATAGTAAGACTTGGATTTGCTAAAGTCATAGGACTCGAGATTTTTTTTCATTGTCTTACCAGTAACGGTCTCTACGTTACCATTTAAGATACCTTTATCAAGCAATGATTTCAAAATTACAGGGATGCCTCCAATATTATCCAAGTTCAACATTACGTAACTCCCACCTGGTCTCATATTTGCAATATGAGGTGTTTTTTTTCGTATATATTCAAAATCCTTTATATCCAAATCGATTCCTGTTTCACGCGACAGTGCTAATAGATGAAGTATCGCATTAGTCGAACCTCCTATCGCATTTGCCATCATGATCGCATTTTCGAATGCCTCGTAAGTCATTATATCCCTAGGTTTCAAATCGCTGAGCAAGAGCTGATCTATAGATTTACCAGTTTCAAAGCAAATTTTGTGCCTTTCTTCACTTTCCGCGGGTGGTGTTGCACTCCCCGGTAACGACATCCCTAAAGCCTCGCTTATGGACGCCATGGTATTAGCGGTATACATTCCTGCACATGATCCGGCCGATGGGCAGGCAACATTTTCTAGACTTGTCAATTCTTCCAAGCTCATTTTACCAGCATCATATGTTCCCACTGCCTCGTACACATCCTGAATCGTAACCGGATTGCCATTCCAATTACCAGGAAGAATGGTACCGCCATAAACGAAGATGGAAGGTAAATTGAGTCGAGCCATAGCCATTAAAGTTCCCGGTAAGCTTTTATCACATCCAGAAATTCCCACTATTGCATCATATTGATGTGCTCTGACCATAACCTCAATCGAATCCGCAATGATCTCACGGCTAACTAGAGAGGATTTCATCCCTTCGTGTCCCATTGCAATCCCATCAGAAACAGCGATGGTAGTAAATTCCCGAGGAGTATTTCCAGAGTCCTTCACACCTTCCTTAGCTTTTTGAGCAAGTTTCCCCAAGTGAATATTACATGGGGTTGCCTCATTACAAGTACTAGAAACTGCTACTAAAGGCCTACCAAGATCATCGTCTGAGAGACCCATCGACTTGTACATTGCCCTATGAGGCGCTCGGGATGCTCCTTCAACTGTTTTTCTGCTAGGTAAAATCATTACAAATATCTAGATTAAAATCACAAAATAAAAACTTAATTCTTTTTCGTAAGATTATCTCACTACTCCAAAGTAGCTAATATTTTTATAGAATCCAAACCCTCAAACTTGAATATTGTCTCACACATTCCACATTCGATGCTATTATTATGCAATTCACTTGAAGAGATCTCATTAAGGTATTCGCATTTTGGGCATGGGAAAGAAAAATTCAGTGTGAAACTTTCTAACTCAATTGATTCACTCATACTTTGTAAAAAATTTTCGAGCTATTTAAAATGAACTAAAAATAAACACCAAATTATGACAAAACATATTAACTGTTAAATATTAAATTAAATATTTCAGTATTATTATCTTGATAATGATGCAGACATTGAATCACAATTGTATTTTTTGTCAAATTGTACTGAAAAATCTACCTAATGCAATAATTTATGAAGATGAAAAATTTTTAGCTTTCATGGATAAATACCCTATAAATCATGGACATTCTCTGATAGTACCTAAAAAGCATTTTAGAAATATTCTGGAAATGCCGATAAAGGAGGTAGGAGAGATGCATTCATTAGTCCCACGATTAGCAAAGGCAATTGCTAGTGTTTTAGGTAGTGATGGTTTTAACATCAACCAGAATAATGGAAAATCTGCAAATCAGATTGTACCTCATGTGCACGTTCATATAGTCCCCAGATATTCGATTGAGAAAGTTAAAGGTCAATGGCCCATGCGCAAGATTGCACAGATAAAGGAGCTTGAGAGTATAGCTCAAAAAATTAGAGAGAATATCGAGGCGACATGAATAAAAGCGATATCACAATAGGAATAATTACTTATAACGAAGAAAATAATATTTTAAAATTCTTTGATTCGCTCAAATCTCAACGGTTAGGAGACAAGTTAGTTATCACAGAGGTTATTTTCGTAGACGATTCAAATGATGAAACTCCAATTCTAATCAACAAAATAAAGTCTGAAAATCCAGAATTCAAGATTCGTTTAATTCACAATGAAACAAGAAAAGGGGCAAGTCAAGGATGGAATACTATATTCAGAAATGCAAAAGGTAGTATTATAGTATTATTGGACGCAGACATTGAGATCGGAGAAAATTGCGTATCCCAATTATCAAATAAGATCTCAGATATCGTTGGGTTGTGTGCCTCTAATACAGTCCCTAAAAGTAATAGCACAAACCTATATGCTTGTGCATCTATTTTTATCGGTTATTGGTTAAGGTCGATAAGATTGAACGGCCTTTCTCAATATACAACTATGGGAAGGGCAATCGCCTTGAATACTGAATTGGCCAGAGGGATAGAAATTCCCCAGGAAATAATAGCGATAGACCTATATCTCCAATGTAGAGTGCTTGAAATGAACAAGAAGGTAATCTATGATGACGATGCAATAATCTATTTTACCCCTCCAATCACCAAACATGATTTTTATAGTCAGATAGTAAGAGCATTAATAGGGCATAATCAGTTAAAGGAACTGACAAGAAAATTTGATTTCAATGCTCCTGTATCCACTACAATTAAGGAATTTTTCAAGAATTCGATAAAATATCCAAAAGGTTCGGTATGTCTTTTATTGTGTTATCTTCAGTTACCACTTAGCTACTTTAAGGATAGAGAGCGAGTCTCCTACATTTGGGAACCTGCTAATAGTACAAAAAATTAGAATTCAAAGATGTGTGAGATTAAAAAGATGTGAAATACTCGAATGATAAGAAAATGATGTTTATGATGAAATTCATGGAACGAATACTTCGTAGCAGTAAAAAATGAGAAACAAAAACGTCTAGTTATTTTTGGTTATTTCTAATATTAAGTAAGATTGATAGTTGCAATAATTAATTTGATAAAATAATAATAAAAACTGCAACACATGCTAATGATCCAAATAGTGCTAATGTGGTCTTCCACATTCCAAGGTTTTCCTTTTCTCCTATGTCCCACATACCTCCAGTAGACTTGTTAGGTACGTACCAATTCTTTATGACATCGTAACTATAAAATTTTGACAAATCAGCCGATGGTGTCCAATTGGGGATAAAATTAGAAAATTGGTTTGAAGAATTGATCAAGTCATATTTCCTTCTTGAATTTTCGTCAGAAAGTACTTCGTAGGCCTCTACTATTTGTAAGAACTTTTGATGAGACTCATTACTTTTATTCTTGTCAGGATGGTGCTTTAGGGCAAGAAGTCTGAATGATTTTTTGATATCGGCAATAGTTGCATGTTGGTCTATCTCAAGTATGTCATAGTAAGACTTTGACAACAACATTAAATGAAGAGTTCTAAAAATTAAGTATTTGCTTTGGAAGAAAGAATATTACAACTCTAAAATAAGACAAATTTGAATATATTTTGAAGTGAAGATTCCATTTAGAAGAAAATCAGCCCGTTCTAATAAGGAAGAGGATATAGATACAAACAAAGAATATTTTCAACCCAATGAAACAGAGAAATCAAATATTAGCAATCCAATTAAAAATTCATATCCCATGAAATCCGAAACAAACTACCAGATATGCTTTGTGTGTAAGAATCTGATTTCCGGTGAAGTTAAGAAACCTGAATGGAGGTGGAATCTGAATACTACTCAACTGATGTGCATTCAATGCTATGAAAGAAAAGCCAAAGAATACGAAAAAATCAATAATTATTGCTATGAATGCAACAAGAAATTGGGTTTCATCAGATATAATCCCAAACCACTGTGGCGTATTAATGGCCAATTATGCAGACCTTGTTGGGATTTGAAGAATTCTACTTTTAAGAAATAAGACTCTAAGGGAAAATACGAAGAAAAAATTATACATCGAACAACCGTCAAATAACTCCTGGCTATGTATCTGCAAATATTGTATTTCTAATTGTTTTCGGACCCTTCATACTCAATTGATACTAAGATTATCAGCTAACATGAAAATTTCATTAGGTTTCCATTTGTACAAAAGCTGATGAAGAAACAGATTTACTCTATCTCTACCTAAATTATCATATTGTTTATTTAGTCGAATAGTTTCCAGTGCTGTCTTGCATTTCATACCACATTTACGAAGCACAAAGTTAAGAGACATCCATTAGTTCTATCTCCACAACATCGATACTATCCCCAAACCAGTTATACACAAGCCTGCATATGCGACTTGTGGTACGCTGATACTCATAGCACCTATGGCCAGGCCAATCCCAGCTATAGCCATTAGAACTTCCCCTTTCCTTCTATTTGTCAAGTGCAATACCATTATCATTAGTTTACAATGGGTTTATAAAATATTTCTCTATTATTGAAAAAATCTTATTAGGCAAAGTTAAATGACTACTTTACAGTACCAATTCATAATTGTGCGGTTCTCATTTATTAATAAGTAAAAGTTTCCAAAAAATCCTAAAAACAATATAAAAGCAATTTGACTTGAATAAAAATTAAAGGTGGCTGAGTCCACCTGCACCAGAAGTATATGGCGATTGTCCAGGAAAGTTTCTTCTAAAGTGCCCAGAGGGTCTTTTTGATAATAGTTCAATGAACCAAGCTTCGTGCTCAATTTCCTCCTGCATAATCCTCTGGGCAATATCGAACGTTCTAGGGTCTTTTCCACCAGTCATGTCACATACTTCTCCCCAGGAACGGATAGCACATTGTTCTGCTTCCAAAAGTACTTTCATGATAGAAGTTAAATCCTTCCAATTCTCTGGCAAATAAGCGTCTGGACATCCAGCTTGGGTTGCAAAATCTCGGATATCTCGTGGCAAACTTCCCCCCAATTCATAAAGTCGTGGAACCATAGCCTCAAAGTGGTTTCTATCTTCAATTCTCGCATCTTCAACTATCTCCTTGATTCCTTCCCCATCGAGACCTGTACAGTGCATCCTCAAAATAGTATAATAATAATAGGTGGTAAATTCCGCACCCACGCCTTTGGTTATCAATTCTTTTAGTCTTTCAATATTTACACCATTTTTTTCTAATACCTCCAAAGCTACTACATTCGGAACATACTCATTATTCTCAGTCATCAACAAACCTTAGATTAATGAATATAAAAATTTTATCATAAATTCTTCTCGTAGTATTTCGTCAATCCAAATCTCAATTTTAGCAATTATTTATTTCAATATGTCGTCCATTGATTCATATCCCTCTCGCTCAATTAACTGGAGTAAGCATATAGTAAAACCGATATGTGAACAATCGTCTGCTATACATGTCTTACATGTTGGTATGCAATCAACTATATTGACAATAATGTCCTGTCCCAAAAATCCATCAAATAATTTTACCAAATCAACCTTAGGAAAATCAACATATTTCAAGATTAAAGGTGGGTTCTGATCATATCCTTCACTATCAAATGACTTGCAATTCATCCAATTTAAGAATGCAAATGTCCCTTCATCCAAACTCTCACATTTCATGGCTTTTTTCAACTGGAGGCTGTTAGTCTTGATTTTGTCTTTAGTAGACATTATCTATCTTAGTAACTTACTATACGAAATTCCTAAATATAAGGCTTTAAATTGATTTTAGGCATGGATGAATACAGTCAAAAAATCCTTTCAGTCGATATGGTTAGTGTTGGTTTTTCCTAGAGGAAATCCATACATAGACCACTTTTTGTCAACTAGTAATTTCGTTTCCTCATCAACTTGAACTTCCTCCTGAATCTCCCTAAAAAAACCCTCTTCTCTCCATTTGGTTGTGGCGTCGATCCCCATTTTTGATCCAAAATTTACCAAAGGAGATGAAGGATCCAAAGTATCAGTAGGTACATTCTCTATTATCAATATATCCCGTTTTGGGTCTGCTTTGGTAGTTACGGCCCAAATAATCTTATCTATATCATGAACATCAATATCATGGTCAACTACTACAAAAATCTTAGTTAAGGAAAGTTGGCCCAACCCCCATAATCCCATCATCACCTTTTTTGCTTGCCCAGGGTATCTCTTCTTAATAGAGATAATTCCCAATCCTTGAAACCATCCGGCTGCCGGCATCGAGAAATCTACTACCTCGGGTTGGAACATCTGTATCAAAGGTAAAAAAGATCTTTCTATCACCTTTCCAAAATAAGCATCCTCGAGAATGGGTTTTCCCACTACAGTGGTTAAATAAATAGGCTTTTTTCTATGCATAACACCGGTTAATGTAAATACAGGGAATTTGTCAGGGGGGGTATAATATCCAGTATGATCACCAAATGGCCCTTCAGTTTCAAGATGTTCTGGATTGATGACGCCCTCAAATACGATTTCTGAATTAGCTGGAACCTCCAAATCTACTGTTTCGCACTTTACCATTTTGACCCCTTTCTTCCGAGAAATACCTGCAAATAGAAATTTATCCATACCCTCCGGAACTGGGGCTATGCTGCTGAAAATAGTCCCGGGGTCGGCCCCAATTACTATTGCTGCTTCGATTGGTTTTTTAGATTCTTTTGAGATATCAGAATGCTGAGCACCACGTTTATGAATCTGCCAGTGCATTATCGCTTGATTGTCATTCAAAATTTGAATGCGATAAACCCCTATGTTTCGAATGGCGGTCTCTGGATGTTTGGTAACGGTCATTCCAAAGGTAATAAATCTTCCTGCATCTTGTTTAAAGGATTTGAGAATAGGAAATTGCTTGAAGGAAGGATTATGTGTTTCAATGACCTCTTGGACCTGACCTTTATCCACAATTTTAGGGCCGTACTCAGAGATTTCCGATAACCTTGGAAGCATTTTTAGTTTATTTAGAACCCCTGATGGCATTTTCATCCGGGTCATCTCAACTATTCTATTCCCTATTTCTGAAAAATCATCCAAGTCTAAAGCTATTTGTAATCTCTTAATCGATCCGAATGCGTTGCCGAGGATGGGTATTTCAAAATCCTTTATGTTTTCAAAGAGAATAGCTGGACTTTTCTTTGTATACATCAAACGTCTCATAATCTCAGCGACTTCTAAATCAGAATTTACTTCCGTCTGCACTTTTATTAATTCGCCAGCTGATTCTAAGGCGTTCAAGTATTCGGATAGATTGTCAAAAGTCATTAAAAATAATTATATTTAGCCTTATTTAATCATCGGTTACATATCATCGATTTCAAAAAAAATATAAGTGTAAAAAATAAAAAATCAATTCTAAAAAAAATATTATTGGTTAATATCTTAATCTAGCTTAAGATACTGTACTATTATCCATCGTCATAGTCATATTGTCGTCCATTGGCATTGACATATTGTCCATTGGCATTGAGGAGTTGTCCATGGTCATTGTCATATTGTCTTGTGCGAGAGCTGGTGTTACCATTGCTCCAAATAAAGATGCTGCAGCTACGATACTTAAAACTACGAATACATTGAACTTATTCATGCACCATTAGGTAGATTTTTCGGGTATATAACATCTTCGTTTATTATAGGTAAATTTTACTCGAAAAATATTACAATAAAAAAAACTTATTCGAATACAACATGTCTAATAAGGTTGTCATTCTTACTTATTGTGTAATTTCGTCAGGTTGGTTTTGTTCTCGTTTATAAACGGAATTATTTTTTCTGTAATAATTTGATGAACATTTGTAATCTCAGGATCGAAAGACAATAGTAAGACATACGATAAAGTACTATTTTCGTCAGTAATTGGTATGGTAGCTCTAATCAGGCGTTCGTATTTTGAACTAGCATATTGTATTTTACCTAACATGTATTCCCACCTCAAACGTGTATACTGCCTGGTAGCAGCAGTAATGGCATATTGAGCCCTCTCCTCAGGAGTTAAGAGTGGGACTAGCCCGATTCTTTCGGCTATGGATTCCAATTTTCCATCCTCATCCGCGATACCCGCAAAGCGTATACTTGGATCCAAATCCACTACGTGTTTACAAAACAAGTGGAATTCATCTTCATTCCTTGAAATCATGTTCCCTATAACTATATTTTAAGGCCGATATATATCATGTATTGCGAGAATATTATTTTATGATTATCATCGATTCGCAAGCCTCCCTAGGCAACACCTTTGCGCATGACTCTAAAAATTCTTTAAGGTCATCCTGTGAGAGAGGATGAGACAAATCATTTGTAGTTTTTTTGGAATCCTCCAATATTCGTTGATTTTCGCTAATCGGTTCAAGAACTAGGGATTTTGTTAAATAGTGTTCGTCTCTTAACAAGGTAATGACAATAGAATCGCCAATATTCTTTGTCTTTAAGTAATTCTTTATGTCCATTTGGTTCTTTATATCGACATTATCCATCTTTACTATTATGTCTCCTCCTAACTCCAATACTGTCCCATTAACCTCGGTAACTACATAGCTACCCCTCAAATTCGCTTTAGAAGCAGAACTATTACCAATTATGCTGGTAATTAAAAAGCCATTGTCACGTGAGATATTCATTAACTTGGCAATTTCAGGGGTTACATCCAAACCTATTACGCCCAAAGATGGATGAGTCAAATTCGTTTCCAAGGACGGTCTAGCAGTTAATGGGATCGTTATGACCTGTTTAACAAGATCTGGACCTCTTAATACTGTTAGAGTAACGTTATCACCTATACGCTTGTAATTCTCTAAATATGATAAAATGTCATCCACTTTTCTAACAGACTTGCCATCTATCTCGGTAACTATATCGCCACCAAGTTCGATAGGCAATCCGTTTATTAGCATGCTCTTATTGCCCCCTAGTATCCCAGCCAGTTTGGCAGGACTATCATCCGTAACATTGATCACTAAAAAGCCCACAGCTTCAGGCAAATTCAATAATTTTGCTATCTCTGGAGTTATATCAAACCCATTTATCCCAATGTATGGATGATCGTATTCTCCGTTTTTTATTAAGAGGGGTACAATTTTTGTCAGAAAATTAGAAGGAATGGCAAATCCGATCCCAGAATAAACCCCAGTATTGGAGAAAATAGCCGTATTAATTCCGATAACATTGGCATTCATATCAATTAGTGGACCTCCTGAGTTACCGGGATTTATGGCGGCATCTGTTTGAATGATGTCAGGTATTGAAAATGACGGAACTGGTTTCATTATCTGGGGTTTATCAAACGGATTTTGCGGGGATCCACCGTTATCGCCAGCTGGCATTAGCCTTCCTAGACCACTGATAATGCCTTCAGATAGGGATCCCGACAATCCAAAAGGGTTTCCAACAGTCTACAACTTTTTGTCCGATTCGAATCGTAGAAGAATTACCCAATTCTAATGGGACCAATTTGGAACTAATATTCTTATCCACTTCAGAAAGTTTAAGAACGGCGAGGTCTGAATAAGGATCGGTTCCTATAATATCACCTTCATATGATACTCCATCCAGAAATGTTACGTAGACTTTATTATTCTTTGAACCATCTACCACGTGAAAGTTAGTAACAATGTGTCCTAATTTATCATATACAAATCCAGATCCCAATCTTGATGGGTTAGGTTCGGTAGCTTGGGTGTTCCCCGGTTCAGTTATCTGAACCACTGATTTCTCGACCCTATCAAATAGATCAGGTAGCGAATTACTATATTCTCTGGTGGTATGATCGGGACTATCGCGGGTGGCCATTTGATCGAGGTCTAAAGTTAGGTTATCTTCCGACCCACTAACTAATTGGACAGAATTAAAAGTATTAATAGAAAATAGAGAAGTGATGATAAAAAATGATGCTAGAAATACTATAATCACTTTCATCTTTTTATTAATTCTAACTCGATAATCTTGTAAGGAATTGAACATCATGTTAATCGTCAATAGATATGGAACTTTTGAGTCAATTTAAATTTTACAGTTTTACTAATAGTACTAAATTTATTGGTTAAGGAATCTATGATAATGTTCAATGGCCATAGATTGTCGTTCTGATTGAACTGATCCAGGTCTCATTAGTCTCAATTTCTTTACTGCTTCATATGGAGTCAACCCATCCTTTTTTATCAAATATGCCGCCAAGATGGTTCCTGTCCTTCCCTTTCCTGCAGCACAGTGAACCAATACTGGCTTATTTCCTTCGATCTTTTTTTCGATATAATCCACCACTTCATGAATTTCGTCGATAGTTGGAGCATTATAATCATCTGTTTTCAAAAAATAATTTTCTAACTCGTAGTTTTGAGAATTCACTTTTTGAATCCAAATTTCTGGTAAGGGAATCTCTCTGACAGTAACCAAACTTTTTATATTATTAGATGCAAGCCATGTGAGTTGATCATAAGATGATGGCAAGCCACTACCAGCCAACTTTTGTGGGATCACCCAACTAAAATTAGTCGGTCGTTCAACTAATCTACCATGAACCCTACGATATATCTCTCCTATTCTGGTCATATTGGAATCTATGTTATAAATCAAATATTGATTAAATAGTTTTTTGGATATGGTTAGATGATTGCTTGATCTAATTTATCTAAAAATTTATTGAAATTCTCTGTAGGTATTACAGCTCCGCATGCTTTATCATGCCCACCTCCGCTACCATTTAATTCCGCAGACAAATTGTTTACTATCATCCCCAGATGAATCTTGCATTCCTTAGATCCACGAATAGAAAGAATATATGAATTAATATTTGATTTTAATTTAAATGCTATTCCAACCTTCTTACCCGTAATACCCAAAACGAAATTTACTATCATGCTTGAAGACAACTCTAAATTATGTTCAAAATATGAGATATTGTTCAAGTGCTTAGATTGTTCTTCTACTATGGTAATTGCTTTATTAATCTTCTCACAAAACTCCCTGACCAATCTAAATCCATTCTTAATCTCATGCGGCATTTTACCTTTGGATATCGCTCTAGAGATAAACTTTAGAAAGTCAATATTCTTTTGCGAAGAAGATATGATATATGATAAGAAACACGATTCCAACATTAAGAACGTTCGATCATATTTACTAACTAATAAACTTGCCTTTGGATTTGACTCCATATAATCCGTTAATGCTGCTGCAGCAGCGTAAAACGCAAACCTACTGCTTAATTTTGTTCTAACTAAATGATAAATTTGAACAGAAGTGCAATCATTGATATCATGAATTAGTTTCACCCCAATTGATTCCAGCTCTCTTCTTATTTCCACCTCAAGATAGTGATGATCTATATAGATAACTTCTATATTTCTAAGAAGTAGGATCTTCAACTTGTCTATAAATAAGTTTTGATTCTTTTTGTTTAGACCAACATCACAAATAAAAACTCTTGAGAATTTTCTATTCTTATGACATAGAGATATGGTATAGTCTAAGGAATTCAATAAATTTGGATAATCTACCAAAAATATGTTCCTAATCTTCAAAGCGTTTTGTAGTAACGCAGCGGAAACTATCCCATCAACATCTTCCTTATGGGATATACAAATACTTTTCAATATAACGAGAATTTAGTATAAGATTGATATTTAGATGTTTATATCATACTTACTAATATTAAAATCTCGTTAGTAGGAACTCAAATGTATTCAATATGTGATAAAAACTATTATCCCAATGTAAATAAATATATAGATACAATTAGAAAAACTCCGTTGAATAGTAAAGATATCAATAACTATAGCACCACAAATAATTGATTCCAATATACGACACTACTCTTTACGCACAATATAGTCATGAACAAAATTTTCAAAATCATGTTAATAGTACCAGATAAACGTGTTATAGTGTATTAATTCACTAATTTTCTTGTCGGTTGTAATTTTTTAATTACAGATCAGGTGCGTTGGGCTATTGGTGATGGCAGGCTGAATATCTCGCCCGAAGGCTTGATAATTACACCTCCATTCCATCAACGCCATCTTCTATGGCCGCCCTCCTCCTTACGGAAGGTTGTCTTTTCTCGGGAAAGGCTTCCTCCTTAGATGCTTTCAGGAGTTATCCTAAACAGCTTAGCTGCTCAGCTTGCCCTGTCGGACAACTGATAAACCAGAGGCTGCGCTGCCCTGTTCCTCTCGTACTAGGGGCAACTTCCCCTCAGACAACCACGCCCCTGTCAGGCAGAGACCGACCTGTCTCACGACGGTCTAAACCCAGCTCACGTTCCCCTTTAATGGGCGAGCAGCCCCACCCTTGGCTCCTGCTGCAGAACCAGGATGGGAAGAGCCGACATCGAGGTACCAAACCGCGGGGTCGATGGGAGCTCTCGCCCGCGACGAGCCTGTTATCCCTAGGGTAACTTTTCTGTCACCACCAGCCCCCAATAGTGAGGACATGATGGATCGCTAAGCCCGGCTTTCGCCTCTGAATCCCGTATCATTGGGAATCCAGTCAGACTGGCTTTTGGCTTTGCCCTCACCGGCGGAGTTCTGTCCCGCCTGAGCCAATCTTTGGGCCCCCTCGATACATTTTCAAGGGGGTGCCGCCCCAGCCGAACTGCCCACCTGCCGATGTCCCTGTTAAACAGGTTAGCGATACGGTAACAAATGGCTGGTGTTACACTTTTGCCTAAATCAGTCCCGGAGAACTGACCATAACGGCTCCCAGCTACTCTCTGCATTTGACACCATATCGCAACAACAGGCTGCAGTAAAGCTCCACAGGGTCTTCTCTCCCCGACAGAGGTTCGGGGACTGTTCGTCCCCGTTATGTGGCTTCACCGGGTTGTAGGCAGGGACAGCGGGGCCCTCGTTGTTCCATTCATGCACGTCGGAACTTACCCGACAAGGCATTTGGCTACCTTAAGAGAGTCAGAGTTACTCCCGGCGTTTAGCGGCCCTTAGCCCAGTTGAACCCAGGTTTTAGGTACCGCCACTGGCCAGGATACAGAGGCCATACACATCCTTTCGGACTAGCGACCACCTGTGTTTTTATTAAACAGTCGGGACCCCCTAGTCACTGCGACCTGCAGTCCCTACTCCTCGTAAAAACTGCAGGCACTCCTTATACCATAGGTACGGAGCTATTTTGCCGAGTTCCCTTGCCATACGGTATACCCGATAGACCTTAGACTTCTCATCCAGGGCACCAGTGTCGGATCTCGGTACGGTCTTGAAAGTATCTTCCTATTTCTGCTTTCATTGTCTCCTGGAATCAAGTAAACCCTCCTTGCAGAAGGCCATTGGTATCTCGCTTTAATTCTCGCCATTACGGCACTCCTCAAAGCTAGAATACTTAGACAGAACGACGGTTCTGCTTACCCTATCCGGAAGCGACAGAAGAGGTGAATAACGAACTTTCAAGGCACTGGAATATTAACCAGTTTCCCATTCAAACAATTCTGTTGAGGTTGTTTTTAGGACCGGCTAACTCCCGGCTGATGACGCATTGCCGGGAAACCCTTGCCCATGCGGTCGCCGAGATTCTCACTCGGCTATGCTGTTACTACCACCAGGATCTGCACTAGTAGTTCGGTCCACTGGACTTTACAGCCCAGCTTCTACCCAAACACTACGCCCACCTACCACGCACCGACATCGTCGGTGGTCTAAAGTATCGGTAGTCTACTTGAGCCCCGTACATTTTCGGGGCTTTCGAGCTCGGCAGGTGAGCTGTTACGCACTCTTTGAAGGATGGCTGCTTCTGAGCCTACCTTCCTGCTGTCTTTGCTCGAAAACACCCTTTGGTTTGACACTTAGTAGACATTTGGGGACCTTAACTTTAGTCTGGGTTGTCCCCCTCTCGGTTATGAGGCTTACCCCACATAAACCCGCCTCCTAGCTTCTACGACGCTTGCACATTCGGAGTTCGAATGGATGGCGAGCTCTTTCGAGCCCTTACCGCCCGATCGGTGCTCTACAGTACAAGCAATCTCAGCTAAGGCAGGACTGCGATCCACTTCGGTGGGAACTAGCGATCACCGGACTAGATTGGTTTTTGACCCCTAATCCCAGATCAGGGGACCGATTTGCACGTCAGGACCCTTGCAGACCTCCAGCGAGCTTTCGCTCACCTTCGTCTTATCCAGGACTAGATCGTCCGGTTTCTAGCCTTACTGCCATGACTCAAGACCCTTTCAGATCCATTGCCTCTTTTTTCAAATGAAAAAATGCGCAAATTCGGTTTCCCTTCGCCTTCCCTCTGTTAAAGGTTAAGCTTGCCATGACAGCAATCTCCCTGGCCCGTGTTTCTAGACGGAACGTATGACTCTAGAAATCCTTTCGAGCCATACACGTCTGTAACCGATTGGTTTCAGGCGCTTTTAACCCCCCTTCCGGGGTACTTTTCAACTTTCCCTCACGGTACTAGTATTCTATCGGTCTTGATGAATATTTAGCCTTGGATGCTACTTTCACCCATCTTCACTGGCCACTGCCAAGGCCAGTTACTCTGAATATGACAGAATCCTGCTCTCATTCGCCTACGGGGGTATCACCCTCTATTCCGGTACTTTCCAGTACACTTTGGCTTCGATTACAGGATCCTATACGTCATACCCGTAACACCACATCTCTATCATGTTACCATAACAGATTCAGTTTGGGCTGTTCCGCTTTCGCTCGCCGCTACTAACGGAATCTCAATTGATTTCTCTTCCTCGTCCTACTCAGATGCTTCACTTCGGACGGTTTGCTCTCCCTAGCTAAAGCATGGGAGTGTATAGAGAGACCTCATTCGGAAATCCCGGGGTCGTCGGTCGCATGCACCTAACCCAGGCTTATCGCAGCTTGCCACGTCCTTCATCGCTTATCAAGCCGAGTCATCCACCAATCGGCGTCTTTGCACCAGTCCAGTAGTTATAAATTAATTAATAAATTAATTAATTAATTAATTACTTTTTTATTTGGAGTTTCTTTCTTTGTCCTTTGGATCTTTTGTTTGTTATTAGTTATCTATTAGTTAGTTAGTTAGTTAGTTCCACTTGTGGTAGAAAAGTCTAATTCAATTTGGTTGGTATTGGTATTTCGTATGTATGAAAGATTATTTGCTGTTTACCTACAACTATAACACACATATTGCACTATAACAATCAACTGAAATTTTGTTTATTATTATGACTGCATTGTTATTACGCGAATATAATCTATTTTGAAATCCGCGATAATGTGTTACTACATGTTGTTGATATCCTTATTCAATTGGAGTTTTCCTTTACATGATGATCATTGTAAACTCACATTTACTACATCAACTTCATTCTTTATCTTCTACTCCTCATTTACATGAGACAAAGAATTGCATCCGATACTATATGCTGATTTTAATTGGAATGATCAGATAGACTGATTATATTCTAACGTTCTAATTTTCAACGCTATTCTAATTTCTAAAAGAAGAAGGCCGATCAAGAATTTGCATAGACGTAATTGCATTTGATTAAGGTCATATTGGTGTGTTTTACTAACGGGCTCTCTTTCTTTCTAATCTTTGTCTTTATATCAATTTGTATAAAAATACAACATACTAATCAGTTTTTCAAACCGTATGAAAAATGAAGGAATTGATTGATCAGTTTTGATTTGATTGCACTCCCTTCTTTATCTACCATCCTACTCTACTGCTATACTATCTTATCATCGTCCATTCGTAATGGACAGGACAGATAAGTGTGTATAGTATGGATTGATAGATGATTGATAGATAGATTTAGGGATTTATTTTATTTTATTTTATTAGTATAATTATTGTAAAGTCTCGCAGATTAGAAAGAGCACAAGGCCCTTTCTAACCCACTACCACTACTACAATATAATAACTAAGGAGGTGATCCGGCCGCAGGTTCCCCTACGGCCACCTTGTTACGACTTCTCCCTCGTTGCTGACCCCAGGTTCGATAGTACCAATTAGGCACCACCTCGCCAAGAACCAACTTCGATGAAGCGACGGGCGGTGTGTGCAAGGAGCAGGGACGTATTCACCGCGCGATAGTGACACGCGGTTACTAGGGATTCCATATTCATGAGGGCGAGTTTCAGCCCTCAATCATAACTGTGGTAAGGTTTAGAGATTGCCTCCTCCTTTCGGAATCGAAACTCATTGTCCTTACCATTGCAGCCCGCGTGTGGCCCGAGGGTTTCGGGGCATACTGACCTGCCGTAGCCCCCACCTTCCTCCGTCTCAGCGACGGCGGTCCCTCTAATTAACTCCACTACTCCTGAGAATAATGGTAGCAACTAGAGGCAGGGATCTCGCTCGTTACCTGACTTAACAGGACACCTCACGGCACGAGCTGGCGACGGCCATGCACCTCCTCTCAGCTTGTCTGGTAAAGTCTTCAGCTTGACCTTCACTCTGCTGTCGCCCCCGGTAAGATTTCCGGCGTTGACTCCAATTGAACCGCAGGCTTCACCCCTTGTGGTGCTCCCCCGCCAATTCCTTTAAGTTTCAGTCTTGCGACCGTACTCCCCAGGCGGCAAACTTAACGGCTTCCCTGCGGCACTGAGTTAGCAATAAGCCAACTCATCACCGAGTCTGCATCGTTTACAGCTGGGACTACCCGGGTATCTAATCCGGTTTGCTCCCCCAGCTTTCATCCCTCACCGTCGAGCGCGTTCTGGCAAGCCGCCTTCGCCACTGGTGGTCTTCAATGGATCAACGGATTTTACCCCTACCCATCGAGTACCGCTTGCCTCTCCCGCCTCCTAGCTCTATAGTATCTTCCGCAGCCCATCTGTTAAGCAGGTGGATTTAACGGAAGACTTGTAGAACCGGCTACGGATGCTTTAGGCCCAATAAACGTCCCGACCACTCGGGGTGCTGGTATTACCGCGGCGGCTGACACCAGACTTGCCCACCCCTTATTCTGCACCATTTTTAGAGGTGCCAAAAGATCTCCTTAACGGAAATCACTCAGAGTAACCCTGTCAAGCTTTCGCCTATTGCAGAGGTTTCGCGCCTGCTGCGCCCCATAGGGCCTGGGCCCTTGTCTCAGTGCCCATCTCCGGGCTCCTCCTCTCAGAGCCCGTACCGGTTACAGGTTTGGTGGGCCATTACCTCACCAACAGCCTGATCGGCCGCAGTCCAATCCAGGGGCCATATAGATTTAAGTCATTACCCATTCCAGAAGTGATGACCTATCGCGGTTTATCCTCAGTTTCCCGAGGTTATCCACGTCCCCTGGGCATGTTGACTACGTGTTACTGAGCCGTATGCCACATATTGCTATGTTGACTCGCATGGCTTAGTCCCACTCTGATAGCAGTCGGGTCCGGCAGGATCAACCGGAGTCAAATAAAGTAAATAATGGCTGTAGAATTATTATTTACTTTATTATAAATCGTCGGTTGATTCTCACATAAACAAACTAACTTTTTTTACGAGTTTGTTTGTTTATTTTATATATAAATATCGTCCATTTCTCTTCTTCTTCTGTTATCTTCTTCCCCATCTCAGGAAAGAATAGATCGAAAAATTGAAAGGACGTTTATTGAGTTTCTTTCTTTATTGTTATTCTATTTTTAGATTAACAATAAAGAGAAAGAGTACGATCGAAAAACTAGATTTGTATGTTGTTTTTATGTAAAATACAAGTGTATTTTCTATTACCTAAAATAATAATACTCCAAGGTACATAACATTAACTTGACAAAACGTCTTCTATGCTTCTGATTCAAAGCCATAATTATGAGAATCCATAATTTAGCAATTGATCTAAATCTTAACTAAAACATACTGTTAACTTTTATTAGTATCGTAATCTAAATTTCTAGTCTATCTGATCATTCCCATGTCAGATTCAATCCATCAGGTCAGCACTGATTTTTTTGATCGAATCCCCCTATTTTTTTATTTTGTAGCTTTACAATGTTATGAGCGCATCTGGAAGTCTATAAATCACATTGTGGCATTGCCAAATTCATTACCGACTCCGCCTTTTATCTTGGATACGTTCTATTTACAATCAAAAAAATATTAATATAAATCTTGTTCTTAGATTAACAATAATAATGATATTTATTTTGCTAATAAGTCAATTAAATCTGGACACGGCAAAAGGTACTCTGATTTTCATTAAATTTTGATCGAATGTAAAATAGATTACTGAATAAAATAATCCTTCCAGAATATCTTTGAATAATTTATTATCTCAATCTAAAATTTAAAAACATATAAAAGATTCTGAGAAGGGACAATAAATTACATATGAAATATGAAGACTATGCGGATTTGTATAAGAGTAAGACATTTGAATCCATGAATTTGTATTTCAAATCCAGAGACATTTTTCCCGGGGGAATAAATCATAATATTCGATACTTTAAACCTTATCCTTTTTTTACCATCAAGTCACGTGGTAAATATTTATTTGACATTGATGGAAACAGGTATTTGGATTTTTGGAATGGTCACTGGGCTCTCATCCTTGGACATTCTCCGGAGATCGTGACATCGAAATTAAAGAAGCAAGTTGGTAAAGGTACTCTCTATGGGACTGCAAATAAAGCAAGTTGGAAACTAGGTAATGAAATTCATAAGGCCATACCCCTGGCGGAGAATTTAAGATTCTGTAGGTACTGGCTCAGAAGCGACCATGTATGCAATTCGTTTAGCCAGGGCTGCGACGGGTAAAAGAGTGATTGCCAAAGTAGAGGGTGGATGGCATGGTTTTAATACAAACCTCTTGCAATCTGTGAATTATCCTTATGAGGCGGATGAAGGTATGGGACTAATTGAAGATGAGGGTCATTTTATTGAATCATTACAATTTAACGATTTAGAAAGATCCATCAAGGTGTTAGAGTCTATTAAGGATGACCTTGCAGCGATTATTGTCGAACCGATTATGGGTGGAGCAGGATGCATTCCTCCTCAGGACGGGTATCTACTCGGATTACAAGAGTTTGCTAAAAGGAACGAAAGCCTCTTCATACTAGACGAAATAGTTACTGGATTCAGATTTGCCTTTGATGGTGCGATGAACATATTCAAATTAGACCCTGACCTTTTTACATTGGGCAAAATTATTGGCGGAGGACTTCCCATTGGAGCTGTCTGCGGGAAGAAAGAAATAATGAAATTGGCAGATGCAACTGTGGACAATAATAAATCTTCATACTGTTCGATTGGGGGAGGTACATTTTCAGCAAACCCATTGACTATGAAGGCGGGATATCATACTTTAAAAGAGCTAAGAAAAAATCCAGGAATCTATGAGAGAATCAATGGTCTTGGAGAAACTGCAAGAAGAGAATTGACAAAATTATTCGTTGAGCTTGGAATAAGAGTCCAAGTTACAGGAATAGGTTCATTATTCATGGTTCATTTCCTGAATGAAAAGACAGAGAGGATAGACAATGCTGTTGATGCAGCACTAAGCGATAGGGAGATTTTAATTAATTATAATCTGGCACTAATGGCTAAACATGATATATTTTTCTTGCCAGGGAAGATGGGAGCTTTTTCAAACGCAAATGATAAGAAAGATGTAGTTAAATTGGTCGATTCCACTAGAAGAATATTTGAACAGAATAAACAATAATTAGACTAAAGCAAGAGTTTTAGCATACATATCACCCATTCTCACCCTAATTTTCTCTCCACAAAGCCTTTTTCTTTGCCACCAATATAAAAAAAACAAAGTATGCAGTTTGGACAAATAATCCTAATGAGATGGTCCAACCCGGAGGTACTGGAAAACCCATTGAATATTGCAACATCAATGAGGCATGAGTGGTGGGAACAAAATATGATATGAATTGTAAATCTAAGGGTAATTTTTCTATTGAATAAAAAACTGGAGGTATAATAGCAATAATAACATTTACGAAAGAAATTAACTGAGTGGCATTTCGCATATGCAGCATGTGAGAAGACAAGAAAAATCCTATGGAAGACATAGTCCCCCAAATGAGAAAGACATTTAATAATAACAAAGGAATGAAATTTAAAGAAACTGAAAAATATACGGCAAGTGAGAGCAAAACCATCAGTGCAGGTAGCCCATATAGTAATTGTGACAAAGCCAATCCCAGCATATAGGTTATGGAAGAAACTGGAGAGGCAACAAATACGTCTTGCATTTTATATTCAATTTTGTAAAATGAAATATCTTGACCTAAAGCCAATCCGTAACCTACTAGCGCCATAACCAGACTGCCAGCAACGGCAAACTGTACGTATTCACCACTACTTACTACAAATAATATGAACAACAATGAAAATGGAGAAATGGCCGTGAATATTAATGACAGTGGATTCCTTCTTAACCAAAGGAATCCTGTCATATACGCAATGATAAAGATTTGTTTCGTCACTACATAGCAATTATTAAGAATATTCATGACTAAAGTACGTTTTCGGTCTGGAGAGATATATATTAACTAATGACAACTCACAAGGTTCTAGTAGGTTGTTAAGGAAAAGGTATATTTCTCAATTCGATTCAACCAAGAAGTGAGATTGAGATCTATTACAACCAACAGAACAATAGATGGCTGCATCAATTTTCGTTTCCTTAAAGCCACAATTAATTGACCATATTAAACTCTTAAAAAGAACAGAAATACCTTCTAAAAAAAGAATTAGAAAAAATGCTGGATATGGAACAGATGAAGAACCAAAAAATGATGAGTATCAACAAAGACCCAGTTTCTGGATCGAAGGTTATGGTTGCTCAGCCAATTTTGCTGATTTAGAAATGATGGCGGGACAGGCTAAAACTACGGGGATTCAGGTTGGCTGAGAATCCAGAGAACTCTAGTATTAATTTGATAGTAACCTGCTCGGTAAAAAATTCTACTGAACATAAAATGATTCATCGGATTAAGTATTTGACTAATACTAACAAGCCTTTGATTATTGCTGGTTGCTTGCCGGCAGCTGATGAGAGTTTAGTAAAATCTGCCAATTCCCACGCCAGCATAATTGGACCAAATTCTATTGATAAGGTAGTCGAGGTCGCTCATGCAGCATTGGGTGGACAAACTGTGTCAAGCTTAGTGAATTCAAATATTGAAAAAATAAATATACCTAAGTTCCGGATCAGTCCGATAATTAGTATCATTGAAATCTCAACTGGTTGTCTAAGCGAATGTACCTTTTGCCAAACAAAGCTTGCAAAGGGTGACCTAAGGAGTTATAGAATTGGTGAAATAGTTAAACAAATAAGAGAAGATTTAGAACATGGGAGTAAAGAGATTTGGCTTACATCTACGGATAATGGATGTTATGGATTGGACATTGGGACTAACTTAATAAATTTGTTAAGGAGCTGCGAAAAAATAGAACAAGAATTTAAGATAAGACTCGGAATGATGAACCCAATGTATCTGAACAGAATGATAAACGATCTATCGACGCTATATTCAGAAAGTAATAAGCTTTTTAAATTCATCCACATCCCCATCCAGAGCGGGAGCGAAAGAATCTTAAGGAAAATGAAAAGAGGACACACGGTTAATACCACCAAAGATCTTATCACGAGATTGAAAGACAAGATTCCAGAAATCACAATTGCAACAGACATTATTACTGGATTCCCAACAGAAACCAATGAGGATTTTGAACAGACTTTAGATTTAATATCATTTATAGATCCCGATATTGTTAATTCATCGAAATTCAGTTCTAGGCCCGGAACTGCCGCATCGAAATTAAAAAAGGTCGATGACGACATAATTTCAGCTAGATCAGAAAGGCTGCATAATTTAATCAAAGCAATAGCAAAAAGGAGAAATTCCAAGTGGATAAATTGGGAAGGAGAGGTCCTCATTAACGAAATTGAAAACGGAAAGCTGAAGGGGAGGAATGATTATTACAAATCAATAATTCTAGAACGTGATCCTGATGAGTCATTTTTGAAAGGAAAGAACCAAACCAACTTATCATTCAAGAATACAAGAATCAAAGGTCTATCACAAATATACGGATCAAAAGGAAGAAAATATGGTTATCAAAACTGGTCCTTATAAGAATAGTATATTATATTTTGACAATCCTTTCATAGGCAAGAGAGTCAGAGTCAGAGTAATAGGCTATTCAAATCATGTCTTAAACGCAATTCCAGTTTAGTCTACGACCACAAGTGATCACACAACACTTTTATCTATCGACTAAGGTTTGTTAATGACGATTGAAAAATGCTAATACTTTGAATACGTGTATTATCGGTGTTGGGAATGCAGGGATAAAGATAACAACTGAAGTATTGGAAAAAGTAAATTTAGATTATCTTCTTTTGGAGAATCATTCCTCGACCGGCTCAGATTTTGATAATAAAATTGAAATAACTATTCCTTCCAGAATTAATCCATCTTAGACCAAATTAGAAAAACATTATTGGAAGCAACAGAAGATATTTTATCAAAGGTTAACCAATACCAATCTATTATCATTGTTGGAAACTTGGCTTCCAAGTTTGGCTCAGCAGTATTGCCAGTTTTATCTCAAATGCTAAAGAACAACATGAATCGAGAGATAATTTGCTTAACTATACTTCCTTTTGGATTTGAGAAAGAAAAGTTATTTCGTTGCGGAGTATCTCTTTCTTTTTTATGTAAATTCGTTAACAGTGTTATAGTAATTGATAACAATGCAATAATAAGAAATGGTAATGATATTTCCATTGAACAATGCTACAAGATTACAAATACAGCAATAGTCGATATAATAGTTCAATCAGTGACCAAGAGTTTTCCAGAAAAATTTAATTTTGTTACTTCTAATAAATCTACAAAAGGGATAAAGAATGCCTTTATAGAAACAATGGCTCAACTAACACAAAAAATTGATATTAATAGTATCCAAAAATGCTCGCTCTATTTGTATCAGCCTACTGAAAAAATTTCAATAATGAAAAATGTAATAGAAACAGCCAATAATTTACTTTCGGAGGCTGAACAAGAAGTAAACATACTAGAAGAAGGGAATGATACCACAAAATGTCATATCCTGGTGAAAACAAATAAAGACATTGTATCAGGATACGATCCGCTGAACTTTTTGATTCCGAAGAAAAATATTTTAGATTTTGAACCTGAAATAGCAATGGATGATATTCAATTACCTTATTTCAATGATATTGAATCAGGATTTACTTTAGTTAACAGAAGATCCAATAATTGATTTTGATACTTAAAAAAGAAATAAAATCTAAGGCGTAACGCCACAGTCAAGTATTTTTTTATTTCTGAAATTATTGATAATTCTAAATATAAAAAATTATTTGAATATAATTCAAGATTAAATTATGATCATTGTTATTTCTTTTTTTCGGTCCGCTCTCTTCAACTGGAACACTATCATCTTCCACTTCGACCTTTTCTGATGTTTCGGTTTTAGTTTGAGAATCTGATTCGATGACAATATCCTCATATAGAGAAACTATAACCTGATCATCTTCATCCTTCACAATTCTAACCCTCACCTTTCTTGGGGGATTAGTTTTGCCTCTTTCCCAAATATATCGATTCAGCTCTTGATCAATCTTAATTTGCGAGCTTTTCATATGTTTTATAGCGAATTCTTTAATCATGTTAACTACTCTATCAGTTCTCTTATGCTTTGGTGTTAACCATGCTTTACTGAAATTTATTGTATATATTCTTGCGAGTGTATCCTCAACTGTTGACATTTTACATTATCTCCTTTTTTATCCTATATTCACATCTGATCTGCGCCATGACCTTCTTTTTGGATTTGTTCTAACATGTCGGTGTGTCCGAATAATAATCCAGGCTGGCACCGGTCTATTTTGTTTGATTTTTTTCAATAGTCTTATTTTTCTGGTTGTACTTTTGCGGGCAGCCATGATATCTTCTTTTACAATACTACCTATTTTTAAGTGTTAACATACAATAACATAACAATACGAAATTCTATTGCTCTCGTGATAAATTGTTGAACTGGATAAACTATTGAGATTTGATAAGTATTTGCCATATGTGGCGAACAACGAAAAAAATCTTTATCGTCGTAATTCTTAAAGTTGAATTTAGAATATAGATTCTTTGGATAAAGAAATTCATTACACTGACAGTAGAATTATAATAGATGATATGTAAAATAGAGATGAACCAAAGAATAACGATTAATAGATGACTTAAAATCGATGATAATCGTATTCTCCTATATACTTCTTATTAGAACTGAGTTATCTCCCTGGTGGCTGATTACTGCTACAAATTTAATCATAGGCACAAAGGTAACAAAAAACCTGTCGCATTTCTTAATGATTCATCAAACTAAAATAACAAATTAATTGACAATTACTATATTATTAAGATATGTATGTCTGTGAAACTTGCTTTAATTTTCTGAAATCAATTTATTCTGTAAAGCAATTAAAAAAAATTCAAGTAATACCAAAAGACCAAGATTCAGGATTACAATGTCTCAGTAGCTACCACAAGAAGTTAGTTGATAGTTTCAAATCCTAGCATAAAAATTCTAACGCTGACTCTGTTTTATGACTTTAGAGTCGACGGCGTCACCGATATTTATGTCAAATTTGTTTGTAAAATTGGATACAACTTCTAATACATACAATGAATCATCATTTGGTGTATAGGAAGGACACGGAATCAAGAAGACACAGGGCGGAAGATTTTTCTCAATGTGAACGATCTTGCCAGTCGAATTAATCCAAATTATGTCTATCGGAAATTTCATGTCCTTCATCCAAAAAGAGTATTTTTGTGGCAATTCAAAAATGAATAACATCCCTTCGTTTTCATTGAGGGAATCCTTAATTGCTAATCCCTTAGACTGAGAATCTGGAGTTGTCGAAAGACTGGTTAGTAAATTCACTCCTCCTACCGACACCAAAGACTGTTTGATTTTGTTCTTGTTGTTGCGCTTTGACACTTTCAAATTCATTATAGACTATTGGGATTAACAACAGTAAGAAAAGAACTAGAAATGAAAACGATGAGGAAATAATTTGCTTCAATTGTATCATGTACTATATCGTTTACATAATTTAAACAATACATTTTTTATAACGAGATAGATGTATATACATATGGAATGCAATTGCAGATGTATAAATTGCAAAAGTCCAAGTTTAATTAGTAACGATTTTATAGCTTCTGATGGATATGAGGATTCTCATCATACTTGTAAGGCCTGTGGATGTACATTTCAACCATCTAGACGGTGAACAATTCAAGCATTGCGATATTTGTGGATATCACCCCTCAATTAACAAATAAGACGATGGGTATTGATCATGATAGGAGTCTTTCCTTGGATAATGCGTTATCGAATTCCTCCTCACTCATTAATTTTCTCTCAATTATTACTTCTTTAATGGTTTTGTTGCTCGACATAGCTTCTTTGTAAACTTCAGCTGCTTTTAGATAGCCTATTATGGGATTCAATAATGTTACCAACACAGGGCTCTTCTGTACGCTTAATTGAAGTTTTTGTTTGTTTGTTTGTATTCCATCAACCATATTCTTGGAAAATATAGGTAGAAAATTAGTGAGCATATCGGTGGAATCTAACACTGATTTAACCATCCCTCCAAGCATGACGTTTAATTCAAACTGTCCTGCCTGAGATGCCAGAGTGACTGAAAGATCATTTCCGATTACTATAAAACAAATCATATTCAGGGTCTCAGAAAGAGAAGGATTGACTTTTCCCGGCATTATTGAGGACCCTGCATGAACAGCTGGAATAGTGATTTCTGCAAATCCGGCAGTGGGCCCTGAAGCCATCAACCTAAAATCGTTTGACATTTTTGTCAATTCTATGGCAAGATTTTTTATTGCAGAGGAGCAATTCGCAACATCGAGTCTACTTTGTAGAGAATAGAATAAGTTAGGAGACGGCTTCAATGGCAGTCCAGAAATATTTGCTAGATTTTCCACCACAAGAGGTTGATAACCTTTTGGGGTATTTGCGCCCGTTCCTACTGCCGTTCCCCCAAGGGCGACATAGTAGAGTTGTTCCAGAGACCCGATGATAAATTCTTTTGATTTTATTAATGCAAACAAGTATGAACTAAATTCGTCTCCCATGGTGACAGGGATTGCATCCATCAAGTGAGTTCTACCAATTTTTATATCATCTTTAAAGTCAATTGCTTTTTTTTCTATTGAACGGATCAATTGGTCCAATGATTTTAGTAACTCTTGACAATTCATGATTATAGAAATATGAATGGCTGTAGGAGAGGTATCGTTACTTGACTGAGACATATTCACATGGTCATTCGGGCTGATTATTTCGTAAGAACCCTTTGGTTTGCCAAGGATCTCTAGCGCCCGGTTTGCAATTACCTCATTACAATTCATATTAAAAGCGGTACTTGCTCCCGAATTAAGTGTCTCGATTACAAATTGATCAGACAATTTTCCTGCCAAAATTTCATCACAGCTTCTGATTATTGCGTTGGCAATTTGTGACGACAACACGCCAAGGTCTCGGTTTGTTATAGCAGCCGCTTTCTTAATCATTATGAACGCCATGACAAAGTTCCTATGTGGAGGGAGTTTTGTTATTTGATATTGTTCCTTTGCTCTTGCAGTGAATGGACCATAATATGCATTTTCTGGGACTACCACCTCGCCTAATGAATCCTTATCAATTCTAGTTTTTTGAGACATAGATTTCATTTTTAAGAAGGGTATTTAAAATGTATAATGTAGGACTTTCAAGTTTCGATTAACCATCCTAAATCTACATACATGTTTTGATTTCTTTTTGAATAATATGAGGATAAAATCCAGTTTCTTTATTTATATGTAATAATTACATGTTATGATTATTTTAATAAAATTAATTAATTAGTAATTTCATTAATTTATTTTTATTTTAAGTTATTTATAAAAATATTGAAATAATTGATTACAAGAAAATAAAAAGATAGGTATTGATCAAATTTGACAATATCACATAAAGGTATATTTATATCGAGTATTTATATACCCCCAAGGAACGAATAATGCCTCAAACAAAGCCAATGGTAAGTATAGAAAACGTTGTGGCATCTGCAACGGTCAATCAAACTATAAATTTAAACTTGATTACACAAATATTTCCCGATGTAGAATATCATCCAGATCAATTTCCAGGATTAGTATTTAGATTAAAAGCCCCCAAAACTGCTACCCTAATTTTTAGTTCAGGGAAGATGGTATGTACGGGAGCAAAATCAGAAGAACAAGCTATCAAAGCAGTAAGAAGTGTGGTTCAAAAGTTAAGAAAAGGCGGAATTCCTGTAGAAAATGATCCAATCATTGAAATTCAGAATATTGTTGCTTCAGCAAGCTTGGGAGGAAAAATCCATTTAGAATTAGCAGCCAGAATATTGCCAAGAAGTATGTACGAGCCAGAACAATTTCCAGGATTAATTCACAGAATGTTCGACCCAAAAACAGTAATTTTATTATTTGCTAGTGGTAAGCTTGTTTGCACCGGTGCTAAAAAAGAAACTGAAGTATACAGGGCCGTAACCAATTTACATATCTTTTGGAAGAAAAGAATTTAATGATTTATGAAAGCTAAAATCCTAATATTTCTTCTTTTATTGCATGATATTCCTTCATATCAATCCTAGCGTTGTCATTTAAGATTTTGATAATCCGAAGGACTGGAATTGCGCTTTTTACCTTTAATGCGAACTGATCAAACATATCTTGAGACCCTTGCTGTCTATCGACCAGCACAACTACTCCGCTTATAACTGAATGATTGGACAACGATTCTATTCCCGATAATACTGAATGTCCAGTAGTAATTACATCATCCACAAATAATATTTTTGAATTCGGTTCTAAAGTTCCTTCTATTTTTTTCTGCGTACCATAGTTCTTTAGATCCTTCCTGACGTATATATGAGGTTTAAAGAGTTCGTAAGAAAGAGCTGAACCAAAAATGGTCCCTGAAGTTGGTATAGAGCAAATATAATCAAAATTTTCAAGGCCAATTTGCGAATGAACAAGGTTTTTCAGTAAGGATATGGTCTTTCTGAAATACAATGGATAACTCTGCAGAATTCGCAAATCCAAATAGAACCGGCTCTTCCTGCCACTCGATAGTGTAAAATTTCCGATCTTAATGGCATTTTTATCGAATAAAAAGAGTATGAGATCTTCCTCTCAGTGTAATTTATCATTTTCCTTCAACTTCTCCTAATTAGATAATCTTTGATTTTATATGTTACTCATTCTTAAATAATCTAATATGCCGGAAATATGGTTAGGATATGGTGATTCAGAAATTATATTGGATATCAAGTATGAAAATATATCCCAAATACCGAGACCCACGATGAATAAGTTAGATTTGGAGAAACTAGAAATTGAAATACAAAACAAGATAGTGATTCAAGAATCAACTCTGATTCTGATTACAAGTCCATTTTTCTTTATGCTACCAATATTATCATTTATCCAAAACATGTCCAAAGAATTGAAGATTCAAAATATAGAGGTACTGTATACTTTCAAAGTCTATTCCTCAAAGACTAAAACAACAGATTAATGAGATTGGCATTAGCCTCGTTAGACTAGCCAGCGAGGAAGTATTGGAGAAAGTAAACAAATTTAATAACACCATCTTGATAGATAGGATTGAATATGATCCGGTATTTGGTTATACTGGATCCCCGGTCAGATTACTAAGGGAATGCTATCCAGATGAAATGAACCAAGTGTACTCATTCATAGTTAACTCGTTACCTCAACCTGGTAAGTACAGTGAGCCTCTTAAGTTGGCGATCGAAGTTACATCTAAAATTAATTCGCAGTCCATACATGTAATTTCTAATAACGAAGGAATTGACTCGATTTTCATCGGAGACATTCCATCTTCATTCAACGAAGCCATTCAAAGATTTAAGGGAATAACACAACCAACCGCTGAATCTTCAAAGTCAGCATTCATTTCAGGTAACACTAACTATTCCTGCCAAACTACGCTTGGAAATAGTTTAAACCTCTTATGGAATAATTACCACGTAGTAAGCGACCATGGTATAATAATATTATTATCGGAAAATAGAGGTGGAGTAGGTAATGGGACATTGCTTAAACTAATTGAAAACAGATTGGATTTAGATGGACTGAACAAATATCAATATTCAAAAGATTTGGAGCACATTAATTTTTTAAATATGTTAAGTGAAAAATATGAGATTTTTTTAATTTCAAGTCTTCCTCGAATATATTCCAACAAATTGGGATTGAAATCGCTGCAAAGGATACAGGATGGATTAGGGTTAGTAATTGAGAGGAATGGTAAATATTCTAAATCCATCATAATTCCAAATTCGGAAATTACATTGGTTGGTGCATAAACATTCGAACAAATACTTGAATAGAGAATATTGGTATTTTAAGCGTCATTTCGTTGTCATCGAAAACTAAAAAAGGCAATTATATAAAGATTAGAAAGACTGGACTTTATTTCTCGAAGACACGCTTCCGTCTTAAACCCCGTTGATGAAAAAAGGGTCGGGCTGGCGTCATAGCCATCCAAGATTAATTTATCAATAATTTTAGGGAGGGGATGAGTACTTATTCTTCATAAATTTCCCAAACTCGTCACTATTGTAATGAAATGGAATATGATCTAATTCTCTTAATGCAATCTCGAAAAACCTCTTGATAGGATTCTTATTTTGTTTTACAATATTTGATTTTTGTATCATTCTTGCTTCCGTTTCAAGGTTTTCAGCCAGTATTTTGAAAATCAGATTTTTATTAAATATGTGAGATATCCATAATGGACCACCTAATCTCATCTTTTTCTGACATAAGGGGCATTCAATCTCAGAAGGATTTTTTTTCATCAATCCTCTGTATCCACATTCGAAACAATGAAGAACATATCCTAATTTGTCGGATATTTTATTCGCCAAATAATTGCTTTTTGATACTTTACAGTAAATTCGAATATAGTTTCTGTATGAATGTGCAAATATCGGATGAATGTACAGATCATAGTCTTGAAGCAACTAAGGGCAGTACAAGATAGTAACAATCTTGTACCTACTTTCCAGAGAATAACTGGTTCTCAAAGGAATTCCATAATATTTTCTATAACAAACCCTTGGATAAACACCCTGCAGCACCGCGGTATCTGTTGCTGTAATTGAAATCATACCGTCATTTTCAACCGCGCGCAAGATACAGTCCAAAAAAGGTGCAGGTGTTCCGAAAGGATCCAAATCAATTATCGTCGCGCGATTATCAAAATTAGCATTAGTGGATAAGAAACTACAGATCTCGGATGTACAAAAATTAGACTTGTGGTATATGTTGTTGATAATAGTATTAACCTTCGCAGTTTGAGCTGATAACATATTAAAATCATTAAAAACCACTTTCTGGATCTGTGGAATTTCTTTCCCGACTCTTACTCCTCTTGCTCCCAACCCACACATGGAATCAACAAAGGAAATATTCTTCCTTGACTGATCAATATAATTCCGGTATATTAAAATAGAAACATCTCTGTTAAATTTTGCAGCAGTGTTGAAGAAAGCAGGATATTTAGGAGGCTCCTTTGGGCTAGGGCCTGCGATGGGACCAAAAGTGTGACCTCCCCTTCTTTGATCTCTGACCAATCATACGTAGTACCTTTCTTTTCCAAATAATAAAGGAATGTTCATCCCTTATTTATTCAATCTCAATCTTAGATTTTGTGAGTAAAATAATATTGAACCAGCTATTAAATTCGTATAATTACCATTTAACCCGAATCTACAGAGACCCCATCATCTTCCATTCGCATCCCTCCTATCTCATGTCAAATCATTATTGTTTATTTAAAACAATATCTCGCTCACAAAACATAAAAATTTTCATCTACGGTCTTTTTCTGTTGCTAATTTTTAGTTTTAGTTCAAGAGTCCTCAGGATCGTTTTCATCTCTCTTTGTTGCTTTGATTTAGGGGAATGGATGATTAGTCTGGCGAGCACATCTAACTCACCTTCTGTTTCTCCATCTAAGTCCATCGTTTCCTCAGAAGTTCTTTCGAAAAGTCATATCTTAAATCCATGGAGTATTGATGTATCAAATAGCCAATTCAACGATAAACGGACTTCTCTTATTTCTCCACCAACCTTTTCTATCTACACGGGGAAGATCACATTTGCTAGGAACGGTCCTAGCTAAAAAATAGTTTTTCTACCTCCACCGTCATAGTTTATGTTCTTGAGTTTTCAGGAGCACCAAAATTCTCATAGTAATCAAAGGTCATTGTCCTTGAAATTTCTACTTCCCGAAACCATGCTCGATCCGGGTTAGCGGGGTGTATCTGTTTACGCTGCACCCCGGATTGCATTGATTCTTTCATATCCTATCGTTTCATTTCATTTACCATTTGGGTGATTAAAGTCTTAACTATATGTGATCTCCTGAATCTTGTCACCGGTTCTTTCGGTTTAATTTGTCGTCCCTCATTTAGGCTGACACCGCGATGATCATTAAAAAATAACGCTTGCCAGTCCCGACGATCATTTTCTTACATTGGCAAATGTCCCAATAATACCATGAGCAGAGATCCTAATTTGAAAATCCTTTATTCCCCTTCGTTTCTAGCCCTAAGGATTTTCTGTTTGAACTGATATAATAATCTCCTATCATCTCTGATGCCACGCTTGTCACGATTGGTCTTAATTTTTATGTACCGTAATATAGAGACGGTCTAGAAACGCGATCTGTTAGTAACTCCATATCCAAATCTATTCTTCAGATTAACCACGATGTTCCAACTATGGTGCCTTTAAATGAGTTCAAGAGATTCCTTTTATCTGTAAACTATAAAACCAAAGGTTTAGAATCTAATTTAACACCAGTAGATTACAAGACAGGGATAATAAAATCTGAATTATTTTGACATTCTAGTAATATGATGGTTATAATTCAGTAGATAATCTATGGTCATGATTTATCTTAACGAGGGGATTCGCTCAATTCATCCAAGTAATCAGAGTATTTCATTAATATAGGATAAGTGAATTCAACAAGAATAGATAAGATTGCTGTTAGGGGGAATTGATGAAGCCGGACGAGGTTCTGTGATTGGTCCGCTAGTAATCGCAGGTATCTCGTTCGATCCAACAGGAATAGAAAGTACTTAGGAATCGAGGGCATTACAGATTCTAAAAAACTTACGGTACCAAAAAAGGGAAACATTGTATTTTAAAATTTTGCAATCAGCTGTTTCTGTTTTCGTATGCAGGATTAATCCTATAACAATTGACAATTACGTGAACCATAAAAAGTTGAATGTTCTAGAATCAAGATTTATGACGATCATCGCAGACAATATTAACGCAGACAAGATTATTATTGATGCATGTGATGTAAGGCCTGATCGGTTCAAACAGTCGATATTAAAAAACTTGTAAACAAGTCAGTCAAGATATATTGTTTTCACAAGGCTGACACAGACAATTTAATAGTCTCTGCAGCATCTATAATTGCCAAGGTAACTAGGGATAGAGAGATTAAGAAAATAGAGGAGATCTTATGTAAAAAAATAGGCTCAGGATATCCCTCTGATCCATCAACAAAATTATTCCTGAAAAATCATCTTTTTGATAACGAAAATAAAAAATACATTAGATTCTCGTGGAGTCCTGTCAAGAACTTAATAAATGAATGTGCTCAAACAAAGCTTTTCCAATAAAAAGTTTCAACTATCAGAGCACCTAACCTAAATATTTGGCATGAATTAATGAATGATCCTTATCAAAAGGCTCTAAATTAATAATCTGCAAAATCTGGAATTGATTATTCTCAAGTTTCTTAGCTTCGTTTTGAGTTACCAACTTAGGATCAGTCAATACGTCAATACTTCGCGTCTTGATGACTATTATCAAATCGCCTCCTGGTTTTAGGTAACATTTGCAATTATTGATTGCAATATCAGTCTGATCTGGTTGTGCAATATCTGAGTACACCACATTCACCAATCCATAGTACGAATAATAATGTAAAAATCTTCTTGCATCCATTAAAATAGGAATAATATTTTTTCTTCTTGAGGCAACATTTTCCAAAAATTCCCTTGCAACACGAACGGATGGTTCGACAGCAAATACCAATCCTTTATTTCCCACTATATCTGATACATGACTTACGGTCGTACCGGTTGAGGCTCCCAAATAGAGGACCGAAGAAGATTCCTTAATTGGATTTTCCTTAAGATTCTTTAATATGGCTCCGGCTAATTTACTTCTATAAGGTTCCCAAATTCTATATTCAAGATCGTCAATTTTTATTATTTTTTCTCCATAAACGCTTTTTCCTGCGTCTAGATTTTGGGTTGCCAAATATTTCTCTTTTGCTTGGTCTACCAAAATAACAAAAGACCCATTGTCGTATGATTTATACAAAGATAATTGATTCATCTAACACGCCTTCTATTGTAAACATGATCCATTACTTTTTATTTGATTTATGGAATCTTTTTTTGAATTTATTCTTCTTGAATTTAAAATCTCTATCCCCATCTCTATCCCCATCTCTATCTCTCCCGTATTTCTTTCCTTTATTTCTAGTATATGAATCCCTATCGCCTCGCTTGAAATCTTGCTGCTGATGTCTCTGCTGAATTTCGGAAGGTTCTTTATACTTTTCCTGAATTTCTGTTATCCGATCATTCAACTTACTTGCCAGTGTATTGCTCGATTCTGGATTCCGACTATAAAGGTCAACTCTGGCAGCAATTGCAGCTTTTGAAGAAATGGCCCTTGCCAATTTGCCCCTCTGCCACTTTGGTGCTGAATGAATAACAGGGTGCTGAAAGAGCAAGCCGTGTTTTGGGGGATTAGCACCAGTTTTCAAAGTTCTAAATAACGCCTTCTCAGCCCCAAGAATCTGGATAGTGCTAGATGACAATGAAGCTAGTCTTTTCAAACTCCCTGCTTTGGCGATTAATCGTGCTCCAACTGTGGCGGTTAGTAATTCCTTCAAATTTGGTGATATTATTTCCATGGACATATCAATATGGTCCTCTAATGTCTTTCTAATTTGTGCTAATGAAATGACTTCATTGGCTAAACTCTGCAATATTAATAGATTTTCTTCTGTAATTTTGCCTCCTTTGCTTCTATTTGCTGTCATTCGAATAATCTCAATTTTATTTTCCGGGATGTCCAGAGTTTGTAGGAATTCTACTGTTATTTCTTCCCGCTTTCCAACTTTGGATACGATATTTGCATATGTTGTAATATTTTGAAGTAGATTGTCCAATTCAGGGAAGTGAAGCCCATACCATTCTCTCATACGAGTTCCAACTGTATTTAATATCTTGTCTATTTCATCCAATGCATTGATGGATTGACTAATATGTAAATCCAATTGCTCTGATGCTTCCTGAACTCTTATGGAAGACCATTTCAGAGCAAACTCCCTTATATCACCTGATATATTACCCACTATTTCTGAATGGTCCTGTTGATTAGAACCATATATCTGTGTATATAAACTAAACTTATCGATCTGAAAGTGTTTTTCATCGAGGTCAGAAATTTTTTCAGCATCAAATGTGTTATTTTTCAAATATTCTATTAAATCTGGATAATTTGTTTGTAGTAATTCTGGTTTAACATTAAAAAACTTCAAGCTTTCCGAAATTTCTTCATAGTCCCTATTCTTAATTTTAAGGTGGGATATTACAGGGTCATGAAATTTCTTAAAGGATTGGATTTGATTCTTCTCATCTACAATAGCAATGCCTAACTCAAGAATCAAAAATTTGTACACATTGTCAGTCATAAATCTAAATTCAAGATAACTTAAAAGATAAAGAATAATAACCTTGTTATTTCTCAATAACAAATCTAATTGGGAGAATAAATAGTGATCAAAAAATTCTAAAAACCATTATCGAGTCATATAGTCTATGCGAATTGTTAATGTTGTTGTTAATCAAATCCAAGCAATTTACAATTAACTAACGTGTACACATTCTATCCAAATGGAAGAGGAATATTAATTCCCTGCTCACTTAGTTGCTTTTGCACATCATCGAATATTTTATCTGCAAGATCCTCTTCGTTATTAGGTGTATCTCGATTATCAGTGTCAGATGTAGGTGGAGTTGTTTCATCTGTTACCGCAGGTGACCCTTCAAAAGTAGTACTGGTCTTTTTAATCTTATACCCGTCAGCTGAAGCCGAAACGGATACGTCAATGGTCGCACCAGAATCTCTAACACTAATCGGTATAGTTGCGCTGAATTTCCCTAGCGAGTCTGTAGTGCCAGAGAACGGATCTTCGTTAATTGAACCGGTAATTGCACTATTTGCCAAGGGATCATTTGTAATAGCGTCATTTACCCCTATGACGATTTTTTGGTTTGAACCTTGTCCGGTTTTGTCAATACTGACATCCATTGACTTGAGTTCCAACGGCTTGGAAGTATTTGTAACAATATTTACTTTGGCAATTTTCACGGAAGATAATGGAGAATAGCATTGCAATTTTGCAGTTAATGACTGTGAGCCATTCTTGAGGTTATTTAATCCAGGTTCAAGCACTATACTCCAACTTCTATAATCACTCGTACCGTTAATGCCTCCAGGTTTTGTTTTCTTAAAATTAGATTGGTTAGCGCTAGTTGGTGCTATTACGCCTGCAGTATTACCATCTGCTAAAAGTACTTCACAATCGTAATTGTTTGGATATTCCGAACTACCGTTAATATTTATAGGTTTATCAATATTAATTCTTTCACCATTAGAAGGAGATTTGATTTCGATCCCAGTCACAGGAAGTGCTAAATCTTCACTAGCCGAGTCGGTAGCACTAGAACTTAAATTATTCTGAGATGTTCCTGTGATATTTCCGCTAGCTAAAGCCAAATTTGTAGAGGATGTAGGAAACGTTCCATTAAATCTTGTCCCTGTTACATTAACACTAAAATAAGCCTTTGCAGTACCCCCTTCGCAAGCTAATTTTGAGGTGATTTTATTTGAACCATCGTGTAAGTTTGCGTAGTTAGAATTGAATTTGTAGTTCCATTTGGAAAAGTCCTTTACACCAAGCGGACCAGTCCCATTTGCACTTTGATAGGGAAAAATGCTATTAGTCACTATCGAAACATCGCAATTAGTTAGATTACCGTTGTTTGATGTAGAAAAACCCTCAACGGAAAGCCTTTTACCTGTTACATCAAAGTAATCAGTACCGTTGATAAGCACCTTATCACCACTTGTGGGATTTGTAATCCTGATCCCGTAAGGGTTCTTAACCAAAGAAGGAGTAGATGAAGGAGCAGTAATAGAGGGGGAATCTAAATTTTGATTATTGTTTTGTGGAAGAATTTGGGCGCTTGCACCGGATAAGAGCCCACCAAGAAATATAAAGGTAGAAAAAATAAGCACGATGGAAATCTGATAAATCAAACTAAAAATAATGCTTTTTAAAAATATTAAAAGTTTGTTATTTTATCAACAAGTTCAAAATTACATAAAAATTCAGGTAATGTTTTTACTATAAAGATCATATAGTTACATTTTTAAATAAATCCAAATATTATTTTTATGCTAGTAAGTTCTAAAATCTAGTATGGATTTTGGGTTTCTTGGTGGTAAAAAAAATAAAACTCCGGACCGTAATAAACGCAATAAGAAAATTGTAGCAATCACCCAGAATGTTATTAACGGATTAATTTCTTATGCTAAAATGCATCATCCCTATGAGGGCATACTCATTTTAGGGGGTGAAAGAAAAAAAACAGAGATATTTATAGACAATTTAGTTATCCCTCCTTTCTCGGTACATGGTCCCTTCTATTCCGGGTTTCCAATAAACGAATTGCCATTTGACTTAAAGTATCTTGGGACAGCTCATTCCCATCCTAGCGGTTCAAGCCGACCTTCCCTTGAGGATCTGAATCATTTCTACGGTTTAATCTCTATTATTATATGTCATCCATATGATGAGGAGGATATCCATGCATACGATAGTCAAGGCCTGGAAGTATCACTTGAAAGAAGGATTTAGAATAGAGATTACTGTTTTTTGCTCAACTTTGCCCTATACTCCAAAGATCTTCCTATCAGAATAAACGCCATGCTAGTGATAGAAATCATAAGTCCAGGCGCTAATATCCACCACCAATATCCTAAAATTTCAGCGGATGAGAAGTGAGCATCCTGTAACATTTGACCCCACGTGGGAAAAGATGGATCTCCAAATCCTAAAAAACTCAAAGCTGCTTCAGCCAATATTGCTGCGGGCACTGCGAGTGCGAAATTGGCAAGGGTAAATGGGACTAACTGGGGTATAATATGTCTTAACACGACTTTAAAGTCAGATTCACCCATCAATTTAGAAGCTTCAACGTAGGGATAATTCTTTATTTGAACACTGAATGTTCGATTAATCAAGGCTAATCCTGGCCAGCCAAATAAAACAAAAAGTCCAATCAAAAACAACAAACTACTCCCAAAATTAAGTGATAGTATTATAAATAATACCATTGTTGGAATCGAAAGAAAAATATCAATTATTATTACCATAAGCGTTCCTGTTTTCCCCCCTTTATATCCAGCAATTAATCCGTAGAAAAGACCAATAGTTGTCGCAGTTGAAGCAACTGCGACTCCGATTAGGAGTGCTACTGGAGTTCCAATCATAATTCCAAAGGTTATATCTCGTCTAAATTCATCTGTTCCTAACAATCCAAACACTTTGCCTTCTATGATAAGATTTAATTCTTTTAAAATGGTGTCATTATCAAAAGAATAAGTAGTAAATATGAACTGATATGTTCCTCTGAGAGGTATATTTGAATCAGTTTCAGAAAATATTATTTTTTCCGCAGGCAAATCACTTATGGAAAAGTTAAACAAATCTGCATATTCCATCAAGGAATCAATTACTTCTTTAGATGAAGAAAAAACTCTTTGAGACAGTTCGTGTTGTTGGTTACTGGCATTTGATAATTGAGCCCTAATATCGTTTTGAACGCTTGGCACGGAGTCCAAAGAATTGTAATATATAACAAATTCCAATCCATCTGGCCTTTTAACTGATATTTCTACCGCTGGAGGAATTTCACCAAATTCTAATGAAAATGGTATACTAAAGCCAGATGGAAATTGTCCATATATCAAATTCGTAAGAAAATGTATGGTTATCCACTTTGAAGTCGGTTTCTGAATAAGAAGAGATTACTGCTTCGTCTTTGGAATATATCTTATGTTCTGGTAATTGCTGCTGAAATGGTATCAAGAAATAGTTAACCCAAGCAGGGGCAGCATTTTTGGGATAGTTAATCCAAAAAAAAGGATTATTCCATTCTGATCGTTCCTTTGCTGGAATATATAAAACGGTATAGATAGTGATCCCAATCAGGAACAAAAGCAAGACAAAGCCCAAGACACCGCCCTTGTAGTTCTTTAGACAAACTTTCATTTTATTCGTCAAATTAAGTAAACCACATCCACTCGCTCATTCGTCTCCGGTTCTAATTCTGGGATCTAAAAATGACAGTGTAAGGTCCAGTACCAATCTTGTCAATAAATAAAGCAATGTAAAGAAGTATACAAGGCCTATAATTAAGGGAGAATCATTTTGAATAACCGCATTGTAAAACAGATTTCCCATGCCAGGCCAATCAAATATTTCTTCTATCAATATAGACCCTCCTAAAGTTGCTGTAAGTCCTAATCCCAGCATCGTCATCAATTGAGGTCCAGCATTCTTCAATGCATGTTTGAACAAAATTTTTCTAGAAGGCAAACCAATAATTCCTAAGGTTTTTATGTAATCTTCTTCAATTACCCTCAAAACAATATATTTAGTGTAATAAACGGATGATGCAAAACCTATGATAACCATTGTAATAAAAGGCAAAGTCATATGATATAATAAATCAACAAAGTATCCCGGAGTACCTGGAGAAATTAAAGGTGTAGATCTTGCAGGAAAAATTTGCAGCAAGTATGAAAACAAGACTATCATTATCATTGAAAACCACCATGGAGGTACACTTAGACTAGCAGAGGCAAGACCGGCTACCAATTTATCGGAAATTTTTCCTTCCCTCTTTGCTAAATAAGATCCTAATACTATCCCTATGGCTATTACAGTTATTGACGAGGTAGTAAACAACAAAATTGTATTTGGCAGTTTTTCAATTATTAGTTCATTTACGCTGCTTGAACCATCATTGGTAGTAAAAAATCTCGAATTACCCAGGTTCAATGTAATGATTTGAAGGAGACTATTGCTGATTTTTTTTAGAGAATACCAGGGCTCGTCTAGCCCCAGACTTTTAGTTTGGATACTAATTTGTTTATCGATGATTGACTGCCTTTCCTGTGAATCTTGTAGCTGGTTTAGTCTTTGATTTTCAGATATCGAGTCGGATAGAGAATTAGTTACCTGCATTCGGATATTATCTACCATTATTTTGTCAATAGTCGAACCCAAAAGGAATATTGTAACTAATAGTGTGATAATTAAGACTAATATCAAAATTGAAATTTTTTTTAACAGATAAATGATGATGGTCATCAAGGCAAATTCGTCTGTATCGTTTTATTGAACCATACTCAAGGTCTGGCAATCAAGGTTTTTTCTTGGATTAGTGGTTTTGGTGACTCTGCAGAAGTAATGATAAGTTTTATTTTTGCTGGACCTGGTATAAGTTCTTTTGTCTGACTTGCATTCAAGGATATGGCAACAGTTCCAGATTCATCCATTTGAGTTTGAAGTTGACCTTTATTATTAGATTGATTAGTAAAGGAATTATTTATCACAGAAGAACCTTCAACCACGATCTTATTATTTCTGTCAGAAATGAAATAATCAATGTTCCCCTTTAAACTATTTGTACCATTAGATAGATTTTTAACATTTACCTGTAAGTCAAAATCAAAAGGTTCTCCTATTTTTAGGAACTTTGGAATATTCATACTATCAATGCGCAGTTCAGGAGGGTTTTCGTAGTCAGAGTATATCCCTGTTTTGAACGGGTATGTGCTATCTCTAAACGCTTGTAAGGTTACAACCCCTCCTGTAGGATTGAAAGTTTCCAAATAATAAGGCCCATTTCCAATGACTGCATTGTGATGATTTGTAATCCAATCGATTGATGACTTGTAGCGTTCAAGTGCATAGTCCAAACTTACCAAACCTTTCAAAGGATTGGGTATATATTTTTCATTAGACATCTCAATCAACTCTTGTTTTATCATTTCAGATTGCACTGGAAGATTCAAAGATAACTGATCTATATGTTTAATATTAGCATCAGATTTTGAATAAGATAATTTATTATCAGCAACCAATCGTTCTGTTGCAGCCGTAATTTCCCACGGTTCAGAGGGCCATAAAGTCCCGTAAGAGGGAACTAAATTTTTGTCATAATGCCAGAGATCAACATAGGTATCAAAAGTACTGTTGTCATAGAACTTTATACCTTTAATTAGAGATAGAGTGGGAAAAATCAAACTTGAATATTCGGCATCGAAGGTTTTATCATTGTTTTTAGTATCAGTTGACCATTCGAATGGAAAATAATAAGAGTACAAGAAATCGTACTTATCCATAAGTTTCCCATTATGCCATTTTGAAAATAAAGGTTCCATCGTAACTTTGGTTAATGCAGAATTACTTTGATTTTTGTTTTTATCCCAACTTTGATTGTAGGGGTTCCAAGTAACGGCATCACTTGGAACTAGGACGGTATCGGTCGGTCCTTTTGAGAACAGATTGGTCCACTTGTTCCTAGAAGGTTCAGGGTCACCAGAATATGGATTAGATATCGTCGGAGTGTCAGCGACAAGTGAATAAATAATCCTACAATAAAAGTCTGTGCAACCCTTAACATTATTCCAGGCTCCTTGATATACTTCCTTCATCCCTATATTGAGCGTAGAATTATCAGTATCGTGTTTTATAGCATTTATCAATGATAATTTATTAGCGATACCAGCAGAATAGTCATTGATTAGCCCACTAATTTTTGATGAGGCTATGTATGGATCAAAGGATCTTGCAAAAAAGAGACGCACTGCTTCTTGCAAACCTACAGACTCCGCTTGTTGCAACAAACTATTTCGTTCTGTTTCAGATGTAAAATTGTTAAAAACTAGATCTTGTGTCACATCATCAATTGTCGAATTAGAGTATTGCCAAAAGCCTGGATTCTGAGACCCGGGCATATTTCCAAACCAAGGAGCATACATTTGACTAACAGTTGTTGGATTGTACCTTGAGAACGAACTGGATATGTATGATTCGGTGTATATATTCCATTCTAAATCTGCCGGGTTTGATCCGTAAACAACTCTATTGGCTTTTGTCAAGTCGCCATATTCTTTCATGACTGTAAATCCAACTTTTTCAATTTCAGATGCAACATAATCACCAAATGATTTTCTTATTAAATCGTCATTTCTAATCAATATCTTAACTAGCACAGGTTTTCCGTTTAGGATATACTTGCCTGTTTGGTCCATAACTGCTCCCGCTTTTGTCATAGAATCCTTGATACTTTTAGTAGCAAAATTTACATCATAACGGATTTTTAAGGGATCGACTTCGGGTAACACATTACGGTATTCTGGAGAAGTGGGTCCATATGGCTCTACAATAGGATTACTGAACCCCTTTAAAATATTATTTACAATAAAGTTTCTATCAATCAAGAAATTCATTGCAAATCGAATTTCTTTGATCGAGAGAGGATTGAATGTCTGGTTTCCATAATAAGGATTTAGTAACAAGCCATAAGAAAGGCCCTCTTTCTCAAACACTTCTAGATTTGGGTTTTTTTTAGCTGATTCAACAAGTTGCAAAGGAATTTGAAAAAAGTAACTGTCAAGATGACCATTACTTACTTCCTGGTATGCGACATTTTCATTAGAAAACCTTATGAATTTAACCTGGTCAGCATATCCGCCTGTCTGATTCATCTGAGAAAAGGCATAATTATTAGAAGTGAAAAGAACTAAAGCAAAAAGTGCGGTCAAAAAAGCCAGCACATGTAAGATATTCCTCATGAATAAAGTATTGAAGGAATAATGCATTATAAATTCATTATTTTAGTTTCTGTCATTTCATCTGGGAAAAACTATAGTATATAAATAATCGCCTATCATTTTGATCCATGAGCAATAAAAGTGCAAAAAGAACTCATGCTTACAGTTCAAAAAGAAGCGAGAGCAAAAAATACGCTAAAGTAGAGAGGAGAAAAAGAACTAAAGCAAAGTATTAACCTATTTATTTTGATAATTTCCGATATATTTATATGTAAGGAAAGATATAAATACATGTGGAATTAGTTTATAAGTTTTATGGTGATAAATATTGGTAAAAGATATTTCTATGTTTGGTGACCGGTGTCCACGATGTGGCAAGGGTCCAATGGTTACAGACAATTCAACTGGGGAAATGTTTTGCGGCAACTGTGGCTTTGTAGTTACAGAAAGGATAGAAGAAACCGGACCAGAATGGAGAGCCTTTTCCAAAGAAGAACATGAGGATAGAAGCAGAGCAGGTGTGCCTACTTCTTTGGCCATGCATGACATGGGCTTGGCTACGATTATTGGGCCAGTGGATAAGGATGCATCTGGCAAACCTTTATCCGCGTCTATGAAAAGCACCATCGAAAGGTTAAGAACATGGGATAGCAGGAGTCAAGTCCATGAACCTGTTGACAGGAATTTCAGACAAGCATTCAGTGAATTGGACAGATTAAAAGATAAATTAGCAGTGGGTGATGCAGTGATTGAAAAAGCTGCTTACGTTTATAGAAAGGCGTTAGAAAAGGGTTTGGTGAGAGGCAGATCTATTTCAGCACTAGTTGCAGCTGCACTTTATGCTGCATGCAGGGATACGGAAACTCCTAGAACATTAAAAGATGTTGCAAATGCCAGTAACATAAAAAAGAAGGACGTTGCAAGATGTTATAGATTACTGATTAGAGAATTGGATCTTAAAATGCCAGTGGTTGATCCAGTAAAATGTGTTGCAAGGATAGCAAGCAAGGCCGGCCTTACAGAAAAAACCAAGAGAAAGGCTTTAGAAATCCTAAAGAAAGCAGAAGAGGGCAAGATATCAGCGGGCAAGGATCCTATGGGGTTAGCAGCTGCAGCCTTGTATGTAGCTTGTGTAATGAACGGTGAAAATAAAACTCAAAAAGATGTAGCAGAAGCGGCTGGTGTCACTGAAGTTACTATCCGAAATAGATATAAAGGACTCAAAACTCACTTGAAATTGTGAAAAAATTCATATTTTTGATTTTTTCAAATATTTTTTAATCAATTGTTCGGAAAGCCTATACAAAAATATGACACCCATTACTATGAAAACCACTGATACTATAGCCAGGAATATATTGTCGGATTCGGTGTTCCAAGGACTTTGGAACAAAAAATATCCAAAAATACTGTATGCAAAAAATACAAAATTAGAAATCCAATGGAAGGTTATAGCTGAAGAAAGGCTGTACCTATAATATAGCCAAGCTATTATAACGCCCCCTAAGCCAGCTTGAGTTATTTTTCCGATTTCATAGCCTCCCCCAAATAATACATGAGATAATCCAAAAGCCAGTGAATTCAATGCAATAATTATTGCTATTGCTATAGTAGTGTATTTTCCTTTCTTAAACGAAATATTTTTGTATGGATGATAAAGTGTTGAAAGGAATAAACCTTTACCAAATGGGACGAATAATAGGAATAAAGGTAACCCTAAAAGGATCACCCTAAAGAATATTTCTTCATTGAGAGGGGCTGCAGACAAATAAAAAAAAGACAATAACGGGTTAGCCATTAATGGATTTCCTAACGTTACACCAAATAGCTGCTGCATGACATCAATCAAAATAGAGAGTACAAAATAGCCCGAAAACCAAGAAATAGTTATGGCAAGATAATTATCGCGCTGGATTTTGATCCTTTCAAGTCCTATCATTTGAAATGGCGTTTTAACTGAAGATAAGTGAAAGATTGAAACAGGTTTTAAAAAACAAAACAGATAACATGCCAAGTAGACAGTCCAAAAAAACATGAAGGAAATTCCCAAGTTGAAATTTATTGAATTTATTCCAAAAATGCCAAATATCAAGAAATCAAGAGGAACATCGCTATACCATTGAACTTCACCACCAATGTTAGTAAAAAAAACTAAAAAAACTCCTATAAAAAAAGAAAAAGCCGTTATCAATATAATGATAACGAGTAGTATATCATTTACATATCCTAAAACTTTATTCAAAGATAATTTATTTAACAAAAGTCTTTTCTTAATTTTATAAATCTACATTACTTCTATAGAAGCTTCGTTAAAACCCTTTACTACTAAATAATTTTTAACAATATCCCTATGATCACCCTGTAAAAGGATAAAACCGTCTTTTGCTGTGCCGCCACATGCCAACCTGCTTTTTAGCTCTTTAACAATTGTGTGAATGTCATTAATTTTTGGATCCAAACCCTCAATCATGGTAGTAGTTTTAGAAAATCGTCGGGTTTCCAATCTTACTACAATTCGGGTATCTTCTTTATCTAACTCTCCGCATGCACATAAATCGTCAGGTAGGCCACATTTTTTGCATATTACAGCCATCTATTATTGCTTCATATACCTAATTCCTCTTATTAAGCCTTCCTTAGCCATTAATTCTTTAGACTATTAATGATCATAACGAGAACACATTCGGATCTGGAATAGAAGAGGATTTAATAAGTATCACAATATTTCGAAATTAATATTAGAATTTCGCGAATACCTCAAGATTTCAAAAGGTGTAAATTATAATCAATATTGGTTAGACGTTTTCTTATTTGAATTCCAAGAATTATTGTAAAACTACCAATAATTCTGAAAACCGGAGTTCTAATTGATACTTAGTAAATTTAATTTAGTGCAATTATGATTGTGGAAGGATTATATAAAAAAGGCCATAAATAGTGATATGTCTCCTGCCATATCCTCACTCAAATTTCCCTTTGTGCTAAAACCAGATCAAGTAGCGGCAGTTGATTCGTGGATTAAGAACGGCTACAGAGGATCCATCATTTATTCAACCGGTACGGGTAAGACGGAAATAGCATACGAGAGCGCTAGAAGAGCATGTTTAGAAGTCATGAGGAATGCGCAAATCAAAGAAGATTTAACAAGTTCTTTTAACATTTTATTCCTCGTTCCTCGGATCGTCCTTATTGAACAAAATGTTAACAGACTCATAAGATACAACATTTCAAGGGAATATGTAGGAACATATTATGGAGAGAGAAAAGATCAAAAAGAGATTACTATTTCTACATATCAAAGTGCAATAAATAATTTTCCTTTAATTGAAAATGCAAAATTGGTCATTCTCGATGAGGTTCATTTATTAAGTAACACAGCCTTTTCTTTCAAGAGACTATTCAAAATAATTACTGCTGATCCGAAAAGAAAGATTCTAGGTCTAACAGCTACCATTAATGAGTTAGACCCAAAGTACAAGGAAATTATTGATATAATTCCACCGGTAAAAAAATACCTTATCAAGGAAGCCGTAGATGACGGCAGATTAGCAAAACCCGAAATAGTTTCTATGGAAGTAAGCCTTACAAGCGAAGAAAAAGATATTTACAAAAAAACCAGTGAATCCATTAGAAATATTTCATACAAACTAAATGCCTATGATCCAGGCGTTATCTCAAAGATCCTTTACCAAGGTGGAATGCGCTCAAAGTACGCGAAGGAATGGTTTAACCAAGTAAGATTAAGAAAGGATTTGCTGAATTCATCCAAATATAAATTAGAAAAAGCAGTTTCCATAATTGAAAAACATAATAATGAAAAGATAATGGTTTTTAGTGAAACTATTGATTCAATCAAAACGTTACAGGAAACTCTTGAAAAGAAAAATATTAGATCTGAGATAATCCATTCAAAAATAAAGACTAAGGATCGGAAAATGATCCTTGAAAAATGGGGAGAAGATTTTTATCCTCTACTATCCGTCCACACACTGGAAATAGGTTTTGATATTCCTCAAGTCAGAATAGCCATAATTCTTTCTAATACTTCCAACATTAATCAGATTGCCCAAAGAATAGGTAGAGTTATCAGGAAAACTGAAGAAAAGGACAGTGCGTGGATATATTTGATTTATGCGAAAGAGACTAGAGATAATAATATACTGAGAATGGTAGACAAAGCGGTTGGAAAGAAAAGCAGTAAAATTATAAGAAAGGGAACAAAACAAACTAGAATTACAGATGAATTTTAGATCAAGTAAACTGGAAGAAAACAAAAGTTATATTTTGATACTAGCTTACCGCTGATTATGTCAATAAAAAATATAACTGTTTTAGGTTCAGGAATTATGGGTCACGGAATTGCTCAAGTATCGGCAATGGCAGGCTATAAAGTAGTATTACGGGACATTGAACAAAAATTTCTGGATAAGGCAATGGAGAAGATTAAATGGTCTTTACAAAAGCTTGCAGAAAAAAATAAGATCTCCCTAGAGGAAGTTGATATTTTTTATAATAATATTACCCCTCTGGTTGACCTTCAGACTGCAATACAGAGCGCGGATTTAATAATTGAAGCGGTTCCTGAAGATTTTAATCTGAAGAAAAAAGTATATCAAGAGTTAAATAGTTTGGCAGAAAAGAACATTATTTTTGCATCAAATACTAGTACGTTACCCATAACAGAATTGAGCAGTCTAACAGACCGTCCGGATAAATTCATTGGTGTTCATTTTTTTAATCCCCCTCAATTGATGAAATTGGTTGAAGTGATTCCAGGCACTGGAACAGATTCTAAAGTAACACAAGAAGTGACAAATTATATCAATAAAATCAATAAACATCCAGTAATTTGTAAAAAGGATGTATCTGGATTTATCGTCAATAGAGTTTTCATACCATTGGTACATGAGGCACTATTTTCAATGGATAGAGACCATGTCTCTAAGGAAGTAATCGATTCTGCAGTTAAATTCAAATTGGAATTTCCAATGGGAATTTTTGAACTTGCCGATTATACGGGCCTCGATGTTATCCATAAAGCCTCTTATGAAATGAATCTGAGGGACAAAACAGTTCTTTTGCCGCATCCAAAAATTAAAGAGTTGTACGATAATCAAAACTTGGGTCAAAAATCCGGGAGAGGCTTTTATGAATACAAGGGCGACAATTATGAAAGGATAGATCTTACTATGGAAAAGGCCTCAAAATATGATCCATATTCGATTTTAGGGGTCGCAGCCAACAATGCCTCGTGGTTGATTGATAATCAGGTTTGCACTATAGAGGATTTGAACGTTGCATTGAAGTTGGGTATGGGCCTTAAAATGGATATTTTTGATGTATTTAAAAAGATTGGGCCTAATGAAATCATAAATAAATTACTAGAATTGGAATCAAAATATGGATCCTTTTATCATCCTAATCAATATCTGTACTCCATATGATAGAGTGATTTCAATTCACTAATGATTTTTTTTTATAATGCATCATTTACTCTTACTTTGATTAAATGCAACAAATTTTACCATTAGTGTAATTCATTCTTTTTTAATATGTATTCCACTGCCTCCATTGGAGACTTTGTTTTCTCAATCATAATTCTATTGCGTTCATCTAAATATTTTCCCCCATAGTTATCAGATGTCCCCCCACTCTCAGAAATTGAGATCATTGGTTTTTTTGCTATATAACCAACGCAAAGCTCAATTAATGTACCCACACCACCTCCTACTGAAATAAGACCGTCAGAAGAGTAAGCCACGATAAAATCCCTGGACAATCCAATTCCTGTACATATTACCGCATCACAGTATTTGTTGGCACTTGAATAATCTTCTTGTGGAACTATTCCAATTGTAAAACCATTATTGTCTTTAGCGCCTTTACAAGAGTATTCCATTACCCCTCCTAAACCCCCGCAAACCAAGATAGCATTTTTTCTCGCTATAAAACTCCCCACTTCGTAGGCTAAATCAAGAGTTCTTGATTTAATCGGAAGAGAGCCACTGTTGTATCCTATAACCCCGATTTGCACTTGTTTCAATCTAGTTAAAGTAAAAGACCGTCATTTAAATATGATTTAGAATCTGATTCGCTGTTTCATATTTTTTTAATACAGAAATGCTTTTATTTCCATTGTACAAATTTTTAAATATGAGTAAGAAGGCGAAGAAAAATGCACCTTTACCTGCATCAAGTGCGGGTCTTTTAAGGTTTTTTGAAGATGAAACTAAAGGGGTTAAGGTAAAGCCAGAAATTATATTAGGAATTGCAGGTGCTTTAATTGCCATTTCAATAGCAATAAAAATTTTGATTCCAGTCTAAATTTTTTTGACTATTAATGAGTAATTTTGAGTCTGACAGTGTTTCCAGCCTTCATAAAAGATGGCTTTTTACAAACATAAATCCCTCTTCAGAAAAATTTTCTTTTCTAATAGCAATCTTAAGTTTAATTACAAATGTAGCACTAATTAATTTCGTAATTACCCCGCACTCCATTGCTGATTTTCTAATAAGCCTCCCAATTATTGCATCTGTATTTTCAGTGACACTTGTTTTCGACTACCTTTCATTGCGTGGTACACCTTTAAACAGATTCTCCAAAGTCTTACATGTAGCTGCATTTGCAAATCTACTTTGGACTCTAACCGTAATTGGTGGGTATATTTCAGAATTTATTATTAATACCAACACATTGAACATTAATTTCGTTTTGCAAGGAATGTTTATGGCCATAGGTCTAAGAATAGGTATTTTCGTATCAGTATTTGGTGCATCGTTAAAGAGATCGATTCCGATTTCATTCATTCAACCATTGATCATTTTCATTTTATTTTCTTTTTTTTACTTTAACCATATATTTTACACAAACTTTACAGTATACGTCTTCGGGTCGGTGATCCTGTTCATTGGTGTATTATGGACGATAGTAATAGACAGGATTGGTAGACCCAATTTTACTAGTGCTTTTAAGATATTGCAAGCATTTCTTATTGCGTGGACCGAGAATAAGTCTGATGAAATGGAAAAGATTGCAGAAGCTAAAGCGAGCCCCAAGATGGTTAATACCCTAATCGTAAAATTAAAGCCTAAGAATCAAAAGGAAATTTCTATTGTACTACCAGAACTCCATCCGGGCCCATTTAATCCAATAGGCGGTAGCAATTTGCCATACGATATTTTTAAATTTTATTCAAATTCTGCGATGGTCATGCACAGCGTCTCTGATCATTCTCTGAACATACCTTCTAAAAAAGAGGTTGAAAAATATTTAACGTCATTAGATCAGCATAACCATCTAGAGGCAGGTGACAAATGCTCAATTCCGCTGACAATTCGCAGGGAGGATTGTAATTGCAGCGGATTTGCTCTGGGGAAAAACGTAATAATCTTGTTTTCAAAATCTCCCTCTGGGATGGAGGACATACCTCCTGATGTCAAAACAGAACTTGAAATATATGCGAAACAGATTGGTTTTGAACAAATATTGATTATCGATGCTCATAATTCACTTGGGGAGAAAATCGAACAAGATAATATTGAAGTACTGATAAAAATAGGTAAGGAATGCTTGATTAAGCTAAGAGAATCAGAACAATTTCCCTTCAAGGTAGGATATGCGAATAGTTATCAAATAGAAGAACAGACCAATAAGGATTTATTGAAACAACCCGACCTAGGACACGGCCAATTTGGATTATTGATCATCTCAATCAACAAAATAGATTATTCACTCTGTTGGATCGATTCTAATAACATGAAAAATGGATTTAGGGAAAAAATTGTAGACTCTCTTGAAGCAGAAAATTTAAAGATTATTGAAGTATGTACTTCTGATACTCATTCTACATCAGGAAAGAGAAATATCAAAGGTTATTACACATTAGGCGATGTAACTCCAGAGTCCAAAATATTGGATGTATTCAAATCTTTGGCTACAAGAGCAAAAAGTTCTCTTGACAAATCGACATTTGATGTTTTTAAGATAGAAAGTCAAGTAATGGTCATGGGAAACGACCAATTTGATGATTATTCAAACGCCCTAGAGAAATCATTTCTAGTAACTAAGATTTTTCTGGCGATTACTTTTGTTGTATATATTTTAATGTTACTCTTTACCTGATTTTGAATTAGTGTTTAAAGCGCGATGGATGAGGAGAGATTTGAACTCTCGACCACCTGTGTGTGAGACAGGTATCCTAACCAGACTAGACCACCCATCCAGCAATGAATGCTCTTCTAGAGATAAAATATGAAGATTAATTAACTTTTGGCTCCTAGTCTTCGCTACAATTACAGGATGGTAAATGGTTGTGCTTGAATGATCAAGTCCCCTCACCATATTCACTGAGATATTTATTTTGTGTCTCAGATAATTTATCAATGTTAATCCCCATTGCTTCTAACTTTAGGCCAGCAATGAGCAGATCTTGGTCCCTATCAATCTCGTAAATTTTATTTTCAAATTTACCCTTATTATTAACAAGGTTAAGTACGGATAAGAACTGGTTAGCAAAACTCATATCCATAACTTCGGATGGGTGACCCTCTGCAGCTACTAGGTTTACCAATCTTCCCTCCCCAATTACATTTATTTTTGCTTCATTTTTCAAAATAAATTGTTCTACATTTTCATTTACATGCTTTGAACTTTTAGCCAGACCTTTGATTTCTTCAATAGATATCTCTACATTAAAGTGTCCTGCGTTAGCAAGGATCACGCCATTCTTCATTCTTTCTATATGAGAACCAACGATAACATCCTTGCAACCTGTAGAGGTAATAAATAAATCGCCAATCGACGATGCTTCCTCCATTGGAGCAACTATGAATCCATCCATCTTTGCTTTTAAGGCATTTATGGGATCAATTTCAGTTACAATTACCGATGCTCCGAATCCCCTAGCCCTACTTGCTATTCCCTTTCCAACATGTCCGTATCCAGCAACGACTATGGATTTACCAGCAATCAATACATTAGTTGCCCGAATAATACCATCTAAAGCAGATTGGCCAGTACCATAAACATTATCAAAGTCATGCTTAGTTTCAGCATCATTAACAGCCACTATAGGATAACTAAGTTTTGATGTTTTTTCAAGAGCTTTCAATCTTAATACTCCGGTGGTAGTTTCCTCCGTCCCACCAATGATATTCTTTCCGTATTTTTCAAATGCTTTATGAAATTCAATTGTAAGGTCTGCTCCGTCATCAATCGTAATATCAGGATTGAACTTCAGGACTGAGTATATATCTTCATAATATTCGCTAGTTGATACTCCCCTGCTAGCGAAAACTGACAATTCTTCGTCTTTTACTAGTGAGGCAGCAATATCATCATTAGTGCTTAATGGATTACAACCTGACCATGCTATTTTGGCTCCTGCTGCAGCAAGTGTTTTGGTTAAAACTGCTGTTTCCTTAGTTACGTGCAAACAACCCCCAACCACAAGATCCTTTAGCGGTTTTGATTCTTTGAATTTATTCTTTAAAGATAGTAATACGGGCATATTTGCTTCAGCCCACTCAATTTTTTTTTTACCTTTATCTGCCAAGGAAATATCCTTAATTCTATATTCCATAGGTAAAAAAATATAGAAACCTTATATTACTTTAACACAATAGTTGAGGCTCAAAAAATCATTTTTTGAGAATGAAACGCCCAAGGTAGCTAGTTCCTTGATTGGAAAGGTGTTAGTCAAGTACACAAATTTTATGGGCAATTACTTTAAGACCAGTGGAATAATTACAGAAACGGAGGCATATGGATATACGGATGACCCCGCGAGCCATGCATATAAAAGATTGACTCTTAGAAATGCCTCAATGTTTGGAGAAGTAGGACGACTCTATATTTACTTTATTTATGGGAATCATCATTGTCTCAATATTGTAGCAAGGAATCACGATCAAATTGGCAGGAGCAGTCCTAATTCGGTCAATAGAGCCTATTGAAGGAATTAGTCTAATGAAGTTGTTCAGGAAAACAGAAAATATATACAATTTGACCACAGGACCAGGAAGATTAACACAGGCATTTAAGATTACCATTAAACATAACAATCTTGATGCAACCAATCATGCAATAAATAATTACTTTTATTTCGAGGAAAATGAGAGTATTTCTCGATTTCACAAATTCAAGGTCGCTCAAACTATCAGAATTGGCATCTCAACTGGAATTGAAAAAAAATGGAGATTCATTATGCTAAGGCAAGATCGTCATAGTTTGCAATATCAACCGAGCAAGTTCTTGTCTAAAAGAAGCTAAAATATAATTACTAAACAGATTAAATCCATAGACTACATTCAATATATAGCTAATTGGAAATTATTCTAAAATGCCTCTTAAAGATTTCTTAGTACCTGAAGAAAAAGTGAAATTTGTTTGTCGAAGGGACATTGAATATGCCAACAAGAAGTATGACTTGTTCATCACAAATAAGAGGATTTTATTATACAGGGAAAGCGGATTCATAAACAAATCAGAGGATGTTATTTGCGAAAAAATTGAGAGATTGCAAGGATTAGAATACAAAGAAAAAGGCGGATTATTAAATCTGGCAAAGATATCCATTAATGGTGGAATTAAGCTAGACATCAAAGGGCCTTCAAAAGAAGTAAAAAACATGTTTAAGATTCTTGAATGTCTGATTAATTCAAAATAACAAATTCAAGATGAATTAAGATAAAACTGCGCTTACAATCGTCCTTAATTCATCTAACCTATCATTGTTGTTATCATTGATGTCTTTTGCATCTTTGTTGTTATCATTGTTGTTATCATTGTTGTTATCATTGTTGTTATCATTGTTGTTATCATTGTTGTTATCATTGATGTCTTTTGCATCTTTGTTGTTATCCTCAATCTCATCTGAATTTACGTTAAGCAGTTTACCTAGGTTAGTTTGAATTAAGTCAGAAAGGTTTCGATCATCACTGCTTCTTCGGAAGTTTCATGACTCGACTTTTCTGTTTCAACTGCTTCATCGTGTTGGGTCGGTTTAGTACTTATTTTCTTTAATGGGCTTGCAAGAGAAGTGGAAGTAGAATGTGGAATCTGAACTGGTCACTAGTATCATCCTTGCAACAAATGATTTTTGAGGGAGTGATAATTTTTTTCTCATCTGTGTTTATTTTCTTTAATGGGCTTGCAAGAAGGGAAGTGGAAGCAGAATCGGTTTTCTCTGTTTCAACTGCTTCATCGTGTTGGGTCGGTTTAGTACTTACTTTCTTTAATGGGCTTGCAAGAGAAGTTGAAGCAGAATCGGTTTTCTCTGTTTCAACTGCTTCATCGTGTTGGGTCGGTTTAGTACTTATTTTCTTTAATGGGCTTGCAAGAGAAGTTGAAGCAGAATCGGTTTTCTCTGTTTCAACTGCTTCATCGTGTTGGGTCGGTTTAGTACTTATTTTCTTTAATGGGCTTGCAAGAGAAGTTGAAGCAGAATCTGAACTGGTACTAGTATCATCCTTGCAACAAATGATTTTTGAGGGAGTGATAATTTTTTTCTCATCAGTGTTTATTTTCTTTAATGGGCTTGCAAGAGAAGTGGAAGTAGAATCGGTTTTCTCTGTTTCAACTGCTTCATCGTGTTGGGTCGGTTTCGTACTTATTTTCTTTAATGGGCTTGCAAGAGAAGTTGAAGCAGAATCTGAACTGGTACTAGTATCATCCTTGCAACAAATGATTTTTGAGGGAGTGATAATCTGGGGTTTGTCAGTTGCCCCAAAAGACACTGAACTAGATAAGCCAGCCAAGAAAAGAGTTGGAATCATTAGAAATAGAAAAGTATAACATTTAAGATAATGCATCATTATGAAAAACAATTTATAAAATATAGGAGTTTATAATAATTGCATAACAAAATGATTTCGTTATGATATAAAATAAAATTATAGTGTGATCTTGTAACAGTAAAAGAAAAACAATAACAGTAATACCAAATCGCAAATCGGATTGAGATGACATAAAGAATAAACAAATTTACATTCAAAAGCATCCAAACGAAATATACTAGTAGGATTAGAATGTAGAAACGATAATATTTTTATACCAAAGCCACTAAATATAAGCCCAGGATTAATAATCCAAGATCCAGACAATGTTCATATAAATTACCCTGGAATTTACGGTTGGTTTACGGTTTGCTTTAGTTTAAGGAACAATGGTAATCGCAACCTATCCTATTATATTCCTCATATTTCCAATTGGAAGTGATAATCTTTGCTAACGAATTCAAGCAGAAATTTAGCGACTAGATTATTACAGAGAAAAATGATAACATTTCATATTAGTAGTAGAATTTCTTCTCATGATTAATTGCTGATTGGTGGCATGGGTTCTATGAGTTGAATTTTGAGATTAAACCATTTTTTCTAGCGCATTAAATTTTTGAAGGGGATTTGGATAAAATTGCATCTTTGCAGGCACTCCGGCATTTTCTGTTAATATGTTATCTAACACCCTATTGGATACAAATGGTCGGATGAAATATAGTAATTTATCAAGATTGAAAGGATCGTACGTAAAACTTTACAAAAAGGCTTCCATAGTTTTGCCCAATAAAAATATAAAATGATAGGTTACAAAAAGGTTTTTATTCATCCATAACTGCAATTTTTCCGTATCGTCCAATGTTTAGACTATTCTCCCCTCTAAAAGCTTGAGTATACCCATTCTCTATTGATATTTTGTCACCTTCTTTAACCATCTTTATTTGATCATCCCATAACGATAGCTTAATGCTGCCGGTATCATCGGATATCATGGCATCAGCTACAAGCGCCGAGCCTCCTGCACGTAAATTTACTGTCCTAGGTTCACTTATTTTTTCGATCTTACCTTCAATCGTAACATGTCTCATATCATTCGTTAGTTCATTTATCTTCATTGTCATCTTTTCATTATGTTTAGTTCTAATTAATATAAAATTTTATCATTCTAATTTTCAACTATCTTATCTGCATTTGGGAATTTGGTACTCTTCAAAGATCAAAAGATTATATACAGAGTTTTATTCATTAGTTTAACAAAGGAGGAGTCGCGTAGCCTGGTCAAACGCGCAGGACTCAAGATTAAATTAAGAAATCCCGTCCTTTAGGGGTTCGTGGGTTCGAATCCCACCTCCTCCATCGCATTTTTAGACTTGTTCCTTGTAGAAATATCCACACGAATACGTATCTTCAAGCATTGCAATTCTGAGAGGCTTTCAGCACTCAATATCTACAATCTATTTTTTTACAACGTAAAAATCATATGATTTCAACTTATTTTGCCTTATTAACTTATAGAAATAAAATTCGATGATTGAATAAAACGCAGGAAACGATTCCAACAATCCCAAAAGTGGAGCTAGTAAAAAAGTCTGCATATGTAAAGATATTCGCTTCGATCGTCCAATTCTGGTATACTTGAGATTAAGAAAGAGTCCTACTTGATAACCCAATATCCAAACTGTACCTGAAAAGAGCAAGATCAAAGCAAGTGTACTATCAAAAACTTGAATATCAAAAAGTGGTCTAAATATCTCGTTATATGAGCTGTTGATATGTATTATTCGATCAAACCAAAGAAACAAATCAAAATTAATGTTATTGTTCCAATCAAAACTTGCATATGAAAATACACTCATTAGTTTAGGGATATTGATGTAAAAGGCCAAGGCTAAAGAGATTACTCCAGATACAAACCCAAGAAAAAATGATGTGCATTTATATATTAATCGAGCCTTGAAAAGCCTTGAAAAATTCTCTATATTTTGTAAGTTGCCTATCACCCAACGTCTCCTCTGCATAAAATGATCTTTGATGTCAAGTGGAGGTTGTTCCAAGAGAATTCCTCCATGCCATCCCATCGAATTCCTTCCATATTTCTTATACAATTCATATCCAAATCTTTGATCCTCAGCCAAGATAGGTCCAAATTCCCAACCAATCTTGTCCTCCACGTCTGATCGAACGAGAAGATTACTCCCGTGCATATGTATTGGAGGAGGATTGTGCATATGTGTAACACATTCAAAACAACCAAAAGCTCTCATAGATTCTGCCAAAGCAGTAATCCTATTAGCTTTTTCAAATTTAAGAGGATAAAATATTGGACCCTCACTTGCTATTCCCTTCTTTTCCCGTATAAATTTTAAAATAGAGAGAATGGTTTGCGGCACCACATAACTCTCATCATCCATATGAAAAATCCAATGGTCAGAATTCTGCTTTTTTTGTTTTCTCCTTGACTCTATCGCGAATTGCAGTGCTCTGGCTTTCTTTATGGCGTTAGGTGAAAAGCTCTTTTCCACGCAAAGTACTTTACAAGGCATGGATTCCAATGTCTTAGTATCTTTAGGATCCTCAGTTACAACCAAAATCTCGAATTTCCAGTATTTTGTAGATTTGCATGAGTCAATAATCGATTGAATTCCTCGTTTTACAACACTGGTTTTGGTAGCGGATTTAGTAGTAATTTGGAAAATAATCTTTGGATCATTGGGAATTCTCCTTAGATCCTTCTCTATAAATTGTTTATTATTTCTGACAAACCTATAGAATAATTTAACAGCGTTAGGTATAAAGAATATCCAAAGAATCATAGCTATCATTAAAGCAGGATTGTCAATCAATTAAATAACTAGTATTATTATTATTTAATAATTTAATCGTTTATTTAATCATTATTTCGTCATGAAGACTCAAAGTCATAGTACGAATTATCGCTAACATAGATATACTTAATTATTTGAAAAAAGATAAATAATAACTGTTATAAGTGATAAAGGATTGAATATAGTTTTATGCATCCAGAAGGCAAGGTAGAGAATTCAAAGCCACTAGTATGTGAATTTTGTAAAAGTGATTCTGTTATTTTTGATAATGTATCTTTCGAATACGTATGCTCCTCTTGCGGTTGTGTATCGAGCCAGGATCCAAATTCTGACTCTATGGCAAGCTTTAGAAATAATTCGGGGTATAACGACAGGACCAGAACGGGTATGCCTGAATCACTTGCAATCCATAACAAAGGGCTTTCTACATTAATTGGAATTGGGGACACTGATGCAAGAGGGAAAGCCTTGGATTCGTCTCAAAAAAATAATATCCAAAGATTAAGGACTTGGAATAACAGAGCTCAACTTAATGATTCTGTTTCTAGGAATTTAGAAAAAGCCTTAAAACTGTTGAATAACTTTGGAGATAAATTATATCTCAGTCAGGCAGTGATAGAAGGAGCTGCTTATATCTATAGAAAGGCAGCAATTAAGAAATTAGCCAAGGGACGATCAACACTAGGGTTAGTAGGGGCAGCCTTATATGCAGCTTGCAGAGAAACTGCCACTCCTAAAACGATTACAGATATCGCAACAGCTTGTAATATAACCACAAAAGATATCATGTCTCACTATAAATTAATATTAAAGGAACTCTCCCTACAGATGCCAGTTTTGCATGGGCCAGATTATGTTACTCTAATATGTAACCGCTTACAACTTAGCGAAAAGACCAAAAGAGAAGCTCTGCGAATATTTTCACTAGTACAGCAGAATAGAATTTCAATAGGCAAAAATCCAAGAGCCTTGGCAGGATCTATAATTTATCTCGCTTCCCAGAATTGCAATGAATTTTTAAGGCAAGTGGAAATATGCCAAGTTGCAGAAATTTCAACTGTTTCATTAAGAAAACGATGTAAAGAAATAAAGTCCAAGACAGAGCTTTAAATTGCTATATGAATCATAAAATTCCTAAATGCCGTGAACAAAATCCTTAATATCAAGAGTTAGGTTCAGGGATTCCATTTGTTTTTTTGAAATTTCCAAATACGCAGATTCAAATTTTGGGTATGGATCTTTAGATGAGAAAAGTGTCATCACTGTATTATTGTGATTGAATTTATAACCCATACACGGTTCATGTCCTCTTATTATTAACTTAGTATTAGTATGACTGAGCCAATTCTTTGTAATATTGATTCCAAAGTATTTACCTAGACCCCTATTTGAGGACTGCCAATTTCTATCGGTAAATTCCCTAGGATCATTCCAAAGAATCTCTTCTAATAATTCTCCGTCTGATTTCATCTCAGATAATCTAAATTTATAATTTCTAAAAAACTCCATATCTTCAATGACAGGCAAACCACCATGCACTAAAAGGCCAAAGCCATTTATTTCGCAAATACTAGAAAGAGAATCGAAAAATGGCACTATTGTATTTGTATAGAGAGTTTGGCCAGAACCACCAAATTTGTTTTGGAGATCCCTGGGAAAATCAAACGCTGAAAATGGAAATCTATGATACGCTTCATGATTTCCTCTTAACATGAACATGTTATTAGGGAATAAAGATTTAATACCACACAGGAATAGCAAAACCTCCAGAGAATACTTACCTCTATCAACATAATCACCCAAGAAAATTAGTATGTTTGACTCGGCCCTTAAATACTCTTTATAGTTGATCTCATTCATTATTTTTTTTAACGAAGTAAAATCACCATGGAGGTCTCCCACCACAACTAGATTATCTGGTATTTGAAAATTAAGATAGTCACCTGAACTCATACCAATATCCGAAATGAATCCTTGAAGATTCTGATCATTGTGAATCGATGTTATCTTTTCAAATAACTTCCTACTCTCCTCAAGTGTTAAATCAAAAACTGATAATATATCTTCCATTTGTTAATTTCACGACCTGATTAAATTAAATTTATTGACGGACGCTTACAATAGATGATCAAAAAACAGGACGCCATTCCACAAACAAGCGGGATCTGTCAATTATTGTTTCAAACAACATAATATCATCATTCATAAGTCTAATCAAAATATTTTTTCCGACCAAGTTCATCTTAATGTGTATGCCTTTTTCCGTGAATTGGAAATTTAAGTTCCGTTTATGGTGATTGACAACAATCACATTCGCGGCAAAGTTATCTTGCAATACTTTTAAGAAAGATTCATCATCTATTAGAGATATTAAATTAGATGCATTTAAAATATTCAGGATCTTCATTTCATCTTGTATGGGTATAAAGTTGTATAGTTTTGGATTCGTGCTTGGCCCCGAATTTACACTTTTTAAATGCTTAATCTTTTCAAAATCAATGCCATTTTCACCTTCATGAGATTCTTCCTTCTCTGATGTGCCCCTAAGGACTCCAAATGAACTTGAAAAATCAATCTCTTGGTTTAATAATTTGTCGGTAACTTTATCGCGGGTCAAGTGATAATTCAAAATTCTCTCACACAAATACCTGAAACCGGGGCCAAAATTATTTAACATCATTTTATGGTTGGTCCTGTTTATCCAAAAACAAAGCGGCTTTAATAACAAAGATATCAACAATTCATTACTAATCTCATTTTCTACAAAAATTGAAATGAAGTTATTCTTTATAAAAAGTTCCTTCACATCAAAGTCGCCGGGTCTGCTAGACTTTGACTTGTTTGAACCCTCAAGAATTAGTTTTGACCTCTCATAAATGGGTTTAATTTTTTCAAAAGTTGAAAACAAATTTAAATCTCTAATTAGGTCGGAAGTATAAAACACCCCATTATATAACGAATAATAGTAACTACTACACCTAATTGGTAAGCCTCTAAGCTTATTGATTGTCAATTGTCTGTTGTTAGAAGACTCAAATATGCTGTTATCTAAAGTAATAACTCCATCAACAATTGAATCCAATATTCCAAGATCGAATGTTTCGGTTAGGAAGATTAATTTTGCACCTGCCCGCTCCCTCCAAATCTGCAAAACTCTCTCATTATTTAGTCTAGATTCTCGATCCATAAATGATGCAATAGTGTCCCATGTATCGATAATTATGACAGGAGATTTTACATCCATCAATTGATTAGTGATTCTTTCAAATAATGATTCAGGTTCATCTAGCCGAGCATCTTCAAACCTATAGCCAGATTTGTTCTCATCCTTGGAGAAAAATTTTTCGACCCAAGGGTAATAAAATAATAATTGTTTCAAAGATAGACGAGTTGATATATAAAAGTAGTTACTATCATCATTAAGATTGTCTAATAAAGTTAGTGCGAATGTAGTTTTACCAGTTCCAGGTTTACCTTTTATAAGTAACGAATATGATTCGTTTTTGACAAATTTAAGGAGCTCCCATGGCAAATGGCCCACTGTATTTCTCTTTCTCCGTCTAGGTCTATCGACGTCCGTATTATTGATGCTATTGTTCTCATCATTGGCAGAATTTCTGTTGCTCTCGGACATTCCTTGCTACATCTAAACTAAGATATTCTATTAACAATTCTAAACTATCAACTATAAAAAATTAGTATACAAAAACCTACCAAGGGTTCATACCTTTTTGAAACCGGATAGAATCAATTAGCCCCTCTGCGTACCCAACACTTAAAATAGCTAGTTCAAGTTTTCCTTGGTTGTAAAAATCTTGTGCATCGAGTAAGTAGTTTTCTGCATTTTCAATCACTGGTGCATAATCTTTTGAAAGCTCCGACGACTCTGTTCTGATAAGCTGATACATGTTATCAAGGGCGACTTTAGTATTTGGGATGTATTTGTCTAACATACGGTGTGCCAATCGGGAAATATGCTGAGTATTATCAGTTGGCTCATCAAACATAGTAGTAAGATATTTGATTGAATCTATCTCGGTAAAATGTAGTCTTCCTGGGATAATAATCGAATTTGGTCCACCACTATATTCTAACTTCAATAGCGACTCTATTGTTCCGGAACTAAAAGTCGATTCCTCATGTCCTATTTTACTGGCTACCATTGCATATGATTCCATAGAAAAATTCATTAGTTTCATTTCTTTCTCTCTTTCAAGTAATAGTTCTATTACTCTGCTGGGAGACAGGAAGAATGGATCAGAACTTGATTGAAAATTGTTTTTTCCATCATCATTATTGTATTCTGTAAGAATCAGAGTATGCAGGCCAAGGCACATGTTTTCATAGATGGTGTTATAAACGGTAATTGAAGACATTGGATCGTCCATCATGGTGACCATCTTCCCAAATTTGTATGGATGAAGTCCGGATTCTCCCATTAATGACAGGATCCCAGAAGAAGAATGAACAATTTTAAAATCTATGGATAGTTTTTTTGCCCTCACAAGTAGCTCGTTGTATGTAGTTGCTACTAAGGGGTCACCGTAGACGAGAATACAAACATGGGATTTTTGAGCTTTTTCAAGGATCTCTCTTCCATCCTCAATAAACCATCTCTTAATGAACTTAATATCCACATCGTTTCTTGATTTTGATCCGCTTGTATTTTGTAGAGTATCAGATAGATTCTGAACAAATTCGTCTGAAATAAATCCTGTAAATCTTTCTATATACACATTATCGCTATTTCTTAGTATTTCCATAGATCCTATGGATAAGGATTCGAACTCATTAATACCGATGCCAATTATATACAACATTTTCTAATATTAATTCATCTTAGTAATTATTCTAATTTATATCAATTTATGACACACCTTGTGTATCTCACTCTGAATTTACGGTATTTGATTTTTCTTGAAGATTTTTGTGAAGCCTCACCATGTGTAATAACGCACCTTTGTAAATTTCTATACCAGTCAAGTAGTCAGGAACAAACAGTTTTTCGTCCACTGTGTGAGATGAATGAGGGTCTCCTGGGCCGTAAGTCACGACGGGGATATTTAAAATATTTCCTAGGATATTCATATCGCCTGTTCCAGTTTTCTTTAACAATAACGGTCTTTTTTTTCTTTGATCTAAGATGGACAAGACTAATGCCCGTACTAACGGAGAAGATACGTTTGCTTGAAAGGGTTCGGTTTTATCTTCTACCCGGTATTTGATCTTTACACCTTTAATGAAATCTTTAATCTCGTTTATCCGCTTATCAATCAGTTCTAATACGTTGTCACAAGATAAATTAGTCGGAATACGTATATCTATAGTGATTCTACATTTTTGCGGAGTAACATTATGACTTGTGCCGCCATTTATTTCCGTAACGCTGTAACTTATTTGATCGGCCTTATTTTTTGTGTTTGCGATCTCCGGTTTCTGAAATACACTTTTCAATTCATTCCATACATTATATAATTCATCAATTGCGTTTAATGTCAACCAAGGAGCACTCGCGTGAGCACTATTATCAACATCACATATCAGGCGAATTTCAAGGCGACCTTTATACGAAATAGTGATATTTTCTATTCCGCTTGGTTCTCCAAATATAGCATAGTCGGGATTTAGTGTAGTATCTTTTACCAGATTTTTTATTCCAGTAGCATTGCCTTCTTCGTCTACTACTCCAGCAAAAATAATTGTCCCTGCTTGTTTCGGAATGTCTGCCGCTGCCAATAACATTGAAACCAATGGGGCCTTTGCATCGGAAGCACCTCGTCCGTACAAATAATCACCCTCTAGTCTTACGGGTACAATCCCAGGGACGGTATCCATGTGACCGCAGAGGAGAATAATCGGTTCTCCGTTTCCTCTAACTGCAACCATGTTTCCAACGCTGTCAATGTTTGCTGTTTCAAATCCTAAATCCATACAAATATCTTTCAAGAAATTGGCCAGTTGAGATTCTGATCTTGAGGGAGTATAGATTTCTAAAGTATTTTTTAATAAGTTCTATGGCAAAATTTGGAGAGACCATTTTCTAGATTCTTATTTCTTATGAATATTAACCATATAGTCCACAATTAAACCGGGTATATCAACCCCGGTTACTCGCACAGTATTCTTGAATTCAGTAGTATTATTTACTTCGTGAACAACTAATCCATATTTTTCGCTTTCCATCAGGTCCACTCCGACTATATCTCCCTTAAAAATTTTCGATGATTTTACACAAATTTCTTCTAACTCCGTCGTAATGGGACAAGGGGAAGCGTGACCACCTAAAGCCATATTAGTCTTCCATTCATTAGTCCCAGAATATCGGTAGATCGCAGCCACAACTTCGTCACCAATAACAATAGCACGAATATCCCTGGGTGGCCTTTTGATGAATTCTTCGAAATAATTAATGTGATAAATAGGAAACATATGTTCTCTATCTTCCAAAACTGCCTTTACCGCTTCCTCATCGTTTAATAGTCCAATTAGTCGCCCCCAACTTCCTACAGTGGGCTTTATCACTACTGGATACCCAAATTTTTTGATGCCTTCAATAGAGGATTCGGTATTAAAAGCACATATTGCATTAGGTGTCTGTATTGCATTTTTCTGAAGTTCTATATGAGAAATTAACTTATTCCCGCACATGAAGGATGTATACAATGAATTAATCATTCTCGCACCTAATCCTTCCAGTCCTCCTGTTGAATGCAAACTTCTAAAATAGCTTATACATCGTTGTAAAATTACTTTATCCTTAAATATTTTTGTATCTTCATTAAGAAAAAGTACAAGGTCTTTGCAATCAATAGGCTTTATGTTTATTTCAGTTTTTTTTGCTTTTTCAATAATAGATTTCTCTTCCCAACGGATATTGTCAAAAAGGATATAGAGAGAAGATGCATCTTCCTCTATATTTATTGTCCCCAATCTTCTCCAACTACTTGTGCAGGCTTTATACTAAATTCGTCACCAGATTTCACCAATTCAAAACTTTCCCCGCAATCAGGACAGGTAACGATTTCACCTTGCATTGAGTCAGATGGTATTGGAATTTCCGCATCACATTCCTTACAATTAACTTTTGCCATTTTCTTAATCCTTATTGTTTTTGACATAATCCTCATTAAGTATTTTTCTCTCTAATTTTTCATCTAAAAATAGTTCCAAAATATCACCCATTCGCAACTCTTTCAATCCCTTGGCCAAAGACTCTGCATTTTCTTTGTTAGAATCCAAACCTAAAAGGGACAACAAGTAGGCAGAACCATTCTTTCCCGACAGCTCACCAAATACGATTTTACGGCGATTTCCTACTTGTTTAGGTTCAATAATTTCATATGCAGAGGGATTTCTCAAGATGGCTGCTAAATGGGTTCCCGCTTTATGTTTATAAGCACTATCTCCCACCAAAGGTTTTGATTCATGGATTGGAATTCTAGTGTAATCAGATATAGTTCGAGATAAGTCCTTTAAGAGATGTAGTCTGAAACTGTTATTGGATTTATAGATCAAATTCAATGCAACGGCAGTTTCTGCTAACGTAGGAATTCCAGTCCGTTCACCAAGTCCATCTATGGTTGTGTGAATCTGATCTGCTCCTCCGTCACACCCCGATAACGCATTGGAAAGTGCCAACCCTACGTCATTATGGCAATGTACATCTAAAGAGGTTTTAGAATTGTCTATATTGTCGTATACCATCTTAACTAAGTTATACATTCCCCGTGGTCTCATGATTCCGACAGTATCTGGAATACTAATTCTTTCTATTCCTCTCTGATTCATTTCTTTACACATTTCCAATAAGAATTCGGGGTCCGTTCTGCTCGCGTCTTCCATAGTAAAGCGGGATTTTAGGCCATGAGATTTGATATAATCTACCACTTCAAGTGCCCTCTGTTTTGCTTCTTCTCTTGATATCCGGAGCTTCGCCATTAAGTGAATATCAGAAATACCCATGTATGTTGCAACCCAATTAGTATCACAATCTAGTGCCTTATCTACATCAGATTTTATAGCTCTTACGTGCGCTACAATATCAGCTTTTAAACCCTGCTTCATGATAATTTTAGTTGCTTCGTGATGATCAGGTGAAACTATTGGGCTAATTTCTATCTGATCTACGCCAAAGGAATCCAACAACCAAGCTATCTGGATTCTCTGTTTGTTGGAGAAGGATACTCCCGGATGCTGTTCGCCTTCTCTAAGAGTAGAGTCCAGGATTCTAATTTTTTTCTTATCCTTCTCGGAATCATTATATTGATGAGCAAAATAGTTGGGGTCATCTGTTTTTAGTGACATTCGATGTATAATATTACTATAATCGATTATATAATGTATGTTTTCGTTAAAAAATAAATCAAATCAACTATATAATGGCTTTTGCTAAAAATAACTACCTGATAGGCTTTACGTAATTCAGCTTATGAATTAGATGGCCAATAACAAAGTCAATAAACTTTGGGAGGGTTCAATTTAGCTTAAGCTTCCCAACGTTCTTAAGATTATTACCGTATTCGTATCAGATACGCCATCAATTTTCCGTATTTCATCAATATATGAGTTTATTTCCAATATAGTTGGAGCTACTATTATGGTTGCTATATCATATTGACCGGTGATCTCATATACGATCTCCACACCTTTGAGTTTTAATAATTGGTCAGACACCTTAGATGTATCAGCTACAGAACTTACGGAAATTAGTGTTATGGCACTGGTTTTATTGGATGGGCCCATGTCGATAGTAAATTTTCGGATTACACCTGTATCTTGCAAGTTTTTTACTCTACGACGAACCGCAGATTCAGACATTCCTATCGAATTTGCAATCTCAACGAACGACCTGCGTGAATCACTTTTCAATATTCCAATTATTTTTTCATCTATGCTATTTAGATTATCAGCCAAATCGTCTCTTCTCCTCGTTGTAAATTAGCTTATCAATTAATTCCAGAGACTTGTTCACTTCTTCTTCTTTCATGACTATTGGAGGCAGCAATCTTAAAATGTTTCTACCTGAATAAAGCAACAGAATACCATTTTTGATACCATCAAGAAGAATGTCTTTCACATCAAATCTCATTTCTACCCCTAGCATCATTCCAAGTCCTCTGACTTCACGAACAATTTTATATTTTTCTTTTATTTCTAATAGACCGGATTTAAAAATCCGGCCCATTCTTTCAGAGTTTGAAACAAGCTTATCCTCAATTAGAGAATCTATAGTTGCAGAACCTGCTGCACAGGCTAAGGGGTTTCCAGCAAATGTAGAGGAATGTTCTCCAACCTTTAGGCAGTCTAAAATTTCAGAACGCATGACTGTAAGTCCCATCGGAACACCACCTGCAATACCTTTTGCCAAGCACATTATATCAGGCTCAACATCCCAATGCTGCCCCGCCCACATTTTTCCAGTTCTTCCTAACCCAGACTGAATTTCATCAAAAATAAGTACCAAGTCATTTTCATTGCAAACATTCCTAATATCCCTCAGAAAATCGGAAGGGGGCATAATGATTCCTGTTTCGCCTTGAATAGGCTCTACTATTACAGTTCCTATCTTGTTATTTGTCTTTGTCACAATCTCTGGTATTGTGTTTGATTCAGAATATGGAATGAATTGCATATTGTCCAACAATGGTAAAAACGACTTTCTATATTTCTCATTATAAGTTACAGATAGAGATCCAAAAGTCTTTCCATGGTAACCCCCATTTAAGTGCCAAAACGCCGGGTTTACCAGTGTATTTTCTAGAAAATTTTAAGGCAGCCTCTACAGATTCGGTTCCACTATTTGTGAAAAAGGTTTTTTGCAGATTTTTTGGAGCTATTCTGGAGAACTTCTTAAGAAAGTTAAGACGGACGTTATTATAAACAGACATATGACACGTAATCAAATCTTGAGCCTGACTTGTTATTGCCTGAATGACCCGATCATTGCAGTGGCCTACTAGGGCCACCCCATATCCGCCCATACAGTCAATATATTCTTTATCATTGATATCCCAAACTTTGCATCCTTTTCCTTTTGAGATATTAACAGGGAACCTTTGATACAAATCCCCGACAAAGGACTCTTCACTCTCTACGCCTTGCATCACGAGATCACTGTACAATTCTTGCTTTCAAGAGCAGACATTATAGGATTTTGTACTGAACCAGAGGCTATTATAGCTTTTTTTACACCCATAGACAAAGCCTCTGTGCAAGCAAGCACTTTTTTTTCCATCCCGGGTCCAATTTGGGGCAGCATGTTTTTTGCCTCCTCTAGAGAAAGATTAGGTATCAAATGATCATCCATCATAAGCCCATTAACGTTAGTAATGAAGATTACCACTATCAGATTGTAGGGCTCCAGCTACGTTGGCCGCTGCCCGATCGCCGTCTATGTTCAGAAATTCAAACTCATCGCTAATGGCTATCGGAGAAATAATTGGCACATAATCGTTATCTAACAAGCAACTAATCAATTTGGGATTTACTGCTGAAACTTTTCCAGTGTAGCCTCCTTCTATTAACATTTTTCTTCCCTTTTCATTTAGTATCATCAATTTCTTTTTTCGATCCGCCTTAATCATTTCCCCGTCAATGCCAGTTATCCCCACAGACGATATACCTTTACTTTGTAGCATCCCAGTAATGTTTTTACTGATCTTTCCTGACATTACCATTGTATATATCATTGCAGTCTCTTTATCGGTATATCTACTACGCTTCCCTGCCGGGGACATTATGAATTTCTGTTCCTTTCCCATGCTGTTTGCAATATTAGTAACATCTTTACCTCCCCCATGAACTATTACAAATTTTTGTTTTTTTACCAAATCACTAAAGTCATCTAAGATTGAAGGGTTTAATCCCTCCACTATACTTCCCCCTATTTTGATAACAATCATACTGGAGTAACTGGAGTGAATTTTAGTCCTGTCATTTCATCAAACCCTGACATTACGTTAAGGTTTTGAATTGCAGAGCCTGCGGCACCTTTCATTAAATTGTCGGAAGCAGACATTGCTACAATTCGTTTATTATCTTCGTCCAAGTCGAATCCCACATCGCAAAAATTAGATGCTATTACAAATTTTGGATCTGGAAATTTGTATATTCCATTTTTGTCTCTTATTAATCTCACGAATAATTCATTGTTGTAAGAATTTCTATACATTTTCCATAGTTCCAACTCACTTAGATCTTTTGTCAAAAATGCATGATTGGTGGTCAATATCCCCCTAACCATATTAACGGCATGAGGAGTCATGCTTACATGAATTTTCTTGCCTCCCAACAAACTTAGTTCCTGTTCTATTTCTCCGGTGTGACGATGTTTGGCAGGTTTGTAAGGACGAATAACACCATATCGCATGGCATGATGTGTGGCAGAATTCGCCTGCCCGCCTGCACCTGATGAACCTATCTTACTATCTACTACAAGATGGTCGGTATCTATCACATTGTTCTCAATTAAGGGTTTTAATGCCAGAAGGGAAGTAACAGCCATACATCCAGGACAAGAAACTAATTTTGCATTTTTTATTTGTTCGCGATGAAATTCGGGAACTCCATAAACAGAATTTGACAGCATTTCAGGATAAGGATGTTCCCATCCATACCATTTAACATAATCCTCTGGATTTTTCAATCTAAAATCGGCAGAAAGATCAATTATTTTAATACCCCTCTTAAAAAGTTCATTAACGATTTTATTAGATTTACCATGAGGAACAGAAACAAAAACTACGTCACATGTGTCAGTCAATTTGTCAAGATTAAGATCTGAAAATGTTAAATTAATGAAACTTTTTAGACTTGGGTGAATCCTATGAACATATTCACCTACCCTTTGTCTTGATGTAACCATCGATACATCCACCTTGGGATGAGTTACTAGCAGCCGCAGCAACTCTCCACCCACAAAACCGGAAGCGCCTATAACTCCAATTTTCATTTAGAATTCCTCAATGTATATTCATTTACCTCTCTTTCAAATAAAAAGTATTTATCGACAATGAATTTCATAAATAATAAATCGTTCAATAATCCTCATTTAAATTTTTTGTCGATTATAGTTTTTTCTATTTCTTGGCACAATCTTTTACGTATTCAATTATCATATCGGCAATATCAATTCCAGTAGCAAGACTGGCTCCCCTAAACTCTACCGTATTATTTATTTCGTGTACTACCAGTCCTCGTTTTTGATCCTCCATCATGTCTATACCCAGAACCCCTGTCCCTACAGCTTTTGAGGCCCTTAGAGCTAACTCCTCTAATTCGGAGGTAACTTCAATTAATTCAGCCTTACCGCCTTTTGCTACGTTTGTACGCCATTCATCATCAGATGAATATCTATAAACTGCTGCAATCAATTTTTCACCTACTACTATACAACGAATATCTCTTGGTGGCCTATGAATTAGTTCCTGAAAATAAAAAATACTTGAGAATGGACTAGTACTTTCTTGCCTCATCTCTACAATTATCTTGCCTATTTCTTTATTCCGCACAGGGAATACGCCTCGTCCCCAAGACCCAATCACTGGTTTAAATACTAATGGATTATGTTCCAGGTCTATCGTATTGATAAAGTTAAAGGCAGAATCAGAATTAAATGAGAAATAAGATTTAGGGGTAGGGATGTTGTTTTTCTTGAGGATCATTGAAGTCAATAATTTGTTTCCACATATCTCTCCGATTCTTGAACTATTAATCACATTATAACCACACAACTCTAAGCAATAGGTAAGAAATTGTCCCCGAAAGTGGCTTATGCTACGTTGCAGCAATATATCTCCAAATTCAAATTCATTTGAATCCAAATCATCCGTATCAATAATGATATTTCTTGAATCGACTAACCTTACGTCGATTCCTTTTTTAATCGCAGTATTATAGAGAGCCTTTTCTTCAAATCTTAATTTATCAAAAAGGATATCTAATTTTACCATTTTTACTCCTTATTTTCCATAATTTTTGAATTGGCTGCGGTAGATTGTAAGCCCCAAAGTGCGACAAATCCTCTCGCCAAAGTTTGGTCGAAATTAGAATTAGACAAATAAGTTACTGTGTCATTATTATATAGCGAAAACATTGATTTTCTCCCTACCACACGATAGGATCCGTTATGCATTTTAACCTTTATTTCGCCGTTTACTCTTTGTTGCGTTTTCTCGATAAAAGCATTCAGGTCGGATAATAGGGGATCTAGCCACAATCCTGAATATGATAACCATGCCCACTGTTCATCGACTAATAGTTTGAAACGGAGTTCGGAGTTGGTCAACACCAATTTTTCAAGATCTCTGTGTGCTTCTATTAATACCAATGCAGCCGGAGCCTCATAGACTTCACGAGATTTTATACCTACTACTCTATCCTCAATATGGTCAACTATGCCAACTCCATGTGATCCAGCAATATTATTGAGATCAGTGATTATCTTTTCGAGATCCATTTTTTGATCGTTTAGGGAAATAGGTATTCCTTTTTCGAATCCGATCGTTATATATTCAGTAGAGGTATTGTCCTGATGAACGTACTTTAGGGAATCACTTGAAGGTTCGTTCTCCAGATTTTCTAGCAGGCCACCCTCAATAGCTCGACCCCACAGGTTTTCATCAATACTATATTTCTTAGCTATTTCGCTAATTTTAATTCCAGTCTCACTGGCATATCTTAATTCCTTATCCCTTGTAAGGTTCATATCTCTAATTGGAGCAATTATATTCAAACTAGGATCCAAAGATCTAATGGTAAGATCGAATCTAACTTGATCGTTACCCTTGCCTGTGCATCCATGGGAAATATACTTAGCATTATATTTTTTAGCCGTATCAACAGCTTTACTAGCAATTAGCGGTCGAGCTAACGCTGTAGCAAGTGGATATTTTTGTTGGTATAGGGCGTTTGCTTTTATTGCTGGAGTAACATAGTTATGAACGAATTCTTGTTTTGAGTCAATATAAATATGTTCAATAGCGCCTAGTTCTGACGAAATTCTCCTAATCTCGTCAAAATCATCATTTTGACCTACATCAACTGTAAGTGTTATAACGTCAAGTTTATGAAGATTCTGTAAATATTTTACACAAACAGATGTATCTAAGCCACCAGAAAAAGCCAGAATTACTTTGCTCATTAAACAGGGGTTCGTAGCATAATTAATAATTTAATCTTTGTGAAACAGAAAAAGATAAAAATGTTTAGAATAAAAGATTTGTCAATCCCTTAATCTAAAGCTATACTCCTATCTCCTTTGCTAATCTTATAATTTTCTTTCCTTCTTTAGTTAATTTATTGTAAGTTTTGTTTTTTACGTTACTTCGTTCAACCAATCCTTTATCCTCAGCTTTTATGAGTAATTTATGACCATACCCATAAGCGCCCAATTTCTTCAATAAGTCTCTTGTTGAATACTCCTTTTCTCCTATAGTCTTTATCAATTTCACCAAAGCTCTTTCTTCGATCATTATCTTTATTAAATTTGCGTCACGCATGACAGTAAAGTAATATTAAGGATATTTATTGGTTACTTTTTTTGGCAACAAATATCGATATTAATGACAGAATAGTATGATCATTGGAAAAAAATAACAGTAACAAATCAGGAGATCCAATAATTTTTACCAAAGAGAACGAGTTTGTAGTTCAAAATCTTACGGTCACTGACAAATTAGTCAGAAATTGCGGGAAACAAAAATTTTTAAACCTCGTAGAATTCAAGTTGAGTATGAAGATCACTGTTTCAGCAATAAAAGCAGACATTGGAGGAATCGGGGGACATACCAGACCTAGTGATAAATTGGTTCAGACTGTTAAAGATTTTGTGCTAAAAAATGGAAAAGGAATTTTGATTGATAATTATATAGGCTACACTGGCGATGATATCCACATTGTGATGACCCATACGCTTGGGACAGATAATAAAGAAATTCACAAACTAGCCTGGGATGCATTTACTGAGGGGACAAAAATTGCTAAAGAACAGGGATTATACGGCGCAGGGCAAGATTTACTTAAAGACTCATTCTCTGGAAATGTAAAAGGGATGGGCCCCGGAGTAGCCGAAATAGAAATGGAAGAAAGGCCTAGCGAAGTATTTTGTGTATTTGCAGCAGACAAGACTGAACCAGGGGCATATAATTTTCCATTTTGGAGAATGTTTGTCGACGCAAGAAGTAATACAGGACTGATTATTAACGAGGAGTTGGCCGAAGGTGTGATATTCAGAATCATGGATGTAATGTCAGGTAAAATTGCCGATCTTAAATTATGGAACGATAAACCAGAGCTAGAGGCTGCTTTGATGTATCCAGGCAGGTATGTGGTACATTCTGTATTAACACATGAGCGTGAACAGATTGTGTCATGTTCCACCGATAGGCTTCATAATATCGCAGGAACTTATGTGGGAAAGGATGATCCTATCGCAATCGTAAGAACCCAAAAGAATTTTCCCGCTACAGAAGAAGCAGGTAGTGCTTTCAATGATCCTCATATAGTGGCAGGCAATACTAGGGGGAGTCACCACATGCCATTCATGCCTGTTACATTAAACTCTGCAGCAAGTTTGAATTACTCCATTCCCATAGTTTCGTGCTTATTATTTAGTATGCATAACGGTAAGCTTACAGGTCCTCATGATGGATTTGGGACTGCTGACTGGGAATATCAGCGTAGAATAGCATCTGAGCGCGCAACGGTATTGAGAGTTCAAGGATTTATCCATCCAGCAACACTTGTACCTGATGAACTAGAGTATAACAAAGGATATGAGGCTAGAATGGCTAAATTGAATGAAAAATTCAAATAAACCGGTAACAAACGCAATGTCAGAAAGAAAGGGACCACTTATAATCAATTTAAAGAATTATCTAGAGATTTCTGGGGATAAGGCATTGTCCCTTGCAAGAGAAGCTGAAAGGGTTAGCGAGCAGACGGATACTGAAATAATCCTTTCACCACCCCAGGTCCTATTAGCATGGTTGGCAAAAAATACAAAATTAAGTGTAATAGCCCAACATATAGATATACAACAACCAGGTCCAAGTACAGGTTTTTCAATTCCAGAGATTGTTAAAGATGTAGGAGGAGCTGGTTCGTTAATAAACCATAGCGAGCATCCAATAAATCAAGAAATCATTAGAGATTTGATTCCGAGATTACGTTCGTTAGGCCTACTAAGTATTGTTTGCGCCAAAAACCTATCTGAACTTAGAGATATTAGTTCTATGAGTCCTGATTATTTAGCAATAGAGCCCCCAGAATTGATCGGAACTAAAAAATCTATTGCTACAGAAAAACCTTCTTTAATAACTGATTCGTTCCAACATTTAAAATTAGTTGCAAGTCGGTCTCAATTGATTTGCGGAGCTGGAATCAATACATCTGAAGACATAAGAATTGCAATTAGGTTAGGCTCAAAAGGGATACTCGCAGCTAGTAGCATGATAAAGGCAAAAAATTGGTACGAAAAGATATATGAATTAGCATCGCAATTTTGAAGGTCGAAAACTCATCAAAAAAAAATTCTTTTTAAATGATTCCGGCCAAAACATTGTGACCAATGTATAAGAAGTACGATTTATCGGACATTCAGAAAAGAGTAATAAATCTCTTACAAAATAATAATCCTATGTCTAGTAGTGAAATTTCAAACAAACTAGGAACTAATCGTATTACAATGTCAAAATATCTCGATATTCTATATTTCCAAAAAATCCTGAACAAGAAAAAAATCGGCTCTGTGAACTTCTGGTTTTTAGACCCCGGGATAATCAATTTAGATTTAAAAGATGAAAATTTATCTGGAGATACAGCAAAAGTTAATTGAATCCCTAATCAATGGCCAAAAGGAAATAACAGACAATATAATTCTTAGTCTGATCAACCGGAATATCAATTTGAGAAAAATTTTTACCGATGTTAGTTTCCCTGTTTTGAATACCATTCTCGAATTGTATAACAGAGGAAAAATAGGCAAAACTGAAAAAATTCACTTACTTACCAATCTTACTGACTCATTTAGATTATTGAGAAACACTATTTATACTAATAATAATTATGATCGAAAGATTCGGTAACTGCTTACTTGCAATAGTATCTGGCGATGATGAATCTTTACCTATCTGTATCATGATAGACATTTTGACTAGGCGAGAGGGACTAAATCCTACCGTTATAGGAAATGTTGAAAATTTAATTGATCCCTTTTTTGATATTGATTTTCAACGTTATATTAATAAATTATCTAAAAGATCAAGGGGAAAAACCAGTATTATTGTTGTTTCACATAATGAAACGGCCATAAGATTTCTACACTCAGCTCTAATCAATATAGATGCCAAGGAAAAATATCAAATCATTATATTCTCTAATAAGTTGATGAAGGAAAAATTGGAAAAATCGGTCTCTAGTCCAATTTATTCAGATATTGAACTGTTCTTAAGCGAACTAGAAATGATGAATAGTAGTTAGATATCATTATGCATACTGTGCCTTAATTTTTTCAATTACTTGCTCGTGTTCGGGACTCTTTCTGCGCGCATATTTTTCCATAGCATTTAAAGGTACACCACCTAATGTCCTAGCAAGTGATGCAAAAAAGAATTTCTTTATAGGGTCATTTTGACCTACCTTGTGCATGAATTTATGAATTGCATATTTGAAGTTGTGTTGCCATGTTTTATACATCACTCCCAATTTTGCTGGATCCATTGTGTTTCCTATGTCAAAGAAGTCGGACTTTTCTAATAGACCAATCGGAACAAAAGTCAATGGCGTTACGGTGAATTTAGAATCAGGTTGTTCTTTCTCTAACTGATGGATGAGTTGGATGGTTTCCCAGCTATCATCGGCTGTCTCATTGTTATCCAATCCCATAATCAGGGTAAATGCAGGCACCCAGTAATTTTCATTTAATGTTTTTACACCTTCTTTTACCACCCAATGCCATTCAGATGGTCTAAAAGGGGCTAACTTTCTGTCGGCGTATTTTCCAATTAATCTTATGCTCCCTGTTTCGAATCCACACTGTACACCAATATGATTAGTAGGTCCAGCCTTTGATTATCCGGGAAAGATTAGGGATAAGTCTCTCGTCTGCAATGGCACCAGCTAATGTTCCGTGTGTAGGATTAGTATGTTCTATTCCTGTCTCCATTATCCCCTTGAAAAGTTCTTCTATTGCTTCCCGATTTGGCTGCATATTTTTGGTTGTCCTAGGATTAAGCCCATAAACAAAGATATCATCGCTATGGACCCAGGCATTTTTTAATCCACCATATTTCATATTGACACGGATTTCCTTTTGCACTTTTTCTACTGGATAATAGCGTAAAGGTCGAAGTGTGACGTCGCAAAATTTGCATCCTCTTCCGCATCCCCTCATTACCTCAATCATCCCGTGCATACTGGGATTGACTATATCAGGAATTTCATCTACCTTTGGTTCTCTGGAATAATGAACAAATCTACCATGATATTTCCTCCCGTTTCTATCAAATTCTTTGATTTCGACTTTAAACTCAGATTTCTTGAATGGATTAGCAGTTTCCAACTCGTTATTGATCATAGCATCAAAGAACCTTCCTCCTACTCCATCTAGTTCAGGTCCAATGCCCCCCAAATCCCCCTCTACGATTGCGTACAATCCATACTCTTCAATTTTGGCTGGGTCATAATTATACTGCCAAGTCCCAGAAGCTCCCACAACTACTTTGGCCCTGCTTCCATTCTTTTGTTTGGCCGCATTAATTCGATGATGCAGATCACGATTATAAAATTCAGCGTAAGACATTTGTTTCCTCCCATAAGTAAATGTCATTGTAACAGGGCCCATTCCTAGCGGGTCCATTTCATATGTACCTACGAATTCAGTTTGTGGACCAATAAATTTATCAATATGATCGGGATGAGCAACAACTACATCCTCCTTAGCATATCCGTCCCTCAACAAGGCGGCTTCAAGTTTTCTCAAGCCATATGGAGCGTAATCGGCCAATCCGTTTGAATTAGCAATAGGATTACAAATAAAATCAAAAAGCAATTTAGGAGTTACTTGATTTCCTAATATTTTATACCAAATAGAATCATGACTACGGTTTGGATCCAGTGCAGGAGCACATCCAAAAAATGATGCAAGTGAAATTCCTCGATAGGGAGACATTAATGTTCTATCTGCAGTAAGAACAACCTTTGGGTACTTCATATTATTTGTTATCTCAAAGTGTAGGAATCAAAAAAGATAATTAAAGTTTTCTTATTTAAAATTTAGAAAAATGGAATAACTATATGCCAAACCCCAGATTATTTCTTTGCACCTAGGGTTCTATTCTTTAATCTCATTTGACTGCCATGACACTTTCTACATCTAGTTCCGCCTATTGGATTTTTTGCTCCGCAATCAAAACAGATTTTGAAAAATAATCGACGCTTTTGTGCAATACTTCTTTTTGTTACATCGGTAATTGGCATAATAATTTTTTTAGAAACTATTCACATTTTTATCTTTCTATTTTGTAAATTAGAACCGCCTCATAAAATTTATAAATTATCCGATGGCGGTTATTTGGTGGCTGACTACTTTGAAGTTGACAGATTAGCTGAAGATATAGCAAAAATATATGCCTCACAATTAGCTGTCTCATGGTTAAAGGTCAACAATAACAAAAGGCCCTCGAGGGAGGAATTTAGAGATCTGGTTATCGAGTTCATGAGTCAATTTGATTTTTCTCTTAGCAAATTTCCAGATACAGAAGAGGGAATTAAATTTAAAGAGTATACCAAGAGTCTATTGAAAATTGAAATTAATAAAGTTCATGAAGGAAAGAATAAAGAAGTAGAGAAGAGATACAAATATTACACAGAATATAGCTGAACTCGGTCTATGGTCATCATGGGAAACATTTTATATATAATGTTTCTTAAATATAACACTGAGAGATAGTGATAGATAATAACAAACAATTCTTGTCTCAACAATTATTGTGGATTGGTATATCCTTAGGAATAAGTCTTGCAATCTCGTTCTTGCTACCGTTTCCGTTATCTTTACCGGTAATAATAGTAGTTTTCATTTTGCTTAGTTATTACATTAGAAATAGAGCCATGAAGAAGATGGGGATGGCGGGCTCTGTATTTGGAGGAAATGGTAGTTCCGTTAGCTATTATTGTATGAGTTGCGGAACAAAACATAATCAGTCTTCATGTCCAAAATGTGGCTCCAAAATGAAGAGAGTAGGCTCATAATTAAATAGATATGAAGTAATGGATAAGGTCCAACGACTGGAGAAAATTAGAGAATTAAGAGAATTTGTAAATCAGATTAATAACGAATCTACCAAAGATTCATTGATTTTGGTAGAAGGTAAAAGAGATTTGGAAGCATTGTCATATTTGGGTTGTTCTGGAAACATTCAGATATATCACAATTACAAAAGCATTGTCGATTTGGCGGATAATTTTAGAGTTAGATATAAGAAACTAATTTTGCTTTTAGATTTGGATGATACTGGTAAAATAATGACTAGAAAAATTTCCCATTTACTAAATCAAAGATATATAGACAATTATTACAGGAATAAGATAATAAAAATCACACAAGGGAAAATAAGGACTATTGAGGAGTTAAAATCATTTTATAACAGTATGCTATGAAATTAAAAAAAAGCAAAGGTATTTTTGAATAATTTCAAGGTCTATAAGATATTTATATTATAACCATTTAAAGGTGTCAATAAAAATGGAAATATTTTAAAACAAAAAACTTAATCAAGGTAAGACAATATAGTTATGATAATCAGTGAAATATGATAAATAAAATTAATAATGAAGTTATAAAAATGCCAAATACTGGTATTGTAAAATATCATGTCAAACTAAAATTTGATGTAGATGGACTAGTGGAGAAGGCCGATATCATTGGCGCAATATTTGGCCAAACAGAAGGTCTGTTGGGTCCAGAGATGAACTTAAACGAACTACAGAAAGTTTCAAAAGTTGGCAGAATTGAAGTGAACGTAGATACAAAATCCAACTCAGCACGTGGAGATGCCTTGATTCCTATGAGTACTGATATATCTACTGCAGCTTTGATTGCGGCGGCCATTGAAAGTATCGATAAAGTAGGACCATTTCAGGCAAAATTTTCCTTGGTCGGTATTGATGATATTAGAGCGATAAAGAAGAAAGTAATAGTCGACAGGGCTAAGAAAATTGTCCAAGAATGGGCTACTAAAACCATTAGTGAAGGAGAGGAAATGCTAAAGGATGTCTACGATGCGAGCAAACCAGGCAGATTGACAACATTTGGAAAGGCACAATTAGCGTGTGGTGTTGGCGTATTTGACAGCGATTGGATAATACTTGTAGAAGGTCGTGCAGATGTTATTAATCTCTTAAGAGCAGGATATGATAATTCAATAGCAATAGAAGGTGCAAAAATTGACGAGACTATATTAAAATTGACCCAGGGCAAAAGAGTTATCGCATTTATCGATGGCGATCGGGCTGGAGATTTGATACTAAAGGAGTTACAAGGGCTAGTAGATATAGAAAAAGTATACAGAGCTCCTCCTGGCAGAGAGGTAGAAGAATGCACTCCACTGGAGATTTCAGAAATATTGAAGGACGTTGAACAATTTATTAACGATAAAATCAACGATACTAACACCGTCCCATCCAATGTTCAACAGATTAGGAATCATCATAGAGTTGATCATAACCTGAATCAATCAAACAATCAAGACCAAAATAGCTCGTTCACATATAATAGGAATTTCCCTAATCAAAGTTTAAACAAACAAAATAATTATGATAATAGCGACCAAAGGCAAAATCCGGATAACATGATTTCTAAAGAAGACGAAGAAGTTATCTCCATTGTAAAGAAAGTATTTCAAGAGATAAATGAAACTTTAGATGCAATGGTTTTTGACAAGTCAATGAAAAAGATAGTTAAGATTCCAATATCTGAAATAATAAAGAAAATATCTGACTTGAAAGACGGAAACCTGTTGATACTAGACGGCATAGTTACTCCCAGGCTCGTTGAAGCCGCTAATAAATCGGGTATAAAGTACATTATAGGTCATAGAATCAGCAATTTGAAAAAGGCAAGCCCAGATGTTCGTGTTCAAACATTTTCGGATATGGGGTTAATTAGTCAGCCTATTAGTAGCAGATAATCGCGCATGATGGTTAAAGATCATTCAAACTTTAACTATTTTCATTTTTTAGTTATGATTCATTTACTGTCAAATGGGGGTAAGGATAGTTATTTAGAAATAACCAGTACCCAAATAAGTCGTTTAATCAATAGGTCACAACAAACAGCTTCAAAAATATTAATCGACTTAGAGAAAGAAGACCTAATAGAAAGAGTAAAGAATAAAAAGAAATTTGGAATGAAACTAACAGAAACAGGTTTTGAAATATTACAGAATATTTATAATTTATTAAAAATATCTATGGAGGAATCTCATTTTAAGCCTGTGCTTTTTAAGGGAAAGATCGTTACTGGGATGGGGGAAGGCGCGTATTATATGTCCTTGGATGGTTATAAGAAACAGTTTCAACATAAATTGGGTTATGAGCCATTCCCTGGAACACTTAATGTAAAGATCGAAGATAAAAACTACATGAATTCCAGAAAAGATTTGATAAATTACCCCTCTATCTACATTGATGGGTTCAAAAATTCAGATAGAACTTTTGGTTGGGTTAGATGCTATCCAGCTACGATATCTCAAGAGCCAAAATTCTCTCGTGAGGAATTTGAATCACAACCAACTGAAATTTTAAATGAGGTTCATGTTCTTTTATTAGAAAGGACCCATCATAACAACAACCTAATAGAGGTCATTGGTCCTTTGAACTTAAAAGAATCATCCAATCTCAAAAATGGAGATAATGTTGTGATAAAAATTAAAGAATCTGTGAGAAACAATTAAAGATCATAAAAAGAGTTTCCCAACTCGCTTTTAATTAAGGAACTTTTGAGTTCGGGAAGTGGAGAAGAAAGCCTGACTACATCTAGATTCAAGCCTCGATCAAAGCAATTCTTTTTCATCGCTATTTCATCATGAATTTGGTCATATCCTAAGGCTATGATATCTGGCCTGACGAATTCTACTGTATCGTATATCGATTTTTTTCTTCCTATTACGGCTTTATCTACAAATTTTATAGATGAAACTAGCTCTAACCGGCTTTTTTCATCATGGTAAATCTTGCGATTTTTTTTCAAGCTGCTAACTGTGGAATCAGTTGCAACTACAATTATTAGGACATCGCCTAATAATTTTGCAGATTTTAGGGTATGAATATGACCAACATGAAGTAGATCAAATACCCCGCCTACAAGCACAACCTTAATTTGTTCACGACCCAAGTTCGTAAGTGTACAAGTCATATTACTTAGAGCTTATTTCAGAATCTCGTTCATTTTGTTTTGTAACAATTAAGCCTAGGTCTTCAAGTTTAGATAATTGATTAATGTAAAAGGTCACATCGAGTTCCAATTTTTTCATTAAATAAGGTAATATGGGATTAGGAATTCGACTATCAATCAAATTATTGCTATATATCGAACATAATAGGGACCGTTCTATCGAATTCATTAAATTTGATTTATCATGAACTTTCACCGTATATAATTTTACAGCTCATGAATTACAAAAATTCATTAAACAAAATTATTCCGCAGTTTATCAAGTAACTTTTCAAATATAGTACTGCTAAAAAAATATAAATGGTAGTACAATCCTTGTCTTTAGTACCAAAACATTTCCGATTTTTAAAGAGTTTAACCACAATAATTGTATATGCTTTGGATGTTATTTTAATTTCATGAATAGGGTGGAATTACATCTATAATATCCATCCTTTGAAAAGTTTGATGTCTCAGGTACCTCATAATCTTCGTCACCATGTAATTTCAGACGGCTCTTCGTCGTCATCATTGACATCAATAGGTTTGGAATATGAATTAATATATTCTTTTGAATACTTATTCGTTAGTAAAGATAATTAAACAAGGAGACCTTGATTTTGATATGAAAGGGGCTCAAATTATTAAAACAAATGAACCATTAGTAATTAATGAAGTAGAAAAACCTAAACCTGAAGGAAATCAAGTTTTGGTCAGAGTTGCAGCAACTGGCGTGTGTCATAGCGACCTTCATTTATGGGAGGGCGGATATGCAGGACCCAAAGGCGTCTTCATGAAGGTTGAAGATAGAGGAGTTAAGTTTCCTCTGATACCTGGCCATGAAATATCTGGAACAATAGAAGAGGTTGGTAACAGTGTAAATAACTTCAATGTAGGTGATAAGGTGTTGGTTTACCCTTGGTTGGGTGAGGGGACTTGTCCTGCTTGCTTATCTGGCGAACAGAATCTATGTGATAATCCGAAAACCCTTGGAATTTATCAAAATGGAGGGTATGCGCAATATGTTTTAATCCCAGATTCAAAGTTTTTGATTAAACTTGACCAACTTGAATTTGATTCTGCATCATCACTGGCTTGCTCTGGATTGACAGCGTACAACGCAGTAAAAAAAGCAAAGCCAATCCCAGGTTTGGAAGATAGGCATAATATTGTAATCGTAGGGGCTGGTGGACTAGGGCTTATGGCGGTACAAGTTGCTAAAGCTATATTCAAATCAAGAATAACTGTTATAGATGTTAATGATCAAAAATTGGCAGAAGCAAGAAAGCTTGGTGCAGATAACATCATTAATACCAAAGAGAAACAAGATGTGGTAAAAGAGGTCAAAGACCTTACCAATGGTTCGGGAACAGACGTCGTCATAGACTTTGTAAATAACAATATTACGTCTGTAAATTCATTTAATATGTTACGAAAAAGAGGTAAGGTAATTATGGTTGGACTATTTGGTGGATCAATGGAATTGAACTTACCAATGATCCCTTTGAGAGGGTATACACTGACAGGAGCTTATACAGGAACTTTTCAGGATTTGACTGAATTAGTGAAACTTGCCTCCGATGGAAAAGTACGTACTGTCTTGGATAGGACATTCGCTCTTGACCAGGTCAATGAGGCCTTACACGATTTAAAGAATGGTAAAATCATTGGACGTGCCATAATAAATCCCAATCAATAAACAAAATTTTTATTTTTTTGTATCCCGCGAGCAGGATTTACTCCAAAAAATAATCTCTTATTTTTTGATTGAGCCTGCGACTCTTCGGTTACTGTTGAATGTAAGCCTGATAGGCTGATGTATGATTAGCAATATTTTGCCAACAACTACAGCCGAAAGCTCTACCAGGCTGAGCTACCGCGGGATATTTAGTTTTTAAAAGAATTGATATATATTCTAATCGTAAAGGCATAAATCAATGATTATATAGTGTTTTTCTGTCAATAAAATATCTTAATGAAGCTTGATGTTGCCCGCAATAAAGTAATATTCATAGTTCTGTTATCCATTGGATTTACTTTGGCGATGTACTGGGTGCTAAGTTACTCATTAAGTCAACCCAATTCCACATCTCCTAGACTTATACCAGAAGAAGCTTATTTAATAATTCTACATGATGTGTATAATCAATCCTTGGATCAAATAAGCAAGATTACATTTGCAGATCTTGATGGAAAATTTACATCGCAATATGTAATGGTAAATGCCAATGGGACGATATATCAAGCAGATCAGGAAACTCACGATATAGGAAAGGTATTGGGCAATACAGTAGAACCCCTAACTGGTGGTATCCACTATGGCTGGGAAATTACTGCAAATAATACAAAATATTACGTCGATTCCTCTAGTGGTCAAATGATCTCCTATCCAGAAACACTGAATTAGAATCAGATTTCAAATCGATATGTGGGCGATTTTTCTCAAAATTCATCAAACAAATCGAGCATCAAATAAGAAATTATTTTATCGGCACCAGCCCTTCTTAAACTTTTGAGATATTGAACTATCCATTCCTGTTGGTCAACTTGGTCTATTTTTGCTCCTTCTTTTAGTAAAGCATACTCACCCGAGACATTCTGAACCACCAGAGGGACATCCACTAGATTTTTAGCTAATCTTACCAAATCCATATACCAAAACGAAGGTTTTATCATTACCCAATCCGATCCCTCTTTTACATCATGTAAAATTTCCCGCATTGATTCACTAGGATTGTTAAAATTACTTTGATAACTTGATTTATCTATAAAGCTAGTATTATGATAATTATAATTACGAAATGGCGAGTATAGACAAGAATTATGTTTTGCAGAATAACTCATAATTTTGACTTTTTTAAACCCGCTCTTCTTTAACAAATTGGAAAGGTACAAGATTTGACCATCCATCATTGACGATGGGGCTATGAAATCGGTCCCACTTTCGCAAAGGCTCAATGAAATTTTTCCAAGAATATTTAAGGTCTTGTCATTATCTACTCTAATTACATGCTTAGGTTGGTTAGTATCCTCTATTGTGCCATTAGTGACACCACAATGTCCGCTAGTATTATATTGGCACACACAAACGTCTGAGAGAATGTTAAATTTTTTGCCAAAAGTTTTTTTAATTGTTTGAATTGCCTGCTGAATCACACCATTCCTATTAAAAGCTTCACTTCCCATGCCGTCTCTTTTTTTTGGTATACCAAATAACAACAAGTTAGATATTTTTAGCTGAGCCAATTCTTCAAATCTATTGATTAATTTTTTCGAAAATACCTTTGAGTTGTTCATGTATCCAGAATTCAAGCTTTGTTTGTAAGCGTGCTCGTTCTCATATACGAATACTGGAAAAATGAGATCTTCCTGTATACAGTCAAGAAATGTCAATAGATTTTTAATAAGTGGGTCAAATGATATATTAAATCTAACTGATAGGAATAGAAAATATAGCATCAGTATAAACTGTTGTGAAATATCGTCTTTGATAAAATCCTATTATGTGATCACTATGCAGCGCCTGAAGCCCTAAAAGATTAAATCCATTCATTTTGGCATAAGTTATTGCAAAATTTAAAAGGCTTGTAGCAATACCCATATTTCGAAACTTCTGATCGGTGCCTAAGCAGTATAACCCCAGGACGTCATTTGTAGGGAAAAGCAAGCAGCATCCGACTGGTCTTAAATTGTGCCCATTTGTTTTATCTTGGAGTTTTTGTTCATACAAAATAAATTTACTTTCTCTAAAATTATCTCTTTGCAGACTAGTTCGAATAGTGGTTCTTCTTTCTGTATCGATTTCAAATGAAGTTGAATAAACATCTAACCATTCTTCGAATTCATCGACGGACCTGACCACCCTACATGTTTCTTCATTAACTACTGGTTCTTGTTTTTTAGATTCATTTTTTGAAAGGAATTTTTGACCCTTTATGACGTTAACCAATCCTGTCAATTTATCAATTTTTCTCAAGCCGTTCTGTTCAAGTATCGATTTAAGGAATGATAGGTTATCATTGATATGAACATAAACATCAATATCTTGTTGTTTGGAAATTTCTTTTAGTCTTGACATGATTGTTGAAATGCATTTCTCTCTCACGTCTTAGAGTCCTCAATTCCAACAGTCAAAATCACTCGATTAAGAAAATAGTCGCCTTTTAATTCACGATTAGCTAAAATGCGAAAGGAGTCATTAAAGTTAATTGTCTGATTGCTCCAACTCTTACAAAATTCAATTTCATTTGATTTCAGGCTATCAATGATACTGTAATCCAAGTAAATCGGTCATCTTCTTTACATAACTAGCATTTTCAGAAGCTCTAATACACTTTCTTATATAACTGATTGCGGATTTTGTATCATAATTATTATCCAAAATTCTTAAAAACGCGGAAAACTTATGTGCATCAGATTCGTTCAATGTTTCTACTAATTTTCCGTTCTTGACGTATTCCGATGCAAAATACGATGAAATTTCATTATCTACAACAATAGCATCCGACAATTTCTTTTCGTCAAAACTAAAGTCTTTGTCGTAGTGTTCACCCAAAAAAAGTATTTTTAGAGAATTTGGAGAATATTTGTTTAGAAAGTCACTGATAGTGATTGTATTACCTCTAGAATTAGACATCTTTTCAGAATTGATCTTTAAAATACCTATGTGAATCCACATTGGTTTTTTTTTACTTTGATGGCTGGTCCCTTGTATTTGATGGGAAATTCTGTAAATGAATTCATGGTGAGGGTAGACTAACTCGCCTGCCCCTCCATGTATATCGTAGTGATTGTCAAAAAGAGATTTTATTATTTGAAAATCTTGAAAATGCCATCCAGGGATCCCGCTAACTAAATTCCTAAAATAAAATTCGGAGCGCTCGTCGCCCTTAATAGATAGATTCATAGAAATTCTCAGCATTCCAAAGCATAATATCTTTTTGATCCAGTTTACCTGGTGCGATATCAATTGGCATGTTATCCAATTCTCTGAGTGTAAGACCAAAAGGACTCTGGATATCTGAATCTATTTTAAGATAAATATTGCCACCATACGAGTAAGCCTTTGTGAGTTCAAGTAATTTTATTATTTGGTTCATCATTTGAACCTGAAAGCTAGACACCCTGGTGAAGGTGAAATTGTTAATAACTTGTAATTTTTGTAAGTCTTTTATCAATTGGGTTAGATGACGCATGGTAATACTCTCAAGTGAGATATTATCATTATCATTAGCTGTCTTGATTTTGGCAAATATTTTGGGATCGACATCAGTCAATTGTACTATGGTAATAGGAGACTGTCCCAAACATTTGTAATAATTAATCAAAAAATTAAAAAAAATAAAAATTCTAGCATGCCCCAAGTGGCTTTTTTCATACAGAGTTGGACCACAGATAAAAATTTTCAATTTTTTGAGTGTTTTATTCAAATTGGATGTTTTATTCAAAATAGGAACACTAAATTATTCTACTCATATTAAGTAATGAGAAAATGGCAAAGAACTTCAAATAAATGCCTCTAAATGTTTTCGGTCATTGATCCTTAATGTTACCAGTCTTAATGTTACCAGCGTTTGTGTTGTCATACCTTATCAGAGTCTTTACTATCATGTAAACATCTTCTTTATTATTACAAATTCGACCTATTTTTATACAATCCCTTATATCCCTGGATTTCAGTTTATTCCAAACTAAGTGCGCAATCAGGGTTGAGACTTCAAAATCCATATTACACTCAATTGCTAAAATGTGGTTTGCTATCTTTTCAAAAGTAGCGTAATCATATTTCTTAAAATAAAGCACAAAGAAACGTGATAAAAGTGGAGTCAAAAGTTTTTTTTCGTCATTACAAGATGCAAAAACCCACGTCCTCATGATTGATTTTCGAGTTTTTTCATATTTGGTTTCGCTTAATATTCCAGTTTCCATTAAACTAAGCAATGCTGCTTGATCTTTAATTGCCATGTATTCAATTTCATCGATTATCAGATTTTTTGGTCTGTTATTGAATAAGTAATCTAACATTCCTGCTTTTGTGCTGTGACTACCCAATGTAAAATAGGAACGAGACAGTTTCATACATTCCATCAAGAATAGGGTTTTAGCAGAACCGGGAGGACCTACCAGCAAAATATGAACTGGTAACGATGAATTAAAAGCATAATTAAAAATTTTTTTAATGTCCTCATATCCCACTATGTTTGCAAACAACGTTTCTGGTGATTCTTTAGAATTTTTTTCAATCAACCTTTCCTCCAAATTATCAGTGCTCATTTTCATACTCGGTCTTTTTCCTGATCCTAACCTTTTTACGGTTACTGATTGAATTCATTCCATTCTCTTGTATACTAGTAGAATGGTCTTGCATGAATTCTAATAATCAGTAGTCTATAAAAATATACTTGTAAAATCAGGTTTTTTATTTTTACTATGTATGGATTTTAGACTTTGCAACAACGCCCACTATCTTTTGGTAGAGCCCAACATACCAATCTTAAAAATATCAAGTAGTGTTTAATATTTTAATCATATAGAGTAATTCTTTTGCCCTCCTGATAATGTAGTAAAATATGGTGCTGATGCAATAATAAGTCCATATGCATTAATCGAAATACACTTAGAATCTAGTAATTCTAGAAAAGTACATCTAATCCAGGTTAAATATTGAAATGCTGGTTTTGATTAAATAAACTATGTAAATTTTTTGGTCGAAGGCTTCTCAAATTGATTTTTGTATAGATCATTCATACAGAATTAACAAATAATATAACAACCACTCAATAGACAATATTTGTTAAAAAAAATTAAACCGATCGTATTGGTAACAAGACCTATTCCAGATGCGGGTTTAAAAATCTTAGAGACTCACTGTGACTTGATTATAAATCAAAGAATGGCTCCTCTCAGATATCCGGATTTATTGAAAAAAGTGAAGGGTGTAAATGCAATTTTGTGTTTTCTTAACGACAAGATTGACAAACAAATAATGGATGCTGCTGGTCCATCACTTAAAGTAATAAGCACCTTCAGTACGGGCTATGAACATGTCGATGTCTTAGAAGCTAAGAAGAGAGGGATAAGGGTAGGTTATACTGGAGACATACTTACCGAAACGACGGCTGACTTAGCAATCGGGTTGATGCTTTGCCTTGGTAGAAGATTAGTTGAGGCTGACAGATACCTCAGAATAGGCAAATGGAAATATGGTTGGAATCCCGATCTTATGATCGGAAGGGACTTGCATCATAAGACATTGGGAGTGATAGGCTTAGGAAAAATCGGTAGCGCAATTTGTAGGAGAGCAATTGGATTTGGAATGAAAATATTATTTACAAAAAGGAATTTTGATTCAAATGATTTTAGGAAAAATAAATCATTCTACAAGCTAGAGTATTGCAATTTACAAAGACTTGTTTCGGATTCAGACTATATTGTAATTAGTTGTACCCTAAATGAAGATAGCTACCATTTAATAGATTATGAAAAGATAAAAATGATGAAAAAGAATACTTATTTAATAAATATATCAAGGGGCAAGATCATTAAAGAAGGTGATTTGATTCGTGGATTAAAGGAGAAGTTGATCGCAGGAGCCGGCCTGGATGTTTTTGAAGATGAACCAATCCGCCGTAACAATCCCCTAATTAAGATGAAAAATGTAGTTCTATTACCACACATAGGTAGCGCGAGTATCGATACGCGAAATAAGATGTCAGAAATAGCAGCTTCTAATATTATTCACGTATTGAAAGGTCGTCAAGACAAGGCATTACTATTAAAATAATAAACCCGCCATCTAAACATCTAACCTTTTGATCCGAACCTCTTCCTCATCCTCTCGGGTGCCCTTGATACAGTCTGTGTGAATTATTCTTATGTTTGTCAAACTTATCTTTCCCGAAGGAATAGTATTCTTTTTTTGTAGTAAATGAAACTTCTTCTCCAATAAGGCCCTGTGATCAGAACAGGTTACTCCTATCATAAATTTACTGTTGTTGTCAGTTTTATCTTCTACCTCGATAATGAATTCAGGAGGAAGAGGGCATTTGATGCCGTCTGATACAAAAGAGCAATGTTCAGGGATCAACTACTAAAATAATCCACATAATCCATTTAAAGTTCTTTGTTTCTTTTAATAACAATTATGACCTGCCACAGTATTCTTTCAATGGACAAAGCCAGAGGAAACTATTCAATAAATCAAAGACTAATATTAAAGACCCAGTAGACATCCAACGCTTTTCAAGCACTTCTGTATGACTATCATAACCCATAAAGGTCTTAGAATGCAAAATCTTCTCACTATTTAATAATTATTAATCAACTATTTGACAAATTTGCTAACACCCTAAATCAGCATTTTGTTAGACTTCAGATGACAAATAATTCATATTTATTCTTCAACTCAAAAGTTCTTGCAAATCATCTCATCCTAGAATATGCTTACACTAAAGTTAGTTTTTTTCACTATTTCTCTCATATATTGTGTTAATAGCCAGGTTTCAAAAGCTTTTAATTTTGTATTACAATAAATTGACCAGTTGTAAGTAATCCTAAAACCAGGATGAGATAATTCTAAGTGATTAAGGTAATATGTTAATGACATTTTTGATTCCATAAATAATGTTTCTAAAGTTGTAAAGCGCAAGTAATTATTATTTGATCTCTATAAAGTTCCATAAAGCGACCCAGTTATCTCAGTAGTTTAATGGAAGAGAAATATTTCCTGACATTGATGAAAATATGTGTAATTAAATCTTAGATATTAAGATAACAAAACATATACGATTTATAACGTTTCATGTAATTATATAATCGTATCTAGAATGAATCAATTTAATAATAATCTAAATAAGATAACCCATAAAATATCAGAAGAAGGTCCGCCAATTTTGGAACAATTAATTGAAAAGTTAACTGGAAAGGGTGCAGTAGTTACATATTCATTTGATAACCTCAAGATAGAAATGCCAAAAGCTCAAGGTCATGAAGGGTGCCAGATTTGCAGTGGCAGCCTTACTGTGAACGGTAAAATTAGAATATCTGCGGAAGTTCACAGTAAAAACAACGGAAGCTTTGAGGAGAAGAAAGGTAAAGAAATCCCAAGTAGAGAGGATATTCAAGGCTATGACAGCAATAATGAAGTCAACTAATGATATTAATCAGTCTGAATTTTATGACAAGCAGGCCCTTAGAGGCCTTCCAACATATAATTGAGATTTGATTGGATTGACAGACATTGACGACAAGAAGATTGGAAAGTCCAGCAATTCTTTGATTGACAAGTTAGCAAAATCAATAAAGACTATTAAAAGTGGAAAATTACATATTGAAATCCAGAATAAATCAGCCATAGATATCGTTGCTACTTCCGAAAACCAATCAAACAAAATTAGTATCGACATACTAGAACCGGAATTGTTTGATTTCCTTAAAGGAAGTCAGCAGCGATACCTCCAAAGATAAAGTTTTACCAAATGGTAGGGAAAACGAAAGCTCGGTAGATAAAATATTGGATAAGCTGGATGGGGCCAAGGAATTCATTCACTCCATGACAGATAAAGAATCAACTTTCCAACAGCAGTTGGATTTAGCCAAGAATTTTGCCCATACTTTAACAGAAAATAGCATGACTTTGGTATTAATGCGGAAGGGAAAGGAGGCAATGATATTGGGAAAGGAGGCAAAACCAACTTTATCGAAAATTATTTCAGGTAGCGATGATTTACAAGTTGTAAGTGTAATTGAATCTTCAAAGCTTATTGGTGACATTAACCCGGAAAGCTGATCTTACACCCACTGCGACAATCAGTAAAAGATTCATTGAGAGTTTGTGAAGATTGGACTTACATAATTGTAGCGTCACAATGATGGTGACTCTCGGGTCTTGCTGAGTCCCAAAGATAATGCTTGATACGTATACGGTCATCTTTACTGCTTAACCTTCGTTACACCCTATGCCAGATAACTTGGTTATTACAGTGAACCCTGATTCGAAGGGTGGAGAAACTAGAATATACTGGCATTACATTGAACTAATAGCAATAAAATATTTTAGTAATGACCTAAAAATCCTATTCACCGTGAAATCAGAAAAAGGGACCCTACGCTCTCGAGAGTATCTACAGAAAGGTTCTACTCATATACTGCCTATGGGTGAAGATGGTATATTAATGAAGTTACTAATGGATTTTTGAAAGAAAGGCATAACATTAATCTTGAATCTGTAGGATTTAAATTATTAAACTTCATGATTTAATCACACTTAAGATGCTGGACCCGTTAACCCAAATGCTATTATGACGATATATTTGGAGGAATTAGTGATGTAATGATTAGGTCACTTGATTTATCCACTGATTTCGAGTAATGTTGCATGAAACTATCAATATCTAATGACATGACATCCAAACGATCGATGTAATTGTTACAATACTAATGGTTAGTAATAAAGTAGATTCAAAATCTAATTTCAGGAAATTTTTAAATGCGGCTGAGACAGGATTGGGGGCAAAATTATCGAGAGGTCTAAATTGGTAAGAAATCAAATCTGTAGTAGGCTGATTTCTGCTATTACTGGAATCATTGCAACTAAATCTACTTATGAAAGTAATATATATGAAATAATCGATTGGACCTCTGGAGACAAAAGGACAAGTAAACGGTTTTTGACAAAAATGACCATTGGAATGGTATCTAATGACGGTTTTTTACATAGTGGATTTCATTTTACAAATAGGGCAGACGTTACTGATGGATAACTAGATACAATAGTAATAAAAAATTCTGACACATTTCAAAATCCTATGGAAATTAATAAACATAAAAAAAGGGTGAGATGGCGATTACAACCGAGAACGATATTATCTATAGTCAATATCAAACTGTTGGGTAATTAACAGAAATTCATGATAGAATGACTGTTACTGTTGAAGGAGAACCTATGGAATTTTGCCGGTTTTGTTTACACTATATCAACAAAGTTTAACTATTCGATTATGACTTCTGTACTGATATGTTTATTCTGCAATAGTTTATTTTATTACCTGCCAATGGTAATAATATGTGTAATTAGTTGACAAAATGCGAACAGTCGGCAGGTTGTCTCAATAGGAGCAGCATCCTTGGTCCCATTTCTTTGAGATTGTTGTAAGGTAGTCACTAGGGCTCTTGGATGGATCACTCCTTATATAGAATGTTACGCTAGAATTTTCAAACATGGTCAAGATCGGTTTAGATAATATCAATTTGTCTAAAATGTGCCCAGTGTTTATTGGAGGAACGGATCGGACATGCGAAGCATTTAACAACTATTTGGATATGGAAACTGTGCAAGTCCCATTTTACAATAATTTCTTCCCTCTGAGGACAAATATCTGTCAATCTAGTATAGATAAGATCGGTGTGTCACGATTATGAAATTAATTAGAGGATGAAGAGAGAACCCAAAATATTTTGGTTATGCAGGCGGTTATATTTCAGCCTATATTGCTAATGTGTTTGAAAGGCTCTCCACTCCATAATATATATTTGAATATTCAAAGAATATTGCCCATTTCAGATGAATTAATAAAAAAATATTTGTTTTACCTCATTGAATATGGCTTGATATCGTATAACGGTAACGATCACTCGTATTTTTTGAGTGATTCTGGGTTCAATTTATTGTTAAAAATAGAACGTAAAAAATTAATTGAGAAGATTACTACTAGCGAGATTCTTTTGTATTTGGAGTAACTTGAGCCAAATCCCGATAAATCAAACGATATTTATGATTATGTTAGATATAGCAAATCAAAAACTCTAAACGACTTTAGGATTCAGGGCTTAACAATAATTAATAGTGCCTAGTTGCAACTTGTTAGATAATAAAATTCACAAACCAATTGGAATTCGGATCCAAATAAGGATCAACTGATTGAAGAGATCTTAAAATGTGTCATATTCTATAATAAACTTGAAGGATTCAGACGAAGATATCAATGATAGGATAATACTCGACCTATTCAAAAAAAAAGTTTTTTATCAACCAAGGAAATGCGATTTTGGCGAAATCTGGCGAAAAAAATCATTGAAGCTCACTGTGGAATATATGGGCATAGTATAAGGTAGAGAATTATTGTCAAATCGCTAATAGCGGCGCTACTTTTTCCTTTAGTTTACAAGAAAATTAGAGTTATAGAGAATCAATCTCTTGCGTAATTAGAACTGGCTAGATCACGTCTCCTATCCAATATTATCCAAATAGCCTAACGAATTCATTATCCTATAGTTTACCAGTCCTGATACTATGTCCTATGTCTTATCGTACTTTCTTAATCTATTTCTAAACACATCATTCAATATCCTGTATTTTTTATCCTGCAGATGGTATGTTCAACTACTATTATCCTTATTTTATAGATCTTTGTTGTATTCCTTTTCCTCCTTCTGTTAGATCCTTTTGATTCTTTTCTTTCTTTCTTATCGGTAAAGAGGTTTTGTTTTGGATAGTCTTTTTGTACTCCCAGCCCAGGAATCCTAAATCAAATTTATTAATACATCTTTTGGGATAACAGGATGATTCTTCTTGTATATTTTGTAATCATGTCTCCTACCTGCCTACCTCTACCTGCTTATGTTTTGATTTGTAGATTAAGACCGAGTTCGTTTACTGTGTATAGATTCTTTACTGTATGTTTTTTCTTCTTGCCAGAGTAGTATATCTTTCTTCTCATCCTGTCCTTTGGTCTTGGTATTTCTTGCTCTGTACAGTCTAAAAGTCATAAAGCCTGGAAAGTACTGCTTCAACTTCCTCCTCTGGTCTGTTCAATCTTTTGGTCATCTGATAGTTTTTGAAGAATGGGTACACTGTCTTATCAAGCCATCAATCTTTTGAATGTCTCTACATACGGTACTCTGGTCTAAATCAAACAGGTATCCGGTCAAGGTCAAGGTCAAGGTCAAGGTATAGGTTATGTATAGTTATAGTAAACCAAAATCATAACAAACCTATTTTTTATGTCTAGCTTAAACCGCCTTCCTACTGCTCCTGCTGCTCTTTCTCTCTTTTTCTTTCTCTCTTTCTCTATCTTTTCTACGAGACAGAAGACGTTTTATCATGTTTGGTATTTTGATTCTATAGTTTGATAGATGTCATCAAACTGTTTGATTAAAAGACCAGTGAACGATTTGAAAAGTAAGTAATGGTTTTGTGGATAACCTTTCACACCATACGATAGCAAAGGAAGGAAGGAAGGAAGACAGGCTTATCTAAAAGATAGAAGGACAGAAAACTGTTTGGCTAACTATGTAAGATCTAATAATTAATATTGTAAGATAATTAGGAATTTTAATAAAAACCAGTAACAATTATGAACCGTGTTAAATATCGGTCAAATGATTATAAAACATCAACCTAATTTTTTGATATTATAAAAACCCTGCAACTAATGCAGATTCCCTTTTATCTTTTATCTTTTATAACTTGGTTAATATATTATCTAATATTAGTACACAATCGGTTGATTGGATTGGATTGAATTTTATTATCGGTAGTAGGAAAATTTTGTATATATGAGAAAAATTAACCTGTGTCACTTGAGACACAAACCCTTAATTAATTTTCCTTAATATATCTATACACATCTCACATTTATAAGTAATTAAACGGTCAACAACATATTCAACCTCATTTGCAAGACAAATATCGTTTGATTTTTCTTCTTGTATCTCTTAAAATAATTTAGAGATTGCGATATATTCACACATCTTTTCATAAAAGATGTTTGGATTATTACGCAAGAGATCTTAAAATTATCATTTGAACTTTATAGGTTGCAGAGCATGGGCTATTAAAATTCTTAGTTTCATTTTTTAGTATGACTTCATTGGAGAGATGACTTGATTTACGCATACCAAATCGGATTAGCCTTAGTCAGGTAAGAAAAAGCTATAAATTTTTTATGAGAATTAGCATTGCAGAGTTGATCATTTAACAATTAAACGAGATTTCTTTCCATAGTGTATTTAGCTGAACTCGTGTGACCAGAAGCAATTTCCTAGTCATTATTGATATTAAAAACGGTTAAATATTGACTTGCTAAAGTATTCGATATGTCAGAACCTACGTCTATAATGGTCGTTGAAGACGAAAAGGAACTGGCTTCATTATTTAAGGCATTTCTAGAAAATATGGGTTATGATACAGTAACCTTCACTGATCCCCTAATGGCACTCGAATTTTTTAAGCAAGGGACAAAGGAGATTTCACTGATACTAACTGATCTACGGATGCCACAGATGTCAGGAATAGAGCTTGCTGCTGAGATTAGAAAATTTAATGATAAGATCAAAATCATTCTGATAACAGCATTTATGGTTGAGGATTTAATGATAAGTGAGACATACAAGCTAGCCAAGATAAACGAAATTGTTCAAAAACCAGTCAAAATTGCAGCATTAAGAGAAATCATTGATAGTGTATTACAACAATGAAAGTAACTATGTTATGTTAATACTATGATATTGGGATTAATTTATTAGTTAAAAGTTCATTTTTGGTTATATATTTGATCAAGTGTTTGACCACTAATATTTAACTCCATGTTCTCTTTAAAGAAATTATAATTTATCAATCTACCATTTAATTTGAGATTGATTTAATAAAAAAATCTATTTATTTTATGCTATCTATTAACGTGAAGATATTCATTTAATCAAAGTATGAAATATTTTCTCTACCTTTATTTATGATGATACAACGAATTTTTTATGAAGTAAGGACAAATGCCAATTCTTACTGTTTTATCAAGGAAGATAGTTAGTCCATTTGACTGACAGGCCCCAATGAGTAGGCCCTTTCTGTTCCAAACTGGCGGGATCAGCATATATTCTATTATTCACACTACTTTATATTATTGAACGGAAGTTTGTTCGTTAAAGTTGAAAGGAATTTTGTTTGACATGGATGGCGTACTAATAGATGCAATGCCATTTCATGCAGAGGCTTTTCAAATCGCATTTAGAGAAATAGTTAAATTTGAGATCGACAAAAGAAATGTGTTCTTACTTGAGGGGATGCCTAGCCCCGTACTTATTCAGGAAATTTTCAAACGAAACAATCTCAAATCACCTGATGAGAACCTTGTAGAAAAAATTAGTAATCGGAAAAAAGAATTATTTGAAAAGATCCAAAGAGCAACAGCTTTTCCTGGGGTAAAAGAATTAATTGGCTCACTCAATTGTGAGAATTGCTTAAAGGCTGTAGTGAGTGGGGCATCTAGGAAAGAGGTAGAATTCCTATTAGAACAAAACAACCTTGGTAAATTTGATTTGATCCTATCTGGCGAGGAATTGGAAGAGGGCAAACCAAGTCCTGAACCGTTTAATACGGCGCTTTCTAAACTAAAACTAAAACCCTCTGAAGCCCTAGTTGTCGAAAATTCACCACTAGGTGTTGACTCTGCTGTGAAGGCCAACATCGAGTATATTATTACACTCAATAATACTCCACTTGAACTCTCAGATTTTCATTGTATTCCAAATGATAATGATTTTGTCATTAAAAGAATTTACGAAGATACTCAATCAGCTGGAAAATTTCTGATTGATTGGTGTTGTCATGATGATAAGATAACTATGACTCAAATAAAGAACAAAAATCCTTAGACCATCTATGCTTACTTGTAAGATCTAAGGAAACATGATTCTATAATTACTTATTATTAATAGTGAGATAATTTGCTAAGATGATATTTCGAAGAATTTGATCATTACAAAGAATTCAGAGTATTAATGGGACATTCAGACCGATATTCTTTCAGGTCGAGATTAATATCAATGATTGTCCAAAAATGTCAGACACTTTTGGTATTAGCAGACGTTGTCAAACATCCAACTGAATTATCTATGCGTTCTAATTTATCATGAATTGGAAAGTCAAACAAGTTAGCAAAGGTTGAATTGTTATGAGATATCAAGAATAAATCAATTTTCCTCTCCTAAGAAATTATTTTGATGAAATCCCTTAGTAGATAAAGTAACGATAAAGAAAAGGTCAAGATATTCAATTGATGGTAAATATCTGCTTATAGCATGATCTCAAATACTAATCCAATCTCTGAATTAGATTCCAAGCCATTAATTTAAATTATAAAAGATAATTACATTTTGAGGCATATGCGACTTGCTACATTTAGAAGGGGTTTAATGAATCTTGGATGAAGAGAAAAGTATTAAAGAAAATTTCAAGATTTTTGAACAAAGAGGCCAAGTCAAGAAACGCTAATTGTGTTGTCATTGGAATTAGCGGTGGGATAGATTCGACTGTTACGGCATATCTCTCAGCACAAGCTTTGGGATCTGATAAGGTATTCGGCCTGTTACTTCCGGACTATTCTGTAACTCCTAAGGTTGATGTAAAACATGGATTAGAAATCTCAAAAAAATTGAACATTAATATGAGTTAATTGATATTGGTAAGGGTAAAAATCATATAATAAAGAACTTTCCCTCGGAACAAATTAGCAAAAGCCAATTTTCTGGTAAGATTAAGGATGGCAATTCTCTATTACTATGCCGCCGTTATGGGAGGCATAGTGGTGGGAACTGCAGATAAAAGTGAATTGCAACTGGGTTACTTCACAAAATATGGGGATGGAGGAGCAGATATTTTTCCAATAGCAGACCTGTATAAAACAGAAGTTAGGAAAATTGCCAAGTATATTGAAGATACCACAGCATATTATTGAAAAACAAAGTAGTGCAAGGTTATGGAAGGGACAGACCGCCGAAGGTGAAATCGGAGTCTCATATGAAACTATTGACAAAATTCTTGGTCAAATAAATTTTGACAAGATATTGAAAAATTCGCCAGTCCCTGAAATAGTGGGCGTGGATCAAAAAGATGTTAGAACCGTTATTGAGTGGATAAGAAACAATAGACATAAACATGAGTTACCAATCCCTAGGTGTAAACTAAATCTTCAGTAACAGATTCATTCTTTTTTTCACGACCTTTTGCCTTTTTTGAGATAACCTCAACAAAATAACCCGATTTAATATACATACCAATATATAAGAACATTTTTTAAAAATTGAATGTTTAGATTAATTAACATATAAATTAGCATGAGAACGACGTCAACTTTTACCGACCCCCAAGATATTCTATTATCATCATAGAGGGTAAAGATAATATCTTCCTGAAAATTTAATTATGCAGGATATATCAAATACACACAGAAACTGGTTTACATTCATTAGATAACCATTAAATCATATTCAATGAGTTGTTCAAATGGACAGGTTTCTTTTCAATTTCAGCCGTTATCAGCTTCCACCAAGATCATTTCATTGTTTATCTCTATTGCGATACTCTTTTGTTTTAAAATCATTCTGAGTTCGTTTGCCAGTTTTATCAAGCTCTTTTCGTTTAGTTTATTCTTATGTACTTCTACCCGAACATACTTTGTGGGTTCGATTTTCTTTTCAAAATAGCCATCAAACTCTATTAGAGTCATCCCTTCAAACTCGCCAGATAACTTTTTTACAACTTCAAGGTATCCTTCTATTCGGGGTAAATAAAATTTTATTGAATTTCTCAGTTTCTGTACTCTGAAGCCCTTTAAATTTTTGGTCATAATACATTTTCTAATACATTATAATTAAGCAGATATGGTATCTATTTCTCTTTTTGCAAAAGTGCGATCCTCTTCCTATTTTATGCTTTTTTTTGATGATGATTATTGGAGTTTATCTGAAACCAGAACGGTATGTGCTTTTAAATTATAAGACATAAGCACAATATAAAGAATAAAATCTTTTCTTAAATCAGCATAAGGCCAACAATAAGGAACGTATCGATGAATAGCATGCTTAAATTTGAGTTTATTTAAGGAAATTCTGACAATAGTTTTACATTTGTCGGTTTGGATTGCTGCAATATAAGGGCTAGTATGACAAATAATAATGACTTTTATACAACAAATCGGAAGACGACGCAGTACAAATAATACTTTCGCTACACCCCCACAAATGTCATTTTGATAATCGAGATAGTCAGATCTCAAGGTTTAGACAATGCATAATACTGGAGTGAGTGTCTAAAAAAAGACCAATCGCATAGCTATTTAAAATAGTTCGAAAAAGGCCGTATCAATGCATATTTAATTTTAATTATTCCATGTATTTATATATTAATTGCATATTTTTGATTATAAGTGAAATGGAGAGTTGATAAAATTAACAGGTTCTTCAAAGATACTTATTTGAAATATTACAATACCTTTTCCTTAAACAAGAATTTATTAATTTCAGGGATTTCAGGGTTCGTGCTTAGTTTAGTCGTTGCACACATTTCTGCTGAATATTCCATCGATTTTGTACTAAACTCAGCTTTGACAGTTATAACTGGTTATCTCACTTACAAATTAATTTTTGCGATTCTCTTTCACCTAGACAACAAACAAAGATATACAAAGAAATTAACTGGAAAACTAAATATTCAAAAATTCAAGCAAATTCTTATCAAAATGTTATTCGCTAGCTCTATTTTTGATATTGTAAATAACATCACGAGATTCATTCTCATGGTTCAGCTGCTAAAATTGGAATATTCGGCAATAGAATCGACAACCATCTCTTCTATAATTGCTTCCGTATTGTCATATACCGTCATAAATATCATTGTTAGATATATGCATGTTTTTGGCTCAAAGAAAAAATAGTTATTTGTGGCAATAGATCGTCGATCATATATGCTAGTATCGTTGCAGTATTTGACATGAACTCTCCCCCATTTTTCAGGATATTAAATCAATGAACTAGGCAGACAAGATTATGCGACAAGTCAGAAAATATGAAAGAGTACATCATAGAATGTAGATTGCTTAAAAAAAGTATTGATGTGCACCTAATTTGATTTCAATTACAAAAGTTTACAATGGTAGAGCCAAACCAAATGCAACTCCTACAGCTGCAAGCACAATTAGGATAACACCTATGATCGCCAAAACAATTCCTAGAATTCTAGCAATTCTTGTGGCTACTGGTGGTAACATTCCAGCTATCGCATATAATATGATTCCTATTATTAAAACAATTATTCCTCCAACTAAACTCATATCTTTTTCTATGCAAAAAAGGTTATTAATAATCTAGTATAACGTATTTTCAAGTTTATTATTTTACTTGCAAGATTCGCTAGTATGATTCATTAGCTTAACGTTTTTGAGACAGCAACGTTATTATACGGTGTTGTATATGAGAACAAAAATGTATTTTCGTAATAGTATGCCTAATTTCTTTTTAGTTGGTAGTAAATGTAGAGGCGAATATCACTCGACAACCGACACTTCTGTTTTAATTCATCCCGCTTAGGTTTGATCATTTGAAAGAACGTATTTACTATCCTTTTTTCGCATCCTTAAGCATTTATTGCCTTTATTACAAAATCTCGCTTTCTACCTTTAATGATCCGCAAATATGAATAGGGATTCAAATCTATAACTCTCATACTTTTAATAAACAAATCTATCCATGTTTCGCATCTTTGTTGCTGAAGCTATCAAGTGGTGTATAATCAGTCTCAAAACATAAAAAACCCAGTGAATAATATAGGAAGTTTATTTGTATCTAGCTAGCATGTTTAAATATTTATCCAAGAAAAACCACAATATATTACTCTTAATTTAATTTTAGATCATATGCCTTATATCACCAGTTTGTCAAAAATTGAGATGACTATTTGATATTTTGAGTTCACTTTTAAAAATCCCCGAAAAGCCTTTGAGTTTAATTCAAAAATGGATTTTTTCCCGCTTAAAGTCTGTTGCTTGCTCAATTTCATTAATGATTTCGTGACGTGTAGAGTAAAGGAGCCGAGTATCAATGAGACTTTCGAATTTTTATTGGTTGTCACTATCTCCGTGCATGTATGTATATTCCTCATCAGCTATCCAATTTAATGGCATATAGAAGCGGGTTCGGTGACTTTAGTAATAGATATATTACTAGTCTAGGATTGAAGTTTATTAACTCCTAAATAATCCTGGAATTAGAGATTATCTAAATCTAGGAATGTTTTCTTATATTATTCAAATCATAAATAAATTAGATCCAAAATAAACTACGACTTTATATCATGTTAACATTCTTGATATGTGAAATCACTAGTATATCATGGAGTTAAAGATGTCCGAATCGATGACAAACCAAAACCTCAGATTAAGGATAGAGAAGATATCATATTAAAGGTAACATCTTCAGCAATTTGTGGCTCTGATTTGCATCTTTATCATGGGGTGACTCCAGGAATGGAACCAGGTCAGACTTTAGGTCACGAATTCATGGGAGTAATAGAAGAAGTTGGTCCGGCAGTGCATGAGATTAAGGAGGGAGACAGAGTTGTAATTCCATTTAACATAAGTTGTGGACAGTGTTGGTTTTGTAACCGGGGGTTTTGGTCTCAATGTAATAGATCAAACCCTAAAGGAGAAGTCGGGGCTGCTTTCGGTTACACTCAGTTGTTAGGGGGTTATGATGGTGGTCAAGCTGAGTATGTCAGGGTACCCTTCGCAAATACTGTTGCATCACTCAAAGTTCCTGATAGCATATCTAAAGATGAACAAGTTTTATTTCTTAGTGATATACTTCCAACCGGATACTTTGGGGCTGACATGGCTAATGTACAGCCAGGCGATGATGTGGCAGTTTTTGGTGCTGGTCCTGTTGGGTATTTTGCAGTTATGAGTTCCTTTCTTAGAGGAGCTGCTCGAGTCTTTTCAATCGATCATTTAGATGAGCGCTTGTCAAAGACTAAGGATTTAGGGGCTGAAATCATAAATTTTGATAAGGACAATCCTGTTGAAGTACTCCATAAAGAATCCAAAGGAAAGGGAGTCTTATGCATTGATGCAGTCGGATTTGAGGCTGTTGGTCATACAACAGGTTCAGGTAATGGTAACGACTTCTGGTGGCATCCATGATCATTCTAAGGTTTCCGATCCCATTTATGAACCTGCTAACCCAATCCAGGTGCTTGATTGGATGTGTCAGAGTGCTAGAAAATTCTCTACCCTATCGGTTCCTGGAGCTTACAGCTCAACCTACGACAAATTTCCTTTTGGCCAAATGTGGAACAAAGAACTTTCTATTAGACTTGGACAATGTCCTGTCAAGAAATATAATGAACAACTACTGCATTTAATTGAAACTGGCAGAATAGATGCTACCAAAATAATTAGTCATACAATGAAACTTGATGAAGCTCCGAAAGCTTATGAGATTTTTGACAATAAGGAACAAGAGGCGACAAAAATAATATTCAAACTATAGATAGAAAATCTATTGAGAGTTATACCTTTCCAACTGATATTCAGTAAGAGAGTAGCTAGTAGGTTTAGTAATAATTATGCTACAAGTTCAAATGTCAGAATGGAATTTATAAAGATATAAGTCTGAGGCCATGTCCGTATGAAGATGAATCCCAAAGATCTACTAATGATCGATGCCACTATCATTGGTGGATTCCTAATATTACTTACAATTTCTTCATTTTCTCCAGCCGAATTTCCCAATCGTTCAATGTTTGTAACTATTGCAGTAGTTATTGTAATTATGTTTTCAGTTGCTTGCTTCAATTATCTAAATGACAATGACAAAATGGGAATATTATTTTCTAAAATAGGTTTCATATCCATAATCGTATTTATGATGTTCATAGGAATACTAAATATTATTAATATAATAGATCCCGCAGTATGGTCGGAGATACCCGGTGCCGATAAAATAGCAACAAATAATGGGACTTTCAGCAGCTAATCATGCAGTAAATTACGGAAGATGTATGCATTTATTTATTTTGTAGTGAGAATATCATCTAATAAGAAGTTTGGACATCCTAATAAACAATATTTTCTTGGGAACGATCATTAAACAACCAATTACTGGTTTATTAAATCTGATATGGAATTGATTTATTAACTATTGATGACCGATTGACCGGAGTAGTTAGTACTATTAATATTAGTAGGCAGGTAGCAATAGTCATCAAAGGATCGGTTATATCTATTTTCCCAAGGGCGGTAATTCAAATATTCAAACGCTTGGCTTCTATTTGTTCGGCAATGCTTTGTGCATATTACTTGATTTATTGGTGCCATTAACACTTAAGCAATATTTGTAGGTGTTTCATATACTAACAGTCGACATGCTCTATCAAAATTTAGTACATAAATGCTCATGGTTGATCATGATTAACTAATAGGTCTAAAAAGAAAAAAAGGTATTATTGTCCGAATGGTGCCTGTAATTCAGCTCCACCATATGTACCTGCTGCATTAGGGTCAACATCATCAACTGGTTCTTCAGTTATAATAAATTGTGTATAGGTATAAGGATTTACCATGTTATCTGAGACTTTCAAGCTATTTCCATCAAGTGAACCTAAGCTTAACTTGTAGTTAGATCCGTCTGCGTCAACCAGCCATGCTTCAAAGACTTTATCCTGTTTAGGCGTTGCAGTCATATTTACTGAAATATCTAATGTTTTATTTTGGGTATCGATTGAGAGTGTCCCTATCTTTTCTGTACCAAATCCAGGACCAGGATCTTTAGCTTTATTAATATCCATAGTCATGGGTTCGGCATTGGCTGATTGTAAACCAAGAGTCATTGAAAATATAGTTGCAATCACAATTCCAAATAACGATATATTTATTTTAGACATTGTAAAGATCTATTGTTCAAACTATAAATAGGTGATATAAAGGAAAAAGTCGCAATGCTTACCCAAATAGGCCAAAACCTAATTCCTCACAGAAAAGACATCGTTTTGTGACCAATTGGGACGCAAAGGTTATGAGAACCATTCTCAGGGTTGCTCATCCTATCCCATGCAATAATAATTTTATTACTTCATCATACTCAAGTAATACATTTACGAAGGAACCAAATATTTCTCATGTTGAATATAGTTATCTTGAATCGGAGACATATTGACCTTGATTATTTACTCTTGGCTAACCAGGATATTCCTAACTTTTTCCCGGTATTTTTAACATACAAGATATAGGAAAAATAGCCTAGTGACTAGTAAATAAATGAATTTGAATAATAAATAGAAAACTTGTAATTAATTGAGATTTTCCTTTAACTTTTCTTTATCGTATTCAGTATCTAAATCTCTATTGGGATCTTTTATTTTATTTCCGACAGCTTTTGCACCTGCTTTAATTTTATCTCCTGTTTCTTCAAGTGTGTCTTCAACTTCATCAGCACTTGTTTAGAATTCCTCACTACTGTATTTTTTTATTGTCACTTTAGTTTTACATAACTGTTATTGTTTAACAATGTATTTAAGGATCAATTAAAGTCATTTAAGTCAATAATAGACAGCATAATATAGAAAATAGAAATCTTATCTATTTCGAGAACTCTAGTTTTTAAGATCTATGAGAAATAATTAATTTAAATTTTCGTAATGATTTTTTTTGGTAAATTATCACATACCATGTTCAGGAACAATAATAAACATCGTATAGGACTAATTAATAATCATAAGAAAAAGTATATGTTAGATGTATTTTAACTATTATACACATTAATAATTGCATTAAATATTGCACCCAAATTTAAAAATTTTAATGGTTAGCACTGAATACCCTCCCATGCATGGTGGTGTTGGTCGCTACACTTGCAACTTGGTAAAATCTTTACGTTCAAATAATTTAGATGTTAAAGTTGTGTCTGATTCTCATGGTTCTGGAGACTACCATGGATTATCTCCACATAATAAGCAAAATTCCGAGTTACTCCTAAATATAATACAAGAGTACAATCCAGATATAGTACATATTCAACATGAGCATGGACTATATGGCTTTTATCTTAATCCATTGTTTCCTCCTAAAACCAGCACATGGTTGGATAAATTTTATGATAAATGTACTATCCCAATTGTTACTACGTTTCATACTTCAATGTATTTCAAACAATGGATGCAATTACTAAATACAAAAGAAAGCAATAGTAAAGATATACTAAGACTGCATGTTTTTTACAAAATTTGGAAACAACTTATTAATTATCCATCATTGCATCGAATAAATAAACAAATAATGTCAAAAAGTGCATATGGAATAGTACTTTCTAATTATATGAAGACTTTGATACCCGGAACCAATCTTAATATATCATGGCTCAGACCCCTGGCCAACTACTATTGGTATTACGCAGAAAGATGCAAGGGAAAAACTAGGATTACCTCCACAAGGAAGACTAGCATTAGCACAAGGCTTCTTTACATCCACAAAGGGATGGGATATAATAAAAAATATGAAGATGCCAATGAATTGGAAACTAATTGTTAATTATTCTAAAAATTTTTATAATACAGAAAATGCTGGTTTAGATTTAAAGAATAGCAAAATTAATAATCAAATCATTAACCTAAGCAAGCAATATCTTTCAGAGGAAGAACTATCACTATTATTTTTTTCTTGCGACGCAGTATTTCTACCTTACAAAGTTTCTTCTGGTTCAGGCATAATGTTTGATGGGTTAGGTCACGGAAAACCCTTTATCTCTTCTAACCTGGGTTTTTTCAAGGAGTTTTCAGAATTGAACCTAGGTATAGTATCAAATAGGAAAGCCTCGTTCTTTTGAAAAAGCATTTGTTGAACTGGAAAAAAACTATGAAAGTTTTGAACTAAATGTCAAAGAATTTAGACACAATATCGATTGGAATACTATAGCAAGACAACATTGTTTAATTTACGAAAACATATTAGAAAAACAAAAGGTATCGATGGAAATCGCTCAAAGAAGATTAGCAAGTTAGAATATCGATACATTTGGGAACTAATAATGGGTTATATTACTTGCAAAGGACAAAAGTTTGTAATTTTCAAAGTCTATTAACACCATAAAAGGAATAAGACAGAACTTTTGCGTACCTTCGATATTGGTAACCCGCTTCTAAAATAATCATTTGCGGAATCAATTTTGAATTAGAATTCCATAAAGTATTAGATTAAAGGTATAAAAATTAGCACAAAATATATAGGATGATGATTTTGATCATTTTATTTAGGATATTTTTATTCCATCGAATTATTTTGTATCTGTCACAGGTAAACTAAATACAAAAGTAGAGCCAATTCCGTCATTATTATTAAACGCCCATATTCTACCTCCCATGGCCTCAACTAATTTTTTGGTAATATACAGTCCAAGACCGGTTCCATAGTTAGAATCTGTAAAAAACTTTTGAAATAGTCTAGGTAACATGATGGAAGAAATGCCTTTACCAGAATCAGATACGGAAATATATATTTCTCTCTTATCTTCTTTGTCTACAGAGGTAGATTTTAAATTCTCAGAAGAATTATTAGTTCTCGTGTTTTCTCCTTTCTTAATTATTTCAGAGATATTTTCTTGGACCTTGATATCTATAGAGCCATCCGTGGCAGAAAACTTGATAGCATTCTCTAGAAGGTTAATCAATATCTGATCTAATCTAGATTTATCAGCATAGATATAACAAGTTTCATCCAAGGTGTCATTAGCAAAACTTATTTTGATGTTTTTGACTTTTAATTTTTGATTCAATTGGTTCTTAACAATATCTTTTATTTCACTAATGAGATCAAATTCTTTCTTATGCAGTATTATCATGTTTTTCTGACTAGAATCTATCCGTGCAACATCTAATAGATTGTTTATCAAATTATCTAACCTCTCTGCGTTTCTAGAAATGCTTACGTGATGATTGTGAAGACTATCAAGAATTTGTTTCAATTCAACCTGTTTAGTCACATTTTCATCATTTAACAAAATTTTAAATATTTCATCATTTATTTCAGAATATCCTGTAATGGCTTGTGTAGGAGTTCGAAGTTCATGTGCGGCGACATTAATAAACTCTCGCTCTGTTTCTTCACTTTCAATTAGTTTTTCATTTGCTGTCCTTAAATTATTCGCCATCTCTGTTTGTTCCCAAAGGCTTTCAAAGATAGAGATGTAGGAGTATACTGTGGGTTGGCTTGTAGAATATGTAGATACAGCGGTGGCCTGTTCAAAGGCGTCTTTTGAATCGTCCCTAGGTTCTATAGCTAGAAAATATTTTCTATCTACTAGTAATATGGTTCGTTTAAAGTCTTTCTGTTTTGCGATTTCTCTGACAATATAAGGTGAATCTCGATTATTGATATCATCCGACAGATACATCAAGACCTTTTTAACCTCACTATCGATTGGTGACAAGACTTTAACCTTAACGTCCTTCTGGCTTTTTTGTTTAATTATATCTATTACACCTATGTTGTTTTTTCTCTTTACTGCATTAATGGACGGAAAGATCATCAATATTTCCTGTTTTGCATTTTCTATGGTATTTAGCAACAGCATTTTAGTCTGAGAAGGATTATCAATTAATTTTGTAGTTTCTGAGCCAATCCCTTTCTCTATTTGATCGATTCGTTCATGTGCATCTATTGAATTCTTCCACAGTTCCTCAAAGATCGTCTGGAAATGTTCGATATAGAGAGGCTCAGCGGTATGAAGAAGTTTTTCAAACATCTTTTTGTTATCACCGTTTTCTACAGTACTAGCAAACTGTATTTCCGATAATAGAAAGTTTAACGGGGGTAGATTGTTAGTATGTCTTATTTTGATACCCATATCTAGAAATTTTTTTATCAAATCAAGGTCTTCTTTCTTGTCCTCCAAGTGTGTTATCCATCTAATTCCTGTCTTTACTTTTCCTTCTTTATGTTTGGAAAGTAGTTTAGAGTATGCATGAAAAAGTTTTTCATTTTGATCTAATACTTTAAAGTAGCCTTGCGAAGTACAACTTGAAAGACCGGCCTTAACATTATGAACTAAATCTATAACATAATTAAGGATATTGGTGGTATTTTCTATAGAATAAGGTTCGGGAAGTGAGAGATTCTCCTCAAATTGTTGCATTTTTTGCCCTACAGGTATTGCATTTTTCCAAAGAGTATCAAATATGTAGAGATTCTGTTCGACAACATCTTTACTATTACTACGTATTAATTCAATAATTGGTTTTTTTTCTTCCAACTTATTAATTGCAATATATAATTCACTAGATACAGCAAAATTGCCTCTTATCTCTTTTAAATGTCGAATTTCAGCATCAAAGTCTTTCATAAATTGTTTACAGTATTCCAAATTGTCGGCTGTTATTTCTGTTAACAATTTTATATTTACATTGCTGTTTTTTAAAACTGTGAATAATTCTCGGTATGATGGTATTTCCAAGATAACAGAAAGTAAATTTTTTGTCCCATAAAGTAAGAGTCCACTTTTGCAGTTTGTTGTAATATGATCAAGGACTCTTTTTACCTTTTCCTCACCCTGTATTATTTGGAATTCATGAATATTCGTTCGTTCTTCTTTTTCTTGACTCAATTTATCATTGAAGTTTGTAACAGACCGATAGGAATCAAATATGTTTGATGATTCTGGACTTTTAGCCGAATCATTCAATTGCTCAACCGTATCTCTTTTATCATCAGGATTTAACAAAGTTTTATGGCGCCATGTTATTAATGTCAACAAGAGTTAAAAATCATGGACAATTAGAGAATTCACGAATTCGATTTGTTTTTCGATTTGTATGATTGTATGTATAATACGGACTTGCTAGAATTAATTCAATTTTATTTTTCAATCAGATAGAGGGATACTTGCCATGAAAGGTAAGTTTCTCAAAAGTATGTCTAACATTGTTCCATTTTTAATATCGTAGACTTTTGAACTGTATCTATAAGAATATGTTATTATCAATTTTAACCCCTCAAATGAAGAGTACAAATATTAGAATAGGTTCGTTTGTCTGCTAAGTCTCATGATTCTAACTGTTGAGTATTCTAGTGATTTACTCTATCGTAATTAAAATACTTTGTTATACATATTTTATCCATGGTTAAAAATCAAGAGTATAGATCTCACCCAAAAATCGAATTCACCAATCCTCAAATTCTCAAAGTAAGTTTGATTCTATTTTTTGTATCCGTAACATTAAATGTTATCGACTTTTCATATCAGAATCCTGTTGAAGGTCAAACTACGATGTATAAATGTACTCCGGATATGGGTATAAATGTGTCAATGGTAAATTGTCTTACTAATACTACTTCAGATACTTATAATCATTCAATAGTATCTGAAATGAGGCAAAATACAACGAAGTAGATTTTCCTTTTCCTTGAAAAGTTGTGTGAATTTGTATTGACTTTTATTACCTTCATGTGGTAATTTAATCCTCATGAAATTAGAAATCAAACGCTTTTAAATATTCCAAATCATCTTAAGATACGATTTACTGTAATTGCAATATATTGAATTAAAGAATAGCCAATAGAAATATCCAATATGACCTATCATGCTTCCATTAACTATTTTGAAATGAAACAATATTTATTTTTTTAAACAACTAATGCAAACTAATTAAATTATCTCCTTGTAATAATTATCAGTATACTGGCAAATTGAGAATGTCTTTCTAAACTAACTAATACAAAGGTTACTAATTTTATTATTAAATTTTTGAAATATTCTTTTTTCAGCTAAATGGCGAGTTGTCCATTCCGATAGTTGCATTTCTTATATCATTTACCGACATTGACATATTCTTCATTCCCTTCGGAGCATTGGGCATTTCCTTTGATATATTTTCTTGGGCTATTGCAAATGTCATCACTATGTTAGTTGATGCGATTATACCTATCCCAATACATAAAAACATAATAAAGTTAATCTTGTTCACTGATATCTATTGTACTGTAAACTTTAAATAGATATTAGAACACGCAGAGGATAAAGGGATATAGACCTCACATATTCGAGAATATAATAAGATAATGGTAAAAGAGTATTAAAAAATGCTTTTTGTAAACGTAATAGAAAATGATAAGGCTAAATATTATAATAATTAACAAGCTTGCTGATTTTTATTTTTCCATTATATGCAAATTGAAAGTCAAAAGAATCCTTTTAGTAAAATTCATGTATTAATTGATTCTAGATTCATATTATAGAATTTTGATTAAAGGATACATTTAAAGTAATATAATTAGATGAAATGCTTACTGATAGTTTATAATATTAGATATTTTTGGTAACATATCTACAAATTTCTTTCTGTCAGGACTAGAATTAGTAAATACAATTTCAGTAAATCCAATGTCTACATATTTTTGTAGTTTCTTGATTCCTTCTTCCTCATCAGATATAACAAATAATTTTTTTTCCAGAGAATCATCATCAATAACCTGACCATTTTCTTCAATCTTTCTTGGATCATGTACATCAACGTCAAAGAACGCTTTAATCATAGATCCTCTCCAAAATCTAATCGATTCTAATGCCTTTTGTTTATTTTCATCATATGAAGCAGGAATAAATAATATCTTTTCTAGTTTCTCATAGTCTTTTCCTGATTTAAAACATCCTTTTTTTACCGCCGGTAATAGGGAATCTTTTATCTTGTTTATGTCTAATTCGTTAGTGACAAATCCATTTCCTTCTTCACCGGCTAATTGAGCTGATTGTATACCTAGACCAGCAATATATATTGGAATTGGATAATTGGGTTTAGTATATAAATTAGAATCTTTAACCGAATAAAATTCTCCACTAAAATTAACCCAATCTTCTGACCATAATTTTTTTATTAGTTTAATGGATTCTTTTAAACGCTTTAGTTTTTCTTTATTTGTTGGCCAAACATTTCCAGAAGGCACTTCGTTTAATGCTTCTCCTCTTCCTATTCCTAAAAACACTCTTTTTGGAAACATATAAGCCAATGTTGCAAATACTTGTGCAACAATTGCAGGATGGTATCTTAGGATAGGAGCTGTTACTCCGGTTCCGATTACCAATTTTGTAGTTTTTGCTAATGCAGCTCCCATCCAAGGCCATGCAGCCCCTCCTGAAGCTCCTGTATTCCACCAAGGCATATAATGATCGCTAGTCCAACAACGTTTTATCCCCTTTTTATCTAGATATATCACATCATCTAACAAGTCAATAGGATTAATTTGCTCATGCGAAGCTTGAATGCTTAATTTTGTTCTAATTTCTGATGATTTTGACACAGATTTTTTAGTATATTATGTTTTATTAGGTTAAACAATTGATCTTGATTCGAATTCCTTATCAACACACTGATAAGTTTTTCATTTCATATCTTATGTGCCCACAAGTCATTGATCTTTAAATTTATCAATTTTTCAGTGTAATGAATCGGATCGTTCATTGTATTTAACAAATAAAATGGAACATTCTGAACTTAGATTTAATTTTATTACACTTGTTTTAAAACCATATAAGATAATACCCCATTCTAAAGCGTATTAATATAAATAAATATTTGAAAAGGTTGAATTGAATTGGACAGAAATAAATGATTCATAAAATTTTATATTTTGTCAGTCCTCATCGATTGAAATAAAGATCATAGTAATAGTAAGGTTCCAATAGTTTTTCCAAATTAAATTTTAAATTTCTAGATCTCTTATATTTACCGGTAAGTTAAAGTGGCATCGAATTCAACAATAATAAAATTATATAGATACGGTTCTCTGTTAGGACCCATCATAAGATATTTCTATATGTTTGATAATTTTAATTATTGAAAGAAAATAAATAATGATTTATGTAAATCCTAATCTTTTATTTTATAGATATTCTCAGCGTCTTCCTTTGTTACCCTAAACCATAAATTATGTCCATCATATCTTTCAACTAGATTTTTAGGAATTGAATATACTTCTTTGTCCACTACACCAGCTTTTGTAATAACATTATCTAGTCGGATTTCCTGTACTTCTCCAAGATCAGCGTCATTGATACCTCTGGCCTCTTTCTTAATTACATCGTTCCAGTCAATATTGGTGTTACTCATGATTGATATTATTTAATATCATTTAAATAGATACACCATAATCTTTAATAGAGATAATAATCCAAAATCAGGTTAATATTCAAATCTGACATTTCCATTTCATTTCTGAAGTTTTCAAAAAGATTACAATGATAGCAAGTACGAATATAACGTATAAATTATTGGCCTTATTATATTAAGCCCAAATAATAACGAGCGACTATGTTTTCTGTAGGAGTTTGATAATATTAAATAGATAGTAATTAGATGAATTTTGTTGACATATGGGTCCAGTGATTATGAGAGAAATACAATAGAAATGAACTAACAATTGAATTAAATAAATGTTCAATATCATTCATTTTCCAGTTGTTTATATGATCGAAGGGAATAATACAAGACTGATTATACATTTACTACTTTGAAACTCTTAGTTGCTTGAGTTAAAGCTATCGAGTATTCCAATAAAAAAAGTGCGGATTGTAAGTCTCGCTAATATATTATTATAATACGATTGTTATAAAATAGTATGTGCCAAAGTACTAATCCTGTATATCATGCTAATGATTTGAGTGTGCATTAATAATTAAAAAAAGTAAAAATACTGATGCATTTGATTACTCTGAAATTAAAGATTTAGATAATTCAAGTATTGAAGAAGAAATTACATTTACTAAAGTATTTCATGGTTCAGAAATAGCAAATCATCAAATCATAGAGTTTATTAACAGATCCAATCAGAAGATTTATTCTTGTGTAAGTGCTGATGCACCTTCTGTAATTATAGAAACACAAGCAATTAAGAATGCAAGAATTGCGGCATTCAAAAAGAGAGGCGTGAAACTCAGATATGTGACAGAGATAACCGCAGACAATTTAAAATATTGTAAAGATATGATAGCATTTTCTGAAATTAGGCATTTAGGAGGAATGAAAGGAAACTTTGAAGTATCAGATGAAAAAGAATACATTGGGGTTGCAACTCTTAAGAAATCCCAACCCATATCTCAACTTATATTTAGTAATGTACCTGAAATAGTAGAACAACAGCAATTCGTTTTTGAAAGTTTCTGGGAAAAGGGGATACCCGCAGAACAAAGGATAAGGGAAATAGAGGAAGGAGTAATCTCTTCTGTTACCACTATTTTAAATGACTACAATGAAGCAGAGAAAAAAGAATTTGAAATGATTAGAAAAGCAGTTAATGAAATACTAATAATTTATTCTACTGTTAGTGCATTTCATTTTCAGGAGAAAAGGGGAGTGCTGGAACTTTTGAAAGAAAAGGCGGACATAGAAAAAAACCTTCATATAAATATTCTCGTACCAATGGATTCTTCGATTAGAGAATCTTTATCTCATCGCCTCTTAGCCCAGACCATTAACAACAATATTCAAATTCAAGACATTGCACCAAGCATCGACATTAAAATAAAATCGTTGGTGGTAGACAAAAAAGAAGCAATAGTTATTGAACTAAAGCATTTACAGAAAGATGATTCTACTGCTTCAATAGGCTTCTCAATCTATTCTAACAGTACATCAACAGTGTTATCTTATTCCTCTATATTTGAATTGATATATAATCAAAGTGTTCTTTCTGAAGAACTAAAACAACAAGGCGATATTAAAGATGAATTTATCAACACTGCAGCACATGAATTGCGAACTCCCACCCAAGCCATTACAGGATATTCTGAAATGAATGATGAATTGTTTGATAATTACCTGAGCAATAGAAAAAATATGACAGTTGAGGAACTAACAAGAATCATGGTAAAACTTCATGAGCACCATGAAAATATTTCCAGAAATGCATTCAGATTAAATACTTTAACAAATAATCTTTTGGACGTAGCAAGATTTGAGTCAAATAATGGTGGTGATATATTACTACAAAGAGAGAAAATAGAATTAGTTAAAGAGATTAATGATATTGTTGAGTTTGAATTTAGCCAAAAAATAAGAGGTAAAGGAATCAAAATAAATTTTATAAACGATAGTCTAGATGAGAATTGTTGGGCTCATGCGGATAAAATGAGACTAAATCAAATCCTAATTAATTTGGTAGATAATGCTATCAAGTTTTCTAAAAAAGATGATGACATTAATATAATTATCAAAGATAACGACAGTTTTGGCTTTAACATGGATAGGAAAGAATTAGATCATACAAACTCTACCACTGGTAGTACTAATAATAGTAACAACTCCAGACAACTTGATTCAAGAAAGAATTGAAAATGAAGAAAGAAAAAGAAAGGACATGGTATATGTTGGCATATCTGATACTGGTAAAGGAATATCTTCAAAGATGATGCCAAAATTATTTCAAAAGTTTACTACAGATTCTGATTTTGGAACCGGTCTAGGACTGTATATTACCAGAAAATTAGTCGAGGCTCATGGGGGAAGAATTTGGGCGTTTAATAATAATGACGGAATTGGCTCTACTTTTGTGTTTAGTATACCTAAATGAAAATATAAATACAGTATTGACTTATAATCTTCTAAATTATTCCTTATAATACTAATAGACAGCCTGCAGAAAATATGAAACTATTGATACGAATTAATTTTTTTCTTAATGTAATATAGGACTGGGATTTGTGTCGTACCTTGATCGCGTATCATCCAATAAAAATTTTGAGAAATTCCATGATGAATCCTTACTTTATATAAAATATAAGATAATATTAACCGAGACAATTTAACTTTAAGCCCTCATTGAAATAGCGAATCTATCTTGTATACTAGTTAATATAATAGAAAATTCTGTGCGCAAATGTAATTAAGGTCATTAGGATATAATACGTAGCATACGCCTTTGGCTTTCAGTCAAAGATAGAGGAATCTTTCTCAATGCTATTTAATATTGATTGAACAAGGAAATGGGAGTTAACATCTATTGAGGATGAAAAATCCCTTTATGCAAATTCTCTAAAAGAATTAAATGGGACCTCTTATCTGATACTTTCTAATCCAAATTTGTTTTCTAATTTAAACTTTGCATGGGTCTATTGATAATGTAAATGAAATAGATGAGTATCTAAATAAACGATGATAAAATGTATTTTCAGGCTATTCCTGCTTCTTCTTTCTTTAAGGGGGTTTCTTCTTCATTATCTTCTATTAAAAGTTTTGATGACTTGTCGTTCTTACGCGTAGGAACTTGGAAAGTATTATCAGGAGGAATCTGGTCCTTGGTTGTGGTAGAGTCAACAGCCTCATTTTCTATATCGGTTTCCTTATTTAATGCCGCAACTTCTTTTTCCACTTCTTTTTCTGTTTCTAATTCTGCTTCTTCTTTTGTTGGTTGGATAAGAGCATCCTTAACAGTATCATCTACAGCCTCATCTATTGCTACATCTATTTTCGTTGAATCGGTATTAATAGATGCTTTGTCAAGTTCAGCGTCAGCCCTTGTGGCAACTTCTGGTGGTTTTGGCTCGAAAAGTTTTTTATATTTGTCGACTGCTTCGATCTCAGATATATTAAATCTAAGAACTTTTCCATCATAACTTTCTACTACACTTTGTGGAATACTGAAAAGTTCCCTATTTACTAATACCCCTTTGAGTTAAAACCAGACCATTAGAAACTTCTTGAACTTCCCCAAAGTCAGCATCGTTTAATCCCCTTGCTTCTTTTTTTATTACATCCATCCAATCAATATTTGAGCTCATGATCTCATTTATTAAACATATTATAAATATGACAACAAATATCATGGTGCTATATTATTGGATTAAAGCATCATAGTAACCGCTTGTTTTCTTTACTGCTATGCATGCTAATTGAATTATTGGATCACATTTTTAGGTTCCATCATCCTTCTTTATAGATCTGGGGTTTCGAAAATGAGCCCTTGTGCGGCAATATCAAATTTGACGAGATAAATATATGTATATGACAAATTCGTTTTCAGTAACAAACATGAGGAATATTTACCCAATTCACATCAAGATTTTAGATTTATGGCGAATCTATTAAATTGGCTCTGCATTCGGCATAGTCCTCGTTTGTGGAATTTAAATTCCTTGTGGCAGATGAGTGCTAATTAAAGATGATAGAATCAGATAATTATCATCAGCCGATTGCATATGGATTGTTTAAACTATATTGGCAGTAGAAAAATGACTTTTTGGAAGCCGATTGTATACTTGTCTATTTAATTAAACAAATATCATTAACAGTTGCTTTATCTTAGATCTCGTATTTTGAATGATCCTCAAGATAAGAAAAGAATGGATCATAAAAAGTTTGTTATGCTATTAGATTTGAGCATGAAAATGGTTGATAGCCTTAAAGAATCATCTACTAATGTCAATGAATTATCTTCCTGGTTTTCCGGGGTTGATGAACCCCTTAAATTTGATAAATTAAGGAGAAATATTACAGTAGATGTTGCCATAATAGGAGGAGGTATAGCCGGTTTATCAGCGGCATATAACCTATCAAAAGCAGGTAAAAGTGTAGCTGTTTTGGAAGATGGGTATATTGGTAGTGGTGAAACTGGACATACTACTGCTCATCTTACTCATGCTCTAGATGACAGATATTTTAATTTAGAGAAATTGTTTGGTAAAGACGGAGCGGTCTTGGCAGCTGAAAGTCATACTAAAGCCATTAATTTTATAGAATCGGTGGTTGAGGATGAAAAAATAGAATGTGATTTTGAGAGGCTAAACGGGTATCTGTTCTTAAGCTCTGAAGATGATAGAGAAACATTAGAAAAAGAATATGAAGCTACCCGTCGGTCTGGGATTTTGACTGAATTAATTCCCAGATCTCCATTGACTTCTTTTGATACAGGACCTTGCGTCAAGTTTCCACATCAGGCTCAATTTCATCCGTTAAAATATCTTCGAGGATTATCTAAATCAATTTTAACTAATAATGGGGAAATCTTTACGGAAACTCATGTACACGAAGTTTCTGAAAATTGTATAAAAACTTCAGATGATTATCAGATCAATACCAAAAACATAATCATAGCAACCAACGCTCCCATTGTAGATAAAGTTAGTAAAATTTACGATAAACAAATTCCATATAGAACTTATGCGATTGGAGCGATGATAAAGAAGGGTTCTGTACCAAAAGGCCTATACTGGGATACAGGGAATATGAATTCAACAAACACTATCAAACCCTATCATTATGTTCGAATTCAAAAATTAGAAAAAGATCGGAACGCTTACTCTTCGAACAATCCTAGTAACAATGAACTGGAATCCAACAATGAGAAAAAGAAAAATAATACTGATGAATATGAATTGCTAATTATAGGGGGTGAAGATCATAAAACGGGTAACGAAAACGACATTGAAGATAGACACACTTTCCTTGAAGCATGGGCAAAAGAACGCTTCCCAATTGAGAAGATTTTGTATAAATGGTCTGGACAAGTTATGGAACCTATCGATTCATTAGCTTTTATAGGTGAAAATCCTAATGGTGAAAACGAAGTCAAGAATAAGAAAATCTATATTGCTACCGGAGATTCTGGTAACGGAATGACCTATGGAACAATAGCAGGAATTCTATTGTCTGATTTAATACTGGAAAAACAAAATAAATGGACTTGGTTGTACAATCCTTCTAGAACAATTAGAAATATCGATAACAAGGAAGATAACAAATCTACAAAAAAGGACACCAACAACAGCAATAGCAAATCAAATCAGAAGTCTGAGGATAATCCCACTTCAATTAATAATTTCCAAAACAAATCCAAAATTGAATCTCTTTTATTAAACGAAGGAGCTATTATTGATGACGATCCAAAAAATCCAATTGCAATCTTCAAAGATAAACACGGACAAATTCATGCATATTCAGCTAAATGCACTCATCTAGGATGTACCTTAACATGGAATCCCCTAGAAACATCATTTGATTGTCCTTGTCATGGATCGCGGTTCTATAATAATGGTGAAGTAATAAATGGACCAGCTAATACCAAACTTCCGGTGTCAGATGTTTAATGGAATATTTGAACCCATATTATTGATGCCTCCGATGGCTTTATAATCATGGTCTAAAGATTATGGGTTTAATGATCTACTACCCCTATGATTATCTTTTTTGAATATCCTATAATCCTAATACTTAGTCATATTTACAAAATGCATGCCAGTTTGGAGAAATAGGATGGTGTAGATAAACTGTATTAGAATCCAATTATAATATAAATTCTACTTGTCACTTTTAATTTAACCCTCCTGAGGGAATTTTTTTCTGACAACATTAAAACATATCAACATACAGACGAAGTTGCTTAATTATGCCATTAACAAACTAAAGATTCTGTCTTACAGAACCTTCTGAGCATATAAAGCTAAATCAATTTGAACAAGATTGAAAAAATAGAAGGATTAATTAATCTTAATTTTTTTGTTATATGGTGTTTATATTGTTTGTGATATATGGTGATCCGTGACTAGCGAAAATATTTCATCTACAGATAAGAAGTCAATTATTAATGGACTAAATGAGGATCTTGCCAGAGAATATAAAGCAATAATTCAGTATGTAGTATTTAGTTCTACTTTAAAAGGTGCAGAATATGGAAATATTGCAGCTCAATTAGAAAAGCATGCATCTGATGAATTACAACATGCGTTAAAGGTTGCAAAACAAATTGATTATTTGGGTGGAACCCCTACAACAAAGGGTAAAGAAGCTGAATCATCTGAGAATCCAAAAGAAATGTTAGAAATTGATCTTCGTGCAGAACAGGAAACCATAAAAAACTACAGAGAAAGAATCAGACAGGCCGAACAAGCAGGTGAATATGCTTTATCAGAAATTCTGAGAGGAATTATTGCCCAAGAACAAGATCACGAGATAGATTTGAAGGATGCATTAGGATTAAGATAACTATAGGAACTAAAATATACATTCATCAACACCTTTTCTATATTTCTAATTCTTTTTCGATTTTTTAATGTTTAAGACAAAATAACTAATTTGATAAACTAATATTTTTAGCAATGTGGCCTTGTTGCCGATAAATAAATTTTCATAACAGTATTTTAACAAAGTTGATATTTATTTTACATGAGAGAATTCAAGAAACGAGGTTATCTGTACGTTACTATTATGTTTTTTGCAATAACATGGCTTCTACACGGAATTACTGCATATAATCAATTTATAGAAGAACAGTACGAACATGGTCAACCAGTTGCAATGAATCTCTTTTGGAATGAGTTCATTAGACAAACTATGGAGAATTGGCAATCTGAATTTTTACAGTTATCATGGCAGATAGGTGGCCTCATGATTTTGTTTGCTGTGGCTTCTCCGCAAGACAGAATAGGTGAAGAAAGAAAAGAGAAAATTTTAGAGAAACTATTGGAGTTAGAAATGTCCAAGGATGACTACAGTCAATTTATGAATAATTTAAAAGAAAAGTATCCTGATAAATAATCTAAAATAAAAAAAGTGAATATAAAAGAAATGCAACCAAGAAACGACATGTTAATATCAGATGTTCTTATCCTATACCATCAGAAACCAAATCCTTGCAAGCAAAGCAACATATTTACTATAATTCGAAGGGAATAAGAAAAGAACAGGTAAGATCATCAGACTCAGAATCCGACAAATTATGGATTGATATATGTGATCCATCCCCTGAAGACCTTCAATCTATTGCGAAAGAATATGATCTAGATGAAGATAGTCTAAGGCTGATTGGTCAAAAAACAAAGAAACCTCAAATAAGAATGCTTGATAATTACATATTTAGCATAATATTAGATATCCGGTTTAAAACTATTAAACAATTGATAGTAGAAGGTATCTATATTTATGTTGGCCAGAATTGGATAATTACTATACATTCATCTGAAGTCAAAATATTTTCAACCGTTAAAGATATTCTAGAAAAGAAGAACACAAAATTATTTGCCTCAAATATTAATGCACTTTATTATACAATTATAGACGAAATAATATCAAGATATGAACAGATATTAACTGCAATTGAGCTTACTATCACAGATTTTGAACAAAAATCATTATACAAAAAGCCTTCAAAAAATATGCTCAATTATTTGGATGTGGTGGCAAAACAAACTATAGTAATAAGAAGGCATTTTTGGTATACAAGAGACGCTATAAACTTTCTAACTCATACGCAGAACCAAGACAATGAAATTAGGTATTTACAAATTGCATATGATGACATAGGACAGCTGATTGACTTGGTAGAATCATATGGAGATACTATTAATTCAACACGAGATCTATACATGGCAAATATCTCGTTACAACTTAATGATACAATGCGGATCCTAACCGTTTTTAGTGTAATACTTCTACCCTTAACCCTTATAGCAGGAATATACGGAATGAACGGATTGGACTTGACAAAATTAAGTGATATCCCTCAAGGGTTGTTAATAGTCCTAGTTACAATGGCATTAATTTCGATATTGCTATTGATTTTTTTTAAGCGTAAACAATGGATTTTTACTAAAGAGGACATATTTAACAATTCAAATACTAGCCCTACTTCAAAGGATTAGCTGTTTGGATGCTTTTTTTAAATATTAGTTTGTTGGATTTAAGACCGTAACCACATCAAAGGTTGGCCAATTCCATTGCTAAAGATTTCACTGCAGTGAAACTTTTTAATTTAGCATGATTTTCTTTATTCAAACATCCTTTGTTTTTGACTAAACTTTATTATTATCCATCAGAGACTTGTTGTATCAGCTATTGGAGTAATTGGTAAAGTATCAAATATAAAGATTATATGATCATATTAGTAAAATGTCACTTTTAGACAAAGTAGCCATAGTTACTGGTTCAAGTAAAGGTATTGGATTTGAGATAGCAAAGGAATTTTCAGAGAGAGGCGCTATAGTCATAGTATGTTCTCGAAATCTAGATCAATCCAAGACTGCTGCCGCAAAGATAGGAGGTACAGCACTTGCACTCGAAGTCGACGTCACCAATGAATCAAGCGTAACAGAATTTATCAAAATCGTTATGAACAGATATCATAAGATTGACATCCTGGTAAATAATTCTGGCTATCCATATGACGATACAATATGGAACAAGAAAATACATGAGGGATCAAATGACGAGCTTGAAAAGATAATTAGCGTCGACTTGTTTGGGTCAATAAGACTTTGTCGAGCTGTCCTTCCAATAATGATAAAAAATTCATCTAATGAAAGCCAAAATGGTAACATAACAGGAGATAGAAAAGCCGGCGGCGGTGTTATAATTAATATTTCCTCTACTCCGGCTATTTCCGGACGTGTGGGAGGTTTCCCATATTCCATCGCAAAATCTGGAAACATAACATTGACAAAATGTATCGCCAAGGAGTACAGTAGCTTTGGCATAAGAGCATATACCCTGGCTTTAGGCAATATTGCTACACCTGCTACATTAGATTCAATGACTGAACAAATAATAATAAAGGCCGCTCTGGAATCACCTATGAAAAGATGGGGTAAACCTAAAGAAGTCGCAAAGGTTGCTGCGACCCTAGCAGACGATAATTTCTCCTATGCAACTGGGAATACAATCGTTATAGATGGTGGAACGGTACTAATTTAGTAGCCAAAAATCATATTTTTTGTGAGCACATATAATAAGTGTAGGACTTTTAGTCCTATTGTACTATTTCAAAATTTATTTTTTCTTTTCTAAATAAATCTAATAATGTATTGGCTTGGTTCTTGCTCTCTAACTCCAAACTCAAGTATACACCTGCAGTACCAGCAGGAATATTTGAACTAAGTCGATCATGTTCTACTTCCACTATATTCACACTAGCCTTTGAAATTTCATCAACAATTTTTTTCAGGGCTCCAGGTTTGTCATTAAGATCTACAAATATTTTCAATAATCTACCTGTTTGCATCAAGCCTTTTGCAACGATTTGTCCCAAAAGATACATGTCTACATTTCCACCAGAAATGATAGAGACCAAATTCTTACCTTGTTCCCTGCTTTTCTTCTTCGAAATAAGGTAAGCAAGAGCAGCTGCACCAGCAGGTTCTGATACGATTTTTGATCGTTCCATCAATAAAAACATCGTCTTTACAATTGCACTATCATCTATCAATACAATATTATCAACATGTTTTTTTACGATTTCAAAAGTAAGTTTACCAGGAGATTTGATAGATATACCATCAGCTATTGTGTAACCTTCTTTTGCTTTTGTTATCTTATTTGTAGAAATTGATTTTTTCATAGTCGGAAAAGCAGTAGATTCAACACCAATAATTTTGACTCTCGGATTGATTGATTTTATTGCAATCGATATTCCCGCAATCAAACCGCCGCCTCCTATAGGAACATAAACCTCATCTACTTCTTCTAAGTCTTCCATAATTTCCAAGCCGATTGTTCCTTGTCCAGAAATTATGTCTGGATCTTCAAAAGCAGGAATAATAGTTTTATTTTCCTTTTCTGCATAATCTTTGACAGAACTAGCAGACTCATCGTAGTTGTTTCCTTCCAAAATCACTTTGGCCCCGTATGACTTTGTGGCAACAATTTTACTAGGAGATGCATTTTTGGGCATAATAATAGTGCAAGAAATATTATAAAATTTAGAAGCAAAAGCTACTGCTTGAGCATGATTTCCAGCCGACGCTGCAATTACCCCATTCTTTTTTAACTCATCTGACATATTATGAATTTTTACCATCGCACCTCTAACTTTAAAAGACCCAGTTTTCTGAAGGCATTCAAGTTTCAGATATACGTTGTTACCATTTAATTTAGAAAAAGTTGCAGATTTTATCAAATCTGTCCTCCTGATGTCATATTTTGTTAGTAGGTTTTGAGCCTCCTTAATCTTGTACAAGTCTAAGTTAAAAATTTCTTATCTTTGAAAGGAGCATCGACGGTTTATTTAAATCTGTTGTGCTTAACCCTACCTATTTGGATGTGCTCTTTATAGATGATACTTGATATCGATATCACGATCTTACATATCATCTTCAGAGTAGATATAAAAATATCAAAATTTTTGCTTAAGCAAGAAATTAATAAAATAGATGTTATTTTATTAAAAAACCTAGATTAACAATTAACATTTTACAGTATTTAGCCTCGACTATTAATTTCAGAATTAAATTCAACATACAATAATTATTTTCTGTATATGTAAAATCAAGAAAGTAGAGGCAGGTAAATAATAAGGTATAGTCAAACACTATTATCAATATCAATAAAAATGGCTCATCAATTGAATTTAGTTTATTTTGGTATCAATTCTTTACTATTTCATATATCTTTACCAATTATATGATTACGCGCATCAACACTGCGGTGATGTAAGCTAAAAAAAGATTAAGCTGGCTCCTTATCCGTGTTTTCTGTATCGGTCTCTTCGAGTGCTTCTTCTCTAAGGTTTTCAGATGGGCCAGTTGTTTGTGGGTCTTTCTCAGCAGAACCAATTTTTTTTTGGTTCTCTTGCGATTCCTCTAGATTTTCATTATTTTCGTTTGACAATCTGCTGTTCATATTTAAATGTTCAACAAAATATAATAAGCTGTTTAGTTTCGATAATTGATTTAACACGGTTAAACAAAGAGCTTGCAAAACACCTGTCAAGTCTTAAATGGCAAAATTTTTACAAGAATAGCACCAGGGTTTTCATGATTTGTCAAATTGTGATGGTAATTGTATTCTCTTCAAGATAGAATGCCCTCGGATTATTAAGGTCGTGCATTTGGATCATTTCCTTGTTTTAGAATAACCTCTGCTATTAGTGTCCATATAGTCGATATTTGAAATAAACTATAATACATAGGAAGTTTGGCTATGTATATGCTTGAAATGATGAAATGTTATTGTGGAGAACAAATTATTATTGAGCCAGAAATCGACGAAACCGTAGAGCAATTTATCAATAGAAGACAGTGTCCTAAATGCGAAAGAATTGGTCAATGGACTACCTGAAAATAGGGCCGTTAAAGACCGATACACGATGTCTTAATTTATTGGCAAATTAAGAATAGATTCGTTTAAAGATCATATCACTCACCTTGGAGTTTTGATGCTCTCGCAGTGCAAACGCAGAACGTCTTTGTTACGTAACGAAAGTGATATTAATTCAAAATCAACTTGTCTGACGGGTATAGTATTGTTTCTCGTGCCTTGGTTATTGGCATAATTTTGAATAAAATCATTCAATATTTTTTTAAGGATGCTTACATATTCAAATAGTCAAAATCCATGCTCGATTTATTATTCAAAAGTAGTGTTTGAATAATATGCATTTTCCTTCTCAATCTATCGCTTTGATAATTTATCTCAATAAAGTTCGAAAAATAATCAATCTATTGGAAAACAAATATCTTCAATGGTAACTATATCTAAATCAAAATTAGGGAGAGGTTGATAAGAACTGGATTTCGATCTAGAACATATCTCTATGAGCTTGTAGCCATACCATAGTTGAAAAAAAATACATATAGCTTAAATAAAATGTTGAACATGTTAATATACAAAAGGATGAGTCGGGTTTCTATTCCGTTCACCGGTTCATTATTGTGGTAGGGGAGAAAGGCCAAACACGGAATTGGCTGATAATAGCTCCCCTATCTTTTGAGAATAAATAACACTGCTAAAGAATATTGATTTAAATTTGAGATTATTGGTTACAAAATCAAAGCAATAATAAACCATTTATTGCTACCATTTTTTTTGAAAAATCTTTTAAATCATCTGAAAGAACATTTGTTCTAACATGCAACTTCTTTTCTTAGAAATTGTACAAATGTTTCTAAATATCATTTTACTTAAACAGGCAAGATAATTATCTATAGTACAAATTGGTAGGCTTATTCAAAAAAATAATTTGTACTTTATTAATAAAAAGATCATGTTACTTAACTTGATACAATTTTTGGGAATATTAATTTTCGTAGTACTTATCCGCAATATTTCTATATTTGCAAAAAAAGATGATACGTAGTTTAGATATTCGTTTTAATTACTTGACAGGGTTTTAGTCAAATTCTAATATTATATCTAAATCATGCCTTAAAGTAACTTCAGTTACACCCGCAACCTCTGCAATCTTGTTTTGAGTAATTTCCTCATCATATTCCTTACATGACAGGTAAAGAACAGCGCCGGCCAATCCCATTGGATTTTTCCCAGCAGAAATCTCTGTTTTCATCACAGTCATCATCATTTTTATGGCACGTCTTTTTGATCTTTCTGAAATTCCGCAAATATTTCCTATCTTTATTATTTCTTTTAATGCATCGACTTGAGGGACTTTGAGATCTAGTTCAAACATTACCTTTCTGTATATTCTCGCTATTTCCTTTTCTTTTAGATTAGTAATTTTTGCAATTTCCTTTAACGTTCTTGGTATCCCTAATTCTCTACATGCAATATAAGAAGCAACAGCCAAAGCCCCTTTTATTGTTCTTCCTTTTATCAATTTCCGTTCCTGTATTTTCCTGTATAGATATGCGATCTTTTCAATTGCTGGTTCGGGCAAGCCCAGTACATCTTTCATCGTGTATAACTGAATAAACGCAGATTGAAGATTTCTCTTTGAAGAATCATTTGTTTGTGATCTGGCGTCCCAAGTTCTCCACCTACCTATTCTACTTTTCATTGCCAGGTCAATTTGACGACCAGATGCATCTTTATCTATCTTGCCTATAACTGTAGAAAGTCCACGATCGTACTTGGCCAGAGAAGTTGGCGCACCGGTTCTATCCCTGAAATCTAATTCCTGAATATTTGAAGATGTCCATTCAGACCTTGCTGCCTCAGCATTATCAATTATAACACTCCCACAAGTAGTACAAATCAATTCACCAGAATTCTGATCGGTAATTATATTAGAGTGCTTATTACATAAAGGACATAATACTGATAAATACGAATTAATTAATTTTTGAGTCATTTTGTTTTTTTCCACCACATTTTAGTTCTTATTATAATGCTTATCCTTCATTTTATCGTTTCTAATGAAATAATCATTAAGTTATCGAAATAAAGAATAGGAATATACAAGTTTTAAATACTAAGATATAAAATATTGATAATATTGGTCGTCAAAGACTAAAAATATGACATAATAAATCATGACAAGATGTATTGATTTTAAAGCATTTCTAGATAGGAAAGTAGATGTCTATACTATTTTTCTTACGGAAATTGCCCTTTATAGTTGTTTTTTGATCTCCCCAGACAGCATTGATATCCAAATATGTACGTTTTATCTTGTTAAATTGAATTTGGATGATATTAAAGTTGATTAGAAACAGGGCAGTTCTATTAAAAATACAAAATTGATATAAGGAATTGTATTGGATAAGAAGATACTTTAAGTTTTATAGTCCAAAAGACAGACATAGATAAGATAGGATTGATTAATTATGCATCGGAAATAAAATAAACGACTTTTTTTAAGAGCATGAATAAGAAGTTGACGGAACAAATAGAATACAAAAATGTATATGAAATCAGACCAGCAACCCTGATGTTAGAAAAAAAAAATGGATCTGAGAACTCAGTTTAATCAAAGTTGTTGATTCTCTCAAACATTTACTTTTTCTGGGATGTTGCTGAGAGAGTGTTCTTATCAAAATAACCAAATGGATTCGATACTATACTCATCGATTTATCATTACTAGTGAATCCCATTTTAGATACCAATCGATAAAAGCATTAAGTTTCTGTCATTATCATGTTTATTATAGTTAAGGAACCAACCTACTGTTGTAGGTCTAGAGTTGAAATTATCAATACTATTAAATTATTTTTGTCAAATCCAAGATAATTGATTTCGCCCTGATGATTGTAGTTATAATTGACCTTGTTAGGTCTGTATACGAATCTAACGAAATTATTTTATATTACAAAATTATAGAAAGTGATATGAAGAGTTCTAAATTGGTTATTCTTGTTTTGCCCCTATTAATGATTGGACTTCCAACCGTGTTTGCTCAATCTAACAATACCAGCATAAGTAATACCACTGGAGGATTATCATCAGAATCGGTAGTTTCTGCAATTACAAACTCCACCTCGAGTCCTGCAAATTTGATAGTTAATTCCTCGTCCCCAGCAGAAGATGCACAAAATGCCACTGGAGGATTATCATCAGAATCGGTAGTTTCTGCAATTACAAACTCCACCTCGAGTCCTGCAAATTTGATAGTTAATTCCTCGTCCCCAGCAGAAGATGCACAAAATGCCACTGGAGGATTATCATCAGAATCGGTAACTGAATCAAAGTATTGATTTTCAAGTAATTCTTCCTTAGTTTAGTTTTGTACCCAACTTGAGTCCTCAAAATGAATCATTAGAATCAATAAAGAAAGAAGTTATTCAATGTGTCCTGTGCGGACTATCAATAACCAGGAAGAATGCTGTACCAGGTAGTGGGAGTATAAATAGAAAAATAATATTGATAGGCGAGGCCCCAGGAAAAAACGAAGATGAGACTGGTAGTCCCTTTGTGGGAAGCGCTGGTAAAATATTGGATCAAGCATTAATCGACGCACGAATAGAAAGAAAAGAGATTTACATTACAAATGTGGTCAAATGCAGGCCACCTAATAATAGGGTTCCAACTGACGAAGAAATCAGAATATGCACCAGTGAATATCTCAAAAAAGAAATCGATATTATTTCACCTAAAATCATTTGTATTTTGGGCGCAACGGCTTTAAAGTCATTACTTGGACTAAAATATATGACACCATATCGTGGGCAAATAGTTAATCGCCCACCATTGAAATATTTTATAACTTATCATCCAGCAGCTACTATATACAATAACAAATTAAAACAAATTTTCTTTGAAGATATCCAAAAACTCGCAAAAATAGTGAATGCTCAGGATCAGAGGATAGATAAATTTTTTCCAGCCTAGCTGAGAAAAAAGATGAATTATACATGAAAAATTGGACTTGCAGATTCTAAAGTAATTTTTCTACTTATAGTAACAAGAATTTAGTAGTAATAGTCCATTGATCATTTTTGAACATTTTTTAGATTAAGCGTTTGAATAGTATCCAAGAAGTATTACCTAAATCAACAGTTTCAAAGAAGGTAACATAATAGGATCTAGAACTGGATCTAGAAATAAGATATGATTGAGGAACACAACGAGGAACTACAGCAGAGGAAGGAATAGGATGGATAAGGAAAGGGATTGAAAAACAGATACGCTATTTCGCACTTATCAAATGAATCAAGTCATTGGGCACAGCCATTGACGCTAGGTCTAGCAATGGTCCGTACCAGATACCAAATATTATCATAAAACCCAATGCAAATAGCAATACAGCAACTATCGATTTTGGTTCCTTCTGTCTTACCCTATTTTCGCCCTCTTCCATGTACATTTTCCTTATAATCCAAGCGTAATAACCCAAAGATAATGCACTGTTTAGAATACCAGCTATTGCAAGATAAGGTCCCCACCATATTACTTGACCACTATCTATGGCAGCTCCAAATATCAAATACTTACCCCAAAAACCGCTTAGGGGAGGGACTCCAGCAAGTGCAAGTAACGAAATCGCGAACACAAACGCTGTGATAGGCATTCTAAATCCCAATCCCTTATACTTTTCGAGTGTATAGCCGGCTATGGTTATAATTACACCCGCAGCAGCAATAAATGCAGCAGATTTCATTACTGCATGATTCAATATTTGCAACAATGAGGCATCTAACCCATAGTCAGAATATGGAGCAACTGCAAGTCCGATCAAGATATACCCAGCCTGCGCAATACTTGAATACGCAAGGATTCTCGGAATACTTTTCTGTGTCAGTGCTCCTAAATTCCCTAGTGTCATAGTAAAAATGGCTATTATTGCAAGAGTAAATGTCCAGTGGACATTAAGGGCGATCATACCAATAACTATCACCCTAATGGCAGCTGCAAATCCGGCTTTTTTCGTTCCAGCTGCAAGCAGCGCAGCAATCGTAGTTGGAGCTCCAGAGTAGGTATCAGGCAACCACATGTGGAATGGAACCAGACCCATTTTGAATCCAAAGCCAGCGATAAAAAGCCCCACTGCCAGCAAGCCAAATGGGATCAAATCTGGATTCAATTGCGACATTGCCACAATTGAATCGTAAATATTTGTAGTACCAGTTAATCCATACACAATTCCCATTGCCAAAACGATGATTGCCGACGATAGAGCTCCAAACAAAAAGTATTTGATTGAAGCCTCGTTTGATATGGGATCTTTTTTATTAAAAGCAGCTAACGCATATGTAGGGATAGACATTAGTTCCCAAGCAACTAGCAGCATTACGAAATCAGTTGAATAACCTATGAGGATCATTCCAATGCTTGATAATAATATCAAAGAATAATATGCAGCATGATTGCTTTTTTTCTTCATGTAACTCCATGAAGAAACGGTTACCATAATGGATACTATAAGAAATGCTATAGAAAAGAATGCACCAAAAATATCGTCTCCTATGACTCCAGTATTTGCTAATGATAATGCGGGAAGATTTTCTCCAGAAAATATCCGATATATCACAACAATAAGGGCTAAAGTTAGAGCCCCAAAGGCTATAGCGCTATAAACTTTATTCTTAGAGCCTCGCTCCTTATTCAAGGCATCTATTATTGGAATTAACAAAGCTACGCTCCCTAGGATGATGGTTACTAAAGCAGGGGTCGAAAATATATCAATCATAGTTTCTCATTCTCTCCTTAACTCAATAATAGCATGGTAATTAGAATTATACCAGCTGAAAATACATAAAGATAAGTCTGTACGTTACCTGTTTGTACTGCTTTTGCCACTCTTGACATCAATACCATTGATTGTTGTACTGAAGGATTAATTCCATACATTAAGATGTTTTCAAAATACTTGTAAATTCGTCTGTAAGCTGCCAATGGTATGACAACGCCTATCCAATAAAGAAGTGAATTAAGATACCATCGGTTGTATAGGAACTTCCATAACGCCTTGGAAACAACGTTGTCGCTGATCTTCTTTGGGTCCGCAATTCTCTTGATGTAAAACAAATAGCCAAGAAATCCTCCTATTCCAAACGCAGCTACTGATGAAACAACCGCAAATGGATTGAGTTCCAATGCATCCTGTTCAGACCCTCCGGTAGTAGTTGCATCGGATCCGGTTAATTCGGGTGAGCTTTGTATGGCTTCAGATCCTCCTAATGGTACTACTCCGTTCTCAGTGATTCCAAAATAAGTGTCAAGGTATGTTGCAAATATATGATGCAGTTGACCCTCAAAAGCAAAGCCCACAACACCAAATGCAATAGATGCTATTGCCAATGCGGCGAATGGAAGCCACATGATTTTATCGACTTCACGTATACGATGTCCTTTATTTTCAATATTGACTACATTTTGGCTTGGTTTTCCAAAAAATACTAGGCCCACCATCCTGAACGTATAGAAGGCGGTCATAATGGCTACGGTGACAGCAATCAAAAAGACATAAGAAGAGAACTCATAGTTAGATTCAAGGATAGAAGCAAAAATTGCATCTTTACTCCAGAATCCAAGTGTTATCAATGGAGCACTCGCTAGCGACAGGCTTGCTAGCAGGAAGAATATGTAAGTTTTTCTCATATTCTTTTTTAGCCCACCCATATCGTTCATAAATCTAGAATGTACGGTATGTAATATCGCACCGGCGGCCATAAACAACGAAGCTTTAAACAGTGCATGGCTAATCAGGTGAAAGAACCCTGCAGTGTATCCGTCAACAAAGTTTGTAGAAAGACCTGCAATTCCCAAAGCCATCATCATATAGCCAATCTGCGAACCTGTGGAATAAGCCAAGACTTTTTTTATTTCAGGATTAACTATTGCTTGAGTGGCTAACAACAGAGCAGTTATCGCTCCAACCCATGTAACAATTTCAAAAAACTGATTCATATTAAATACAGATAAGGCGAAAAATAGAGGACCTATTCTAGCAACAAGGAACACTCCTGCTTTTACCATTGTTGCAGCATGGATAAGAGCCGAAACGGATGTAGGCCCTGTCATTGCCTCCAATAACCATTCATTTAGCGGAAACTGAGCTGATTTACCTATAGCCCCTCCAAATATTAAAACGGCCGCGGGTACCAATAGATTTTGTTGCATCATCACATGAGCCCAGGTTTGGTCGGCCAATAACTCCCTAAAGCCAAAGGTACCAGAATACATAAAGATCATAAACATGCCAGACAGCATCATGACATCCCCGGCCCTGTTAAGTAAGAATGCCTTTATCCCAGCGTGTGTAGGCGATGTCCACTGAGGTATGCCCCAAGCTGTATGCCCTTCTTTGCCAACATAATCTTTCTTTCTATCGGTGTACCAGAATCCTATCAGGGCATAAGATGCAAGTCCCACTCCTTCCCAACCGAAAAATACCATCAACAAATTGTCGGATAATACAATAAGTTGCATTGATCCTATGAAGAACAGCATAAAGAACCAATACCTTATCAGCGATCTTTGTCCGTGCATGTAGGAAATAGAATACACAAAGATAGCTACCGAAATCCAAGCTACTAGATTACTCATGATTATGGCAAGTGGATCAGCCAAAACACCTGCGTCTATATCTAAGGCAGAAAACCATGGGATTTGACTATGTATTTCCCCATTTGTCAAGCCTAGAGGCAGGATACTCAAAGCCAATAAGGCACTAATAATTGAAAATGCAACAGCAACATAACTTTTGAATTTTTCACTTTTTTTTCTTAAAATTGGAATAAAGGCAGCTCCAATAAATGGAGTCATCCAGATTAACCATGCATTTACCCCTATTCCTTCAAAACCTAAAACTTCAACCACATTTATTCACCTATAAAGTAATGGGATGATCCACATAATTTTCAGATATCAGATATGTCCTCTGGAATTCAGTTCCACCTGGAGAAGCAACATTACTAACCTTTGTATTGTTAATGGGTTTTTCATCTAATTGTGCTGTTCCAGGCGTGATCTTTACGGGTATCAGCTCGTCTGAATTATTATAGAGATTTTCAACATATCCTATAATCGGTTTATAAAATAAATCAGGATATAATCCCAGTATCAATGTTAATGAAGCTAAAATCCCCATGGTTACTAAAACATACTTACTCGAATCACGTACATTTTTTAATGTTTCTGGGGTAATACCATAGAAGATTCTTTTGTACATCCACAATATATAAGCAGATGTCAGTATAGTAGTCGTAATAGCCAATGCAAATAAGACAGCCTTAAGAGCGCTCTCGCTAACTACAGCATTTTGTAACGCACCATTAAAGAGGACCCATTCAGACATAAAACCGCTTGTTATTGGTACACCAATGATTGTTAATCCACCAATCATTGCGAATACAGCAGTATATGGCATTTTCCCACCCAATCCACCTAATTTATCCATGCTTCTTGTTCCTGTTTGTAAGATAATGGAACCTGCCATCATAAACAATAGTCCTTTACCTAAAGCATGGGTGACATACATAAAGATTGCACCACTAATACCTAGGACACTTTCTGATCCTATACCAAAAAGCAGATACCCCATCGAACTTATGCTAGAGTAGGCCAAAACTCTTTTGATATCTTTTTGCATTAGAGCCATGGCACCTCCATATATCATTGTTGCAACCCCCCAGATGCTTATGTAAATACTATAATCGGTATAGTTTCCAGGGCCCGACAACAGTTCAATCCAAATTCTTATCAGACCATACGCACCTATCCCCGTCATTGCTGAGGATATCAGTACAGAAATAGGAGTGGGAGCATCTGTATAAGTATCTGGTAACCAAACGTGGACAAGGAAAGCAGCTAGTTTTACACCAAATCCAATAATAAGCGCTGCCACAATGACAGCAATCCATGCTTGTGGAATTTGAGACGCATTTGCCCTAACTATATCATAATCAAACCCACCAGTCAGAAAACCCATCGCCATTAAACCCAACAGCAGGATAACTGCACCGACGTGAGCCCAGAAAAAGAACATTAATGATGTTCTTTTCTTGTTTCCGTATCCAAAAAAGGCAATCAAAAAGAATGATGGAACCAACATCAGTTCAAAAAATACATAAAATTCGAACAAATTGGTTGCCAAAACTGTACCAAGCATACCCATCGCGAAAACAAGATAAAGAGAATAATAAAGGCCTAGTTGACTATTTAAGTAGGACTTTTGATCGGTCGATAAAATTAAAGAGGATAAAGATTTTCCGTCCTTATTAGAATATAACTCGCTTTCAGCATCATTCATTTGCAGATTAGAGGAACTCTTAACCTGTTCATACTGAAGAAGAATTTTTCTTACCATATAGGGTTTTGAATAAATCACCACAATAGTTGATAGCAGATAAATCGTAATAGCAAAAGGAATGCTCAAACCATCTAATTTTAACCCGAAATGACCCAATTGACTCCAATCAAAGACTTCTTGATATGATCCTCCAGAACCTAGGCCTATAGATGGAATAATCACTAGCGCAGTGGAGATAGCTAAAATTCCAAAAGTCAACCACGTTGTAATGTTTATTCCCTTTCGTTTTCCCAAAAAATACACTACCGGAGATAATATCAAGGGCATAAATGTTGCCACCATAAGATAATAGGAAGAATCCACCATCTACATCTCTTGCTCCGAATACCCCTACCACAACGACATTAACTCCTTTTATATATTATACGGTTGAATTTTTAAAAAAAATACTTTTTGAATAAAATTAATTCTTTAGGTTCTTATATTCAGTAATATCTATATCTTTGTAGAACCTATACGCTATAATTATGATTCCTAAGCCTACAGCAACCTCAGCAGCAGAAATTGCTATTGAGAAAAGCACAAAGACTTGGCCCTGAGGACTAGGTAGCATCCTTGAAAAGGCAATAAGTACAAGATTTACAGCATTTGCAATTAACTCGATTGAGAATATTAATCGTAGTGCATTTCTTTTTACAACTAGTCCATAAATTCCAATGGAAATGAGGATTATAGCTATATATAAAAAATCAGTTGGTTGGTTCATTTCTTTCCTCAATATCCTCTCTGCGTGCCAAGGCCAGGGCACCTATTACCGCTGCAGCCAGTGTTAATGCCAATACTAACAATACCGGTGAATAGTATGTTAATAATTCTTTCCCTATTGCCTGTACATCAAATATTGGAACCGTGTCATTAAATTTCAGTTGGGTTGCAGCAGAATTTCCTAATATGGATCCTGCTAAAACAAGAAATGCTAATCCTAGCAAAATACCTGCAATCTTTCTTTTCCTCGTTTCTTTTTTTGTAACTGTATTTGGAGCCCGTACTAGCATCACTGTGAATATAATAAGAACTGCAACAGCACCTACGTATACAGCTATTTGAAACATTGCAACAAAAGGAGCGTCCAAAATAATAAAGTAGCCTGCTATCCCAAGCATAGAAACTGCCAAAGCTATCCCTCCGTACAATAATTCCCGGCTCTCAAGAGACAAAATAGCTGATCCAATGGTGATAACAGATAAACCTACAAAAATACTATCTACCATGATATGCACCTCGTGAGCCTATTTTTATTTCGACCTCACCGTCATATTTTGGTTTTACAGCCAACTGGGCTGGTGTGTATATTAAATGCAGATTTGGTGAAAGAAGACAACTCATAGTCATTTGTCATGTACAAGGCATAAAAGGGACAAGCATCGACGCACAAGCCACAAAAAACACACTTTCCATAATCTATTTGAGGCATTATAGATTTTTTATTTTGCTTCCACTGCTCATCAACTTTCACCATAGTGATTGCCTCTGCTATTCCCTCACAAGCTATAGCACAAAGCTGACATCCAGTACATTTGTCATGAAATAAAATATGTCTACCTCTAGTCCCAGCAATTCCGACACCTTTTTTGGGGTCAAATTGGTATCCATCGCCCACAAATTTCAGCTTTTCCTCAGGATAACGGAATGTAAATCTTTTTAAAACTAGGTGCTTAGTTCCAGACTCTAGAGCTTTTATGAATCCTGTTGCAGTGTTCATCTTATCGAAATCACTCCCTCCGGTCCAATAATTCCACCGTAAATCAACATCAATACGACGAACAGATTTATGAATGTTAAAACTATTAGCTTGTACCATCCTGTATGAAGTAAAATATCAATTCTAATTCTCGGATTGATACCTCTAATTATCAACATCAAAAAGATGATCACAATTGTTTTCACCAAAAACCAGAATACGCCGTTTACTGTAATCGCATTGTATACCCCATCTAAGGCTAACATTTGCAGCAACGGTAAATTAGATTCATGAGCCCCAGGAATTAATTCGGGAGGAAATATTTGTGGTCCATACCATCCACCTAAAAAGAGGGTTACAAACAATCCTGCAAGAGCGTATAGTTTCAAATAGCTACCAAGCTGTATTAATCCATAAATCATTCCAGTAGTCTCAGTTAACCAGCCTGCAACTATTTCACTTTCGGCTTCGGGCAAATCGAATGGGATCCTTTCTAATTCAGCCAAAGAAGATATGAAAAATACAAAAGCGTTAATCGGAAGTAAAAAAATATTCCAGATCATATATTGTGACCTGGCAATCTCCGTGAGATTAAGAGATGATGATAAAAGAACAACCGGCAAGGCGGATAAGAAAAACGGTATCTCAAAGGCGATCATCTGGTGGAGGGCCCTTAATCCGCCTATGAATGGATATTTGCTGTTACTTGCCCATGAAAATAACAACGCGATTAATGGAAAGAACCCAAGTATTGCAAAGGCAGCTATTAACCCTACGTCAACATCAGCAACTACCCAACCTGGGGCTACTGGAATTAACGCCACTACCGCCGCGGCAGTAGCCACAAACATTATTGGAGCCAACCAGAATATGGGCTTATCAGCTCCCGAAGGTACTATAATCTCCTTTGTAAGAAGTTTTAGCCCATCCGCTAATAATTGGAAAATACCTTCAACTTTACCAGCGTATAGTGGTCCTACACGCAATTGCATTTTAGCTAGCAATTTACGTTCGACAAATATTGTAACTGCTGCTATCAGAGCCGCAAATACAAACCCAGGAAAAACTGCTGCTCTAAAGAGGTCGGTATGCATGAAAAATTGAAGGATAGGTAGTGTCCTAGACGGATCAACCATCATTGAAAAGAAAAGATAGGGGGTCAAAACTTCTCCTTCAACTACGGGCAATGGAACATAAAATAACGTAAAAAAGATTATCGGAAGAATGAGTACGGTAACTAATGCTAGCACTACAAATAAGAGCCAAACAATACTAGCTACGAAATTCCCGAATCTAAAATCGGGAGTCAGCGAACCCACTATCTGTCAGCCTCCACCGGCCAATAATTTAGAGACCAATATATTGCAGGCATATCACCTAATTTCGATCCAGTTAACAAGAAAGGTAAAGCAAGCAAATTCCTAAATGAACCTACCGATGCCTTTACCCTATATGGCCTTGGACTCCCATCACTCACTACGTGATATCCCAACGCGCCTCGTCCTGATTCCACCCTCTTGTATGTTTCTCCAGGGGAGCTTTTAATATTAAATTGCAATTTTTCTCTTACGTCTCCTGACTCTGGCATCTTATCTAATAATTGTCTGATTATGTGACATGACTCACGCATATCCAGTACAGGAACGTATGCTCTTGCAAAAGAATCGCATGTTTTCATGTATTGAACATTAAAATCGATTTCATCATAAACGTCATATGGCTCCACTTTCCTGACATCAAATGGTACTCCCGATGCCCTTAGAACAGATCCTGTTACCCCTAGTTTAATCGCATCTTCTTTGGTTAATATTCCAACACCCTCAGTTCTTTGTCTTAGCAAAGGATTGTTATAAAAAATATCATCATATTCTTTTAGCCGTGTTTCAAAATAATTGACTTGGGCTAAACATTTTTCTTTAAAATTGTATGGAATATCATTTCTGACTCCACCTGGAATATTGAAAGCATTAGTTACTCTTGCCCCACTCAATCGCTCTAATAAATCGATAAGTAATTCTCTATCTCCTGCAGGCCACATAAACATTGTTGAATGTCCCAAGAATATTCCATATATTGCTAGCCAATACAATGTGTAAGAAAGTCTACTAAGCTCCGATGCAAGTGCTCTAATAAATTGACCCCTTCTAGGAACTGTGATGCCCACAAGATCCTCCACAGCCAAACTGTATGAATATGTAATGTTACAAGAATCATGAATCACGGGGCGCTCTAAATGGGGTATGTTTTGAAAGTGATTTCTATATTCGCACATTTTTTCATGCCCCCTATGAACATAGCCGGGGTCAGGATCTACAAATACAATATAGTCTCCATCTACTTTAATGGTAAATCTAAAATGGCCGGACCCTGGATGCTGTGGACCAACACTCAAAGTCATTAACTTATCATCTTCAGTTTCCTTTGTTATTTGAAGTGATAATTTCTTTGCCTCATCGATTTTTTCTTCCAGACTGCTCATTTCATTATCATCTTCCCTTTATGCGGAAATCCTTTCTGAGAGGTGGCATATCCGCCCAATCTTCAGGCAATATAAAGCGTTCATTACGTGGATGTCCCAAAAAATATACACCCAGCATTTCATATGTTTCCCGTTCATGGTATTCTACACTTGGAAATATATTTATCAAGCTATTCGACTTGGGATCGGTTCGATCGACTCTCGTTGATAACACTACAATGTAAGGATAATAATCTGTATTACTATACGAACCCAAATGATAATTAATTTCAATTTGATTGTCAGCGGGATAGTCAGTCCCTGAAGCTGATTCAGCATGATCAAATCCATGATTATTTCTTAAATATAGAGCCGTTTCTACAAGATTTTCTGGGCTCACCATTATCTTGGATCGGTTTTCCTTTTTATATACGAGTTTAACTTGATCTCCAAAATTAGTAGTAATAGAATTAATGAGACTATTAGATAGTAAATTACTCTTTTCTTCTTTTACTTCCATCAAGTTCGTTTGATTATTTTGAGTATTGTCTTTTTCCATTATTTTATTTTCGACCTTTTAATTTTTTCTTGCAACAACATTGTACCTTGAATTAAAGTTTCAGGTCTAGGAGGACAGCCTGGGACATAAACATCTACGGGCACAATGCTATCTATCCCAGGCAAAACATTGTATGAATCTAGATATAGTCCCCCCGTTATCGCACAGGCTCCCATAGCAATAACATATTTTGGCTCAGGCATTTGATCATAAACCATCCTGAGCCTAGGTGCCATTTTCCTGGTTACTGTTCCTTGAACTACTATCAAATCGCACTGTCTTAATGAACCAAAAGCTTCCAGTATTCCAAACCGTTCAGCGTCATAGCGCGGACTTGAAACAGCACCAAATTCTACACTACAACAAGCAGTTTCCAAGTGAACGGGCCATAGTGACCAAACACGGCCCCAGTTAATTGCGTAGCCTAATGGTTCCTCCAAAGCTTTGACCAAAACATCACCTAGCTTTGACACTAAAACATTAAAATGGGTAGGGTTAACGAGATCCTTTATCATACCTCTACACTTGATAGATAATTACAATTCAAGTTATTAATATCTATTGGGTTCAACATGATTACCAGATTCCTTTTCTCCCTGCCAAGAATAATGCATACCCCATTGCAGCAAACATAATTCCCAAAAATCCTATCATAGGCAAAGTCGCTTCTTTAGGGATGGAAAAAAAGGTAACACCCCAAGCATACAGAAAAATTGACATTACATCAAAGACGACAAACATTAGGATATAAGAATAATACTGCATCATAAAATGAGATCGTCCTTCGCCTGAAGGTACTTGACCACATTCCATTGGAAGGAATTTTACTGGATTATACCTTCTTCTTGTCATAAACAACCGCGACATGATTATTGCGGGTACCCCAACTAAAATCCCAAATCCAAATAAATATAATATTGGAAGAAATTGTGTAGCGGTTTCTCCTGCCAAATTAAATGTGGCTGACAATATAAGATATTTATATCTTCTTATTTGATGTTCATAAAAAAACTATTTGTTTAATACGAGATTAAACAATTGCTTAACCATCATTTTGGGATGATTAAGAGCTAATTTAGCCATTTTAGTATAAGTAAAATCTGACTTTATGAAATCTAAAAATTCATCTATTGATAATTCTTTTATTATTTCAATTTCTTTGTCCCATTCTGAATCAGATAAACCAAGCCATCTTGACTGAACCTTTAAAGCGGACTTTATTTTTTTTTCAAGGAGATTCTTGTTTGCTACTTCGTAGGGCCTTAAAGAATCTCTGGATGAATTGTATTGCAATGATTCAGCTCCTACCCTCCCAGCCAAACGTCCAAACTCTATGGCGTATCTTATGCCTTCTAGAACCAGGGGATTTGCCTGACCCACAGTATCTCCAACCATAATCAAGCCATCAAAGACACTATTTGTACGCAATCCTTCATTTGGAATCATACCGTAATGAAGCTCCAAAGGTTGAATTTTCCCAAGTGTATTCAGTGGAGGCAAACGACTTTTGATGATTTGGTTTAATTTGGATAATGGGTCGGTGTCTGAATTTGGCTTCCCGATACCCACCCCTATTCTAATGCGATTTTTAGACAGAGGAAAAACCCATGCATAACCGGCGTCAGAATAAATCTGCCCTACCATAAGGCATAAAGTTTCTTTGTCCACATCATCACAATAACACTCATATTCCGCACCTATGCCATATCGCCCCCACGATCCAACATATCCTAATTTCCTGTGATACAAAACTTGTAAAGCCAGATGCATCTATTACTAAAGTTGCCTCCACATCCAATGGTCCATTAGGAGAATTTACTTTCAAAATGCTTGAATGTCCTTGTGAATTTTTTTTAACATCAATGACTTGGCTTTTAACCATCAAAGTACTACCTTCAGAAGCTGCGCTAGATGCTAAATATTGATAGGTCTTTCTGACATCAAGGACACATGCAGAATTAAGTGTCCCAGAAATCTTAATTTGATTAGTCGGAGAGACGAAGGAATAATTTCTGATTGGATTATAATATTCCTCCGTAATATCGAATTTTTCAATTTCTTTGATCCAGGTAACGCCGCTGGTCCTAATATTATGACCAAACGAAGGATCCTTTTCAAAAAGGATTACCTTTGCACCCTGTTTAGATGCAGAATATGCAGCAGATAATCCCGCTGGTCCTCCTCCTACAATAGCTATATCAAATTTCAATAACTAAATTATTTAGTCGCCAAAGGGTATTATACATATTTCTTTGTTATATGTTGTAAATCATATGAAAACCCTCCTGTTGAGTTTAGGATGCCATGTTTTACTTTCCTACACCTTGCGACTCTACAGCAATGTCGATTAAGAGACAAGAATATACATCATACCAATTGAATTTCTGTGCCGATATTAGTTACAATGTGACTTGCAGACTAGTGAATTAAACATGTCATAGATTTGTGGTAAATTGCATCATGGAACTTCTTAACAAATAAATAATTAAATATGCGCACAACCAGTGTTTAGTTTGATATTTTTGCGAAAACACCTCAATGTGGATGACGGCAGGGAGACGAGGCAATTAAATGAAAATATCGAGTCAATTATTAAATCAATTGAAGAAATCAGTGATGAGCAGAGAGAACTGGTAAAGAAATTTAAATTAAATATGGAACTATTCGCCTCTGAGAGATCACTTGAGAGTTGCGTACAAACTCTCAACCAGTCAATGCAGTTAGCTAATATCAGGGAACAATTGGTAGAAACTTACAAACAATATTGTTTACTATTAGAGAATGAGTTAAAAAAGGCGTTGTACGAAAAACCTTAGAATCTGAAACTATAGGATAGGAATAATCACAAGAGATTACGACAAATATCATATTTCGGGTTAGATTTTTAATATACTCTAATTAACTAAACAGGATCCGATTTCGGATCGTTCCCAATCCCTCAATAGAAATCTCTACTATATCATCATGTTTCAAATACCTAGGCTCTTTCATTGACATAGCTACTCCCGCAGGGGTACCAGTAGATATGATATCTCCGGGTTCGATTGTGATGAGATCACTCAAAGAAGATATTATTTTTCTAATCGGAATTACCATGTTGCTACTTGACGAATTTTGTCTTAATTCGCCATTTACTTTGGTCGTAATGCGTAGTTTTTGAGGATCTTGAATCTCATCCTTAGTCGTTATCCAAGGGCCGCATGGAGCAAATGTATCAATACTTTTACCTCGTGTGAACTGCTTATCTCTAAACTGGATATCTCGCGCAGAAACATCATGGAATATCATGTAACCAAATACGGCATCTAATGAATCTTCTTCAGAAATTTTTTTGACTTGTCTTCCGATAATGACGGCTATTTCGGCTTCATAATCTAGTCGCTTTACATAAGAGGGGGAGATGACATTTCCATGAGGTGAATTTAACGCCGTTCTGGGTTTTAGGAATATTACAGGTTCTTCAGAAGGAGTTAATCCTGCATCTCGAGCATGATCATAGTAATTAAAAGCTAAACAAATAATTTTAGGCGGATTGGGAAGTGGAGCCAACAAATCAACTTCATTTATTGGTAAATCGTAAGTAAGTTTAGCTCCAACAGAATTTACTTCTGCCAGCCAACCACCAAACAAGAATTCCTTGATTCGAGGTGGGATAGGAACTCCAGTCTTTTCCTGTATTTGTTCCTTAGTAATTATTTTCTTCCCGTCTTCAGAGACAATTCCATATGATTCTACTGAATTTTTCAATCTAATCCTTGCTATTTTCATTTTTTAATATCACCTATGTGTAAATATTGCAGTAGAGTTGTCATCAATCTTACAGAATCCATATCTAACAAATTGAATCACAGTTCCAATGTCAAGTTTTGATATATAGGATTCAGCTAATCCACAATCCACTATTAAATTATTTTCATTGTATTTGTCTCCTTCGTAAAGAGGTAATGGCCTTAAAATCCTATAATTTTGAGAGTCGGACTTTGATACCCACTGAACCTTTGGTATATTATGAGAAATTACATTTCCCTTATTTTTTGCATTAATAACAATATTAGGCTCATTTTCGCCGTTATCATCCTTGCTGAGATTTTTTTCAATTGACAAAATTTCTATATTGCATAAGTCCATTAATCTTAATGTATCTCCGATTTTTAGTTTAATTGCATCATCGTTAGATATATAAATTATATTTCCTACCCGCACCTTCCTCTTGCCCATGTCAAGAGTAGGATGATTTCTTATCTCAACTGTATCGATATCAAGCGTGTCTATTTTCACTCTGACTGGACACTTGACAAAAAAGAGTCTTTGTGCTTTGGAGTCCAGCAATTTCCTATTAAATGATTCCAATATTTCCATTGAGGGTTTTGTTTCTGATAGTGTAATACTGAGGGAAAGAACAAATTTCCTTATAGCTTCAGGCAGGATCCCACGTCTTCTCAATCCCAAGAGGGTAGGCAATCTGGGATCATCCCAATTCTTTATTATTCCCTTTTCAATCAAGGGCGTAATTTTCCTCTTAGAAACTGGAATGCCTTCAAATTCCAACCTAGAGAATTCAATCAGTTTTGGTTTTGTTAAAGACAAATTATCTAAGATGGAAAAATACAGTTCATTTCGTAATTCGTATTCTTTTGTCCTAAAGGCATGAGTGACGCCGTCGAGGCTATCCTCTATAGGTGCAGCAAAATCATAAGTAGGCCATAATGAATATTTTGATCCAACCTTAGGGTGTTGACCACCTTTTATGACCCTAAAAAGGGTTGGATCCCGCATTGCCGTGTTTAGACTGGCCATATTACCCCTGTACCTCAGGATTGCTTGATTCTGGTCGTAATTTCCTGCGATCATACTTTCAAATTCAGACAAGTTATTTTCAATCGATTTATTAGTACATTCACACGCAATCGCATTTAGGCGGTTACTCTTTATGTCTTCTGGTGAACAAGAACAAACGTAAGCAAAATTTCTCCGGATTAACTCCTTCCCATATTCATAAATTTTAACAATATCATCAGAAGTATTCTTAATCTCGTCTGGTCTTACTTGAAGCCAGTCAAGACCATCTTTTATAGCACTATAATATTCAATTTTTTCTTTTTGAGGATTAGTATCATCATATCGCAAGATCAACTTTCCTCCATATTTCCTAGCATATTCTTCGTCAATTACCGCAGCTTTAGCATGACCGATATGAGGATAGCCATTGGGTTCGGGAGGAAATCTTGTTACTACTTTACCTTGAACTGCCCCTTCCAGATTTGGGAGTTCAAATTCGATATCCTTTCCAGTTGAGGTTTTGGTCTTTTTATTTTCTGAATCCTTTTGGATATTATCGGTTGCCCCCATTTCACTTTTGACATGTTTTAAATAATGATTATTTTCCAAGATAATAGAGTCATAAAGTGTCTTTTTTTCATGAACTGAAAGATCTCTTAATTCACTAGTAATTTCTTTAATTTCTGGAATCAATTCTTTTATATTAATATTCGCTCCCATGTCCTTAGAAATTGAAAAAGTCTTTGAAATAACAACGTCAATTTTTATTGTGTTGTTAAACTCCAGAGCATTCTTCAATGCTATCAACTTAACAGTATTGACAAATTTCTGATCAGCAATCATTTAAAATTACAAACTCCGTTCTACAATGTATTTTGCAGAATTTTCTAATGAAATTAAGGCAGGAGACCGATCATAACTTTTTAATGTCTTAAATGCCTCCTCAGCATAACTGTTTGCAATATCACGGACTTCCATATCGACTCTAATTTCAGCAATTTTTTTCACCATTTCTGCAATCTCAGAATCTTTCGCATTCTTACTGCCAAACAGTTGTCTTAATAAATCCTTATCTGTAGAATTTAGATTCTGAAAAGCTAATAAAATAGGCAGAGTTTTTTTACCTTCTCGTATATCATTTCCTACAAATTTGCCAGTTAGTTTTGAATCTCCATGAATTCCTATCAAATCATCAATTAGTTGGAATGCAATGCCGATTTTTTCTCCGTATCTAGACATATTTCCTAAATCATTTTCGGTAAAATCAGGTGATGAAAGAGTGCCCAATTCGCAGGAAACCCTAAACAGGGCGGCCGTTTTTTTTTCAATCATTTTAATATATGATCCTGTTGATGAAAACTCGTCGTCCTGAGCCATTTGTATATCCAAGGCTTGTCCCTCGCAGACATCAATACAAGAAGTGGATAACAAGTCCACCATCCTCAACAGAACGGATTGATCAAGTCCAACCTTCTTTCCATGAATAGATATCACTTGGAATGCTTTTGAAAAGAGGACATCTCCAGCTAGAATTGCCAAAGGAATTCCAAATTGCTGATGTACTGTAGTTACGTTATGCCTAACGTTATCATTATCCATTATGTCGTCGTGAACCAATGTAAAATTATGAATTAATTCTACAGAAGCAGCGGCCGGAAGCGAAGATTGTAAATTCCCATTAAGAAGTTCGCTGGATTTTATAGTCATAAAAGGTCTCAGCCTCTTACCCCCACTATTAATATAGTGCAAAGAAGCCGTATACAAGCCAAAAGGCTCGCCGGAAATATTATTGAGAATAAATTGATTTATTTTAGAAGCAACAAGATTGATTTCAGTTTTTATGTCTTCTGAACTCATAACTATTCAACATACTTGCTAATTTATCTTTCAATATATATCTTGTATTCACCAAGGAATCAATATCAGATGAACCTAACAAAAACATCGTACCTCTCAGCTGCGCTAAAATCAACTGTGTAAACTTGTCTAACTCATATTCGGATTCTGCAGCCTTTCTTAAGAAAGGAAAGGCCATTGCACACATTTTAGCTCCAAGCATCAAACACTTGGCTATTTCTAGGCCGTTGCGGAGTCCACCCGAAGCAATCACAGGGATTTTTACTGATCTTGAAGTCAACAATACGCACAGAGCAGTTGGAATGCCCCAATCCCAAAAAAGGGTGCCCAAATTAGATTTTATATCACTGTTGGCATTATCCGCTCTTATTTTTTCAATTCCGGCCCAGCTGGTACCTCCCGATCCTGCCACGTTAATAGCCCCAATTCCAGCACTTTGGAGTTTGAGAGCAACCTCAGGCGAAATTCCAGAGCCCACTTCTTTTACTATGACAGGAATCTCTATTTCATTTACTAGAGAGGTTATTTTTTGTAGAATTCCCTTAAAATTTGGTTCCCCTTCGGGTTGAATCAGTTCTTGAAGTGGGTTCAAATGTATGGCTAATGCGTCAGCATCAATCATTTTTATGATTTTTTTCACATCATCTTTTGATAATCCTTCAGCAAGTTGGGCCCCACCTATATTTGCAATCAAAAAAGCATTTGGGGCAACGCTGCGAGCAACAGCATAACTCTGAACCAGCTTGTCACTTTTTAGTCCAGCCCTTTGACTTCCAAGTCCCATTGCTAATCCATACTTCTCAGCTATTTGACCCAATCTTTTGTTTATAACTAGTGCTTCATCAGTACCGCCAGTCATCGAGTCAATGATAATGGGAGCAGAAAAGTTCCTGCCAAGGAAAACTGTATTCAATTTTATATCTTCTATATTGATTTCGGGCAACGCATTGTGGATCAAATATACATCCTCCAAAAGAGTTGTAGTTTCTTTGCCCTGAACCTTTTGTTTCAGAGGAATGTCTATTCCTTCTTTTTTTCTCCTCTTTATCATTTCAATTTGTTTTTCGGAGATTGAATGGTCTTCGCTATCCATATCTAACTCCCTCCCAGAAATCTGAATATTTCATTTCCGTCCTAACTCCCAGAGCCCTTTCTTATACATGTGCCAATATATTCACGATCGTGAATTATATCTAATATCCTTTCTGGATGGAAACCATTAATCAAATATGCTGGTGTTCCTGATTTTGCAATTTGAATAGATTCAGTTATTTTCCGTTTCATTCCTCCTGTAACATCAAAAGAAGAGTCAGGGTTATCCTTTTGCATCTCACCTTTTAGAAAAATATTGTTATTATCTGTCTTGTCTACTCGAATTTCCCGGACTATTTCCCCTTTATTCATATCATTGTATAATCCATCTACATTTGTGGTAAAAATGGAGAAATCTGGATGTAATTCTGTGCATAACATAGACATTATAGTATCTCCAGAAAGAATTGAAAATTTATTTTCAGAGGTATGTATTACATCTCCAAACGTAATAGGTATCAAATCATTCCCAGTGGTCATGGCAAGGATATCATGTATTCTCGCAGGATCCGCGGCGCTGTTAAATACGAATGCAGATGGTTGAATCGAATAAGGTTTTAATTTGGACTCTATAAATTTATTGATAATTATGTGATTTAGTTTGATCATGGATTCATGGACTACAGATACACCTAGATCCGAATATGGGTATGGCTTGGTATGCATATCATATTTTACAGACCAATAGTGACCAAAAGAACCTCCACCATGAACAATGATAATCTTAAAATTTTTCTTGATTTCACCTAACACTTTTAATATTTTATCGATCCCCTCGTAGTTTGGAGATAAAGGTTTGTCTTTGAATGTAACTACCGATCCGCCTAACTTTATGATTATTAAATTGCTAGCCATGAAGACGTACTAGACTAGTGAAATATCAAGACATTATTAATTGTGTGATTTATTAAAATTTTTTGGGATCTTGGTACTATGGCCAAAGGCGCTGAGGTATCTAGTTATTGCGACCTATCCTCAGGCCTTCTGGATCAATCTTTGCAAAGAAATATTTTAAATTTAATAAATCTAATCTTTTTAGAATATTCTTGATTACTGAAAGATCATCCTTATGCAGGAAAGACAAAACTGAACCCCCACCCCCAGCCCCGGTAATTTTTGTTCCCAACGAACCCTCAGAATTACAAATATTAATTATCTTATCTATTATGGGATTAGACAAAGAAAGGCTGACTAACAATTCGTGATTCCTATTTAAAAGTTCACCAATGTTTCCAATATCGTTATGCTCAAGGTAGCTGAAAACTTGATTATAGATATCTCCATACTGGTTACATAGATTGTTAAAATCATTGGGATAATTATTTTTAATTTTGGCTACCTTCTCTATCATAGAAAAGGTATCATGTGTAATTCCGCTATTTATTATCAAGAACCGATAATCACTAAAATCTGCTGAGATCCTCTTAAAACCATTCAATCTGTCGAATTGTCCCAACCCCCCAAATGTGCAAATACTACAATCTGCTCCCGAAGTATCTCTATTGAGTATCTTCTCCGCGTTGAATAGATTCATAACAAATCTTGTCCTTATTTAGCATCTTATCTATGAAATGGTAAAGAGCAGCTGTTAATGCAACACAAAAAGCTGAAGAGGATCCAAGTCCTCCGCCTAACGGGATTTCAGAGTCCAAACGAATCAAAATACTATACTTTGATCTAACATCAATGCTGACATGAGTCACCAGATATTGGATAACGCTGTACAGCTTCTTGATAATTTCATGATATGTGTTATCCTGTCCCACTGGGAAGGAAAGCACCGAGTTTTGTAAAGTGGCTCTAAAACCTAGATTTGATTCAATTTTGATTTCATCGGCTGTAGATGGCGAGATATCTACTTTTACCTTAAAGAATTTATCTATTGATGCGATTAACGATGGATATCCATAAACCACAAAGTGCTCCCCAAAAAGAATTACCTTTCCTGGAGCTACTGCTTCTATTTGGCGTTCAAAAGTGTTAGTATTTGAATACAATCAAACTCCCATTCCTACTACTATTAGTACTCCTCCTCATCCTCAAGCCCTCTAAAGCATTAGAATCGATGAATAACCCACGACCGAAGACTTTTTGCCATCAATATCGCCACTTGTAAGATGCTTTAATAAAATTACGTCAAAGTTTCCTAATAATTTAGAAAATTCTATTGCAGTACCTACACAACCGTATCCGCAGATATATTGAAAATAGTTTTTCAAAGTATCATAAAATGAATCGATATCCATCTTTGAAATTGCTGATATCAGTTTTTTATCGATGGCATAGCATTCTTCATAATCTAGATAGTGAGTAAAATTAGTGGTAGATATTAGTATAACTTTTTCATTTTGAGGTACTATACTTGCTAATAACTTTGCTAGTTGTATACAAGTCTTTTTGTCCTGTTTTCTTTGAAGTATAGGTAAAAATCTGAAATTATTCTTCTTTAATACTTGAATAAATGGCAACTGTGTTTCAATTGTGTAATCAATTTCAAAAGAAAATGAATCTATCTCTAAAAAGCCATCATTACTTTTCTTTATCAAATCATGTGCCATTGTCTCGTTGATTTGTGCTGGACCCAAGGGGGTATTCCAGGTACCATGATCCAACACCGAAATGCCAGGACTAGTTCCACGATGATCGGAAGATAATATTATGAAATTCTGACATTCTATCTTGTCTATTAGGTAATAAGTGAATGATGACACATAACCAGAGTAATCGTATGAACCATGAGGAACTATAAAACTCAGAATCTTTTTATCTTGAATATATTCATTTACCATTTGTAGGAATTTGCTATCTTCAGAAGAGGAATTCAAGAGTGAAAAAAAGCTTTGAATTGAAGCATTCAATTTCCCATAATCTTTAGGATAAAAAACTCCACTAAAGTTATGTTCACGTGTCAATATTTAATTAAATCAATTCTTCAACTAGTTTTGCTTCGAAATCATCTATTGTCAATGGCATCTCAGAATCAGATTTTATCTTTCCTTGTTTTTTGAGGACTTCTTTTGTCAAGAGCCAATAAACCGTAGCAAGGGCTTTTCTGCCTCTGTTATTTGATGGAATTACCAAATCAACTTTAGAAGTAATATTGTCACTATTTGATAATGCGATTACAGGGACCCCAGCTCTTGTTGCTTCCAATACGGCCTGTTCATCGGCCTGCGGATCTGTGACTATAACTATTTCGGGCTCCAAATATTTGGGTAATGAAGGATTAGTAAATGTACCTGGCATAAATCTTCCAAAAATACCACGAGCGCCTGTTAGTTCACAAAATTTTTCGATTGGTGTTTTTCCGTACTCCCTAGCAGATGTTACCGCAACATTTGCAATATTCGTTCTACCAATAAATTTGGCGGCAACGTCAATTCTTGCAAGAGTTTTACTAATATCAAGGATATACAAGCCTTCGGGATTAGCACGAGTTATGAATGATGTCATAAATTTAGTTTTGATCGGAGTTCCTACCCTGATTCCAGTTGACAATATCATTTTCTCTAGGTTATTAGGATCTTCCAATGATTCTGATTGTTCTACGATATCAGACGAACTGTTCGATTCCTCATCGCCAATACTTGTTTGTTCAGTTTCATCAGATTCCCCATAGTTTTCAGGAGATTCTTCTGAGTTGCTAGTTGTATTTTTTGAATCTTCTCCCTCAGTTGTGGAAGCATCATCGTTAACAGTTTTATCTATGTTTTCATTATTAGAATTATTAAGAGAATCCATTTCCTCAGTATTCATATTCATGATATATTGCTCCATTTAGCCATTCCTTCTATTAAACCATACTCTGAAACTCTTAATAATTCATTTAATTTGGAAATTCTTTCTCCGCCTACGATACCAGTTTTTATCATTATTGAATTTGTAGCGATAGAAATATGAGAAATATGACTGTCAACTGACTCACCCGATCTATGAGAAGTAATGATTTTGATGTTATTCTTGGTGCATTCTTCTGCAAATAACATCGCGTCGTATAAAGTGCCTGCTTGATTTACCTTCAAAATTGCTCCAGAACAGGCCTTTTTTTTAGCAGCCAGGGTGGCTCTATTTGTATTTGTTACTAGCAAATCATCACCCGTAACAAGGCACGTAGGGTTATCTTTAGTGATAATCGACATATTCTCAAAATCCTCTTCATGCAATGGATCTTCAGCATATATGAGGTTGTAGTCACGGATCAATTTGTTAACGTACTCTATTTGCTGCTCTGTTGTTCTAAAAATTCCCTCCCGCTTGGTAATCATATACCTTCTTGTCAGTATCCCACATTGAGGAGCTTGCAAAGTCTATACCCATTCTGATCTCTTTCTTTGGATCATATCCACACTGAATAATTGCATTTTCAACTAACTCAATGGCGAGATCATTTACAATAGCAGGGGCCCATCCTCCTTCGTCTCCCTTTCCATATGTAAATTTACTGTCGATTTTTTCGATACTTTTTTTTACCTCCTTATGAATTTGTGAATTCAAAGAGATTGCTTCGGAGATCGATAGTGATTTTACAGGACAAATCAAAAATTCTTGCAAGTCAGGGGTTCCTGGACCAGCATGAGCACCTCCACCCAACACATTTCCAAGAGGGTACGGGAAACTAATCTTTTCCAATTTAGGGTTCAAAACTTTATAGAATGGAATGTTCATGGCCTTTGCAGCTGAATCTACGCTCGCTATAGAAAGGGCGTAAGCCACAGAACCCCCAATATTTGAATAATTATCCGAAGGATCCACTGTTTTAATCACATTGTGCAGATTTTTGAGGTCTGCGCTGTCAATCCCAATAAATTTATTCTTTATACTGTTAAAATTTCTAATGGTTAATTCTGGGATCGTTTTGAATAAAGCTTTGTGCCTCATACATCCCGACGCTGGCGCCTGATGGTGCACAGGCCCTACCTTGGTACTTGTTGTCAGACTGTACATCAATTTCGATAGTTTTATCTCCTCGGCTATTGAAAACTAGCCTTTCCTCAATAGAAGTGATTTCAGGCAATGTTTATCATTCCATCTCAGATTGAATCTCCGCCCGTCGTTTCCTCAAAGCTTCATAATAGGGAATGACCTGATATATGGTCTCTACGCTTGAAACGAACATCCTTCTACAACAATAACGTGTAATTTTCAAAGAATCCATAATTTTATTTGGTTCTTCTCCTTGTTTTAACTGGGTTAAATATTCATTATAGATATTAGCTATCAGTTTTCCACATGTAAAGCATCTTACTGGAACAAGCATGCTATAAAAAAATGAACTCCATAATAAAAATCATTCAAATGCCATTATGATATTAGTGGGAATATTCAAATTATCCCTCCAATAATAAAATGTCAAAGCGGGAGTCGCCCAGCTTGGCCAAAGGCGTAAGGTTGAGGGCCTTATCCCTTAGGGGTTCGTGGGTTCAAATCCCATCTCCCGCATCTGATTTGACATTTTCAAATAAATAGAATACTACAGAAAACAGACATAAATTACATGATGAAAATAGTCATTAAATGAACATTATACCTGCCGTATCAGCACCAGATTTCAAAGATATCAAGAATTGGAGCGACAACGCCACGCATAGTATAAAGGAACTAAAGGGTAAGGTAGTGCTTTTAGATTTTTGGACATATACATGCATTTTTTGCTTAAGAACCATTCCTACAATAAAAAAGATTAAAGAGAAATATGCCGATAAAGGTTTGGTTGTATTTGGGATTCATTCAGCCGAATATGAATTTGCCAAAAATATCGCTAATATCGAAAAGGCATTAAAGGAGTTTGGATTGGATGGAGATGTGACGGGATATGATACCAATAATAAAACTTGGGAAGTATATGGGAATTCATACTGGCCCAAGCACATATTGATTGATACTGATGGGTTTGTTAGGTACGAACATCCGGGATACGGAACATTTGATGATTTTGAAGAAGCTTTAGCCGATTTGCTTGATCTCCCATTCTCCAATAGAGAATCGCCTCAAGAAAAGCAAGATGGTAAATCAGAATTAAGTACTGATTTAAACAACCAAAAAGAAAAGGAACAAGAGATCAACAGCAACCAAAATGAGGTGACTAAGATATACGGAATGCATTTTAACGGCATGGCCCCTGAGATCTGCGTAGGTTACTCACGGATCAGAAGGTTTGGAAATAATCAAAAAGCCAAAATTAATGAATACAATGTGTTCACTGCGCCTCAAACCGTGTTGGATAATACCGTATATTTAAGGGGAAAATGGAGATGGGATAAAGAGGGCATAAAGGCATCATTTGACCATAAGGAAAAAGATCCCGCAATAGTCTTCAAATACAATATGGCATCAAATGTAAACGTAATAGTTGGTAGTACCGACGACGAGCCTGCAATAGCAAATGTTAAGCTGGATGGTGAATTTTTAACTGATGAACAATTAGGATATCATGGAAAAAAGGATAGTAATTCGAGTTATATCGAAATCACATGGCCACATATTATGAACATAGTCAAAACGCCAAGTCCTGAAATTCATGTGCTTGAAATATTACCAAAGACAGATAATTTCTATTTTTACACGTTTGTATTTGGTTAATACTTGAACAATGGCAGACATTAAATTAAGATATATGATGAGCAGGATTGGAGCATGAAAACAAACATGTATTTTTTGGTGTCCTAACAATTAACAGTATGTCAAACCAAAAAGATCATAATATGATGAAAATTAAAGAGGGCGACAAGCCTTTCGATTTTGAATACAGAGACCCAAAGAACAATGAATTCAAATTGTCAAACCTGTTAAAACACAAAAAGATAGTTATTTACTTTTATCCAAAAGATTTTACTCCTGGTTGTACCACCGAGGCTGAGGAATTTACTAAAGACTATGCTCTATTTGAACAACAGGGGATCGAAATAATTGGAATCAGCCCGGATTCTAACGATTCTCATACAAAATTCAGAGAGAAGATGAATATCCCCTATATGCTTGCATCCGATCCGAACAATGAAATTTCAAAGGAATATGGGGTCTATGGGCTCAAAAAATTTATGGGTAAGGAATACCTTGGCGTTACGAGGTCAACATTTTTAGTTGATCAAACTGGAAGCATTGCTAAAATATATTCAAGTGTCAAACCAAGGGGTCACAGCAAAGAAGTGCTTGAATTCTTTAAAGATGGATGACACCTTCATTCAATTGCTGAATCAGCTATATCATATCCATAAATGGACAACAGGATCCTATTAATTTGGATTTCAGTAGCACCAAATTGGATAAAATAATCCATTTTGAGATTTAGCATATCCATATTTTCCTCATTTAGAAGGTATTTGACTCTGTCATCTTTGTCTCTTTCACGAAATTCATGCGTTAATTCAGAAACCTCTAACAATATAGCATTGCCGTGTTTATTCAAGTCAGCCAAGGCTTTGGAGTTTATTTTAGATTGAAGTAACACATCGACCATTTTATTTATAAACATAGTAATAAGCAACCGCATCTTTTGAAATTTTAACTTGAACATATCGTGATCAGGTAAGGCGGGAATGTATTTACATATAAGAAACTGATACTCATCTAGATTTTTAGTTATAGCAAAAGAAACACCTATCCCGTCTATTTTACCTTTTAAAACATTAACATTCTTGCAATTAAGCAATACTTTTCCTGTTTGATCCTTCAACAACAAATTATTAGATGAAATACCATCAGAAGCCAGATATTTTTTACAGGTTGTAGAAGAGATAACAGATTTAGAAATAAACGAATGCATCGATTCAGTCAAACTTTCAGTCATATTCAGACAGTACCTTATACTATATAGTAATTCTGATCTGCTTTTTAACAAAAAAATCGAGTAGATCATCGAGTAAATTCTAACATTGATATCATTTGTGCATAAAACTTGACCTTAAGAAAATTAGAAACCGGTAGTGACTGTGGGTCTTCCATCATTTTTAATTTCTGTATTTTCGTAAAGACTGTATAAAACGATTTATATGTTTCATCAAATTCTCATAGAGTATTATTTGGGATCCAATATGAATTTGAATTGCGATTGCCCCTGTCATAAAAAATACGGCGATAAATCAATTTGTCAAAAATGTATTGAAAGACACAAGGGGTCCCCTTACTATAATATAATCAAAAAGTTTAACTAAACCGACTTTTATATATACTATGCGTAGTTTCTAATCCTCATGACCTTATAAAATTCAGATTAATTCATGAGTTGCCTTGCAAAATCATTCTGAGTATCGTAATCCCTGATACAAAAATGAAAGTAAATGTTACTTTAAAAATAATAAGAACAAAATATTTAACTAACTTGGCTTAAAACAGAGAATATTATGGTAGTAGACAATAAGGCAACAGTTTCATATATCAGGGTTCTAAAAGAAGACCTTGCGATTTTTCATGTTAAACCAAACGAGGGCCAAGTCCCAGACTTTAAACCGGGTCAGTTTGTTACCTTGGGTTTAAATGTTCCTAATGAAGGTAAGGTAATAAGGAGAGCATATTCGATTGCTTCACCTCCAGAACAAAAAAAACACTTTGAGCTTGTAGGTACGATGGGTTAAGAAACCACTGCCCGGAAGGCTTACAACTCAATTATTTGATAAGAGGGAAGGAGACGAAATTAATTGGGTGAGGCCCACTGGTATTTTTACAATTAATGAAAAAATGCCTGATGGTAGTCCAGATAATAGGAGATTAGTACTTGATTGGAGGTGGAACAGGTTTAGCCCCCTTTATATCATATTCGTTACACCTAAAATCAAAGGGGACTAAAAGACAAATCGTAGTGCTTCACGGCGCAAGCTATGTCGATGAATTGAGTTATAGAGAATTGTTAACCGAGCTGGAGGCTGAAAGTTTGGAGAAGGGTGGTAGTGAATGGAACTTTAGATATCGAGCAAGTATCAGCAGACCCCAGGAATGGTTCAATAGATCATGGAATGGACATAAGGGGAGAGTAGAAACCTTTCTACGTCCAAAGCCAGGCAAGGATAAATCACCCTTGGAGGAACTAGTGGGTGAGAAAATTACACCGCAAAATACGTCTTTTTATGTGTGTGGATGGCAGGGCACCGTAGATGGGGTTCTAGATTCTCTAGTACCAAAGGGTTTTGTAACTGAAAGGAACAAGAGAAAAGATGGTACTTTTGACGTTAAATTTGAATCGTACGGATAAACTTTTTTTATAAAGTTTATTTAACCTACTTTCAAATAGTTAATTTAAATGAAATTTGAATTTGAAGAATTCGAAACCATCGAAGATGTTTTGATTTATTTGGTTTCAGTGGCACCCTATATGAAACAAATCCTACCCATTAGTTCTTACAAGGGATATGTTTTTTCAATGGTCCCAATTACCCCGTTATCAGGGGAAACATTACTCATGATTTATACAAAGGGGAATCTTGAGCATGGAATGTACGAATTCGATATCTCAGCAAAAAAACACAAACTAGTCAATGTCATGGAAAGAGCTGATAAGAATTATTTTATTGTCATTACACCTAAGAGGGACACCATTGCTGATGCAGCATTGAGCCAGATTAGCTCAACACACTAGATTTTTTACCTCTCCACGGTCTAATTTTAGGAATACCTATTCCTATTTTTTCGTTCAAACCTAGAATATAAACCAGACATAAAATAGAGTTTTAAAATAAACTCTTACTTTTTTATAATTTTGGAGGCATTGGTGCGGTCACAGAACGCGGTCGCACATACTTTGCAACAATATCTTCAGCAGGTTTACCTTCAAACAAGCCTTTGGACAGGCCACGTAAATATCTCATTATGGCCCAGGTTCCAAATTTTATTAACATTGCCATAAATACCTTCATCGCAGGCCCGTAAGATTTGTTACGAATAATTATAGGTATAATGTCACTTATTACCCTAAGATTATGTTGCCAACATGTCCAAAAGAGCGCAAATTGTGATTCATTCAAATTTCCAAAATGCATTGAATTTTTCTCAGAGAAATCCTGATATAATAATGGAGCGACTAATCCCCTCATATTCATTTGTCTGAAATCCTGGATCAAATCAATAGTATATTGGGTCTCATCAGGTGTTTCATCAGGCCATCCAATTATCAATGTTAATGCTGGAAACCAATGATTTTGATTTAGTATTTTGCATCCCTCTCTTACAACTGATCCCCATTCCTCTGGTTGGAAAGGCCTCGTTTTTACCCCAAGGTGTTTTTTTACCATCCGCGGGGCGACAGTTTCAACTCCTAAGTTAGTCGCAAGCCAGCGACCATTGTTTTCCATATCATTTACCTGAGAAATATTTTTTATCAAATCAGGAGATGAAGCAACAGCTGACAAAGTCATGTGAGTAGTACCTATGAAGTTAGCTCCTACCGACTTTAGCCCCTTCCAAACGTCTAAAATTGCTTCCTGATTTGGTATAAAGTCTTTATTATCACAGCCATAAAGTAACATTTCATCTGACTGTAGCCAGATGGAATCAAAGCCATATTTTATATTTATTTTAGCTTCTTCCTGTAATCTATCTAAAGGAATATCTTTCTTAGATCTCTTATTCACATCACAAAAATCACAACCCCGTCCGCAACCTCTCATGGCTTCAATTAATGAGTTGATTGTTGGACCACGTATAACAGGAATATTCTCTATATTGCGTACAAACGTATGAAGAAGTTCTGGTGCATCCCCAGCTTCTAGATCATGAAACAAATCCAATGCTAACTCATCTGCTTCACCTATCACCACGGTATCAATTCCGTGAATCTTCATCCTTTCAGGTTTGGCTAATTCCCAAGAGCCATTACCCCCAACGACGACTTTAAAATCATATTTCTTTTTTAATTGAATGATAGAAGCACACATTTTTTTAAATTTCATTGCCACATAAGATAATTTTTCAGGTGACATGGTGGTTGTTACCGGAGCCATTCCCAACGGATCCATGACATTTATTCCTACAACCTTGGTTTGTGGTCCAATACATTTTTCCAACATTTCTGGATGAGCTAGAAATACTTCGCTTTTATCGTACTCTCGAATCAATGCACTTTCAATACGACGCAGACCACATTGGGCAACTTTTATTTCTCCAGTATTCTTATCAGTTTCAACACTTGGACAAAAAAGTTTATCAAATACAAATTCAGGAACAAGTTCATATGGGCCACATGCTATGAACCCATAAAGAAAATTACCTCTATAGTTGGTCATCAAACTACGATCGGCAGTTAGCACAATTCTTTTACCAGCAACCATTTTTTAATCTATATCCGCTTCTATTAATAAAACGTAGGTATAAAATTATTTTCATAGCATTTAGAGTATGCGGAGTAGGACAGTAACTTTCGAAATATGTGTATTAATAAAGGCCTCTTCTTCTACCTTTTAGGATTATTGATTTCAGTTGACGGTGGTCGAGAAGCGAAAGCGCATCTTGATAAGTTGTCCATTTGAATCCTTCGTGCTCATTTGATATAGTGACTTCTCTAACTGGAGTAGTTGCAAAATAAAATTTCACTTCCTTCTCTGATCGAATTCCATCAGCTCTAAAGTATTTGTATTGAATCTTGCCTATGTATTGGTGTATATCTAGATCAACTATTCCAGTTTCTTCCTGCACCTCTCTCTGCAATGTCTGAATTTCATTTTCCCCTCTTTCTTTATGGCCTTGGGGAAATCCCCAAAATCCACGTTTATTTCTCAAAAGGAGAAATTCAGAATGATTCTCTATTGAATTCAATAGATTGATATCTTATTATTGCACCCACTGATAGCTCTATCGTCACTCTTCTCTATCCTAATTACGTAGATTGTAAAGTAATAAATATAATACTGTTTCTATGAAATATTTCGTCTATATAATAACTGACTCGTCTTTTCAAAAGGAGAACAGACTTTGACAACAAGTTTAGATAATTCAACAGTTTCGACAGCCTCAATCAATCCGCTTTTAGCCAATTATAAAACTCATCCAGCATATTCTCTCTTCATTTCCGCCCTAAGGTCCAAACATACCCAGATAAAGTATGAAGGCTGTTTACAGAAATATCTGCGGCTTCCCATTAATAAGTCACTAGAATCACTGGACGAAATTCTGGAAAAGAATCCCAAGGTCATTGAATCGGAGATAACCCAACAATTAATTGAAATGAAAAATGCGGGGTCATCCTATTCCACAGTTTCTGTCCATTTGGCCGCCCTGTATCACTTTTTTTCACATCAATGACATAATTTCAATAGAAAAAAGCTTTCAAATTTCCTTGGAGAGCAGGAGAACAAGTATGAATATCAATCTTATACTCATGATGAAATTTCATCTTTGCTTCGTTGTGTGATGAGAGAGGAAAAGCAATTGTGTTGTTGATGGCTTCAACAGGGATGAGAGTGGGGGCGCTTCCTTCGATAAAACTGAGGCACCTCACAGAGATATGATTTGGAGGATGGAAAGTATGTGTATAGAATTCAAGTCTATGCGACATCAAGAAAAGATAGTTACTTTACATTTTGTACCCCTGAATGTGCTAAAGCCATTGACAATTATCTCTCTTATAGAAAAAAAGTTGATAAATCCTTAGTTCAGGATTTGAATACAGGAAACTGGGGACCTGATGAGTACTTATCTCTTTACAAAATTATTTGATATAGATGAATCCAATATTGCCTTCAAATAGTGAGTTACACAAGGAGCCTATGTCAGCAGTGGGGCTCCGTGCGTTTACATTGTAAAAAAGCTCAAGAAATTGAATCTAAGAAAGGAATGGATTCTTACTGAAAATTCTTCTGTTTACAGAGCCTCCCATAAGAATGAGTTACATCCATGTCATTCCTTTAGAATCTTTGCTATCACAAACATGCAAAGGTCAAAAATCGATAAAACAATTAGGGAAATGTTAGTCGGTCATAGTGTAGGATTAGACTCAGCATATTACAAGCCTTCAGATGGCAGAGATTCTACAAGAGTATTTGAAGGCCATTGACAATCTAACTATTAGTAACGAATTTCGCTTGACTAGTAAACTTTCACGATATAACACCATGTTTGAGAGACTAGCTAATAGACTCGAGAATCTTGATGCAAAATTTGAACGAGCACAACATGATAGAGAGAAATTCTTAAAGTTACTTGAACCTGAGCAGCAGAAAACTTTCAGAATGCTTTGGGGTATGGATGAATAGCCAATTAGGTGGAAATTCTACTAGGATCAAATACTATTTCATAATGATAAATACCATCACGGCCTCTTAAAAGGTGACGTAGAGATCTATTTTTAATTATTATTTGAGCAAATGCTATGGGATATAAACCTTAGTTGGCGCATTTCACAATCCTATCATATTCGACACTAGGAACTATAGTGAAATATGAGTATAGTAGCTATCTTTCTAACAACTCATTACATTATTTTGTGGTTGGTTGTTACACATCTTCCGAGTCGAGTAGCAAATTTGTAACTAGACCATATTTAGTTAAATGTGGTTCAGTAATTCGGTCATCCATAAATTTTATCGGAGCAAATACCGTTATTGCTTGAAAGCATATCAACAGGCTTGAACGATTGAGAACACTCCAGTCATACTATCCTGGGTAGGTACAGATCTCTTCGCTTGTTGTATAAAATCTATAGAAAGATAATTTTGGAATAGGATAGGATAGGTTCTTAGTGCAGATAACTGACCTCCCAGATTGCAGGGGCGCTTGCTGTTTCGTTGGTCCCATTCCACTGCACATTAAGTGTACCTTTACCCTGCTATCCGCATATATTCAGGGGTTCCGTATATGGTTGCATTAGTATTAACAATGGTGGGTGGGTGTGCAATGATTGTAGGATTAGTAAGAGTCAGAGTTGCTGAATTTGAGCCGTTCTTCCATTGTAATGTTAGTACTTCTGGGTATGTATGTACCCCTGAAGGAGAAGTAAAGTTTTTCCCTGATGTGTGTGCAGTAACGCCCTGCATAGTTTCGACTAAGACCTCACTTGGCCCATTTCCTTTGGCCAAATAGGCATCCACGGTTTTCTGATGGTTAAATGGCGCTGAAGTGGTCAGTTCAAACAGGTCTATAGTGTAGTTTCCATAATGACCAGTTGACCAGTACCAGCCGTCATAGTCCTGGTTCCAGTTGACTGTCCCCCACTGCTTGTCTATATACCCTGTTCCATTTACTGGGTGAGACTCGCCGCCGTAGGTCAAGTTACCCTGAACTTTAGCAAAGGGCATTGGATTATTCGTAGCGCTGAATCGTGTCAGCGATTGGTCGAAATACCATATACCACTGCCAAAATTTGTGGCTGGAGCGGCACTTTTAAAAACTAGGTCAGCCCCAACTCCATTCTCCGTCGGTGGAAAGTGCAAATTAACGGTGTTCAAATCACCACGAGCCCAGATATCACCCATCGTTACGTTTAATGTATTGTGTGCAGCCCTGAATTGGGTAGCATCTACCTTCGTCTCTCCCCCTAAATGCGTACCATTAGGAGTTGTAATGGCTATAGTGGCGTAGGGCTGAAGCGGCCCATTGTTGTCAACCCAAGGCTTTACAAGTAATGTAATTTGGGTTGTTGAATTATCATCTAATTTTCCCTGAAAGTACCACCACTCAAAGGTACCTGGCATTGGATTGGTTTGCAATGCCCACATCTGATGGTTGAAGCGTAGGTTCCTGACCTTCAAATATCCTATATTCCTCTGTGTCACCAGTGATTATCTTGTTCGTGTCAATTGTAGTTGCATTCGTAGTTGCATTTGCGAAAGAAGCGTACGATGAAATGCTTATTAGTCCAGACAATAGGACTGCTCCTAGTACCATTTTGGTCAGAAAGAGCGTATTACCTTCTCTATTAGGGAATAGATTTTTTAGTCTAACTTTAAAAGAATTTTGATTGAAAACGTTTTCTAACATTTAACCCGGATACATTCTCCTAATATTTACGCTTTTACCATTGATGGGTCGTTTTATTGCGTATTAATAGAAATGATTGACATTTATTGAATATTATAGAATACTTATATAATCTCTTTATCGTGGTTGAATATGCGTACCAATTATTCATATTCATATTTTTCCATAGTTTTGATTTTTTGATGATAACTATTAGGAGTGTTTGTTCTTGCAGCTTTTCTGTTGTTCCGTGTGGCGATCCTATAAGAAATTTTCCCCCGTTTGTCCTATACATACTTATCCAAAACCTTGAATTGGTATAAAATACCATTATAAACCATCTTATGGTCTCGGTCCTTTGATTCATAAAGTCCCTGTATGATAGAATCTACTTTACCATTGGAATGATTTGAGATAATCTTTTCTCATACTATAAGGAATATAAGATTCATCACTTTATAGTAGTATTTAACTAATTTTCCTCTATATCTTGTACTCCCAGACGATCAAGCATATCATCAATATCCGCTTACTCATGGTGTTTTCTTCCAACCCGGTCAATCTACTATTGTAAAAAATGTTGTTGATAACTTCATTAATGCTTCAAAAGACAATTTCGCCAAAAGAATGATAGATATGTATTTGTTAAGTTTAAAAGATATTGATGATAAAAACTTGGAAAAAGCAAATGGAATTAAATGGGGTCAGAAATTCTTGCTTTTTTCTATCGCCTCAATCAGTATTCTTCTTGCTTTCGTTCTAATTTTCGGAGTGAACCATATCAAATTTTAATGAATATTTTCGTTTGAAGCATTCTCAACTTAAAGTCTTACATTTGTTCTGTCCTTCTATCCTTATACCGCAGTTTTAAGCAGGCGTTTTCCTAAGGCTTCATGACCCCTAATGAAGTTATGATAAATTCTTAACCCTTTGAGTATCGGTGTGTCAGGTTTCTTTAACCCTCGCATGGTTTTTTCCCTGTCTCTAATTTTTCCATTCTTTCCATTTTGTTGTGGTCAGCCTGTCACTAGTATGTATCGGATATGTCTTGTTCTTGGCAATGTATGAGTTTGAAATTCTTTTTTGTAGGTTATGTGAAAGTTGGGGGCGCCATCGCTTATGAAAGTCGAGCGTTTCCTGTCGTTGAATCATTTAACTTTATTGGATAAAGGTCTAACATCTGTTGTGTATTTCACATCAGGAGTCTGTTGGCCACGCAGGAATTTTACATTCACGTTTCCTCCTCGAGGTCTTTAATTCCGAGTCGATTCTATCTCATCCTGGATACCCTTCGAAACGAATTTCTTTTCAAGTTCTCTTAAGCTTTAATCTATTGGAAGGAGAAAAAGATATCTTTTCTTCTAATCGAAATACATTACCGTTAAATGTAGTTTTGTCATAAAATTGGTATATATAAGATAAATGCTTTAGTTGCATCCCTCCTCCAAAATTCCAGTGAACTTGGCTGGCTCCATCGGTTTTTATTGAGCCATTAATCTCCTTTTGTAGTAACTTTATTGGAATATCAACTGAAATATCACAGTGTGAGAGTTCCCAGTCGGACGGTGCGCTTATCAATGGTTCATTCATACATAAATCAGCTTTCAATATTGAATGTACTTCTCCGCATGCTGCTTGAAAATTGGTGACTCCTTCAGGCGTCGTCAAATCAAAAGGATTTCTTGAACAGGCTAGTATTATGTTTACAGTCCCAGTAGGATTTATCGACATAAATGCATGAACGGCGGGCGAGATGTTCATTTCTTTGACTTTTGCTCTATTCTTCATACTTCTAATCGGCCATTGAAAGTTATGATAATATTTTCGGTCTTTAAGTTCTGTGTCAAGCCTAATGTTATGGAGTAAGTAATTACCTTCCTCAATGAAATCCTTTATTATTTGCAATTGAAAAGCCATTTGTTCTGGCGAAACGATATTTTTTGTGGATCCTTTTGATGAATCGACCAAAAGATTAGATAAAATTAGTTGGTCGAGTCTTCGCTTCTTTTTCGCTATGTGAATCTAGGTAGGCATACCTCCTAAGTTCAGCAATTACATGTTTAGTATAGTCTTTTCCAAGTTTAAAGTGGAGTTTAATATCTTTAGAGGTAGGATAATGGTTAGATAGATTTTCTTTCGCAATGTATTCCACAAAACTCTTGTATTCTTTTGTTAAGAATTCCGTTAGAGTTCTGTTTTAATAGGTCTGTTACCATGTCTTCTGGGGTTTGAAAAGCTTCTATCGGTTTGGGTATGATTTGTGTCTTTAAAACCCCTCCATGCTTTATAGTATTATTTTTCCTTGATGCTGCCATCTTCTTCAGTTCGTTTAAATCAGCCTATATAGACCGAAATCAATATTTGTGCCTATTTCTCCCGTTTTATCAAATATATTCGTATCCCGAAAACAACTTGAGATGCCTAGACTCTTTGAAGCGGCCGCCCAGACATCTAGAGTCCTGTATTTGAAAGGTATGCTATTGATAATGACATCCATTTATACACAAAAACAATATGAAACCTATCAACTGTATAATATGTATGAAATCATCTTCTTAAAGAGTAGTGATCAAATATTTTCACCTATCCGATTTAAAAATCAACAAATTGGCATTTGAATACTGTTGTGAAAAGTTTGGCGACGGCTAAAATGCAAAGGATAAGCGAGGGAGACTCATCCTGAAAATTTTATATACATATTATCCACTATAGAATACTTTTTATATTATTAGAAATTATTTACCTGCCTTCTCATTATAGTATCTCAAAGGACGGTTATCTACCTCCAGGTCTTTCTTACCTTAGAATGGTTTTTAGGATTCTAGTTGGTAATATAAAACATCAATCAATTATCCAATTTATAGGATTGTTATCATTTTTGATAAAAAAAAATTGTGGGTCTAATTTATATTAACAGGGATCGCTCTGGAATTTTCCTTTACACTTATAAACTGTCTCTTCTATTGTCTGTGAGCTCTTACCTTTGCCTTCGCATGCCTCCATCAGAACTGTCTCCATTTCCATTGTGTACGCATGATTCTGTGGTTACGCCTTCGCCGTTCTTAACAGCCATGGCCTCTGATGAAACGAAACTACTTACTACCAGCATAAAAGCCGTTATTGCAATCATCCCGATTGCGAATGTTTGTGAATTCATTAATTTCCATAGAACTTTCTACTATTTAAGTTCCATTAGTATGTTATACTTTAACTTTAACTTTATGAATAACGTGTAATATTTTCAAGATTCATTTGCAAATTCAACCTATATTTGAAGAGATTAATGACAAGATTTTGGGGATTAAGAATATCAAAAATATTCGAACGATTTTATGAATAATTTGGCGACGGCACATCTCAACTATCACTTTTGAGGATCTACATATTCACAAATTAGAAATATTGAAGTTGAGTTTGAGAGATGCGGCCGCAACAATATTAATGGAACTGGAACTGTTTCCGATATGCTCACTCGATGAAGTATAATAAATCAATATTAGTTTTAGAAATCTTCCCAGGGTACTTCTTGATCCTACCTATCAGTTTTTGATTCTGCAAAACAAGACAAAAAGAAAAAGAAAAGACATGGAAGATTCTGAGTCGATCAGCATCTTGGCCGCCCTATCTCCATGAAAATCTAGAGTTTATCAGATATTATCTAAGATAATTTTGACTTATCTTGACTCAACATGACTAAAATTGGAAATGACTGATAGAAATTGCTTGCTGGTTAATATTAAAAAAAAAGAAAAATTGATTTTTTGATTAATTTATTCTAATTAATCCTCAGGCGGGAGAGGACACAGTTGCACAGACTGGGTCACCCATCTCTAGTGGAGTAGGAGGATCTCCTGATGTTACTTCAGCACGCTGCTGTCCTGGAGCATTACAATTGGCTACATCTGGCTGGTTTGTATTTACATTAGTTTGGTACGGTTGTTCGTTCGGTTCAACTACGGTTGCTAGATGATTGCCAAGTCCTTGGGTCAGACATATTACAGTTCCAACTGGAACACCACCTCGATCTGCTGTCCCGCGTATTGTTATGTCCCATACGTAGTCATCTGGACATCTATCACCTGGTGGTACCGGTGGTTTCTCCTCCATGCCGTCATCATCACCATTTCTTTGCACTTGGAAACCAAGATTGTTACATGATAAGAGCGGTAATGTCGCCTGATACACATTGTGAATCTTGTTCGGATGCTTGTGACTGTTCAATTGTCTGTTCTGCTTCTGAATTTCCACTTTGACTCAAGGCGTTGTTCTGGGCATATATTGATCCCACGTTTGCGCCATAGAGGCTTACTGATGCCAAAAGGATGGCCATCATGATAGTAAACTTAATCATTAGAATTCTAATATCATTTTATATATAAAACGGGTTTTCAACTAGATATTACTAGACTATTATGCTAAACAAATATACAAAAGTTTTAAGGAAATTATATCTAACTCGTCAAATTTTTATGATTTAATAGACAAATACGATTCTATGTAAATTTATGTATTTAAAAGGGTATTGTTATTATAAATCATATCACTAACTTACTTTATTATGATAAAAGAACCCCAAAGATGGATGTTTCTCAAAAAGCAGTTGAAGAGATTTGTATAAAAATTTCACGGTCATATTGAAAAGGTAATAATCACGAACTATTCATCTAAGGTTAAAGAAAAAATGTGTATCCTAGATATTTAGAAGTTTATATACATCTTATCCTTTTTATAATACTGTTTCTATGAAATATTCTCCAATCACAATAATTAATTCCAGTTCTTACCGAGGCTCGTCGAAAATTCTTAAGATCAACAGATTGAAGCGGAATATTGCATCCTCGAATCTGTCCTAAAACTAAAGCGTGACATTCATCATTGCTGTCTAGAGACTATCTGATTGAAAGAAAACAATGATACTATGTTATTTTGACCCGATATGGATAATTAATATTGTATATCAAGCACAAGTGTATATAATCAAAGCACGTTAGTCAGAGCAAAAGTTTACTTTTAAGTAGTTATGAATATATTCCAAGTATAGAATCACCAGTCAATTTGTTCTACGGATATATAAAAGCGACACTATGGCATACCAAAACATAATGAATTATCCATTTATATATGTGTACATGATAAGTATCTGCTTATATAACATTAGTTCACCTCCCTTCGCGTATATGGATGAACGGCACAAAACAAACCTCGTACGTCTCAAGTATCTTTTTAGATATTTGGAATATTATCATTGTATAAATATTTCTAAAAAGGATATAATAATCAGCATAATTTACATCTTTTTATCCCAATATTATTAAAAATCATAAAAATGCTATAATAATGGTGTTTTTTAAGTACTATGAGATCCATTGTCTGACAAAATTCAGCCTAACAGACCACCCACAGACTGATATTCTAGTTGATAGTCTATTTATAATGCCATTTTAAAAAATAGATCGTTGAATTTGATTGTGAAACCCATAGAGTTTACAGATCGACAAAATTAATCATCATATGAAATAGCACTGTATTTAATAAAGCAAGGATGAATTATTGATCTTGTTAGGTATATGCTAGACGTCCATGATATAACTATGGAGCACAGTCACGTAGTACTTCGTCCGCCCATATCTGATGATTTGAATGGTTTATGTAGCGCAGCTGCTGACGGCGAAATCTGGAAAAACCCATTCACATCATTCCCGAGCATTGAAGAAATGTCCATTTATTTGCAGAATATGATAAAACATGATAATACTAGTTTACCTTTCATTATAGTAGACAAGCAATTGAAAATCATAGTTGGGACAACTAGATTTTTTAATATTGATCACCAAAATTATAGGCTAGAGATAGGCCACACCTGGATAGCAAAATCTTATCGCAGGTCTCCTGTAAATACTGAGGCCAAACTTTTGATGTTACAATACGCATTTGAAAAGCTAAACTGCATAGCAGTAGAGATTAGAACTGATGTCTTAAATCAAGTATCAAGAAAAGCAATTGAAAGAATAGGAGGAAAGCAGGATGGAATTTTGCGAAATCACAAAATAATGCGAAACGGGAGGATAAGAGATACTGCTTGCTATAGTATTATTAGAGAAGAATGGCCTACAGTTAAGGATGAATTTGTCAGACAAACTCAGAAGCTAAGTTAGGATTGATTCCATCTGAATCAGAATATCATTCTATCTGAGATTTAGAAAAATTATCATGGCTAAGATTATTGAAATATCATTATACTTTGACATATTTAATTTATGGACTAATCAATATAATTTATTAAGATATGAATCATATTTTTTAGTTTGATCATTAAAAGACAGTCAAAGACTGCCATCAGAAGTTAAGATATAACCAGGTATAGGATTCTGACAGTCATTATGACTCAGTTACTAATATAAATAACAATTACAGTCAATATTCTTATACATAGAAGTAAATCCAGGAATTGGTGCCATTTATTATAGTAGTCTCCTTTAAAATTTGAATACCATTTCTTAATAATTAGATACAAATAGTCATAAATCGTCATTACCAGTTATGCATTATGTCTAGTAATTTATGAAATAAATTCACTTATTCAAAGACTAAAGTAAGATTCTCTAATTCATAGTCTATACTAAACTAAGAAACTCATTTAAAACAACAACATATCATTTAGTTAAACATTCAAGAAATCTATATTAAATGTTAACTAATTGGTAATCAAAAATCTGCAAATGAAATAGCATTATTAAGAGGATATTATAGATTGACTATAGATCCAGAATTTCCTAATAATCATGTTGTAATTTGTAAGAATAAGTATTAGATGGTTTTTATCCTGCTCCTCTGATTTCAAACTTATTTTGGAAAAATAACAATAGGCAAAACCTGTAACTTTCTGCCTACATTTAGAAGAAAAAAGAAATAGATATTTATTTTTATAATAATCTAATTTTCTTTCTTTCTTTTATCAAATAACACCTTTGCAAAAGCACCTATAAAAGCGCCGGCAAAAATCCCTATAAAGGACCCATAAGTTCCCCAAAACTCCTTAAACAGATCACTAGGGGTCATTGGGGCAATTACAGTAACGGTCAAGTTTATTGGTTTAGTCAAATAACCTTCAGTTGGATACTCCTTAGAGATTTCAAATTCTGGGTCCACTTTTCCCCCCACCGAATTCACATTTATTGGTTTTGTTATTACGGCTTCAGAAGGCTCTCTTATGGAAACAATCAAGGGAATTGAGTAAATACCCAAAGGAGTTTCTTTGGGAACGTCAATTTTAAATAATGGAGGTTGATTTCTTTCCACATTTACAATTAGTTCACTCGAGTTGAAACCAGAGGCTATGGCATACTCACTATTTTTATCTCCTGATAGTGTAATGTTAACTACATCGTTTGAAAATCCTGTGGTGGATTTTATTCTTGCTGGAACCATCAGACTTTCGCCCTGTCTTATTGAGATATCCTCTGGAGATGTTGTTACCTGTAATGTAGGTGGCGGAATACTAACCCAAGATGTAAATTGCCTCACTTCGTTAGACCCGAATGACTCTGCAGAATAGAATAATAGATTGTATTGGCTTGGATTATTTATTGAATCCAAATTTAGACCAAAGTCCACAGATCCCAGGAATGCACCAGAGTCATCATAAGATTCCGTGAAGTTTGTGTTTGAACCTATCAACTTGTAGCCTCCTGTTGATGAAAGTTGATATAGATAGGCACTTAGATTGCCACCCCTTAATTCATAATATAAATCATAATCTGCTCCTCTATATCCTGTTTCGGAATTAGAATCAGCATCTATAAGCATTCCATAATTTATTTTGTTTAAGGGCTTTTTGTAACTAAAGTCCGTATAATTACTAATGCCAGCGTTCAACCAAAGTGTGGCATTTAGGTTTTCACCATCGCTAAGATAATTTACAGCCAATATGTCAGTATAGTTGTTTTTTAAATTAAGGTCGCTATTACCATAAGTTTGAAACCAATCACGATTTTCGTTGATCATTTCCTGTAATTTAAATGAAGGTGAAGATACGGCATTAGCAGTTTGGTAAATAAAGGTTGTTGGGCACGCAAATGCAAGGAAGATTAAAAATAAAAAAAATACGATTATAGATAAATTGAAACTGATAATTTTCTTTGATAAGTGCGTAAAGAAGGTATGGAATTGTATAATAAAATAACCTTATTTTAAGTAGATAAAAACTTTTGCAGAATACTTCCCAAATTCCAAGTGCAATTGGACATGCTTGCTATCCATATCAGGTAGTATTTGTATTGCAACTTTAGTCGAATCTTAGAAGGAAGGGACAGAAACACTTTCACCATTCTCGTTAATCTGTTTAGGATTAATACCACGATAAAATTCTATTAATATATATCAGTCAAGTGAAGCCATATCGCTTGAAAAATTCGGTAAAGATTCATAGGTTACAAAGTGGTTCTGCTGCATCCACAAGAGTAGGTGAATATAGATGATGTTGATTTAAATTGGTTATATAAGGGGTAACATCGGTCAAAACTCAAAACTTTAAAGGAGTCTGCTTTTTTTGATTAATTTAGGATTGAGTACTAGTTGGACAATGAAAGCGTATATGATTTAATTGTAATAGGTACAGGAACGGCAGGCACTACCGTTGCATCAAGTTGCCGCTCTAAGGGACTAAGAGTTGCCATTATAGATTCACTACCTTTTGGGGGTACTTGTGCTTTACGCGGCTGCGAACCAAAAAAAATTCTTGTTGAAGCAGCAAAAGCAATTGATGCAAACCATAGACTTGAAAATAAGAGCATAAGCGAAGTTGACAAAGTTCATCTAAATTGGCATGACTTGATAAACTTTAAGAAAACCTTTACAGAGCCTTTTCCAAAACAAAGAGAAGACAGTTATATCAAGGCTGGAATTATTCCCATTCATGGAAAAGCCAAATTTATTGGTAATGACACAATTAAAGTGAAATTCAACAATACGAATGAAGACACAGATAATGATATTATAAAGGGAAAATACATCTTTTTAGCAACTGGAGCAAGACCTGTAAATTTAGGTATTCCAGGTTTAGAGAATGTAATCACAAGTGATCAGTTTTTGGATATTGAAAGTTATCAACTACCTGACAATATCGCATTCATTGGTGGCGGATACATATCATTTGAATTTGCGCATATTGCTGCCCGCTCTGGTGTCAAAAAGATCACAATTTTTCATCGTGGGAAACAAGCCTTAGAACATTTTGACCCAGACCTCGTTAATCAACTAGTGCAGAAGAGTAAAAATATTGGAATAGATGTCCGATTAGAAACAAAGGTCGAGAAAATTGATAAAATTTCTTCTTCTTCATCATTAGAAAGTGATGGCAAATTACTCGTACACTATTCTTCTATAGTAGATTCCCCAGGAGAGCACAAATTGACAAAAACACTAGAATCTGATATGGTAGTACATGGCGCAGGCAGAGTGCCAAATATTGAAGAACTCGATCTAATGGCTGGTGGTATTGAATATACCCCCAGAGGGATAAAAGTGAATGAATATCTTCAGAGTATTTCAAACCCTATTGTATATGCAGCAGGCGATGTTGCCTCAAGTGGAGGTGCACCCTTAACTCCGGTAGCAAGTTATGAAGGGAATATTGTATCAACTAATATTTTAAATGGAAATAGCAGTAAAGTAAATTATGCTGGTCTGCCAAGCGTAGTCTTTACCATTCCGCCTCTTGCGTCGGTAGGATTAAGTGGAAAAAGATGCAATAGAACAAGGATTTCAATTTAGAATTAATCATATGAATACCTCTGAATGGAATTCTTCTAGACGTGAAGGTGAAACTCATTCTGGATTTAAGATATTAATTGAGCAAGGCAGTGACAGAATTTTAGGCGCTCATCTGCTGGGACCTCACGCAGAGGAAGTCATAAACATATTTTCGATGGCTATAAGATTAGGACTTACTGCCAAAGATCTCAATAATCCCATCCTGTATGCATATCCAACCCATTCTTCAGACATAATCTATATGCTATAGATTTTTTCCCAATCTAGCATATTTGAAATTCTAACAAAAATAATGAACATGAGCAACAAGTAAGTCGAAAGTAATAAATAATAAAATATTTAGCAATTAGGACTTACAAAGTGATATTAAATATTGACAGAAAGTGAGATACTCCTGAAATACCCTTGTTTATTCAGATGGGTTGGGTGTCATGGCACTCACTGCCAGCATTTCTAAACCCTTAGTAAATACTATAAATGCTATTGATTTGTGTGTCTAATACTTTTTTTAAGATTTGAATTTGGTATAATAAAATTCAAACTCAACTGTTCCTCCCTTATTCGGAGATATTACATTCTATTCATAGTTGAGCAGATATTCAATGGATTTTATATGTATGCCACTCGTGTAGGTTTTACCTTTAAAATGACTCTTTTTTCACCTGGAGCTCTGAAAGGATATTTATCTTTGTTTAGATACTTTTTTGCTAATTTATCTATGTGACTGTCAGCCAGTTCGCCTGTAATCTGGTCAATGACTTCTCCTCTCAATGTTACCATATGGTAAGGATTATTACGATCTGCAATAGATACCGCTATCCTTGGATCTCTCGTTACATTCTTCTGTTTTACCCTACCTAGCGCTGTATTGATAAAAATCTCATTACCTTGTATATCGATCCATGTAGGAGTTATCTGAGGAGATCCGTCTTTCATTAGGGTAGCAACAAACGCCAAGTTCTTGTCTTCTAAAAGATTTTTGATAAGAGGTTCGGTAATGTCGGTATGGTGTTGACTCATTGTTAATACATGGATTATTTTTCACCATGGTTTTTAAACCCAACGCTTTAGGATCGTTCTTAGAATAAAGTCTAAACCAAGACAAAACAAAATGATTTAGGAATAAAATGTATGAAACCCGAGGGCATTGTAACTATGCTTTTTCAAATGTAATTGACATTAGTTTAGGGTTCTCTAAAAGATAGTCTATAATTTTGTAAAATAAGGCTCATTTGGATAGCAGAATATCTTTAGATAGTCATTCCAGTTCACGAATCTAGCTTTGAAAATGAACATCGGGTAGGTAAACAGCTTATGACTGGACATTTGACTACTATAAAAACATGCAGGTAAAACAAGCATGATTGGTTTACAAACAGAAAGTTTCAACGTGTTTACATGACCCTTAGTTATGGTAATATCACTAGAAACAACAGATAGTGTATTTGATTGTTCAAATGGTTGAGTCCATTATGGGTTAGGTATCCATCGGATGGATCACACCTTTGTATCTATCAAAGTTGACCGAGTCTTAAGCTTTTACTTTTAATTCGAATGCAGTCGCTGATATGATAAAAATAAAGAGAATAGATTCTTTTAACGATATTTTAATAGTGCTCTTTCGATATATAATCATGTCAAAATTGTTTACTCTATATTCTGATATTTTCCTGGAAGATGATGAATATCACCAAATTTCTGAATATTTAAATGGTAAGAATAATCCCACAGAACAAGAATTCTTAACTGAAGCTATTGCCTTTTATGAAAAACATAGACATGACTCAGACGACTCAATTTGATCCAAACGGATTAAAATTTAAGATTTTTAATCCAAAGAAACATCAACTACCAAAGATAGATTTCAGGCAAACAAACGGTGAGGACCCGTTATCAGTTCAAGAGTATTATGAGAATTACATCCTTAACGGTAAATCTAATACTAATGAAGTAAAATATGTCATAAAGTACTTTGATGATTGGATTGGTTTTTTTTCTATTGATCTGACAAGGTTGCATACGAAACAATCTGATTTACTTCCTCAGTACGAAGAAAATGGTAAGAGAGAGAAATTTTACCAAGAACCAACCTGCGCACTTTTAATAAAGAAAATAGGTATTGATCAACGATACAGGTGTTATGGGATTGGAAAATACATAATGCTATTTTGTAGCGGCCTGGTCCAAGCAATAAACAAGGATATGCAAATCAAGCTAGTCATATTTAAGACAACGAAATCGTTGGCCGAGAAAATTTATTTCCCAAAATATCAATTTAACTTTACAGGTCCAAGCGGGAAATTGGTATGGGCATTTAAGAGGATGTGTTAGATTTGAATTGGAGGTATGTTAGTTGCCAAAGCAAATTAATTTAATTTAGTAAATATTTAAATTCGGCAAGTCTCTGAATTTTCGAGCGTGAATGACATTCCATATTCGCAATCTGCTCAGTGCACTTAAACTGACGGACAAGTAAATTGTTGACGGATATTACTCTTTAATTTTGACTAAACTAATTGGATTCTATTGTTACTATCAATCCCTTTTCATCTAAAATATCTATTTCAGAATCCTGCTTGATTACACTAGCGGGATTACAAGTCTGCTTAAATGGGCATTTTATACATTTCCATTCTTCAGCCACCTTGGGCAATTGAGCATCGGCATTATCATCAAGCGCTGATTTTAGTAAAGAAACCCTCGTTCGAATTTCTTCTTTCAAAACATCCCGGATAGGAGATCCTTTTTCTAGTATTACTGTCCACGACTCGATCTCAGCCAAATTTCCTTCATCATTTTGATTTTTTGTTTTGGGAGAAAAATAATAATCTCCTTGACTGTCTCGCTTTATCCAAACCATTTTTCGATTATTTGCGTAACGAATACAAAGTATCCCTGTATCATATCCAGAAATGACCAAATAATATAATAATTGACGAAGATAGGATTTGAACCGCTTATTATCTGGTTTTAACCTCTCAAAGCTCTTTGTATCTTTAAATTCAACGATGATTTCAGCCTCTTTATCCTTTTTTGTGGAAATCATGTCTTTAGATTCTGTCCTGTGAGATTGGCTTCCTGTCATCAGATCAGGCCTTGCTATCAGATTATCTTCAAATAACAATTCCATTTGACTTATACCGATGTCTGCAAGCCCTACAAGAATATATTCAGAGGATTCACCTCTCACAAAATTGTCAATATCTTCTACAGTTAGTTCATAGTCTTTAACGGTGCGAGCATAAAATGCCTTACGTAGGCAGGAACCAGAGATTATATCAGAAACATGAATCTTGTCTTGGGGCTTTCTTTTCCTAGAGCTATACAAAACCTTAAGATTAGTACGTAAAAGTTGTAAAAATCGATAATCCTTTGATATTATGATTGGCATTTCTTTTGCTAATGTTAATATTGTTAAGATATGCCCATATTAAAGCGATCTTTTTTATATTTTAATCATCACTAATATGACAAAGATTACTGATAATTATTAAACAATATTTCAGTTTATATTACCTGAGGTGCTATAAACCGTGTTTGCATTATGATCCCTGCTAGATAGCAAGTGTACTCGTGTTCCCGTGTAAAATTGCTATCAAAGTGGGACTGCTGTCATAATGCAAATAATACCTTTTTAATAAAAATTGAAATTACAACATGTGCATATGCTTGCTAACATAGGGTGGAAATCAAAGTATTAACTTATCTTGCATGGTAACAACCGTATCTCCAAACCAAATCAAAATTTAATTAATTCTGGATGAGATAAAGCAGAATTACTAGATGTGGTCAACTATCTTTTTAGCATTAGACGATACTCAAGGACCAAATTTATTTTAATAATCTCCTTTCTACACACCCAAATCATATTATCCAAACACACCGATGTTTCTATGTATGACTAAACCAAATTTTTGTTGGTTTTTTTCATTCTCTATTAATTTGAAATTAAAGCCTTGGTCTAGTCTATAAGGTTCATGTTTGAATTGGATAACAATGAAAATGCACAATACCCGAGGTTTAAATCCAATATATAATTAAACCCTATGATGATAAACCCCCTTGAATCATTTAGGATCCAACAATCAATGAGATAAAAGAAAACCTTGTAACTATTTTTTTGCCATTGAAGAAAAATGATCAAAAAAAGAAATTAAATTGGCAAACCATGCTTGATAGTTAGTCAATTTCACTTGCATTCCGGAAAACAATATCATTTGATTAGATATTTATGATTTCAAAGACTCATTAGTTAGTGCAAAATTATTTAATTCTTATCCATCTGGATATAAACCATAAAATTTTTTTTACCATTATCCAGACCGTTTTATTATATGATATCCAAATTCTGTCTTTACAGGCTCAGCTGTAACCTCTCCCTTTTTTAACTTGAATGCTGCTTCTTCAAATGGTTTGACCATCATCCCTTTCCCAAAGAAACCCAGGTCGCCTCCTTTTTTGCCACTCCCTTTGTCAATAGAAAACTCCTTAGCCAGATTTGAAAAGCCTTCCCCTTTTTTCAATTTTTCTAATATCAATAATGCTTCACTTTGTTTCTTTACTAAAATATGATAACATTTAATTTTATCAGCCATCTTATCTCATTCACCATCTAAATTGAAATTCTCGCAATAAATAAACATTATGAAACAGCAGGAAACTAATAACCGATTTCTAGTTTAACTTTTCGGGTCCAAAGTAATAATTAGAATATAAATGGATTTTCTACCATGAAATTAAATCACAACATGATCCTTATTCTGGGATAACCAAAATGGTAGTATAGATTGATTTAAAGGCTTTCAAAGAAGATCTGATAATATAATGCGGTGAATATAGCAATGTGGATTATTTCGTTCATTATCAGCATTGTTCCTTTAAGGCCATTTTTCTGCAAAAAAATCCTTCACTAGCAACTAACCTGCTAAAAGTATACAACAGAATTTAGGCCCAAGAGGTTTCTGGGTAATATGGACTAGAGCGTAAAATATCAAATACCGAGGACAGCGAACCAGACATTGTTGAGTCCATAAATATAACTAGTACTACACATAGTATTATTTCATGAGCGATTTCGCCTTTTTCAGATTTGCAAGTTTGAACATGTTAACAGAAGAGGAAATAACCCATAAGAACGAAATTGTTGAAATTACTGAACAGGTTTTGGACGCAGAAGGTATTGAGTGTGATTCAAGGATTTCGAAAATTTCTGAAGATCAGTTAGCACAGATCCTTGAAAAAGTTAGGAAAATTAGAAAAAAGAAAGTGAATCCAGAGAATGAGATTACCAATTAAGAATAACTTTACGATAGAACAGATGGGAGCCTGAGAAATTCATGAACATATTGATGATTGGAAGCATAATCATGATGGCGTTAGGCATTTTTCTTATGATAGGTAGAACCTTTCTCCCTGGCACAGTCATTATTATATTAGGAATTATAATCTCGTTGTATAGTCGGTACCACCCTTTAATCAATAAATATGAGAACAAATACAGATCTATCTAAGGTAAGAACAAATACAGATCTATCTAAGGTATGTATGTGTTCTATCTGTAATCATAAGAAATCAAAGAGTTGTCTAGATTCTCGTTGTCATTGTTGTATCATTATCAAAGAAGACACTGTTGTCGGTCATCATAATAGTCCCTTACAATAGTTACAAAATTGATCGAATTTTTAATTTAATAGATTCTGCAATTGATGGATCAATAATCTATGACTCAGATAATATTTTTTTTAGATCATCACCTTTAATTAGATATGTTCGAAAGAATCCATCTCCTTTGGATGATTTAAAACCTCTTCCTTTGATCAATTGATACCAAGGTAGAGCCGAAGTGAAGTTTGAAAACACACATATCTGTTGAGTAAATTTTGGTACAAAACCTATGAACAAATTAGCTCAGGTTTCAGAGAGATTTGTTGATAATCAGTGATGCACACAGGGCTACTCCACGTGGAATATTGATAAAAACTTGTTCTTACTGCTAGGTATTTCCATCAAGATGAGCAACTAGAACACTTGACGTGGGTTGACCAAGATATTAAATACGTTGTTGAGTCAACTTATTTGCTTTTGAATAACTTATTAATTTGAAATTTTTACATACATTCATGAGTGAAAGTAGAGTTGCGATTGTGACTGGAAGTTCAAGCGGAATAGGTTTTGAAATATCTTTGATGCTTGCAAGACATGGATTCATAACATATGCAACGATGAGGGATTTACAGAAAAGTTCAACTCTGAGATCTATTGCAGATAAAGAAAAAATTCCCTTAAGATGTGTTCAACTTGACGTTACAAACGATATGTCAGTTAAACAGGCCATTGAAACTATAGTAAATGAGGCTAATAAAATAGACATTCTTGTCAATAATGCAGGATATGGTTTGAGTGGAGCTTTCGAAGATCTTTTAATAAATGAAATAAAGTTACAATTTGACACAAATTATTTTGGATTGATACGGGCTACACAGGCAGTGTTACCCATAATGAGAAATCAGAGGTGCTGGAATAATTGTCAATATAAGTTCAGGACTTGGCCGTTTTGGCATCGCAACAAGCTCAGCCTATGCAAGTTCAAAATTTGCTATAGAAGGATTAACTGAATCCATTTCCTATGAACTTGAACCATTTGGGATTAGAACTATACTTGTAGAGCCGGGGATAATCAAAACTAACTTCATTAAAGCTGCAGTATTAGCAGAAAAATCTAAAGACCCTAATTCACCTTACTTTCAATTTATGAATAATATGGAAGATGGGATGAAAAAATTAATTGAGAGTGGCGAATGCCCTGAATATGTTGCTAAGGTTGTACTGGATGCCATAAACGACAGTAATCCAAAGTTGAGATATCTTGCAGGCAAAGATGTAGAACATATAATGGAAATAAAAAACAAAGTATCAGATGAAGATTTTCACAATATGATAAAAAATATGAGCAGCTAATTAAGGTGGTCTTAGCGAGACTCATAGATAGAATCCTATGGTAAGAATCTAAATGAATCTTTAATTTGTTGAAACTCTTTATACATTTCGGACACTTTTGACTGTGGACCCATGAAATTGACATGATACAATTGGTCATTATAGATAGCATATGTATCGACTTCGAAGGTTCCGAGATTTTGGGTAAGGAAGGTCAACTCTTTGGCAGGCTGATCACCAAGTCTGGTGTAGTTATTTCCAAGCAGTTTTACATTCAAGTTTCCATATATTGAAGATGGATCTTCAAAAGAATTTATCTTATCAGCGACTAATTTGTCTAGGAACTCTGCTGGTAATGACTTATTATCTTCTAGCAACCTCTTTACATCGCTAACAGAAATACTAAAAAATGTTTCATTTAATGGAGTGACAGGCTCGTCCATTATTGGTCGAAGGACTAATGCTGTAGTTTCTCCATAATATGGGAAACTAGAATTTCTTGGAGCTATTTCCCAGTCTAATGGATAATTGAGATTAAATGTATTGTTGGGGGAAGTGAATGTTTGGGTCGAATTTGATTGTGCTTCGACATATGCTTGTTGAAAGTTCATTGTTCCCATCAATAATAGCAATAATGATAAAGGAAGGATACCAAAAATAACAAGCTTAGTATGCATTATTAACAAAGAAATCTTTAGGTATTTAATTTCATCTGTTTAGACACCAGGATATAAAGAAAAAGGTATGGAAACTAACTCATCTTACACTGCATAATATACTGTATTTACTGTACTTCATTGATTATTAAAGTTATATATCGCTTGCGTGTATCATGACTAGAAAGATGCCTAGATCAAATTCTGCTGAATTGATTACTTTAAGAGTTAACATTGTAAAAGAGTTAAGAAGTAAATGGAAGAGGGAAAGAGAAAGAAATCCCTATATTAATGAACACTTTGGAGGATTTGTAAACGAGTTACTACATGAGATACTAGAAAAGGATGAATTTTTGAGACACTATGCCCCTTTCTTGTCAGAGGAGGGGTGCACTAGGGACACTCTTTACATTAAAGACTCTAAAGAAAATAAGGTTACGGAAATCCATTTTAATGAGGAAAAATTACGTTGTTCGCTCTGTCAGTCATCTACTTGTTTTCATGTTCAATTTGCCATGGCCACCCCCCGGGTTGCAAAATTGAACATAAGAAACCAACAAGCTGATCAAGAAATTGAAGAAGATGGAGTAACAAGTAAGAAAATTAACAAATAATAAAAGAAGGAAAACCACAATTTCCAGAAAGTAATAATGAAGAATTAGGTCATGAGATTTATCATGGTCTATTCACAGTACCCTTCAAACAGTAGGACCAGTTAAGAACTTTAATTAGTGAATTATGGATTTATTTATTGATCGAATTTGGAAAAGGGCATTATAGATAATCATGCGATAACTGATTATCCTATTCATGATCTATTAAGAAAAAGATGGAGTGCTCGTGCATTTTCGACAAGAAAGGTGGAGAAAACAAAACTTTTTTCGATCCTAGAGGCAGCAAGGTGGACACCATCTTCTAGAAACGAACAACCCTGGCGTTACATTGTTTTTACTAGTGACAATCCCAGTAAATTATTTGAGGCTCAATCTGTGCTACTTGAATCAAATTCATTTGCAAAACAAGCACCTATATTGATTTGCGCCATCACAAAAAAAACCTATACAGAAAGTCAAGATCCAAATAGACTTTATTTTCATGACCTAGGAGCTGCAAATGAGAATATGTTCTTGGAAAGTTTTAATCAAGGTTTGATTATGCATGAGATGGGCGGATTTAACATAACATTAGCAAAAGAGGTATTCAAGATACCTGACGATTATGAAGTGGGAATTATGATAGCCATAGGATATCAAGGTACGAATGATAGCTTACCAGAAAAATTCAAAGTCAAAAATACAAAACCCAGGGAGAGAAAACCACTATCTAAAATAGCATTCTTTGAAGACTTGGAGCACGGTTTACAATAGATGATAAATGAGGAATAGACAAGACAAATTCTTGTGTTTTATTTTGAAGTATATTTAGTATTGGTCAACAGCAATCTAGTAACTCTATGTGAATAAGAACCTCCTACTAGTATCGAACAAATTCATCTGAAGAATATATCAAAAATATGGATATGGGCATATGTGTATCTAAAATAGAATTGGTCTGGTATGGTCTTGCTGCAGCTAAGCCAGAAAACGTTACTCTAGGAACTATTTAATTAAGATTTGTGGGATGAGGCATTAATTGGATTTCCTTATCCATTTTTTTTCCATATCTATTGATTTGAATAATTATTCGGTCTTTAATGTTCCTTTTTCGGATATGGTTAGAAATCTGATATGGATCAATTATTTTTATCCCATCTACTGATTCAATAATATCTCCTTTACGCAAATCGGCAATGTAAGCGGGACCATCTCTTTGTACCTCTGCGATTAAAGATCCCTGGTTGGTTGGTAGTCCATAAGAATTTGCCAATTCACTTGTAATCTTTATTGTGGAAATACCTATCCATGGCCTATTGGTAACGCGTCCATTCATTATTAAATCATTTATTATCAACTTTGCAACATTTATCGGCACTGCAAATCCTATACCTTGTGCATAGGGCATTTTCGCAGTATTTATTCCAATCACTTGCCCTTTGGTATTTATGAGTGGACCCCCTGAATTACCAGGATTGATCGATGCATCAGTTTGAACAAGCTCCATAATACCTCGCTCAAACTGCAATTTTCTGCTTAAAGAGCTAATAATTCCTGCGGTAACGGATGGACCCCCATCCAAACCAAAAGGATTCCCGATCGCAATTACTATTTGTCCTATTTTCAATTCATCTGAATTGCCTAATTCCGCGTAAGATAACGCATCTTTGGATTCGATCTTGATTATAGCTAAATCAGTAATAGGGTCTGTTCCAACTACCATTCCGTCATAAATGTTTCCGTCGGTGGTTGTAACTTTTAACTTGTTTGCCTTCTCAATGACATGATTATTTGTCAATATGTAACCTTTCTTATCTATTATTACTCCCGAACCTACCCCTTCTACAGGAAATATTCGTAATAATTGATCTTTGACCATTCTTACGCTGGCTATATTTACTACATCTTTGTTGACTTTTTCAACTGCATTTATGATTATGTTTTCATTCTCATAATCAAACGGTATTATTTAGAAAACCCCTCCTTTAATGATAACCAGTGGGAAATAACCGGTGCATCAGAAAAGCAAAAAGGTTTTAACAAATAGATCTGCGAATTCTCATTTGTTTTTGATGATAATTTTTTTATCACTAGGTAGATTAATGGATGTCGTCTAATATAAATAGTATAGTTAGATCTAATTAGAATAGGTTACTAATAATCGTTAATCTAGAAAATAAGAGCGCACTAGGCCGTATCCATCTTAAAATAAATGAAAAAGAAACAAGTTTTGCTCCAGATTCGCTCATTTCATTTTACGCTGAATCAATACTGAAGATATCATCAATAGAGCAGAAACTATGAATATTACGTGAATAGATAAAATAAATTTGTCTATGTTGGTGTCATTGAATTGAATTGAATTATGACTTGCGTAGTCAGTAGAACCTGAAAAGATGACATCGACAGACTCCGAGGGTAGCAAAGCGGAAAATATCAAAAAAACCAATCCGATACTAAATGCACTTCCAGTCATGACCAGTGTAGTGCTGATACCGGCTGCTACTCCTCTTCTATTTGGAGGTACTGAGTTCATTATGGTGGCTCGATTAGGTGACGTAAATATACCCATTCCTGCTCCTATGAGTGCAAGTGGCAGTATAGCATCTACGTATGAAATCCTTGATCCCATAGCAGTCAACAAAATAAAACCTATTGCAGAAATTATCAATCCTGTCTGAGAGATAATTTGAGACCTATATTTATCAAAAAACCAACCAGTTATTGGAGCAACTATCGCCAATGAAAGGGAGACTGGAATCAGATAAATGCCCGAATCTAATGGGTTTAGGAGCATCGTTGGTCCCTGAAGGTAAAACACCATCACGAAAGTGAAGGCTCCACGAGCAAGGGAATTAAAGAAAATCGCAATATTACTACTGGTAAAGAGTCTAAGCCTAAATAAGGTGAGGTCCATCATTGGGAAACTCACTTTTTTCTCATTCATATAAAATAGTACTAACAAAGAGATCCCACCCGATATAAACAAGGTAATTTCAAATATGTTTAAAAGATGAAAAGAGCCGAAAGTGATTCCAACTAACAGGACTACCAATCCCCCAGCAAACAACAAATTTCCCAGCCAGTCAATTTTTTCCTTTTTTATTGTTCCTAATTCTTTTAGTTTTGAGAATGCCCATAACGTAGCAAATATTCCTATAGGAATATTTACCCAGAATATAGATCTCCATCCAAAATATGACGTTAAAGCCCCACCGATGACTAAGCCCATGATTGACCCTACTACAATAGATATTTGATTTATTCCCAAAGCTTTTCCCCTCTCAGACTCTGGGAATGCGTCCGACAGAATGGCGGAGCTGTTTGAAAAAATAAAAGCGGCTCCAAATGCTTGGATAATCCGAAAAACAATCAATTGTTCTCCTGTTTGAGACACACAACAAAGTCCGGAGCCAATTGTAAACAATGCAAATCCTAGATTATACAATTTGACTCTCCCAAACATATCAGCAAGTCTACCAAAGGTCAATAACATTGAAGCCGTTACTACCCAATACCCAATTGCTATCCAGACGAGTGTAATAAGAGAGGTGTGTAATTCGCTGGCAATTGATGGAAGAGCTATTATTATTATATTCCTATCAAGAGATGCCATGAGGGTACCAATAGTTGTATTACTTAATGCTAACCATTTGTAATTCAAATTTCCTTAAATATGATATCTAAACCATCATATACAAATGCTTCACAATAAAGGATGAACATTTCGTTGAGTAGGCGAAAAACAAAAGAACAACCCTTTTTTCTGAAGTAACAGACTTTTTCGGAAACTAGAGCCAGAAATCAGAATTGTTCAAACGAATTGAACGCGCACATCAAACAACCAATCATATTGAGCATTTTGATATCAAAACTTTCTTCCCATTTGACAATGATTAAGTCTTTTAAATAAGGTACAATGACTTCAGATCAATTAGTAGCATCTTTTTTATGAGGGAAATAATTGTTTATTAATTAATAATATTTTATCAGATTTCCATCTAATTGTTACCGACAACCTTTACATTCCATTAGAAATGGCATGGATATATGATATTGTATACTTTAAATTAATATTTCAGAAAAAAATAAAAAATGTAGGGTTATTTTAGTGGTTAATCTTGTTGTCCTGCTACATTGTTTCCTTCATTTTCTTGGTTTTGTACGTTTACGTTGTTACTGATCCTATCTGAATCGTCACCAGAGACTACTCCACTTCTTTGATCAGAGTCTTGTGATTGGCCGATTCCTTGGTTGGCGCTGTTGCCGCCGTTATCGTCATCGTGGTCATTACCATTACCATTTCCTCCGCTTTGTGCTGCTACATTGTTTCCTTCATTTTCTTGGTTTTGTAAGCTAAGGTTGTTACATGAAATTAGAGTTCCGTCGCCTGATACACAAATTCCTAATTGGGTTGAAGCCTGTGATTGGCCGATTCCTTGGTTAAGTGAGTTGCCTTGAGCAAAAACATCTAGTGTCATCGATGTAGGTCCCATCAAAAGTATGAATGAGATTGCCAGTGCGGTTGTCGTAATTATAGCTTTATTTGCAAACGATTTGTTATTCATCTAATTATTCTATGTAAAAAACTATATAGAGATTTATAGAATATTTATTAGTAAAAAAGTTATAGAATATTATTGTATAATTTGGTAACGTACTTTTTGTAAGAAATGAGGATTTGTAAAACAATAAGATGATTGGAAGCGAATTCCAAGCTTCATAAAAACACATACTCCACCTTAAAGTATACTTATTGTGAACATCGCATATTAGATTCAATTTCAAAATGTCAGTATGACATTACTGGATCTGGATTCTGAGATTGATTCATTATTTGCTTGTTTTCTATAAATTCTTTGAAATAGTTAATTAAGATGGGATGATCAACGATACTGTCAGTAATTATATAAACTACAGATATCATAAAGTTGATTATCAGAAAACATTAAAATGGTTGGCGGTTTTGGCTATTTAACTTCTAAACTTGAATCTAATTGTTGTACTGCTTATCGTAATATCTACTTTCATATTGAATATTTCATTGAACATTAATTCTAATATAATTTTATGATATAATGACCAATTTTCCCCAAGTTCATGCTTTAAAACGTAGACATTATAACCATCTTGCACCGTGTGATTAGTTTCAGTCAATGAACTAGCCATTCTTGTTTCAAACCATGAAAGAAATGATTCAAGGTCCATACGGTTCTTCATAAAAAGTGCGATGTCATGAACGACATCCTTACCGATATTCACAGCCATATTCGATATCTCCTCCTTACTCATCTTTTTAAATAATTCAACCACTATTGGCTTTGCTATTGGAATCATACCAACTTTTGGTTCGAACATATCCCAGTCAACATAGCGTTTGAGGAGCTGGTTTACTAGACTGTTTAAGGTAATTTGACTTCTATCCGATTCGGCCCTCAAGACATTTAATACATTTTCGTCGATCCTAAACGTCATGGTAGCAGTTTTTTTGGATTCGCCCGAACTCGAATTACCAATGTCATGCATCCAAAAGAATTTTCCCAGTAATATAATAATATCCTTTGTTTGTTTAGATCTAGCACTTGACTTATTAATTTCTCTTTTTAGTTCGCAGAGGATAATTACAACATGGACAGCGGGTACCGCTAAATTTAATGTATAAACTGCATCCTGAGCACCGTTTATATCCCAAAGCATAAACAGATTCTTTTCCTCCGCCTACTCTATCGTATCTTACGCACAGTCCTTTACAACCCAATATAAGCAGGTTTAGTTGAAGAGAATTAAACATTAAGTTTCAATTGCAATTATTTGCAAACAATATTCTAGGTCGTATGAGTACAGACGAAATAAAAAATGTACAGTTATGGACAATAATTATTAGAGGAGCGCAGGAGACATCCCAAAGCACTAGAATTTATCATATGAAATCCTCAGATCATATCATAGGAGGGGTTTACGAAAAATGAAGATAATAGGAGTATGTATGTTATATAATATGCTGATCCTATAATTCTATGAGGATTTTGAATGTTTTTGCATTGATAGGAGTTATTGTATCCATCACTACGTTTGGCGGAATTCTGGTCCCTGCATTAGCAATAGAACAGCCAATTGACAATAATCAAACAGGAACAGCAATCGAACCAGGCCTAACTGGCAATTTGACATCGAATTTAGGTACTAACATGTCTAATGCGACTGCTCCAGCTGAATATAGATAATATAAACATGAACTTGGTTCTTATACATCGTTTCTCAAGATAGATATAAAATTCAAACATGAAAACATCTATAGTTTAAATAATTATTTGTTCATAAATAATTATGTCTTCAAATAATAATTTTAGTCAAAGTCCGAATCATTTCATGGTATTAGACGCAATCTCTAGGGGTATGAAAAAGATAGACAGCATTGCCAAAGTTACAAAGTTATCCAAAGATGAAGTAGAATTGATAGTAAATGACCTAAGAAATCAGAAATTGATTAACGCAGTAGTTAAGAAGGGTTTTTTTGGCAACAAGAAAACTGAGTTTCATATTTCAGAAACAGGCATGAAACTGCTAGATTCAAAAAAACAGGAACTGTCACATACATCTCAAAGGCTTCAACAACTCTATGAAACCGGTAATAGGGGTCAAATGCAGAGCATGATGGACGATAATAGGAGCTGGATGCCGATGATGTTATTTTCTGGGCTAATGAGTATGGTAATGTTTGGATCTATGATGGCCTTTATGGGAATGGCAATGAACCCAGCGGAAAGTGCTCAAACTGAAGGGCAAGTAGATGATTCAGGAGGAGCTGGGGCTGAAGATTCAGGAGCCGCATCGGATACAGGTGCATCAGATACAGGTGACACAGGTGGTTTTAGCGATATGGGTGCTGATAGCGGAATGGATACCGGAGGATTTGATTCATTCTAGAATGAGATAATTCAATAACGATTATTTTTTTTAGATCACAGCCAAAATCGATTTTTATGAATAATCGGCTGTTACTACATCCTGTCAGCAGAGGAATTTTTGATTTGACATGAGTGATTCCTCATCCACTTTGAATCACTATAGAAGATAAACGAGTTAGATGATTTACCCTATTGCCGATGATATGTTATTTGCTCTTAGAATCGAGATAAATTATCAATTCACTGGCTTGATCGAATATGTTATGGAAATAATTCAAATGATGATTAATTGGTACTACTTGGTAGTACCATGACCAATAATTGCTTGCTTAGCCCCCATCATTATTTTCCACATCTGTTTCGTTGTTTGGTACTACAGTTATTTGACCTTTAATATGACTCCAAGTGGGATCGTAATAGTTGTAAACTCCAGCATTATCGAAGGTTATATTGTATGATTCACCGGCACCGAATATAATCTCCATAAAATATGTTTGATGGACCTTGATCTGGCGTTCCAGATACTATTAGATGTGGAGTGGAATCATTATTAAGCCAAATAATAGTTGATCCCTCTGACACAGTTGTATTTCTAGGAGCTATTGGATTTTGACTAGCGCTATTTGTAGCTCCAGGATTTATTGTGATTGTAGAATTGCTGTCTTGAATACTCCATACTACCCCATAATAACTGAGAAGAAGGAGCGAAAAAAATATGAATAGCAAAACCATTCTTATCATATTTACATTCTGGTAGTTAACACTCGGCTATTTATTGTTGATCCTAAACATTTGATAGATTTATTTTGGTACAAATCTACACCTAAATGATTTTATGGATATAAAGCATATCTATTCTTTTAGTTCTATAAGTTGTAATATTATCAATATATTAATACGAGATTACTCGTCCCAAACTTATCCTTCTGAAAGAACCCTGGCCTAGTCATATTTTTGCCTTTGAGGAACTTCATTTAATATAATCTAAAATAATTCAAAAAGTTGAATTGCAAATAACTTGTAATTAGAACCAAGAAACTATCATAAGGAAAGCACATTTTATGAACGCTTGATTAGTATATCAAAAAAAGGTCACTGCTGACCTGCTGCCAAATGGCCTCGTTGTTCTTGTGATTGAATTCCAACGTTATTACATGCAAACCGAACATCCTCTCCAGATACACATTGTGCTCCCTGGCTAACCCATTGGCCTTGCTTATCAACTTGCTGCCCTGCATTGTCATTTTTCCCACTAGATGCTTGAACCATCATGTAATCAAATGTAGCAAGTGATGCAATCATAGAAACCCCAAGTAGCGTTGCAAAAATAATTCTTATCTTATGTATTCTTGTTATGTTACTCAATATAATCATTCTATTTAGTTAAAATTAACTATATTATAGCTTAGATACTTGATACTAAATTTATTTGCCAGAATAATATTAAATAACAAGACTACGCTTTTTTATTATAGTCAAAAATTTACAAATTACTTTATCTAACAATAATTGATATTTTATTAAGATAGTATTACAAAGAATGAATTTTTTAGCTGTCTCTATGACAGTGTGGTTACTACCATTACTACCCACGAATTCTCATAATTAAATGAATTCATGATCGTTCCTCATCGTGTTTAACATTTTGAGTTTTGCAAAGAGCTATACTTTGTTGGGAAGCAGTTGAAAATTGATCATAAGACCCATCTCAAAAAAAATCTTATGGTGCAAAACCATTGAATAAAGGAATCATCGTTACCAGAAGCATATTCCAATCTCTATCTCTTGTAAGGTATCACAAAAATAAATTTGAGTTTGAAATTCTTTTTACAGTTGAATATATATCATTACTATTTTTAATTGAAGAAAAATTGTATTTAATAACTATAATAATTGGAAACAAATGATAGGACTAAAATGATTAGATTTGAGAAGAGGCTACACATTTCTCAACTTTCTGTTTTTTCAATCTCATAGAAAATGGGTAAAAAAAGGGAATAAATATAGAAAAGAGGCAAAGTCAATGCATGATGGCTTTACAATGAATTTATTCAGATAGAAGTAACCGAGTATGCTTTCTTACTAGGCTTGTCAAATTAGGCTTTGGCTTTTTAAAATTATATTACAGGATTTGAATGATTCTTGTTGAGGTTACAAAATTACAAAAGCGCCGAGTATTTAAAGTATAAATGCTCGAAGATAATGTTTTTGTTCGTATAATTTAGTTCATTCAATGACTTGATTCGTCTTTATCATTAGAAAATAGTTATCAGCCATTTAAGACTTAAATAATTTCTTCATTATACACATACATGTCTCCAGATAATGGATTTAGTCAAAGTCCGAATCATTTCATGGTATTAGACGCAATCTCTAGGGGTATGAAAAAGATAGACGACATAGCCAAGCTTACAAAGTTATCCAAAGATGAAGTAGAATTGATTGTAAATGATTTACAAACCCAAAAACTAATCATCAAGCAGACAAAAAAAGGCTTTTTTGGTAACAAGAAAATTGAAGTTTATGTTACCGAAACAGGATTCAAAATACTGGAATCAAAAAAACAAGAACTGGTCAATAAATCCAAATATCTCCAACAACTCTATGAAACCGGCAATAAGGGTCAAATGCAAAGTTATATGAATGATAACAGAATGTGGATGCCGATGATGCTATTTTCTGGGCTATTAAACGCAGTAATGTTTACCTCTATGATGTCTTTTATGGGAATGTCAATGAATCCATCTGAAAGTACTCAGAGTGATGCACAAGCAGCCGAATCAGGAGGATCGGGAGCTGATGATTCAGGATCGGCATCTGATACAGGCGATACAGGTGATTACAGCGATATGGACGTTGGTGGAATGGATACTGGGGGATTTGATTCCTTCTAGTACCACTATAAAAAATAATACGATTACAATTTACCTGTTCTTGTAGATTGAATCAACGCATCCAAAACACTTTTTATAAATTAGTAATTAATAATAGTATGTGATTTTTCTTGTCAGAATTTAAGAGTATTTCCGAATTAAAGAAATTACTTGCTGCTGATTGCAAAATAGAAAAGATAGAACCACCAGTGTATGCTTCAGATATAGAGACCACCATAGTAAGGGTATCACTAAAATGTCCAGATGGGAAAGTTTACACGATTAAGGCATATAAGGAAGAGTCATCTGCTTTAAGAGAATTCATACGCACAAATAAGATTGTCTAATGGACAGGTATCACATATGCACACCTATATGCTCTAGATGCTCTTAGCGTCATAATTACAGAGCTCAACGTTACATTTTACTCAAGGGTTTCATTTCCAGCAATTGACAATCAAAAGAATACCAGTCTACATATTAGATTTGGGATTAACAAATGTGGTTGTATTTTACGAATATGATAAATCAGGTCCCAAAGATGGGCACTAGCTTGGAAAAATAGGAATTGTAGAATGTTTAGGAGGAAAGTGAAATCCAATTAACAGGCTATCTACGTTAGTCATCATTAGTATGCAGAAGAAAAAAGTCAATATCTTGGAATTCTGTAATCACTTCTTTAATTAATCTAAAACTTTGTAGTAATAAACCCGCTATTTTGAATTAAAATAATTAGAATATGGAGAGAAAGTTTTTTGATTTGAGATCGGATTCGTAATGAAGTAGACTTTTATCTTTCAATTCATTCCAAATATTATCAATGTAATCTCTACTAAACATTGATTTAATAGCGTAAACTTTATTCAGAGACTCTTGTTCATTTTCACAATAATTAGTACTATCTATCAGAGTAGCCGCTACCTCTAACCACTCAGGCTCCTTGTCTTTAAACAGAGTCAAAAATCTGTCGGTAAAAGCCGAGTTATCTGTCCACCTCTTCTCGTTGATGTCAGAAGATATTCTACTAAGATCTAATCCTTCATAACAATAATTTGCTAGGTCTGGCGAATATGGACCATTTCTATAAATATTATACTCATAGCCAAAGTCATTTTGTAAAGAGGTTTGTGCTAAAAATACATATTTCTGTAATTTTAATCGATTTATATATCCATTTTCATCATCTTTCAAAAGATTGTGTATATTTATCATTTTATTATTGTAAAGAAAGCATATAAAATCTTGCAATTTCATACTCATATGTTGCTGAATACTCATTATACGTAGAACTATTATATTAATAAGACGGTCGCTGATTTTTCTCAAGTAATTAATCGATTATATTCATAGGGAAGAACTTTCAGATAATATCCGGCAACGTCTCATGAGGTTTGGGAAATAACTTGAAATTCTGAAACCAAGAAAATGAATGAGATAACACAGCGCAGGGTACAATAATAATAACCTCTTTCTTTTGATACACTATCTAATTAGTTTCATCAGGATCAGAAACATATGAAAAATGAAAAAGTAATAAGATCTAAATTGATTACAATTACAAAAATAGGTTTCTAGCTCAAGATCACATCAATATTGAATTTTATATGATCGAAGAAAAAGGAAACCTAGATTACCTGTTTATGCCAAATAACAAATATTTTCCTAATCAATAATCTTAATCAATTTCCAACTACTTAGACATTGGAATCGACAAAAACATCATTATTTGCTTGATTAGGTTTTAAATCATGTTGTAAAATTCTATATTGGTTATTGAGTAACTAAAATATACAGATTTCATATAAAGTTTCTGTTACCAACGAATTAATGCAATGGTATAATTGATTCAAATTTTATATCGCTGGATGGTGTTCAATTTCATCGAAAATGTCTGTTAGATGTAAAGATATGAGAATACATCCTGATCCAAATTGTAGTTACCGGTTTTTAACTTATTCTCTTGTGCTATCTCTACGTATATTTTTGATTGGTTAGCGTAAGGTATGGCCTCCCTGATTTTGTTTTCAATATTGTCAATAACGGACTCGATTGTGACAGTATTCAAATTCTCAATCAAATATACTTCAATTGCAATCAGAACATCTTCGGGTGCAAGATGCATAGTACGAATTGATTTTATTTTTTCTACTTCTGAGATATTAGATACTGCATCGTATATCTTTTTTAAATCTCGTTTGGACATTGCTTCACCAATAAGCATACCTCGGTTCTCCTTGGCCAAAAATATTGCAAAACTCATTAATAATATCCCAATTAAGAGGGAGCCTATAGCGTCGTATGCAGGATTTCCAGTAAGATCAGCAAGGGCCAACGCTACTGCTGCAATTAATATTCCTAAAAGAGCAGCGGAATCTTCTACAAGTACCGTTATAATAACAGTATCTTTATTTTCTTTTAGATCGGTAAAAAAAACTTGTAAAGTTAATTTATCACCCCTTTCTTCTATCCTCTTTCTAAATATTCCATAGGCTACTCTAAGTGAATATGCTTCAAATACAAAGGCTATTGCCAAAATCACATAATTTATTAATGTATTTTTTATTTCATGAGTATCATTCTCACTTAAAAAATAACTTATGCCATGTTCTAGAGATAAAACTCCTGATATACCAAAAATAAGTATTGCTACAACAAACGACCAAAAGTATTGTTCCTTGCCAAATCCAAATGGATACTTTTCATTTGCTTCCTTCTTGCTTGTCTTCACACCCACCAAAAGTAGCACCTGATTGAAAGTATCCGAGAATGAATGGTATGTTTCAGCCCACATAGATGTACTCCCTGTAAATAACGCTGCAAAGAGCTTTGATATGGCAATTGCCAAATTACCAAATAATGCAGCATAGATTGCCTTCTTTGATTCACCTCCCCCTGCCATTACTTTGCTTTCTATTGGATTATTATTAAAATTGACCTAAATGATTTTGAATTTTGGTTACCTTTAGTTTTTTGTAATTATTGACTAATATTCATTTGATTGTATTAGAATTCTTTTTAAAGACTCTTAAATCGAAACCATTATTGTCATTTATCTGATGTACATAGTTATTTCAAATAATGATTTTTCTTGATAGCGTATTTGTGAACAGGGTAATCTAGTTTCTTGTAATGAAACAGATTGACAAGGATTTCTATTTCAAAAGTTGTACTCAAATATACTTTAGCGTGGATAATGGGGCAATGATTGCGAATTAAATGGATTTTTGGTTATTGTAATGCGGTCTGATTTTGCAGATGCTATGTCCACTTGGAGTAACTAATTTAGAAACTTTTTTCTTGTTTTTTCATTCTTAGGCGCTCTAATTCTGAATTTTTAATAGTAAACTTTTGCAATTATCTTTTATACATAGAGACCATAAGGATATTAATGTCATCCTGTCATCAATGTGGTTATTCTCTTGAATCGGATGCTGAGACTATTTGTCCCGGCTGTGGAATCGATCTGAGACCACCTAATGATCAGAACAATACAAATGAAACTGGTAATATCTCCTCCGCTGAATCTAATAGGGATACAAATGATACTTCTACTTCTGGGACAGCAATTTTCGATGATCAATTACTAAATTATACGATAATTGAAAACACAATTATATTTGATGATAAAGCAGATGCGTCAGTCCAGATTTCAGATTTATTTCAAAGATTATCTCATAAATCTAACCTATTGTACCAATTATTAGCGGATAACTTTCAAAAGAATGAAAGCAAGGCTCAAGAATTACAGGACTCTTCTATTGCACTAGCCAAACTATGTCAAAAAGTATTAACTGAAGTAGAAAAAATTGAGACAGAATGCAAAACCAGAATAATCGATATAAAGATAGGAGAATTACAATTTTCTAAACATGACTTGGAGCTAAAGAATCTAATATTGATGGGTAACCAATTTTTCTATTTGGGCAGGTATGATTACGCCCTTGAATGCTATGACAAGATTCTACAAATGGATGCACGTTATTTTGAGGCGATTCTCAATAAAGCATTTACATTGAATAAGGTAGGTAGATACAGTGAGGCTATAGACTGGTATGACAAGGCTCTAAAAATACATCCTACCCATGTAAACGCTCTAAACAACAAAGGTGAAATCTTGTATAAGCTTGAAAGATATGGTGATGCTATAGAATACTTTGACCGGGCTCTGCAGATAAATCCCAATTACGTAAACGCTTTAAACAACAAAGGTACTGGGCTTTATAAGCATGAAAGATACAGTGATGCTATAGAATACTTTGACAGGACTCTAAAAATATATCCTAATCACGCAAATGCTTTAAACAACAAGGGTTGGGTGTACTATACTCTAGGAAGATATGACGAGGCTATAGAGTGGTTTAATGAGGCGCTAAAAATAGAGCCCGAAGATGCGATTTCTTTAAACAACCAGGGCAAGGCGCGATACAGTCTCGGAAGATATTACGAGGCTATAGAGTGGTATGACAAGGCTTTGGAGGTAGATCCTAAAAACGTAAACGCTTTAAACAACAAGGGCTCAGCATTTGATAAATTAGGGAGGTTCATCGAGGCTATAGAGTGGTATGACAAGGCTTTGGAGGTAGATCCTAAAAACGTAAACGCTTTAAACAACAAGGGCAGGGCTCTACATAGTCTCGGAAGATATAATGAGGCTATAGAGTGGTATGACAAGGCGCTTAAAATAGATCCTAAACACGTAAACGCTTTAAACAACAAAGGCGCGGCATTTGATGAATTAGGAAGATACATCGAGGCTATAGAGTGGTATGACAAGGCTTTGGAGATAAAATCAACATATACAATATCTCTAAATAACAAAGGCGCAGCATTCTACAGCCTCGGAAGGTACAGTGAGGCTATAGAGTGGTATGACAAGGCGCTAAAGCTAGCACCAAATGATGCTGATTCTCTAAACAATAAGGGCAGGGCTCTACATAGTCTCGGAAGATATATCGAGGCTATAGAGTGGTATGACAAGGCGCTAAAAATAGATCCTAAACACGTAAACGCTTTAAACAACAAAGGTTGGGTGTACTATACTCTCGGAAGATACAGTAAGGCTATAGAATACTTTGACCAGGCGCTAAAGCTAAAACCGCATAATGCTAACGTTTTAAACAACAAAGGGGTAGCACTTGACGAATTAGGTAAATATAGTGAGGCTATAGAGTGGTATGACAAGGCTTTAAAGATAGATCCTAAACACGTAAACGCTTTAAACAACAAGGGCTCAGCACTTGACGAATTAGGTAAATATAGTGAGGCTATAGAGTGGTATGACAAGGCTCTAAAAATACATCCAGAACATGTTAATGCCACATTCAATAAAGGTGCATCTCTATTTAACCTAGGTAGATACGGCGAAGCTATAGAGTGGTATGACAAGACATTAAAAATAGATCCTAAAAACGTTCAGGCAAAACATAACAAACATTTGGCTCAAGAAAAATTAGGCAAGAGTAAAGGGGTCAACAAGATTTTATCGAAGTTAGCAAACGAGTAGCAAGGTGGTAACACGCATACCTAAAAAATGAGTTTATCCTTAGACTATTATTTGCATTGGAAATATGATTCAATAAAGCACACTTTGTAAGACTAACATTAACACAGTTAGCATATAAAAATGCATTAATTAATTAAAATCAATGATTCTCCTAATCACCAATTCTTTTCCATAAACTACATGGATTCTTTACAAATTTAGTAACAATCGATAACACCAGGTTTCTAGATGAGGTATTTGGAATCCCCACTTAGGCAATTCTTCTCAAATTTGTTAAACGATGATAAATTAAGTTATGATTTCCGAGAGTGGGTCACAGGAGGACCCATCCTAAACTCAAAGAATCAGAATCACCATCGTCTTTATCTTCTGCTATGCGTTTTGGGGTACCTATAAGTATGATTTGGGTTATCCTGATGGTGTAGCAGTTTTCTGCAAATATTACTCTTAATTATACTTTTAACATCATTTGTAAATTCTCATTATCCATAAAGATATGATAAGATTAGATAATTCAGAACTCCCCATGACATAGATATCTTCAGAAAGCCTACAAGATATTGTATCATCTGGGTGCTAGATTTACGCGATACCAAATATAAAGGTCATTGTCCATATTCACCTATATCATTTGGTTCATGTGACTGTAAATCAGATTCTTTAATTATGTTGACAATACTTATCCGATGTAAGATAAGTACTATACCCATATTTGAAACGAAGTACTTAAAATAGGATCGTTATTATCAGAATTAGATAAGGGTATTATTGAAAAACATGTCCTTATCATATCTAAATAGGATTTTGATAAACCCCTCATATGTCTCAAATATTACTCATATTTAGTAGATACAATAAAAGAGTTCAGAAAAAAATTAGGTATAGAACCGGAAAATATAAGTTACTAGCTCAGTAGTAAGCCACCAGTATGAGGTATCGATACTAAATTCTTAATACTAGTAATAGTTGTTTTCTTAATTAATCCGAGTCCGAAAAATAAATCAGCTAAGAATGCAAGGGTTAGTTCACCTTTGACCAATTACATGTTCTTCTTTTCATTTTTAATGATATACAGAAATTCCACTGTTTTGTTTCTTGGCAAGTTACCGGATGATTTAACCCAATAAATCCTAAATAAAGTCATTAATTAGAAGTTGCAGTCAGAATATGCCTACAGAAATAATATCCACATATTTAATCTAATTTGAAATTATGTGGAAAATTTATATCATACCGCATCTAATTGTGAAAATTTTATTAAAGATTAAATACTTCATATGATTGGATAAAATATGATGAAAAATTTCTCTGCTAGCCCATTAATGAAAGGAATAGTAGAGGAAGTCGAGATAAGTGAGTTAAAATTACCGAATTATACAATTCATGAAAGGGGTACCGAGACTGTAGATGAATTAGCCCTATCGATCCTACAATATGGTTTGTTGCATCCAATTGTCATAAGAATCAGAGAAAGCCATTTTGAAATCATTTCTGGAATCCGTCGATACCTAGCTTGCAAAAAATTAAGATGGAAAAAAATACCCTGTCATGTGATAGAGGTAAATGATAAAGACAGTTTTGAAATATCATTGGTTGAAAATATTCAAAGAAAGAATCTCAATCCTATAGAGGAAGCAAGAGCCTTCAAAGTTTATACCACTGATTTTGGATGGGGAGGCATATCTGAGCTAGCCCAAAAGATCTCAAAAAGCCCATCTTATGTGTCGAAAAGGCTATCGCTGTTAGATTTACCAACGGAAATAGTGGATGAAATTTCAAAATCTGAAATAAGCCCGAGTGTGGCAGAAGAATTAATTTATGTCAAAAATCAGGCAACGAGACACGAAATGGCAATGGAAATAGTAAACAAAGACTTGACAGTAAAAGAGGTTAGGAAACTTGCAAATGCATTATCTATCTCTGATGCTACTGAAAGCCTAGAATATCATACATTAGTAGATTTAAAAGAAAATAGAGATTTAAAAATAAACCGATCCTTTGATAAAATTCTTACAACTCTTAAGATAACTCAAAGTAGAATTGGAACAATTATAGAGGAAGTCGACGATAACTGGATCATCTATGAGACGTTAATGCATCATAAAAATGTGATAAATAATGAGATAGATATCATAATAAGAGAGAAAAAAAGATTTAATCAAAAAATGAAATATAAAATGTCCTAAAAATGACTAAATTTTTTCGACGTCGAAAAAATATGAATAAAAAGTTACTCCGTTTTTTATCATAAGTTATGTAAGAATATTTTTACAGTTTTGTTTTTGGCAGTATTTCCAGTCAAGAAGATTTTTTATTATTAACCATTTGCTCTAAGGCAAGCTGTGATTACTAGAATTCTAAAAGAGTACATTAAACGTAATAAATCGAAAGAAATTGTCTAATCAAAAAAATAAAAAATTAGAAAGGAATTATTGTCCAAATGGTGCAGGCAAGACGTAAATACCTACCTGGTTGGAATATGCTGGTTTTGGATCCTTATCATCTTTTGGTTCCAAGGTCACAAACATATCGCTGTATGTGTATGCAGAAACCTGGGTTGATTCCATACTAAAAGATCCATCAGCCTTAACCATCCCTACACTTAATGGATATCCAGATGCACGGTAGTTTCCATCATATAGCCAAACCTCAAATACTTTGTCTGTTGGTGGAATATAATTTACAACCCCAGCAATGTTTAACTTGTGACCATCAGAATCAATATCAACTAGTCCAAAGACACTTCCCTCGCGCCCAACAATTATGCCACTTGAGTCAGTGACCTGACTGTACGCATTAGAGACAAATACCGAGCCTAATAACACAATCAATGATGTAAAAACGATAGATATTTTTAGAGATAACATTACGCTTTATTAAATAGATCTAATATATAAAGATAGAAGAATATTTGAGTTTTTGTATATTAGTTTCGCTTGATATAGATAGACAATTTACCATCGAAAGTAATAATTCTTGATAGATTATACATTTCTGGATTCAATCTCGATACTCATTGTAACTGACATGTCGAGTCTGTAAATATATTCAAAATAATAATATTGATTAATTATTTTGTTGGAAAAGGAATTAAACCTTTATACTTGTTTCTATAAGTCAAATCATGAAAATCATTTATAAAAAAGAAGGAATCGGAATTGCTCTTGGTATACTTGTTTTTGCAGTTTCAATGGTTCTATTGAATAGTGACGGATTATATGTTAATAAAGTATTAGCCCAAGGTGTAAACTCAACTGCAGTTCAAGAACCTGTTGACAAAATGGATCAAATTATAGCAAAATTTAAAGAAATACTTGGACAAAATGGTATTAACGCAACATCTTTAACCGTAGCTAAGAACTTGGATATCTCCGAACACTTGCAAAAGATAATTGCAGCCAAAGTTGTTGCAGCAGTATCAGATGCATACAATCAAGCCCTTGAACAAGCTGGCGTTGCAAATACAACCGAAGGACTGAAGGAAAAATATGCTGGTGACCTACCTATGCTAGTACAAAAGTTCAATGAACTGAGGCAAAATTTAACCAGGTAAATTTTAAAAGTTCAGATATAGACGATGCTGGAATATATTCCAGCATCGAAATCAAGCCGGATTTAGGGCTTGAGTGTTAACTACACTTTAGAAAACCTCAGGACCTGCATGAACGGAAGGATGTTGCAAGTTGCAATGAAATCAAACCCATTTTTTGGTATTTTTAATGATTGACTATCTAATTTGACCTATTTTATTTTTAGAGTTCACCCGTCTAGTTACTATGTAAAACCTCAACCTAAACTTACAACATTAATAAATTTCAGATTTTATATTGATTGTTTATTAACATCTTATACTAACTATTGTAAATGCAACGCGGCAATACAATATTGTTAGTAGGTATAATTATTCTTGTAACAAGCATAATTATATTTGGATTATCGGCTTACAAAGCTATTTTAATGATCGAGAACTTTCCCGATATATCAGCCAAAGATATAGCTGGCAAAGTTACTGATAAATTAGCTGACAAAGTTACTGATAGAATTAATGCTTCAGCCAAAATTCCTGATAGATTAGCTGACAAAATTACTGATAGAGTTAATGTTTTCCTGAGTACATCTAATGATACCGAAGATGTTTCTAAACAAAAAGTTAAACAAAAATTGATGATTGATGCAGGAATATTATTCTTTGCCATTGTAGCAGGTATAGTACTTTTGATTAATGGGATACTAGCCATGATAATTGGTATTTCGATTTGGGTACACGATAGGAGACATGAAGTAAAACACTGAAACAATAAATACATCAGAATCAAGCTGGTAAAAATTTGTTAGTATATAGAGATATGGGATTCGTCTAATACCAGTGATACATCCCAACAGCCCATAATTCTCCTTTTTATTTCGTTTCCATCTGGAAAACTTATACCATCTCATCGTTCACTAATACTCTTGTCACTTCACGATATGTTCAAGAAACGAGAAATTCTCTATAAGCAAATAATTTCATATGTTAATCAAGGATTATTTCACTCAAAAAGTCTTCATAGACATCTTCAGATTTTTTAAAATATTATCCAAATTTTAATGGAATTGAACTATCCAGATAACTATTTTAGTTACGGACACACTACTACAGACATGAGAGGAAGATGGGCAGCATTTGCAGTCGGAAGAGCTGCAGCTAATAGTAGAAGTAACGCCGCAATGCAACAACAACAACATCAAGCAGATCAAGCAATGCAACAACAACAACAGCTAGCACAACAACAAGCACAAGCACAACAACAAGAAATCGAGAGATTGAGAGCACAACAAGCACAACAGTCTCAAAATGTACAATCATCCAGTTCCCAAGTGGACGTGACCGAAAAGATTCAAAAACTTGGAGATCTTCATCAAAAAGGTTTGTTGACTGACGAAGAGTTTTCAAAAATGAAGATGCAATTGTTATCACAGTTATAGAGGATTTGGATCCTCATACGAACATAGCCTACAATAGTCAAGATTGATCTTTGCTAGTCTTGTAGCAAAAAATCAGTTTCTTTTTTTTATTTCATATCTATTAATATTGCAGTTATCCTGTGTTAGATACTCTGAAAAAAATTATACATGAATTTTTCAGTAAATTTGGTTGTCTTCGAATAGGTTCTCAATTTTAAATATGAAATATTCAATGACAATCTTTATTTGTATTCACGTTTGATTCTCAATCGAAAATAATTCAACTTAAAATATTTATGAAAAATTATTATCGTAAGATAAATCAACAAATATTCAATTTGCAAGTTATTTAATCAAGTCTGACCGGTTGCAATTTGAACCTTTTCATAATCCTTGCAAGTGACTTTCATAATAAAAGAGATAAAGTATGAAACCTAACAAACCAAAATGTGTTTTACTAGATACTTTTTTCTAATTCTTTTGCCATTGCCCAACTGAGCAGTATTCTAATCACTACTACAACTATAAAGGACAAAAGTTGGTCAGGTGAGGGAATTATTAGAGTTTTTAAAATATCTACAGCTATTAAAAAATCTAGTGAATAAAGTAGCCCCCTTAACATGCGTCTTACTATTTGATAGTTATGTAGTTGCTGCTCTGGATCCTTCTTTACTAATCCTACCAAATATTTTCTGATAATATCATATAGAGTTCGGAAAACAACCACTATAATAAATATCGCAATAATCCCTTCCAGAGCAATAATAAGATATTCCATAAGATGCACTACAAACTCTGCTACGCTGCTCTCACTCAACACTCGTTCTTACAAAAGCGGCCTTAAAAAGATATTACCGATCTTAGTATCTTAGCCTTGGAAATCCCATATAATACCAGTTGTATAATTGAAAATCGTTTACTTGTAAAAATAAAGTCGATCTCGTTAATTAAGAAAACATAGACTTTTTCAATACAAGTACAATTAACGTCTCTCTCCCTCTACTGAGATACTTTACCATATTCAGTCTGATACTCCTATTCTTGCAAAATCATAATATCTACTTTGATTTTAAATTAGCAATCGGTAAATATGTTCTTAAATTTGGGGATGAAATCCCCACCGCAAATGCACACTGGCTTATCCATGCTAATACCATCTAGATCTCTTAATTGTTCACTCAGTTAGTCCAACCCATTACCAGTCGACAATAAAGGTGCTTGATTTTCTAAAAAAACACTTCATTCTAGGAATCAGGAAACAGTGTGATCAAATTTAGCAATTTGTCAAATGATCTCACTGCAAATATTGTTAGGATTATAACCTATTCATTTTCACATCCAAATACACCAGTATCACCCCGGATCACCATAAGAACTAATTTCCCTTGCCTAGCTCTTACACATCAATGGAAATGAAATATCTTAAGTGCGAATAAGAAAACAAGTAAGATTAATTTTGACTATATTTTAATCAAAAGCCTTTAATGCATTTTTGAAAAAGTGAATATTGTATTTCATCAATAGCTAGATTCTTAAATTGGGTATTAAATTTGAAAAAAAAAATAAATTTCTGATAAAAATATAGGTGCTACTTTGTCAATGTATCTTTCCTTCTGGAGTGACCAGTAAGTCCTGCTGCGATTATTTGTATGCTTGTAATGAGTAGAGCTATGCCTATCAAAATTCCTGCCAGGGCAATCCCAATATTGGGGTAAACAATTACTGCAATTGCAAAGATTATTTCTAAAACACCCACCCCAATGCCAAATATATTTGACTTGCCTGTTTCTTTTTTGTTCTGGAATGAGTGAATTATTCTTGATATACCATCAACTAGCAATGCGATACCAAGCAATATTACTATGATAGCAGTTGCTCCTTGTGGATATGTCATTGCTAACAGGGAAATGACGATTACGATAATTCCTAACCCAATACTGGCTAAGCGAGCTCTTCCCCTTCCAATAATACCAGAGACGACTTTCTCGATTCCGGCAAAGAACAATAGAAGTGCGAGGATAAAGATTACCGAAACACTCCCCATAACTGGATTGATCAATACCAGTATAGACAGGACTAAGATAACTGCGCCCAAACCGATCTGGGCCATACGTATCCAACCTGGTGATCTATCAATACTCAAATGGAAATCCCCCTTACAGAGTCAAGGTTAGAACTAGACTGTGGAATGTTTAACATGGAAATACAGCATTGTTGGATATGATATGCATTTAATGCATATGGATTCAAATACTTCATAATACTATTTGATAGTAATAGCTTGATTGAAATATAAAGTTTTATAAATAATAAACTTTAGTATACATCAAAAATTGTAAACCCTGGATTTGTCAAAAACTTTCAGTAGAGAAGTATAGTAATATGCCTATGAAAGATCAACTTGTCTCTCTGTTGGCCAAAAGTATATTGAGTATAGTATTTGATACTATCCCTTGTTTCTTGGAGTGATTTTACCATTTATCATCTTTCAATCAGTCAAAATTATTTGTAGATATAGGTAGGATATTTTGATTATTCTGCCTTGCATATTAGAGCGTCCTTTTTAGAATAGGCATTTTCAATATCTTATAAAAGTTAAGAAGGAAAATATTTTAGGAACTTAGGTAGAATAATCAAAATTAATAATCAATATAATGTTATTTGGAGGAAAATGGATTTTTTCAATGCTTAAGATGCATTATATGATGTTTGAAATTATCAGAATGCAAAATATCGATCTAATAATTGGGATAAAATAGAAGCAGAAAGAGGGGAAAAACGATATCCCTCTAGCTATTATCAAGTGGTAAGATAATTCATGCTGAGATTTGAAAGTGACTAAACTAACGGACTCTGGAATTTCAGCTTTGGACGATTACAATTCAATGGACTTAAATATTAGACCTCTACGGTTAGGAGATTTTTCATTAATGGACTAGAAAAATTTTCTTTATCATCATATTCTTGAATCCGTAACATTAAACATCTGCCTGCTTTAAATGTGACCTTTCGCATCATTGGGATACATGTCTTGAATCTGCTACTATGAGACAAAGGCTCAAGCATGATACAAACCAAACTCTATGTTGAGCTCATTCTGTTTCTTTTGATGGTATACAAAAAATAAGATACCTGTCATTTATTGTACCGACTTTGATCAGATCCATGATAGGTCTAAAACTATTTATGATACATTGTACTCCCCTTCTAAATGAATCGACCAACACCCCACTTAAGACATTCATTTTTTTGGATTTTCCAGATTATTGTAGGGACCATCTGCTTGATCCTTTCAGGAGTAGTGGTGTTTTACGGAACCACCACCGTAGCGGGCGCATATATTTGGCTATTCTTGGCCGGAATAGGCCTAATTTTACTTGGGGCAGAAAGGCTCATAAGTGGATTGACAGCCAAAGGTGTCAAAAAAACCTCCAGGTTAATCAATATAGGTGTTGGTCTTGGATTGATTATCTACATTGGCTCAGGTTTCTTCTTTCCAGACTTTGCAACTAAATGGCTAATAATATTTCTAGGGTTTGGTTTACTTGCCAATGGAGTCATAAGGATAGTAAAAAGTCTAAAGAAGAAAAAAGGAGAGCCATATGATTATGAAACCATGCTTTTGGGAATATTAATAACTTCATTATCTATTTTGGTACTCGTTTCTGAAAAATTTGGACTAGCACTTCTTCTCATAATGACTTCAATAGCACTGGCTGTAAGTGGTATACAAGTTATTTTGGCTGGAATTAGAGCAAGGAAACAGACATCTACCTCCCCGATAGATTCCAACAATTTACTTACAAAAGAGGCAAGCGAGAATGATAATGTCATGCCTTTGCCAAAGAACATCAAAACATTTTGGAAAGATGGCTCATGGTTTAGAGATGAGCATGGAAGGTACACCATATTTCGAGGAGTAAATTTTGGAGGTCGGAGTAAACTGCCACCATACCTTCCCATCTCGCCGCTTGAAGTAAAGGAATTATCAAAGCTAGATTTAGATAATGAAATTCAATCGGTCAAGCCTGGACTGGACCTTCTCAAGACTAGTGGTTTTAATGTTGCACGTCTTCTTGTATCGTGGAAAGCATTAGAATCCAAGCCAAATCCAGACCTAAATGACCTCTCCGAAGAAGGTAAAGAATATCTGTCATTTTTAAACAGAATAATAAAAGAGCTCTATAAAAGAAATATCTACGTTATACTGGATTTTCACCAAGACATTGCAAACGAGATATATGGAGGAGATGGGTTTCCTGACTGGACTATAGCTGTAGATGAAGAACATCCAAAACCAACCCCGACTCAGTCTCCACCACGTCCTGACAAGAAATGGCAAATTAAATACATGACAAACAAATCTCTGAAACATACTTTCAAATCCTTTTGGGAAAATGACTTGACAAATGCAGATGAAGGTTTAATACATTATCCAGTACGTACGCACCTAGAAAAGATAATTGAACTAACTGTAAAGCATCTACAGTGGTTAAACAACGGAAATACTCACCCCGCTATATTGGGAGTCGAACCTTTTAATGAACCTCATCCAGGGCTGATACCAAAAGAAGAATTTGAGCAAAAGTATCTTATGGACTTTTATCGAGATGTAAATTCTAACATCGGAAAAGTTGACCAGAATCTCTTTATATTTATTGAACCTCGGGTAGACTGGACTTTCCCTGCGGAAGGATCGCCTATGGCCTATGGGGCAGCACCACTTGAGATTAAACAATCATTTAACATGAATTTTATAAAAAAAGTGATGGCCGATAAGAAAACAGTAGAAATGAAATTGGTTACATATCTTCCCAAAGATCCATCATCGATTTCTAATTTCGATTCTAACGGTGTCTTGTCGTTTCATTTTTATGATCCGATGGCTGTTGCTAGCTCTTTTGTAAAGATTCCTGAAAGTATATACACGTATAAGAAACAATTTCCTGAAATGTTTAGACAGCTACACAGTGCTGCTATCGAAAGAAGATTTGTTCCTTTTCTAACAGAATTTGGAGCGTTTCAAGAAGGAGAACAAGTCAGAGAGTATCTGAACCTACAATATGATCAAATAGATGCGCTCCTGCTAAATTCAACCATTTGGAATTATGATCTGTATAATACCGAAGAGTTGAAAGATAATTGGAACCTAGAAAATTACTCGCTGCTTGGACCAGAAAGAAGACCACGGAATATGGACGTAGTGACACGTCCATACCCAATGAGGAGTTCAGCAAAGCCATACGCTTTATTTTTTGACGTTGATTCAAAATATGCGGCCATTGTTCTAGCAGGGAAAGTTGTTTCCGAAAAACCAACTGTCATTTTTGTACCATTTGATACTCATTATTCCCCCGAGTTCACGGTCTGGGCCACCGCTAGTAACGAGATAAAATGGGAAAAAGATAATCAGCTTTTGTATTGGCAACCCTCAAAGGACCGTCAGTACAATTACCTGATAATTGCAAAGGGAAAAATTAATGAACTGAAGATGGAAAATTTGCCAAAAAGGATAAGAGACATGGCTTATGATGTCAACTTTACCACATTTAATTTTGAATAATCGCACCATTTTCTTAAACGACTAGTAAAGTCGAGAATCCTTTTTTTCGCTACTCAAGATTTGAATAGAGTTCTTAACAACATTTTTTCTTATGTCAAATGACCATTTCAGTCTTAATTCTGGAGTAATTTGGCATTTACCAATCCGCTAGATATATTAAACCTAAATGTTTTTTTTGTGAAATTCAGTGGTCTTGATCCCTGATTATATTTTCTGGCAACTATTACTCATTTAGAAACTAGACAAGTTATACCATTGCCGCAAATAGTGTATGGACATTAGTATAGATAGAATTGTTATTATTTATGATTTGTTTAAACTGTCTACTCACTTCTTTTTTGTTATTAATATCCTCTGATGTAATTGTAAGCTTTGTACAATTTTTTTCATTGCTTCATTTGTCATAATGATAAATAAATTATATTGGGCTGTCCAATGGTATCGACTGGCACACAGAATTTGAAATGAACTAGATTCTCTAAAAGTTTATTCCAAAGGATACCATATTCAAATTAGGTTATATGAGTAATAATAAGAATTATACTATTCCAACAAAAGAGAGAGCATTGGTCCTGCAAGGAGGAGGTTCATTGGGTGCCTATGAAGCTGGGGCATACAAGGGAATATATGAATTCCTTGTCAAATGGGATAAAGATCATTTCAAAGAGAACAAAATCGACTTTTGACATTGTTGCTGGGACATCAATTGGTGCCATAAATTCTGCAGTATTAGTAAGTTATGTTATAGAAAATCAGACATACGAAGGATCTGCCGAACGACTCATTGACTTTTGGCATTATCTTTCTAAAGAATCAAAGGTAGATAACAATCCTTTCTTTGAAATGTACTGGGATTTTTTGCATAAGTTCAATAAAAAAAATGCAACTCCCGAGGCTGCCCGGAGATATTACTCAGCTAAGGAATTTGCCTTTTATGGAGTACCTAATGCTTTTTTTCCTCATAACCCTACCTATGATCAGAAATTCCATGATCCAGATAACATTTGGTATAGATATAGTAATGAACCTTTAAAAAAGAGTCTGGAGCGATTTGTGAAATTTCCTATAGCTACGACTGAAGAAGCAGATCAACCTAGGCTATTGCTTGTTGCGGTCGATGTTGCTGAAGGTATCCCGGTAACCTTTGATAGTCATGCAACAGAGGACGGTTCACGAAAATCCGAGTATGGACAATTTCTAAAGAAAGACGAAAAAGATCCTCTTTTTAAGTATACTATAAGATATGATGAGGGAATCACTGCGGATCACGTCATTGCAAGTGGTTCCTTTCCGGTAAACTTTGATTATCGTAAAATTCTTGTTGAAAACAATTATACGGATACAACTTCTTCAACGACTGAAAATGTACCAAAAAAGGAAATACGCTATTTTTGGGACGGAGGTCTTATGACCAATACACCATTAATGCAATTAGTATTACAACACAGATGGTATTGGTACAAGACCAAAGGCCTGAAAGAAAATGTACCAAGATTAGGGATTTGCATTGTTAATCTCCATCCAACAAGACAAGATGAAATTCCAGTGGATAGGGACGGAGCCATCAACAGAAATAATGACATTACATTCTCGGATCGGAGTTCTATAGAAGAAAGCATGTTATTAATAGTCTCAGATTATGTGAATTTAGTAAGGAAGTTAATCAAAGTATCAACAGAAAACGGGGTTAAGAAAGAAATTATTGATCAACTTTTAGACGAAAAGACAGCCAATCCTAGTTTTTTTCCAAGAATTCAAAGGTATTCAGATCTGCTTGCCGGAAGATTTCAAATAGATGAACTAATTAGGGTAAACCGCGAGAATGATGAACACACTATTTCAAATAAGATATTTGATTTTTCAAAAAAGACAATAAACCTATTGCTTCAACGGGGTTATGACGACGCAATTAGGGAATTTGAACGGCTAAAACTGACAATTTCCAAAGCTAGATTAGACCATGTCAGATGGGTGATGTTTGTGGAGCTACAAAAGAGATTAAAAATATGCTAGTCGTGGCAATGCCATGGCAAGCTATATTTGACGCTAACAAAATCACTTTACTAGATTATTGAATAAAAGGCGTCTAAGCAATGAAAAGAAGGATAGAAAAATTTTGATATCCAGTTGAAAACTGCAAGCATTTTTAGGATATCTATTTTCCAATTTTTTTAAGATGGTTACTATGATTACTGCTAATCAGAAACCTTAAATGCAACATATATTAAAACAACAATATGTCTGAAACCGAAAATTTGAATGCCGTAACGAGATTTATAGAAAATGTGTGCAATAAAGGAGAATTGAATGAAATTGATGATTTATTTAGTGAAGATATCGTATGGCATGGTGGAGAATTGGTTACTGGAGTGATCGATTTCAAAGAATCTATTAAGGAAACTAGACAGACATGGCCAGATATAAAATTCAAAATCCAAGATTCATTCGCAGATGATAACAAGGTGGTTATAAGATGGATTGTAACAGCTACACAGGAAGGAGAATTTATGGGTATTCCACCTAGCCATGAGAAGTTTGACACTTATGGAATGGAGATTTTTCATTTTGAGTCTGGATCTGGAAAAATCAAAGAAGCATGGACAGTATTTGATGCGCTTACACCTGCAATGAAGATTGGTCTGGTTGAGGCAGTAGTGCCTGAAACCTCAAAATAATCAATTTTTTTGTAAAGCAAGACAGATTTATTCAACATAATTTAGTGAGTGTGATACATATACAATAGGAAGATCTTGCTTTATTCGTGATTCTTCTAAGATTGAGTAAATTTATTTTTTGTTTATATGTATATAAATTGTAAGTATTTTTGAATCAAAATAATGGAGATTCCGTTATGACTTGATAATGAACTGACTGCCCAATAATTATATTTCAAAAATGAGATCCTACTTAATAAAGACTAGTTACAAATGTTTTTGTGGCGCAGAGGTTTTTGATTTTATCTATCTATTGCTTTCCACTAATATTATTAGTACTAGTTCCATCTTTTTTTTTAACTGGCGAGATTTTTGCTCAACCATCTGATAGTCAAGATGCAATATCTAAAACAGATAATCTGACCGGAGAGAAGCTCGATAGAATCATCGAGCTCTTAGAACAAACAAGGCAGGGAAGTCAAATTGCACTTTACCTAACTATAATTGTGTTTATGACTGGACTGGCCTTTGTAATATTTGGTTTATACATCGGTCAAGAGCATAAACTTTCGCTTTTTACTAAGCGACTCTACATACTTGCATTTTTTTCGCTTATTGTTCCGGTTACTTTTATAATTATAAGATATATTGTAAACACTGTGCTTTCTGGAGGCTGGGACAATCCGGTACTTATTGTAGCATATTTACTCATGATTCCAATAACGGCATCATATATCTTGATGGTCATCAAAGTCAAACACGATGTAATAAAGTCACCGCCCTCATGACTTACGAGAGCTATTTTTTATAATTCTTGTTGAAATGTCACAATTTAAACAAAGATTAAAGGCAGAGATAAGAATCCCGTATTGGTATCGTCTTATAGATGCCTATACCAAAAGCCAAAAGCCTAGATCAGCTGAACGATAATGGAGCAAATAACATATTCTACTAACTCATACTCTTTACAATTAAAGAATTGGTCCTTGTTCATTTACACTAAAGCACTTTGTTGCTCTAAAATTCTCATACCAGAAGAACATAATTATATAATATATTACAAAATTGGATAATAGTATCATTCTTAACTTTACGATATTCATAGTCTGCTAGTGACCGTCTCAATTTATTTCCAATAAGTTTTGGATCATGCGATATTTTCTTATTTTAACATAAAATGCATTCAAACAGATTAAGATTCACATCATCTGTTCAAATTAGAGATTAAAAAGGACATCAAAATACAAGAAAAAGAAGGTCAAGATGGCGGATTAGATATGACTACATTCCTGAAATACTCTACTAAGGCTACAGAAAGGGGTGTGTCTGATGTATTCCCCAGACTATCTTAGAGAGAAAATCATAACCTTAAAACCAACTAAAAGTTCTGCTATTCTAGAATAAAGATTTAGAATCCTTATTTGATGGATATGGATACCTTTGAGATCATCATTGAAACTTCATTGCATGGACCATTCCTACAAACAAGTTCATAATATGGGTAACTTGTTTGTGCACCCAAAAATAAAGTCGGATACCTTGATAAGGTACAACTAGATTCCATTGGCCAGCCTCATTTGAGTTTATTCATACAAATTGTATTTTGTAGCCAAAGAGTGCCAATTTAGATTCATGTGGAAATAGATAACAACTTATTCAATGGCTCTAAACAATTTATCAAATACATATTAACACTTTGATATTATATTAGATTGTAATGGATGATGTTTTCATTAATTATCTTCTCATAGTATCTGGATATTTGCTAATAGCTAGCGTCGTTTACTATTATACTCGGAATTTTATTATTCCATGGGTAACTATCATGATGATAGCTGGGGTGATCATAATTGCAGCACCACAAGATCTTGTTGAGACCCAAGAGATTTATGGTTTTGTTGAACACAGCCTACCTGAAATCATATTATTGATTTTCATCCCACTTTTGGTTTTTGAATCTGCTAGAACTTTGAAATTACGCGATCTTAGGAAAGAAATAATCCCAATTGGATTTTATTCTGTCGCTGGGGTGATCATTACATTGTTCCTCATAGGAATAGGTATAAGTGTCATTTTTGGTATTCCGCTTATCCATGCATTGCTCTTTGGAGCTATTGTAGCATCTACCGATCCTGTAGCTGTGTCAACAATCTTTAAGAGGTTTCCCATCCCTTACAGACTTAATGTACTTATAGAGTGGGAATCACTTTTGAATGATGCCACCTCCTTGATTTCTTTTAGTGTCATATCTGGGATCGTATTTTCAAGTCTAGCTTTTTCATTTGTAAATACATCCATTTCTTTCGTTTGGTCCATGGTTGGTTCTATTATCCTTGGAAGCGCTATAGGATATGCGGGTGGTAAAGTGCTGAATAAATGGAAGGGAACTGAATTTGTAAGTTTTACATTGTCAATAGCAATGGTCATTGGTGGATACGTAATAGCCGATCACTTTTTGCACGTCTCAGGTGTGGTAACTATAGTATTTCTTGCCTTGGTATTGATAAGAACACATAAAGATCTCCTTTCAGAAATGATGCAATCATTTCACTTGTATTGGGATTATCTGGCTTTTACGCTAAATGCACTTTTATTTTATCTAATGGGAGTATCCATGGCAATTTATTATTTACACCTAACAGATGCCTGGTCTTGGATTATCATTGTTCTAGTCTCCAATTGGTATAGTAATGCTGGCAAGGGTAGTCCTGGTTTTTGGAGGAGACGCATTATTACGTATAGCGCACGTTAGGATACCTGCTAAATGGCAAAAAGTTCTCATATATGGTGGATTGAGAGGCGGAATATGTGTGGCTTTAGTGCTTTCTCTCCCCACTGATTATGAATATAAAGCTCTTTTTGTTACTTTGGTGTTTTCCTTAATCCTCGTTAATCTACTTGTAAATCCAATACTATTGAGTAGATATTTAAAAAAATCGAAGCTGGATGTGGATACAAATACAGATAGGGTTTCATGACAAATTAAGACTAACCTGTTCATGGAAATATAGAGCAATAGGAATTAACAGATTAAGGAACCGTGAAACGAAACAAAGCGGAAAACAGCATTTTTTCCTATGACATTTGAAGCATAGTTCTCTAGGTATTATAAACTCTAACAATCCAGCCCAGATAGATAAACCCTGCTCAACCGATTTTTAGCATTGCTTCATTTACCAAGTAACATTGATTCCTTTTTCTTCTTTTAAAACCTCTATGAGGAGAATAGTTTTATATCCAATTGCTACTTGGCAAGTAAAGTATGTTTCTGGTTCAAAGAATAAGATAATCTTTCAAGCCTTTTTTTACACTAAACGTATAAAAAGAATACAAATACAGGTCATAACCTTCGTAGTTTGAAGGCATACTAATTCCGACGAAAATAAAAATGACATAGAATATCTTATAGTATTAGATTTCATTAAATTGTAGCAGTAACATCTTGATTATAAAATATATATATTTGACATTTCAAAAAACTACATTCATGGGTAAAGTAGGCGATACTAACGATCCGGATAGTCATAAGGCAGAATATAAACATGCAAATTTGATCATTTGGATACTGGGTCTAAGTATAGTTTTAATACTATATGTTCATACTTCTTTAACCCCTGCTTTACCTCAAATGGTGACAGAATTTGGTGTAGACTATAGCGTCATCACTTGGGTACTTACTGCTTACCTTGTGTCAGGGGCTTCTGTAACAATAGTAATTGGCCGCCTAGCAGACCTTTATGGGGCAAAGAAAATGCTACTTATTGTATTTATTTGTTATACCGTAGGGGTGATGCTGGCCCCACTTAGCTCAAGACATTTACACCCTTATCGGCCTTCGAATTTTACAAGGAGTAGCCGTAGCAGTTGTTCCAATTTCTATAAGAATTGCAAGAGAAATTGTTGGAGAAAAGAAACTACCTATGGCCCAAGGTATAATATTATCTATGTACCAGGGCGGTAGTGCAGCAGGTTTAGTATTAGGTGCAGCCGTTGTTTACTTTGGTGGATGGCAAGCTGTATTTATTTCGGCTATTCCGTTTTCATTAGTCTTGTTATTCTTACTTTGGAAACTTGTTCCTAAAGTTGGAGCCCCTACAGCTATCAAAAAAGAAAAGGAAGGTGCAGATGTCGAAGTAAAGAAGCAAAAGTTTACAGATCTAGTAGATATCCCTGGGCTAATTACGCTTATTCTAACCATTTCAGCATTTATGCTGACTTTTACCTTCTTAGGTATGGGTCCAGAAGCAGCTACATTGTTCTGGGTATTCCTGGCAATAGCAGTAGTTTCACTCGCAGCCTTCCTGATGATTGAGAAGAGAAGTAAAAAACCGCTTGTCAATCTAAAGCTAGCATTTGGTAGGATCGTCTTGATAGCCAATATGATTTTTCTGATGCTAGGAATTGTACAGTACCTTGTTTTTACTACAATTCCAGTCCTAGGTCAGACACCAGAGCCTTATGGATTAGGAATGGATGTTCTATATGTCGGGTTGCTACAATTACCCCAAGCGTTATTATTTGTAGTCCTTGGTCCCATAGTAGGTTTCATGGCAATCAAACGTGGTAGTTTGAGATTCATCGTACCAGGAGGCGTAATACTTACGATTGGAATGGTTGTTCTATTCCTATTTCATACTACGCCCGTACAAACAGCATTTGTTCTTTTAGGATTTGCTTTAGGCGGAGTCTTTATTACCCTTGTACCAAACCTTATGCTACGCCATACACCAAAAGAGGCAACTGGAATGGTTTCAGCAACAAACGCAACTATGAGAATTATAGGTGGAGCTATAGGTCCTGTTATTTCAGGTGTGTTCTTAACTCTCTTCGTAGTTCCCACCTCAGTATCAGGTACAGCAGAACCGATACCTAATGAAATGGCCTTTAATATAATATTCTTGATAGGAGCACTGCTTTCAGCTTCAACGATAGTAATGTGCATAATGATGAGACGAACGGCAATTAAATTGGGCTCGGCACAAAAGCAATAATAGTGACGTCAAGGAATGTGGATATAGACTAATTTATAGATCTTTACTCGCAGGCTTACTAGCCACTTTCCTTCTCTATATTTGCTTTTTTGAGATTCTCTTTCATTGACTTTTAAACATTGGGTTTAATATCCTTTAGATATAGAATCAGATAAATGCTTAAAACTAATAAAGTGGCAAAATAGTCTTAAAAATATGACTAATAAACCATATTTATCCATCTTGACGATGGGATTTGCGACAATAACTATGACGGTGCTCATCTCATCCCTATTCCTTTTATTTGAAACTACAGGAGGGGATAGCAGTAGCTCTGCGTTCGCAACCTCTCAGTCACAGCAACAGACCCAACAACAACAAGGCAACGAAACTATGCAGATTGCCGCTGGGGGAGGCGATTATAGTGCTCCTTTTACCGTATATGTACCTGACAATGCCGAAGTAAAGGTTGGGCAAGCCGTGAATTGGTATAATCCCACCGATGTCGGCGAACCACATACTGTGACATTTGTTATGGATAATAGCACAATGGCAGGAGTGGTTTCTCCTCTATTCGTTTCAAACACCACAACATTCGCAAGTTCACCCCCTAACTCTAACAACGAACCAATAGTGTTACCCGGCCCGAACGGCACAAACACTCTCATAGCATTAAACGCAAGAACATTCAATCCAGTTGCGATTGACTCTTCTGGAAATGTTGAGTTTATGAACCCCAACGCAAACTATACCATGGACGGGACCGAAAAATATGTCAATTCAGGCTGGTTCCTTCCAAAGGGCATGGAACAGCAATTTCCAGGTGCAGGAAACACATTTACAATAACATTTGAGAAACCCGGGACATACAACTATATCTGTATATTGCATCCTTGGATGACAGGAAGCATAACAGTAAGATAGAACAACATAGAATGCTAATGGGGAGTAATATCTCCAGAAGTAAAACATTTTTTTTCCATTATATATATTTTAGCACACACCATATCATGTGATGTTTCTATGCCTTTGTGATAATTTATCAAGCGCCTCGAAATCTTGTCATATCCTTTATCCATTCGTCCAGACTCAGATGCTTGTGAAAAGCTACTGAATGTTACCGGTGGACCATAGCCTACGTCTGTGCTCACATTTAGCAACCGAAGATTCCACTATGTCTGTCGACAAGGGAAAATTTGCAGAGCGTTTGTCACTAATGCTACCTGTAGTCCTTTATTGCTATATTGATACCGTAGACTGTTTGGTAATGATCAGTTATTGTCAAAAAAAAATTTAAGGCCTTTAAGGTCATCGGCTTTTTGCATCTATTTTTAGAATCCTCATAAAGAGCCTTAAAAGCTACTGCCTCAAAGGCACCGAGTGCTCCCCCTCCTTGGAGGATTTATACTCTTTGCTTCTCAAGATATTGAAATCAACCACACATTTTGTCTTTTGCAATATATCACATCATATCTATTTTCGAAACTAAGTAGCGGAGTAAACGAACTACCATCTTCTTAAGGCTCTGCCATGAGCCGAGGATATGGATAATCTGCTTGGTTAATCCCTATGACCTTTTTTCTAGTGAATAAAGTTTCTTATTTCTAACATGATTTCTTCTCGCCCATCAAACTCAATTTTATACTTTATTTTCCGCTTGCAAATTTATAACTCGATCTTCTCTCTTAATTTTCACTCTAGCTGCTTTAGTCTATCTGCAGGTGGCCCTGTTTTTCTATATTGCTCCAATTCTTCTTTTGCAATTCCATAATCTAATACCCAGTCGACTTATTTTTCTGGTCATAGATGATATTTGTGGATCTAATTCTGCTACTTCTAATTTGCGTTTTTCAATAATTTCTTGGATGTCGTATTTGAAGTGTCAAGATTTTTCAGCTATCTGTGTCACTTCGCCGATCTGGACTAAGAATTATTCGATTTCAATTTCTTCCTGAAAGCAATGGATGCTGATTTGCTCAAGAATATTTTCCGTTTGTTCTTCTGTTAGGTTTATCTGATCTAGCTTCTTTTTCAACCTAATAGAGGCACCTATATGAGAGAGATCAAGGCCCTTCTTTTTTAATTCTGTAGAAACTTCTCTTAATAAATCAACATCTAGTATTCAATTACGGAATTGATCGATTATACCAGAAACACTGCCATAGTCTATCTTGTTTTCGAGGGCTATGCGGTCACGGGATAGACCGCTTAACCAACCTCTAACTACTCTAACCTTTATTGTATGAGGAATAGTTTTTCCCAATATTATACATGGTATTTATAAATCAAAAAGAGTATTTATATCAAAAACTTTGATTATGATTAACCTCCTGAATTGATTGGTATCCGCTATACCTATGACTGCTATCTGACTGCTATCTGACTGCTATCTGACTGCTATCTGACTGCTATCTGACTGCTATCTGACTGCTATCTGACTGCTATCTGACTGCAAGTGCACAGTTTAGAAAGACATTTCTCTTGTAATCCTATTTGGAGTTCGGTGTTCTGCGAGTTCTAATCTTCTTGAGCGTATTACCAGAATCGCCTCTCCAGTAATATATAGTACATCGAGATTCAATGGCCAAGAGCCTTCCCTTGAACATACTCATATTTATTAGACCAAAGCAAACTAATTGATTAAGCGAGAACTTTGTCTCCCTTGCTACAATATTTACAAATGATTTCTTGACCAATTCTATAATTATCTAAACTTAAGAACTTTACACACCTAGAGCAAAAACCAAAGTCAATTCGATGACCTTTTTTGTCAGACTGATTTCTCAGTTCTTGGGTCATTCTTACCATACAAATTTAATTAGAATTCTATAACATAAAAGATTCTCAACATACTACTGTGTTAAGAAACCGCGTTGTATTATCTGAAGATTATACACTTTGATGGTAATAGTTGTTATTCCAGTATCAAATATACAATATTTCTGTTAATTTGTCTTATTTTTGTGATAATGGAGTTTATAGTATTGACATCATCGTGTTGGACTTTAGCAAATATTTCATATGGCATATACTTGTCATAGGCTGTATGTATGTATGCCACCCATTATCCCTCTCACTTCAATTACTAGTTGTTAGGATTTTAATATAGAAATTTTTTTACTTAAAACTGTGCCTAGTATGATTCCTAAAAATCTTCTTAATTAAGTTACATTTTTTCCTTCAAGTGTATTACACATTTGAAGATGCAATCTAGGGATTAATTTGTCTTCTCATAGGAGTTTTTCATAAAAATGTCAGATATCTCTTCCAAAGAACATTGAGGTATTGAGATAAGTCGAAAAATAAATTTAGCCGACCAGAGTATTTTTCCCTAGTAAGAGGAGACCTTATTGCATTTACAAATAACAAGTAAAGTCTAAATTCAAGGCAGTATCCATTGTTGAAGCAATCACGTTTTCTATATCTTTCTTAACATTAGAACCTTTTTTAGAACGGTTATAACTATGGAACGAGTGGGATTAATTACGATAAAGATCCTCCAATCGAGATTCTATCATTTTTTTTGATGAGTAAAATCAAAAGTATCATTGGAGATTATAAAAACGATACCTAAATGCTAATGATATTTCATTCAATTCTTTTTATCAGTATATCTGGTAATCAAGTATAAACCAAAATGATCTTTTGTCCTTTTGGTGAATGTTACTCACAAATGATCATATGATTATGACATTCAATCAATTTCTTTTTATCTTTCTCCGTTAAACAGTCTAAATCTATCTGTCGGTATGCGCATAACGGAATAACAGGTATCTGAAATTGTGAAGGCAAATTACACTCATAATCTACAAGCTCCGTTGAAAATCCATTTTCAAAAAAACAATCCATCATACAAAATGCCCTTAAGCCTATCTTCTTTAGTTGTATTGATTGATTTACTAAATCCTGCCATTGATTCATTATTCTGGGTACGTCGACCTTACCATCGGGAATATACCACTCTTTATTCTTTATGATAATGAGAGATTCATTTTCTAGCAAAGTATCAGCATTAGATAATCCTTTTGATTTTAAAGTATGAACAGTATTTTTAATATCCATATCATTTCTTATCAAAAGCAGATTCAATTCGTCTGAATCAATGCCTTTTTTGATGAAATCTACTGCATCCATTAATTCTTCCTGCATTGAATTATAAGATGCCAGAACATGATCAGTCAATTTTAGTTTATCAAATTTACCTTTTGTCGGAGATATAACTGCAAGTAGATCGGAAAAACTAAATGGTTTTCGTAATATAATTATACTAGATGATAAGCCTTGACGAATCATTTCATTCTTAATTATATGAAGGTCAGCCGTTGTTGTAAAGACTATTTTTTGTCTAGGTATATTCTGAAGTAGTTTTTTGACTATTCTAATTACATCATAATCACCAACATTGACGTCGATAATTATAGTGTCGAAGTTAGATTTTTGAGTAGAATTGAATTTGTTGAACAATAGAATTGTCGTTACCATTGATCAATTTCTCAATATCGTCTATAATAGTACATGATACATGAGGTGATATGACATTCATATATTCTTGATACAGATATTGAATATCAGGATCCGTTTCATAAACAAGGATATTAATGTCCTTTCTCATTGCCAGCTGATGAATTGGTCATTTTTATATCATGATCGACTTTTCTTTCTCCAGACAGGTAGTTTTTTGGATCCTGTGTTGGATTTCTCATTGTTCTTTCAACTCCACATTAGAGACATCCATTCTTTTCATCATATAAGAAATAAGTTTAGATTGATGTTCAGAATTTTTAACATAGTCAAGGAGGAAATTACCATGCGAATCAATAACAATATCATCGCTATGAAAAACTCTAAAGAGGTAATAATAATAAGGAAACTGATCAAACAAAGATTTTGAATAAGGACAAAGAAATGAACCCTCAAATGGTTTTTGGTGCAACCATTTTTCTAAGTTAATGCATTCTTCAAAGTGTTTGTTTTTGAAAAGAAAATCACTGCAGTCACAGATAAGTCGAATATGTTTATCATTTCTTTTTTTATCATTTTTAACTTTCTCCATCAACTTATTTTTAAGCTTGTCAAACTCCTGTAAATTATCCATCATCGCTTGAATATAGTAATTTGCCATATCGACCAGAACTAGATTCTCATTTTGTACATTTTCCTCAAAATTTATAATTTTTGGGGAAATATCTCTTAAAAAATCATTATTTTGTAGAAGAACAGAGGCAAAAACACATAGCTGACCTCGGGCTAAACCTTCATTGATATATGTGATATAAGCATCATTCAAGTCTTGTTGATTATCATATAATAATATGATATGCGAATTTTGTAAAGGATAAACAAGTTCCTTGATACTATCTTTATGAAATACTCCATGATGTTCCAAAAGTGATTTTAATTCCAGATTGTCAAGTTGAACTATGTCCTCTTCCTCATATGCACAAATAACATTCAATGGAAATGGAAAACGCTTTTCCAAAGAGCATTCATATTCTACAAGTTTATCAACAAAACTAAAGGTATTCTTATTATCATAACGTAAAGATCTATCCTTGTTAAAGAAGGATTTGGTGTCGCCAAATGCCCTCAGTCCACTAGCCTTTCCTTTTTTTGATGAATTTTCTATTAAGAAATTATTTAAAAGCGATTCTTCCACAGCTTTTTTCCACTTGGATTGAGTCCTGTCACCATCAAAAGAATCATTAATAAAATGCCATTGACCAGTGGATAAAATGGAAATTACTCCTTTTTCTAATAGATTTAAGACATCAAATCCAGTGTAATCCTTTTCCATGCGTGTAATTGCATCCTCCTTGTTTATCTCGTCAGTTATCAATAATATGGCTTCATTATTTAAGAGCCCATCTTTTAAGAATCTAAATGCAGCATCTAACTTCTCTCTCCTATTAGGATATATAGCTAGTATATGATTAGAAGACTTTACCAAAGAAGAATCTAGATCAGCACCAGTCAAATCAATAATTTAATAACGACTACAAACCTTTTATACTTTTTCCAATAGATTTACAAAATCATCGATTATTGGATATGTGTTCAAAAGAATTACAAAAATCCAGACATTTTGATTAAAAATATGTTCAAGAGAAAGTTTGTAGTTATAGAAAAGAAAGGCCATGATAATTGAGGGTAGTAATTGTACATCTCCCTTTAAACGGCCCGGAGTGCGGAGTGCTGAAACTGGAATTTAATACTCCTAATATAAAGCCTTTTTTTTCTAATGCTTTAAGCTGATTTAGTGAATCGATAAGGTGGGATAAGTATTGATCTATATGTTTATTTCACTAATTAATACGAGGTTAATATGTTACTTTTTCAATTACAACACTCATTTCAGATAACTGTGATAATTCATTCATGCGCATTTTCATTCCAAACATATATGTAATAAGTATGCTATCACCTTCTTTGTGTTGTTGCTTTAAATTTGCTCTAGTTCGATTGATGTTTTTTTGAACTTCTTTCGTTAAATGAGGAGACCTTATTACTAGTAGGAATCCTTAGAGAGAAAGTCCTACTTTCAAAGCAATTGATTTAAGAGCTCAATAAATTATTCTGTTCATTATGGTATGACATGACATGTAGATTTGGTCGTGAATTTCCTGAAAAAGATTCTCTTAAAAAATCCTATATGTACCAAACATCTATTATCGTTACCTCTTGCACTCCTCATCAAAGTATACATGCATTAACCCTCCCGTGGTTTTTGCAGATTTCCATGTAGGCTTTCTATCAATATCAGAAGTAGTTTTAAGTCTTTGCTGTTTAGCTCCTCTAGTCTATTTATCTTGTCTATAATGTTCTGTTTTGTTTCGTAGGCCAGGTCATTCTGATTCCCCTTCTTTTTTCGCGTCATGTACCAGACGGTAATAACGGAAACATAAATTCCCGTTAGCAAAGTTCCAACAATCATGGCGACTGCTCCTACGATTCTGCCTTCAAAAGTAACGGGGCTTGGCCCAAACGTAGCACCAGATGACATCTGGATAATATACCAAAATGATTCGCCTATACTTTTTATGGATGAATTTGGACTCCAACGTTCTGCATCATAAAATAGGAGGGCGATTACACCTAGCATGATATAAAATGTCATGACTACATGCAAAGTTTTACTAGTTCCAAGAACATTCAAATCATCCTTAACGACGACTCTAAGTATGTACAGTATTCCTAATCCTCTGAACATTATACCTAATGTCAAAGCTCCAGAAAATACCGTCTCAGGTAAAATGAAAATGAAAATCGGTATTGATATGGGGATAATAAACCAATTATCCAAGATATATCTCCATCCCTGTTGCGATTTTTTCAATCGTCCGTAGAAATCAAATATGATAAGAGCAACAACAAATGCATCAAAAACTAAAATGGCAATGATTTCGAAAGTTGAAACTGAATTTAGATGGCCATATACATGAATTAGCAAAATAACATCTACCAGACAGAGAAAACCATTTAATATTTCCAATTTCTTGCTCGACATCAGAGGTTATCACCCGAGTTTCAAGTAATAAACCTTAGCAGTCTGTTTTATTGTTGATTAGTTTTAGTCAATCGTCACAGGAGAAAATACTCAAAGACAAATACAGATCTCATATTCCAGAGATAGGTATAAGCAATCCCTGTTGTAACAACAATCATCTCCTGACTTACCGGGGCTTTGGCGATCCCAACACTTTAGAGCACCATGGGCATTTCCATACCTATTTTTCATTCAATATGGTAAAGACAACTTTCTAGCTAACTATTACGTAAATAATTATACGAGATTTGAGGCATCAGCTGTATATCGAATTGGGCTGTCTGATATTCACGGAGAGAATAGAGAATTAAATTAGCAAACCTGAATGTTTTTATTTTTCCTATCCCAGATGGTAATGCTATTGCTATTTCTATCCCTTTGTACTCGCTTTAATTTCTGATCCCTTGCTTTTCTTTGACCAATAATACGCCATTACACCCATCACAATAATCTGCGTCAAACCAAAAACTACAACTACAACAGCAACATTAGGCTGATCAGAGAAGCTTTGAGTTGCTATAAGCAAAGCTACCGCATCATTACGTATAGCAGTATCAAATGCAAGTGATCGCTTAGTTGAAGTACCGAGGCCCGCCCAGGAAATATCCTAGTGTACCATAGATAAGAACGCTTATCAAACTTATAATAATTCCCACAGTCCCCATAACATAATGATAAATATCGTTTAGATTGGTCATGAGAACTAGGGCAGCTACTACTATCAGGAGGATAGTTGAAACTTTTTCCAAAAGAGTCCTAATTTTAACCCTGTCTGGATAACGATTGTTAATTAATATCCCAAATAACATTGGAACTAAGTAGAGAATAATAAGTTCGATTAGGATCCGTGATGTATGATTACTTGGAGTCGCAAAACCATCACTATTAGCACTATCACCAGCTGATCCGAAGAACACACCAAGCCAGAAGGGCGTGATGAATGCGGTCAAAACTGAAAGAATGAACATCATTGTTGCAGCGAGAGCAATATCAGATTTTGCCATTTGAGCAAACTTGGGCCCCAACGCAGCCCCTGCACATACTGATACCAATAGAAAGCCCGTACTTATCGAATCGTCCATTGGGATTACCTGAACTATTATCCACGCTACCAAAGGAATTATCAAAAAGTTAGCTAGTAGACCTTTTGTCATTAGCTTATAATTTGACAATATACCTTTGATCTGCTTCAAATTAACGCTCAGACCGATGGAAAGCATTGTAGACACAACGAATAAGACAAGAGCAATATCCTTAGTGACTAAAAGTCCGGGCACGTCATTTAGCAATGATTCTTACTCATTCTGATGTTCTATAAAACTCTCTCCCCTATTCCAAAATTATGGATGCATTGGAGCAATCCTTTGACCGTGACCAAATCTCCTGATAAAAAGACAAGTTGGATCATTAGAGAGCATTAAAGACATTCTCAGTCTGATATAATTGAACCATAACGAAATGTAGCGATTTTGTAATTAGGGTATCAACAGACATAGGCAAACTACTCGTACTACTTGTGGATCATGGTAGTTAGCTCTGCTTTAATTCCAGTGACATTACAGCCGGATTCTGGACGTCTGATCTAAAGTATGGTTAAAAGATCCTCATTGATTGTATTTTCTGCCTAGTATATCTATTTAATAAAATAGACTACAAGTTAATTACATTTAACATGGATAACACCATTATTCAAATCAGATATCAGGTCTGATATCTATCTGAATTCCATTTGCAAGCACTCTTGAAGGTAAATTAGTCGATTGGATAACATTTTACTGTTTTGATTAATGAAGTTGCACACACTTGACCAATGGAAGAAAGATATAATTCAATAGACAAATAGTTCAAACGTTATATGATACTAAAAGTTTAGGCCAGAATAGCAACAATGCTAGCTATCCTTTCATTTGTTCATTTCCCTTAACCTATCTATTATGGCTATCATCTGTTCCTTAGTTTCTTGGTATCCATCTTGAAGCAGCTGGTCGATTGTAGTTTTTGAAAAGTCAAATGTCTTATTAGAAACGGTATGACTGTCATTCCTTCGCTCAAGACGAACAACATAATCAACATCTACGCTGACAGTTAGTAAATCCTCAAACCTCCAATGCTTGCCAGTGGCAAGAAGAACGGACTTGGTTTCAGACTCCAAGATCTTTTGCAGTGCCTCTTCGCTCGCACCGTTCTCTTTGGCTAAATTAATTAGGGTCTTGACAAAACTAATGAAATCGGACATCAGAATTGAGACATTTTCATCAAACCGTGTCCTGTCATGGAATATTATATCATTCTTTCTGTCAACAACACCGTCATAGTCAGATGGTAGATAATCTTGTCTAGCCGGGTGTAGATTTATTATACCGTATCTCAATTTAGGTACGTTCTCTTTTAATTTTTTCACGTCATACCAATAATCCCTATAAGCGATTATTGTCTGTCTTAATGGAGTATTAGCTAATAGACCACCGTCCCAGAAACTGCGCAAACCGGTGTTGCCATTCGGATAAGAAGGCACATGGTTATCCCCAGTATCTGCATTGTCGTCTTGCCCTCCATCATCGACTAAGGCACGGCTTTCTACATTTAGCCAAGTATAGTCATAATTTATCGGAACTGAACAACTTGCTAGAACGAAGTCTGATGTAATGCCATCGTTATATCTTATAATATGTTCAAACCCCTCAGTATTCTGCTGATCTTTCTCAGAATTACCAAATTTTATTTTACCATATCTACCGTACTCTGACTTCCTTGTTCCATCCTCCTTTTCGTAGCTATCAAAAACCACAGGAGTAAGGTCTAGTATATCCACAGCAACTAGCAAGAGCCTTGGTTCGTTATTTTCGTAACATGTGGAAATAGGAAATTTTGCAAACTTTTCGAGACTTTTCTTTAAAGGCTTGTTGTCATAGACATACCACGTATTTGATGGATCAAAAAACCTATTATCAAACATAGGTGTTTTGGGTACAAATACGTTAGGAACCCCCTTCAAAATAAATTCCTTAGTGCTGAAATATCTTCTGGCTGATTCTCCAGATGCTATTCGTTTATCTAATTTATGCCAAGAATCCCAATAAGATTTAAAGTAAGGTATCCTTTCAACAGAGGATTGTGTAGAAAGATACTCCCAAAAATCAACAAGCCTTTCACCAGATCCTTCCCATGTTTTATTTTCCTTTACATAGCTTACCAATAAAGCAGCATTTATTGCGCCTATTGACGTTCCAGATACGATATGAAATATTGGCTCATTTTCCCTGCCGCCTTCTCTAAAGTATTCTAAAAGATCTTCTTTGGCAGCTTTGTAACAACCTGCTTCGTATGCACCAAGCGAGCCCCCCCCTTGAAAAATCAAAGCTCTGTTTATGTTGAGTTTCATGAATCCCATTCACATTCGGCATATTTATTATTGTTACAGTTTCAGGCCGTATGAAGTTAATAGATTCATTTTTACCATTTCCATCTTGAAATAAAGCACTATTTTATGTATCAATTAGTGGAAGCGGGCAGATTATCAAAACTAATACTATTGATAATGTAAGGAACACAAAAAAATGGCGTTTATGTAGATCTTATTCCACTCAAATTCATTAAATTATTTTTTTCAATGTAATGACTATTGTTGATCATGACTTGATAAAGTAACAGAGCTATTCAGATAATTTTTGATAGAATGATCATCTTTTTATTTGGAAATAATCAAAAACACCGTCGATAATAAAAAAACCATATCGATGTATTAGTTGGCTATTGAAACATAACCTTGACGTGAACCGTATTTTTAATGATGTAACCAAAATTGGAAAATTCATTTCTTCATCTAGTGGTATGCTTACCAAGGAAGGACAATCTGTTATAGGTAGCTTTGATCATGAAATTAGAAATCAAAATGACGTCTTCCGCATACCTATAAAAAATAATGGTTACAAAGAAGCGAAATGTACTATTAGTTTAACCCTTGATGGGAATGACTACGAAGGGGGACTCTTTAGAGCGGATAAGTTAATTTCCTATGTAATAATCTGGGATTATTTATATGACAGATTGTCATTTAAAGATTTTAAATCACCTTTTAGATGAATCAATAAAACCTACTCCAGTCTAAAAGACGGTAATTAATTGAGTCCACATCGATAGAATTAATTATTCTGTGGGATTAAGTCCCTTATGGTATAAGGGTTCGGTGGAAATCATGTGGATATCCTCATAATCCTCGATAATAGTCGTATCAGTATTTGTCACGGCTTAATACCATTTGAGAAGCTCTTGGAACCCTCTTTTCAATTAAAAGCTAAAATGTTAAAGCCACCTATTCCGCATCATTAGGAAGATTTGGTCATAATCTTTATCATATAATGGTCAAAGATATTGATGTGTCTCTTAAGCGAGTATGGGAGAATTGTAATATAAGTAAGGATTAGAAGGAGAAATGGGAAATTATATTAAATTTGCCATAGATTTTTTTTACAGTCTTCAAGATAGTGAAAATGCAGATATAATTTACTCGGACTCCTGTCTCTTTTTTCAAAATACTTTTCTTACTCAGAATATGAGATATATTATTTCACATGTCTTAAGACGATTGTCGTCTGGAGAAGGCGGGCCTGTTTTATTCTTAAGCGCTGAATTCGGAGGTGAGGGAGCAAGGGAAAAATCCGCCAAACATGATGAACTTAAAATTTACTCTTAATCTAATCTTGTTTGATATTTGTTATAATTGATGACTTTGATTAAATTACTGTTATTTAATGAAATTTTAGGCTATTGAATCTGATTTAAGAGGAATTACTAATTGAAGTAAAAGGTTGTTTGTTGATTTTTTATCACCCTTTTATAACTTGTTAAATAAATGGCATTACTATGTCTAATAATGATAAAATCGAAACAGAATCTAATAATATAATCGAAGATACTATTCCTGGTAAGAATAAAGATTACAATAAAAAATCCTCTTATCAAATCAATAATAATAATAAGCAATCATTTGATAACATTTATAATTTAGAGCAGTCCACTCGATCTGTCAGCAACGCCTTAGAAGAATCTAAGAGAAGTATAGAGAGAAACACCGATGAAGCCATAAATCAAATTCCTCGTTTTGCCCAAGCAATTACTGACACACAGGAACAAACAGCACAAGCAACCAAGGATATCGCAGAAAACTATCTGGAATACCAAAAACAGGCCATAAATTCCTTTCAGTCAGTATTCGCACCATACTTTGAAAATGTCCACGATCAATTATGGAATAACCTAGAATTCTTTAGAAGAATACCCGAGATGTATTCAAGGTTGATAAGTCAGCTATACAGAAAACGTAATTGCATTTAGTAGAATTTTTAATGACATCGCATTTTCTAATATTGGCTTTTTCAAAAACGCAGTCAACGAAGCAAAAGAACAATCAAAACATCTTGCCGACATAGGAAAAAGAAATGTAAGGATTTATGAGGGAATCGGAAAAGATAATACCTATAGAATCCTCTGCATCTTATTCATCTGTAGCGAATAAAACAGATAAGTAGACTATCAGGCAACCCACAAATCAAGCTCAAACAACAATTTTTACTTTCTTTTCCTTTTTTTAATAAAAAAGGAGAATCTTCTTAAAAGAATAAGACATAGGATAATCGGTTTTAACCTTAAAATGAGATAATCCATATCAAAAGTATTTAATCAGATAAGCATATGGAAAATAATCATCGTATGTGTTATTATTTATATGATTTTTTCATGGTAACATCTACTTCAAAACTTGATTTTAGTTTTGTGACTAGTCACAATCGTAAAAACGTCACATCTTATATATTGGGTATATAAACAAAATAGATTTTTATGCACTTTTTTACCCAAACGGAGAACTCAGCAATTAAGTTTGTATATTGCATATGGAATTTTATAACAAATAGTAAACATTTAATGAATAATTTTTGAATAAACTATATGAATATTAGGAAAATTCTTAAAGCATGGAATTACGTCTAAGAAACATCTCTTTGTAATTTCTAAAAAAGCATTTAATTATTTTTTCCTTATTCACTGATTTGAAGGGTTCAGGAATATATTATGTTCCAAAATATGAATGATCTGTACAATTAGGGGAAGTCTATCTGTGTAATAATTTTGCTTTATCTTGTATTTGCAGATTTGATGCCAATAATATTTTAAATATGATTTTGAGATCTTGGAAATATGTGTGACCTATACCCGTTTGTTTTTGACGTTGTATGGACAATGATATCTGCTGATTTCAAAATTAATAGCGAGAGTTCAATAACTATATTGTTTAAAAAAAAGTGCGGTCTTGTGAAGTTAATATGTAGTGACATGCTGAGAATTATTTCTAACTCGGGAATCCGTTATTAGAAAAGATGTCCAAAACTATATCGTAACTACAGCGACGCTGACTGATGATACAATTCATTTTTAAACTCATCCTGTTAGTAATGTTTACTCTAATTCCATAAGGGTCTTTGCATCTTTTGTTCTCCGTGTCGTTTATGCAAGACCCTTTTTTTTATAGGAATTTACTCTAACAATATATCCTATGTATAGTAACACTCAAGATATAAAGTAAACTTGAGTATCAATCGTTTAAACTTTCAAGAAGGAAAAATAAAAAGACATACCTTTAGACAGAACGTTGCTAATTAAAAAAAACCGGATACTCTGCAAAAAAAGCTAAAATGAAATCAGGATGAATTCAAAATAGACAAGAGGGAGGAGGGGAGATCAAGTAGGAAAAGATAAAGATCCTAATGACATCAATGCTACTCCTAGTACAAGACCAAGAACAATTAAGATTACTCCTATAACTATAAGGGTTATTCCTATAATCCTAACAATACGACTTATTGACGGAGAGTGAAACAACGGAGTAACACAAAAAAGTACTATTCCTATAACCAAACATATTATTCCTTCAACTATCATGATCTTATTTGATAATATAATGTTATAAAAATGGTGTTATTATATTTTTTAAAAATATCATTAAAAACAATTAACATCGTCCTAGAGTACTCTATATAGAAACGAAATGAGCATAAATGAAAAAACTTAAATTAATAAATTAACGATAATATTAAAGGTCTCAAAATAATGCCCATTTTATCACCAAAAACAAAATAATGAGAGCCAAAATTTTTACACAAGACCTTTCATAATTATCAATCCATTCCTCCCTTTTTGGTGTCTTTTATTTTCATCTGAAATAAATGAGACAAATTTACCTTCACTTTCATACCACATCAAATTTTCTAAAAAAATTCTCAAACTTTCAACTTGTAAATTATTTAATAATTTTAGGATTTAGAGACAAAAAATGTATTAATCAATCAATAATGCAAGATTAACTTTTTATTCTTGGCCACCACTATGATATGGCCCAGTCAATGATAATAAATTTGATAAAATCCCTAGTCATAGTTTCTAAGTTTATGATCTAATTAGTCAATTTTGTAAATGTAAATGATTATAAAGTATACTCCATCAATACCTCCAATGAGATCGACAAATTTTTCCAAAACCTTACTCCTGATTATTTAGAATCCAAGGACTTTAGTATTAGCGGCGAAGTGGATTTACCAAAAAAACATTAGCAATTTATCGGATCTCCTTTCTTGACTTGTTGTTGAGATCGTTGCTCTTTTTTCAGTTTCTTGAACATTTGTTCCATGATTTTTTTTATAATTGATGTTTGTATTTCTTGTGTTTGTGAAATAAGGTAGGTAACACTAATTGAAATTCAGTGAATAGCATTTCTCTGTTAAGCAGTACCTTTTTAAATAGCAATAGCTATTGTCTTTTGTGATTTGCCCACATTGTAGTATAGCGTATAGCCCTAATTTTATAGTCCGTTATCCAGAATATGATGTAAAACTGAATTATGGATAAAGTATATGTCAATTTTGTCAAAACGGCCTTGACTGAGGAGTTTGTATCAGGAAAGGTTTATGAGAATTGAGGCTGAACAGACTATAGTGACTGACAAACAAATGAACCTGCCCTGTAGGATACTTCTCTGCTTGGTTGTGACAACGGTGATTATCATCATCTATTACTCTATAAATGAGAATGTGCTAGGACAACAGCAACCGCCAACGAATAATATTACTAATTTAGAAACTATCATTCAACAGAACAACAGGATAATTCAACAAAATGATGAGACTGCAATTCAGGTCCGAGCTGATACTTATATCGGTATATCGCATTACTTGTTAGTCTAGCACTTGTAATTTATGGATTTCAACTGTCGCGTGGAAGTAAAATAACACAAGAGGTAAAACGACATTACCAAGTCATAATATTGTCATTGATAGGTCCAGTATTAATTCTCATCACTGTTGCTTGGTTTGCTTGGAGCATCGAAAATAGATTCATGTATCCACATTATAATATAATGGTATCTTTATTGATTATTCCAGCTTTAGTAGTGATCATTCTAATGTTTAAAGGATCAATTATAGGTGATGACCAGTCGATTAATTCACCTAATACTAAAAATGAATGATGCGATACCGTCATACCCTAGCGGAGGAGATTTGATATGCGACAAACAGTTTTAATGGAATCTATAGATAACTATAAAGCTGCAGTCGTTTAGCTCTACTATGGTTTCCTTTGAGTCAAATGTGATTCCTAGTTTGGGTTCAAATGATCATTCATTCTCTTTATTAGTTTGATAATAATGTCCTGATTAGGGTCTGTAACTTTACACATCTAACTATCTCTATAATTATTGTCACGAAGACAGAGTCATGCCATAAACTTTAACATGAACCCTATATCTCCCAATCCTCTTTTTAGACCTAATAACAGACGATCGAAATCTATTGAATACCGATTTATCGAAGTAAGAATATCATCGAGTTATGAATCAATCATGGATAAACTTTCAGTATGAAATATTTTAAGAATAATATATATGAAAAAGATTAACTAGTAGCGAGTATACGCTTATTTCATTTACAATATCAATGTTTTGATGCAGAAATATTAGTTGAAACACAGCCAATACAGATTCATATTATTAACAGTATTTTTTTGGTTCTTAGATTGACTACTTCTGTGTTTAAATACTGAATGTAGATGAGTTTCAAATAATTGATGTATCTACAACACTACAAGAAGGGGCATAAAATATCTAGTAGTAATGTCAAGATAAAAAATCACACTTGGATTTCTGAAAGACTCCTTATTGTAACTATCTTAATAGATAGATTCCTTATCCTTTGTATTTGTCAAAGATTATCTCCTTACCAAACGCAAGGATTAGGGCGCTCCAGCATACTTTGACCAGTCATAGCTGCCGCAGTCGGAATTCAGAAGTTGCGTTTGATCGTGTTGGACCTGTGGTGAGAAGCGCCAACATAGGTATAGTATACATCGGCGAAGATTTCGTCTTGGCCCCCCAATCCTCGTTCAAGTTCGCCCCGATAGCGCTATCAGTGAAGAAGAACGTCCCATCTGGGCCGACGACGCCACCGCCACTAGGAGCATTGATAAAATCTTCAGACGCCGGATCCTCGCCCCGTAACCGCCAAAACACCGTCTGATTTGGATGAATCCGGAACCTCTGATGTCCACCCGGTAGACTCCAGAAGACCCTCCAGTCGGAGTAATGGAAAGCTCGACTACTTCCACCATAATATTACCTCCTTTATACACTCCATTTTTCTGTCATAAACATTCTTATTCATTAAACTGTGAAAACGGATGAGAACATATAAGGCTATATTAACAGCGATAAACTTTTCACGACACGGATTATTTTTTAATTAATATTTGCGGGTACATCTGGGATAATGCCTTATCCGAGTTCGATTAACAGTGCAATATATTTATAATCCGTATATTTGGTCTTTTAATCGGATGTAATCAAATCTCTAATAAAGACCAAGTTTTGTGGGTTATCCCAACCATACCTTAGAATTAGGGATCATACCAAACTGCAATTAGAAAAAAAGAATTTATTCAAATTCGTCTACTTGACGAATCTTTTGAAAAAAATTGATCATCGTAGAATCTCAACCCAAAGATAACCCTAGTAATTATTAGTCAATTAGTCGTATTCTGCAATTTTGGATGTAGGAATTTCGACAATATTAGTACTAAATATACTATTCAACTAATATTATTTCTTTAAATTACTATCGGGCTGCAAAGAGCCATCAGGATTGGGAATAAACTTATCAATGTTAGGTGTCTTTTGATATTGTTCATTCATCCTAGCAGCATTAGAGAGGTAATTATCTTTAATGAGGTCCAACTGGCTGAGCATTGATTTTTTTGATTGCTCATTTAGAGTTAAAAAATCAGATTCCATCTTTTCAATATTTTTTACTATCTCGCTATTTCCAAACATGCTATAATAGGTTTTCATAATAGAAGCATTCGTTTTGATAATTTGTACATTCTGAAGATATGCATTTTCAATCATGTTTTTGAATTGATTATAATTTGATTCTCTGTGTCTTTTTTTTCTTTATATGCTTGTAATTCTTTTTGTAATTTATTATTATTATCTACCGGCAAAGAATTTACTACCTTTAGATAGTCATCTAAGATTTCATTTTCTGTGGGTCGGTAATAGCTATTACTGATACCAATACTATGAGATAACAATTTTTCGACGTTTATTGGTTTCATTCCTCCAACCTCACATCTAGTTTTAAACCATTTTCTAAATGAGTGAACTGCAGAGAAAGGATGTCTTTTCTTTTCATGTTCAAGTTTTTTTCTGAGACCCTGTGCCCAGATTGCCCTTTCAATTAACCTCTTTATTCCAGATGAAGCCAATTTTTTAGGTTTTGTAACCAGACCTTTACCATCCTTTAGAGAGCCACTATCCCACAGGTCTCTCATAACCCAGTTGTTTTCATTTATAATCTCCCCACAATTCTCACGGTATTTTATCCATTTGTGTAATTCGAAGTATGCCTCACCTGAAATAAATGTAAAATACTCCTCGTCCTCTCCAGCATAGACAATCACCTTTGCAGCCACCACCCGAGCCACGTTTTTCGACTGGTTTTATGTTACCCCAACGAAGATAATCCCAAGAACCCAGTCGGATACCTGAAGACATCATGGTATAGACTATTGCCTTAATCCTTCTATCAGGATATTCAATTATTTTTTGTATTTCATCATCTGTTGGTATTCTATCATCTGCAAAGCTTTTTCCTTTAGGAAGACCTCGGGATATTCTTTTCCAAGAAATTTCAATATCTGCCAATTCACAAAATAGTCTGATGCTTTTTAGATAATTTTGGATAGTAGATGCTACTATTTCCTTATTTTGAACTCTGGTAACCTGGTACAACATAAAATTCAATACTGAATTAAAAACCCGTTTACTTTCTTCCGATCTTGCCTTTTCAATAAACTGAATACTTTTTTCTTCTGTAGTTTTACCCTCCACTCCTACAAAATGGAAAAATTTGTCTATCCTTCCTTGGTAATTTTTTCTGGTCTGACTCGACTTTAGCGAGTATAATAAAGTTGCCAGATATTAAGTTCCACATTGTTTTGATGATTTAACACTTTTTCTTATACACCTTTAATTTGTAGAACCCAAATAAAAGAACCATTAT
>CAVSMN010000011.1:0-204389 GCA_963729045.1 uncultured Nitrososphaeraceae archaeon | reverse complement strand
TATTATTATTCTAATAGCACCAGAAGGATTTTGAGATCGATAAGAGTTCTGCCCCGATGTAGTTTTTTGGATTAACATATAAAAAACATTCTCAACAAAAAAACTGAAAAACGAGACTTAAACGACTTTGAGATACTCATCCAGATCCAAGAAATGAGGTGTAAAATATACCAAATGGAGAATCCTAAAAACAAAGCAGGAATTAGAGTTTGCAAAGACGTGGTAAAAGAAATGCGAAAAGAAAAGCAATCGTATATCCTCAGGATGGGTATTATAGATTTGTTGTATTAGCATATGTCCATAATACCTCGAATCAATCCCATGTCCCCTTTCAAAATTGTTCCACACTATTTGTGATACTGATATGCAATCTCTGACAATAGTCATCTACTAATATTCAGGTCGAACAGGTAATATAGGTCAAAATGAAAAAGAACATTGGAATACGGAATTTTTCAGAACAAGATCTGAAGAGAAACCTTGGTCTGATTCTTGGGCCAATTCTATTCCTAACCATGCTTTTGATCCCTTTTCCTAGTGGTGCCATTTTCGAAAATTCATCATCACAGTCAGAGACAGAAGGTTTGTTTACTGTAATTCTACCTCAAATTGCATTGGGAACAATGCTCTGGATGATTATTTGGTGGGTAACGGAATGTGTACCACTGGGTTTTACAAGTTTGTTGGCACCTTTTATCTTTGTAATAACGGGCATTCTCACTGTTGACGAGGCGTTGCCCAAATTCGCCGATCCAATAATATGGATATTCATTTCGGGGTTTGTTTTGGCAGCGGCCTTCAAGAAATGTGGTCTGGACAAAAGGATAGCTTTCAAACTTGCTTTATTCTACAAAGGTAACAACCCAAAGATGGCCATATTCTTTGTTGCTTGCCTTCCTGTATTTTTGCTCTCCATGACTGGTTCCATTACGGCATCCACAACAATTGTTTTTCCCTTTGTTTTGGCTTATCTGAGGACCTTAAAAACATCCTTTTTTGAGTCGAATCGATTAAGTAATAACAATATTGATAGACATATCAACTCACGCTCTTTAGATGTAGATAGTAACAAAATATCAAATAATGATACAGAAATAAACAAATACACCGAGGCTAGTTTTCTTTCCTTGGGACAGGCTGCTACCGCTGGAGCCATGCTCCTTTTGATAAGCACTGCTCCCAACCTCATTGCCAAGGCTACAGTGGAAGACTTTGTTCCTGGCATGACCGTTTCATTTACTGACTGGCTTGTTATAGGATTGCCTCTTGCAGTAATTGGGTTACTAGTATCATGGAACATAGTTTTCCTGCTTTTGTGCCCAAAAATTAATTTTCCTTCAAAGATTAGGGATCAATTCAAGAACAGCTTAGGTAAAGCCGGAAAAATCAAAACCGAGGAAAAAGCAGTCTTAACCATACTTTTTTTGGCAATGTCTTTGTGGATTATTCCTTCAGTTTTGAGATCGTTTTATCCTGATGATGGAAACGACGATTTAATTGGTGCTGTAAACACTATGAGTCATTTGTCAAACCAAATGATTAATATCCTAAGTAACATTCCAGAGTCCGTGCCTGCCCTGCTGATAATATTGTTGATAGGGTTGGTCAAAATCAAGGTATACAGAACAAATGATACAGGAGAAGTTGTAGAAAAGATAGGAGCAGATGAAGGAAAACGAGCTCCGAATTCATGGCAACCGATATTATCTTGGAATGATATTCTGGAATCTATTGATTGGAATATCGTATTCCTTTTTGGCGGAGGCTTAGTGCTAGGTCTTGGAATAGAGGCTAGTGGTCTTGCCACCCTGTTAGGGAATCTGATTTCCGAGAATGCCGGTCCGCTTTCTACAGAATGGGGAATATTTACAATAAGTGCCGTAATGGCCTTTCTAATGTCATATGCCGCATCAAACACCGCTTCTGCGGTAATAGTATGTCCTATCGCAGCATCTCTTGCAATAGGTGCCGGATTTAGCCCCATTCCGTCAATTATTGCAGCAGGGCTTGGTGCCTCAATCTCAAGCGCACTTCCTTCCACAACACCACCAATGGCAATAGTTTATTCCTCAAAGGCGGTCACAATTCTAAATATGTTCAAAACGGGTATGGTATCTGATTTATTGCGGCTTATGGTATTAATAATACTAGGACCTTTTCTGATAAGCATCATCTATGGCTGATGAATTGTCGGATAAGTATAATTAGACTTTATTTTTTAATATTTTGTTGCCGATTGAGTAAGAGGATGTTTGAAAATTCAAATCTGAATTGCAATTTTAACTACCCTGAAATACCCATGAATTCCTATCCCAAAGAATTTAGAAATTACTATCAAAATATGATAATAAATAAAAGACTTAGAGATGCGACACCATAAGCTGCTGGTGTTGATATCTTAACTTTGCAGAGCTGCTAAAATCTATTATTAGTATATGTTTTTAATCATAGAATATGTAATACTCTAATCATGTGGGGCGATTTGGATAAGAGTCAAATTGATGATCTTTTAAAATCAGAATTAATAGGCAGAGTAGGATGTTTCGATGGTAACAAAGTCTATGTTGTTCCTATCACTTATGCTTATGATAATGGATACATTTATGGGCATACAAAGGATGGATTGAAAATCCAAATGATGCGAAATAATCCAAATGTCTGTTTTGAAATTGATTGGATGAAAGACATGAGCAATTGGAAAAGTGTGATTGTTTATGGAACCTTTGAGGAACTAAAAGGAGATGAAGCTAATAAAGGATTGGAAATTCTGATGAAATCAATTATGTCTAATTTAGATAGAAAATCCTCTCCGACTGAAACCTCTGGTCCTGATAATCTAGGTATCAAAAATTTTGCTTTTCAGCACTCATTTTTATCGCCATTTTTACATAGTAATAATAAGGAAATTTTTGATATTGTGGTGTATCGAATTAAAGTAAACGAGGCTACAGGAAAATATGGGGATAATAAAGAATCTATTTCAGACTATTAGCACAGGATTTTTATTAGTTCCGCATGCTATGAAGAGCATACACTCAGTATATCCCAAATTTTGCATCAGAAAGTAAATGATAACCAATCAGAAATAAATATTTCATCGTAAAGATTTGTTTTGATTTTTATGACATTCTTTCTTTTCGCATATATTGATATTAGTTAGTTTATTATAGTTCATCTTGCGTCTGTTTTTCTTCTAACTTCTGGTTTCAGGTTTAAAATTAGTTCATAAGATGCATACTTTTCCACAAATTCTCCACCTCTCTGTACTTCTCTTATGATTAATGAATAATTTCCATATGTATCATACAAAAGTCGAATTAATGTTACGGCATTTATTCCCTCTGGGTAAATAGTGATACAATCCGGATAAGTTTCGTTTATCATTTTCATAATCTGTTCATAGTCACAACAGTTGTTATTACCTCTGTTCATATTATCCGGAATCCATGTTACGTCAAAACGTTCAACATCTTTTCTTATTTCAAGGATCCCATGTCTAATTTTCAGCTCCTTTTTGTCCACAATTGAGGTAATTTGACCAAATATAATCATTTTTCGTTTTTCATCTTCAATAGTGATTGTAATTCCAGATTCAAGTCTAAATATTGAAAATCTGAATATGGGGATATCATTTTTTATGACCTAAAAAATATCTCTAATGATTTTGTTGTCAGCCACTTAAATTCCATAATTAGATTCAAATGGGGAATTTGGATGAGTTCAATACAAATATTAATCGCTGTATTATCACAAATTCATTTATTTAACCTTGCTTGTTCAAACTGAAGTAACTCGCTATTAATCATATTCTCAATATTTAATAGGGATGGTCATACCGTAATTCATTTATCTTAAATTTTGCATATCTAAAATTTCCAGCTTGAGTATTCCATGCAGCCTCAATGGTCATGGGGACCATAATGTTCTCTATTGTGGTATAATCTGAATAATGACCAACCCATTTCTCTTTTACGTATGTGTTATTTACAGATCTATAGCGATCACCTTCCACGGTAGTAATCTCTCCCTTTTCACTAAAATGGAATATTAAACTAACCGTAAGTCCGGTGAAGTTAACTACAGCTCTTGCAGAATTCAAATCTATTTCTTGCCATTGGAGATAATTACTTGGTAATAGTGCTGTGGGAAATAATGGTGCTTCACCGAGCCATCTTATTAGCTCCCCACTATCCAATTCTCTACCTTTAGGGGAATCGGCAATAGTGAAATATGACATCAACTTTATCTCAAAGTTACCTTTTCCTCCGATATATTCATCTAACCCTGTTATCCAGATGAAGGGCAACAATTGTATTTTGCCTATCCATATCAATCCGGGTTGTTCTATAGAAAAGTATTCTTCCCCTTTTATTGACATCCATTTTTGATTTTCATATTGTCGGAATTGTCCCTCATGTTTTAATTTTACGTAGCTGATATAATGTTGTCCTTCTTCTAAAGAAAATTTGAAATATCGTTGAACAGGCTCGGGCAGATTTTTTATCTGATCAAAAGCAAATTTGTTATCTGATATATTTTTGGATATAGTAGAAAGTCTTTCGATATTTTCTTTCATGTGGAAATTAAACAACGCATTAGGTATACCTGTATAAATGATAAGTGTTGATACCGTCTGCGATCATAAAGATGATTATTGTCCTTTTATGGCCTTTCATTATTTGTAATATCTTGCTAACAAATTAATCTTATATTTACCAAAAAGATTGGGATTTTCTCATGTCCTTGGATTGGTGTAAAAGGATAATTTAACATCTGGGATATCTTTTCGTCCTCCATGTGTTTTGATTTCTCTCAATAACGAAAACTCTTAATCATGATTTATGATATCTATTGGATACGAGACAAATTAAAGTCACTTACGATTATCGACCTCAAAATTTTGATTATATCCAATCTATATAGGTTATTTTATATGAATTAAGATAATTCAATATTTTAAAAAAACATAATTAACATGTGATTAATATTTTAGAAACCCGATAAAAATAAAGTTAGTCAAGGTCTAGGATACCGATTAAGAATCTACTCTATTTTGATTTCCCTACCTGCGGGTTTAGTAACTTTCTTTTTGTCGAAGGTTATTTCTAGTATGCCATTGTTATATGATGATCTTGCGGTCTCAATTTCTGCTTGTTCTGGAAGTTCTATATTTTTGTAATACTTTCTTTGAGCATCCTTTGAAGTTGTTACTTCAACCCTCGAATCATAAACATTTATTTTAATGTCTACTTTTTTGATCCCAGGCATTTCAACTACAACTTTGATTTCTTTATCGGTAGTGTTAACGTCAACCAATGGTTCTCTTTCTGAAGATATTTGTGATGATTGATCCAGTTTTCCACCTATTTTTTTTACATTGTTATTACGCGCAGATTTGATATTTCCAAATTCTCTTACATATGGTTTACCGTCAGGTCCAATGGTCATAGAATATCCGTATACTATAGGTCCTACTTCTCTAACCTTTCCATCTTCTTTTGTTTCGTATTCTCTGACGAGTTCTTTTGGTGCATTATTTGAAAGGTTGTTGAATACTTCAAACATTCTATTCATTTCCTCATGAATATCATCGAAATCCGCAAATAGTTCTCTTGTATCTAATAGATCTCTTCTTCTTCCCCAGGATCTTCCAAAACCTGTATTGAAAAATCTATTAATCCAATCGCTTGGAGTTATGTCTCTGTCCATATTTGATATATTGTAATATATATTACAATATATATATTTTCCTTACAACATGTATTATAAATGACATAGGGTAGATGAGAATGACCGAAGCTTTACGGTTATTAATAAATACAGGTATTAAGAGACAATGACATTTGCAATATTTGAATTCACGATTTGAGTCAATATCCCTTGTTGGATACCCTCTTTTCCTTATTACTTTATTTAATTTTCACTGATAAGAAACTACTGTGTTAAGCGATTCCCAATCACTTTCTCTTCATATACAATACAATAAGAATGATGAATGGGATAAACGCCAATGTAAATGTAAAGCCGTAAATAGTACCAAAAAACTCAACAAACGAACTTTGAATCAGGATCAGGATAGCCAACGATAAACATATGTAAAGAGTGATGAAAAATGGGATAATCCCAAAAATGATGAATCGATGACTGCGTAATTGAAACTTTTCAAATTTTCTATATGGATATTGGAAATGGTGGTATATTACGGGCATGCTAAAGAGAAGCGTAGCAACAGTTATGGAGAACAAAGCTATCAACAATAACACCTTATTACTCACGTCAAACTCGGCAGCGGCATTTACAGAAATATTTAATAAAAATCCAAATAGGATTCCAGCAACAGTAGTTAATAAGGAGCTTTCTCTTAAAATTGAATCATAATGTTCGATTAATTTATCTTTATTGTCATTTGATTCTCCATTAAGGTCCTCATTATCTTTCAAGATCTTTAATATATGTAATTGTCTATATTTATTAAAATATTATTCTAAGATGATATTAAACAATTGGATGTGTGAAAAAAGACTTGTCATTGAGTTTGAATCAATTAAATAATTAAAGGCAACTTGTCCTACGTCAATCTAACCAGTCTATTTACTGAGACGATTCTTAAAATTGGATATTTTTATAGAAGGTATAAAATATCTCTTCTTGCAGTCTAATACGTTTGAAGTTCAAAATATTTGTTCATCCCCTTCGGCCGAAAGTTCAAATAGAAAAAATTCAAAAAATATTAAAGTCGCTTAGATCTGCAAATTTCAGATACAGATCCAGACATAGCATTAGTGATTGGTGGGGATGGAACATTTTCTTACTACGGAAAAAAATTGTCTATTCCGATGTTATTTATTGGCGTTCCTACAGACGAAATTTTAGGAAGTAAAGGCAGATTAGCTGAAATCTCTTTACAAAATCTTACAAAGACCTTGAGAAGTATTGTGAAAGGAAACTATGTAGTTACCGATAAAAAGAATGTTAGATGTAAGATACGATACTTTACCAGTCATTAGTGTATTAACAGATGTTTATTTAGAGCGTGGTCTTTTCTCAGGGTGTATTAGATACTCAATTTCTGTAACCAATAAAAGGACAAGCAAGATAGACCAGTGTACATATTAAGCCGATATTTACCGATTTTATTATTGGTAATGGAGTTATCATAAGTACCTTCATTCGGATCGAGTGGCTATTATTCCTACCTAGATCGAATAAGGGAGCCTAAAAAAAAGCCAATGGAATTATTTGATGATAATAAATTAGGTATTTGTCACATCTTACCTAACTTTGCGGTAAGACGCCTAAAAGACAAAGTTAACTATAAAGAAATAATCCCCATCCGTTATACAGTCCCGGCTAGTAGCACCATTGACATGACAGTCATTAGAGAAGCTAATATCCGTTTATACGGCACTACGATTCATCCCAAAGGAATTAAAATTACAAGAAATAAGCCTATTACCGTGACTTCATCAAAGAAAACTGCAAAAATCATTCATCTCGTATAAAATTCTTGTTCCTGCATTATAATGACGTAATAACAGTGCAGATTTTATTAATTAAGGTTAAATTAGTAACTATATAAGGTAAATATCAAGTAGACTATTATCAAAAGGATTATTCTTATTTGTACTGCTTGTTAAATGAGCCAATAAGTATTATATATAATAGTGGGAACCCTATGAGGAAACATTTCTAAATTAATCAATTTTTGCTCTATGCATAGTTATAAACTAGAGAGTAATTAGACAGACCTATGACTTTCGATAAAAAAGTCAAGCAATTGGAATTTTGGAGTTATCCTTTAAACGAATTAGAGCAAGAATTTCAAACTTCAATAAAAAATGGTTTGACCTCTGAAGATGCAGAAAGTCGATTATCTTCATATGGAAAAAATACTCTTAAATCAAAAAAGAAGTCTAATTTGTTATTCCTATTGGCCTCTCAATTCAAAAGTCCAATTATTTTAATTTTTATCTTCACCTCATTACTCTCGCTATTCTTAGGTCAATTGGAAGATGCGGCATTAATCATTACAATTATAATCATAAGCGGAATTCTAGGATTTTGGCAAGAGAGAGGTGCTATCAATGAGGTAGATAAACTATTAGAATTTGTTCAGGCAAGGATTTTAGTTCTACGAGATGGGATCAATATATCAATACCTTCTATAGATATTGTTCCAGGTGATATAATAACGCTCACCGCTGGAGACAGTATCCCTGCTGATTCAATTATAGTTGAATCAAATGATCTCTTTGTAAATGAGGCAACTTTGACTGGTGAAAGTTATCCTGTAGGAAAATCTATTAAAATTCTCCCCAAAGACGCCTCATTACGGGATAGAACTAATTCAGTTTTTATGGGTACTTTTGTGGTGAGCGGCAAAGCAAAAGCATTGGTAATTAAAACTGGAATCAATAGCGAATTTGGAGAAATATCAAATAGTCTAAAATACAAAAATCCAGAGACTGACTTTGAACATGGAGTCAGAAAATTTGGATACTTTCTTATGGAAGTAACATTATTGTTGGTTATTTTTATCGTTTTAATCAATGTTTATTTCGGCAGGTCTATCTTAGAATCGTTCTTATTTTCATTGGCATTAGCCATCGGACTCACACCTCAACTGTTACCTGCAATTATAAGTGTAAATCTATCTCATGGTGCAAGAAGAATGGCTAGAGATAAAGTAATAGTCAAAAGACTGGCTGCATTAGAAAATCTCGGAAGCATGAATATCCTATGTTCGGATAAAACTGGAACATTAACAATTGGCAATGTGCAGCTAAAGTCAGCCATTGATATAGACTGTAATACAAGCGACAAAGTCTTATTATATTCCTATCTTAATTCATCATATGAAACTGCATTTACAAATCCTATAGACAAAGCTATTAAGGACTATTGTTCTGACAAGTTTGATCTGAAAGATTATGATAAGATTGATGAAATCCCATACGATTTCATTAGGAAAAGACTTTCAGTACTTGTTTCATATGAGGATAAATCTTTCATCGAGTCCACTGGCAAAAACAAATATTCATTCATAGTAACTAAAGGAGCTCTCAACAATATTCTTGAAGTTTGTTCAACTGCCGAGAGATGTGGAAAAATCGTGGATTTGTCAGAGGTAAAGCCGGAAATCATAAAGCGTTATGAAGAATTTGGAAATCAAGGACTACGTATTCTAGGATTATGCTACAAAGATGTTGATGTTAGGTTAGGACCGGCTAAAATGAGGATGGATAAAAAAGATGAAACTGAAATGACTTTTTTGGGATTTATTGTCTTTTTTGACCCAATTAAGATTGATGTCATAGAATCTATAACCAAGCTTCGAAACCTAGGTATTTCAGTTAAGATAATAAGCGGTGATAACAAATACGTGGTTGCTAATCTAGCTAAACAAATAGGAATGTTTAATTCAAAGGTTCTTGTCGGCCACGAGATACATAAAATTAGCTTCGATGCATTAGTAAATAGGGTTAATGAAATTGATATATTTGCTGAGATCGAACCCAATCAGAAAGAACAGATAATTTTGGCGTTACGGATTTCTGAAAAAAATGTGGTGGGATATCTGGGAGATGGCATTAATGATGCTACAGCAATACATGCTGCAGATGTAGGAATATCTGTAAACAGCGCTCCTAATGTAACCAAAGAAGCCTCAGATTTTGTGCTTTTGGAAAAGGATCTAACCGTCTTAGCAGAAGGGGTGGTTGAGGGAAGGAGGACTTTTGCAAATACACTAAAATACGTATTCATGGCTACAAGCGCCAACTTTGGTAATATGTTTAGTATGGCAGGAGCCTCAATATTTTTGCCTTTTCTCCCCTTGTTACCTAAACAGATTCTCCTAATGAATCTATTAACCGACTTACCCGAAATGACGATATCCACTGACAATGTTGATCCTGAGACTATCGCCAAACCACGACGGTGGGATATAAAATTTATTCGCAAGTTTATGATCGTCTTTGGTTTGCTCAGCACCTTTTTTGATCTGATTACTTTTGGGATTCTACTGTACTTTTTACATCCCACGTCTATTGAGCAATTTAGAACTGCTTGGTTCATAGAATCAATTTCTTCAGCGTGTATTATCGTCCTTGTTCTTAGGACCACGAGACCAATTTTTAAAAGCAAGCCAAAAAGTTATTTGATAGTAACTACGCTAATTACAATCAGCATAGTGATGATCTTACCTTATACACCTATTGGAAAGATTTTTGGTTTAACAGAAATACCTATCTCTTATGTTATTATCATAGGATTAATTGTTTTTGCCTATGCAATTTCTGCAGAAATAATAAAAAGAATATTTTACAAATTCATTAATCACCAGAGCAAACATTTATCCACCAAATAAAGAATGTTTCAAGATGTTTTATCCCCTTGGATGCAACTAACTCAAGTCCCAAACATTCACATATGACAATTTTACAACATAATTTTAGATCAACTTATGGTATTATTACCTAATTAGGGTAGCTACAGCCAACTACTGTTGATATTCTCCAAATCAAGTTGGTTATAAAAATTCATCATTTTATGGATTTATTAAAGAAACTCCTCTAAAGGTAAATGCTATTAATGGGAAAACATTTGAAGACAGTCCGAATTTTTTGACATTGTTATACAATTCAAAACTTATTGCAAATAATGACTAATTATCTAAATTCTACACCTTATCACTATGAAATAGGAATATTTGAGGGAAGTTTTAATAGTCATGGATACAATATCGAAGATTTCCAATTATCTTTGAGTACAATTAATAAATGAATTAAGATTACTACATAAAAAAATTTATGATGAACGCAAATCATGTTCTGAATGTGGATACATGTATCCTGATGACTCGCTGTTTTGTCACAAGTGGGGAACTAAATATTAAAAGACGATGCAGGTATCAGTACTCAAAGTCGAATAAAATTACCACTCAAAAATAAAAATAAAATAGGCAAGTCTGTGGGAATTAATTCATATAAAATTGGTAATGCCCAGTATAGTATTCCAGATGAAATAACAATGAATTGATCCATTGAAAGATTTGTATATGGATCTATAGATGAATCGGTTACAACTTTTGCAGTAGTTACGGAATGGTCGGGACATCAGTCTTCTCCATCCATTGTATTGATCTTAGGGTTTGTAATGGCGGTGGGTAATTATCTATCTGCAAAATCAAAAATTGAATATATTGAAAGAAAAAGAGAAAGAGAAGAAAAAAGAAATTAGAGATATTCTGAAAAGGGATTCAACACTGAATTACTTGAGGGTGTCATAAGTGTAATCGCATCAATAAGAAAGATTTGGATGGAAGTCTTGATAAAGGAAAAAATAGGCTCTGAAGATTTAAAGAATGAAATATTACTATCAAAAGGGATTACAACCTTTGTTGTTTTCAATTTGATCGGGATAATGCCTCTTATTCCTTTCATCTTTGTATTATTTCAAATTTTTCTACATCTAAAATGCCTTGAAACATTTTTGTCTATTCATCTGTTTTCACTGGATTTTCTTTTTTTGCAATAGGTATGATCATGGGTAAAATAGCTCGTAAATCTCATCAAAATCTGACCTTCACACTTTAATGATAGGTGGAATTGCAGCTGATTGCGTCTTTTATTGTAGGATATATTAAGTAATTATGTAGGTGATTGATTCTTAATAACACTTTATTTAACTATCAAGATAATAGATATGAAGTCATGTTGAGCTCGCCATTCCTATACTTGATAATTACTTACGCTAATATACACTAGTTTTGTGCTCAAGTCCTACTTTGTACTTTATTATATGTTTCTAATAAAATTAGTTAAAATTTTTTACTGGCATCTCGTGATTAATGTCCTTTAATAACAGATCCTGAAAGATGTTGAAACCTTCATCTTATTAATACGATGGGACATTGCACCGATTCTGATACCTTTCTAGATACACTTCCTAGACTTTTGATCTTTGCTAATCCTTGTAATCCATTACTTCCAATAATTATCATATCAATCATATTATTATTGACATATTGTATAATCTCATTAGAGGGATCACCATGGAGAATGACCGATTCAATCCGAATACCTTCCATGCGTCTATATTTTTCCTTTTTCTTATTGATATCCTCTTCCATCAATGTCCTAATTTCTTCGTATATACTCGTATATACATCTATTTAATGATGGCTTTTTGACTTCATTCAAAGAGGCTATTTTTTCTAAAATCGGTTTAGTAAGTGGCAAGCCTTGGATCACATGAAGTATTATTATCCGAATACTCTGTCTTTTGGGATTACTTTTAAAAAGTGTATTTGCCAAGTATATCGCATAGTCTAATGCATTCTCAGAATACTCTGAACCGTCATAGGGAACCAAAATTCTTCGGATTTCCAATGTACAGGATACGGAGTCACCACGATCCATAATAAATTTATCTGCACAATGTATGGTGGGAGTCATCATCTCATGAAGATTGTTTACAATTTATGATTCAAATCTATACAATTATTCCTATAATACTGACAAATTCTAGTCCAAAATTCAATGTTGTAATCAACAATAAACAAAGCCTTTGGATTTCATTCGTTCATAATCTGATTACTCCCCACATATGGGAAATATTTGAGTAGAAAAAAACTCTACGTCTTAATCTTTAATTGGTTGAGATATTATTTCAAAACATTGAAATCCCTTACATGTAAATTTTGAATACCAGCGTCGAACAAGTAAAATCATGATGTTTGAGATGTCAAAGTATGTATTATAATCTTAATTTTGTTTTTTTTCAATAATCAACTTCAAATTGAGATATATTTTAGCTTATATCGACTTTAAATTCCTCATTTCCATCTACTTTAGTGGGATTTTTCTTTGGTGCATTAATCTCTAGTACACCATCCATTACTTTTGCACTGATTTGAGAAGGAATAATTTCGTCTACAAATGGTATCTGTCTATGAAATGCTTTGTATGACCTTTCGCTATAAACATATTTTTTACCTTTTTCTTTGGTTTTTTCTGTTTGAGATCCTGAAACACTAATCGAATTCTTTGTTGCCTTTACATCAATTTTTTCCTTGTTAATACCTGGTACTTCTAAGTTTATTTCATATTTATCTCCTCTGTCAATAACATCGCATAATGGTAGTCTTGTATCTGTCACTTTATCAAATAACTCAAATGGTGTCATTGTTCTCATAGAAGGAAGCATCGATGACGGCCATAACTTGTCCCATAATATTTTGCATATTTTGCCAATAGGTTTCAAAAAAATCATCATACAGGTTCGGATATGATGTATTAGGTGTATTTATTGTATTCTCAGGTTGACTTTTCAGGCCGGTGTCGTCTTTATAAGATTTATCTTTTGATTTATCTTTCGATATATCAGATGTCGAAGATGACATTTAGTATTTGTTATAGGAAGTTATTTAAATAGATTTTACATATTACCGAGACTAATAAAATAGTCAAATTTGCGATATTTGAGCAATATCTTCAGGGTTACCTTTCTGAAATATTAACTCTGAAATTTTGAATTCGAACATTCAAATATATTTTTATATATGTGCTTCATATATAGTAATGACTCATTAATATCTACAGTACGCAATATTTGCAATTTCACATATGTGACCATACTGGATAGCATAGTTACCAATTAGAATTATCATAACATTATAAGAGGCAAATAATTTCAAATGAGTGCTGTGATTGATCTTTGCTAATGGGCTGAACCCTTTTTTAGTATTTATCCTGATACACAGTAAATCCCTAGATAAACTATTCGCCTCTGGGAAAAGTATCGGGAAGATCTTTATCCTCAACTTGTTTTAAATGTAATGGATAAAGGGCATTAGTACTATCAACGAATAACAATACATCATATCTCAGAGGTAGTATAGTGGGTACATAATTACCATATTTTTCGTATTTGGGATTATAGACAACTCCTATGGCTCTCTGACCTCTATTTTCATAATTTTCATCGTAAATGTAATTCACTTTGTTAGATTCTAAAATAGTTATGATTTCTTTATTTCTCTCAAAAATAATTAATTTGTTTTTCCTATCCTTTTTGGAATTGCTAGTAAGATTGTGTAATATATGATCCCAACTTCCTTCCTTTGCTTGAGGTACATTCATTATTTCCATTTTTCCGCCCCATTCATTTGCTGCAATAACTGTGCCTTCATAAGTACTAAATCCGATCAAGACTGTTTTTTGTATGCCTTTTCTTTCTCTTACTAATTGTCCAATATTTATCATACCGGAGGGTGCCATATCCGTGAACCTGGCATCTCCAATATGGGTATTGTGGGCCCATACTATAGCCTTTGGGCTTTTGACATGGTTTCTGTTACTATAAAAACTAATTAAGCGTTCTAAAGTATTCACCATGTGAATATCTCTTAAATTCCACGAATTTACATCCCCTTTTATCATTGTTCGATAGTAATTTTCGGCATCCTTTACTGTAATTGCATTTTGTTCTGCGTTAAAGTAATCCTCTTCATTCTCTTGTTTGTTACTATATAACGGTTTGCTTATTTCTTAAGGAGACAAGCAATTCGATAACTTCCTTTTCACAATTCTTCGGAACAAATGCTGTCGCTTGTGCATACGCTTGTACTTCTTTGTTATACGGTTCAAAACAGTTGTAGGCCCTTATAGCATCTTGTAAGATAGAAGGATCTGACTTTTTTTAGATAACATATTATTTCTTCCATCGATTCCCATAAACTATAAAGATCCAATCCGTAAAAACCGACTTTACTATCTGTGTTATCAATAATGCTTTCATTAAAGTTCTTCATCCATTCAACTAACTCTATCATTTCCTTATTGGCCCACATCCATGTGGGCCATCTGTTAAAAGAATGAAGAACTTCATTTGCAGTTTTGTAAGATTTAGTATTACCTTTTACATATTTATTTACTTTATAGCAATCCGGCCAATCCCCCTCTACCGAAATAAATGAGAAACCCTTATCGGCTATCAAGCGTTTTGATAATTCTGTGCGCCATCTATAAAATTCAGAGGTCCCATGAGAGGCTTCCCCCAATAAAACATATTCAGCCTCACCAATTCTGTCTAATAGAATATCTATGTCTTTAGAGTCGTCTTGTAGATCATAGTATAAATTCACTTATGTAATTCACGCAGTTATTATTAACCGAGATCTCGATTTATAAGGATAGCAAGAATCTGGAAAGGTTGCTATTTTGGTAAAATCATTTCATAAATAGTCTGTCAATACCATCAAAATCCAAATCTAAAGAGCAAGATGTCAAATAGAAATGTAACGACTATATCTTATTCACAATAATCTTAAATACAAAATACAGTAGATGCTTGATATATGACAATTAGTCTTTTAATTAGTCAGTCAATGTTACTCCATCTTTCTGTGCAGGTTCTTTAGATTTAGATTCGATTTTGCCGGATATTTCTTGCAGAGAAAGCTTATAATTTTAGAAGATTTTCATCATCAGTATGTCCTATTTATTTTATTGTCATAGTTTATCAGAGATATCATACGCTCTATCATGATCCTCACATAATGATGCATTTTTGATTTTTCTGCAGTGTAGAGAGATAAAATTTATTAGAATTGATGTTGTTCCCGTAGCTCTCAATCATACGAATCAAATCAACTTCCCTTTAATTATACTTTTTAGTCAAAGTCATTTCATGCAAATAACTAACTTGTCAATCTATCTGATTCGATCGATAACAAATTGATGAGTAAAAAAAATTGCTCAAATAATGATCATGATATAAGACCGAACTACATTTCGAACCTAATTGATATGTATGCGGTCCATTTAAATCTAGATATCTAAACCTACTTATGTCATTTAAAAAGGGTTTTGCTTAAAAAAATAAGTGATTATGGACTTGAGAATTTGTTTTTACCATAATCTGTAAACGTCCTATAAGCACCCTATGACTTTAAACCCCGGTAAATCAAATATTATAGTGATATGTTCTCATTATCTCTTTTACTTCTATGTCACTAACCTGATTAAAGATGTCTATAAAATTGCCCTACCGCACTAAATTCTTCTGAAGAATATAATATAATTACTTTATCAGCGATAGTGCTTAGTCTCTAATAACTTCAGATCCTGCAGGGGCAACTGTAACTGCAATAACAAATTTCTTATAAAAATGATTATTTTTAAGCCATTGTGCAGCTGCGACAATGGTAGCTCCTGTTGCTATTCCATCATCTACTAATATCACAATTTTGTCATTTAATTTATTGGCATAAGAAGTAGTCCCTCTAAACTCAATTAATCGACGTGTAATTTCCTTCTTTTGGATCTCAATTTCCTGCTCCAAGTACTTTTGAGAGATGGGAAGGACTCTAAGTTATTTTTATCGCTTATAAAGAAAGATCCATCAGGCATCACAGCCCCTATTGCCAATTCTTCGTTTAATTCGTACCTAATTTTTCTTGAGAACTAATATATCCAGTTCACATTCAAGATAAGACGCTATAATATTTGCAAGAATAATACCTCCTCGTGGTATCGCCAACACCATCAGTTCATTTTTTGAAGCGGTAATATTTGTTAGTTCTTCATTTAGATACCATCTTATCCTTGTGGCAAGTTGATGTCCAGCATCTACGCGGTCTCGGAATAAGGTATGCATGTATGATAAAGAAGATACCAATATTAAAATTAACTAAAAAGTTAAGGATGTAGATGAAAATTGATTGATCAGAAATTCTTCACAAAGATAAAGCCATAAAAATCGGTTCATTGTATTTCCAAACTTATTTATCTAAAGAAGCCTGTCCGGCCCTCTATAGTCAATTACATTATTAAATAAAGACAGATTCTGTTGACAAATGTCAGGCTTAAAGATTACACGCCATATGGCTCAAAATAAATAACATGGGGGAATAGTTCTATGATAAGAATTAATACAATCAATAAGATATAACATTTGAATTTTGAATAGGGTACATTAAGGATGGGACATACTAATGTATCAACTCGTTAATTGATTTAGAACTAATAAAGAAATAAAGACTATACTAACTTTACTAAGTGTCGGATTGATGTTCTTAGATAATATATCGGCTTCGGTTAATCGATATGATCAGTTTATTAAAATCCAATCGGCAACTTCTGGCCACAATTGACTGTGCGCAGATCCGCTTACACATAATCCAACATGACCACCCTTAAATTTAATCATTTTTTTTGTGTTACTGGAGACACAATTCTCGATTTCCATTGTTGACTCTGGAGACACAAGATCATCATTTTCAGCTACAATTGTTTGGATTGGGACATTTATTTTCTTGAGGTTAATAATTTCATTATTTACTCGCATGTTATTTTTCACAAGTGAGTTATTCTTGTAGCACTCATTTATGATATCCTTAAAAAGTTTTCCTGGAATGTTTGGCGTGTTATAAAGCCATTCTTCAACAGATCTGAATATATCCATGAATTCTTTATCGTTGTATTTTTTAGCCATTGTAAGATATTTATCTATCGTATATCTCATAGGATTACGCATCATGAATCCTATATCTAGAACTTGCCCATTTAAATGACCAAACTCATCAATTATTTTGTCCGCATTAAGGTTCTTAGCCCAAGTTGAGAGAATAGTTTGATCTTTGCTCGAATCAACAGGGACCGCTAGAAGTGTTAAATTTCTTATATCATTATTATGCAAAGAAGCATAACATAATGCTATAATTCCTCCCCAACAATATCCCAGGATTGATATTTTCTGCTCGGGATAGGTAGAATTTTGATTAACTCTGTTACTGCTACTGCTAGTATCTGAACCAGATTTATCAATCAAATCATTTTTTTTCGTATTTTTTATTTCTAAGTTCATTTGATTCGTATTCTTGTCCTTTATTTCTTCTTGCATATCTACAGAGATGAATGTAGAGGATTGTTTTTGAATGAATTGTACCGCGTCTCTTACATACGTTACGTAATCATATAATGAAAGCCTATCATATTTTGAGGTGGGATAACCCCAATCAAGCAGGTAGACGTCTATTCCTTTGGATAAAAGCGATTTAACAACACTTCTATTAGGATTAATATCCATAATGTGAAATTGATTTATTGGAGCATAAATTATTAAAAGCGGATTTTTGCCATTGTTAGCAGTAGACTTATCATAGTCGGCTATAAAGCGGATTAGTCTTACATTGTCTTTTTTATATAATATTTTAAACTCTGAGATTGCCTTTTCTTTTCTACTAGTATAATATGAGTTCCAATTGTTTGTAATGTATTCATAAATATCTTCAAAGTGTTGGATAGGATATCCCTGAGCTTTCAATAACCGATGTAATTCTAGATGGGAGTTTACATACTTTGATAATGAAGATGAAAATTCTTCTGATTTTAACAAATCATTTAACTTTGTATCGGTGTTTTTTAACCATTCACCGTATGATTCTTCTGTTGGTAACAAGTACCTTAGATTATTAAAAACTCTAAAATTTTTGTATTCGGTAGCCTGTTTCTGGTAATCTGCTAAAACATTGAAATAACTCTCGATGTATGCTTGATTATATTTTGACAGTATTTTGGTACCTGATGTATATGCATCAAAGGCGTTTGTTAGTGTATCAAAGTATGTAAAAAAAGGATTCATTACCTAAATTACATTGCATTGAAAACCATTTAAAGATTGATGAATTATGGGGGTTGACTTTTTATAAATCATTTCAATAGAGTTATTTCATTAATTCTCTTCAATTAATCACTATTTATTCAATAAAAGTATTAATAAACCAAAAATGTGAAATTTCATCTTTCATTTGTTTCTCTGGGATTGGAAGATTGCTTGCTATAACAGTAGAGAGCAAGTCTTTGTTTTCAACCAAATATCTAAAGATATCTTTATCAGTTAAAATTCCGGCCAATTTATCCTTCTCTAAAATGATAACTCTCCTTATTTTTCTTTCATACATCAATTTCATAGCATCTGAAACGGTTGCGTTTGATGAAAGTGTGATTAAAGGATGGCTCATATGTTCTCTTACAGGGACTACCATCTGATGTGGTTGTAACATACCAATTGTTCTAATGATATCTCTTTCGGTAATAATTCCAAGAGGCTTTCGGGTTTCTAGATTGTCTACAATGACCACACAGCCAATATTGTTATTAGACATTATTCTCGATACGCCGATTAAATTCATATTCTGTTCAGCAACTATAATATTTTTATTCATTAAATTTGTGATTCCGATAGAGTCGAGACTCATATAATCCTGAAAAGATTGATCTATATAAAATTGCTGGCCCTAACTTGACTAATTTAACTATTATTTGACACCATCATAATGGGATCGTTAGCAACTAGTCAACTTGATAATACTGACTTTTATTTTAACAAGATTTTTCTATGCTGAATATAAAGGATATGAATGGATGGATATATTAGATCAGCTAGAATTCACGAGTATAACAAACATTTAGAATTGGATAATATTTCCAAACCCGTCATAAGAGGTGACGAAGAAGTGCTCGTAAAGGTAGGAGCTTCAGGATTATGCCATAGCGACCTTCATCTTATTAGTGGCGAATGGAAAGATATTATCCCATTAAATCTACCAAAGACACCAGGACACGAGATAGCGGGATGGATTGAAGATGTTGGTAAATCAGTACCGGAAAATATCATGAAACCTGGTGACCTAGTTGCAGTTTTTGGGGGCTGGGGTTGTGGTTGGTGTATACATTGCAAGTCAGGAGATGAACAACTTTGTGCTTTTGCTAAATGGCCCGGGTTATCGTCTTTTGACGGGGGATTTTCTGAATATGTCTTAGTTCCTTCATACAGATTCTTAGTGAATGTTCGTGCTTCGGGAACTAAACCTGAGAATTTAGCACCATTGACTGATGCAGGTTTGACACCCTACAGAGCAATCAAAAAGGTGAAGAACATGCTTGGACCAGGAAAAAATATTGGGATAATTGGAATAGGTGGTTTAGGCTCATATGCGGTACAATATGCAAAAATCTTGGGAGGTGGGTCTAAAGTATTTGCCATGGATAGATCTGACAATAAGTTAGAATTAGCAAGCAAATGCGGCGCGGATCATTTAGTCAATCTACATTCCACTGATAATTTAGTTGACAGAATTAAGGCCGAAACAGGAAACAAGATGCTAGACGTCATCATTGATTGCGTAGGGACAGACAAGACATTTTATGACTCTATCAGTATATTAGCAAAAGGAGGTTCGGTAGTAATAGTGGGTCTGTTTGGAACAGCAGCTAAAATTCCAATAGCAATGACTGTATTAAATGAATTTAAAATATTTGGATCCTTGTGGGGCAATTATAATGAATTAAGAGAGGTAATCGAATTATTAAATGAGGGTAAAATTAGGAATAATATAACCAAATTTAAACTGGATGATGTTAATGAAGCTATAAAATTATTGAAAGAGGGTCAGATAATTGGAAGAGGGGTATTAATTCCATGATTCAAATATTTATCATATGAGATGGTTATTGAGCCAATTAATTTGACGCAACTAATTGGAGGTTATAGACTAAACATCGATATCTATCAACAAAGATATACCATATGATAAGTAATTTGACTTGATGAAAATCTTAGTTCCTATCGATGGATCGGATCCCTCCATAAAGGCTTTGGAATATGCAATTTATCTACTCAAACTTACAAATCCTAATGCCGATCAATCAAAAAATAAGCGTATGGTGGTGAACTGATACTGATAAATGTACTTCCTCATTTTCATATGCCGCTAGGATTTGAAAAACCTATGAAATCTATTAAAACTAATCAGGTTGTTTCTTTGTCTCAATTCATCGAAGAAATGAATCAGATGATGGAGACTGAATGGATAAATAAATTATCAAAGATCAAGGCTAGATATGCAGAATCAGATATTTCAATAAGAACTAAGGTGCTTAAAGGAAGTCATTCTAGTAGGGCAATTGCTGAGAGCATCATAAAATTCTCAACAGAAGAACAAATAGATCTTATAGTTGTAGGGAATGTTGGATTAGGAGGTATTTCAAAAATAAAGGCCCTTGGCAGTGTATCAAGAAATCTGATAGAAATATCAAATCGTCCTGTATTAGTAGTACATTAAAGAAGAGGATAATTATATACTGAAAAATCTACCAGTCGGTTCGTAGATCCTCTTTTACTTAACAAAACAAAAGTTACTGATTGTTTTTGAGAGATAGACAAATAAAAAGATAAAAATAATTACTTGAAATAAGCGTATTATTCTGTTTAATCCGGATGAGAAACCGCTTGAATGTATCTTAATTGCTATTTTTGTACAAATATTTGCTGGTTATTATATGTACAAGCTTAAGAAGGTTCCTACCATATAGGAAACGAGTGCTGCAATGCCACCTATTATTAATGTGATAAGGCCCGATCTTATAGGGGATTTGTTAACAACTCTTCCCGTGATAAAGCCAATACAAAAAAAAGCTAATGCTGTAAAAATAATCGAATAAATAAAAATATCATTAGTGGTAAAACCTGCAGGGTTGTTTATGACAAATAGAAAGATAAAAGGAAGAAGTGGGATTACACCAACCATATTGAAAGCAATAAATGTCGTAATTGCTTTGAATATTGGATTCTCGTCGTCTACATTTGACATCCCAATTTTCTCTTTCATCAGAACATCCACCCAAATCTTTCTATTAGAAACTATAATCTTGGTCAGGTTTTCTAATAATTCATCTTTAAAGCCCTTTTCTGCATAAATATTTTTTATTTCAGATATTTTGTATTCAGGTCGGTCTTGAACTTCTTTATTTTGTCTATTTCGCTCTCTTTCTATATACTCTATTCTTGATCTTGTGGATAAATAATTACCCACGGCCATTGCAAACCCATCGGCAAAAAGGTTTGCAAATCCTAAAATTATAACAATGGAAGGAGACAATGATGCTCCCACTACACCTGCAACTATTGCAAATGTGGTAACAGCTCCATCAGTTGCGCCATAAACAAAATCTTCTATCGTCCACTTCAAGATTATGCATATATCTTCTCTAGGTTATATATAATACAATTTGGATTGTGCATACAATAATTTTCATTATATTAATTTTCAGAATAATTTTCGATAATAAAATTTCTACTAAAGGTTAACGAACATCCAAACAAGTACATACTAAGTTCACCACGAGTCCAAGATATTCTTAATTCAATATTATTTGGATAAGTAGTATCGAAGAAGCTTCTAAGAACAAGGATATAAACATGCATCTTAATTCATATCATATGAAACTCTTAGCATTGGTTGACGGTTCTGAACATTCACTCAAAGCATTAGATTATTCGATAAACCTATTGAGCGGATTTGGTGTGAGTGAAAATACATCTAAGAATAACGTTAAAAATAATCACGAGTTAATAATTCTGAATGTGTTACCAACTATACATTCATCAGCCTGGAATTATGACCCCGATCAAACCAACTAAAGATGTTAAAAATATTCATTGGATCAATATACTAATCAAGTTAATAAAATAATAGAATCAGAATGGATTAAGAATCTTGAAGAACTCAAAACAAAGTACGAGAAATTCTGGAGTGCGTATAAGTAACAAAAATTCTCAAAGGAAGTCATTCCAGTCGTTATGTTGCATACAGTATTATCAAATTTGTAAAGGACGAAAAGGTAGATCTTATTGTTCTAGGAAGTGTAGGTTTAGGAGGGGTTTCAAAAAATAAAGCACTTGGTAGCGTTACTAGAAATATACGGAAATCTCTACATGTCCAGTTTTAATCGTGCCTTGATATAAAAAATATTGTTTATCCATAATCTAACTAGCTATATTGACTAAAAACGATTAGTTCATCTTTATTAGTAATATATTTTTAGAAAATTTCTAAATCTCTTTTTATGTTCATTGCTGATTTGCTGAAAAGTCTTTTATCCATTTCTTTTATGTTCTGGAGCCATTTGTGGCTTAAATTCCATTTTCTCTAAAATATCTTTGTCAATGTCAACTACCCGGTGCAGTTTCTACCAAAACTAATTCGGTCCCACTGAGCTTGAATACAGCTCTTTCTGTAACATACATAATCTCTTGTCCATATTTAGATGCTTGATATGAACTGAAACGAAATTTTATAAACATCTTGAACAAACTTTGTAATTGGTCCATCTTGTAGTATTTTGATTCCGTTTTCTTTTACATCGATAATGTTTTTTCCTCCCATAAATGATCCTGCAAAATAAATCTTGGATACTCCTCCTGCAATAACGGGGAATCCACCGGTTCCAAATAATCGATTAGGAAGCATCGAGGGATTTACATTTCCAAATCTATCAATTTGTAAAAAACCTAGAGATGCTGCATCAATGATTCCACCCTCAAAGTTAGAAAACATGTCTGGCATGGTGGAGAGAGCAAATGCCCCCATGGCTAATCCAAAGTCATTTCCTGATAAGGCAACTCCTCCCCATGGTCCAGATTCAATAACTGTTATTATAACATTCATAATGTTTTCTTCGGCAGCAACTGATGAAATTAACGCAGGAATCCCAATTCCTAAATTCACTAATACAGGGGCCTGTTTTTTGGTAAAGAGATTAATGAACTCAAGCGCCACCCTTCTAGCAATTACTCTTTCATATTCCTTTGGTTGCTCTAGAGGAATACTAGCAGTCTAAATTATTATGCATAGGAGAAACAATTTGATTGGATAGCCTTGGATCGTATGGAATCGATCCTGTTTGCCAGTGGTATTCTATTGGAGAAATTACAATGTGATCAACAAGTGGAAAAGGTACATCAACATGTCTGGGATTTATCGTCCCTGCTTTTGTTATCCAGCGTACTTGTGAGATTACTTTTCCTTGATTGGGTCTTGCTTTGGTAGCCTGGGCAATACTAAGAACAGTTCCTCTGATTCCTTCCTCTTGCGTTGACAAATTACCCATTTCATCAGCAATGGAAGTTCTTATTATAGCACAATTTGGTTTTGGTGCTTTATATAAAAGATAGTCTTCGTTGTCAATACTTAATAATTCAATCTTGCATGATAGATTACTTTTGCCCAATTCATTAAGGGCGGCATCATCATTTCTTGGATCTAAAAATGTATTCAAACCTATTTTAGTTAATAGTCCTGGTCTTCCAGAGGCTATCTCTCTAAACCAATAGGCCGTGATTCCGATTGGCCAACCATAACACTCAATCCTGTTGTCTATAACTAGCTTCTGCAGCCAAGGAGAAAATCCTAAAAAAGGCATCAAAGAACCTCTTAGGAAATCCTGATTGGGATCTTTGTATAAATTTTCTGCAACATAGTCTAAAGCTTTGCCTGGAACTGCTGGCAAAGCGTCCGATATTATAAATATATTTTTGGGATGACCATCTCTTTGATATCTTTTATAAAGTCCATTGATCAAAAATTCGGGAGTAGTAGCCATGTTAAATCCTGAGATTGCTACAATGTCATTGTCCTTCACACATTCTAAAATCGAAACATCATCAGCTTTTGGAAACATGTACCTATCACAGTGGTATATGGTATTTCATAAATATTATCATGAATATTCAACTCCTAAAATGAAATCAAATATTAATTTATTTTGTTGTCAAATAAAAATTAACTATTAGTGGTATTATGATTATTATAAAATAATTTTATTTGGATAAAATCATTTCAAGTATTTAATTCACTTGATTTTTGAACTTTAAATGATTATTCTACTATTACCTTTCCAGACATCCATGGATGGTAGATACAATAGTAATTAAATACTCCTTTATCTAAGAACACGGTAGAAAAAACTTCAGTACTTGCCATTACACCCGAATCAAATAATCCATTACTACCTGTTGATGGATCGCCAGATGTTACTGAGTGAATGAGTTTATCATTATTAGTCCATTTTACCTCTTGACCCTTGTGTACTTTGATAGTAGAGGGAGAGTAAAAATTATCGTTATTAGGAAGACCTGCATTGAGTATTATGGACACGTTTACGATATTGTTTGAGTTACGTTTCAAAATATTATCTATGTTAAAGGAATCTTGATAATTTTGAGTTTTATTGATATCAGTTTCAGTTATAAAAGACGTCTTTGGATTTTGAAGTTCTGTTTGTAGTTTATATTGATTGTTAAATAACGAAACTGATTCATTTAGAGGTTTCTGTAATGTAGTTCCATTCAAATCCATGGGAGATATTTCTATCATGCCTTTGCTACCCTGTTCTTGTTGCAAACCATGACTATGAAATAAGTATGTACCAGGATACTTCCACTTTGCCTCTATTATGGATGCATCACCTGGCCCTATTAATACGGATTGAGATTCAATTGGAGTATTTGCAAATAGACCAGATGGGTATGCTTTAAAAATTGTTCCATGCACATGAAGCGAATAAGGTAAATTGACTCCTGCATTTATCACATAAAGTCTAATCGTATCGTTTTGATTTGCTTTAATAGGGAAATGCATATACTGATCAGCATAGCCATTAATCAAGTAATAATCTGCTAAAAATGCTAGAGGATTTTTTATGTTAAACTCACTCATTACCAACACAAACTCTTGGGCTTGCGGCAGAGTTGTTTTATTTTTTGGATCTATTATCAAGGCACCATACATACCCATTTTGATGTGTTGTGATGTTGGTACTACATGACAATAATACAATAAAACACCAGCGGGGCTGCCTGTAATATTATATAAATAAGTTTGACCGGGCATGATCATAGGGAGCTATCCCGTCATTGGGTTCATCATGATAACCATGAAAGTGTAAAGTATGAGGTATAGGAGATTTATTCACAAATTTTACAGTAATATTTTCGCCTTCGGTCATTCTTATCGTTGGACCAGGCATAGTTCCATTTAACGTCCATGCTAATACTTTCTTGTTTGGAGCTATCTCTATGTTGATATTTTCTGCAATAAGTGTGTAAAGCTTGTCTGGTTGAAATTTGTCGCCAAGGTCTTCACCTTGAATTGTAGAATTGGGAAATTTGTCATAATATTCTCCAGTAAAATGGTTATCTACGAGAGATAAATCTACTAAATTGGTAGCAGTGTTATTATCAATAATAGAAAACTCATCAACTAAACCAACACCATATGATTCAGTAGTCGGAGATATATTATTTATTAATAGAATAACAAATCCAAATAAAGAAAAAGAGTAAACAAGACCAGATAAAAGTTTCCTTGTTTCGATTCTGAACATCAAGTTAATGAGATTTATCATTCTAATAAATTATTCAATCAACTTGAAAGACTGGCTTTTAGGAATTCGTTATTATATAAAATCATGTAATTATCTAAAGGCCATTCTATAGGCAGTAATTAAGATAATTTATTATTGTTGTCATGGCAGACAATTGAGTTTGAGATCGTACAAATTAGGATATTATCTTATTGCTAGATTTGACTCTTAATATTTAGTGAAAAAAGATAAATCTGACAATCACGTTATTCGACTTCTAAAAATGAATCAATATGGGAAAGACTATCCAGAATAATCCTAAAATACCAATTTTTCTAGTATTGTTTGAAAGTATCATTTGGGATTATATAAGACAATAATAAATCATATGAAGATGGATTATCTTGCTTTGTAATTATTGCTTTCCATATTACCAACAGTATGTAAACACTATAACCGATACACAAGTCGTTTTAAAGTGTACATTATTGTCCGTTACATATGTCTTATAAAAGTGAGGTTCTTGGAAAGTGGGGACTACTCCATAAATGAGTAATGCAAATTTACCAAAAGTTCCAAATGTCCAATTGTTGCTTTCTTTTAACCTTAACCATATCAGATAAGCTGCACCTATCTTACACTACCACGCAAAAGAAGAAAAATAATTAATACAAAATATACTTTAGCCTTATCAAAGTTGTCACCTAATGTTGCCGAGTAGTAAACTATGAAATAGTCATTTACCAGACCATTTCCTCATCCATTGTAACAAGTTAATGATTGATTCCGTAAGTTCTTGACCTTTAGGAATAAGCCTATATTCCACTCGTGGGGGAATCTCATTAAAGGATTGTCTGTTCAAAATACCACTTTTTTCTAATTCCTTTAATCGTATTGTGAGAGTCTTACTGCTGAAACCTTTCATTGACTTTCTAAATGTTAAGTATCTGACTGGGTCAGTAGAACAGCAAAGGGGAATCAATATTTCTAGCGTTCCTCTCTTAGTAATTATCTTTCTTAATTCAGATGTTTCTTTCATTAGATTTTCCACATCATAACCATAGAAATTACAAGAATTATTTTCCTCGAGTATGGGCAGCTTACTTGATTTCAAAGTCTTTCTTATGACGTCTTCCTTTAGTTTCCTTGACTTCACTTACTTTACCATTTTACTCTTACCAATTTAAATAGTTTCTTTTGTAAACCTATATCTATGGATAAACAATTACAATTAAAGGAAAAGATTAAAGAACAATATGGAAAGATTGCACTAGACGGAAATTCTAATTCTTGTTGTATGCCTTCTTCTGATTGTTGTAGTCCAAGAGATGTTATTATTTCTCCTTTTACTTCATCAAAAGTAATTGGATATGATTCTGACAAATTAAAGTCTATTCCCGAATCATCAATATTGGGAGTAGGATGTGGAAATCCCACAAGATTTGCTGACATAAAAGAAGGAAATATCGTTGTTGATTTGGGCTCTGGAGCAGGTATTGATGTATTTTTGGCCGCCAATATTGTAAAAGAAAGTGGAAAGGTCATTGGAATTGACATGACAGAAAATATGCTCAACAAAGCAAGAGAAAATGCTGAAAAACATGGATACAAAAATGTTGAATTTAGACAAGGAGATATTGAAGAAAAAATACCTGTCGAAGACGACTCTGTTGATGTGGTTATAAGTAATTGTGTTATCAACCTGACGTCAAACAAACTAGACACATTCAAAGAGATTTACCGAATTCTAAAACCAAATGGGGGCGGAAGAATGGTTATATCTGATCTGGTTACATCTAAGGAAATAGATGTAGATTCTGTTAATACGGAAAATTGGTGCAGTTGTATTGATGGTGCTTTAACAAAAGAAAACTACATTGATAGTATAAGAAAGGCTGGATTTACCAACATTGAGATACTAGATGAGAAACTATATATGGAATTAGATGAAGACAAAGACCAAGAAAATCAAGAAAAAAGACAAATTACTAGTATCTCCATTAAGGCTGTTAAAAAGTAAGACGGTTAGCAAGAGAAGTGATTTAGATGAAATTTCCATTTGGTAAAAAGTCCTCTGATGATACGAAAAAAACTATCCTCTTTGTATGTGTCCAAAATGCGGGAAGAAGTCAGATGGCAGAAGGCTTCTTTAGAAAATATGCTCCTAACGGCTGTGAAAGTACTAGTGCCGGTACAGTTCCTACTTCTCAGATTAATCCTATTGCAGTAGAGGTCATGAAAGAAGTTGGAATAGACATCAGCAATCAAAAGCCTAAAGATTTGACAGAAGATATGATGCGAAATGCAACAACTATAGTCAATATGGGTTGTATGGACGATAAATACTGTCCTGCATTATTTATACCAAAAGTTATAGACTGGGGTATTGAAGATCCAAAAGACAAACCAATAGAAAAAGTGAGACAAATAAGAGATGAAATTGAAAAAAGAGTATTGGAAATAATTGAGTCTACCAAAGACAATAAAATTCCAATTTAAAATGACTCTATATTTAGTTCAGTTAAAGTGATATCTAAGTAACAGTTGAATAATCATGTCAAAGGAATCTACTTTCGAATCTGTAGTTGACAAACTTTCTGCTAATCAAAAAAAGTTTATCGCAGAACTCATGGGAACTTTTATTGTTGTTGTTTTAGCAACTGGTTCAGTAGTTATTGATGCTAAACTAAATGGAGTTCTTGGCTTACCCTTCATTGCATTTGCTCCTTTTGTGGGTGTTGTAATAGGGGTTTATCTATTTGGAAAAATCTCCATGGCTCATTTTAATCCTGCAGTATCAGTTGGATTTTTGATAACAAAGCACATCACAAGAAATCTAATCGGGCTGTATATTTTAGCTGAGATTCTTGGTGCTTTTCTAGCAAGTCTTTTTGTAAGTATTATAATTGGCAAAGAGGCAAACTTAGGAGCTAATGCGCCAAATTATTCATATCCTTTACCATTAATTTTTGGAGTCGAAGTTTTGGCATCAGCTCTTTTGATGGCGGTAATATTGACTGTAGTTTATACAAAAGGTTTGAAGGGATTTGGAGGCATAGCTAATTGGAGGTATTGTTGGATTAGATATCTTGTTTTTTGCTTTTATTTCTGGAGCGTCAATGAATCCTGCTCGTTCATTAGCTCCCGCATTGTTATCTGGAGTATGGACTGATCTGTGGTTATACTGGACTGCAACATTTGTGGGTACGGCAATGATTGCATGGATATATAGAAAAAGTTTGAATGAATAACAAATATCATATACTATTTGTTACATCCGTAGTTTGAAAAGAATATATGTTTATCAATATAGGAATTTCGAAAACACTTGTATATCATTCGCTCAGAAAGAATTAAGATCACGCTGAATGAACCTATTTCCATGACCTCTTCAACGAAAACTGCAAAAATTATTCATTTAGCATATTGCTAGCTAAGACTACTGTATATATCCTGAAAGAATTGGGCATTTTATAGGAATTTGTCCTTTTGGATTTATTTGCTTTATCGGATCTATGGTTATTATTCAATGACAACTAATTTTATCTTCCTTTTGCTTCGAACACTTTTTCGTTACTGGAATGCTGAAAAATTCATCGTTAGGGCTCTAAAATCATAAAGCCAATTCCGCGCAGCTTCAAGTAATGGTACTCATCTCTGGTAATATTAAATTGCAATTTCCCATAAACATGGTCCCTGATTCTAGGTTTACCATCTAACTGCTCAAGTAACCGTTGAGCTTTGTATGCTTCAAATACCGAATAATAGTCAATCTTCATTATTGACTTCATACTTGGATTTAAGATTTACAAGTTTCTAAATATTTTATAGATTTATCCAGAATAAAGGTAGTAAATAAGTATGTTTTTAATCTCTGATTTTTTTAGATATCCTTTAAAACCTTTAATCAAAGTTTATTACAACATCTTTCCAGATTAGGGATGTTTCATGTAATGAAATCAATCAATTGGATCAGACGTTTGCTCATTCAATATCGGTATTTATGAACAAATATTATTATTAAATCCCAATCACAATACACACAATATCATATCTATCATAATAGTGACAGATGATGGAACCGAAACTTCTGATAGAGCAATCGAAAAAGCATGAGCTTGCAAAATAAACGAATATCCTATTAATACTTCTAAATGACATGGATATTGATGTCCAATCGATAAATCTAACTAGGCTTTCTTATTTACCAAATATTACACTCCTTCGTTTCCTATTGACATTTAGGTTCCCGTATCCAAAACCAATTTGAATGCCACCATCTTTTAGACCTATATATTCTCTATTCCCTGTATTACCCTTAACTCCTACATAGAAAACAAGGCGTTTATGACATAATCCTTAATACTAATAATAAGGAAAATTATTTGCATCATTTAGGCTTGATGCTTGGATCCAGAGAAGTAAATTGTGCCTTTCTGGATGCAAAAATCATAATTTTCAATTTCCAACACTTGACTCAATCCTAGTGGCTCTAGAGTATTATAAAATTGACATCGAATATATCATTACTATTGTAACACGAAAGAGAGAAATTTCTTACAAAATCGATAATAAAATTTCATGGAATTACGCTAGCAATAAAATTGTAGGCATTACTGATCATTGTAGGGATGTTTGTGATAACCCCTTTAATGAAAGACTGGCCATTTTTTAGATATAACATTTAAATCATAATCGCATTTCCATCTATCAAGTAAAGCCATGGAAATAATGAATCTAGTTATATTGATTCATGTAATACTAGGGTTCATACTCGTTTATTTTGCCATTAGGGCTTATAAAAGGAGCAGATATGTCCCAATGATCTACCTTGCAGCAGGCTTCTTACTAATAACAATAGGAGATACAATAATTGGCGACTCATTAGCTTTTGCAGATGAAAAAAGTAAGGAGCTGATTGAAGAAATAGTAGAAATATTTGGGTTTGTATTAGTAATAATTGCCGTGTTGAAGAGTTGAGCGCTCCATCACCAGAAGATATCCTATCCTTTTTGACCGATAACACCAGTCTAACTATTTTGAAACTACTTGATGGAAAAGAATACAGCATTCAACAAATAGCATCTAACTTAGGTTTACCTGTCTCTTCGACATATAGAAAAGTTAACAAATTAGAACAACTAAAGATAATAAAAAAAACAAAAATTATTCGTAAAATGGATGGAACCGATGAATCCTTCTATACATCTTGGATTGATGAGATTCAAATAAACTTTAAAAACAATAGAATTACTTACAAGATCAAAAATAAAGAGCACCAAGATAAAATAGTTCGGTTATGGCAGGGATTCAGACACAATTAATACTTGTTCATCTACTTCTAATTATACTTCTTGACCATTCTCAAAGGATGGGAATGATAAGTAGTTTATTATTTCTAGAAATAAAATTATTCCTAAATGAATAGTATGTCACAAAATTATGGGAAAGCGGTCTTATTTTCTGTTCTAGCCATAGTACCGTTACTTCTAATTTCAAATAGCGTTACATCTTTCGGGCAAACCAACACAACCGCTACAAATCAAACGAGTACCACTGATGGTACAAATGGCGAGATAATAAAATCAATTGACTCAAGTATTTCAATGATAAAGAGCGGTGACAATGAGGGCGCAAAAAAATCATTATTGCAAGCTGAATTTAGCCTAGAAGACAAACCAAATCTAAGTGGTGCTGAAAAACACATCGAGGCTTCTCTCAAAGCTCTAAAAGATGGTGACACAAATGGAGCATTAACACATGCTGAAGAAGCAAAGAAAGGTTTAGCCTAAATTCATATTTTTTGTTTGGTACTAACAGAAAGTTATTTGTGATATAAATGAATAAAAATTTGATAATAGTTTATGCTTTATGTGGTCTCATGGCAGCCACAGGAATAGTTTATTTCATTGTTGCATATGGTGAATATGCTGATTGGATAGAATTACTAAACTTTGGTATTCAAGATGAAACTACTGAAAAACAGGTTGAAATTACACTATTCATTACTTCGGGTCTGATCTATTTTGGAATTATCTTATGGTTAATTAAAACCAGATTTATAAAAAAATCACCATACATAGCAGCTATAGTTGTTTCATTAGCTTTGATTTTGACGTATATTGCATCAAGAACAATAGGTGTACCAATAGTAGGTGTAGAATACTATGTAGGAAAACTAGACGTGATTTCAAAAATTATGCAGATTGTAGTGATTGCACTGTCCGTTGTGGGATTGTACAAGCTTCAACAATCTATACGTACTCTACGAGCGTAGTTGGCTAAATGAAAACAAGAGGCTAATAGGTAATTGCTAGAAAAACCAACCAACCTGTTCCTTATTGTAGCTCTCACTTGCATTTTTTTGCTAGTAGATTCTTGGCATTCTACAATTAATTTATCATATGGAGCATATGCAAAAGCTCCTGTATCACCTAATGGACCCAATGTAAAAGATAACAATCTTGTTGTAGAAAATGTAACCGGTGGATTTGAAAAACCTACAAGTATGGCATTTTTAGGACCTAACGATATACTGGTCACTGAAAAAGAGACTGGGAAGGTAATGCATGTTATAGATGGTCAGATACAGGATACACCAGTGCTTGATGTGGCTGTGGCTAATAGCATAGAACGAGGTCTATTAGGTATTGCCTTAGCAAAACAACCAGATGGAAAAATCTATGTTTTCTTATCTTATACTGAATCAGGCAACGATGAGGATGGTAGTGATTTTGAAGACGATGTCGACCCGTCAGGCAACAGATTATATCGATATGAATATGTTGACGGGCAACTAAAAAATCCCACCCTATTATTAGATCTTCCTGCAATTCCAGATAATGGGAGAGGAGAGCACAATGGAGGTAAAATTCGAATTGGACCTGATAACAACGTCTACTATGTAATAGGAGAAGTGGGCGGACACAGGACCCAAGCACAGAATAATGAAAATGGACCGGAACCAGATGGACTTGGTGGAGTACTAAGAGTCACTCAAGACGGTGATATCGTCAAAGGCGATATTATATTTGGAGACGAATCTCCACTTAATTTGTATTATGCAATGGGTATTCGAAACAGTTTCGGAATGGATTTTGATCCGGTGACTGGTAACTTATGGGATACAGAAAATGGACCTACAGCTGGTGATGAAATCAATTTAGTATATCCAGGATTTAATGGAGGATGGTCATTAATTCAAGGATTTTCAAAGAATGACTTTTTAGGCACAGGAGCAACACCTGAAGATTTGGTATATTTTGGAAAAGGATCATATTCCGAACCAAAATTCTCTTGGGTTACTCCAATAGGCGTTACAGCGTTAAAATTTCTGAATTCCGATAAGTTAGGAACACAATATCAAAATAACATGTTTGTTGGCGACATAAATAATGGTCTTTTATATCGATTTATTCTTAATGAGGCGCGAAATGATCTATCCTTTGATAGTGGATATGTAGAAAACACAGCACCGCTTGTAGATAGAGAAGTTAATGACCCCAAAGAAAATCAACCTATAGTATTTGGTCAAGGTTTCGGCGGCATAACAGACCTACAAACAGGTCCAGATGGATATCTGTATGTGTTAAGTTATACTGGTTCGCTTTTTAGAATCTTGCCTTCTTCCGCTAGCGCAACAAATAGTAATAACACTTCTCCTATTAGTACGACTAATTAATGGTCAAACGCAACAGGAACAGTCTGAAAATAGTGAGCAATCTGATTCACAGAATGCCAATTCTATTCCGGCAGTCATAGTTGGGATAAATGGTGATAGTTCTTATTCTCCAAATCCTATCACAATAGAAAAGGGTCAAACAATTACATGGTATAACGGTGACGCTATATCACACACCGTAACTTCTGGGCAAGATAATGATAAGGATGCAGGAGAAGAATTTGATTCAAACGCAATTATACCTAATCAATATTTTAGTATCAAATTTGATGATTCTGGCGAATATCCATACTATTGCATTTATCATCCTTCAATGATAGGAGAAGTAATAGTAAAATAAAAACAAAACTATTAACACTATTTTAATCAAGGCATGATATTTTCAAAGGGTTAATAGATAATTCTTTTTGATATCATCTTTCTAAGATGATACTTTTGAATTCACTTCCACCTTGTCAAATAAATGTAGTTAAGCTTAAAAAATCACGAACGCCTTTCAGATGTTCTTTTTAGAGGTTAATCCGAAAAGAACAAATACAAAGAAAACTAATATAATTTGTAAACTCATATCTGATGTTCATATCATAAACTGAACATTTTAAATATCTAAAATGCCTTGTTAATTGAGTCGACTTAAAGTTACGCTACAGCTAATTTATGCACTTTTTGAAATATCATTTTTATTGATCTCATAAACGACAAATGTTTATTACTAATGGTCAAAAATTTTATCATCATATGGACGCTAACAAGAAGGAAGACAAAAATTTAGCAACGGGTCTGGGTGTTACCATGGCATATAAAGCTGTTACAAATCCAATTAAACCAATAAATCCTAGGTCCAATATAAGTAAAAGAAAATATCAAAAGCAAATTAACTGGAGAAGAGAGAAAGTAAAAGAGCTTTTATTCAAAGGATACAATCAACAGGAAATCGTATCCATTTTACATGTTAGTCAACCTACCATATGTAGGGATATTGCTCTCTTATACTCGCAGCGAGAAAAAGAGATTAATGATTACGGGAAAGTAATATTTGAAATTCATTTTGACTGTGTAAATGGCTCTGCAGAACTACTAAAACAAGCCTGGAAGCTTCTTGAAAATCCTAAAACAGATAATAAAACTAAATTGAAAGCTATGAGTTTTATAAAAGACTGTTATGACAAGAGAATTGAATTGTTTCAGGGTTTACCCTATATGGTAGTAATTGAAGAAAAAATGAATGAAATAAACAGAAAAGAAAAATATTTCAAGGATAATAAAATCAAGTTAAATTATGCAAAACCGATGACAATGGAAGAATTTGATAAAAGTTATAAAAAGAACATCCTAAAGGAAAGGAAGCGGGAAGCCCTATTTTAACAAAGTTTCAAACAGGAAGGATCCATATTATCATTTAAGTTTCTAAAAGGAGATACACTGATCTAGAAGCTGCTTGCTCTTAGGAACAATATAATATATAGTTATTGACTTTTTTCCTTTGTGAATGGATAAGACAATTAATTGCAGAATTAGTGTCAACAAGAATTCGTTCAGCAAGTCTTTCTAATTTCTTCTGGTTCATGTAGAACTATTCTTTTTCGTCTTTAAAAGGTCTTTATACAAATGACTGGAGTTGATGATTTGGACCAAAACTCTAATGAAATTAATATCCCTGCCCATTACAACATATTGCAAATATGTTAAAGTATTGAAAGGGGAAAAGAAGATAGTCATTGATATTTATGACAATTACCGTTGAATTACCATTATAAGGATTATTTTTGATGTGGACATCTCAAAAGGGTAGCACGTTATTTACTCAATAGTTGACCATTATTCACTGTTTATGTCTAATATATTTATAAGTTTATTCCAGGATTTCTAAAATAGTATATTGTGAACTAAACAGTATGTAATCGCATTTTTTAAAATTTTTTTGTGAATTCTCCGGAATCTATTTAGTTCTAACTGCTCAAGTGAGTTTAATGGTTTTAACCATTTTCTTGCATTCACTGGTTTATTTAGACTGGTAATCAGATTAAAAATACTGTGTTAAACGAAGTATGACATAACACGAATCGTTATCCCCTTTTAAATGTGAATGAGGTGTAATCTATACACACGCAAGCTAGAACTAAAAGAAAAAGTCTTCCAATCAAACCTTCCCGTGTAAAGAAATTTCTAATCTTTTTTACTGTTATTTATAGCTTTGTCAATATTCCTATCCATTTCTTGAACTAGAAATTTCGATACAATTTTTGGTATGTCCAAAAAGACAAATGTTTAAAAGTGATAAAAAGTTGTTGTTACATTATTGAATAACGAGTTTTCTGAAACTGAACAGTCGGAATTTAATAACAATGATAATAATACTAATAGTAATAATCTTATTACACTTTCTAAGAAAGATCCTCTTAAAACAAACAAAAATCTCAGATCCGGTATAACTGCCAAAAAGTATAAAAAACAAATCGAATGGCGCAGAGACAAAATCAAAGAACTGTATATAAGAAATTATTCCCAAGAAGAGATTAGTGCCAAATTACGAATTAGCCAATCTACCGTTTGCCGCGACATAAACAATTTAAAAAATATTATAAATAAACGTAAGGAAAACTTTGGGCAATATATGATAGAAGAAAATCTAAAACTGATGCTTGTAGTTGACGAACAAATACGAAAAGTTTGGAATTTACTTGATAATCCAAAATTAGAAACAAAAGAATTGCTTAAAGCTCAGGATACATTGATGAAGCTGATGAATAAAAAAGAACTATTGAATACTAGAGAAATCATAACAACTAGATTGAGTCTAATATATGCAGAAATGTTAGAAAAAGAGAAAGAGATTAAAGAAAAAGAAATGATTCTTGAAGCCTATAGAGAAAATACAAAACTTTCATGGGGTGGACTAAAAGCTGCAACAAATAATGAGGCAATATTTTAAAAATGTTTGTTTATTTATAAACAATAATTAATTAATCAAGTGCTTTTCCTTCATAAAAATCTAGAGTACCTTATTTCTTCCTATAATTTTGGAAATTAAATTTTCATTTCGATAAATAATTAACTTGATATAGTTAAATTCATAATAAGGAAAATTGCATTATTAATTCTTTATTATATATTTCCAAAGTATGTTAATCTCATAATTTTCCAAACATGCCATATTGTTATTATAAAATACAAAAATTTAGAATCAAAATATTGATAGTTTAATTAAGGTTTATCATAACTAAATTAAACATTGACATTATCTTGGTCAAGAATTAAGAAAATAAATCCTATTGTTTTTAAAAGGATTTGAATAGTATAGGATCTAAATCAATTTAATATATCATATTAAATTTCAATAGTAGTGTAAAAATCCTTCTAGTAATTAGGCCAAAGCTCAATAGATATTTTAAAATAATCTATATCCCTAAATTGGAACATTAAAAGATGATTTCCGGCAATAATAGAAAATTGTAAAGTAAAAACAAGGACATGTTAATGCCTAATTAAAGTTTACATCAAACTTGTTCCATGCTTCAACATACTTATCACTCATTTCATTTAGTTCATACATTGCATAGTGTTTTGCATCAACTGACTTGGCCCGCCCTGCTAACACATTAGCTTCAAAAGGCTTCATAGAACGGCACATGACGTTATAGTGTGCCTTTCTTAACCACATAAAAGTAATTTTATCGTCTTTGGTTTTGGCTTTCATATATTCATGGGCCGAACGGATGTGGGGTCTGTATGCAAACGAGTCTAAGGATTTAAAGGCCTTAAAGTTATTAGTTGGAATAATAGAAAAATAGCACTTTTTGTTACCACGTTGCCAATTAATCAGAACTATTGAGACCCCATTTGGTTTCTCGATAACATGCAGTTTACTACAATTACAACCCGATAAATCGGGGCAAATGGGCTTGTTATATACATACACCATCTCATCTTCTCTCAGACCAGAAAACATTCCAAACTTAACTATGGTCCCGATTTCTCCGTCTACTAGCAAATAACTGTTTTACTCGTTCCTCTATGTAGTTATCATCCACAATGTAGAGTTTCCCATGTTCTGTCATTCCTGCTGAAAGATTGTGTCTTCTTATGATTTTCTCAACCAGGTCTATACATTCCTCATTGTTGTATTTGTAAAGATAGTATTGTCCGAACTTTCGGAAAGAATCCATAATTCTTGAACGAACCCTTGGAGTGGCACTTCTTATTTCATCCACTCGATTTGTGAAAAATACATCTCGAAACCTCTTAAAATATGATATAAAGTCGCGGCAAGTATTCTTGTGATATTTCCTGATATTAAGATAATAATCATGCATGTCAGCGGTATTTGCTTTCATGTAAAAGTCAGAAGTAAATTGTCCGTCGAGCAATGTTTTCATTCCACTCTTATCGGAATTTTCAGATAGGTTTTCTATTTGCCTGTCTTCTGTAATACGGGGAAATATACCATTTCTAAAATCTTTCATTAATTCGCCAACAGTCTGATAACCAAACATCTTTAGCCGTTGGTTTAGTATATCCACCTCATTTTCAGGGATTCTAAATCCGATTGTGCTCCACTTGACTTGAGGCTTGTTAACATCTTGCAGTTGTTCGCTAGTCGTAAGCGGATATAAACCCCGCGAATTATAAACATTCCTTCATGTTAACATACAGCTTTGCAATGTTAACACAATAACGCCCATGTTAACATGGATATTCATAAATTATCGCCATTTGTTAACATACATGTTAACATTTAGTATTGTAAATTCATAAAATATACTCAAAAATATGTTAACAAAAACAATGATTGAGAAAATCAGTATAAGGGATTTCATACCGCGTGTTAAAAAGTGGACTGGGCGGGATTTGAACCCGCGATCTCTCGATTGCGAATCGAACGTTCGTACCACGCTGAACCACCAGCCCTTTAATACCTTTTATGGGTTACCAGTGGTTATTTTACTTCCGCACCTATTACAGTAGATTGCCGTTTGAGAATTTATATTATTGCATTTAAAACATGGAGATCCATGCATTTGACCGCTATTACTGTTCTTGAGTTCCCCATGAAGATTCGAAATGAGGTTTAAAAGTGTCACTATTTCCTCACTTTGTAGGCCTTCCAGCCTGTCAATTTTGTCTTTGATCAGTACTTTAATGTTATTTTCTTCTCTTCTGCGTTGATTTCTTAATTTTGATTCCAAAAATTGGGCCCCAATAGTTGAAATTAATATACCTAGAATTGCAATACCAATTACCATTATTATTGAGGCAATTATTCTCCCTTCAACTGTGATCGGATATACATCACCATATCCTACTGTAGTAACTGTAACTACTGCCCACCAAAAAGCATCTTCAAGGGTTGTTATCCTTGAATCTGGGACGTTATGCTCTACAACATACATGGTAAATGCACCAGCCGTAACCGTAATCACGGATAGAAAAACAACATATAGAAGCCTATTTTTGATTTCATCCATCATGATCAAAGTTCTAGATAAGACATGCAGGAACCTGAAAAGCTGAATAAGCCTCAAGCTCTTCAAACCCGCTCCATATACAGTGTTGTCTTGTAATAAGGTTAGAGCATACAAGGGTATTAAGGCAGGAATTTCATACAAATGAGTTAAAAAATATTTGGATCGATGTTTAGACTTTTTTATTCTTATAGCAAAGTCAATTGACAAAATAATGGATACAATGAAATCAAATACAAATAAAGCAGTTAATGCTTTACCTAAAGGATCATAATAATATTGAAACAAAATCAAGAATACGGAAAATCCAGTTAAAGAAATAATAAAAAACTCATAATTAGTATTTCTTTTCATCTTTAGATTATGGAATACAAATTCATTTCAGTTTTTAGATACTATGGTATGAACAATTTATGGTAGTAAATTTTATGTGTTATTGACATTTGTTTATCCATATATAAAATATTTCAATTTTTGATATCGATTTTCAAGTCTTCATCTCACTGTTTATACTAATAAGGGGAGTGCCTAAAACAAAATACACAAGAAGACCTTCGGCCTTACTTCTTGACTCTATTAAGATTAGGTAGGATGATAGCTGGCTTGCTGGCCGGATTGATTAAAATATCCTTTGAAAAGATTAAACCTAGATGAGTGATTTCGTTACACTGGATTTTAAGGTAATAAAGGAATTTTGGGATTCATACCTATTAAGCGATGATACAAAACTCAAAAGTAGGGTAGTGTTAACCGGGGTAAAAAAATCAAAGATGGATAAATCAAAAGAATACGAATTTAATTTTCAGTCAATCCAATCCTTCATTTTTTCAGATAAATCAACAGGGCCCACACATAAGAAAATGTATACAAAGGAGGAGATGGAGTCTTCTTATAAAAAGGAAATAACCTTTTCCACAACCTCTGAAAAATGGAATGAATATCTGCTCGATGATAATACCACGAGTAAGATTGAAAAATACTATTGCCGGCATTTCCAAGTCGGACATCTATTTACAAAATGGAGATCCAATCTACAATGTAAAGATCAGGGTATTGTCCAAAGTTAAAAGACCAACTCAAGGATGATATATCCAGTACCCCAATTGAATTCTGTTACTTGGCATTATTATCATCACTATTATATCAGTAGAATTTTAGAAATTTTCTAAAAATGGAATCATTTTAGATATTTATACCATAAATTTATTATGGTTCTATCCATGATATATTCAACTGATTGATTGTAATATATTACTAATTTGGGTGGTAACAGAATTTTGTTCACTATTGTCAATTCGATATCTCAAATGATTAATTCATACGACAGAACCTGCCGGGATAACCAAATCATAAAGATCCGCATGGACTAATCTAGAAATATCAGAATGAAATTGTCACTTACAGAGTAATCAATGTTAAAAATATGATCAGTTATTGAAACTTTTACCCTTAGAGGATCCTATTAGAAAAGTGTGTACAACAATAACGCAATATGTTTGGTAATATGATTACCTAAAGAACAATCTATCATCAAAAACCATATGATTCTTTTTAATTAGCAAATACTGAAAATCGATATATTTTGAAAGAAACTCTACAACATATTGATAAATAAAAAGAATAGCATAATTCCAGTCATATTTCTTGTATTGTTACTAACTTTTAATGCATCCACCATTTCAATAAATAATGGTGTATCAGCCCAGTATTATGATAACTCTATGGGTTCCCTACAGGATATTTTGTGTAATGAAAATAAAACCTCGGAAACTTCACAAGATGGTCAGGACAAACCTGGAACCCCAGACGATGACAACAATTCTTCAAGCGACGGCAAAGGATCTTCAAGTTCTGATTCTAAACCTAGTGGAAAAACAGGCGAAGTAATCACACCTCCACCAGTACCATCTAGTCTAAATAAAATTGTAACCACAAACGATGATAGCACCGACTCGGCTGGGAGTATAGGATCTTCAAGTTCTTCAAGCGACGGTAAAGGATCTTCAAGCGACGGTAAAGGATCTTCAAGCGACGGTAAAGGCTAGCAAGCTCGGCAGGTTGCAAGTTCCTCGGCTGGTACTGAAGCAGTTGCAAGTTCTTCAAGCGACGGCAAAGGGTCTTCAAGTTCTGATTCTAAACCTAGTGGAAAAACAGGCGAAGTAATCACACCTCCACCAGTACCATCTAGTCTAAATGAAGTTTCAAGCATCAACGACGACAGCAGTAAGCCCAAAAATACCGCTAATCAAGATAACTGTTCTAATACTGAGGAAAGTAATGAAATTGACAGCCCTATAACAAATAATCATTTCGAAACACCTGAATCTAGTGTTCCTAGCATATCCTGTGGACAAGTAATTGACGAGAGTGTAGTATTGACATCTAATCTCGATTGTAAGAGTGATGGACTACTTGTCGGTGGCGATGACATCACAATCGATTTGAACGGCTTTTCAGTTACCGGTCCAAGTCAAAACAGTTCAAAAATAGGAGTAATGCTTACCAATACTGAGAACGTAACTGTTCAAGGTCCTGGAACAATTTCAGATTTTCAAGCAGGAATCTTGTCGACAGGTGGAAAAAACAATAGTATTTCTGAAATAGACTTTTCGGATAATCACGTTGGAGTATTTGTAACAAGTTCTACTGATTCTACTATCGAAGATAACCGATTAACTAACAATAGCATTGGGATTGTATCTTATTCTTCCTCAAATTCAAGCATAGATACGAATCTGCTTAAATCTAACGATTTAGGTGGCACGGCACTAGTCGACTCTGATAATAATGATATTTATTTGAATACCGTTAAGGACTCTTTAAACGGTATATTCGTCGATGCCCAAAGTAATGATAATAACGCTACCTTTAACAATTTAGCACAAGACAATGAGATTGATATCAATAACGCAAATGGATTACCTACAAATATAAACAATAATGAGTATAACAGACAATAATTGTAGCGTTTCATTACCTAATGGTCTATGTCATGGAAGTGATCTACCAAATCTCAATTCCAATACTTCTAAAGTTGAGTCAATAGATCAAACAGAAACCGAATCTCCGATTCAAAATAATGAAGAGTCTAGTGGTCCTGAACAAGTAGGTTCTGGTAGTGATTCTTCAGACGAACAGAAGAGTATTGGAGGTGGAATTAATGACCTTGGTTCAGGTAACAACGTAGCATTACAAAACCAGGATAATAGCGGAAGTATTACAGCAGGTCAAGGGACCGAATCAGGTGGTGATTCCTCTGACAGCACAGGCTCAGGTAGTGATTCCTCTGACAGCACAGGCTCAGGTGGTGATTCCTCTGACAGCACAGGCTCAGGTAGTGATTCCTCTGACAGCACTGGCTCAGGTAGTGATTCCTCTGACAGCACTGGCTCAGGAACAACAGGCTCAGGTAGCACTGGCTCAGGAACCACAGGCTCAGGCGAAAGCGGTAGTCAAACAGGTAGCACTGGCTCAGGAACAACAGGCTCAGGCGAAAGCGGTAGTCAAACAGGTAGCACTGGCTCAGGAACAACAGGCTCAGGCGAAAGCGGTAGTCAAACAGGTAGCACTGGCTCAGGAACCACAGGCTCAGGCGAAAGCGGTAGTCAAACAGGTAGCACTGGCTCAGGAACAACAGGCTCAGGCGAAAGCGGTAGTCAAACAGGTAGCACTGGCTCAGGAACCACAGGCTTAGGCGAAAGCGGTAGTCAAACAGGTAGCACTGGCTCAGGAACAACAGGTAGCACTGGCTCAGGCGAAACCATTAACCAATTAATCAGAAATCTGATAAATGGTACTAATGTAGAGTCTCAGACAAACAGCAGTAGCAATCTTTGAGTTATCTTAAAAATCTTTAAGATCTTAAATATTGTGCTGATTACCAACCCTTAAATATTCATTGTTTAATTGCAAATTAACAAAGGAAGTACATCTTTTCTTAATTTCGAGAAGTTCTCTTAACATATTTTAAAAAAAAATTCATTCGAGAGCTAGCGACGTTATTACAAAAATGGAAATAAAATCAATAAAAAATTTTGATTGATATATTATCGTGAGATTTCGACTGCGCACTGATTCAAATTTAGGTGGTAAATCTCAACAACAAAAACAAATCATCCGGATATCTTTTAACAATATTTCTAATATTCAAAATAACTAATCATCGACTGTACTTTTATTAGTCGTGGTATCGCCGTCCTCAATGGACAGCATCTTAGATCATAGTTTAAACAACCTTTGTGAATTTTTGAACATGATCAAATCTCGTTCCTGTTGATTAAGGTCTAATTTTGATACAAAATTCAAATAAGATTTCATACTAGATATGGGCCAATCAGTCCCATATAGCAGATATTTTGGCTCTCCAGCATAGTTGAGAAAATCAGTAATCTTGCCTACTAGGTATTTCTCATAAAACTCTGTAAAGTCCCCCAAAACCAATCCAGAAATATCCGCATAAACATTTTTGTTTTTATAAATTATTTCCTGACAGTCTAAAAACCACGGATTTCCCAAGTGACAAATTATGATCTTTAGTTCCGGGTTATCAACTGCAACATCATCAACATTTATCGGATGAGCAAATCTGACTTTCCCTTTGGGTGTATATGTATCTCCGGTATGTATCATTAAAGGGACATCATACTCTATGCATAAATCAATAATTTTCTGATACTTTGGATCGTACGGATAGTAATGTTCGTATCCGGGATAAATTTTCAAACCTTTTATTTTACCATTTTTAAGATATTCTTCATATTCTTTAATACTACTTTCATCATGATTGCTAATTGAGTATCCTGCCACCACTTTTATTTTTTCATGTTTTTCAACGGAAGATAATATTTCTCCGGTAGAGGGTCTTTCTTCATTGATTGTATACGATGAAATAATTATAGCCTGGTCTACGTTGTTTGACTGCATTGTGGTTGAGAGTGATTCTATTCTCTCTTTGAGTGGTAAATTTTTTAAACTTTCGTAGCCATTTATGTGCACATGGCAATCTATGATGGTTTGAGTCACTTTTTATAATAAGGATTTATCCATTCAATAAATGTTGCATAGTTTAGAGATCTAGAATCCTTGATATAATTTGAAAGTATTTTTATGAATTTAAAATCATTTCTCAATTGAAAGGTCAACACCTGATCGGAAATCTGTCCATTTATAACATGTTGAACATATTCTTCTGGGGATAATTTCTCCGCATAATTACAATAGTTTATCAACCTACCGCCTGCTATGATTCGCCTTAAATTGTATTTTATGACCAGATCCTTTCTTGCATTGTATAGTAAAGTTGCTATCCCCAATCGACGAAAATCCGGATGAACAGAAATGTCTGCACCATACAATGAATCGCCACTTGGGTCATGGGTGGTAAATAGACTATTGCCTGTCACCTGACTAAATGTATGAACTTCGTAATCGGATGGTAACTTTACTATTAAACTACTAGATGAACCTATAATTTTGTTCTTAATTTCAACACAAAATTGACCTTCTGGAAATATTTCCACGTGACTTTGAAGATGCCTCTTTCCCCAAACACTACCTTCTTCTAACATGGATGGAAAAGATTCCTTTTGCAATTCAATTATTTTGGGAATATCTTGAAAAGTCACATTCTTTATAACGATATCTTGGTCAGGTATATTGGAATATTGCATGCCCTCTATACAATATATACTTGTATCTCATGTCATATTAAGATTGGTAAAAGCAATTGCGATAGAGAAAAAAAAGATAAATAAATTATTATCATTGTTGGATTTGAGGATTAATGCAGCAATAATATTTTCTAGAAACTAACTATTGTAAAATACAAGAAATCTTTAAATCCTAATATATTATGAAAAGTTTTATTAAATAATAAACTGTAATTATAAATTATTGAAAGATGGTCTCTATTTTGATGAAGAATCTGAACTCATGCAAAATGAAATTCCACAAAGTAATTCGTGCGTGATCAAAATATCTTTTAGTTTGGATTTTGACATCGGCCAAAGTTATGTAACATCAAAAATAGAAGACAGGGATGGCAATATTAGAAAACTAAACATCCAACCAGGTATTAGAGGTATTAAACTGCAAAGTGACCTTATCAGAGTCAAAAACAAGGATGCAAAGCTACCCTCTCATGCTTATGTCCGAACCACACTAAAAGAAGGGAAAACATTGGTGAGGAAATTACCTATTATAGGAACAAGCGATTGGCTATTAATATTTGAGGAAGATCTTTTTGTTTTGGCAGTCAAGGATCAATACGACGAAATAGAAATTTTAGGAGATATAATGTCCCTAAGAAAGATTGGCAAATTTGATATGATTTGAGTAGTGGGGTAGTTATTGTTCTTAGTAACCTCTTAGCTGTCTTCCAGTATTCTCTTTGTTTTTTTCCATGTATTTTGATATCAGTGTTTGTGGTTCAAAGCCGGCCTCAATTGACAATTGTATTAAAAAATGCCACAAGTCTATGATTTCCTCTTGAAGTTTTTCATTATCTACTGTTTTATCTTTCTTCCACCATTTCCAATTAGTTTCCCTCTGAAGTTCTATGGCTTCGTGCACCAAGGCAGACGAAATCATAAATATTTTGTATCCTGAAAATGGTTCTTTCATCTCGTACAATTTCTTCATTTTATTTTCAGGGTTATTATCTAGAGGAATCTTTTCAGAACTTTTAATTTTTGTACTGTTATAATCTTGAGTTATCAAGGAGTTTTGCATCTCAAAAAGATACTCTAATTTGTCTTTGATTTCATGGTTCTTATCTGGTCCATCATCTAAGTGGTTCATATTGGTAAGTATAAAGCAAAGTGTAGTAAAGATATTACTGTTGTCTTTTTTCCTATAATGTCCACAAGTTGTAGTCAATGATTTTTGCTTAGTATCTTTTGTATCGTATCCTTCCTGGAAAAGAGGTTAGGAATGGTTTTAGCGCTAGATAATAATAATGTTTTTTATAACTCGTCTATGATTGATATGTAGTTATCAATGCTTCTATCAAGTAAAGTTTTGTTATTTTGACCAACAAGTTCCTTAACCAATCCTTTATTAAGAAGATAAAATAATGAAACCTCTTTACCTCTTTTTCTTCCAACTATATTTGAATCAACTAACCTTTTAAGATTCCATGAAGTAGTAGACGGTGCTTTATTGATATGCTTTACAATCTCATTAAAGGATACGTCTTCGGTATCATTTAGCATCATGATTATACTTTTAGTGGTCTTTATTTTCAGGTAATTTAGTATGAGAGTTTCATCCGATGGTGTCGAGGCCGGAAAGTATCTGGTAATATTGCTATTTTCTGTTCGGCCGATTTTGATTATTGACCTTTTTTCAAGTATTGATAGGTGATGAGATAGGGTGCCATTATTAAGATTTGTTATTCTTAGAATATCTCTGTACCTAATCCCTGGAAAGGAGTTGATAATTTTGAGTATTGTACTTCTGTTATTTCCAATTGACTCTGTTTGGTTCTCATTAATTATCGTGCTCGGATTCATTTTCTTTCCAACCTCAATACCCCTGCAGCAAACAATACTAACATCAATAATAACAACACATGTTGAAATTCTACCTCTATTAAAGGTATGTAGAATGTTCCCAAAACATGACTTGACTGTAATAAATACAGAAATTCTATAATTAACAAAAATCCAAAACTAAGGCCTGTCAAGAGTATTTTTTTACTTTTTGTCTTCTTGAAGGAGACAAACGAAATCGTAGTTAGGAAAAGGGCCACGTCAAAACTAATAATGTGAATGAGGATGTGATAAATCATGGAAGGGTGATAGAGGTGCGGAATAACAAAGGGGTATATGGCTACACTTGCAACCACTATTGACAAAAATAAAAACAAACTGGTCTTGTTGCTTAAAAAATGTGCAAGAGTTTCTTTAAAATCTTTGTCTCTTTTAAGCAATTTATAAGATTATACTCAAATGTGCCTTAAAAGGTCATTGGTACAAAGATAAAACAACAAAACCAAAACCAAAGGTTCTTTCCTATCTATTGATTTGCGAATTTCTTACCAAGCAAAATAGATATTAAGCAAAAAAGATTTTGTAATTGTTTTTTTGGTCATGCCTTGGCTTCTTAATTTATTGCATTTTCTCTGTATGTATTGATAGAAGTTAAAACAAAGACAAAGGTTCTTTATGTTTTACTTTATCATACCTATCTAACTATGTTTTATTTTAGTTGCATAAATCTACTCCTTTCCGATGATCTTTTCCTTCATCCTTTTGAATTCTTCTTCTGAGATTACACCCCTATCCTTCAAGTCCGCAATCTTCTTTAGTTCATCAGCGTGAGATATTTGACTCTGACTCTGGTGTTGGGGAATTTGGCTTACATTATTAGCACCAGTTGAGGGGTAAGTGGGGGACCTTATTTGGGTAATTCCGTTACGTATCACCTCTATCAAATCTTCTGCCTTTTTCTTGGGAATAGCATCGATAACCCCATTTTCTCCATGCTCATCTGTTTCTAATCTCTTTATCCATGGCATCCTCCCAGGAATATTGGGGTTAAACAATCCTGGAGCATTAAAGATTACCGAAGCCGAAAGCAGGCCTTTTTCTATTTTGGCGTTTGTAATAACATTGTAAGGAATATCAATTATGTCTTGTTTTAGTCCAAGCATACTTGGATCTCTCAAAATGATTCTTCTATCAGTTGCATAAACCACATTGGGTGAAAGTTGAGACCCACCAGGCTTAAATCTTGATTGTCTGGCAACCACCAATACCTTTTCATCCGGATTTAACATCTCTGCAATTTTTTTTATTTCATCTAGCTCATCTTCATCAGTTATATCTGTATTAAAATTATTTTTCTTATCTGACATAGTTATCTCTCATCCTCCTGATTTCCAATCTTCATCCTTCTTTTTATTTATCTGCATATTTTAAATAGTTGTGATTTCTTATTGTGGTTTTGTACAGAAAAATATTTTATATGTGTTAATTCAATACCCTTTGATGAACAAGAGTAAAAATGTAATTATTTTTTCATCATCTCTTTTAGTTTTGACATTTGTGATTTCATTATTTGGCACTATGTTCAATACGAATATGCTGAACGGTAATAATGGTAATAACTCGAATTTGGTTTTTGCACAAGAATCTGTAGCAACATTGGCAAATTCAGTTTCTGACAACAACAATAGCATAATTTTCAATAACTATGAAAATAGTGAGGTTGGCGTTTCTTTAAAATACCCTTCTAGCTTCTTAATTGACGAAAGCAATTCTAATGATACAGTAAAACAGATAAGCTTTTTCCCAGCTTATGTTGATGATTCAGGATTATCTCCAGAGACATTTATTTCATGGTTTGATGTTTACGTTCAAACCTTTTATCCTCCTATTTTCTATTCTCCTGATAATATAAGTTCCTATTTGGAAGATCGTACAAATGCTGATTCAAGCAGAAGATCAAGATATTACTATAGTCGAAGCTTCAACTGATTCATTGTTAGCAGGTCATCCAGCTTATAAATTGGTAACAAGAAGTTATTCTGGTAATGAAACAATTGATACTGTTGAATATGGGATGATAGTTGACAATAAACTATATTCAATAAGCTACGAGGTAAATACTTCTGACTATGAGAATTCTCTCCCAATAACTAACAAAATGATTTATTCTTTTAAGATTGATTCAGACAATTTGTCAGACTCTCTAAAACTACTGACCAATTCGACAGGACTAGCCATGCTCAAAGAAAAAGTGCCTATGCTGCAAGGGATTTTGTCTTCTTTGAATTTAAGCAATTTTACTGATAATTCTTCAGGGTTGTTTAATAAGTCAGAGCTAAATAACTCGCCTAAAAATATACTAGAAAATCTCTTAAATTCCTCTTCTGGAAATATTCTAAACATGTCTTCCATAATGAAATCTATCCCGCCTATTAATTTACAAACCATCTGCAGCATCCAACTTCTATCAGATCTTTGTAGTGGAGGATCCTTTTCTCATCCATCTTTTGACATGGGTAATTCTCTACTAAATAATGAGAGTTCAATTTCTGACCTTGCCAATATGCTTAATTTCTCCAAGAATTCAAATGGTGACTTTAACCTCTCAGAATTTAAGGAGTTGTTGGGTCCATTTGCGATGCTTTCCTCTCTTTCTCCTTCTCAGTCAAATTCGCCATTCTCTTCTCTAGAGTCACCATCCTCCCTCTCTTCCTCATTTAGCGACTTGCCATTATCCTCTTTTTTTCCATCCAATGAATCTGATACCTCCTTTTTAAACCAAATGTTTTTAAACGAAAGTAACAATGGCACCGCATCTAACGATACCACAATTTTTAACCCTTTTGAAGCCTTATTTGGTGGTGTTGGTAGTAGTAGTAATAGTAGCGGTGAGAGGAAATGACACTGGTCTTGGTTTCTTTAATAATGGTTCATTTGGAAATGACTCTTCAAGCTCTTTTATGATGCCTGATTTAAAAAGTAACGAAACAGTCGATATTTTAAGAATGTTGGAACTTTTGCAGGGTGGCGGTAATTAACAAAAGACAGTTAACAAATACCATATAGGGGATTATTTTTTTGATTTTGCTATACTACTCTGGTTGTAGAGAACAAAGTTAACAATCCTCATCTATTTTCTTATCATTTTCTTTTTGTTTGATAAATAGTCATTAATAAGAACTCTGTCAATTTCTTTAGGATTAATATATATTGATTTTCCGTCAACTGATTTAGCCAATTCGTTTACAAAGTCTAGTAGAGTATCCTCCTCGCTAACCATTATTGTATCAAGATCTATGCCATCTTTTTTTAGTTTCTTTGCTTCTTTAATTGTCTGTTCTCCGATATACTGGTCAATCTGCCTATACCTATAGCACAGGTAGACTGTTTGTTTATCATGAATATCAAATTTTATTCTATTATTCTCTGAATTCTGAGAGCCTATTCGATCCTTATCAGGAATATAAAAATGTGAATATGGTCTTTGTTTCATTATCTTATCCTTCTCGTTCTTGCTATCTATAAAACATGCACTGGGATGGCCGTCTGTTATCATTACAATCCTTTTGTTTTTAGCGCCATCTTTCTTCAAAATCCTTTTTGCATATCTATATGCTGCTTGATAGTTGGTATAGTGTAGGAAATCTGCATTAGGTTCAAATGTTCTTAAAAAAGGAATATCCATCGGATCAATTCGTGAGGCTATGGACCCAAAACCAATCGTATGGATAGAATCTAGAGGGAAAAATTTCTTGTTTAATATAAACAAACTCCACAATGCACGCTTTGAAGCCTCTATCCTACTAAGATCATTGTACATCGATGAATATTTCATTGTTGAGCTCAAGTCAATACAATAAACAGTAGCTACTTGAATTTCTTCTAGAGTATCATAAATCTCTATATCTTCATATGAGATGTCCAATGGAAACTCAATTCTGTTATGAAGGTCATCATTAATCTGGCGATGATCCTCGTAGTATCTTTCTACAAAATTCCTTATTGTCGAGTTGATATTGATGTTGGATATCTCATTTCCGTACTCATACTTTTTGGATGTTTCCTGGACCATGCTTCCATAACCTGCAAATTTTGTTTCATGCATCCCTATTTTGTCTGTCTTTAAAGACTTTATGATCTCTGTAAGTATCTGTTGACCTATTTTTAGAAACCCTTTCTTGTTTAACCATTTATCTGAATCAACTAGATAACCTTTCTTAATCAATTCAGTAACAATTGGAAGATTGTTATCTGAAAATGTATGCTCATTAAAATTAAAATTTAATCTATAGTTTCTCTGACTAATGGTGGTGACTGAACCAGCTGATTCATCCTGCCTTCTTAAATAATGTGCTCTATCCCGTTCCTTGCTATCGTATTCTTGACTTGATGAAGTAGGGTTATTAGATCTAGATAAATGGTCTTGAACATTTGCATTTTCATCAGCAATCTTTCTCTTTTGTAGTTCAACAAAATAATCTTGAAGATATGATTCCAGTTCTTGAAGAGTGGGAGGATTATCTTTAATGGCTTTGTTGCCTATCGCTTTTAATATATCTGGAAAAAACTGCCTCAACAAGTTGTTTCTTGCTCGAATTTTTTCCTGGTCAGAAGAGGATTGCTGTTGTTCTTGTTGGGAATTATGATTCTGGCGGTTTCCTAAATTTTTTTTTGCTCTGTTATTGTCCTCCTCATCCCCATCGTCATAATTTACAAAGGGTCTTGAAAAATAGATAATTCTTTTCTCATGCACGACTGCATTGTTTTGACCCAATTGATCTTTGTCTCTATTACTTTGGTCACTAACCTTTGTATTGTTGTTACTATTATCAGTACGAATTCTGTTACTATTGAGCTTGTCTTCTGATCCTTTCAATTTGTTTATTCTCTAATTTCGAACTTGTCTTCCCTTTTATCCAGAATCGGTGGGGAACTAAACCTTAAATATTCAAAGAGTAACTCGCGATGATGTTGCTAAAAGTTCTTCGTTATTGTTTTCCGTATCATTCCATGCGCCTTCAAACTGAATATATTGAAGATTCTTGTCAATCTCGTTTTGACGGGCCTTTTGAACAAAGTGATCTTGTTCTTGTCTTATTTTAGCGATTACGCCTTTTAATGTCTTAAATATCACTGGAAGGTGTCTCAACTGATCTGTATATAAGTACGAAGCAGTCATTTGTTTCTTTTTCCAAATTCGTTCCTTCTGTCCCCATATACCGATTGGGCTGCTGTTGCGTGTTGGTATTGATTTTGAACTACAATAAATGATTTGTTTCTAAACTCATTCTTAATGGATACTAGTTCTTGGGGGTTGAAAAATTCGTTAAAAAAATGTAAACATATCTCTTGAATGACTTCATTGATTACATTATTTAGAAATAGTGTCTTATTTTCTGTCGTATCTTCTATTTCATCTAGTTCAAACTTTGAAGATTGGAATATACATTGCAGATCTGAGAATCTTGGTATTGTTTTGACATTATTTACCAGAGACCTAGCCCTCTCTACTTCACCGATGACTGCTTCAAGGGAATGAATGGTTGACCGTACACTCACTCCTCTGTCGCTATTGATATCGGGATGGCTTCTAATCTTTTGGAAAATCCTGGTGATTGTTTTTAGCATGAAGATTGGCAAAAAAGTTTGATCTCTATTTAACATGTCCATTTCCTGTACCAAAATTAAGGTTTCATCATCAATTGAATTGGGATAGTGTGTCTCAATATGGCTCTTTAAACGATCGGCTAATGGTTCTATTATCTTTCCAGAATGCGTATAATCTATGGGATTTGCAGTAGCAATGATTTTTACATCCGGCTTGAAAAATACTGGGTAAGCGCCTGTGGTAAATCTTCCCTCCTGTAGCACGCTAAGCAACGTTACTTGTTTCCGGGGATCTAGAACTGGTAACTCGTCAAGACATAAAATCCCATATCTGGCTTGAAGTAAATATCCAGGAGAATATGAATCTATATCAAAAACTTCAATACCTTTTTTTATGATTTTAACAACATCAATCTGACCCACTAGATCTTTAACAGAGATGTCTGGGGTTGCCAGTATGTATCTGTACCTTTGTTTACCGTCTAACCATTTTATTTTGGTGTCTAAACCATTATTCTTGATTATTTCCTCGCAGTCCTTTGAAACATAAAATTCTGGAAGCATCTTATCAACTGCATTTCCGTTTAACAAATCGACAAGATGGGTATAGGGCATTTCGGTTGGAATATCATTTGTCAAAGTTCCTTCCACTATGGGAATGGGTGACAAAAGGTTCTCTGAAATTAATTCAGCAAGTTTGGTTTTTCCTTGGCCAATGTGGCCTACAAGCAAAATGTCATGTCCCGCCAAGAGTGCTCTCTTTATGGCTGGGATAACTGTATTATCAAACCCAATAATCCCTACGAATGGATTTTCATTATTCTTGATTTTAGCAATGAGGTTCTGTCTTAGTTGATTCTTAACTGGTTGATACTTGTAATTGATTTCTAAAAGATCTCTTAGTGTCTTTATATCCTTGTAGTTATGTGGCACTCCGAAAAAAGTGGCCTGCTTAAACGTGGGTGATGTAGCATATGAGGTTTTAACCAATTTTAGAATAGAATCTGCGCGAGACAATCTTTGTGTGAAATTAGTTCCCATTTATTTAAAAATCTATGCAAATAGCTTGAAATTCTTAAATTTCAAATCGGTTAATTAATGGGGCCGTTTTTCTTCCAAGACCAAATTTTTTTGTATCTTATATACCAAAGTACAAGTATTATGAAACCTATTATGATTCCAAATAGGGAGTATACGTACAGATTTGTCACTAAAAAGCAATATTTTCGGAGTTCATAGGACTGCTGCATCAACGCCTCTTGAGATTGGCGTATTTGCATCCTGTTGCTGTTGCTCCTGTTGCTGTTGCTGCTTGCTGTTGCTGTTGCTGTTGCGGGTCATCTCCCTGTTGTTGTTTCACCTCTGCTCCTTGATTTATGAAATCACTATTATTACCAACCTCTTTATCTTCGTTAGAACTATTGCTAAATATGGGTGAAGAATTGATTTGAACAATACAATTGCTTCCTTCAATGTTTAATATTATTGCGAAAACTGAAAATATACAAATTAATAATGTAGAAATTTTCAGATAGTTGTCTTTCTTGATAAGGTAGTACGCCCTCCAAACCAATGATTTTTTTAAAATCTTATCCTATAAAAATCAAAATGTCATAACTAACTAACGAATATCTAATAACCCAAAAATTTTTGCTCCTTATATCTTTGATAAAAGATCTGCAATGGTCATGAAAGGATAATAATCTCAATTGACCTCCTACTATATGGTTTTGAATTGTCTTTCTAATGATTTGAAACAGGCATATGTCAATGAGGGGGCAATGAAGGGGGGAGGGATATGGCTGCAGCACGAGTCCATAAATTGCTATTAATAGAAATTTTTACTGGTCTGATATCTTTGCATTGATTGGAGGAATGTACAATAATATCATTATTTCTACTTATAATGTATCAGGAATTAAGGAATACCTTCGCAACGGTTGTGTTAGGTGTACTTGATATATCCACCTTAACTTTACCCAAATTTTCAAATATAAGTATAAGGAATTCCTTGATGAACAGAGACCACATTTCTCCTAATTTATGCTGTATAACGTAAACGTGTTTTCCATCTTCTTCGATTCTGTGATCTGAATTTATTCCTATTACCTTCATATACTGTTCGAGTACCCTCTAAGACTGAAAATAGAGTATAATTTTTCTTTATGAGGAGCACAGAATCCTTTAAAAAGTTGAAGGCTATTTGTGAAAGTTCTTTTACTAAAGACTCCTTAAATTTTGAGATATCTTCAATTCCATTTTCAGAACCTGTTCTGATTACTTGGTCCATCACACTTGACAGTATTATCTTGGGGATTGGAATCATTCCAATTTTATTCTCGTATCTCTCCCAGTTGGAGTATCTCCGTAGAATCTGATTAATAAGTACATTCAAAGATGTTTCTCTGTAATCAGCTTCAAATTGTAATTCTTCTATAACTGAGCTTTCGAGTCTAAAGGTGATGCTTCTCGTCTTGCTTGGTTTATTCTCATACGCTTCGTTCTCTTTCAATTCTATTGTAAATCCTTATATGATAAATGTAAAATTGTTATTATGTCTTTTATCTTGGTCCCTAGACAGAATTAGCCAGCGGTGTTATCATCTTCAGCCTGACGACCAAATACCGTTTTATGAGCATCAATTAAAAAGACTAAATTATTCTTCTATTAATTATGAAAAATTCTGATTATTGACTTTCAATTATTTCAGCTCTTCTTAAAATATCAATTTATTGAAATTTCTTGATTATTATAAAGGCGCTTCAATGCAAATCGGTAATTCCTGATCGCAAAAACTAACTATGTACTTTTTCATTATCATGCTTATGAATCTGAGTAAATTCTATGTTACTTTCAAATAAAGTAAATAAAAGTTTCAAAAAACTACTTGCGTGAAAGCCACTATGCAGACATGTTACGTCTTGTCTCTTCTTCCATCTTCCTTTGTCCTCGAAATGTCATTCCAAAAAAAGTAAAGCCAAGAATGAAATGATTAATGAGAATGGCTTTTTATGTGGATGTGCATCGATGATTCTGCAAATGTCTTGAGATTGCTTTCATTGCTAAAAAAGTCTTCTGAAATTCCATGAAAAAAAAGTTTCCGATAAAGACAAGCCACTTTATTTGAAAGCAAACTCACCGCATCTAGATCATGTGAAGACCAAATAATGGTAATTTTTCTTTCCTTGTTCAGTTTTGTCAAAAGTTTGTAAAATAATTTCAATACAGCTGCATCTATAGCTGTATCGGGTTCGTCTAATATCAGTAATTCTGGATCGTGGATAAGTGCTTTAGTTATCATGACCCTTTGTTGTTGTCCCCCTGACAGATCGCCTATTCTTTTATTAAGATATTCCGTTATACCTGTCAATTCTATCAATTCTTTAACTTTTTTTTCATCAAAAGATTTCCCCCCGACAGAACCTAATTGTATTATTTCCTTTACTGTAGCAGGAAACCTGGGATCAAAACTGTTTGACTGAGGGATGTATCCTATCTTTTTATAAATCTCTTTTGCATGATTTCTTATATCTTTATCAAATAATCTTATATTGCCAGTATACTCTTTGTTCAACCCTAACAGACATTTAAATAGAGTAGTTTTACCTGCTCCATTTGGTCCAATAATACCTAAGAAATCTCCTCTATCTATTTCAAAGGATATATTATCTAAAATAACTTCGGAGCCGTTTCTGTAACTGACATTGTTTATTTTGACAAGAGGGGTTGAAGCCACTTTCTGCACAGACATATATCCATTGTAAATGAAAGAAATGAAGGTTTATAAATCTAAATCTAAACTAACTACTTCCATCTAATGCATGCACTTCACGTAAAGAAAATCCATCCTTAAATTATATAATTTTTGATCAGGTCGTTCCCAAACAAGATGATTAGTATGTAAGCTCGGAGTTAAAGTAGTTATTTATCCATTATATCATAATCCAGGGATGTTAAAATTAGGTAAATCTGGGAGTTTAAATTCTGGAAGCGGTGGTAGTTTGAAATTTGGGAACGGAGTATAGGGTTGGGGGTTGTCATAATTGGGTTCCGATTGTGATTGAATCTCTTGCAAAGGCAAATTCGGTCTGGCCTCTAAATTCGCGACAAGGTTTATTGTTTGCCCATTACGGTTAACGGTCAAATCCACTTTGTCTCCTACCTTCTTGTTAATGTCTAAATAGGAAATTATATCATCAATTCTTGAAACAGGATTGCTGTCTATTGCAATTATAATATCTTTATCTAGTATTTGTTGTTCACCAAATCTGTTTCCTTGAATTAACATTCCTTTCAAACCTGCTTTGTCCGCAGGTCCATCTTGCACAACATCCTCAATTAATACACCTTTGTAATTAAGAGGTAATCCAAACATTTCAGCTAAAGTGGGTGATAACTTTGATCCTGATATGCCTAACCAGGGATGCTGGTAAGTACCTGTTTTTATTAAAGGAGGTATTATTCTAATGATATCATTTGAAGGAATCGCAAATCCCACTCCTGTGTAAGTTCCTGTATTTGAAAATATCGCAGTGTTCATGCCTACGACTTTACCATCAAGGTCTATCAGGGGTCCTCCTGAATTGCCTGGATTAATAGCAGCATCTGTCTGAATTACATTGGGAATTGAGTAACCCAAGTCTGAGTTTGGCAATAATCTACCGATTTGACTAACAATACCAAATGTTAGAGTATTATCGAGCCCATATGGGTTACCAATAGCCAAAACCGGATCGCCAACTTTTAAGGAAGAAGAGTTTGATAACGTTACTGGAATCAATTTTTCGTCCACCGGATTATCCAGTTTCAATATAGATATATCTCCATAAGGATCTACACCAACCACTTTAGCAGTATAGCTGTTACCATCGTTGAAAGTAACTATTATGTTAGTTGCCGAGCTTACAACATGATAGTTCGTTATTATGGTGCCTGATTTGTCGTAAACAAATCCAGAACCAAACTTCATTGCGTATGGACTATTACCCGTCGAATCGTAAGATCTATTTGAAGGATCTGTAGGTTGATATTCTGTACTTATTTGAACCACAGAATCTTTTACTTTATTGAATATATCATTTAACAATGAGTTATTCCCATTGCCAAACAAACCTAGATGTTGTTCTAAGCTTTGACTTTGACCAAATGCTTGAGGGGAATGAATAACTGCCAAACTTGTAAAAACTATCATAATCAACCAGAAATATTTCATTTTGGACAAAAAAATCAATATGAGACTATAATCATGATTATATTTATATTCTATACCTCATGCGTGTTTCATTTCTAGAAGATTAGGTTGAAAATTTGATTTAATTCGTTATATTATGAATTCACAATATCTATTTGATTTTAAAATATTATCAACCAAAGGGATCTCGTGCGATGACTTGATGATCTCACCTTATCTTAATCATGACAAATAACAAAGTACAAGACCTGCATTGATCAGTCGAAATTTAATATTGAAGGATTTATTAATTTGTAAAAGGTTTTCACACAAGAGGTCTCCTACCTTTTCAAAAATTCTTTATGATGATGAAAACAATTGCCTTATTCCCGTAGTCAAATATTTCTGATTCTCAAACTGTGAAGATATTTCTCCGGTTTACTTAACATTGTGACTTGAAAAAACTGAAAATAGTTGTTATATTTTGATATTCGAGTAAACCCGTCATAAAATCAACACAACTACTGGTATTTTAGAGTCTCTTGGTTAAAGTTTGAGTGGCATTTGAAATACTGAACATACTTTGTTCTTGAGGATTCATTTGGAGTATTTTGTAGAATGGGTTAAATAATTTATTTCTAACTTTTTGTAGGATGAAATATCTCTGGATAAATTCGTTAGTATTTTCAGCCCTTATGATTACCGTTTCAAGTATCGCAGGAACCCCACTGCATACAGAGAAGGCGTACTCTCAGGCCGTGGATTTGATAGAAATTAATAGTGGAAACCAAACCTTAGATAGCGGATTACCACAATTTTATGACTGCATTGATGAAAAAATAGATTCAAGCAAAGGGGCTGACGAAGATTCATACTTTGAAAAGGAACCAACCAAACATGAAGTAAAAAGTTGTTATGATGAAATTCTTTTGGGAAGCGCACCACTGGATGATGATAGTGATGAAGATATCGAATTCGGAGGCGAATAATCTGCAATGATCATGAACCAAAATTTAAAAACTGCTTTAAAAATATCATGTATTGTTTTCTCGGTATTGATATTGGCACAATTAATGGTCGTTGAACCAGCTAACGCTTTAACTAGGTATTTTAATTGTGTTACAAGAGCTGCCAACCATAATGGATCTTTCTCGGTCGACAATGCAGAAGCATGTTATGATAAAGTTTTCAAAGGCGCACTAGATAACGATGATTTCGGTAAACCAATAAGATAACAAACAAGAAAAAAATAAAAGGTTTTTGGATGATATGTTGCGTTTTTTAAGATAATCATGTCAACCAGTGCATTTCCTACCTTTTTACTTTAATCAATTAGCATAAAATGAGAATGGCAGATATAGCAATAATGGTGTAAACATTTCTCTTTTTTTTAGTAGAAGATTGTGATTTTCTGGTGCAAATTTTTTATCTATATCAAAAGATAATCAGCTACTATGAATCAGCCAAACAACCAACCGTAATTAGAACGACAATTACCACAGGTCATTTTTGCAAATATTTTTTACCATACATCTACAAAATTACAGTATGAAAGACTTTAACCAGGCCGAACTTGACTCCGCCACGAGTGGTGAAAATTCCTTAATTTTGTTTTATGCTGATTGGTGCTATTATTGTAAAAGTTTCATACCTATATTTGAAAATTCAGTTAAAACCTTGAGCGATAATAATATTCTTTTTGGTGCTGTAAAAATAAACGAGGATGAAAACCCATTGTGGGATAAATATGGTATCAACGCAGTACCGACCTTAATCGCCTTCTCTAAAAATACAATAAAGGATCGTAGAGATGCCAAAATGGGAATAGGGCTTACGAAGAGAGATATGGAATCGATTTTGTCTAGTATTGGAACAAAAATGTAAAATCGTTTTCTAAACGAAGCTACCTTTTTATTTATTTGACATTTGAAAACTATTATACGGAGATGTTTGAAATGGAGTGGTGGGCATGCCAAGGATGAAGAGTTTGATGATAATATGTATAAGATAAATAGGTATTTGAAATTAAAGGAAAAACTTAAAGAATTACGTACTATAGCCTTAACTGGCATCGCAGAAGCAGGATCTGGACATCCTGGAGCATCTTTTTCAGCTGCAGAGATTATGGGCTGTCTTTATTTTCAGATAATGAATAATGATATTAAACATCCCTCTAATCCTAATCGAGACTATTTCATCAATTCAAAGGCTCATTCGGCACCTGGATATTATGCTACTTTATCCCTTGCTGGATCTTTCCCAAAGGAAGAAATCAAGACTTTACGAAAATTGAATTCACGTTTACAAGGCCATCCTGTAAGATATAGCGAAATGCAAAAGCATCACAGCGTGCCGGGAATTGAATATTCTGGGGGGTCTGAAGGTATAGGTCTTTCTGTCTCAATTGGGATATGCCTATCTAATAAGCTTGACAAGCGAGACAATATGGTGTACTGTCTACTGGGTGATGGCGAGACTAACGAAGGTCAGATATGGGAAGCGTCAATGGCTGCTGCTAAATTCAAACTTAATAACCTTATTGCCATATTGGATAGAAATAAGATTCAGCAAGATGGATTTACCGAGGAGATTATGCCAATTGACCCTATCAAAGAAAAATGGCTTTCCTTTAACTGGGAAGTGGTTGAAATTAATGGTCATAAGATTGAACAGCTGATTCCTGAGCTTTTAAAAAGACCTGTCGATAAGCCCAAAATAATAATAGCAAATACGGTGAAAGGGAACGGGATAAAACATATGGCTAACAATCCTCAGTGGCATGGGAAGGCCCCTTCAAAGAAACACTTACCGTTGTTAGTAAGGGAACTGGAAGGGGAGTATATGATTTCTCCTTCTATTATAGCAGGAGCTGACGGAACCAGTGAGGAAAGTTTGAAACAGAAAATTGCAACAGCCGAGCGATACGGTGCAGATATGATACATTTAGATGTGATGGATGGAATATTTGTGCCAAACTCGACCTTCTTCTTTGATACTATCAAGAAATTACGTGATGGGACCAGATTGCCCTTTGATGCTCATCTGATGATCCAAAAGCCTGACTTAGTCTTGGATCGTTATATCGATGCCGGATGTGATGTTATAACTGTTCATGCAGAGGCTTGTAGTAACGAACAAGAATTTGAGAGGATCAATTCTAAACTAGTATCAAGTGGTGTTAGCCCTGGCCTAGCCATAAATCCTGGCACCGAAATTCCCGAATGGATTTTCTCCTACCTTGATAATCTTGATGTAATTATAATAATGTCTGTAAATCCTGGTTTTGCTGGTCAAAAATTCATTCCGGAAGTTTTACCTAAAATGAAAAAGGCTATCCCTTTACTAAGGGAGCGGGGATTTAAGGGCTATTTTGAGGCCGATGGTGGAATAGATCTGTCGACGATAACTGAGTGCTTTGATGCTGGTTGTAGAATATTTGTAATGGGAAATGCAATATTTGGTTACAGCGATGTTGACAAGAGAATTAGGGAAACTAGGTTTTTACTCGATTCCTACCTGGAAAAGAATTTGCTCGATGAATCCCGGGCTTTAAATCTTGAAGAAGATTGGATTAAGGGTCGTAGGAACATAATAGAACAATTTAATTTATCGAAATAATTGAACACTAATGACGAGGGTGCAAAAATGTTTGATATTGAAAGAAAAGATATAATGTATAATGGTGAACTATGAATTGACCCATTTGACTACTAGTGATATTAAATTTTCTGATATGCGATCCGCATACGGAGATAGCCTTGTAAATTTAGGTAAAAAGTATCCTAACATAGTATGCATAGGGGGTGATACTACTGATTCACTTAAAACAAAAAAATTCGGTGAAAAATTTCCTGATAGACTCTTCAATGTTGGAATAGCCGAAGCTAATTTAGTTTCAATCGCAGCTGGCCTTGCTATTGCGGGTAAAGTATCTTTCGCGAGTACTTATGCTGCTTTTATTCCAGGCAGGTGTTTAGATCAGATTAGAAATGCGATTTGCTATCCCAACCTAGATGTGAAAATCGTAGTATCTCATGCAGGTTTATCTGTGGGACCTGATGGTGCGTCTCACCAACAAATAGAGGATATCTCTATTATGAGATCTTTACCAAATATGCGGGTCTTGGTACCTGCCGATGCGATTTCAGTCAAAAAACTATTGGAAAAAATAGTGAATATTCCGGGTCCATTCTATGTAAGGTTAGCTAGGCCTTCAACTGAGGAAATCTATTCTGAAGAATCCAACTTTGAAATTGGAAAGGGAACCATAATAAAAGATGGCAATGATATCAGTTTATTTTCCTGTGGAACTATGGTCTCAGCATCACTGAGGGCAAGCGAAATCTTGAAAAAGGATCATAATATTTCTTGTAGGGTTGTAGATATGTACTCTATCAAGCCGATAGACTCTGAATTGATTTATAAATGTACGAAAGAAACGGGCTCATTGGCTTCCATAGAAGAACATAATATAGTAGGGGGACTGGGTTCTGCAATTTCAGAAGTGACCTCTGAAATATGCCCTACTTTTGTAAGAAAAATAGGCATTAGAGACAGGTATGGTGAATCTGCAAGAGACGAGGAAATCGATTCACTTTTAGATAAATATGGCTTATCTCCAAGGGAAATAGTAAAAAATGTGGTTGCTCTAAAAAAGGGTGAAAAAAAATGAAAATCTTCCTTGACACTGCCAATGTTGAATCTATAGAAAAATACAATGAATTAGGAGTAGTAGATGGTATCACTACTAACCCAACATTGCTTTCAAAAGAAAAAGGCAACCCAATTAAGACCATGAAAAAAATCGTAGAAATTATGAAGGGGCCAGTTAGTCTTGAGGTAGTTGCTATTGACTTTGATAAGATGATGGAAGAGTCGTTGAAATTAGCAAAGTATGGGGAAAATGTAGTCGTAAAGATTCCTATGACCATGGATGGTCTAAAAGTTGTGCATGCGCTCACCAAAAAAGGCATAAAAACTAATGTGACGCTAATTTTTTCTGCAAATCAAGCGTTATTGGCTGCAAAAGCCGGAGCTACTTATGTAAGTCCGTTTATTGGTCGATTAGATGACATTGGATCCGAGGGTCTGAATCTGGTAAGTGAAATTGTTCAAATATTTGCCAGCTACGATATCTCAACCCAGCTATTGGTGGCTAGCGTTCGTCATCCATTACACGTGATCGAAGCGGCAAAAATGGGGGCAGACGTCGTTACACTTCCGCCAGACATCCTAGACAAGATGATACGCCATCCATTGACAGATAAGGGTCTAGATTCATTCTTGTCGGATTGGAAAAAACTAGAAAAAGAAAACCCTGATCTTGCATTCTAATTTGTTAATTGTTATTTTGGTGCATTAACGTGGGATTGCATCATTCTGTAGTTAAAAGTCCTAATACTTTTTTTGGTAAATCCTGCAACCTCTTTTTTGATAAAGTTAGAATTCTTTGATAGTTAAGGTATTTCAAATTATGTCCAATTCCTATCGCATCTCCTAAATCCGAGCCCAGACCGATGGCAATCATTTCCACACCGCTTCTTTTATATGACAAAACTATCGAACGTACCGCATCCATATCAGCGGGTTCGCCGTCTGTAAGGGTTACGAAAATATCTGGTTTGAAGGCGCTGATGCTTGGCTGAAGTATCTTGTAGATTTCTGCCAAAGGTGTTCCTCCTATTGGTTTTACTTGCATTAGTCTTCTTGCATATATGGATCCCCATCTTGCCGTTGGGGGTTTAATGACCCAACATTTAACCATTCTAGATTCAGTATTAAAAGCATATATGGAAAACTTAATTCCTAGATATTCTAATCCTTCACACAATGCTACTGTGGCTTTTTTGTACTCTATTTCATTGTCCTCGATACTGCTTGAAAGATCCAAAAGCACTGATATCTTTACATTTATTGCAATTTTCTTATCACTGATAAAAATTTTTGGCTGCTTTTCAATGTAATTTTCAATTTCTATTTCGTCTCCACTAAAATCATATTTTTCTTTCCATCCGCTTCTCCATTCCTTGAGAGCCGTTTTCACCTTATTAATTAGATCAAAATCGTAAATGGCAGTTTCATCAACCCCCAGGTTGTCTGGAATTGCAATGGAAAGGTTTTCAGTTGATTCAAAACCTTTATTATCATTTTTTTTGCTCTCATTAACTATTATTCTAAACTCTTCATTGATATCATCGCCTTGGACAATTTCTTTTTTTAGTTTCTCTATTTCTAACTCTTTAGTTTTTATCCTCACAAGCTTTTCAATTTGTGATAAAACTTCCTCCTGCTTCATAGAAAGCCCCACTTTGCTCTTTGGCATAACAATCGGGATGGGTGGAACTGACATTAGTGAATCAACCTGAAGTATCTTAATTATCTGTCTTGTTTCATATTCTAGCCACTTTTGATCCTTTATCGGGTCAAAAGTTTTATTATTAATCTTGAATTTCTTAATATAGTCTCTTAGAATGTCGTGTGCATAGTTTGATGCACTTATTACCCTTTCATTTTCGCCACCGTATAGTTCACCCTTTATATAGCCTGTTAAAAAGAACTGAGAAAATGCTTCTAACACTTTATTCTTCCCATGAAGTGAATTTAGTAGTGGTTTGTTGTGCCAAGATAATCCCTCGTAATATATAATTTCTTTTATCATGCCTTTCCATTCTTCCAATCCCAATATTTCTATCCGTTTTGTTTCTAAAATGTTAAATACAAATCCAAAGACGACGTCGGTATCAAAAATCTTAAATGAATACTTTAATCTGACTGATTCATACCATAGTAATGTTCGCCATTGCCTATACCTTTGAAAAATGTTACCATAGAAATAATCTAATCCCGGAAGGACAATTCTATTCTTGTCCAAATTAGTTGAGATTTTACCTTCTCTTGAAATATGAATGGTTGATTTATTACTGTCTGACCATCGTCTAGATAAGAATGTAGCAATCTCAAGCAATACATCATTTCTAATGTGGATATTTTCAAGATCGAGGTCATCAAATCTTAAAAACGATTCGGACCTTTTCTTGTAATGCTTGTTCTTTATTTCATCATCATGAGTTTCATCACGTTTTGGATCATTGTCCTTGCCATTGTCTTTTATATTCCAAAAAATAGACATACTCTGCCAACATGAACTAAATGAATATGGATGCTATTATATCCATTACTTTTCGGTACTCAATTTCGCCCCATTGATGGTAAACGTTTGCAAATACAAATTCAGCTGCTTCTTTTGCATTTGTGTTGTTCGTTACCAATTTCGAATATGCGATCGTTTCCCTCAAACTAGGGCTATAAAAAATTTCTTCAAGAGAAGCTGCCTTCCGTAGATTGTGAGCTAATTTTATAGCACTTTTAATATTATCTTCATCGTTCTGATTATTTACTTTAACATGTTTTTTGATAATATCCATTTCAGTATCTTCAGGAGGATAGTCTAGCATTATTCTAATTGGGAATCTGCTTAGAATCTGTGGTGGGAGTTCTTTTGTTCCAACGTGCGACAACGGGTTGATGGTCCCAATTACAAACCAGTTGTCCGTTGCCTTTATAGTCTGTCCATGAAATTCTTTCAAAACAATCTGTCTTCTATCATCCAAAGCTTCATCAAGTCGAAGGAGCACATCCGGTTCGGCCGCATTAAGCTCATCTAGGTATAACAAATCTCCTTGTGTCATCGAGTGAACCAGAACTCCATTTACAAAATTTATCTGACCGTTATCAATAGTGTGAGTTCCAATTAGGTGTGATTCTCTAGTCCTGAGGCTAAAATTTACGGATGATAGTTCCTTATTTACCTGCTTAGCGAATTTTCTAACGAGTGTGGTTTTGCCAGTCCCTTTTGGACCAATTATTAGGACAAAAATACCAAGTTTAAAAGCCTTATCTAATATTTCAAAAGCATTATTCCAATCAATATACTCTATATTCGCATCATTGGCCGCAGACATCAATTTAGGTTTCCTCGCTCATCTATCTAATTAAAATATATCGTAGACATGCATATAGTGTCCAAATGATATATGCACCAAGAAATTACAAAAATGGATTGTGATGCTGTATCATGATTAATGTTGCACAGGTTATTAGGTTAACGACTCGGGGTGCACAAAAAGAATTTAGATCAACTTTACCCTCTTAATAAATAAGAATATTACAGTCTTAGTCTTCCATCTGAATTTATTATAGAAAAGAACTCTTGCTTTGTATTGTTGATTTTCCTTAAAAATTCCATCAACTGCTGAGGTTGTAAATTCTGCTGAACTCGATTGAGTACCCCTTGCAAAAACGCAAGTATGAATAGCCTTTATAACCACGCCTACACCTTTAGGTTCAAGTCTATTTTTGATTTCCTCAAGAATTTGGTATGTGAGTCTCTCTTGAAGCTGAGGTCTAGAGGAAACTTTGTCCACTAGTCGCTGGAACTTTGAGAGGCCGAATATTTTGTTATTTGGAATATATCCGATGGCAACTTCTCCAAAAAAAGGAAGCAAATGATGTTCACAAAATGAAAATAATCTTAAATGATTACCTATTATCATATCATCATGATCTGCCTTAAAGGCTGTAAATTTCTCATATGATCTCTTTTTGAACAATTCTTCACCAAATGCCCGTAGCCTCCTACTTGTTTCCTTATTGTAACTGCCATTCTCACCACCAATCAGTCTATAATAACCATTAACAGTGCTATCAAATTCATCTCTGTTTTCGCTAAGAAAAACCTCGTTTATACCCTTTCCTTTTAAACCTAAACTTTCTTTTTCTATCATTTTGATCTGTATTATTAGTTGATGATATAGTTCACTTGCAAATAAAAATACTTTTGTTATTTTACGATTAATAAAGTTGATATTTATTACAAAAAAAAGCCCCACAAAACTATTGACCTCTTTTTTTCTAACTCAAAATAAGATTTCATAACAGCAATCAATGTCTTCAAAAGATTTTATAGGATTGTTCGAATCAACAGAAATTCTCCTAAGATCAAAACCTTTCGAACTAATCATTTCCATTGTAGTGTTTGAAATGATTATCTGATCACCTTTGGCAAATTCCTGTAGCCTGCTAGCAATATTAACATTGGTGCCCATGGCTGTAAATTGATCATAGACACGGCCTATTTGAGCCTGGCCAGTATTGATGCCACACTTTATGTTAAAATCTAGGTATCCTCCATCTATTTTCCAATCTGATATCACCTTGTCTTTTAAGTTCTGAAAGCTATTTCTTAGTTCAATTGCAGCATTTATGGATTCTAATGCTCCGTAATCCCTCTCATTAGTTCTTTCTGCTAGATTTTTCTCAAAGAACCCGAACCATGACATGATGCCATCCCCGATAGTTTTGTCCCATACTCCATTATTATGCGCAATTATGCTGCTAGAAATCCTATAATATTCTTCTAAAAATTCTAGTATGATATATTCGCAATCCATCAAATAAAACAACTTTGTTAGCTTTGAAAACCCGCTGATATCCCAAAAAACAATAGTTATTGTCTTTTTACAAGTGTCTGATGTTTGAATCGCTGTTGCTATTGTCTGCTACTACCCAATGCCCTTAGATTTTGAATCCTGAATTGGTCGTACATTCTTGCTACCTTTTCATAATTTTCATATCTTAGTACATCGATATTGGATTGCATTGACAATTTATAGCAAGATAACTATATATGCTTTTCTAAAAGAATTGAATCTTTTAAATGTTGGTATATTATTGTAATTTTATTTAACATTTAAGAAAAATCTTGAATTTAATATTTTTTTGTTTTAAGGTAGATTGATAGGTTAGGTTAAATTGAATTTGCAAGTTCTCCAAACTATTGATCTATTATTTGGATTGTAGGAATATTGACGACTTAGAAAAATGCTCTGAGATAATTGACAATGGAGGTGTGATCGTTTATCCTACTGACACTGTTTTTGGCATAGGTTGCGATCCCACAATTGAAAAATCGGTTTTACGATTATTTGCTATCAAAGAAAGACCATTGGATAAGTCCCTACCAGTATTGACAAGTGACTGGAGAATAGTCTCAAGAATTTCACATATTACTCCACATGCCAATATACTCCAAAATTTATTCTGGCCCGGAAAACTGACTCTAATTCTAAAATTGAAAGCAAACCATGGATTGTCTAAATATGTGATTAACAATGTTAATAATACTATTGGATTACGCATTCCTGGTAATTCATGCATTTTAAATTTGATAAATATGACTAGATCTAAATTATTAGTGGGAACAAGCGCTAATTTGTCAAAAAAGATTCCCTCAACGAGATTAGAAGACATTGATGAGACTATTTTGAGTAAATGCGATGCTGTGGTAACTAATGAATTATTATCAGACAACAATAGCGGATCAACTATAGTGGATGTTTCTGGGTCGGGATTTCCTCGCATAATTAGAGAAGGTGCCATTCCAAAGGAAGAAATCCTAGCGGCGCTTAGTAGTCCATAGCGGAGCAAAACTATGATATTCAATTTTCTTGCTACAACGTATAGATACAAGGAGGAAGACCTAATGGATGAACTAGAAGGACTGTTTTACGACTTTGGCGAGACTACTGTGGAAGTGAATGAAACTAATATCTCAGGACTTATTGTAGGAAAATCTTCAAAGGATTCAGAACTTTTCGTACCATATTTGAGGGAAAAGCTGCAGAATTCACCATGGGAGATCCGAAATCTGCTTAGATATGTTCCAATACAGAGGGTGGTGCTAAGCGAGGTTGCAGAAATTAGAGATTGCTTGCTTGATTTGGCTAAAGAGAAAATTGCTAACAAGGGACCAGTTAAAATTCTAGTTGAAAAAAGGCATACCAAATTAAGTAAGAAAGACATTATTGATTCAGTTGGACCTCATTTGAATTATCCCGTCAATTTGACCAATCCTACTTGGATTCTGCTAGTAGAGATTATTGGAAAATATTCAGGAATATCGGTTATCAGTTCCAACATGATGTTTAGTTCAATGACAGAAAAAAGGGTTTCAGAATAGGATTAAATTATGGTAACAATAACACAAGTCTATTTCTAATCTAATCCCACTCAATTTAGGGATATCGCTGCTTTCTCAATAAGAAATTTTAAATATTTTTCCTCATTATTTAATAACAAATAGGAATTAACTTTGAATTTGTCTTTAAAGAAGTGATTGAAAATGTAATCCTTCTTGGTGGTATCAGGGTGTATCAAATTACTATCTTCAATGCCATAAGACATGAGAGCATCGAGAGTGTTACTCAATTTGCTGCCAAGCTTAGAAATCAATACCACAACAAAAGTCTTATTTTTATTATCTCCAAAGTTTGATTTTAGAGCATCTTTTATTTGATTTGTGTAGCAGATTCTAAGTAAAAATTCAATTTCGACGCTTTTTATGTTTGATTTGATTTTTCTTTTTTCCTCTTCATTAATTATCTTTAAGATTCCAAGTATGTGGTCCAACCCATAAACTAGTTTTGAATTAACAAATATTATATTGATAGTTTTATCCTCTGACTTTATCTTGTCATAGATATTTCTTACGTCTGTATCAAAGAAGGAAATTCCGGCGATAATTGCATTTAATGCGTCCATTTTAATGAGTCTTTCCTTGTACAACACATCCACCCTAGGACTATTGATGACATCTTGACTAATATCTTTATGACCGCAATTGATACAAAAATTCAATATCTGGTTTCCTTATACTTTTTACATTGAAGAATATTGGATTGGGGAATTCATATTGGAATGAAGTAATAAAAGTACTTCAGAATATCATTCCTGTTTATGATAAGGTAAATAGTGCTATTTCATTGGGAAAAGATAATCAGTTTCGAAAAGAAGGGATAAGAAAAAGTGTTTTCCCTGGGAATCATATCCTCGACGCAGGCTCCGGATATGGCAACATGTCAAAACTGGTACTGGATTTCGTTTCTGAAGATGTTACCATAAATTTTTATGATCCTATTCCCGAAATGTTGGCTGAAATCAAGAATAAGTTCAAGAATTATGATAATACCTATTTTTTATGTAGTGGTATTTTTGAAAAGATTCCATACAAGTCTAATTCATTTGATGCGGTCCTATGTGGTTATTCGATAAGAGATTCAATCGCTTTAAATGAGTCGTTTGTAGAAATTCACAGGGTTTTAAAAAAAAATGGCAGACTATTAATTGTTGATCTCGGAAAACCTGATAATTTTTTGGCCCGTTTCCTTGTATCCTTTTATCTAAAGTATTTCCTTGTTATCATGGCTTTTTTAGCCGCTGGGAGGCAAGGATTACCTTTTCGTACTTTATATGGTACTTTTCTTAGATGGCCAAGAAACAAAGATCTAAATGAGTTGTTATTAAATACATTTTCCAAGGTAGAGTTTAACAAAAAGCTAATGGGAGGGGCCATAATTGTAATTGCTTATAAATAATCATTTCATAACAATGATTTATCACCATTATATCTATTACATATATATGATCATTGTTTCAATGAGATGGTGAATTACATTCTAAAAATTCAAAATTCAAAATTCAAAACTTAAAGTAAGAAAAATTATAAACCGAATAGAATAATGAACTCTTATTGACAGATCAAAACAAAATCAAATCGATATTTGAGGATTCTTTTAAAAATAAAACCAAAGTCATTACCGAAGAAATTGCTAAAGGCATTCTTTCTGAATATGACATTAGCGTCCCCGGGTTTGCTCTGGTTAAAGACGTTGACTCCGCAGTCACAGAAGCAAGAAAATTGGGTTTTCCATTGGTAGCGAAAATAGTTTCCCCACAGATTTTGCATAAAACTGACGTGGGAGGAGTCAAAATTGATCTTAAAGATGAAGAATCTGTTAAATCTGCATTTAACGATATGTATGAAAGATTATCGAAGGATTATGATGTAAAGGGTGTCCTACTTGAGAAGATGGTCCCCAAGGGGGTTGAGATGATTGTTGGTTTGCAAAATGATCCCCAGTTTGGCCCGGTTATGATGGTAGGACTTGGAGGAATTTTCACAGAATTATTCAAAGATGTGTCGTTTAGGGTTCTTCCTCTTACCAAGGAAGATGCAACGGAAATGATTGAAGAACTCCAAGGTAAAATGTTGTTAAAAGGATACCGTGGTTCAGAACCGATAAATATGGAAGTATTAACTAATGCCTTACTAAATATAGGAAAATTGGGGTATGATATTTCACCTTATTATGAAAGCATAGATTTCAATCCTGTAATTGTATATCCGGACAGTTATTATGTTGCTGATGCAAAAATCATTTTATCAGAACAACCCAAATATGATGTTGTTTCTAAAGTTGAACCCAACTCCACTAACATGGATTTGTTTTTTAATGCCAAATCTATCGCATTAATAGGTGCCTCCCCTGAAATTGGAAAGATAGGAAACTCTGTGTTAGAAACTTTAGTAAAGCATGACTATAAAGGAAAGGTGTATCCTGTAAATGCAAAAGGCTATCCCGAAATAATGGGTATACCAGCCTACAAAAGTCTAGGCGATATTAAAGACCCCATTGACGTGGTGATTGTTACTGTAGATTTGAAATTTGTTCCCGATTTGTTAAAGATTTGTGGCGATAAATCCATTCACAATGTTGTAATCATTTCTGGAGGCGGGAAAGAGTTAGGGGGAGAAAGAGCAATTATTGAACAGCAAGTTAAGGAATTGTCATCTCAGCTAAATATTAGGATTATTGGACCAAACTGCATTGGAATGTTCAACGGAGAGAATAGGTTGGATTGTGCCTTCCAAGGACATGACCGTATGCTTAGACCTAAAAATGGTAATGTGTCCTTCTTGTCTCAAAGTGGAACTATAGGCATCGCATTTATGGAACATTCATTTGCCTTTGGGATGAGCAAAATGGTTTCATATGGAAACCGATCTGATGTAGATGAAGCAGATATGATCTGGTATTTGGCTGAGGACCCGCAAACCAAGGTTATAGGATTATATGTTGAGGGCTTGGGAGATGGTCGAAAGTTTGTTAACACTGCCAAAAAAGTAATTACTGAACGAAAAAAACCAATTGTAGTATTCAAAAATGGGCGAACTTCAAGAGGTGCTAAACAAGCTGCTTCTCACACTGGCTCTTTAGGGGGGACATATAGCGTTGTGAAAGGTGCATTTTCTCAAAATGGAATAATTTCAGTTGACAGCTACGATGAACTGACTGCATCTCTTAAAGCCCTATCATGGCAGCCGGTGCCAGAGGGAAACCGAGTTGCAATGGTTACGAATGGTGCCGGGCCGATAATTGCGGCCATTGATCAATTTGAGAGACTGGGATTACAGGTAGCAAACCTCAGTGAGGAGAGCATGAAATCATTCAAGTCTCACTATCCGGCAACTTATGTACTCGGTAATCCGTGTGATGTCACAGGATCAGCAAATGCAGACGATTATAAATTTGCGATCCAGACATTTATGGATGATCCAAATGTCGATATTGTAATGCCTTGGTTCGTCTTTCAAGATGACCCGCTTGAGGAGAAAATAGTTGATATTTTGGCCGAATTCAATAGGCAAGGGAAAAAACCCATCCTTGTTGGCGCATTGGGTGGTCCATTTACTCAAAAAATGGCTAACAAGTTAGAGGAGAATAATGTGCCGGTATATCAATCGGTAAATACATGGAGTATAGCAGCTAGTTCGTTAGCCAAATGGTCTGCACTATCCAAGCCACATAAATAGACCTTTTTTTACAAAATCATCTCTTTTTTTTGGTTTATTTATAGGAAAACATTATTAAATTTGTATTGCATATTGTATTATATCATGGCAAGTGTACAACAACCTAAAATTATTGATGTTACAGCAAAGGCTGCAGAAAAGGTTACAGAATTTATGAAACAAGAAGGAAAAGATAATCTCTATTTGAGAGTATATGTCACTGGCGGTGGATGTTCTGGATTATCATATGGAATGGGGTTTGAAGAAAATCCAGACGAAGATGATGTAATATTGGAACAAAACAAAGTTAAAATTTTAGTAGATAATTACAGTCAAAAATATTTGAAAGGAGCAGTAGTCGATTACATTGAAAGTTTGATGGGATCAGGATTTAAGATAACTAATCCAAACGTTACAAAGAGCTGCTCATGTGGTCATTCATTTTCTACTGAGTAATTTTTTATTTCTTTTAAAATCCAATTTTATTTCGTTTTCTTCTTCATGGTATATTATGATATATATCGGGGCTAAACTTTAAATTTATGATTTATGGTGTGGCGAAAATAAATCAGAATGATGATTTCCCTGCTTTTTCTGATCTGTTTTTGTAAGATTTATACAATCAGGTCAAATGGCCATTGGTTAGGGCCATATTCCTCTTAGCTTTATGGCTTCAGCGACCCTATTGACTGCCAAGGCGATACTTGCTGTACGCATGTTTGTATTATATTTTTGATGTGCATCATATACCTCGGCGAACGCCTTTGTCATTATTACATCTAATCTTTCGTTTACTTCAGCTTCAGACCAATATTCTCTCCTTAGATTTTGGAGCCATTCAAAATACGATACTGTTACTCCTCCACTATTAGCCAATACATCTGGGATAACCAAAATATTGTTTTCATAAAAAATTTGGTCGGCTTCTGGAGTAGTGGGACCATTTGCCGCTTCAGCAACAATTTTGGTCTTAATTCTAGAGGCGTTATCCTTGGTAATCTGATTCTCCAAAGCAGCTGGGATCAAAATCGTACATTCTGTAGTTAATAATTCATCATTATTTATTTCAGTTGCGCCAGGGAAGCCACGGATTGATTTATTTTCTAGTTTAAATTTGATTAATTCATTTACTTTAAATCCATTCTTGTTAATTATTGCTCCTTGTGTATCTGAAACAGCAATAATTTTTGCACCCTGTTCTTCAACTAATTGAGCTGCATATTGTCCTGCGTTACCAAATCCTTGCACGACTACTACTGCCTCATTCATATTGATATTTTGTTTTTTGGCAGCCTCTCTTACCGTAAAAGACAGTCCTCTTCCAGTAGCTTCTGTTCTACCCAATGACCCGCCTATCGGTAGGGGTTTCCCAGTAATTAGACCCGGTTCTCCGCGATTGCCCTTGAGGGCAGAATAAGTATCCATTATCCATGCCATTTCTTGACCGCCAGTGTATACGTCTGGGGCCGGGATGTCAGTATAGGGTCCAATAATATCGGAAATAGCATACGCATATCTTCTTGTCATCCTTTCTAACTCTGAGTTTGACATATTCTTGGGATTGCAAATTATGCCTCCCTTACCCCCACCTAGGGGTATCCCTACCACGGCACATTTCCAAGTCATCCACATAGAAAGTGCCATTACTTCTTCAATGGTTACTTGAGGATGATATCTAATTCCACCTTTAAATGGCCCCCTTGCATCATTGTGCTGAGAACGGAACCCTGTAAAGACCTCTATTCTCCCGTCATCCATTTTAACAGGTAGGGATACTGTTAGAACTCTCTTTGGCTTCGCAAGTATTTTGTGGATACCTTCATCTAAATTGATAATTTTTGCAGTTTCTTGAAGCTGTTTCAACGCCATTTGATAGGGATTATTAGTCGATCCAAACTCGTTAGCATTATTTGTCATTATAGTAGAGGGAAAAATTTTGATATATTTAAATTTAATCAAAAAGCCACTACCAAAAATTGATATTTTAGAGATGGATGGATTTAATCGGACAATATCAGAAATTGATTGAATATTTTATAGCTTTTATGCATACCAATGCTCTATTCTCAGAACAAATAGAGCAAATTAAAGGCGGGTTCTTGTACTATGTTTAATTTTTATGCTAGGATATTTTTTATCAATCTCTTCAAGGTTGTACTCTTCGTTTGACCCTATCAACGTAACTTTTATATGAAAATAACAGAAAAACAGAAGCCTCATCTTTTAGATAATTCGAACCTATTCTAATAGATAAGATAAACTAACGGTTCATTATTTCGCCTATTTTGATTCTTTTCTATTCTGCAAATTACAAATCACAAAAACAGGGTAAAAGTAGCCATGATACTAAAATGATTTGATATCTAAATCTTGACTACCTTTCGCCACATGCAAGCCTTTTATTCACAGGCAGAACAATATTATAACTTGCCTATCTCAAGTCGGATTGCCTCTATTGGATTTGCTAAATACTACTTGATTAAAATAACAATTGCATGTGCTCGTATTAGTATCTTTTAAGAGATTAATTAGTCCCAGTTAAAATGAAATATGGGAAAACCAAATGATTCGTTTAAGGATAGTTGTGCTCAGATCTTTTGAGATGTTTCCTATCGAAAGGAATCGTATGCTATTTAACATTAGGCATCCAGGGTACCTGTGAATCCAAAATAACTAAAAAGACCAAAGGAAAAAAGGATGCAATCTGCTCATTCTAAAACTGAAAGATAATAACCTAACTCAAATCATATCATATCAAATCACTTACTACCAACTTGAGCTGACTTATAGTCAGGTTTAGGATCGGAAAGGAACATCAAAGCAGAAAATCTTGTAATTTTTTAATTTACTTTTATAAAGTAACATCAATTCTACATCTTTAATTTTGTCAGAATGTATATAAATAGTATTCTTAATATTCTACTATCTGCTTGGTAAATATTGAATTTCTAAAACGCTTTTCCACAGATTTTACCGAGAATCTAGATAGTTTTGAATATGTTCCAATTGTATCAAAGAGGCTGTTAAATCATTATACCCGATGTTATTTTACTCATACTTTTAGTTATAGGATCTTGTTACCAAGGACAATTGACTCTCCAAAAAATAATGATATTTCAAGGAAATTGGGATTGCAACTTCAAAACGAGTTGTTATCTGGAATCCGCTCTTTAAAATTAAGGCCAAATATCAAGGACTACCGATATGTTCACGATGATTCACACTTTGGCTGGCTATTACTAGATCCGGCGTTAACAAATAGGTTCAACTAAAACTATACTATCGTTTTATGTTTTTTAGAATTTGAAATGGAATTCACATGACAGAAAGTTCTGTTCGTACTACTAGTATTATCCTCCCTGGTTTGAATCTACAATATTAATTCTCTGTTGCTCATTAGCTTTTAGGACCTTCACTAATACTGCAACTATTACCAAACCAAAAAAATACCCACCAATCAAATCCATAAAGTGATGTTGAAAAAGATACAGTTTGGTGAAGCCTATTAACGTCGGGAAAAATATTAAAAATGCTATAGCGAATCTGGGCGAATATTTATAGGACAATCCAGCCACAATAAAACTGAAAGCAGCTGCTGAGGCTATGTGATTTGAGGGGTATGAAAAATCTTGGGCAAAGGGCATAAAACTATCCCGTTCAAGCGTGAATTTATCTGGTAGTATTACTAGTGGTTTAAAATCGATACTTGGATGCTCGATTGCAAACAAGGGTTTACAATAGGTTACTAAAATGGTAACAGAAACTAAAGTAATCAATAAAATCATCCCTATTCTTCTAGTTCTCTTAATTATTGTAAGAATAAAACCAACAATTATTAAATTAATAGTATCTGATGTGGTAGTGATAATAATGAATAGTTCGTCCAATGTTTGGCTCCTTATTTGATTGATAAATTTTGTTATGATTTCATCTAAATTACCTAATACTCCTGTTACTGCAAGAACGCTTGCAATAACAAAAATAAAAAAAAATACAAAAATAAAAGATCCTTTGATATTCCAATAAGGATTTGTCGGTTTTATTTGGATGTTATTATTCACCATACATTAGTAGAAATTGGTTCGTTACTGTTTTCGGAGAATCAAATCCACGATCATTTGCTATTTGTTAAAAGACTTTGGATTCATCCTTCATTTGAGCAGCAGATGTTGGATCCTTATCGACATAATATTTTACCATTCCCAGTTTTAACACTTTTAAGGAAAGTAAAGCACACTTTATTCTAGCTGGGCCCAAATTTGTCAGACCAATATTTTCGAGCACATCGTCTTTTGTGATATCTTTAATTGTTGTTAGTGGCTTATTCGAAACCATTTCAGTCAACATCGAGGCACTAGCCTGGCTAATAGCACATCCTCTCCCATCAAACTTGATGTCTTTAATTATATCACCTTCAACTTTCAGATCAATTGAAATTTCATCTCCACAGAGTGGATTGCTATCATTTATTCTTATATCCGGTTCCTCGATCTTTCCTTTATTTCGCGGATTTCTATAGTGGTCAAGTATCATTTCCCTGTAAATATCTTCACTCATATTTTGAATATCCTCCTAGCATGATTTAAAGCATCTATTAATATATCAATTTCCTCCTTAGTATTATAAATATATAGGCTAGCTCTGGAAGAAGCTACGATATCAAGCTTTTCCATCAACACTTGGGCACAATGATGTCCAGACCTAATTGCTACCCCGAAATCATTTAATATTGTGGCGCAATCATGGGGGTGAATTCCTTCGATATTAAAAGAGACCAGGCCCCCTCTATCTTTAGCAATTTTGGGACCGTATACTTTTATATTTTTTATTTCTTGGATGCGGTTTAAAAGATAGGTGGTCATTTCTAATTCATGATCCCGAACATTATCCATCCCTATCTTATTGAGATACTTTATTGCAGAGCTAAAGCCAATTACATCAGCAATATTTGGGGTTCCACCTTCAAATTTGTAGGGGAGATCATTAAATACCGTGTTTTCTTTATGTACCTCTTTGATCATATCGCCACCAGAAATAAATGGCTTCATTTGCTCTAATATTGCTTTTTTGACGTACAAGACTCCTACTCCTGTAGGGCCGAGCATTTTGTGGGCTGAAAATGCTAGAAAATCACAACCTGTTTGTTGAACATCTGTTTTCATATGTGGAACTGACTGAGCACCATCCAAAACGACAGGGATGTTTTTTTCATGTGCAATTTTGATAATTTCCCTAGCAGGAAATATAGTCCCTAATACGTTTGACATTTCACTAAGGGAAACCAACTTGATTTTTCCATCACCTTTCCTCGACAAAAGTTCCTCGTAGGCCTCTAGGTCTAAGTATCCATCCTCATTTACCTCCAAGTATTTGATTCTTGCTCCTTTACTTTTACAAAGAATCTGCCAAGGAACGATATTACTATGGTGCTCATATTCGGTCAATAGTATCGTATTTCCCTTCTTAATGTTGGCATTTCCCCATGAATAAGCCACTAAATTGATTGACTCGGTAGTGTTTCGAGTAAAAATAATTTCTTCTTCGTATTTTGCATTTATGAATTTTCTAACGTTCTCCCTTGTTCCTTCATATTCCGCTGTAGCTTCTTCAGCAATTTGATAAACTGCCCTATGAATATTCGAATTATACTCTGAATAATATTTACAAATTGCATCTATTACTTCATTTGGTTTTTGAGTGGTTGCAGCATTATCAAGATATACCAATTTTTTTCCATCGTTTAGTCGTCTATTTAAAATTGGAAAATCCTGTCTAATCTTACGAACGTCTAGAAGTGCTTGCATTAATGTTTATTATTCTGTATTTTAAGATATAAACTTAATATCTATAAAAATACCCATTGGACAATTAGAGTCAAATCGTCTAAATGGTATAAATCAACTGTCATTTTTATAAAGCCAACACTTTACCATATTATTACCAACTTGTATGTCAGGGGGATCGTTTTTGCAATCTCCAAATGCACGAGGACATCTATCTAGAAACCGACAACCTTCTCCTATTTCTGTCAAATTAGGGGGGTCTCCTCTAATGAATTTGATGGATTTCTCTGAGGATCTTATGTGAGGTATTGATTGAATGAGGGCTTGGGTATATGGGTGCAAAGGTTTATCAAACACTGTTCTTATATCCGATATTTCAACAGCTTGACCTGCGTACATTATGATTACTCTATCTACTAGATTTGGAATCAGTGACATGTCATGAGTAATCACTATTATTTTCATATTTTTTTCCTCTATTAATTTTCGTAGTAATTGTAAAACTTGAGACTGAATCACTACATCTAATGCTGTAGTTGGTTCGTCTGCGATTAGAATTCTTGGCCCAAGCAATAATGCATTGGCTATTACTATTCGTTGCTTCATTCCACCACTCAATTCATGTGGGTATTTCTTACAAACGAGGTCGGGATTTAGTCCTACATCAGTAAGAGCAGACCTTAAAATCGAATTACAATCTTTATTAGATATATTTTTCCTGTGTGATGTCAAAATTTCTTTCATCTGATCTTGTATAGTAAACACTGGATCAAGACTATTCATTGAACCCTGAAACACCATTGATATTTTCTTCCACCTGTATTTCTCATTGAATTCCCTTTCTGAGATATTCAAAATATCTTGGTCCTCAAAAATGAAACTTCCGGATACAACGGACCCATTTTCTGCCAATGATCTCATGAGTCCATAGCCAAGTGAACTCTTTCCTGATCCGGATTCCCCTATTATACCGATACCTTGGTCATCATTCATCTTGAACGAAATTTTATCAACGGCCCTTAAAATTCCTGATTTTGTTTCATATTCGATAGAAAGATCATTGACTTCAATCGAACAGTTTCCTCTTTTACCAGGTTTGTTTGTATAAAATCTGTTTCCCTCATTCATTTCAAATTACTTCTCTTCTGATTATGCAGAATTAGGCTTTTGTTTATTCATCATAAGTTCACTTTCCCTTTTGCTTTATAAAATTTTTTTGCATAAGACCGGTCATCAATTTTAGTGTGTTAAACAATTTTATTTGTGATCGGGTCATTTTATTTTGATTTCTGAATTCATGACTGAATTACTTATAACCTGTGTAAAAAAAAATACACATGGGATTATATTTCAAGTGGGAATTAATGGAGATATTTTTGATGTTAAAACTATCGCTGAAAAAATATGGTCAAGAGAGAACACTTATTTTACAATAGCAAATGGGATTAGGGTAAGGGTATTTGCACTTAGACATCCATCTACCAATGAACCTTATCTTACTACCACCACTAACTTGAAATTGCCCAATAATCTCAAATATTTGCCAAAATGCCAATGAATCTTTATATCGTCTTCTACCTTTAAGACATTTGATCCATCATAAAGCATGGCTCAAGTTTAAATATATATTTTACATAGATTTTCTATCTACGTAATAAAAAATAAAAATTAATGATTCAAAGTATTTATGATACGAATGGATCGTCTAAAAAAATCAAAGATATTTAAGTGATTTCTTTTATTAGGTTTAAAGTGGTAATGAAAACCCCTATTTGTACTTTTGATGCTAAAACAGGTATTTTGTGTAACTTGTGTGAAAGCAAACTCGAGTCGGGCCAGATCACACAATCAGACGTTGAGAGCTCTATAGTTCTTACAAGACTAGCTCAAAAAAATTCTACCATAAATAAAATGACATTAGTATCGGCAAAAGAAATTAAAAATGAACATATATTAATGCTCAAGAGTTCTGATATCAGGTTAATCCGTTCAAACAATGAACTAAGTGATATCATAAATAAAGCATTCCAGAAAGACATTTGGATAATTGAATCTGATTCTAATGATCGAAGATTTTTAGACAATCTATTTCATCCAATCAAGTTAGAAAGTGTAAATTTTGTCTGGTTACCCGACGGGAGTAAGTTAACAAGGGTTGTACTGGCAAAGAATTCTGAGGGAATTGATGAAAAAAGGTTAGAAACTATAAAAATGATATCTATGGCAGTTAGGCAAATCGATCTCATAACTGAGTTAGATTGAAAACTTTATTTGGATTTCAATGCTGAACATGTAGTTTATTAAAAGGAGTTGATTGATTTCATTAGATATGGCTCACTCAGCTCAGAATGAATCAAACAGGAATACGAGAACTCACTTCACTTCTGAATTGCAAGGGTTACAGACAGGTTCAGAAGTTAAAGTCGCAGGGTGGATTGAGGATTTCAGGGACATAGGTAAACTTGGATTCATCTTACTTAGAGATGTAACCGGTTTGGTTCAAACTGTTTTGGTCGGAGAGAATTTGCAAAAAGCTAAATCAATTCCTAGACAGAGTAATATTTTGATAACAGGAATAGTGCAAGGTACTAAATCTAAGAATTTTCCTTTCGAAATCAAAGTCAAGGAAATTTTTGTTTTCTCACCCGCTACCCTATCTCTCCCTATTGATCCAACAGGCAGGGTTGAATCTAATTTGGATACCAGGCTGGACAGTAGAGCTCTTGGATCTGCGAAACCCCAAAATTTCTAATATCTTTCTCATTCGTTCCAATATTTTGAGGATAATTCGAGATTTTTTCTCTGAAAACAAGTTCATAGAAGTGAATACCCCGAAAATCATAGGAAGTGCAAGTGAAGGAGGATCAAACCTTTTTTCATTTGATTATTTCAAACGAAAAGGGTTTTTAGCTCAAAGCCCTCAGTTATATAAAGAACAACTGGTCTTGGCTTTGGATCGTGTGTTTGAAATTGCACCATTTTTTAGAGCCGAAAATTCTCATACTCTTCGACATCTTAATGAATTTTTGAGTGTTGATTTAGAAGCAGCTTACCTTGATTATTATGACGTAATGAATTTAGTGGAAGAATTGATCAAGAAAATACTCATGCATTTGAGAGATTCCGATTATATCGACAGTGAGAATCCGTTCATAAAAGAAAACACATTAGACCATTTGATTTCAAATCCATTTCCAAAGATAAGTTACGATAAGTGCTTGGAAGAATTAACTAGTCTCGGAGAAAAAGTTACCTTTGGAGATGATCTATCCGATTCCTCTTTAAGAAAATTAGGAGAAAAATTTGACAAGTTTTATTTCATCGTTGATTGGCCACTTAATCTCAAGCCTTTTTACATACACGAGAAGGAATCCAGTCCTACCCTGTCAAAATCATTTGATTTGCAGTTTGGCCATCTTGAACTGGTATCTGGAGGGACCAGGCAACACGATGTGTCAAAACTGAAAAGTCGACTGGCAGAACAGGGATTATCTCCCGAAAACTTTAAAGATCATTTGAGAGTCTTTGAGTGGGGGATGCCACCACACTCAGGCTGTGGGCTGGGATTTGACAGATTAATGATGGTATTATTAGGTCTTAATAATATTAGAGAGGCAGTATTGTACCCTAGAGATACTTCCAGAATTAGTCCTTGACAATAACCATCTTGATTTCTTCGATACCCTCAATTTTTCCTTTCGATGAATCACTGAAAATAAAACATCTTATCTCATCAGTTATTGTGGATTTGATTAACCATGGTATTGGATTAATCTCCATGAAAGTCTTGTCGGTTTCTGATGGAAAGGGCTTGGAGGGATGTGAATGAAATATGCCAACGACTGAAGTGTTCAATAATTCTGCGTATTTATAAATTTTCAATAATTCATTTTCATCCATAGTAAATCTGACCTCCGATGAATCTCTATTATTCATGGGAATTACCTCTCTCGATCTCATAGACGTTATCTTTCTTCCTGCCCAATAATAGCGCGCACGACTCTTGTGGATTACTCATAGTTGCAGTCTTATCTAATTTTGACAGTTGACTAACTTTGAGCTCTATTGTTAGTTGATTCATTCGCCGTCAGATCCTTGCCCTTAAAATGGAAACCTGTTTTTACGAATTAAAATAAAGAAAGTATTAATTATACCATACTCACCTTTTAATATATTCATGACAGACTGGGACTTGCTCATGCCGGGTGTTGGTTTAACAGCTGTTGGTGCTACTGGAGTAGCCGTAGCTCTTTCTGGAATTGCTAAAACATTTATGGATGGGATGCACGCCGTTTCAATCTTATGTAATGTTCTTTGGATTAATATTCTTGTCTGCTGGGCTCTTTAAAGATGGTTTTCCTACTTCAAAAAAATCCAAAACTGCGGTGGGTATAATATTGATTCTATTTATAACTGTTGGAATCATCGGGGCTGTGCAAATAAGCACCAAGGTTCCCTCAATATTTTCTTATATCGCCATTATTGTTACTATAAGTATTCCCTCAATAATAATAATAATCGCTTCATACAGGAATAATGCTCATTTAATTAAAATATCCATAGCATGTGTAGTGGTTATGATTATCGGCTCTGGTTTGATAGTATCTACTGCATGGATGGCTTCACCTGCGACTGCGACTTCAGAAGATGAAAAAACGGGTGGTGACTCTCAAAATTCAACAATCCCCAAAGTTGTTAATACTACTATTGTTCCTGCTACCATCCCTGCCGGTGCCTCGGGTCAGGGAAATCCCTCTTATGAACCAGCAATAATCGAAGCCAAAAAGGGTGAAGCTATAGAATGGACTAATTTAGACAATGTTCCGCATACGGTGACTAGTTTCGCTGATGATGGCAAATCCTTTGATTCATCATTGATAATGACGGATAAGAAATACGTTCTCGATACAACCAGTCTTACCGAATCAAAGTATGATTACTTTTGTACTCTTCATCCTTTCATGAAAGGCTCATTTGCATTGAGTTAGTCGTATTACATACCATGGGATGATAAAATCTCTTAAAAAAGTTGTAAGAATGAAATTATGATTTTGAAAATATTTTTTTGATTGATGAGAACATATTTCCGTTATTATTTGGACTGTTACCCTCATAACATTCAGGACAAACAGCCCGCAAGTTTTCTGGTCTGTTATCCTTTTTTGACCCATTTATATAAATAAAATGTGGTTGATTTGTTCCAGATAATTTCTTTGAACATTCCTGACACCTATTTTTTGATCTTTCAAGTACAATTTGTTTTATAGCAAGGGTTAATTCTTTGTACTTGTCTCTTTTCTTACTATTACTTCCTGATGCATTTCCAAAGAAAGACAATATACTTATCTTCTTTAGTTATCTTACATAAATTCTTTCTTTAGTATTCTAGCTTATATGACGTCTAGTTCAAATGGATTCGTCAGTGAATAATTTTAAAAGTAATGAGGATATTGACGAAAGGATAATACATTGTGCTTTATGCGGTCGAGAAATAAAACTCAATTTGGCTTGGCCTCATGTGGATGGTGACTCTAATCTGGGGGTAAAAAAAATCGATTATTTTTGCAGTGAGGAGCATAAAGCAGAGTTCTTTGGATCATAGGTACATTATAACAGTTATTTTACTGATCTTTGGATAATGACTATTCATATTCCACTACTATTTTTATTTGGCTCCGAGGGATAACATTTTTTAATCATCCATATCATTAAAATTTTTCTTCATTGCCAATTTCTTTTCAATTTATTTCTAATTAAAGTTATTGTTTACATTTGGGTGATTCTATGCAAACTTTTCAACCAATTCAATGTGGCATTCATGACCTCTGTGATCCCTGTCAATCATTTTAGCTTCTTCCTCGGTTATGGGAAATCTTTCATCATTCAAATGTTTTGAATCCTTCTCTAGTAATACAATCTTGCATTGGTCACAAATCAATTGTTGTACCATCATAGTATTATTGGATTTCCATAATTTTTTAAACCTTTGGATGAATTGCGAATATTTAATAGTTTTTTAGTTGTAATTATGTTCAAATTAAATTATCTAAGAATTGTCACTAACACCGATAATATTGAACTCTAATCCTATGAACCATACTTGAAAATAAGGTTAGTAAGTTCCGACCATCAACTAGTATTTGCAATGAAATATGTATATTTTGACACAAAAATAGTACTTATTTTGTTGTAAATAGCTCGTGAACACGTTTGAATTGGTTGTCATAAAGATTGAACCCATAAAAAGGACCTATTGAGATTTTACTGGGGATTGGAAGAGGATGAAATTCTAACTAGGGTTAAGGGTGCTGTATTCAAACATCATCTAACAATTAAAGGCGACACCTTAAAAAAGGGGTATAAATTTCCAATATGAGAACTAAAAACATCATAGCCTATGTTCCTAAAACCAAAATATAATTCGAACTTAACTTAATAAGGATTTAGCAATTCAAATGGCCCTTCATACTGGATCAAGCACAACGATTTTTCCTCGCATACGAATATGTTTGAAACTGATTCATTTACGCAGTTTGCACCATCTCTACATTGATTCACTTGATTATTCAACTGTTCGAGTGATTGATTATCGCACTTTGCATCATCCCTACATTGATTATTTTGGTAATTATCTTGAACAAGATCTCTGTTTTGTTCATCTGAGCTCTCCCCAGTTTTAACTTGTGTATCTTTATTATCTGCAAAAGCATAATTGGTATTTATAATCGAAAATAACGTAATCATAGAAATCACAGAAATTATCATAATATTCTTCATTATCAATGTTTAATGGGTTTTTGAATTTATTTAAAATTCTTAAGATCAAGCTGTACAATTAAAACAAAATTTTTATTAGAAATATATTTCTACCATAAAGATAAAATTGAAATGTCAATTAGATTATAGTTCACGTTTAATCTATACGATTCTGAATCTATATTTAGCCTTGTTCTAATAGGTGCTTATCGTGCAAGGATGATTGCATAGAGTTTATCACTTTTAAATATAGCATGAAATACCTATCGCTATTACAAGATTGAATTTGAATACACGGTGAGAAAGCAAATAAGATTACAATACCTCTATAATCTGTTTTTTGGATTTTTATTTATTCCAATATCTAAATCAAGATTGTATGTGGCTATATAAGCAATTCTAGTTCAAATGGTCTTTTAGTATAATTTGGCTCCAACAATCCCTTACATAAATAAATTAAATTAACTGTCTATTTACTATAATTAATACAATGCAAGGAAGGAATCCGATCAAAAATGCCTCCAGCTAAGAAGGTCTGTATAGTATGTGAAAAGAACATCGATGTGACCAGGGGTCAGGAAATAAAAAGATGTTATTACTGTAATAATGCAATTTGCAATAAACACTTTAGTTTTTGCAGGTTGTGTACAAAAATGATTTGCGACAATGAACTTAGAAAATGTGATTATTGCCCATATGATCAATGTAAGAACTGTACCATAAAATATAAGAACAATAAGTCAAATTCTATTTCATTATGTTGTTTAGAATGCTCAACAGATGAAAAAAATAAGGGTTGAATCCAATTAATTTTCTATTGGCATGAATGCGATTATCGATCCACCTATCTCATTATCATCATCTTCGTTTGGATACAAATTGACTTTGTCAGTAGGTACAAAAAGCATTCCATCCCCAATAGATGCTCCTACAGGAGAGATTGAACCCCGAACATCATATTCCCAAAGTTTTTCCCCAGTGTTACTGTCTAGTGCCAAGATGATTCCGGTCCTATAGTTTTCACCAAACTTGATGTAACCCGTGTAAACAACCCCATTTGAAACCATGGGAGAAACTCTAGGAGGATAATCTGTGTCAATCTTCCATTTTACATTACCTGATTTTTTGTCTAATGCATATATACTACCATTTACCAATCCCTGCTCGATCGAATTCTCGGGATCCTCTTTATGTCCGCTTAATCCGTCAGTAAAAAAATTTAGTCCTCTATTAGTTGCGGTTATGTATAAGGTGTCCTCGTCCACTGCGTGGTAGTTATATATTCCGTATGACCAAATCATTCCGCTCCCAGATGGTGATGGTAGGCTGTCAGTGTTAACTTGTCTACCCAAACTTGTCCACCATATTTCTTTCCCATTTAATGCATCCATTGCAATTACATTGCCCATTTTGTCATGCCCTATCACTATTTTTTTTGTTGACCCATTTTCAAATTTTACATTACTTACACTACTTCCCCAAGAAGTATCCCAATCATGAGTGTCTGGAACTTTTACATTCAAGACTGTCCCATGAGCAATAAATGGAGTTGCCCAGATAATTTTGCCCTCTCTAATATCTACTGCTACCATGTGATTAGAATAAAGATTAGGTGATTGCCTTGTTGATGCGTTGAAATTAGGAGATGCACTGCCCAAGGGGATATATGCAATTCCTGTATCAGCGTCGATTGAGCCGCCAGACCAAGCTGTTGCTCCGCCGTTAGGTGGATTTTTACCGTTCTCAACCCATGCTCCAGTCGTTGTGTCAATATTCCATAGAATGCTCCCATCTGTTTTGTTTAGCGCCGTTATGTTGCCCTTTACAAATCCCTTTCCAGGGGGTAATCCACTACCGCCAGAACCTGCGATTACATAATCTTTCCAAATCAAGGGGGGTGAATTTATTGCATATCCTAAACCGGTATCTCCTAATTTTGGAGACTCCCACAATATCTCTCCATTCTTAGAGTCCACTGAAATAATTTTAGCTTTAGTTCCCACGGTAGCATAAATTATTCCATCTGAAAAATACAGACCCATAGTTGGGCCTCCGTCTAAATCAAGCCTCCATTTAATGTTGCCAGTTAGAGTATCAAAAGAAATGATGTTTCCTATATAGTCCTGAAAATAACCACTACCGTTTACTATTATGGGTGGGTCCTGAATTTCAAAGGTGTTATTCAATCGCCACTGAACTTTTAAATCTCCCACATTAGATTTGTCGATCTGAGTTTGATTACTGTTCCTTGACCCATAAATATCATGGTTGACAAACACCCAGTTATCTTTATTTCTATCTTCCAATCCCGTTTCAAAATGGTTTTTCAGATCCACCTACCTTTTGGTCGTTCATCCGATAAGATATGTCAAACCCGTCTGTTGAAATTCGATCGGGATCTTCTATGCTACTGGCTAAAACATGGATAATGGTACTTGAAGTTTGAAAGATACTTAGAAATGAAACTATAACGATACTATAGAGTGTAATAGTCTTTACAAAAATTGAAATCGACATTATTATTATTTGAATTACTCCAAACTAAAATCTTTTCATAGAATGTTATTAATCAGGATTGTATTTAACAGCAGGGATAATGATCTAACGAATCTTATAATCGATAAATTGCAAATGAGGATTCTGACGCACAATAGACAGGGGCACAGGCGACGACACCAACACCGGTGGAAATGGAACGGACATAATAACAAGCGGCGACGGGAATGATTATAATGAGGGTGGGGCAGGGGATGACACAATAAACAGCGGCACAGGCTACGACACCAACACAGGTGGAGATGGAGCGGATAGAGTAGATGGTGGAAAAGGAAAAAACACAATGACAGATTTCCAGCCAGGTGAAGACAAAATTAAGAGCTTAAAGCCAACAGTAGATACAAGCAGTGTAGTCAAAAACCAAAAGGGTGGAAAATAGCCAATCCATCTTTCTATTTTTAATTTTTTTATTTGCCTTTGATATTTTTATTTAAAATCTATATTTGCGTATTGTTCATTCTCGGAAAGACGATAATGCCCACCCAGTCTGGCTTTCATCCATGACGCTTGTTACGACTAATATCAACCAAATACTGGCCGTGTGTCTACGTGACAGGTTAAAAGTATAAGGCACGAATCGAATTGGATATGTGGCAAAATGACATGGAACTTCATTCTTTGTAGTGTAGGGAATCAGGACGAAGGATAGTTAATATCTTCTAAAAGAGGTAAATCAAATTTCCTTTTATAACAGGCTGAAATCGGTTAAAACAAATTATAAATGGGCGCCATCATGAAATTGTGATGGGCGGAAGAATCACTGTGCAAATTCACATACTATAATATCTAAAAAAATACCAACTCTTGGATAAATTTCAATCCTTTTTAAAATTTTCCTTATTACATCCCTCTTCATTTATAAATTTAATAGTATTTTTGTAGCTACAATTATTATATTAAAATATTTTAGATAAATATTCGATAATCCTTTTAGCAAACAATATCACTTGAAAATGCATTCGTAAATGAGTTGTAATGGCATATGTGTAAGATACAAAGCAAAAAGAAGCTCTAATGAATCCTTAAGATATGAACACGATAAACAGAAAAGATGTACTATATGCGAGATCTTTATTTCATGGGATAAAAGTACCTGCCCTTGCTGCAATTACAAATTAAGATTAAGATCGTTTAGAGGAAATGGCGTCAAACAAAAGTACAAAGAATCAGTCATTAAGCGTTACTGAACAGCATTGTTAATATTATAGATATTCAAGTTTGACCCGGGCCGGAGGTCTGTATTCATGTCTAAATATTGATTAATTATGTCAATGTCGTTAAAATCAGTTACTTAAAATAGAATTTGATGTAGAAAAAGGATCGATGTTTGCTTTTGTTGGTTCAATGGTCATAATATATAACATATAAAAAATGGAATCCAATTTAAAGACCTATATAGACGTGGACCGGGTGGGATTTGAACCCACGACCACCTACGTATCCTCTGCTGATTGCATGCAAGGCAGGTATTCTACCAGACTAAACTACCGGCCCATTTAGGCTGTTTCACTCAAACATATTTTCTCGTACTATTTTATTGTTTTTAATATTGTCTTCATAACCCCCTTTTTGAAAGACAAATATATTATATAGTTTACCTTCCTAATTTATTCATGACCAAACAATATGCCAATCAAGATGTCCTTTGCGAGACCGATTGGGTTAACAATAATCTGAATAATGATAAGATAAAAATTTTAGAAGTTGATTACGACGTGGAAAATGCCTACAAAGAGGGCCACTTGCCAAATTCTTACATGGTGTGGTGGAAAAGGGATATTAATGATTCATCAACTCGAGATATTATTAATAAGCTCCAATTCGAGGATTTAATGTCACGTCTAGGAGTAAGGCCGGATGATGAATTAATCCTATACGGAGATTTTAACAACTGGTTCGCTGCATTTGCATTCTGGGTGTTTAAGTATTTTGGTCATAAAAAAATTAGAATAATGAATGGGGGAAGAAAAAAATGGGAAAATGAAAATCGACCTTATACTAAGGATGAACCCACTCCAAATCCTTCCAATTATGTAGCAGCTCCTCCTGATGAAGGCGTACGGGCTTATTTAGATGATGTAAAGCGTTCATTTAGGAAAGCGGAGGTTGGATTAGTCGACGTTAGGTCTGTAAAAGAATTTAGCGGGGAGATAACATCCCCACCAGAATATCCAATGGAGCATGCTCAGAGAGGTGGACATATCCCAGGCGCTAAAAATATACCGTGGCTTCAGGCTATTAACGATGATGGGACATTTAAATCCGCAGAAGATTTGGAGAGTTTATACGCCAAGCAAGGTATTACGCCTGATAAACACATAATTTGCTACTGCAGGATTGGGGAACGATCATCGCATACATGGTTTGTACTGAAATATTTATTGGGGTATCCTTCAGTCAGAAACTATGATGGTTCTTGGACGGAATGGGGAAATATGATCGGAAATCCAATTGAAAAATAAATGGGTTAAATATTTGATGTCTGGAGAAAATACTATTTCGAAACCTGAACCTGAATTGATTAAGAAAGGGAAGTTCTATTTTATTTTTGAAGATTCTCAATTTCTAATATTGATAGACAAGACCAAGCGTGGTTTAGAAGTTAAAGATACAATAATTGATGAAAAAAGTAAAGTGATATCTGAAAGAGGTATGATTTATGATATGGAAGGGACTGGCCACAAGGTTGTAAAGCGCTGGTTTTATCCTAAATCCGAATATGATTTAGAGTTCGTTACTACCATTGGGGAAAAGATGGAAAAAAAATATAATGAAATAAGAGAAATGACTTGTCCGGACGAACTGTAGACTAGTTTATTTGAGTATACATAAGTTTTAATAACCTCAATTAAAAGTATTTATATTCAATGTCTCTCTTGCTATCAGATAAAGTTTGGGTAATGCTTTCTGAAGTTGCAAAACGAGGTATTTATCCAACTCATAGTGCTAAACTCGGAATATATAGATTGCCTGTAGACATAGTTGGACAGTCGGAGGTTAATGGAATTATGAGTGAACTCAAGCCTCATGGATATGTTCTCGATACTTATGCTGACAGAATTTTTGTCACTTTTAAATGGATTGAAAAAGGTTTTGATATATACACAAATTCAGAACAATCTGCAGAACTAAACGTAACAGTTGAAATAGTGATAGGGGAGGTGTTGGACATAATTTATCAGATAAAGCCTCTAGAGACATTTGGTGACTTTTATTGGATTCGAAATTATAGACAAAAGGCTGATCATAATGCTAAAATAATTATAGATAATATCATTCGAAATACCAAGATAGGACAAAAACTAATTACTTACTACCAGAAAATCCAGAAATTGAGCCAAGCCGAATCAATAAAAAAATTAGAATCTATCACTCCTTTAGCAAACGCTTTAAAGAATCTTAAGGAAGAGAAGAAATCATTAGTAAACCCATCTGTAACAACGAACGGGAAAACCCTCAGGCGAGAATCTAATTGAAAATCAAGCAGTTGCTGTACCATCTCCTATGCCAGCATCTAAAGCAACAAAACTTTCCGAAAATACCACAATTCAACTTACAGGCACTGGAACAGACTACCAGACAGCAGAAGGACCAATAGATACTGGCTTTAAATCAAAGAGACAACCTGCAGGAAAGTTTCAAGGAATCCAAGTATGGGGTCCATACGATGCACCTGGACAACTCGGGATTTGGGGCACGGATGTGTGCGTTGATTTTGACATTTGTATTTCAGATGGTGCCTGTATTGATGCATGCCCAGTGAATGTTTATGAATGGCTTGATACGCCAGGACATCCGGCTTCCGAGAGGAAACCATTTATGATTAGAGAAAAGGATTGTATTTTTTGTTTGGCGTGCGAAAATGTCTGTCCTCCACAAGCTATAAAAATATTTGTGAAGTAAATCGAAATTTGGGGTAGTTATGTCTATATCAAATTTGGTAGGTAATTTTACTAGGTAAGTTAGTTGACATTATTCAAAGAAAAGTTTTCAATTAATAAACCAATCAGATTGGGTATTGTTGGGGGGGGACAACTTGGAAAGATGATGGCTTTTGAGGCAAAACGCATGTTTATGAAGGTAATAATATTAGATCCCAACAAGGATTGTCCTGCTTCAAGTCTCGCAGATAAACTAATCATTGGTGACTTCTCTGACGAACAAAAAATATATGATTTATCAAAGGAGGTCGATATTATCACTTTTGAAATCGAATTAGCAAATGCCACTGCCCTTAATAATCTTGAAGAATCAGGATTCGTGGTACATCCCTCACCAAAAACCCTCTCCATCATTCAAAATAAGTACCGTCAAAAAAAATTTTTGAGAGAAAACATGATTACAGTCCCCGACTTTGAACTAGTTTCTAGCAAAGAACAATTGATGGACTATTGTTCTAATTCAGGGTTTCCTGTACTATTAAAAGCATGTGAAGATTCATACGACGGTCGCGGAAATTACTTGATTAGATCAGAAATTGAAATAGGCAAAGCCTTAGCCTACTTTTCAGGCCGTCAAATAATGGTAGAAAAGTTTGTGAATTTTAAAAAAGAAATTTCCATTATGGTCGCCAGAAATTCATCGGGCACTATTTCGTACTTTCCCATAGCAGAAAATATTCATGAGGATCATATTTTGAAAACTTCTATAATTCCTGCCAGAATCAGTAAAGAGACTGAAGGAAAAGCGATAGATTTGGCAATAAAGACTATGAAATCTCTAAAGGGATCTGGCATTTTTGGAATAGAAATGTTCGTTGATGAGGATGACAATGTATTGATAAACGAAATAGCTCCAAGACCTCATAATTCCGGCCATTATTCTATTGAAGCCTGTTCAATTTCTCAATTTGAGCAACATATTAGGGCAATCCTCAATTATCCGCTTCTCCAGCCCATATTACTATCAAATGCTGTAATGATTAATATTCTTGGGCCGAACAATTATACTGGTCCCTATGAAATTACGGGGATTGATGAATTGTTTGGTATTCCGGGAGTTAAAATTCATATATATGGTAAACTGGAAACGAAACCACGTAGAAAACTCGGTCATGTAACTATCGTATCAAATAACTCGGATCCCATCTTAACTAAATACAACGTAGAAGATCTTCTCAAAGTCCAAGAACCATCGTCATAGATCTAAAAATTCAAATTCTACTAGTTTGAAGATCATGTATATTCTTTGGCGAAATCTAATCCAATTAATAATAATAGCAAGAAAAAGTCGGAGGGCCAACCGGAGCTCAGTGAACCAGCGGGTTTGAAAAAAACCGTCTCACCGATAGTTGGTATAATTATGGGTAGTGATTCAGATTTGCCAATAATGAAGGAGGCTGCTAGAGTACTGAATGAGTTTGAAATCTCATACGAAGTAAAGATAGTCTCTGCACATAGAACGCCAATTGAATTGGCTGAATATTCTCAAACTGCTCAATCACGTGGTATCAAGGTCATAATTAGTGGTGCAGGGGGATCTGCACACCTACCAGGCATGGTTGCCTCAATGACACCTATACCCGTGATCGGAGTGCCTATCAACAGTTCGACCAATCCTCTTAATGGTATCGATTCGCTCTATTCCATAATCCAAATGCCTCCCGGTGTGCCTGTTGCGACAGTAGCAATTAATGGAGCAAAGAATGCTGGCCTTTTAGCATGTTCAATCCTCTCAATTTCTCGACCGTATTTACTTAAGAAGTTGAATCAATTCAAGGAGAAAATGAGAGAAGAGGTCAAATTAAAGAATACAAAATTGGAACAAGTCGGTTTAGATAAATACCTAAAGGGGCTTCAAAAGGCGCAAACTAGAAGATAAATGATTATAAGTGATTTTTTTTTATCATAAATGAAAGTTGGATGTAAAAGTTGCGATAATAGGTTGCGGAGCAATCGGGCGTGAAATAGCACTTAGTATTGACGCTAAGAAAATCCCAAACTGTGAATTATCTATCTTATTCGATATAGATCCCCTAAAGCTAGCGTCATTACATAAGGATTTACAGACCAAACCGTCTAGTATATTTGATGATTTTAATGAACTAGTTGCATCAAATGACTATCACAATGTCAATCTGGTCATTGAGGCCGCGTCTGTCAAAGCAGCTCAAACGTATATGGCTACCATATTGAAACAAGGAAAGGACATTATGATAATGAGTATTGGAGCCTTTTCTGATCCTGCATTTTATAAAACCATTATTCAGTTAATGTCCGATAATGATAACAATGTTTTTCTTCCATCAGGGGCGATTGGTGGGGCTGATATTATTCGTAGTGTGAAAAACTACATAGATGAAGTTACCATCGTAACCACAAAAAGCAACAAATCGTTAAAAGGTGCTCCATATTTTTACAATAACGATATCGATATCGATATCATCAAAGAAAAGAAAGTTATTTTTGATGGTAACGCTATTGATGCGATCAAGGAATTTCCTTCAAATGTTAACATATCCGCATTGGTTAGTTTAGCAGGAATAGGGTTTGAAAAAACTAGGGTCAAAATAGTAGTAGATCCGAAAATAATAAACAATCAGCACGAGATTCAGGTCAAGTGGAAATTTGGAAGTTTCCAAATCAAGGTTGATAACATGCCCAGCCCTGACAACCCTAAAACTAGTTATTTGGCCATCTTATCAGCAATCGAATGTCTACGGGGTATTTGTGCAAAGAACTTAAAGATAGGTTCTTAGTGATCTAACTGTTTTTATCTTGTTATTAAGAGTGTAGTATAACCACGACTTTCTTTAACAACCTCATTTTCTAGTTCCTCAACTTTGATGGTTATTGAAATAACTTCTTCATTATCGAATTGATTTGGGTTAATTACGATAAATTCATCGAGCAGATCCGATGAATCAAAACTAGTCTTGCTGTATTTCACATCTGTTTTACTACTAGATGATAATAAAAAAATATTATCCTTGTCATAATTACAAACTCTAACCTGTCTTTGTTGACGCGGAAAAGACCTCAGATTAAGTTTTATTGACTTCTTCTCATGAATTATATATCTTTTTTGATTACTACTAGATACATCTATCTGAAATGGATATCCTGCAGTAGTTTCAGCCATCTTGTTGATCCCGTCATTCATAATTATGTCAATCTTTTTTATCGTGTTCCCAAACTTGAATATCCAATCGTTTGTTTTTGTTACGATATCTTCAATCTCCTTATTTCTTTGATCCCGCTCATCTTTTGGAAGCTGATATCTTTCTACCCAATCCCGATAGTCTTTACTTATATCTTGAATGAACTCAGTGCATGTATTCTGGTAATCTTCTATACTAGTGGCTCGTTCAGAATCTCTGTCGGACGCAAACATTATAAGGTATAACTTAATCAATTAACTTATTTATTAAACTTTAATTTCAACATACTTGTGGAGGAATTTACTAACCTTTTGCGTGAATTAAAGAATAATATCGACGCTAACATGGGTTTTTTTCAGAAAAATGTTATTCAGAACCCTACCCTTGCATACTATAAGTTAAACGAATTATCCAAATTCGTCGGGTTAAGATATGGACTAGTCATGGAAATTCATTTTCCAGATCGTAGGAAAATAGGTGACTTTCAAAGTTATGGGACTGAAAACATGAGTTTCATATTTGATAAATTTAGAAAAACTTTTCCTATTGGGCGAGATCAAATAAAACTTCAGGCAACTAAGGGATTAGCAGGCAATATCCAAATAATTGATGCTTATATGTATGAGGGAAAAGAAGGACTGAAAATAAATTTTAAAAATTCCGAATCAAATAATTCGCGCATAGATCTATTACCGGGTTCTTTTCATCTCTGGACCAAAATAGACAATGATATTCAGAGATTTGGTAATTGGTTATTATCTAACGTTTATTACGAGAGAGTCAAAAATAAAGGCGGAAAATTATCTAGCTAAAAAATTTAGTTTATTGAGCTACGAGGCCAAAAGTAGCAGACTCAACAAACATTCCCAGATCCTCTCCATTTGCAGTTTCCACTACGATCTGGAGGTACTTCTCTCCTGGTGTGTCAAATTTATATGTAAATTGGCCGGTCCCCTCATTTGCTCTTTGATTCTTGAATTCGTCTACAACTGTCTTATTCTCATCCAATACTTTATAACCATATGTTACTCTTTGGACGATATTGTTCTTATCATCGGTAAATATTACACCAAAATCCGTGTTATTACCTGCTTTTATTTCAACTGGTTCCCATAATAGCTGAACATTATAGGTTCCTCTGGGTGTCTGAAGAGTCAATGGTGGTACAGGAATTTCAATTTGGCTTTCTGGGGTGGGTGGTTGGCCTTTTCCAGTCGCTTTCAATTCATAGGCATATTGTATTGGTGGTTTCCCGGTTGTAACATCTGCAAATGTATCCGCTTTTACCGGATAAGGCATGTCTTTATTTGGATAAATATGATTATCAACACCCTTGTGGTAAGATATGTCAGTCGTATCAAATGCCCCTGCTGGGGTTGTAATTTTTGCACCACCTGATGGCTTTATCTCTGACCCACCTATTGCAGCTATTTTACCCCAAGATGGCGAGCTCAATGACTGCCCAGGCTTTGGTACAAACGCTGATAGCCATGTTAATGTTGTTGCATAAGCACTACGATATGGGATCATATCATCAGGAATAGGTGAAGATCCTAATGCAGTAAGATCCAAATCACTGAGGTGCATTGTACCATTGATTACTTTACCTTGATCAACTACAAAAGTTGGTGCTACCCAATATTTTCCTGTTTCATTATATTCTTTGAAATAAATAGTAATTGTAAAAGGCTGTCCTTGATTAGTATCCGCATTTTTAATTTCATAAGTATAATAAGTATCTGGCTTTACACCTTTGCCTACATACCAGTTTTCTGATTGAGCAAAAGCCATACCAACTAGTTGATTAACTTGCAAAGCTGATGCCCCTAGCATACCTATTAGAAAAAATACTGTTATTTTATTTACCGTTTTTTTTCTATTCATTTGTATCATATAATTATGGCTATTTGCTCTTTAAATGTTTACTACATGTTCAGTATCCAATAGATGAAGTAAGAAGAGATAAATTAGCAAATCAAATGTATAAACCTATAAATGTGTAATTGCGCAAAAATTCACTTTTATGATGTGGATTTTAAATTATACGGTATGAAGGTCGTCCCTTCTTGCAAAAATTGCGGCGACCCTCTGAGTGAAGAACAAGCCTCAAAGTTTACAAAAGACTTGATGAAATATTGGGGATTCCAGGAAGAGAAATGAAGATAAATCATTCTCCTAAAGGCATTAAATTACGTCATCTTTATTAATATCCTAAATAAAAAAAAAGCAGTGGTATAATGTGACCAAGATGTTTAATGTGAATATAGAAGCAGAGGGATTTGACAAAAACGAAGTACAAGAATGGGTTAATGAAATGGGGAATGTTTATGCAGATATGGAGGTTTCAGATGTAAACGTTTCAGGAAATAAAATTAGTTTTAAAGCAGGGTTTTCTGGCATGGATGACACGACAGAGGATGACATTAGAATGAAACTAGATGAATACATGACGATGCATGAGCTATTTCAACCAAAGAATATAACAGTGACGAGTTAGACTACCAACTCCATTTTTTATTTAGTTATAAATATCTATTGAAGCTTATATAAGTTTATAAGTTAGATCGCCGACATTGATATGGTTTTCAAGTATGACTTGTAAAGGTATTTGTATCAGACATAAAGCTCAAAAGCCGGTGGGATCGGGCCGTTACGCAAGCGGTCAAAAGCGATGTCAAATTTGTGAAATTTTCATAAAATGGGATGGTTTATGGTGTCCATGCTGTGGATATAGGCTAAGAACTAAACCAAGAAACTTAAAATATAAAGCAAAATTGAGGGCAAGAAACAAAACAGTTGAACCACTAGAACAAGCGATAGTGATTCAATAATTACTTTAGATTAGATTTTTATTAATTTCTAATAGTAAGTTTACTTCCTTTAACATCGTTATTTTTTCTTTAGTTTGGATGTCAGTAATGTGATTTAATAGCTTGTTGTATTTTTGAATGAATTGATTGTCATGTACGCGATCTAGAATAAAATTACTAATTAGTAGAACGCCATCCACGTACATTGATTTTTGCTTAAAAAAATCTAACTTATTAAACAGTATACTATTCTTTGAGATGTCTTCACATCTAATCAGAAACCTTAATGATTTTTCACTTCTGGTCAAAGATGATATGTTTGCTCGATTAGTTCCAATATATTCTAATAGAAGATCGACCTGTTCCCTGGTTTTCAAATTCTCGTTTTGCTTAACAAGGTTTATCTGATATTTAAGATGAGATGGTCTATCTTCTGAATTCAGGTAAAACTGAATAAGAATCTTTAGGGTTTTAAGTGAAACCATTTTTAATTGGAATGAAATGAATCTTTCATCTACAATTTCCCTAGAAAGTAAATTATGCAAATTTGTGATTTCGCAAATATTTTTGATAATATTAGTTTTCATCTTGAAGTTGAACGATTTATGATAGTTATCACATTTCTCTATAAAGTAGTCAACAATATTGGATTTCAAAGCTTGACCCGGAAACCTAACAAACTTGGAATAATTGATATTGGGATTTTTGATAAATTCTTGTACAGATAAAATTAAAACCTCATAAACCCTGTTATTATTGTATAACATATTAGATTTCTGCTTAGATGCCAAATCGTGATGAAATTGTGTATTATTATCATACAATGATATAAGATCATATTCGCAACATTCATGGGGGATTATTCCATTATCGGCATGACACCCTATTAAGATAGAATCCAATTCAGGAAATTTTGATCCCAGCAAATAAAAAATATGTTCATTATCCATAAATGCTCAAATTAAATATAATGGTCTGATATTAAAGTCAATTTACTTCAAGCAGAAAATAGACCACAAACAGCTTTCAATTTATCTCTTTGATTATTAGGAGTATCAATATCCTTCGGGAAGGGAGAAGACCTGCAAATTAGTAAATGTCTAAATTAGAATCAATGATACTCATTTCTAGTATGATAGTAGGGGTTTTTATTCACCTGAATTGCTACTCTGGTTTTTAATATCTCTTTCAGATAATCTATTTTTTACTTAGATTTGGCATTGATATATTCAAGGTCCATTTCTATTTTTTCTCTCAATTTAATACAAGATCGACATAGTATTTTATTATGATATCCTAATCATTGAAAAAATATCATATTACAGAAGATTTTCAAAATGAGAACAAGATGATCTCACGAAAAATATTGAGAACCATTACTTGATATTATTTTCAAAATATTCGGATGGAGAAGAAAAGAATATCGGGTTTGATCAGCCATCATCCACTTGAAGGCTCCTTTTGTTGGTATTAAATATCAACATTACAACTTTACTGACTTTAATCTATCACATCGTTTACTATCACTTAAATACCTGCTTATCAAAAAACAATGAAAATGAGTGTTCAAAAACTAGCATAGTTTAATATGTAAAAAACCAAAAATAAAGAACATGTTCTCCTCCAATTGATTTTGGTTTTCTCTTTTTCTTGTCTGTTCTTTAAACTAATAATCTGGTCTATCGTCTCTTTCAAATACGGGACCTATAGAAGCCCCTCTGCCTGCTCCTGTAAATGTTCCCCTTATCTTCTCAACATTCAAACTATTCGAAATAAATTCAAGCATCTGTAAGTTGAATCGATGTGCTACTACTATGTGAGTTCCATGATCGTAAAATGCAGGCATTACTCCCAAACCTTCTTCAATAATGGACCTTATTTCATCGGTATTTGGTTTTTCTTTAAGAAATATTTCAATCGTATACATTGGTGAGTCATCCCTCTTCAATCGATGTAGCATATCAATAACCAATCTCTGGTCTACCTTGGGTAGTCCTTCTCCCATTGAATTTTCAAATTCATCAAATTTCTTTACGATAGTGTCAATGCCGCTCATCCCTTTTTAAATACATAATTTGTATAATAATTTATCGAATCATAGATATCAATCAATGAGAAAAAGTACAATTTATAAATTTTTAAGGATATCAAACCTTATCATATTATATTGTGTGAATCCATCAAACTTGATCGGTAGAACTTTCCAGCTGTTATTGATTCGATATAGTAAGGTTTCAGAGTTGGAACTATTGGAATCTTTAGTATTTTCATTTTCATAAATGTCTCTAGACCACAAAATCATATTTATATAATGCTAATTTAGCGATATCACCATGACAACTATTTTCACTTTTAGATTTAGTTCATATGACCACTTCTGTACTGTGACAATTCTTCTATTACCGTTTTTAGCCACCATAATTCTCATTCTGAGTTAGTTGTTCTCCTTGGTCTCTGTCTAGAAAGTACTTATGGTAAGGAACATAATTATGATTCCCATAATAATCTTTCAACATTCGATCTTATGTATTATTATAAATCTCTTATATTTGGAAAATCATACGGAGGTTGGACCGCTGAATGGTGGAAGTGGACATATTCAATCCCTATTAGTGAAAACCCAGCGTTCGAATGAATATGGAATCAATTGCAACAATAGTCAATATGGACCAGTCTGGTTTTTATCTGGAACTTTTAATCATTCGGCAAATAGATCGTGCGTAATACCTGACAATGTTGGACTTCTGTTTCCTATACTTAATTCTGAATGTTCTTACATCGAATATCCATTGATAAAAAGCAAGGATGGTTTAATGAAATGTGCGAAACCCATTCAGAATCATGTTGATTTCTTGAATGCAACATTAGATGATCAGCCTCTGTTGAAATTAGATGAATACCGAATTCAATCTCCTCCGTTCAATTTTTCACTGCCTGAAAATAACATCTTGAATTTGATGAAAGGTGAAACAACTACTGCCATTTCTGATGGTAATTGGGTTTTTCTGAAACCATTGACAATCGGAATACACACCATCACCTTCGAAGGCGGTTTTTCAAACCGCTCTAAAGAGCATGATGACGTTACTAATATGAGTATACCATTTGGACTTCCAATCGGATGGGATTATGAAACTCGCTATGACTTGTTGGTACTTCCTTCTCATTCTATCTATCCCTGATAAAAGTTTCTCTTACGCCAGCGAAGGAGCAATAAACACAAATATTAGCGCAGGGGAAATTTTAGAACAAAATTTAGTACGAGATATAATAATTCGACAAATAAGTATTATGCTGTTGAAAATGATACTATCATAGACTATCTAACAAAGTCTAATGGGTGGAATATGTTTGTTGATACTACTGGAAAAACCCAAAGCTTATCAAAAGTTTTTTCATTTGACAACTTCCCTAAATCAGTCAAATTTTCATATTTAGTTAACGAATTGGTTCAAATGCTAAATCATCACCCAATTATTCATATTGATTGGGACAAAGTTACCATAGAATTGAACACGTGGGCTTTAAACAATTCAATTTCTAATTTTGATTTAAGGTCCGCAATACTCTTAGATCAACTATATGTATTATTTGTCGAAGACGATTTGTAGGTTAAAATATGCAAAAGATAAAAACCGCCAGCAGTATATCCTTTGACCCAACTATTCGATAATTACGTTGTGTATTTTTTTAAAAGGTGTTAGATAAATAAAGAAGAAAATTATAAACTAAATCAAGATTTAAGATTTAAAATAAAAAAAAGGTGGTTTTATTTACCTAGACAGAGGCCAACTGGGACGGATGAATTGCAGTTGTTGTCGTTGAATAGGTTGTTGTTCACATTCAATGGGAGGCCGTTTGCATTATTGATATCTACGCCTTTATTGTCCAAGATGTTATTTGCATTGACTGTGTTGTCGCTACTTTGTCCGTCGAAGAATAATCCACTTACTGAACCTTGGATGGTGTTAAATGAAACCTCGTTTGCTGCAGAGTTTACGAATGTTGCTCCAGCAAGGTCATTTGACTTGAACAGGTTTGTAATCAAATGTGTATCCTGTTGAGGAATGAGATGCTACACCGATGTTGTTACTAAAGAACAGGTTGTCTTCTATTGTAGTTCTTGCTGCGCCCGTGTTAAATGATCCTATTTGATTTTCGGTAAATGTTACAGCAGATATTTTGTCGTCCTGTCCGCCTGTATTTAGTACACCTGCTTGGAAGTTTTCGACTATGCCTGGGCCTACGATGTTAACATTGTCTTGGTCGCTCAACATGAATCCGACTTTGGAGGTTGATACACCAGGGCCAGTAATCGTGTGACCATTTAAGTCAACTGTGATTCCGTCTGCTCCAATGATTATACCATCGGTCTTACAATCAAGATTGGAAGTCAATTTGACGCTTTGTTTGATTACTTCTCCGCAAGATACAGAAGCGCTTACTGGCTCTGCAGTAGCTTGGGCAGCAGGTGGTGATTCACTTTCTGGAGTTACTGTTGCTTTCTTTGCTGCTTCTTCCTCGTCATTTCCATTTTGGTTAGCTTGCACACTTATGTTGTTGCAGCTTCCTACTGTACTTCCTTCAGATAAACATTCAGAGCTTTGAGAACTGGAGCTTGATTGACTTACTCCACTTTCTGAGTCATTATTCCCATCTTGACTATTTTGAGCTGCAGCTTGGTTTCCTCCGCCGCTACTTCCATCCCTTTGTGCAAAGGAAATAGCCGTTGAAGATGAAACGGTGAAGCTAAAAACTAGTAAAGATGCTAGTATTGCAATTGATAAGATTTTCTTGTGTTGTATTGCCATTTACATTATGTATATTTTAAAAAAATATATCGATTTTCCGTAATTTTCTAATAAGAAAGGACATTGGCTTTGTAATTGATGATTGTTATGTTTATTTCGTAATAAATACAAGCATGAAAAAACATCAAAATTCCTTCATAGAAGGATACCTAGGTTTGCCTTGGCTATAATGAATCAATGAATTTAACGAATTCAGGCGAATGGACTGACTTAGTTTTTTCCCACACATTCAAGAATTTAGGAATTGATTTCATGGCTTTCGCAGACGACATCCACCTCAGCCAAAGTTGATCATCAATAACATGTGTCTTGTGAAGTCTATAAATGAATTCATACAAGTCTATGAAGGCTCTAAGCATGTAGAATTGGTCAGGACTATCTACAAGAGCAAATCTGTCTGCATAGAATGGACTTTCTCTTGCCATTTTGATAAAAGGCTCTGAAGTCTCTAGTTTCAATCTTGCCTCTATCATTCTTGCATATATTTGATATTCGCTCTGTAATCTCAAATTTTTTCTATTTGCAACTAAGGTGAGGATGGCTAGAAACAAAAGTCCCGACGTTATTATCGGGAGGTATTCTAATAGACTTATCATCCATTTACTTTTGCCAATATTATTTATTAAATTAATTCAAAAATTGCAATTCACTACACAGCTATGTTAATAAATTATCAAAAATTAAAGAACTGTAGTATGAAAAATAAATCATCGAAAATTGTATTTTTATTCGCACTTTTGATCTTTGCAGTCATGGGAAGTTCATTGAATGGATTCAATTATGGACAAGCCAATGCTCAGGGAATAAGTGACACCAATAGTACAGGTGACACCAATAGTACAGGTGACACCAATAGTACAGGTGACACCAATAGTACGAGTGGCTTTTACTCAAATAAGGATTTATTCGTGACAGCAGAACCTAGTGGCTTTGGAATTTATGAGGAAAAGAATTCTACTTCTTATTCTCCTGGAGAATCAATAATTTTATATATTGAACCAGTTGGTTTTGAATATAATAATATTACGGATGAAGATGGAACTCCGCTTTTCTCCATCGACTTTGGTGCTAGTTTTCTCATAACAAGTTCTAATGGTACCATTCTCGGTGGTCAGGAGAACGTGCCAATCGGAAATATAATATCACATAATCAGAATAAGGAGGTTTTCATACCATTTACTGTGACACAATCTGTACCGTTCCCCACTGGAGATTATATAATAATTTATAAGATTACGGACGAGAATTCTGGCAAGTCTTTTGATCTTAATAAGAATATAACTATTACATAATCTTCTTTTTTTTGCATATCAAAATCAATCATCGATGATAATCATCGACGATAAGCTTGACAACATTGACAAAACATCAGAAATTTAGTTAATTAATTAAACATTCATCTAATAATTTAATAATATTCCATCAATTTCTAGTATTATTTATAAATATTTTAGTTCACATCTTATATATTTAATCAACGAAGACATGGTGATAGTAAAATGGCACAAATGCCTGCATTAATTCCAAAGGAAGTAGAAATCCAGAGGCTAAAAAAGATCTATATAATGGTCATTATGCTAGGGTCTATTGCTGCATCAGTAGAAGTAGACAACTTTGTTGATGGATTATTGCACCAAACAGCCATCAGAGACAGTGCATTTACACCAGCTCATTGGTGGTTATACAGTCACTTTATTGCACTCCCACTAGGTTGGGGATTTGTTGCGATGTATGACAGGAGAGTACCAGCATTAAGAGGACCAAACAATTCAATGAATACTGGTCTAAAGATAACCATTATCGGTTATTTAGCTACCATGTTCACAATTGGTATCAATGAAATGTGGCACTTTTGGTTTGTTGAAGAAATATTTTCAGTACCTAACCACTGGATGTTTAACATGGGTGTAGTAGTAGCTTTCATGGGTGCTTTGGCCTATGTAGTTAGGGTATACGCACGTTTGGTAGAACTTGGCGCTGAAACTCCTGCAAGGAACCCCTATGTAGCAGAAATGTACAAACTAGCATTAGAAGGAAAACTCTACAGCAGATCAGTTCCATAATCTTTTTTTTGTTTTTGTTTTAGTTTTGTTTTTGTTTTAGTTAGTTAATTTTGTTTTTAATTAAACGCTGCTGAATTGTAAGCCTTTGATGACCTATTCTAAATTGATTCTATAGTATGCATAGATGTTAATGAATGGAAATATCTATTATGTGCAGGTTTTTGTCATCTTTCGTAGTTGGATAATTTCAAATAAATTCATAGCTTCAAATAATTTTTCCCAGTATGTCAATTTTTTATTGGTTTATTGAATGCAAACTTGTTGGAAAGCAAATCTACGAATTCCCTGAGCAATTCTTCAAGGTCCAATAGGAATCAAGAAAATGATTTCAACTAGTTAAGAATTTTAAAGAACTTGATTTTTCCAATAAAGTTGAGAAGAGGCTTGGGGAAATGTGTAAGTAGCTATCAGTAAAAACACATTGAGATTCTAACTATCTTATCTCATTTTAGAAATGAAAGCTTTGACAATAATTCGGTTAATTGTTCAGTTTTCCAAGATCTTAAACAAGATGAGTCCCTTCCACATATCCTTATTTTTTTGGTAATGTATGGTTTTCTTAGATAAATGAACCTTCCATATTCAATATCTGATTCAATTCTAATTTCTAATTTTTTTTGTATATTTGACTTTGCTGAATATTTTGTTAATGGTAAGATTCCATCCCATTTAATGTAGTATATTCCTCCATCTAATCTTCTAAGGAGCAGGTTACATTCTTCTATTTTCTCTAAACGGAACCTCATTTCATCTTCTTCCATAAGTGTACTTGTGGTTGATGTAGATGACAAGGTAATCGCCATAACTCACTATGTGAAAATATGTGTATAATTAGGTTTAATACAATGCTATACTATGATTGATAGTTAATTTTTTTCTAGAATAATTATCTGGTTTTTGTGCAGTAGTTTTGTGGTGTGATGTGATGGGAATTTCATAATCGATTTGCTAAAACAATATGGTCATTTGAGTTCAGTATTATTGTTTTGATTGTAAAAAGGTTAATTTTCTTGCTTCACCAAATAAAACAAAATTATTTCCAAACGAACAACGAATCTAACTAACACTCAACCATCCTTTAGTAGAAGGGTAGCTTTAATGCCTTTGCGGATGTACAAATATTTTACTATCTGAAATTCATTCTCTGAATTTGACATGAATTTGAAAGAAGCAAATCAATGGATTCAGTTTGTTCCAAAATCTATCTAGAAGCACGACATTCCCTCATTTATCGTCTCGAAAATCAAACAGCAGCATTACTCTGCATTCATTTCTGAACACTCAATCGCTATATTCACTAATACTTAAAAGCACCATCTGTATTTAACCAGCCGTTTTAGTTTTGACCTCATCAAAAGTTACTTCATTTACACATTTTATCAGATGTTAAATTCGTTTACTATAGGGAAATATTTACTCTAACTAGAAATAGTAATAGTAACTGTTTTACTCATTATCCAGAAAACATCAACGTGCCGGTCAAAAGTCATAAGAAGGTTTAAGACAAACATCCATCCTATATATACAAGTAGCAAATGACAAAAACTAATAACTCAATAATAGACAAGATAATGAACATATTTAAACAACCCAAAAAGAAACAGACAACAAATAGTACCAATTAATTTTCTATTTGTAAGAAATTATTTTGCTGCGTACTAATGATACGCCAGGTTCAATTCGATAAATTTGTGCATCTGTATTCTTAATTGTCTCTATGGTACAGCATTATCATCCCAAATTAGTTGTTAGTTTAATGATACTACCAGTCTAATTTTCAGTCAAATAAAGCCCAAAGTGAATCCACGGGATTATTGTTTATTAGGACTCAATTCCCTCAATTATGGTGGCCCAAAATCAAACAGATCACCTCCATTTAATTCCTTATTCCATTTTCATTGATTTTTATGAAAACTTATCTGACAGAATTAGTGCAATTAGATTTGCATTATTTTTATTGCATTCACCTTTGCAAATATTTGATAAGGATTTTGAGATACCTAGTTGATCTAAATATCTTATAAAAGAACAAGCCGTCTCTCCAATAATAAATTAAATTTAGGTACTTGATGCACTGATTCCCTAATTGTCAATTGAGAAAAAATGGTACCACACGTGAAGATGTTGTGTTTATACAAAAATAATAAATTAAATCATATTTAAAATATGTATAGAAATTAATACGCTTTCTTATCTATAATATTTATGATAAATGAAGATTATCTTAATGGTTTTTTACGCTATTCTAGAATGGTTGAAAATGCGTTTGATTTTTACAGAAATAAACTTTATAGTCAAATAAAACTAGAACAACAAAATAATAATAATACTGTAGTGATAGCCCAAACAAATCTCATATTACATTCGTTGGACATAAATGAGAAGAATATTTTAAATAATATTGGGATCCTTTTTGATCAATCTAAAAGCAATGGAAATCCTCATTATTTGAATATTGCATTATTGAGGAGTGTCCTTAACATATATGGGAAAGATTTAGATCGAGGGATCGTTCTCTTGGAGAATGAATATGAATACTATCTCAAGGAACATGATATTCTTAAGGAAGAGGCGGAATTGGTGTATGAAATTGTTGAAATTATTAAACGGCTGAAACGATGATATTGGATTAATCTCTCTCAGGTCTTGCATTTATCTAGTGTGTTTCAAGAAACCTTAATGAAATCAAATTTGAATAGTCACGGAGTTTCACTTAGTCAATTAGTGATTTCTCGTAGAAGGCTCTATTCAATTATATTTAAAAAAAGAACATTCTAGTTCAACAATTATACTAATTAGTTACAAAATAAATCTAGCATTAATATTGATATCTACTTGTTTATCCCTTTGGGCAAATAATCAAAATCCACTAGACGCCTGGATTAAATTACTATGGTTAACTAAGACGCACTTGCCCTCTAGCCTATCATGAATCTTCATTAGATTTGATGAATCAAATAGCAAAGTGATATACGGGCATATTGAATAAACCAAGGGAGCATCTTGATTAATGAAAAACTCAGTAAAATCATAAATTAATACCCTCAGCATTTACCGAGAATTACTAGTTCTTCAGATAAATCAAAAGAATGATATAAATAATAATTACTCTTGTGTTAATCCTAAATCGATACTAAATTAATTCTTCATTCAAATCAATATTTGCAAATAATCTAATTATTGAGAAAATTTGATCGAGTCAATAAGGTTGTCCTCCAAATACCTATAATTGTTATAAAATCCACTAATACCTTCATCTCCGGTAAAATTTAGTTTAATTATATAAGTTTGGTCTGAATGATTGGTTTCAATAATTTTATCAATCTCGTTGATGTCTGTTAAGCCGATGGGCCTGCTGATCGCCACTGATCCTGCTGCTTCACCATCAATTGTTGTTCTATTAAATGAAATATCTTCAAGAACGATAGCTTTGGAATCCTTTAACAAGTTCGATCTTGCTAATTCCATATTCTCATAGGTTATAGGTATTGCTTTGTCGATGCATGAAACCATTAAGGTCATATTCAATGAATCAGGATCCGTGTGTGTTTCGAAACTTTGGATTTTAAAACTATTGTTAGACTTGTCATTATCTAATACAATGTCTGATGCATAAGGATGTTTTAGTGATATTCCACAGTTGTTATTTTCATATATCTCCCATGTTGGTTGCGCCGTTGAGCTAGGTACAACAACAATCATTGCGACAACTGCCAAAAGTGTTACTAAGATAAAAATTTTAATCAATATTCCAACTAACTGTTTTAGCATATAAATACATTATATATTTTTATCAAAAATCATTTGAATAATTGCAATTTTTTTCTTAGGACAACTAGAGGTTCGCAATGAACCAATATTTAAAAGATCTAATTAATCTGATATTCATGAGTTTATCACAATATTTCCTGAAGTATCTTGCAAAATGTCATTATTAGCAACAACTAAATTTTATTTCTGTCAAACCATATGCCCCTGAAAGTTCGATTTTTTTTCAAAATTTGATTTTGTTTTTTCAAAATACCAAAATAATTTCTGTAAGTTAATACTTTACATTCAAATTCCAGTTAGTAATCATATTGTATCTGATAGAAATTACCTATCTTGAGAACAAGGATATTTGAAATGATAAAGAGGGCTTTGATTTTTATGCTCTCCATACCTAATCGAGAGCATAAAAAAACTCCAAATATCATAAACCATCTTCATTTTTGGATGTTTGTTTTCATATTAATTTCAACGATATTACCTTTACATGTTGAATAACTTTTTACCTTCGAATTCTAGATTGCTGTGCAGCGTTGGTCTTTCTTAAAATTACTTATTACATTATAAAAGCGCAATCCGAGGATTTTTTGTACATCGTGAATATAGGTAAGAACATTGAAACACGAACTTAGTAATATTACGTTTAACTCCTTCTCCATACGAATTCTAGGTTAAGTCGTAATTATGTTACTAAATTGTTTATGTGAGCATAATACTAGATTCTAATTACATTGAAATCAAACAGTAATAAGAATCTAAGCTATGATATAATCAATTTCAATTATATATTCTGACTATAATGAGCAACATAACAAAAACTCACAAAGTAGGAATATTTGCAATATTCATTGCAGCAGCCCTAATTGGTTCAGTAGTAGCCTTTGGTGATAACATGGCATATGCAGGTGGAAGAAAAAACACAATGATTCAGAACAGGAAATCGAGCAGGAACAAACAAATAAACAAAATGCACAATGTGTTACTGGTACAATATCATTGTTAGATTGTAACAATGTAGGTCTGGGTCTTCAATTCCAAGACGGTAACATAGCCGCAGGACAACAATAAATCCTCCTTATTTTTTGCTTATTTTCTTTAAAAAATTTCTCAATAAATTCTTGGTGATATTTGTCTATTGACAAGACGATCACTTGTCCAATTTTTAGCTGAAGTTAAAGGATTATAGTTATTTTTTTCATGTAAGGAAGGAGATTGGAAATTGAATATTTTTTGATATCGGTAAAAAGAGAATGTTGGACATTAGTACTTAACAGTCGTGGCTTTCAAATCTGCAATAACCAAAGTATTTGCTCCACAACGCGTACGCTATCAGCCTTACCATCACTAGCAAGTCCTGGCTCCTTGTTATCCCACTTTGAGAAGAAAATCGATAGCATTCTTTCAGGCAATAAACCTGGTTCTGATTATTCTTTAAGAAAATTTACCCTTAGTAACTATTCCAAAAGATACTAAATCTTTCAAATCAAATTTCTTCAATTTGATTCATCAATACGAGATCCACGACGGGTTGACTATCTCAAATTTTAACATTTGCATGAAATCTTAAAATGTCATGACTTCATATATTATGAGGGAATTTAATGACAATACCAGATGTCAAAACGGCTACCGAATTCGAGGAAAACGCTGTCATTGATGCGTTAAAATTGGCCTTTGTAGCTGATCCTGCCACACGTTGGGTATGGCCAGATTCACAGAAATACCTTTTGCATTTTTCCAAATTTGCCCAAGCCTTTGGAGGAAAAGCATTTGAACACAAGTCTGCCCACTATATTGGAAATTATTATGGTGCTGCCCTTTGGTTACCTCCAAATGTTGATCCTGATGTTGATACCATACTTGCACTACTCCAAGAAACTACATCCGAAGAATCTCAAAGGGTCGTCCCAGAAGTGTTTGAGAAAATGGGTGGATATCATCCAAATGAACCCCACTGGTACTTACCACTTCTAGGAGTGGACCCTCATCACCATGGTAAAGGTCTAGGTTCCTTGCTCATGAAACATGCACTAACCGTGTGTGATAAAGATAATTCATTGGCATATCTCGAATCATCGAATCCAAGAAACATTCCATTCTACAAACGACACGGCTTTGAATTGCTTGGTACCATTAAAGTAAAAGAATTTCCTCCCATCTTTCCAATGCTTCGAAAGCCTCGGTAATTAGTGGGATTAATTCCAATCAATGTTGTAATCTGGCATAATATTTAGTGATGTTTGCAAACTCTAAACCTGATTAGTAGAAGCGGCTGCAGATTTTCGCCCGCCAACTACTCTCATCTCTTTCCTCAGTATGGTTCACATGACTTTCTATTTTGCAGTCTGAGTAAATTGTATCAAATTCTTTTAAAGCATTAGACCAGTTTTGAGAAAGTTCATTGAAAGAGTGTGTAAAGATATCTATTGGATCACTTGATTCATCTGGAAGATTTCTTAACTGTTCAAGAATTTCTTCCCTTTCTTCGAGAGTCATATCCTCGAAATCTTTCATGCTGTCCATATTCTTTTTAATGCTAAAAGTATCATGGTTAATTTGACCAACACTTTTTGTCAATTCCAATTGTCTATTACATTGTTGCACGCTTACCACTTGTTTAGATAATATTCTATTTTGAATAACAAATTAGACAAAGGTTCATTTTTTGGTGACCTATTATTGTTCGATAGGGTCTACTTCTGCATGGAAAGAATCAAATCTCTCATGCAGAGGTCTTTTTCTAACAGCTATTCTGCAAACCGCAACAAAAATGCTCTTAAGGCATTTGGCCCCTAGTCCTACTAACTCAAAATTTAGGTGTCAAAAGTGCAATCAATCTTTTGGAACCTTTCATCATATAAAAAGTGATAAGTTAAATCGATTTTTCTTAATAGGTATATTCGGAGGTTGATTCTCAGGTGTCGATAAAATTCATTGTCCCTTCAAGATTGTGCTCTATTACTCCGTAATAGTAATAGTATAAATTGTCCCCGGATAATGATGTATGCAATATCCAACAACATTTATTTATTAATAGGCTAGATTATTTTTTAGAGAATTCATGCCTTACAAGTAGGACAAACAAAACGATGTAATTTCTTATCATAAAATGATTTCTCTACCTCATAGTCCGTTTTGCATTTGGAACACATCATCTAATACTATCAATAGAAACAATTATCAGAATATAAATGTTTATGGAGAATGTAGTTGAGTGACCAACACATCCAATTTAAGTAATTACCAACTCTACAACTAAATTTCACAAACCCTGTTTTGGAATCTCGAGATACAAATTTCATTTCAAGTAAATAATATGATTCATATTCTATGAAACGGTTTAACTATTTTTGACATAGGTATGATATTGATTTGAAAGTTCAAATCCATGAAAAATCTCAAAAGGGTTGTAATTCTTTTATCTTTTAATATCTGATTCAGAGCGTGTGGAAATAGGCTACAAATTTGTCAATAGGCTCCTATGGTTAGTTGCCGAATTGAATGAAAAAAGTATTGGAAAATATATGCAAGTCACAGAGATTTACAAAGTATTAAAACAGAGAATGTTGTTGTACGAGAAGACTGAAAGTATACCTTAAAAGTTCTCTAACTGGCAGAATTATGATTTTATTGAATAAAAAACGCATTAGCTGAAAGTGTTCGATTTTTGTAGGATAATAGAAAGCGGAGATATGAGTGAAGTTAAGGATTTTCAAATTTTAGCATTATACTCGGGAACAGATGAACCAATTAGCTACTCCAAGCGGGTTCATAACTTTCTAGAAGTTCTATTTGTAATAAATTTGCCTTTCACCTTGTCGATATAAATAATTTTTATATTTGGCAAAGTTATTTTTTCAATGTGGATTCCAATACTCATGATAATGGTATATCCCATAATGACATTATTGTATCTCAATTTACCAAACAGGCCCTTCCATTTTCACAAATGGCTCAACATTCAAATCATTATGGATTAGAGTTGATGTTTGAATTAAGTGATCCACAAATTGACGACAATGTTTTGGATGTGGCATGCGGACCGGGAATTATTGCATGTGAGTTTGCTAACAAAGTTAACCATGTTACGGGAATAGACATTACTCCCGCTATGATTGAGGAAGCTATAAATCTTCAGAGAGAAAGAAAGATTGATAATGTGGATTGGAAGTTAGGAGATGTAACTAGACTTCCTTTTGAGGATGATTCCTTTTCGTTGGTGGTAACTAGGTATAGTTTTCATCATTTAGTTGACCCAAAGCAGGTACTTGAGGAGATGACGCGAGTATGTAAACCAAATGGCAAATTACTCATAATTGATGTAACTCCAGATAAAGACAAGATTGAGGCATATAACGGCGTAGAAAAATTACGTGATAGTTCACACACTGGAGCATTGACTTTTGAACAGCTAAAAGGATTAATGCATGAAGCCGGGCTGACTAAGTTGAAATCTAAACACCATGAGCTAGAAATGGGGCTCGAGAACCTCTTAAAATCGTCTTTTCCGAATCCTGCGGATATACCTAGAATTAGACTATTATTTAAGAAAGACATTTTAATGGATAATTTAGGTATGAGAAGTCACATGAAGAACGGGGAAATTTTCTTTTATTTTCCAATATCTATGATCATTGGAATTAAGAGTTAGAATTTTCTTTAAATCTTAATTTTATAATCAAAATCAAAATCCGTATTGAATATAAGTATACTTTTGATCCCTTGATAATTTTTATATCTTCTTTTGATATGAATCGTCATGACTAGTACTAACGCTTTTTCAAACCAAAAATATTCATGCCATCAGATTGAAATTTTCCTTTATCGGGCCCCAAAGAAAAACCATGATGAATTGGTAGAAGTTAACAGACAGTCTCGAGATTTTTTCACAAAACATGGTGCATCTGGATTTGAAGTATTTTCTCTTGCCAATAGGGAAAACGTGATGGAATTTGAAAATCTATCTAAAACAATTTCAGCCAGTGAAGACGATGAAGTATGGCTTGAAATACAATCCTATAGAGATGCAGAGCATGTGAAAGCATTTGTTGCTAGTATGGAAGGTGACAATAGCCTTGAACCACTATACAAACGATTCATGGAGCTAATCACCCCTGGATCTGCAGTTTCCTTTGGTGGGTTTAGCAAATTAGAAGAGATTTCATAATTTTGGTGACTCAAGTAAAAAAATTACTATCGATGATATTTTCGTTCAGTTTTGCATTTTTCTTTTTGTGGATGAAAAGTTCTAACAAAAGTGTATTTGAATAGATAACAACTAAACAGCGATTGTTAAATACCTTAATAGCAATGTCTGACAAGAATGTCCACGCCTCTGTCTATAATTATAGTCGAGGACGAAGAGGATCTGTCATATCTTTTCAAATTGTATTTAGAAAGATTCGAAATTGATTCGATCATTTTCGCTAATCCATTATTACTTTGGAGCATTATGAACAAAATCATGGTAGATATGCTCTGGCACTTTTAGATTGGGATCTACCGTTTATGAATGGTTTGGAACTTGCAAAGAGGATAAGAAAAATCAATTCCAAGGTTCTTATTCTTTTGATAACGGGATATTATATTAAAGACATGTTGCCTGGGGATGAATTCAGAGAGGCCAAAATCACCGAAGTATTGTTAAAGCCAATAGATTTGAACGATCTAGGTCCCCATATAATTAAACTCTGCTCTAACAAACAATAGCTGTTCAGAAGTATTAACCACTACAACAGGCTAGGATAAGGAATCATTTTTAGTTAGATATTGACAATTCTAAATGGATCTTATTCAACGTACGGATTCTATCAGCTGTTTTAAGAAAGGTCTATCATATAGTGGTAAAAAGTTTAATCGATTTAGATTAGAACCATGGGGATCGGTGGTAAGAAATATTGTTCCATTTAGAAGTTCTTGCATATACATTCCTCTTTTTTTTGTCACCCTCCATTTAGAGGATTCTTCATTAGTTATTTCATCTGGGCTTATCCAGGAAAATGGATATAACAATTGACTCCATCTTTCAATATCATACTACTTTTTTGGAGCAAGTCATCAAGTGGTAATTGTTTATCACACAAAGCCAAAGTGAATACTAATAAGCAAACCTTTGGTAAAGGCAATGAACATATAGTTGAATAATCAGGAACTGCGTTTAATCATGGATCAGTATTGGGAGGCAACATTGGCTCATGATCTGGTGAAAATACATGAATTTTACCAAGATGATGTTATGGTAGAATTTCCACAGTCTGGGGAACTAATTCGTGGTAAACACAACATTTACCAACTCAGGGCACATTATCCTGCTAAACTCACTTTTGAGATTTCGCGAGTTCGTGGAGAAGGAAATCTTTGGATAACTGAATTAATAATCACCTATGATGGCCGCCCCGTCAATGTTGTATGTATCATGGAGTTCGGAGAAGGCAAGATTGCACATGAGACGCACTATTACGCTGATCCATTTGAGCCACCAGAGTGGAGATCCGAGTGGGTGGAGCGGATCATATGACTCATTAATGGACAACAGATGAGTAATTATATATATTTACTAACACTTCGATACTAAAATGGCAACCACACCATGATAACACAAAACAATTCTAAATTACATGAATAAGAATGGCGAAAAATATTTTGAATGATTTAGAGAATTGGCGACGGCACTACACAATTATCTCCATCGAATATATACAATCTCACAAATTAGAAATTTTGCATTCATGTTTGAGTGGTAGCGCGCCGCAACCATATAGATGAAACTTGAACTATTTCCAATATAATGAATCGATAAAGTCTAACAAATTAACATCATCTTAGGCTCTTTTCTATCTAGACTTTTTAATTCTGTTCATCAGTTTTTGATTCTGCAAGACTAGACAAAAAAAGAAAAGAACAGAAATAGTAGATTCTGAAACTTTGTCGATTATCACCTTGGCCGCCCTTTCATCCAAACTATTACAACAATCAACTAACATTTTTAGCAACTGTTCTCTATCATCTTTATGAAGGGCGTATAGCAGACCGCGCCACCTTTCGCAAGTTTTATCAAACAATGTTTTTGCTAAAGGTTTCTCTCTTATCCAATACAACCAATTTCTGATTTATGGATTCTTCAGTGACATTCTCCTCTTTACACAACTTCAAAAGTGTTTTATAATTATGGAACAAAGCACCCATCATAATAGGCTCTATTGGTATTGGTCTGTTGGCATTAGATAGATATTGTGTATACAATTTGGCGTTTTCAAATATGGTATTAAACGCTTCTTTCTCATCCTTGGATGGTAGTTCTTTCTTAAATTCAGACCAATTCAACCGCTCTATCTCAATTAACTGTCTAAATGAAGGAATGCTTCGACCCATTTGATTAGAGAATGTAATTATATGTATTTATCCTTTACGCAGTGTAACTATGCGTATATTATACAAGTAACTTAATCTTTCATGAGCTCGGCCCCCCACTCCGCTATTCTATTCAACTACCATCAAGAACTTAGAATCCTTTCTATTCTCATCCAATCATGAAAATACGAAAAAGTCTTAATTCTTAACACCCTAATCTTATATTAATCATGTTTTCGAAAAGCAAAGATTCTATATCTTCAAGGTAAAAGATTGTATCAATAGTCCTATGAAAGAAAGTTGAAATGCTTAATCAGAAAAAGATGAGATGTCTTAAGAAAGGAAATTCCTTTGCTATCAAAGTTACTTCTGATAATTCTGGCAATCGAAGATATAATGGATACGAATGTCAGGATGCTGGCCGACTGAACAGTTCTGATAATCAATACTTCTAGACAATGAACTTTTAATCAACAAATCATGACAATCAAACTACTAAATATAGTAATTTCCATTCTGAAATCATCAGCCTGCGTAGAATATACATTTGCTATAAAAATGCACAAGTGTAAGAGATTTTTCAACTTTCATATACTTCTATACGCTACTAATATTTCATGTTATCAAAGACTGCTTAATCACATACTGGAAGTTTTGCAAAAAGAATTCTAAATGCTATCAAATCTATCTATTAGAAATGTCACGATCATATGTTTGAATAGCATACAAAAAGGGGACCGCCCCAAGTCAAAACGGCAATATTTCCTCTTCATTCTCATAAAAGCACTAACTAGACTAGTTCACTAAACAACATTTGATTAATAGAATTAAAACCACACTACAAGGACTAATATCGACGTAATTGAAGGCTCCGGTGGTATAGTAGTAATGAAAGCCACACAGTCCGGCTAAGCATTTCGCCCTCTCAAATGACGACACCATTACTATCTCCATTGGATACATCCAAAAAAGCTTTAAATCCAATTGCTTCAAATATTCTTGTTCTATGACCAAATGTACCATCTGTAACAGAGGCCTAAATTCTACATATGTCAGAATTGGAAGTCTCGGATCATTCAAAAAGATTGGTTATTCATGCTTAAGTTGCGATATACACTACGACAAAAAACTGTATACAGAATGAAACTGTATACAGATTCTCATAAAACAGAGATCATGAAAAGAAACTCAAATTGGTCTTCTTTTTCCAAACAGAGGATGCTCCGGCCGGGATTTGAACCCGGGATCGTCGCCTTGAGAGGGCGAAATGCTTAGCCGGACTGTGTGGCTACTTTGGTTAATAACCTCTACACCACCGGAGCCTACTGCGTTTTTTATTAAACTTGAGGGGTTATTAATATAATACTTTGGAAACCCTTTGCTGAATACACTGCGGGAAGGTCTTGTTGGGTGAAAATTACCTTCATCGGTAGTGATATTTCCATGAATATCTAAAAGTAAATTTAGTTTCTCAATAAGGCCAAAGGAGAGAGTATTTTCGAGAAATGTTGGAGCAAGGTTCATAGTCTTACAGGTATTAAGTATTCGGGATTATTTAGTACATTATTCGTTAGATGACGTTGAGAAATTCTTGTCAATCAAATAAGTGATTATTGAGATTCTCTGATATTCTAAATATTAGATAAAATATCTATCTCTTTTAGCAAATCTAGAAAAAAAGCATGGAGGAAAATGAGGATAATAAAAATATCTATTTTATTGTTAAGCATGATTGAATGACTGATGACAAAGCGGATGCTATTAGTTTGTTATAGACAAGAGAATTTACAATATTTAGATCTAAGTTTGATGCAATACGGATAAGTGATGATAAACCATTACAAATAAGAAATCCAAACAGACGAAATTATGGAGTTGGCTAAATAAATACAATTTGTTCTTTAAATTGATTATCTAATCTAACAACAATTTTAACAAAGCAAGGAGATATAAATAAAAAAGATTCTTCATGTTTTTGATCAAATTCAAAAATTAAATAGCTTATTTATTACCATCAAGGTAAATAATCATTATAGTTATAATTTGTCATCTTCATCATCATTATTATCCGATAGACTAGTTGAATTACCTACCCTTCTTGCTTAGTGTAAGTAATATAATTGTTATATATTTCCATTATTTTGCAAAAACATTAATAGTTTGGTTTATTTATGATATATATTGCCCAATTATACTCCTAGAACATCACATAATCGAGCAGGTGATCGTAGCATAGCGATCATTGACGATGAAAAAGATTTGCTTTTTGTTTATAAAAAGGCATTAGAGTTACAAAGGCTCAAAGTAGTTACATTTGATGACTCTGCAGTAGCTCTAAATGAACTGAAAGAGCATTACAAAAAGTATTGTATGGTCCTTGTAGATATCCGTATGCCCAAAGTTAATGGCTATCAATTAATAAATGAAATCAAATGCATTGATCCATTGATCAAGACAATTTTGATGTCTGCTTATGACGTTTCTGAACTCGAGGTATCTGATAACTTGAACACCGGAGTCAAAATCGATGATATTATGCATAAGCCATTTTCATTGATTAAACTAATTAATAACGTTAACAAACTTTTAGAAAAGTATTAAAAAAACCATGGATATGGATAAAATACCTATTGTATTGTCGACAAATACTTGAATATAAAGTTTGAATAGTAATTATTCCTTAACCGGACTATTCCAACTTAGATTTACCCTTTTTGTGATCACTTCGTTATTTCTGATCTATGGTAAGTAGATTATATCTTACTTCTGGATTTATTTCTAAATTTTCTATTATTTGAAAAGGCTTAAATCAACAATAGCCATTATATTTTTAATTCATTTCTAAGTTTTATAACAATAAGAAGATTAAGTTTAAATGTGTTTTTCATCATTATGACATTATCAATTGAATTAGTTTCAGTTAACCTTCAATTATCATCCTACGCGCAAAATGGCGCTTTATCCCAAAGAGGTAATGGAAGTAATGTAGAATAGAATACATAACAATCACAATCGGCATAACAAAATGGACAGGTTATTTCTAGGGATAGTAGTTTATTATCTGGAAATAATGCACTCCTTCAGGACCAAGAAAATTCCAATGAATGGTCTGTATTGAATAACCCCTGTGAATCAATTTTGCCAGTTGGGTCTGCGACATCAAGTGAGCTAAGGTTAAAAATGTTCATCGATCATTCTGTTTGTAGGCCCTATCCTATTCAGAATGATAACATATGTAACATTCGTACCACCACATTTCTATTTACTGAAGAAATTACTATCGATACTGTAGTAATTGATGAAGGTATTGAGAGTGCATCTTCTAAATCATTCATAAGAATTAGTAATTTCTCTGATTGTTTAGATTGTGCTATAACTGTAACAGGTAGGATTTCATTTGGGCTCGTGATTGATTATGAAAGTATCGTCTCATCTGTTTGCACCGTTCGCATGCCTGAATCCAGTACACTCTTTCTGTCGAAAATCTTGCACTTGATTTAAAATAATCCAAATATCGAGTTAACGTTTAAGGATTCGGCGATTTAAGTATCATCTATTTCATTTCATGAGTTGCAATATGGATACATTGTGATGTAAATGCCAATATCACTACTATCAATACTAAACCTCCTGAGGAAATTACATCAATGAATTCTTTATACTATAGAAATTGAACTATTTTGTCCGGCATTTTCACATCTAAAAGATAAAAGTTTTAAATCGAATGTAATTTTGGATTATGTTTTGAATCGATAAGAATCTTACAAATTATGAATGAAATCTTGTTCATGACCAATGACTAAGATTACATTTCAAAAAATAATTGTAATTATATGATCTACTAACTGGATAGTTATTTCTTGTTCAAGGTCTATTCCTAATTAATCATTATCTTGTTTATTCTTGCTAAATCTTGATTCAAGGGCTGATCCAATGAATTAGTGGTAACATTAGCTATTTTATCTACAATCTCCATACCCTCTGTAACCTTTCCGAACACTGTGTATTGGCCGTCTAAAAATTTTGAATTATTTAGCACAATAAAAAACTGAGATCCTGCGCTGTTCGGATCAAGCATGCGAGCCATGGATAATATCCCCCTTTCATGAGGTATGGTATTAAATTCTTGATTTATAGTGTGCCCTGGACCACCAGTCCCCCAAGCATCTCGACTAATGCTACTATTCTTTGTGTTTGGATCACCTGCCTGTATTACAAATCCTGGTACTATTCTATGAAATACTACTCCATTGTAAAAACCGTCGTTAGCGAGATCTTTAAAATTCTTAACGTGGTTAGGAGCTACCTCAGGATAAAACTCGATTTTTATTGGACCTTGAGTAGTTTCAATAGTTGCTGTGTTATTTTCTGAGGTTTGGTTATTAATCGCAGTAACAGTATTATTTAGTAGAGAGCTCTGATTCGCAAGAACAATAGGTGTCGAACTAACATTATCCTGATTGATATTCCAACTAATTGAGTTTAATATATGATTGAATATTGCGTTCGTTTTATTGTATTGATCAGTATTGGTAACAAACACGAACCTATAAATATTATCGTTATGAGAAAGGAACGTATTGTTAGATACAAAAAGGGATTTTTCTAGACCATTATCGATCAATGATATTAAGTAGGACAAACCGATATCATCATGAATACTCATTGGTGTAATATCTTCCACTAACATTAGATACGAATCGTTTAGATTCATGTTAAGATGAGATTCCTTTGCCTGTAGAACAACATTGGAAAAATCAGTAGAATTTTGGCCATAAATACTAGGGCTAATACTGAATCCATCTTTCTCAATACTGCCTATTTTTAAATCCTTATCGGGATCAAATCGAGATTCTTTCCCCTCTTTTTGCAGATGAACGTCGATGGGATATTCCAATGACAATCCTAGTTTGTTACTTGTATAATTTCTCCAATCCTTGTTTTTAATATCCGCTTGCTCAATTTTGTCTTGGGCCAACTTTAATTGATCTTCTAAAAGTATTAAGTCGTTTAAGTTAGATGAATTCATTGACGGTTGGTTACCCATTTGCATTCCATTTGACTCGTTTGAACCATTTGGGTCTAACATGAATGAAAAATTTGAAGAAGCATCCGGTAGGAAACTGGTATCATTTATGGAAAGTTGACTATTACTTTCCTGTAGCAGATAAGCGGACCCATAGCCTAATACGACCCCGATAAATATTGGTATCAAGATACTTAGTGACATGTAAATTTCTTATTTGACGTGAAATATAAAGTGATTCAAAAGTCAATTGGGTAATATGTGAATATTCTTGATTTCGATCCCCCTTTTTTATGACAGGAGTAGGTTAAGAATTGAGAGGTCAGATTTAAATTTTTTGTTTATGGGCTCACTATTTATCATTGTGACATAAATAAACAATAGAATTCCAGCAATAATATTTCTTTTTATTCCTTTAGGACTAATTCATTTAAATTTTTGGATATGACAAGGGTGTTGGATGAATAATAGAATTAAATTTTGAAACAAATTTATTCTTTAATTTATGATAACACATCACTATTAGGACTTTAATAACTTTGGATTTGCCGTTCTACTGATCTTTGGTTATTTTATATTACAAGAAATGAGATGTGAATGTAATTCATATCGTTTATTGTTAGAACAATCATGTTTCACTCTTATCATTATCAATTATACCATTGGATCATATTTTTATTATTGATATGTTGCATCCTCTAATAGATGAAGGCTTCTGATCTATTTGTAAAGTGCCTTGAGGCCGAAAATGTCAAGTATATTTTTGGAATCCCTGGTGAGGAAACAAATGATCTTATGATATCAATCTCAGAATCACAAACTATAAAATTTATTTTGGTGAGACACGAACAGGCGGCAGCATTTATGGCAGATGTTTATGGTAGATTAACCAACAAGGTTGGTGTTTGTCTCGCAACTCTTGGTCCAGGCGCCACTAATCTTACTACGGGAGTAGCAAGTGCTAATATGGACCGATCACCGCTCCTTGCGATTACCGGTCAAACTGAAATTACCAAGATGCATAAAGAATCTCATCAGAATATGGACCCTGTAACTATGTTTACTCCCATTACCAAATGGACGTGGTCTATAAGGGATGCTGACGGGATACCTGAAATTCTAAGAAGAGCATTCAAGATTGCAACTGAAGAAAAAAAGGGGCAACTCATCTGGATTTGCCTATTGACGTGGCAAAAATGGAATCAGCTTTGAAACCACTTAGTAGTAAAAATGGCATACATTCATGTCCTACACCATCAAGGTTGCACGATGCAACTAAAATGATATTGATGTCAATTGCACCTGTTATTCTAGTTGGGAATGGTTGTATTCGAAATAACGCTTCAAATATTATCAGAAGTTTTGCAGATTTGACCGGATTTTATTCGATGAACACATTTATGGGAAAAGGTGTGATCTCTGATAATTCTCCAACTCATATGGGCACTATTGGCATAAAGGAATCCGACTATGCTTTACACGCTTTGAAATTAGCTGATGTTGTAATTTCTATCGGATATGATTTGGTTGAATACAGTCCTAAAAATTGGAATGGACTTAATCTCAAAAAAATAATTCATATTGATTCTACATCTGCAGAAGTTGACAACTTTTATAATCCTGATATAGAAATTTCTGGTGACTTGAAATTAACTATAAATTTACTTATAAATTCTGTAAAGATATACCAGAACGAAATTCAAATGGATTCTATTAATAAACAAAAAATAAGTCTAGCGAGGTCAAGATTAAAGAAAATTAAAGAAGAGGTGGATTGGCGTATTGAGCAGTTTACTGATGACGAATCTTATCCGATCAAACCTGAAAAATTAATTCATGATGTTAGAAGTGTTCTTTCTTCAGATGATATATTGATTTCTGATGTTGGAGCTCATAAACTTTGGATAGCAAAAATCTTCAAGACATTTAGTCCCAATACCTGCATAATAAGTAATGGATTTTGTTCGATGGGATTTGCACTTCCCGGATCAATTGGTGCTCAACTAGCGTGCCCCACTCGGAAGGTGGTGGCGATGTGCGGGGATGGTGGTTTCCTAATGAATGTTCAAGAACTAGAAACAGCAGTACCATTACAACTTCCAATCATTATTGTCGTATGGGTTGACTCGGATTTAGGTGTAATATCTACAAAACAAAGATTAGAATTCGGTAGGAGTGTTTTCACTAATTTCAATAATCCTGATTTTGTCAAGCTTGCAGAGAGCTTTGGGGCAAAGGGGTATAGGGTAACCAGTACTTATGAATTTTCTTCCGTTTTAAGAGAGGCAATAAAGTCTATACATACTCCTGTAGTTATAGCAATTGATATCGATGCTGATCGCAACGAGTTACTATTCAAACATGATCGATTTCGTGAATAAATATTCCTTGGTAATACCTACATTCTTTATACAATAACATAAAATAGATGAAAATAAAATACATAATAGATTGATACCTTTTCCAGTGAAAGAAGTGATGCTTGATTTGAATGGCTTGATTCCGATCGATTCAATCCGATCTTATTATATCGACTTGATTACTTTCGGAATTGATATACTAGCTGCTTCAGTTATCATCATTTCGGTTATTATGGCGGTAATTTCCTTTCTCAAGATCCTTAAGAATCCAATTAAGGATCAAACAATGGAAAAGGAATCAATCAGATTACGATTAGCCAGAGGCATCTTGCTAGCGTTAGATTTTGAAATAGGAAGTGATATAATTAAGACGATGCAGATTCCAGGAATAAAAGAACTACTGATTTTGGGGGTAATCGTTACTATTCGAATAGTATTAAGTTGGTCACTATCCAAGGAAATAGATAGGCACAACAAGATGACCTAATGTTAAGTACGTTAGTAGATATTAAAAAACTATTCTCATTTGTCGTATGAATCTGACAGGATGCTAGAATGCTTACATTAGATACTTTTGTTCTTTTTTTGATATACGCCATCGATATAGCCGCAATTAGTATCATATTGATTACTATGGGACAATTATTAATGTTACTACTGAATAGAGTCTTAGACGTTGATTCAAAAAAATTCCCAACTAGTATGGGAGTTTTTCATGTTATTATGAAGCGATTTAAAGTTATATCAGATAATGGTACTAATGAACTAAAAGTCTCTTCAATTTCATTATTAGCCAATGGATTATTATTTGCACTAGAATTTGAATGTGCCAATGCAGTTTTAAGACTCATTTTAGTAATTTCGAGTCTATATGAAGATGGCCCGGGCCCAGAAATCTACAATACTATAATATTTTTCGCAGTAATTTTTGGTCTTCGTATGATAACATCATTTACTCTAAGGAAGATTGATCTAAAGTAAAAACTGCTTTAGATTATTTGCCCTTGTTTATCCATTGTTTTATTAGACATATAGTCAGTTTTTTTAGACGTGAAATTTTGATTCTCTTCAAGTCTTATTTATAACAAAATCACAAGTGATAATAGGTCAACATGATTATCTATAACTTGGGGTTCGCAGTTATGTATGATGTTCTTACTCCAATTATGGGGATAGAATCAGATTCACCTCTAGAATTACTGCTCATAACGAATAAACTAGGCAGAATTGTCATTTTCAGATCTAGATGAAAAATTTTGAATCAGGAGATTTTGATTTTGTAAGGAGTGTACAAGACCGTGTGTCACATAGTCTAGAAAATAAAGGATTGCTTATTGATCTGTCTACTGATTCGTGTAGGAAGTACTTAGAAAGGAAAGTCAATACCAAAACAAATGTTGTGGTTATGTATGTGGATATTGCAGGCTCTACTCAAATGTCTCATGACCTTTCATCACTAGATTTGGCCCTGATTATCCAAATCTTTTCCCAAGAGGTAAGCCTATCTATTGAAAAATTCGGGGGGTATGTGCTAAAATTCGTGGGAGATGCTGTAATCGGTCTATTCCCATCAGACTATGATCAAAAAAAGGCAATAGTAAATTCTTTGGATTGTGCACGCCATATACAGAAAGTAATGAGAAACGGGATCAACCCCGTATTTAAGAAACATTCAATCCCTGAGATTGCTGTGAAGATTGGTATAGAATATGGAAATGCGCTTGTTTTACTGTATGGAAAAAATATTGCTCATGCTCATATAGATTTGATAGGGTTTAGTATCAGTATAGCTGCTAAAATCACATCATTATCTTATCCTGGGGAAGTAATTGTAGGTGAAAACATTTATCATAATCTTGATATCAACCAAAAGAAATACTTTATAGCTCTATATGATGATCGAAATTCAAAGTGGGATACTGCTATGAAGTACAATAATAACCTGAATTATAGGATTTATAAATATGTAAAAGAGGATAGTCAAATCTAATAGTTCAGACTTGTACTATGCTATTTCACAAATATTTTTATCGCTTGTGGAGGACAGACATTTTCGCACGCCAAACAAAAAATACAATCCTTTTCTCTAATCATAAATGGTTTCCTCTCTGAAGCCGGATGTCCTGGCGTATCAAGCCATTCATAAACATTCACTGGGCATGCATCAATACAGGCACCATCTGAAATACAAATGTCAAAATCAACGCACACATCCGTGCCCCAAATCCCGAGTTGTCCAGGTGCATCGTATGGACCCCATACTTGGATTCCTTGAAACTTTCCTGCAGGTTGTCTCTTTGATTTAAAGCCAGTATCTATTGGTCCTTCTGCTGTCTGGTAGTCTGTTCCAGTTCCAGTCAGTGGAAGAGATGAACCGGCGCCACTTTGGTTCATACTAGGTGCGACAGCTTGTTGTGGTATGGAAGCAGCACTAGGTGGAGCGCCACTGACTATTTGAGTAGCTTGAACTGGGATGTTTGAATTCCTTGTTACGGATGCCTTCTTTAGTTTCTCAGCTTCTGCATTCGCAAGAATTTTTTGTCTTTTTATGGGGCATAATTGTGAGTGAACCTCTATTATGCTCTGCAGTGTAGTTGGATTTAAATGAATTAATAGAGAACCACAATCTTCACAGATATATTCTGCAACTGTAGATGACAATAATTATTTATCCTCAATTAGGTATTTATAAATTTGTCAAATCATGAGTTTAATTGTGAAATAAATAATTTTATATTATTTTTAGAATTGACATCTATATTGAAAAAATATGATTGTGTGGCCATGGGCGGTACGTTTGATATTATACACACTGGTCATATTGAACTTTTAAAAAAGTCGTTTGAGATAGGGAAAATTCGTTATAATAGGCTTATCATCAGATAATTTAGTAAAAGAAAAATTAAAGAAAAATATAAATAATTCATTTGAAGTTCGAAAACGCAATTTAGTCAATATCATCGATAGTGAAGTTGGATCCAATCTAGTACGAAATTACAAAGCTTGAGGATGTATTTTGGACCATTAATGTTCTCTGAAAAAGTTGATTGTATGGTAGCTAGTAGCGAAACAAGTTACAAGGGCAAAAAAGTTAATGAAATCAGAACAAGAATGGGTCTCCCAACAATTGATATAGTTTCAGTTGAATTGAAATTAGCCAAAGATGGGTTACCGATTTCTTCCAGTCGTATCAGAGCAAATGAGATTGATAATGAGGGCAATATAGTAAAGAATAAAAAATAATCTTATTTTATCAAATAAATTTAATACCCAATAATAAATTTTTTAGGTTGAAATTAACATTATAAAATGAAGAATGGAATTGACGATTTAATACTCGATTATTGTAATAACATTACAAATCTTAGTGGCGGGTTGGACCCAGAGGTCCTTGCGTATTGGTACAAGCGCGTTGAGGACAAGGCTAAGGAAGTTTGTGACAGGGAGTTAGGTGAAAAAATCAGTATTTACTCAGAATCGGATCCTATGGATGAAATTTGAAATTAAATTATCAAAACGTGCGGTTCCTTTGGTTCTTGAAACTATAAGAGATTTTATTCCATTGATGCCATACTCGACGACATTATATTTTGAGAAAGTCTACCAACTAATTCTGGATGAATTTAATAGGGATTATGTGTGAAAAAATTTTCAATAATTTGGACTATTAAGTTACAGGTTCACTTAAACTTATGAAAGCTACATCCCCTACATATTTTGTATCAGTGACTTGCCCCTTTCGTGATAAAAGTTCTTTAAAGAATCGTTCTAACTTGTATGAATTTATTTCATCCTTAAACATAATGCTGTGATGAGAACCATCTTTTAGCTTGACGACAACCTCATTATCGATTATTCTTACGATATTGCTGACAAAAAGTGTATTATCCTTTTGCAGAGCAAAAATACTTGTTAATTTTTCCGCCTCGTAGCTATCTTGACAAATAAATTTAAAATTCAACTTGAATTCAAAGATATTGGTTAATCAAAACCAATATTGTCATCTTCAAAAAACTCTTTTCCGTCAATCATGAAATCCTTAATCAAATTTTGTGCCTTTTCTCTCTTTGTTTGTATATCTTTAATAAATGGTTTTACCTTTTTTATCATGTCGCCTTTGCATTCTCCACAGAGCAAATTGCCACTCGTACAGTCATTGTATCTCTCTTGAGATTCCTTTTCGGAATCAAAGAGATAATTCAAATACCAATACACTGGACAAATATTAGCATTTCCTCCTAATTTGCGTTGGAGAGCTACTGTTGGTTGACCCCCAGTAAAGGTATTTTTGATTTTCGTCTCCAGGATCTCGGGATCGTCGACGGTAAATAATGCAGTTTCTGGCTTTGAGGATGACATTTTCCCTACACTAGTAAGTCCTGGAATAAATTTACTATGGATCTGGGCTGGTTTGGGATAACCCAATTTTTCCGCTATGTCTCGGGTCACCCTCCAATAGGGATCTTGATCAATTGCGGCCGGTATCAGCACAGGTGTCGGTTTATTCTCGATTATTGATGGAAGGAAGCACGGCGCACCCTGAACAGGAGGAAAGCCTATCATCCCAATGTTAGAAGAATTAGAAAATCCAAATACGGCTTTTGCTGTGGAGTAAGTGATTTTCTTCGCAATTTCAATAGATAAAGGATACAAATATTTAATATGTTTGGTATCAACAATTATTTTGGTTCTTTTTGGATCAAATCCTATCGAAATAATATCTAATATGTTTTCATATGTATATTTTTGAATTGCTTCCATATCCAAATTACTGTTAAACAGAAACTTTTCATCGTCTGTCAATTGGAATATTAGGTTTACATCGAATTTTTCTTGTAAATATTTTGTGAATAACCATGGCATCAAATGTCCCAGGTGAACCAAGCCGGAGGGACCTCTCCCTGTATAAAGATAAAACTTGTTGCCTCTCTTATATTCATCTAGAACCACATCTAGATCCCTGTGGGAAAAAAAATATCTATTTTTGAGAAATGGATGTATTTCTCCAGTAAAATACTTAATTTTTTCAAATAAAGTATCATCTATGGTATGGGTACCAAATCTTTCGATCAACTTAGAGTAGTCAATATCTCCCTCTACTTCCCAGGGGGTAACGACAAAATCTTTGACTCCAATTGAATCTGATTCTGAATCATTTTCAATATTTATGTCACTCGAATCTAACGTCATATTGCTTTTCTCAAATGAAATGCTTTCCTTTTCACTTGGCATCCTTAAATTATTCTTTAAATAACCAAAGTTTAAACGTTTAAAAATACTTGCACAAGTTTTCTACTTATATAATGGATAAGGATGAAGTAGCAAGCAGTGATATATCTAAGTTTGAAGATAACTCAAAACTATCGATTTCATCATTGCATCCCATTGAGAAGAAACTTCTGAGCGTACTGAGATTGGTAGAGGCTGATTGGGTGACCGAATCTGACCTAATAAAAAGTTCAGAATTGTCAGTAGACCAAGTGCGAAGAGGGGTTGAATGGTTGAGGTATAAAGACCTCGTTCAAATCAGTGAGGATACGGATATCAAAGTCTTTTTACATCCTGATATGTCTGATAATGAGCACCTTGTTCTCCCTGAAAGGAAACTTGTCAATATTGTAAAGAAGGGGGTAAACAAATTGTCGGAAATCATAAACAGTCGAAGAGTTTAGAGGAAACGAAAAGGAAGTTTTTGGAGCGATTCGGTTTTGCAAGAAAAATAACTGGATTAGTATACTTGATGATAAGGTAACTCTTCTTCCAGATTCGCATAAATCATCGAGTGAGGAGAATTTCATGGACCAAATTAAAAAATACAAAGACAGCGTTAGAATCGCTATTTGAGAACGAAGATAAAAAAGCATATGAATCATTAAAAAAACGACATAATATCTTAGTTACAGAGAAATTGGTAGCCAAAAAATACAAAATTACGCAAACTAGTATACCTCTTGTTGATTCATTGTTATTAACCGGCGATAATGTTGTTAGAAAAATGACTCATGATGTTTTAATATCTGGCAAATGGAGGGATCTAATTTTTGAACAGATTGATGTAGAAGCCCCATTGCCATTGCTCAATTATGGTAAAAAGAACCCTTTGGTCGATTTCATAGATGAAGTCAAGGAAATATTGGTCGGTATGGGTTTTAGTGAGATTGAAGGAAACCTGACTCAGTCATGTTTTTGGAATTTTGATGCATTATTTATTCCTCAAGATCATCCAGCTAGGGAGATGCAAGATACGTTTTACCTGAAATCCCAAACGGATCTCTATTCTCCTTTACCAAAAAATACTTCCTTACTGCAGCATGTATCCAAAATCCATAGGGAAAATTGGCAGTATGATTGGAATATTGAAGAATCTAAACCATACGTTTTGCGGACTCACACCACTCCTGTTACACTCCAATACTTGTCAGAAGGTAAACCGGAGAGAGATAAAGTTTTTCTTATAGGTCGCGTCTTTAGGAACGAAAAGGTGACATTTAAGCATCTTGTTGAATTTCATCAAGTTGAAGGGATTTATGTAAATGAAGATGCCAATCTAAGACAACTAATCGGAATTCAATCCGAATTTTATTCTAAACTTGGGATAAAAAAGAATCAAGTTCTGGCCTACCTTTTTCCCTTATACCGAACCTTCTCTTCAATCAATGGTATATAATGAGAAATTTGATAAATGGATAGAATTGTTTGGTATGGGAATTTTTAGACCTGAGGTAACTAAACCATTGGGAATAAAAAATCCTGTATTGGCATGGGGAGGAGGCTTTGAAAGATTGGCCATGTTACGCTTTAATCTTGATGATATACGTGAATTATATTCAAATAATTTAGCCTGGCTAAAGAGTGTCCCTAAATGCCTGTAGTAAACCTTAGACCATCTTTGCTCTCAAGAATCTTTCCTGGAAGGGCTTTAGATGAAATTATTGAAAAATTACCATACTTGGGTCTCGATATAGAAGGATTTGACAAGAATAATGATAAAATTAAGATAGAGTTTAATCCCAATCGACCAGATTTTTCTTCTGAGAACGGAATCGTAAGAGCTCTAAAAGGTATATTGAATGTAGAATTAGGATGTCCTGATATACAAGATCTTCAGCCGTCCTCAAGTTTAATACGAGTAGATGAACAATTGAAAGATGTAAGACCCATTATTTATGGTTTAATTGCCAAACGGGATTTTCCTATTAATGACAAAGAATTAACACAATTGATATCCATGCAAGAAGATTTGCATAATGGGATAGGTAGAAAGAGAAAAAAGTCTTCAATCGGTTTACATAATTATGATGCATTGACATTTCCGCTTTCATATAAAGGGGTTTCCAGACAAATCAAATTTGTGCCATTAGATGGAAATAAAGAATACAGCCTTGACAATATCCTTACAGGTTTTGATGTTGGAAAAAAGTATGGTCACATTTTGGAAAAGTTTGACATAGTTCCTATTTTAATCGACTCAAAGGATAACGTTATTTCATTTCCACCTATTATAAATGGAAACACAACAAAAGTTGATCTGTTAACTAGTAATCTATTTATAGAAGTTACTTCAGTGAATTCTAAGTCTGCTAAGGATATACTTTCAATCCTGTCGTTTGAATTGAGCGATATGGGATTTGATTTGTATTCTTTGATGGTTGATTCTCCTTTTTATGGAGAAATTGTTACTCCAATATTGGAACCACATCGAATACATTTGGATTTTGACTATATTAATAAGATATTAGGACTCGAACTAACTCATGACGAAATCTTGGTATGTCTTCAGAGAAGTAGATGTGAAGGTATAGACAAAGGTAATGGGAAACTAGAATGCATAATACCTAGTTATAGAATAGATTTGTTTGATAAAGTAGATGTATCCGAGGAGGTAGCTATTGGTTATGGAATCTTCAATTTAGGACCATTATACCCTGCTACTTATTTTCCTGGCCGAAAGAATAGTCAATCTATTATTTTTGATAAAGTGCGTGATATATTAATTGGCCTCGGATTTATGGAAATTATCAATTCTAATGTAATATCAAAAAACTTGGTCAAAGATGTTTTCTTGGAAGATGATCACTTAGACAAAAATTTAGTTTCTTTGGGTGATTCAAAAAATACCGAATTTGAGTTATTGAGGAACAGTCTAATTCCCTCTTTAATAAACACCTTTTCTAACAATATTCATGAAAAATATCCTCAAAAATTATTTGAGATAGGTAAGACATTCTCAACGACAAATAATGAAATCAGAGAAAATTGGTCACTCTGTGTTTCAATTGCTCACAATACGACAGACTATACAGAAATTAAATCCAATTTAGAATCTTTCATGAGGTATTGTTTCAATGCGTTTGTTACTACACCAAGATATGACACTGCTTATTTTCTTCCAGGCCATTCTGCAAAAATCTTCCTGGAAGATGATGTAATTGGAGAGATTGGTGAAATTCATCCTCAAGTTTTGGATAATCTTAACTTGCGTACGTTAATAACTATTTTCGAATTCAACTTATCAGCGGTAGTTAAAATCCTGAAACTTGATAAGGTCCTCATCGTATAAGGATTTGTAGTCTTGTTTAGATAGAACTCAGTAATACAGGATTTCTATTTTATATATAATTCTATGACTATGACTATGCTCATTTTTGATTTCCAGAGTGTCTGGGCAACCTTATGAATCTAAAGCAAAGACCGACCATTTCTTGCTAAAGGGGTATTTTCTTAGCTATGTAATTCTCTTAGTTAAATGATATATAGCAGTTTAATTTTATAATCAATAATCCCCGTCAGAGAGTGCGCAATGAGTTATACACGTAGTGTAAGGCTAACTATGATTTTGCTGTGGGTCAGTGGCGGGGTACAATAGTATAATATACTGTGATTTCTATCTGTTCAAACCTTCGAGATGTCCTTCTTGTTCTAACTTGTCTGCGTGAGCGCTGATGTATCTCCAAATAATGTCTGCTTTATCTGATTGAAAATCCCATGGTGCAATTAATACCAAGTCATTATCACGTATCCACATTCTCCTTTTTATCTTCCCTCTAATCCTACATGTCCTAACTTTTCCGTCATTACTCTTTACAATGATATTATCCCCGCCTACTAATTTAATGACTCTTCCAAATAACTCTCCTTCCTGGGGCATGACCAGTTCCTTCAAGTGAGCTTCGTTTAAAACTTTACGTTTGCCTATTTCTAATCAATGGTTAGTGCCCCAAGATTAAATAAAAACTTTTATTTTTGGATGCTCATTTGGGATTCAAAATTTGAAAAATGATTTCGACATGTCAATCGCTTAGATTTTTATGGCAGATCTGGAATGACCTTTTATAATTTTAGAAAATCGTAATTTCATTAAAGTTAGAAGCCAAACAAAGTTACATTTGTCAATAAACATAATTTTGAGAATTAAGATGATTTCCCTGATCGTTAAATTTTTAAATAATGTAGTCAATTATTGTATCGATAAATGTCAGAAGAATATTCTAAATCAAATTTAAAAAAAAATTAACTCCTGAGGAATTTGAAGTATGTGTAAATCGTGGCACTGAGCCACCATTTTCTGGAAACCTTTTGCACAATAAAGAAAATGGTGTATATTCGTGCAAGTGCTGTGGCTCTATTTTATTTGATTCTGATAGTAAGTATGATTCAAAGTCAGGTTGGCCAAGCTTTTGGGCTCCATCAAATAATGAGAATATTCAAGAAAAAATGGACTATGATTACGGTATGATTAGAAAGGAAGTAGTTTGTTCAAAATGTGGATGCCATTTGGGTCATCTATTCGATGATGGTCCCAATCCAACTGGATTGAGATATTGCATTAATTCCTTGTCGTTAGATTTTAAAAAGAAAAATACTCCTTCCTGATAGGAAGGATTAATCTTCAGATGAAATTTGAATCCAAAGTAAAATATATAAAATAATCCATGAAGTAACTTTATTGACAAAAATCATGGTCAGCTCACTATTTAGAAGCATAATGACAATATTTCTATTTTTGCTGATAATCCCATTATCTAATATTATCCCCTACTCTAACAATGACAAAAGTAATCTTGTGTTCTCCAAAGTAGTTAATCAATTGATGACTCAGATTTTCTCAGTTGTATAACCTTAGCAATAATAAGAATGATTCCGTATATGGACAGATTCAAAGCATTGATAAAACTAACTTTTCCCTTGTTTGGCAAGATTCAAACTTTAAAACTCGAGCATCAAATCTAGAGGATAGAAATTACGATATTTTTTTAAAAACGTCAATTTAGACAATGTTTCAAACGATGAAACCCTTAACATCAGCAATAATTCTGGGTTCTCAGAACATCCACATATCGCTTCATCAGGAAATAATATCTATTTGGCGTGGGTTGACAACTCTAATGGTCATAAACAAGTATTCCTACGATCTAGTGATAACGGAGGTAAGACATTTGGATGAAAGTCTTTCATTAAGTAACGATAATGTCAATGCATCTAACGCTGATATTTATTCAAATGATAAACATGTCTTCGTTGTATGGCAACAATCTAATTCTACTCATTCTTCGGTTGCTTTGCGAGTTAGTGATGATATGGGTAAATCCTTTGGTAGCGAGAACGATACTTTCAGATTATAGCAGCGATTCCTATCCAAAAGTGTTTGCAGATGAGAATAATGTGTATATTACCTGGAATGTAGACGCCGATAATCGGTTCCATCCTAGAGTCGTTCAAGAGCAAGAGGAATTAACGGGTCATAAGCCTGGAATATATTTCATTAAGAGCGAAGACCTTGGAAAAAGTTTTAGCAGCCCAGTTAGATTCGATCATGATGACAGCTTTGACAGCGGTAAGTCACAAGTTTCCGCTTTTGATAAATACGTATACATAACATGGGTACAGAGGGACACCGTAAATAAATTAGGAAATCTTTTTACTGCAAAAAGTTCAGATGGTGGTCAGAATTTTACAATCGATCAAATTCCTATCTCTGCTAATCAAATTCTTGATGCGGCCAATTTAGATACATTCGCTTATCAGGATAAATTGTTCACATCATTTGAGGGTAGTCTTGTTGAACCTGGATTTAATATGACCGTCGGTTCTGAACCGACATTCAATAAGGAAATTTTTCTGTTTATGAGAAGCTTTAACCAAACTGACGATTACACATTCTACAATTTGAGTTCAAACCCTGGTATTTCAGAATGTCCTTCTATTACAATTGATGCATTGGACAATATCGTTTTAGTATCTTGGGAGGATTATACTCCTGGTAATCATGAAATCTTTATGAGGTCCATTAAATATTGAATAGTTTTCTCCTAACCTAAATTGATGGATTTTCTGTGGAGTTAGGAGGTATAAATTCCGAGGTGAACGTTGTTTGAACCTGGATTAGATGTTTCAAATCCATGAAAGTGTATGCGATCTATGGAGTTGTTACAATTTTTGCAAATCCAAGAAGAAGTCTCTAAGCAATCATTACATCTGCACATTGCAGTCAGGATCAGACCACACCTTCTGCAAGAATCTTCATTGAACATTAATATCTACTTTTAATTGTGTTTTTAGGCTATATAAATATTGCAACATATATTATAATAATTTTATTAATTTGATATATAATTTAAATATTTCATAAGTAATAAACTATAGTTCAAAACTTCTTATATTTTGTTACTTAACAATTTTCTATCTCATAGAGATCTAAATTAGTACTCGGTTTGACAAACTTTGTGATGATTTTCGGTGTAGGTCTCTTTCACATCATTATCTGCTTATTTTCTCCGCGACTAATTTAAAGCAAATACCTTTCATCGTCAAAATGCTAATATTAAACGATAATATTTTACTCTGTTTTTTTGGCAATTTGGTACCAAATCATGTCACAAAACTCGGAAGTCCGGTTTATTCTCTTCATTTTAATTGAAATAAATTCAATGTAATAGGGGGACTATCGTATTCATCATCGTCTTGTAACGTCTGTATTTAGCATTTTATTAGTATGTTCTATAAGTCTATCCCCATGATCAAATTTGGTATATTAACTACTCGGTAATCATGGCTGCATGATATGGTTTTTTGCACTTTGGGCACATGGCATGATCACACACACATTCTATGCAGTAATCACTGCTTTCCTCAAATTCCGTTTTATTTCCTTTATAAAAACAAATTTCGCAAACTACTTTTTCCATCTAAGTCAAAGGTATATGGATATAATACTTTATTTAATAGTTTATTGAAACGCCTTCTACGTTAAGGTGAAACAATTTTGATAGCTTCATCCCTAATTCTGTCAATTTCAGATTGAGAAGAAACTGATATACATAATATCTCATCTTTATAGGGAATGGTTATCATGGTGATTTTCTTTTGTTTAATCAATAAGTAGTCTACTGGGCCGAATTTTTCTGAGAATGATTGAAAAAAGGTGATATTTGAGAGAGACTGGAGATACATATCCTGTTCTTCATTCTGATCAAGTAATGGCTCAATTCCCTTTCGGAATCCGCCTTCTATAACTTCGCCTTCCCTATTTACGATTCCAACAAACCTTACGTTTTTATCAACTGCAAATATCTCATTACAAATGTCCCTTCTGAATTGGTCTGAATCATTTTTCCCTGACATCTCTGTATCTATCATTTTTAAAGAGAGAATTATATGTTTAGATCATGACTCAGGTGACTTATTTCTTGGATTTCTTGTTGTCAAAAAATGTCATCTTTGAAGTCTTGTAATAAATTACTTCACCTCTTCGCTCTACAACCGCAATAACAACAGACTTGCCCATGTTTTCTACTTGTTCAATAACTTCGGCAAATTCCGAAGCTTTTATGTTAGTCCCTTCATTTAATCCTATAGAGACATATTTTGAGGTTTTCTTATTGTATTCGCCTCTCTCGTAGATTCTAAAATCTGTTCCAAACCCAAATCCTTCTTTGATAACATACCCTTTGCTTCTCAAATCTCTAAAAATCAAATACTTTGTCAAGATCTTTTTGTCTTTTTTTATCATCGTCTTCAAAAAAGTAGAAAAATCATATTCTGTTTTGTTTTTGTAAATTTTAATTTTATTATTTTGAAGTAAATATAGGCTCTCTAGGCTATTTAACAAGTATTCTTTATTAAAGACCTCTCCAAATCCCTTGTTCCTCAGTTGATCTTGCTGTTTTGGCTCAGGAACAACTATTTTTCCTTCTTTCATATGGTGAAACTGCCTCTATCAGAAAGTTCGAATCAATATTTTCCTCATTACTGGTTTTCTCATTGAAAGTTTCTGTGGTAAGTGATGCCAAATCTAAATCTGTAGGTCCACCGACTTGAGAGGACTCGGTAGGGTCATTGCGAGCATTATTTTCTGAGGACATAACAAATAAATCACAGCCAACAGCCTCATTTATTTATTAAAGAGAGGAATATTTGTGAAAGGTGTCAATTATAGAGAAATTCGTGGTATGCCATATGTAAGGCGTGAGTATATTAAGGGTAAACCTCAAATTAAAATTGCTCGATTTGCATCTGGACAAGCAAAAGGTAATTATGATTATTTAGTCGAATTAACTGTTACAGAACGAATTCAAATCCGTCATAACTCTCTTGAAGCTGCAAGGCTAGCAGGTAATAAAACAATGGCTCAAGCAGGTGATATGAGTTTTTTTTCGAGACTACGGGTTTATCCGCATGTAATTTTAAGAGAAAATAAAATGATTGCTACAGCAGGTGCTGATCGTCTCCAGGAGGGAATGAGACGTGCATTCGGTAAAGCCACAGGCTTGGCTGCACGGGTTGAACGAGGAAGAACCATTTATGAAGCACATGTTACGAAAGAAAACTTAGAATTAGCTAAAAAGGCATTCAAAGTGGCTTCAAGTAAGGTGGGATGTCCAACTATTACTAAAATAACTCCTATTAAGAAGGATCAAACCTAAATCAGATGGCGACCGAGCCCATCTGCTAACTCAAGTTTTATAGGTAGAATCTGGTTAACCTCGTATGGACTAACAAAAACAGGGTACAACATCACCTGATTACCGTATTTATAGTCTGTATTTTTAACATTCAACAATATTTTTGAGAAGAGCGTCGTAAAGATTGTAATATTATTTCAACCTAAAGAATACTTTATTGGTTAAAGAGGAAATTTGAGTCAAAAATACATCCCTCAATCCAAACTTCAAAAAAAGAAAAAAGATATCTGATTTAACGTAAATTATGATCAAAGTTGGCTCTAAATAATGTATTTAGTTATGGATCGTGATCAAATAGAGCCAAAAAGTATGCAAATCCTATTATTTTTCTACAAAAAAAGAGGGAATTACCCTGATTTGCTCGACGATAAAGGCTGTGGACATTATACCAAATCATCCAAGTGTATTTTCCTAATGAATTGTATTTGATTACATATAACGACCATCAACCATTAGTTTGCAGAGTAAGATCCATTGTTAGAGTTAAATTCTCCATTAATATATTTTTGATTCGCCATTACAAGAAGACTTATGAATTAGATTATTGAATAGAGTGGTCAATAACCGTCTGAATTTTGCCAAATATGGATCTTGAAATGAAAATTATTAGAAGTATTTTATATAGTTATTATAAAATACGGACAAAAAGATGTAAAATTTGGTTAACAATATATTACTTTTAGAAATATCTATATCATGATAATATTCTAAAGATCTGAAAAGTTAAAACCTGGGACGTATTATGTTCAGTTACGCCGTTCTACCCCATATACCAGACGAAGGGATGAATTAATGTTATATAAGCAAATACTTATCATGCACAATATATAAATGGTTAATTCATTATGTTTTGGTATGCCATTGTGTCGCTTTTATATATCCGTAGAACAAATTGACTGGTGATTCTATACTTGGAATATATTCATACCTACTTAAAAGTAAACATTTGCTCTGACTAACGTGCTTTGATTGAGTTATCTACATCCACTTGTGCTTGATATACAATAGTCATTGTCTATATCATGTCAAAATAACATGGTATCATGATACTGCATATTTCCTTTAAACTCCCTCATACATAGCCTTTTATCATAAAAGACTGTATTGGCTTGTCGGTTCTGTTTTCTTGAGGCAAATATCTCCTTTTTATGATTATATCCAAGCAGATTCATCCAGTTCTTTACAATTATACGCCCCTTCAAAGGCCTATTAATGTTCTATCGTATGTTTTCCGTACTGCGATTTCATGACACAGATTACAGGTTTTCTGAATTTAGGTACTAGTATTATCGGGTAAATAATACACCACATATGTATACCTATGTGTTAGGAACGGAGAGGGTTGAGGATTTTAATACATCTGTATAAAAGATGACCTAAAGACATTACCGGCAAAATAAAAGAAATCGCCGGGTAACTTGTTTTATTTTTAGAAGGAATTGATGATATTTTGAACCTATCCATTCACATATTTACCATATAACAAAATTTCACAACAAATATTTTATAACGAATAATTTTTATCTCTTTTATGGGACAGATAAAATTCATTACAGATTTTGACGATCAGTTTTATCTTAACAAGAAAATATTTGTTCGTGTTGATTTTAATGTAAAGGTTAAAGATAATGCTGTTAGTGAAGATTATCGAATAAGATCTGCAATTCCAACTATAGAATATTTGGTAAGACGGGGTGCCAAAGTTATTCTTGCATCCCATCTAGACAGACCTTCTGGCAAGGACTTGAGATATTCTTTACGACCTGTATCAATAAAACTGGGTGAGATGTTATCTTCCTTTAATGCTGGAGTTACTTTTTCAGATGATTGTATAGGTCGGGATACTATTGACACTATAAATGATATGAAAAATGGCGATGTATTGTTACTTGAAAATTTGAGATTCTACTCCGAAGAGGAAAAGAATGATCCTGCATTTTCTGAAAAACTTGCTAATTACGCTGACATTTATGTAAACGATGCGTTTAGTACATCCCATAGGAAACACTCTTCTACTTATGGAACTGCCCAGTATTTCGACACTAGAATTGCTGGTTTTAACCTTACCCAAGAATTGCAATACTTATCACTATTGAGAGAAAATCCTTCAGTCCCCTTTACGCTGGTAATCGGCGGTGTGAAAATCAAGGATAAAATTGGAGCTTTGAACCATCTTTTACCCAAAGCAAATAAAGTACTCATAGGAGGGGCTGCCTCATACACCTTCCTTAAAGCAAAAGGTTATTCTGTGGGAGATTCTCTCATTGAAGAGGACTACTTACCATGGGCTACTAAGGCTTTAGGAGATTATAGCGATAAGATAATTCTGCCGATAGACCATAAGGTGGCTTCTTCTGATAATAGTAGCCAATACCATATTGTTGAAGCGGATATTCCAAAAAACATGAAAGGATTTGATATCGGAGACAAGACAATTCAAAAGTTTAGTTTTGAAATTCATAATAATGGCTTGGGCACAATTTTTTGGAATGGCCCAATGGGGTACTTTGAAAAAGAAATATTTTCTAACGGAACTAAGAGTGTTGCTGTAAGTATGGCATTGGCATATTGGAGGGGGGTAAAGACCCTGATTGGGGGAGGAGATACCCTAGAGGCCATGAAGATATCTGGGGTTTCTGAGAAGGAAGTAACCCATGTTTCTACAGGAGGGGGTGCGACGCTTAGATTTTTAGCTGGAGATGAAATGCCTGGAATAGATATTTTACGCAATTGATAAAATATGACGAGTCTGATAGATTTGGATGGACGGGAAACTATTACAATATTATTTCAGATTGCATTCGATCAAGTTAAACCGAGTATAGATTTTTTTGTTGGGTGCAAGCAGTGACCATAAATCAAATAGCTGAACTGCAATCAACTAATCGATATAGTTATTTCTATCCTGATTGAGTCTATTTTTATCATACATTCTATACATAATCTATTTAGCTTCAATTAACTTAATGTGTCTTCAATTCGTATAATAATGATAAGATTCTGAAAGTTTTCCTTTTCCATTTTTTATAGATCAGCCCCTATTCTGTTGATTATTGAATTTACATTACAACTTGTACTTTAAGATCGATTAATCATCTTTTTGTGATATTAATGCTCTATAGAATAAATAATTGTCCAATTAATATTATTCATTAATTTTGACTTCAGCATTAAAAGCAGACCATTATGATGCCATAGTCGGGGGTGGGAGTGTTTCTGGACTTTTGGCGGCTCGTGAAATGTCGTCTAGAGGTCTTAAAGTTCTAGTTCTAGAAGAAGATCACGAAATTGGAACCCCAGAACATTGCGGAGGGGTTGTCAGCCAAAAAGCACTTGAAAGTCTCGGAATAATCCCTAGATTAAAAACCGTAGATAACGAAATAAAGAGCGCCGTAATTCGGACCCGAAATAGCTCTTTTGGCATAAATTCTGAAAATCAAAGGGTTATAGTGATAGATAGGAGATCTTTCGATAAGGAAATAGCACTTCAAGCTCAGAAAAATGGTGCTGAGATTAACACCAGGAGTTCTATTATTTCCGTTAGTTTCGAAGAGAATCAGTTCGAAGTTAAGATCCAAGGGGGAAAAGTATTTGGTAGCAATTTTTTTGTTGATGCGCGTGGAGTCGGAACATTAGTAAATAAAGGCAGGAGGAACATAATCCCATCGGGACAGTTTGAAGTTTATGCCCCGTGGATAATGAAAGACACCATAGAAGTTATTTTTGATTCTGATCTATATCCAGGCTTTTTTGCCTGGATTATCCCAACTGGTGAAGGAAAGGGCAAAGTAGGTGTAGCAGGTAAGAACATAAATCCAAATTTATCCATAGAACGATTCCTGGAAATCCGAGGCAAACCATATTCGATCGTCAGAAAGATATATGCTCCCATTTGGATTAGTGGATATGTCAAGCCGTTTTATAACGGTAAAACCGTTATTGTAGGGGATGCTGCAGGGCAGACCAAACCTACGACTGCAGGAGGAATTTATACGGGGGGAATGGGGGGAATTTATGCTGGCCGTGCCATATCCAAATCTATATTGGATGGTGGTGATTCTTCGTTTTTAGACCAGTATGAGAATGATTGGTTGACCCGATTTGGAAGTGAGTTTGATAAGTTACTCTTATTTAGGCGAATACTTGAACGGCTAGATAATAGAGCGTTGGACAAAATATTTTCTGATATATCAAAAAACACCCTGGAAAAGATCTCTTCTACAGGGGATTTTGATTTTCATTCATTTGCTCTCAAACGCTTCATGAATACTCGTATGACTATAAACTTGATGCGTACTCTCATGGGTAATGAATATCGCAAAATAGTCCAGGATCTAAGCAAGATATAAATGCGGTTTGCAGACCTTTAGATAACATGTCAAAGCAGTTACAATTACCTGTTTGTACCTCTTGTAACAGACCTATCATGCCTAACGATGCATGTGTAAGATTTTATTGTCCAAATTGCGGGTATGTTATTATCTGGAGATGTCAGAGCTGTAGAGAATTTGCCAGACCCTATAAATGTGTAGGGTGTGGATTCGAGGGACCATAATTAAAATGGCTAGACTTGTAGCACGGATCAAAATTCTACCAGCAGATTCAGAAACTGATATGGATTCATTGGCTAATGTTCTGAAATCAAAAGTTCCTGAGGGCATGGAATTGAAGGCACATGCCAAAGAGCCAATAGCATTTGGCTTAAATGCTCTAGTGGGTGATTTCTTATTAGATGATGCTGAAGGAGAAATGGAAAAACTCGAAGAATCCATAAAAAAAATAGACGGGGCTGGAGAAATCCAAGTCATGAATATCAGCAGACAATCTGTAAAGATGAAATAATATCTAATAATTAGCATCTGGATTCATTTGAAAAGAAAAGATAAATCTCTCACTGGTTCCCACAAAGCAACAACTATTAAGATGAAAGTTGCCGAGTGTCGAATCAAGGATGTAGGAAAGAAAAAAGCGATTCTCGACCGCATTTCAATGGAGAAATTAGGGGTTTCTGACGGTGATATAATAGAGATTGCTGGGAAGAAAATAACAACCGTTTCTGTTTTTGGTTTTGAGGATAAGGCTAAAAAAAACAGTTGTATTCATATTGATGGTCAGACTCGACAAAATGCAGGTATTAGCCTTAATGACTACGTGTTGGTCAAAAAGACTGAACCTAAACCTGCTGAAAGAGTAGTATTGTCGTGCAATACTTCAAAGAATTTTTCAGATGAATTTAATTTGTATCTAAATAACCGATTTGAAGGATATCCTGTGACCAAAGGCGAACAATTCACCCTAAATTTTTTGGGGACCTCGTTGGAGTTTAAAGTCTATAGCACTCTCCCTAGAGAGGTGGTAAAAATTACCAAGTTTACCAAAATAGTGATCAGAACGGGTTTAGAAAAACTCTATCATGACAGTTACCACGTTACATATGAGCAAATTGGTGGCTTGAAAAATCAAATCACCCGTTTGAGGGAAATAGTAGAGCTTCCACTCAGACATCCTGAAGTATTTTCAAAAATAGGGATAGAACCACATAAGGGTATTCTCCTTTTTGGTCCTCCGGGATGCGGAAAGACCCTCATTGCCAAAGCATTGGCAGCTGAGTCAAAAGCAAATTTTTATATCATTAATGGTCCTGAAATTGTGAACAAGTATTATGGTGAAACAGAAAGCAAACTAAGAGAGATTTTTCAAAAAGCCAAAGAATCAGCTCCTAGTATTATATTCATTGATGAAATTGATGCCATCGCACCTAAAAGAGAAGATACGTTTGGTGATGTAGAAAAAAGGGTAGTAGCACAATTATTAGCTTTAATGGATGGAATGTCTGATCGAGGAAATGTAGTTGTATTGGGTGCTACAAACAGACCAGATAGTCTGGACCCAGCTTTGAGAAGACCTGGCCGATTTGATCGTGAAATAGAAATAGGAATTCACAATGTGGATGGAAGATTTGAAATATTAAAAATCCATACCCATGAAATGCCGCTTGATTCAGACATTCAATTAAGAGATTTGGCAAAATTATTGAATGGATATACTGGTGCGGACATCAAGGCTCTCTCCAGAGAAGCTGCAATGAAATCTATAAGAAGAACTCTAACTGATTTTGATTTAGAGAACCAAAATCAAGTGCCTACTGAAATTTTGAATAGTATAAGAATTAATCAACAGGATTTTATTAACGCTATGAAGGAAATTATACCAACAGCGCTAAGGGAATTTTATGTTGAACCAACAAATATAACCTGGGATGAAGTCGGGGGTCTAGTTAAGGAAAAAAGCCTGCTTAGGGAAAACCTGTTGTCTCCTATCATATCTCCTGAAAAATTTTTGAAAATGGGAATAAAGCCAGCTAAAGGGGCATTAATATTTGGTCCATCTGGATGTGGTAAGACCCTACTAGCTAAATCCTTTGCAAATGAAGGTTCCATGAATATCATTTTTGTTCGGGGGCCAGAAGTGTTATCAAAATGGGTAGGAGAATCGGAAAAGGCCATAAGAGAAATATTTAGGAAAGCTCGATCCTCTTCCCCTTGCATAGTTGTTTTCGATGAATTGGATTCTCTCGGTCGACCACGTACCTCTGATGATGTTTCTGGAAATGAAAGAGTTTTATCACAAATCTTGTCTGAAATGGATGATTCTGGTAATTTTGGGGTTATAGTAATCGGGATAACTAGCAGACCCGATCTCCTGGATACTTCGTTACTGAGACCAGGAAGGTTTGATCTCATAATATTTGTCAATCCGCCGGATGAGATTTCTCGGAACGATATTTTATTAAAAATTACCTCTGCCATGCCTATATCTTCTGATGTAGATTTGAACAAGATATCGTCGCTAACCAAAGGATTTAGTGGAGCAGATTTAGTGGCCCTTTGTAGATTTGCAGCAATTAATGCAATTCACAAGAATTCGGACATGATCTTTAATGTCGATTTCGAGGAGGCACTTAACACCGTCAAACCATCAATTACAAATGATATACATAACTGGTATTCATCAATAGAAAAAAAATTGACAACCGCGATTCCAAAATTTCAAGACAAGATCTTTTATGGTTAATTAGATAATAAAAAATATTTTTTATTTCTAAACCTATAATATGCTCCATGTTAGAATTGATAATGTGAATTATCCTATAAGAAATATTATATTTGAAAAGATTAAACAGCTAGGTACCACTACCGATCAGGATTTACTTAATTCTATGTCTAAAGATGGTGTTAGTATATTAGAAGACGAATTTAACAAAGTATTATTGGACCTGGAGATTTACGGTCTCATTAGGGTCAGTTGGTTGACAAAAGATAAGAAAAGAATTGAATTAACAAAATAAAAAATTAGTTGAGCTCCCCTCTTAGCATCCAAATCTTACTAAAATCTAAAGTACCATAACGAATCAAGGGCAATTGCTACAAAAATTATTACTAGATAGGGTGCTGTTACCTTGTATGCTTTCCATGCTAGTTCTGGAGTTGGATTCTTTAAAAGTTTGTAATGGTAGAAAGTCATTAGTGATCCAGACACCGCTGCTACACCTAAATATAAAACTCCTAATCCAAAAAAATACAATGAAAGTGAATAGGGAATTAATATCAAAGAATTTATGAAAATATATTTAGCCGTTACTTGATTACCATAAATAACCGGTAGCATGGGTACTTTAGCTTTTGAATATTCTTCCCTTTGTTTGATGGCCAAGCACCAGAAATGAGGTGGTGTCCACATAAAGACAATCCATCCTACCAAAAATCCTAAAACATCTATACTATTTGTGGTTGTTGCCCAACCTGCCATAGCAGCTGCACTTCCTGCGAATCCTCCAATTACGATATTCCAAACATTCCTTCTCTTAAGAAGTAACGTGTAAATAACTACGTAGAAAAAAATTCCCAACCCTATCATAAAAGTTGCCATCGGATTTAATGTGAACCATGCGAGGATAACCGATATAACACACAAAGCCAGGCCATATATCAAAACATTATTTGCCTTCAATCTACCTGATGGAATCGGTCTCTTGGCTGTTCTTCCCATCAAATTGTCAATATTCTTATCATAAAATTGATTAATTGCGCTTGCTCCCATTGAGGAAAGGGATCCACTAATTATTAGAAACAATAATTTCCATCCAGAAATATCCCATGCCGAGTTTGGTGTACCGTCAAATCTAGTCGCTGCAAGCATAGAGGTAACCGCTGTAATGACAAGTACAATTACAATTCGCGGCTTTGAAACCTCGATATAATCTTTAATCGCAGAAGATTCTACTCGACCACTCAATGACACAAGTTTTCAATATTAAACACTCTAATCCTGAATTTAACTCCTTCGATGCACAAATAATTTAAATAAACGCCATAATCATCGCATATCTCTTTTTTTATCTATTTCTTGAATTTTTTCCTTGAGGTCTTCTAGTTGACCGGTAGACCATTTTACAAATCCTTCAATTAATTCTTGTGGCATGTTATTTCTTTGAGATACAATTATGAAGCCTGCGAAAATTTTTTCGTATGTTTTACAACAAACAACCATATTTGTTATTGCATCATTGATAAAATCATTTTTATTGTTCTTTATATAATTCTCCTTAAATTCATCGAGCAATCTATTAGTTCTTTTAGTTATTTCATCTATACCGACGGTATCTTCATATCTTTTATCATTATTGAACAACTTAACTGTAGAACTATTGTCAAAAGAATATTTATTAATGTATATAATAAATCCGGTATCAAACGGTCCAGATATTTGTAATTTAGGTCAGATACCCTAGTGCTATCATCATTATTTTATCAGACAAATGTATCATCATTCCCATGGATCTCACTCAGATGTATTAATTCTTATATTTGTTTATTTTTTTTTACAGCATAATTATTTTTTATTGACTATCTTTTTTTTATCTTGTTTTTTTATTTTGCTAGTATGTCCGATTTAGATATGATCTATAATGATATTAATTCCTTTGGATCTGCAGGAGTAAAGAAATCTGAATTAAAGAAAAAATATCCTGAGGATAATTTTGAGGATACCTTGAATGAACTAACGGCACAGGATAAAATATGCATATCTAAAAAAGGAACATATGTTTATTGCTGGGGAAAGGAATATTATCTAGATCATTTACTCTCATCAGATATAAAATTCAAATATCTATACGATTCTATTTTAGGTATTCAAAAGAAACTAAACAACTACTCTGATAGCATATTTAAATATGTAGAAAAAATTGATGGCGAATTAGTAGAAGTTAAGAATTCCTTTAACAGAATCGAAGATAAAATAAATAATATAAAAGTTGATCCCACTAACATTGATTATGATAATAATCAAATATCTATTGATACATTTAAAGAACACTTTGACAGAGTAATAGGAAATCGTTCGACTTCAATTGGTTGGGTAGAACTCTCTTCGGTTAAAGACGAGTTGTGTGAATCCTGCGATCTTTCCAATAATGAATTTTACAGCCTTGTAAGTGAACTCATTGAATTGTATCCAGAAAAATATGAATTATCGTCTGGAGGTTATGAAGGAGTCGTGTTAAGAGGAATAGTCCATGGATTTGTGAGGTGTATTTGATGGCACCATACAATCTAACCGTCAATCCTTTTCCTAGTAGTCCAACACCCACATTATCCAGTGCCAATATTCTTGGGGGGAAAAGGCACATTGCAGCGTTAAATTCAATTAAGGATTGCTTGAACGAATTGAACCTGAAATTAAATAGTACGGAGCCTCTAAATGAAGATCTTTTCAAGATAATCTCTGTAATCCAAGATGTGGGATCAGGTAAAACACATTTAACGCTGCATATGAGGACTTTGTCTGAAGTCAATGATAAATCAATTATTTCATACGTCGACCTAACTCAAGTTCAACCCAGGGAAATCGATAATTTCTTTCATTCTATTGTAAGCGGATTTGGAAAAGAATACTATGACTCCATAAAGGTAAAGCTAATTGATTACCTGAAAGATAGTTATGTACAGAATCCAAAGTTAGTAAAGAAGATAGTAAAATACGGGTTTTTTGATTCACTCAATGGGAATTCAATTTCTGACAAGATAGAACAAATGGGTGAAAGAAAAATGAGAATATCTTACGAACATTTATTTGAATTAATGTCAAATGATTTTACTAAAATAGAGACACATATAATTACTGAAATTATCAAGACAGGCACATTAAACTATTCCGATTTAAAAACATTTGAAAATCTTACAATGGTCTTAACCAACTTGGCCATGATCAACTATAAATTGTTTAAAAAAATTACTATTTTTCAGATCGATGAGTTTGACACCAACTTAAATTCATTGGATTATTTGAAGGGATTAATTAATTCTCACGTCCCGTATGCCTTGTTTATGATAGTAACTACCCCTTCCTTGTATGCTGATATTTCCAAGATCAATCCATCACTTTTCGATCGTCTAGAAAAAGCAAATTATAAAATTGATTTGGCAGGATCCAATTCTTTCGATGAAATAAATAGCATTGTTCTTCAATATGTGTTGCATTTTAACAATGAACTTTCATCTTCAGAAAGGAAAGATATCTCATCAAAAATAAAAATAATTTATGATGAATTTCCAGACTTTCGGAACATAAGATCTATCTTAAATGTCTTATATCATGCCTTCGAAATGTCTTTGAAGAAGAATTCTTCAAATATAGACGAACAATCAATAGAAGAAACGATCAAAAATGTCTATCCCGGGTTGCGTTTGAGAGGAAGTATCATGGGAATACCGATCTCAGATTTTATTAAAATGAGAAAAATATCAGTTGATAAGGATATTGTAGAATCGAATGTAAAAGAGGCTGTCAGAAATTTGATAAGTTATTTTGATGAATTGGGAACTGTAAAAAAATATGATGAAAAGATCGATACCGATTATTTAGATGCAATATATAACGATCAAATGGGAAAAAAGGTGGGTATATCGATCGCAGTCGATTCTGATAAGAACAAGAACTTTGACAAGATTGTTAAAAGCACTAAAAAGAACTCGGTAGTTGATAAATTGGTAATATTGACTACTAATATTACAAACGTAAAAAAAAATGGCACTACCCTAGTAACCATTGACAAATGGAAACTGGCTGATTTGCTCTATTTTAGCAAGAAATACGATAGTGACGAAATCAAATCAGAGGATCCACAAAAGGCGATACTGCTCGCAAAATCTATCCAAATCTGCTGACCCGCGACCTACTAGTCTTTTGCTTGTAACCATGATCTAATTTATATTTTATTAATTTTCAAGTTGTTGTGTAGACTTGAATAAAAACTTGAATTCCCTTGAAGATTTCCTAGCCAATGTTCATAAATTAGGTTTTTCTGTGATTGACTATAATGGGATTAAAGTGCCCTGCTTACTCATCGAAAATGTTCAATTCGAAAATATTATTAATAAATCATATGGCAAGCCTAACTTGATTGATACTAACTTAAATATTTATGATGACGGACACCATGTCTTTGTAAATTTGAATATAAATTTTCTTAATACCGATCTTGAATTTGATTTCTTATTATTCGCAAATGAAAGTATCGATTTTTTTAGATTTCTTTCAACTGCTGGAATGTTAGGAATTGCACCACATGAATCAAAAAGCAGTAATATTTTTTTTGTTCAATTACCCAAGAAAGACCAAGCCGAAAAAGCATTTGAGCTAATTAAATCCAAACTCAATTAAGGTAAGAAATGTTTTTCATATTTTGACCTTTTGAATCCGGATATAGTTATCTGTATTTTCTATATATTTATTTTAAATAACCGATTGGTTTTTCAATTATTGTTCTAATTTGAAGCATAGAAACAGGAAACCTCATGGTCCTAAAACTAATTATCGCAAGCTACTAATTATGGCAGTTCTATTTGGGGCACTTTTAATTGGAGGCTCAATTACAGCATTTTCTAATTTTGGAGGCAAAAATAAGTCATCCTCTTCTAATCCCGCTGATACCCAGCAATTGATTTCCAATCTGACTACTCCAGTGATTCCAGGCGCCGAAGCCATTGGTGATAATAATGCCACATTAAATATTATAGAGTTTGGTGACTATCAATGTCCATTTTGCGCTAGATTCAATCAAGAAACTAAGGATGAGCTTGTTTCAAAATACGTTGATACAGGGATAGTGAGATTTGGTTTTAAGGATCTGGTCATCAACGACCTACCCAAGGATAAACTATCTACACTTGGTGCAGAGGCCTCTTATTGTGCAGCCGAGCAGAATAAGTATTGGGATTATCATGACGAGGTTTATAGAAATTCAAGAGGTGAAAACACTGGTTGGATTAGTACTGATAGCCTTGTAGGATTTGCCAAAAATGTAAACATGCCAAACATTTCGCAGTTCACAGATTGCTTGAATTCACATAAATTCAATCAACTTGTGGTACAAAATGATATATTCGCTAAAGGTCTCGGGCTTGCAAGTACCCCTACATTCCTTATTCTTAAGGATAATTCAACAAAAATAGCGGCCTTAGAGGGTGCTCAACCGATAAAGGTCTTTGATGACGTAATTGCTCAATTTTTGAATAATACCCTCTAACTTTTTTGATTTATTTTGATGAGTTTTCCTTGCCGACTCCTTTGGTCATATTATGGATTATGATAATGATGGATATTTATTTATAATTCTCAATTACCGTATCTAGTTCTCGAAGATTCTTTGCTACTAATTAATAATAATGTCTTATTCATCCGAGGTCGGGTAAAAAAATAATCGTGGTATAAAAATAGATACGAAAAATCAAATTGATACTATCAATGTTATTATCTATGAAGCAACATTGAACAAAGACTATGACTCCTTATAGACCACTACTACTAAATCAGATTCATTTCTAAAAGTAATAAACCTCCTAGTTCAAGGCCTGATTTTGACAATACTTACGTTTTCAAATATTTTTACTTAATGTATTCTAATTTGTCCAATGAGATAGGCTTTGTCAAAACTTCCTTGGCTCCGATTTCCAAAAAATCATCAATCTGTTCTGATTTGAAGACTGATGCTCTAAAAATAATTATATTCTGATTTTCAATTCGTTCTCTTTTGAGTTCATTGAGTATATCTATACCACTGTATCTTGGATTGGCTACGTCGAGTAATATAAGGTCAAATTTTTTATTTTCAGTTTTTGAAAGCCCTAACCGACCTTGATTCACTGTTTTGCATCAATATTTTCAAATTCAAAAAAATCCTTCACAGCTTCGGTTATACTTTCATTGTCATTAATTGTCAATACTTTCATAGTCAACAAGGAATATTTCATATTTTTCATTTTAATACTTTCTCGGTGTCATAACGAATCAAGGGAAAACTTGAATGAGACGCCATTCCGATATGAAGAATCGATCCAAATTTTGCCTCCGTGAGATTCTATTATACCTTTACATATTGCTAACCCTAATCCAGTTCCACCAAATTTTCTTGCTAAGGCCCGTATCTATTTGGTAAAATTTCTTAAATAGTCCTTCCATATTTTCTGGTTGTATCCCAATTCCATTATCTTCGACGGTAAATATGACTGATCTGTGATGCTTTATTGACATTATCATTAAAGTCTCATTTTACTTGTACGTTACATCTTCTTCATCGACTCGAATGGTAATTTCCCCACCTTGCTCAGGGACGTGATCAACTGCATTATTTACCAAGTTGAACAATACTTGACTAATTCTTACCGGGTCGCAAAATACACTCCCAGTTGCATTAACTATTGAAATAAACCTGATATTTTTATCTTTCATTAATGGGGATAATCCTAACATGTTGTTCTCCACTAATTCTACAATATTGGTCATCTCCTTGTTGATGGGAAAACTATTCAATTCTAACTTATACACAGTAAAAATGTCATCTATGATGGTCTCTATCTTTAAGATGTTCCTATGCATAATGGTGAGTGTCTTCCTTTGGAATTCGTTTAGATTTTCTGATTTATTTCCTTTTTGCATCATTTCGATATTCAACTTCATGGGGGTTATGGGAGTCTTTAGTTCGTGACTTATCATTGAAAGAAATTCTTCCTTGGCTCTATTTGATATCCTCAATTCGTTATTAATTGAGTTAACTTGAAATTCTTTTGTTCTCAACTCTTCATTCGCCCGTTCAAGGTCTCTTTGTCCTTTCTCTAACCTTACGAATCAAATTCTTTTTAGAATTCTCGATATTTCTTCTCATTGCCTCAAGGCTGATAGAAAGATCTTTTACCTCATTTGATCCCTCAACCATTATTTCCTTGCCAAAATTGCCTTTACTTAATTCTAAAGCTGAGTTCTTCAAATGAGTAATTGGAGATGTAATTTTCTTTACAGCAATGATAGTAACTACAATTGCGATTAATAAAATCAATGTTGAAGAAATCAAGAAACCGTTTACTGTTTTGTTATAATCACTCATAACTGGAGATAAATTTCCCTCAAGTAAGAGTGTCCAATTCCCATCAGATCGATAACCCTTCGCACTTTCAGTTTCAGGAACCTCAATCAAATAGAGTCCTGAGATTTCCTTTTTTCATATTCTGCGATTGGATTTCCAGGAAGAGGGAAGTTCAAATTCTGTTGACCATTCATATCCTGGGGACTCATTTTGCTGGCTTGCTGTGTATATCACTGAGCCGTCACTATGAATTAGTCTGGAAGTAAAGTTCAGCAAACTATTTTCAATATCGTCGTGAAAGAGTGTGTTATTGAATACATTGTCTATAAAACTTATTGAAACCTCAAGATCCATTATACTTTTTATGACTTTATTAGAATCATAGATGGGAGCCGAAAAATGAAATCCTGTTTGATTGAATGCGATTTCATCCGGATTCTTATCAAAATAAGTTCCTCCTGTTAATGCTTGTCTGAAAAATTCTTCTTGCAAAGCATTTCCACCAGGAGATCCGTCTGATGTATCAATGATAGCAGTGCCATTTCTATCATAAACAGATACAGCTAGATATTCTGAGTTACTAAAATTAATCTATCTTTGAAGTAAGCTAATTTGGTCGTTTATGGGAGTGGTAGAATTAGCTAATATAGGGTGGGTTGACAAACTACTAAGATCTTTTGCAATTTCATTTACCTCAACAGAGAGCTTGTTCATTAGTTGGATGCCAGACAATTCATAAATATCATAAAACTTTGCTCGAACTCCAGAAATATTTTGGAGTGAAAGGATGGAGGTAATAACTATTGATCCTATGATTAATGGAATGATTAAAATCAAAATATTAGTTGCTACTTTCGTGATAACTCAAATCCAGATAACACTAGAAATATTAAATAGATTTCTATATGCACATTTATTCGATTTATTACTGTCTGATAAAAAGTAATATGTAACTTAGTCTTTATATGATTTCTGACTTTCCATTTCATCTTTAGTTTATCTTTGAAATCTCTAATTTTGGTATTTGTTGCCTTCGGGGCAATTTCCTTTTTATTTTATTTCGAAGAATCTTATCTTGGTTATTATAATATTCCAAATGTAATATCTTGCTGGAATTGTTATTTACTTGATTTTCTTCCTGATTCTTAAAACCGGAAATTCAATACTCCAAATGGATAGTGATGCAATTGTTTCTGTTGTTGTCATTTGTATGTTGGTTTTCAGCGGAAGCAATCTTTGGATACTATAGTGGAGTTCTAAATACTGATCCTTATCCTTCTATAGCGGATATCTTTTATCTTGCAGGGTATATTTTTTTTGTTTTGTTACTGTGGAGACTAAATAAAACATACAAAATTGAGCTAAGCATCTTTATTAGCTTACTAGTCACCTTTTTCCTTTTTCTTTTTATGTGTTATATATTTCAGTTTTCATTTTTGATGTGTATTCCCTTAGTGGGAATTTTATTGACTTGATACTTGTTTTTGCATACCCAATATTTGATTTGTTTATTATCATAAGCGGTGTTTTATACTACTTTAGAGAAAAGGAGATTTCATTGAATAAGGGAGTATCTCTCCTGGTTACTCTTTTCAGCGTGTGGGTTTTTCTTTCTCCTAGCAGATGTAATTTTTGGATTTGTGATTTATTTGGGTTTACCCAAGATGACCATTTATTTGACCTTTTCTTTAATATCGGATATCTAATGCTTGGAATTGCCGTATTGACACGAATTTATTATTTAAATATTCATAGCAGAAATGATTGACCAACTGAATAACTATCTATTTCTCCGAATTGTGCAAATCATAAACCAAAATAACATTGAAATATATAGATAAGCTTAATCATTTGGACTAATAATTGGCAATTTGATCCTCGTATTAGAATGAGCTTATATCGGTATATATCACTCTAATAAGACGTTAAGTGTATTCGATTCAGATAGTCGAGCCATTATTGAGGATAAATGATAGCCCAAATCATAATCTTATTTCTTATTTTGATGTACAAAGACCAATTAGGAGCTTAATTCAGATATCACTCAACATTTCAAAATTAGATTTCATAGGATACATTTTCACTGGAAGCACCTACTCAAATAATAATCAAAATATTGAATTCGGGAATGGGAATGATGATATACTCTGAGAAAACATCCTTAATTTCATTTCTTTACATGTCAAAAGGATCTCAACTAATGTGATTATCAATATACTACTTACTTTTAAAATTATGACACTTAGTTATATTGTGTTTCTATTTGATTGCAATCCAGATATTGTCAATAAAATCCTAGAATTAACTTAATCAATTTGGACTATTTTTTGAGAAACTAATTTTAAAACATTTTAGTCAAAAGACAGTTGTTAGGAAATGTCGTCAAATAAAATATTGACCTAGAAATAATAATGAGATAGAGTTATTAGAAAATGCAAAGCGCGCTGCTTGTTTTTTTTTGAATTGAGTAATTTTGAAATCAATTGCTTGTCCACATAATATTTCTTGTTCAAAACCATTGAACAACCGCATATTCTTTGCTAACAAGAATAAGAGAGGTACGTATCGTCCTTTAAGGTCGGCACCGTGGAACTAATTATTGTTAGGGGAACAGTCAAATAAATTAATAATTACATTTGTAATTGACGTCATTTGGAAATAAAAGTCTATGAATGTTCTTTTTCCGGAATATTAGATATATGTTTATATAAACATACGGATAGTAGAAAACTGATGGATACTAAACTAAGTTCATTAGTAATTGCATTAGCACTAGCATCAATGGCACTAACTCCATTGATAATGAATCAAAATGCACATGCCGCTACATCTTATTGTTCAGACCAGACAAGTAAACCCCACGCATGGGTCACAGGCTGTAAAGATGGATGGTATGATCATGACCATTGCTTATCATACTCACCAGGATCAGGTGACTATGCTAAAGGATATAAAGTAGGCTGGTCAAAGGGTAGCTGCTAATCACAGATCATCATAATCTTTTTTTTAGTTTTTAAATTATATGATAGACAAGTTTTAAATCGTACTTTTGAAGTTTCTCTGGATATGGATTTAAGAACAGTGTAATATGATTAAACTTTGGCCGACCTCTATCTCGGCCAGAGGAGTGAAGATGGTTCGCGAGGTATGTATACCTCTTTTCAGTGAGTAATCCTATTATTTCTACTGATCTCCTTTTTTTTAAACCATTAATAATATCGGCATAGCTTTATGTTTTTGTAGTCTAGAGAGAAAGATTATGAATCCCTAGGTCTCCATATCATTCTCACGTTCATGCTCGGTTTGTGATTCCATAATGTTTGGGAAGATCAATATCCATCGAATGTTGTTAATGGAGCCAGAGGATCACAAGAAGTTCTTCTTTTACACCGAGTCTCCAATGACTTGCTAATCGATATTCGGTAGATCTTCTTTTTAATTTCTTATGTAAACATATTAAAATTTTTTTAATACTGGATTATTCCGCCCAGATGGTCCTCATATAGTGAATCGGCATTTCCCTTAAATCCTTTAATGTTTTATAGATATTATCCTTGCAATACTTCCTTCGTTTTTGTTCTTGAGTAGTCAAATGCTTACCGATCGACTAACTTTTTTTATTCATTACTTTAATATCCATGATATCTCCGTTTGAGGCACGGTTTAGAGGTTCATAGAATAATTCATAGGGATGAACCTTCCTTTTTGGAATTACATAAGTTGTAATTTACCGATCGACTAAATTTTTTAAAGTCATCTCCTTGGTTAGAAGGATGATTCTAAAGGTCTCAAAGAATTTCTAAACTGTGATATCTTTGTCAACATTAATTTGATACTTTTCACTATGATTGTTGTATTTGACTAATCAACAATATCAAATCTTTAGATCTGCGTTCTCCATGGATTCGAATTTGTTTTATTAAGGACAATATTGAAAATCTAAATGGCATTTTAGTTAAATTTTTTATCCGTAATAGCTAGAACCACAAGGATGTTAAGTTATATCCTCAATGGGCCGAAAGGGATTTGAACCCTCGGCCTTTCGATTATCAGTCGAACGCTCCACCAAGCTGAGCTATCGGCCCTGTTTTTCTATTTTCTAAAGGCTTTATTTTTGTAATATAAATGTAATTTATTGTGTTCCATAGCCCCAATTTTGGTAAAAATACAATTCATATCAAAAGAGAATAATCTCTGACGCTCAATTTCTTCTAAAAATTATCTATAACTCTGCACTCTACAAAATATTGAAAATATGAACTAATTTCAACCATAGTTAGCTGTTTCAAAGTTGAATGTATTATTTTTCTGTTCGGATTTAGTTTATGATTCCAGATATAGTATTCTAGCAATTTGTTTCAATTTTAAGTAAAAATTCAGTCAAAAATCCCAAAACCAAGCTGACTTCCTAACTACAAAGAGTAAAAAAATATACCCCCATGTTTTATCATTAACTGTTTGAGTAATCGAATCCGATGTATTGCCATTTTTACCAAAAGAAATAATGAAGAATCTAGAAAAGTTTCTTATTTGTTAAGAGAAAAGTTGGCTGAACAAGGGATTAGTGTCATAGACTTTAAAAAGGACTATGATTCACATAGCCCGGAATTGGATATTGAGGTTGATTTGGCTATTGCGATCGGTGGTGATGGAACTACTATCAAAACATTTAGAACGTTACCTCCAGATATACCAGTACTTTGTATTAATGCAGGTGGTACGCGTGGAATTTTGTCGGAGGTTTCAAAAGATTCCGTTGATTCAATAGTGGACCCTCTCCTAGAAGGACATTATTTTCTCGATAGAAGGATAAGAATAGTCGCACAGATTGGTGATGAGATTACGGTCCCTGTTTTGAATGATTACGTCATAATGCGTTCAGATCTTACCAAAACACCTTTGTTTTATCTCTCTATCAATGATGACGGATATAGTCAAAAGATGGATGGAATGATAGTTTCAACTCCTACTGGATCCACTGGACATTCCCTATCCAATGGTGGACCTATACTTCAAGAACATTTGGATTGTATGCTGATTACCCCAATAGGATCCGTTAATAGGCTACCTTCCTTTGTGTTACCTTTAATGGCAATTACTATTAGTGCGAATCATGACCTTAAATTGATTATGGATGGACAGCTTGTAAAGGAAATCCAGGAGAATCAGCCAATAAAGATTTCAAAATATCGATATGATGCAGTGTTTCTCAGATTCAATAAAAATGATACTCGACAGATGAACAAACTTGGATTCTAGAAAAAAATTTGTAACTGATTCCAATATCTTTTACGGGGGAATACCATTTCAGACCACCTCAGATTATGTTTATTATATAACACCTGATATTCAGGAGGAAATAAATCACATCAAGAGACGGATTGATGGGTTGAATTTATTGATAACTGCAGGAAAGGTAATAATTCAAGAACCAGACATCAACTATCCATTCTATGGTCAGACAAAAATGTGTAGATTTAGGTCAAATGGAATTGTCAAAAGCCGATCATTCGGTAATTGCACTTAGTTTACAGCTACATTTACCGATTTTATCTGCCGATTACGCTCTGGCCAATGCTGCAAAATATTTTTCTATAAACATACTGACCCCAGGAAAAAAAAATTTTGTGACAAAAAAAACCATTAAGTATTGCAGTATATGTAAGACTTTATTTGATTTAAAATCAAGTTTTTGTGACAAGTGTGGTAACAGTTTAGTTCTTAAAAAAGAAAGGATTAACTAGTATGATATTATGTTGTGAACTAACTTATTTTTGATTCATTAGCCGAGTTTAAAATTATTCTTTGATTATGAATTTTTGAAAATGCCTTTCCTCTCCGCAGATACTGTTCCGGTTATTGTTGATTGAATAATTAATGCAAATTAGCTATGAAAATAGACAGTTAAGTTCTTAAGTAATTAATGTAATTGTGGTATATGAAAAATAATTTAGATTTCATACGTAGCAGAATGACAAATATGGTTAATTATTTTTTAAGAGATGTATTGTAGATCCATCTGCAAAAAGTATAAAGCGTATAAGACAAACGACTCTTTTAGTTATTACAGCCAAGGCTACAAATTATGCAAAGAATGTGAATTGTTTCTTGAATGGCAGGGATTTAAATGTCCATGTTGTAATACTATTTTGAGAAGTAGGCCACATAATTCGTTTTCTAAACAGCGGTTACGGTTGGGTCAAAGTTAAAAATTAAAAGAAATGAAGATATACCAGTTGATAAAATCATGTATTGAAGTAATGACTTTGTTGTGGAGTTAAACTGTCTATCTTCAAACCAAATGAATCCAATGCAGTCAAGAGTATCTTTCTTTCAATTTTTTTTGGTGTCTTATAGATTTGGTTATCTAACTTCTCATGAAATTGCGAAAGATAAACAATAGACAAAAATTGATTTGAGAAGGAAATACTCATCACCTCTGGTGAGTTACCTTCTGCACCAACCAAGTTAATAACCCTCCCTTTTGCTAGTAGGTAAATTTTTTTTCTACTTTCTCCCACTCTATAGCATTCTACATTCATTCTTGGAGAAAAATGATTCTGGTCTATATGAATTCAAATAATTTATGTCAATTTCTACGTCAAAATGGCCAGCATTGCATAATATCGCACCTTCTTTAATTTTTTCAATTTGACCTTGCCCTATAACATTTACTTGACCAGTACACGTTATGAAAATATCTGCCTTTGATATTACTTCATCCAATGGCTTTACTTCAAAGCCATCAAAAAATGCCTCCAATGCTCTAAGTGGATTAACCTCTGTAATTGTAACTTTGGCTCCCATCCCATTAGCGCATCTTGCTACTCCCTTTCCAACCCAGCCATAGCCGCAAACTACGATCCTCTTACTAGATAACAATATCCCAGTAGTTTTTACTATTCCTTCTATTGTACTTTGACCTGTTCCATATTTATTATCAAACAGGGATTTTGCTCTTGAGCGATTAACGGCGATGATCGGGTATTTCAACAAACCTTCTTTACACCAAGCCAAAAGTCTGTTAACTCCGGAAGTAGTTTCTTCAGTTCCACCCATTATGTTGTACTTTCTAGATAGTGCTCTCTTGTGAAGCTCCCCACCATCATCTGTAATGATATGAGGTTTGGTATCTAGTACACTTTCCATATTACTGTAAAAATCTAGGAGGGTCCCATCCTCTTTAGAAAAAATCCTGATGTCATTCTTAATCAAGAAAGATTTGACAGGTTCCTGAATTGAGAGTGGATTGGCGGGGCACAAATTAACCTCGGCACCAGCATCTTTTAGGGCCATCAGCAATACTGATGTTTCTTTTGTTATATGTAGACAAATACCAAGGTTAAAATTTTCTAAGCACCTTTTAGAGACAAATTTATGAGTTAATCGATTTAGAACAGGCATATTCCTCTTTGCCCACATGTATTCTGATTTTCCTAACTCATACTTTTCTTTGACTTCAGACCTAATTGCCATACAAATTTCACACCACTCTAAATGATGTCTGCTGGCATTATTTGCATCCTTTTACTTGTAATCACTTAATATGTCAGAATATCTTGCATCTTTGTATGCAACGTATTTAACATACTCTCCATAGGTCTTATCAAAACCGCATTTATCACACTTGACTAAAGAAAAATCATCGCTGAGAAAAGCCGCTTCTTTACAATCAGGACATCTGATTTTCACTTAGATCGCTTTTAGTTGTTTTATTATCGGTTGTCTTACTTTTCTAAATACCCTGAACCCGCAAATACATTTTATTTCTGGTAAGTATGACAACTCTTCTGCTGTTACGTTAGTGCCACACGACATACATTCATAGGTTACCGCACCCATAACTTCGTTACTCATACATAATATCTCTTCGAACAGCTATATAATTATTATCCAATCAATATACATCAATTAAAATAACAACCTGTCTTTTCTCATTAATTTAACAAAAATTCCGGTCAATTTTGCTGAGGATATTTGAGTTTAATTACTCTGCAAATCCAGTACATGCACAATAGCCAAATTCGTCAATCCGTTTATTGCACCGAGGACATTTTTCAAAGTAGTTGACCTCCCACATGTGCTTGCCGTACAATTGATAATGTGTATCGATTTCTATGGGAACAGTGAATTTCTGATCTGTGTTCTCTGTTTGGGTATCTTTAATTGAACCCTTTTCCTTTTTATTCAATACTCCAATTATTATAGAAGGTAATCCTATATTTCTATTTAATTGTCATTAAAACTAGTTATTATGAGGATTCTCTCTAATATTTATCCAACATGAAAGACTACTCTTTAGTTGACGATAACCTTATTAGAAAAATTGTTAAACCCCGAAATATCCTGTCAAGAAAAGGTGAAAACGGGATATCTCTGGTGGTTGGGGGAAGCAGAATCTATCATGGAGCCCCTTTGCTATCCTCTCTAGCAGCCTTAAGAAGTGGGACTGACTTGGTCTATACCGCTATTCCAAAGATCAACTTAATTTCTTCCCGAATCTTTTCTCCAGATCTGATAATCTTGCCATTTCCAGATGATAAATTAACTACTGGTTCTGTTAGAAGACTGTTAAACACCCTACCGAAAAGAATTGATGCAGCAGCGATTGGAATGGGATTAAATGTATCAAAATCACAACCATTGATTTTACTTGTACAAAAGCTATTAGAGGGCGATTCTAATCTAGTAATAGATGCTGGGGCTCTGCTTCCAGATATACTGCCTAGTATATGCAAGAATGAAACTATAGTTACCCCTCATGCTGGAGAATTCAAAAGACTATTTGGTGATAGCCCTACCGGTAAGTTATCCGAGCAGGTCGAATTGGTGTATCGAAAAGCAAAAGAATTTGGCTTGATAATTGTTTTAAAGGGATATCAGAATATAATATCTGACGGGGAGAGCACTTTTGTTATCGAAAGAACAACCCCATCAATGACCGTTGGAGGGACAGGGGATATACTTTCCGGCCTCATTACTGGATTCAGAACCAAATATGGATCAGTAGATTCCTGTTTGCTTGGTTTATTTTTTAACGGGAAAGCAGGATTAAGGCTATCAAATAAGATCGGCTTTCATATGCTCGCTTCTGACCTTTTGACTGAATTACCATACATCATGAAGGAATATGATATTATTGGGTGATTATCTAATTTATCCAGTTAACTGACCAATCACAAATTAATAGGTTCTATATTTTTGCTTTTCAAAGATTCTGTTTCCATCTTCACCCACGTGTCGTTAAATTGACTAACTAAGGTGGGAACAAAAATCTCATGAGAATCAAAATATGCTGATTTTGTACCGTCATTATTAATTATTATCATACTATTATTATCAAAGATAAACATATTTGTACTAATTTTAGCACTTTTTTTTTCAATCGCGTTAGGCAAAATTATTGAATCAGCCGGGCACATAAAGTCAAATAGGATTCTTACTTTCACTCCTCTGTATATGGCCTTCAATATTTCTTCTTTTGAGGCGTTTAAAATCACATTACCCCAATGATTTAGGGAGATGTCAATTGATTCATTTGTATTTTTTAGCAATTCAATAATCTTACTGTCTGTGGAAAATTGATTTAAGACGAGGTATCTTTTCTCCTCAATTCCCTTATTTTTCAAACCCTTTTCATTAATTTGTTGAAGTATTTCTATTATTTTTTTTAAACTTTTGATCCTGTTCTCGTACTTACTTAATATGTTGTCAAAAGAATCCTTAGGAGAAAGAGCTCTAAACATTAATGGTTTTTGGTAATTTATAAAAACCAAGTTCTTTTTTTCCAGCTTTTTTAGAATAAAGTAGATTTTTGTTCTAGGCAAATTTGAGTGAATATGCTATTTCAGTTGCTGATATCATCCCCTTTCCAAGCAGACTATAATAAGCTGATGCCTCATATTTTGACAATCCCAACTCTTCTAGACCACCAAGAATTTCGTTATTTACATTTCCATCAGTTGACATCATGATTAATATCGTATCACAAGGGATAGTAAGAACATGTGTCAAAATATTTATATTAATAATTAAAAAAAAGACAACTACAATTCCCTTTTGATTAACACAAAAAAGGTTTATTTTTTTTTATTCTTTTGATTAAAACTATTTACTTCATATCCTATCAAACAAATAGGAAATATAACATGAGAACATAATACTATGACACTTGCACCACAGGAATTAGAGAATACTGCAAGCAAATATGCCGCCGAAGCGATCAAACTCGATTCTCAAGGATCACATTCATCAGCAATAAACTCCTACCAGAGGGCTAGTGAAGCATTAATAAAGTTAGTCCAAATTTATCCAGAATATAAATTAAATAGAGTTTATCTAGAGAGGGCGGGTGCTTATCAGAACAGAATAAAGGCTATACAAATGGCAAATGGCATATTAGAGGATGATAGGCAGTCTTCCGTTGAGCCTGAATCTAAGAGAACCGGTATGATTGATAATCAATTACCAAAAATTAACTCAAGAATTAATCACGTTATTCCTCCTAATAAAACAAATTTGCACAACGATATTCATCATGGACGGCAGAACTCACAATCTCCAGATTCAAACAAGATACAAGAGTTGAGTTCAGAGTTAGAAAACCTGATACTAAAGGAAAAGCCTTTGGTGAGTTGGAAAGAGGTAGTGGGCCTTGAAGATGCCAAAAGAGCTATTCGTGAATCTATTGTATACCCAACTAGACGTGCTGATTTATTCCCACTGGGTTGGCCCAGAGGAATCCTGCTTTTTGGACCTCCTGGTTGCGGAAAAACCTTACTTGCCGCCGCTGCAGCAGCCGAGATACACGGGTATTTCATAAATATTGATGCAGCCTCTATGATGAGCAAATGGTTAGGAGAAGCAGAGAAAAATATTTCAAAACTATTTACTTTTGCGAGGGCTTTGCACCAGAAAGAAAAAATCCCAATATTGTTATTTATCGATGAAATAGATTCCCTATTAGGGACCAGGAATGGAGAGGTTGGAGGAGAAGTCAGAGTAAAGAATCAATTTTTGACCGAAATGGATGGAATTAATGGAAAATCTAAAGAATCATTCCTTTATGTAATAGGTGCAACCAATAAACCTTGGAGTCTTGAATCTGGATTTTTGAGGAGGTTTCAAAAGAGGATCTATGTAACCCTTCCTGATATGGCTTCCAGACGGAACCTTTTCAAACAGTATGTTTCAAAATTAACAAAAGACCCATTACTAAAAATAGACGAATTGGCGAGACTTTCGGAAGCTTATAGTGCTAGTGATATCAAAGACATTTGTCAGTCTGCACAACTAAGGGTTGTGAATGAACTTTTTGAAAAAGGTGAACCATTGGTTGAAGATGATTTACCTAGAGAATTGAATTTGGCAGATTTCAAAGAAATGTTTAAAGTAAGAAAGCCTAGCGTGAGTTCAGATATGATAAGAGCTTATATGCGTTGGAGTGAACAATTTAAAGCCCTATGATTCCTTCTTAAACCTCTCAATCCCCTCATTAATTATCCGCTCTGCTACCTTGCTATTCTCCCAACCTGTGACTTTTACAAACTTGCCTTTTTCTAATTCCTTATAGTGTTCAAAAAAGTGCTTTATTTTATCTAAAGTTCGACCATCCAATTGATCTATTTCATTGAACCTAGAGTAATCAAAATCAATTTTTTCATGTGGTACGGCTATAATTTTAGAGTCCTTCCCCTCTTCGTCTTCCATAATTAAGACACCAATTGGCTTTGATTTGATCACTGAAAGTGGAGAAAATTGATCGTTACTCAGTATCAGGATATCTATTGGGTCCCCGTCTTCTTCCTTAGTTTGAGGAACAAATCCATAATTAAATGGATATACCATGGAGGTGTGAAGTTTTCTGTCTACAAATAGAATCCCAGTCTCTTCATCCAATTCATACTTGATATTACTATTTTTAGGAATTTCAACTACTACATAAATATCACTGGGTGGATTCTTTCCTGCTCCGATTTGATTAAACTTATTCATAACAATTGATTTTTACAATTTTAATATAATTCTATTTGTGGGAGGAATCCATATACACCTGCTCCTATACGAGAGAAACTTTTCTACAATTTTCTATAATTCCTGAGTTTCAGTAGGATATACAAAGGTCATGCACACAGGGTATTTGAGTTTATTCGTAACATTAGATCACCTCATCAACTGCTGCTGATTTCGAATTATATTTTTGGAACTTGAAATCTGTCTTCAAGTTCCAAAAATATAAGAATGGATGGACATTTGATTTTCAATATAATATGAAATTGGGGGATAAATTTGAGCTAAAGACGTTTGAAAATCATGTTAGAGCATATTATGATGATCCCACAATAAAAAGGACCATTAGGGAATATCTTGGAGATTCTAAAAATTTTAAAACGACAATAGGCTACGTCGAGGGGCCACCTACTATGAATGGGGAGCCACACCTGGGGCATATTAGAGGTAGAATAATTAAAGATCTATGGTTCAGAAAATCTACAATAGAAAAAAAGAAGATGGAGTTTCAACCGGGATGGGATTCTCAAGGTTTACCGGTCGAACTTCAAGCAGAAAAGATTCTAGGTTTAACCGGTAATAAATCCGATAATCTTCGAAAAGTTGGAATCAATAAGATTGTCGAAACTTGTAAAAAATTAATTCTTGAATATAACAAAAAATGGGTACAAGTGGATAATTTGATCGGAATGTCATTTGATTATGATAAGGGTTATTGGACTTATACTGATCAATATATTGAAAGAGAATGGAAATACATTGGCAAGGCATTCGAGGAGGGGATATTGAAGGAATGGTTTAGAGTTGTAGCATATTGTCCTTCTTGTCAGACATCGTTAAGTAATGCTGAAATCAATCAAAGTTATGAGCAGGTAGAAGATCCTTCATTCTATTATAAGGTAAAACTAAAAGGATCAGAAACTTTCCTAGTCGTATGGACTACAATGCCTTTTACTCTAGTTACCGACGAATTGGTGGGTGTAAACCCTGAGGCTCGATATCTAACCTTAAAGGTCGATTTTAAAGGCAATAATGAAAAATGGATTGTTTCCGAAAATAGAGTTAAGGAATTGATGGCCGACCTGAAGATTGAAAAGTATGAGGTGGTTGATACATTCTTGGGCATAAAATTAGAAGGCCAGTATTACATTCATCCAATCATAGAAAACATACCCGGCTTGAATGATCTCGCATCCCAAGGAAAAATCCATTTTGTGGTCGCAGAAAATTTTGTGGATGTTACTACTGGTAGCGGAATTGTCCACTTATCACCGGCAAATGGAGAAGAGGATTTTGAAATTGCAACTAGACGAAAAATACCAATCTTTGTACCCATTGATGATAAGGTATTCTTTACCAAAGATGCTGGCAAATATAAAAATCAATTCGTCAGAGATGTGGACCCAATTGTCGTTAATGATATGCAATTGACAAATTCGGTAGTAAAGATCAGCAAACTGACTCATAAATATCCTACATGTTGGCGATCTCATCACAAAATAGTTTGGTTGGCAAGGAAGGAGTATTTCTACATGATTGATATTTTAGGAGACCAGCCCATTGTCGCTGCCTCAAAAGTAAATTATTTTTACGAGCAACCAAAAAATAGGTTTCTCGAGATCATTAGGGAAAAGGTTCCTTGGTGCATATCGAGGGAACGGGTATGGGGTACACCGCTTCCAATTTGGAAATGTACTAAATGTTCTTTTAAAGAAGGGTTATTTTCCAGAAAATCAATTGTTGCGAGAGCCTCATATTTGCCGGATGGAGAAAACTTTGAATTGCACAGGCCCTGGATAGATGAAGTTTTAATTAATTGTCCCAAATGTCAAAATAAAATGAAAAGAGAATTATTTGTTTTGGATACATGGCATAACAGCGGAAGTGCCCCTTATTCATCACTTTCTGATGCAGAATACGATACACTGATTCCAGCTGAATTTTTGACAGAGGGGATTGACCAAACACGAGGTTGGGCATACACTTTGTTGATGTTAAATGTTATCTTCAAAAAAAGCCCTCAATCTCCATTTCAATCATTCTTGTTCACAGGTCATGTTTTGGATGATAAAGGAAACAAGATGAGCAAGAGTTTGGGAAATGTCGTTGATGCAAAATCCCTCTTAATTGACAATCCTGTGGACCTGGTGAGATTATACTTTATTTGGAAATCTTCTCCAATAGAGCCTTTGAATTTTGACATTAAAGAAATGTCCTCTAGACCTCATCAGGTTTTAAGCACACTTTTTTTCTTGCATATCTATTATCAACAAAATGCTGTCTATGATCAATTCAAATTCGGAGATTGGTACTCAAAGTCGGGTTGGAAGGCTAACGACCTTTCCCTGAGGAGTCAGGATATTTGGATTTAACAAAGCTAAAAGGCCTAATCGACGAATCCTCTCAACTGTTAGGGAACTGCAGATTTCATGAAGCTTCTCATGCGGTTGAAGACTTTATAATAAATTCATTGAGTCAAACCTATGTCCCTCTGATAAGATATGATCTTTGGAGCGATGATCTGGATAACCAGAATAGACGATTTACAGTATATAGGATTCTATCTCGCTGTCTATTGACTATTGATATAATACTTCATCCCATATGTCCATTTTTTACCGAATACCTTTACCAATCATGTTTTAAGCAGTTTGATTCAATTCTGATGGAAAATCTGCCTGAGGGTGAAGAATTAGCCCTGATAGCTAATAAAGAAGTTGAAACAGCATTTGATACGATCAAGGGGATATCATCATTATCATTTTCATTGAGAAACCGACACAAGTTGAAAAGGAGGTGGCCACTGGAATCCGCATTGATTTACGTTGATGAGATTGAATTTCTAAATGTGGGAGGGATAAAAGAATTGTTAAAAGAACAGATGAACATTGAAAATATTGAGGTTAAAGAGATTAAAGCAAATACTATTGTTGAAAAAATAGCAAGTTTAATGAACTTTAAAGCTCCAATAATACCATCAATTACCATAAATAGAAAAAGTGTTGCCAAGATCGTTAAAGGTGATATTGGCTTATTAATTGACAAATTTGAAAGTGAAGATAAGATTCAGATCCTCAAACAGCTCCAAGTGGAGGGGTTTTATCATTTCGATTATTTGCCAAATAAATCTATAGATTTGACTATTACCGACATGGATTTTGCGTTTGTCCCAACTAGCGGTTATGTGGTAGGAGAAAAAGAAAATGTAATTCTCCTGTTAAATACTTCTAGAAACGAGGAATTAATAATAAAAGGTTTAGTTAAGGATTTGGCTCGAAACATTCAGCAACTTCGAAAAGAATTAGGATATTCTCCTACCCAAATATTGGATACAGCATATATTTCCAATTTTTCTTCTGAAGAAATTACGAAATTACAAGATTTCGAAATAGATCTGCAGAATTTGGTACGTGTAAACAAAATAGAATTTTCAGAGAAAACCGATGAAGATAAAGGATCTAAAAAGATTGAATTGGACGGGAGAGAAATTTCAATTTACATACTTTAGTTTCATTGTAGCGAATCTCACTATAGCAAACTCTTGCACTATTGTTAGAATATGAAGTTAAATAATGTATATCACTTCTTTTCAAAATAGAAATTATTCTATCTTATCGTATTCTAATATATTAATCACTTTTTTAACAAAGTGTGGAACAAAATAAATTATCAAAGAATTTTGTACTATACGCTTTCTGAAATATCTAGGAGCAATCATAATAGCCAAAGCAGTAATTTTCGAGAGCAAACCATCTCCTAGAGGTTATCGAGTGGGGGCGGCGGTAATCTTGATTCATTGATTTTCATATTTTTAACGCAAGTTTTTTTTTGAACTAATTGAAAAATAATTGGCAATGATGTGTAAAGATTATTAGTTAAAAGTCAAATGTAATGATCTTTAATGTAGATAAATTCTTTTAGTGAACAAGATTGCTTGAAAAAAGTGCGGAGACTACAAGAAAGTAAACAAATGTCCTTTGAAGATTGCCTAATTGACAATTTCAAAGAGAAGTTGATGGACCTTTCTCAGACCGTTGCTGAAACAGGCAAGCCCGTAATACTTTACACTACACTACTTGATGAGGTAAGTGATTATGGGGAACAAGAACTTGCAATCGTAAATGAAGATTTCGTCGTGATTCAAGTTATAACATTTGGAGGCTATGTTCCGATTGCAATCCAGCACCAGCGAGTATTTACATTCGATGAATTCTCTACTTGGATCTATAAGAGAAGTAATAATCTATTTGTCCAATGTTTTGGGACACTTGATGATTCTTTGATTTCAATCCGCTAGTCCTATTATTGTTATTAGAAGATTCTGATTCATTGCCATCTATAAGTTGTTAATGCGAACATAATTTCAATGGGAATTATCTACGAATTTCAAAGCCCAAAAAAAAGCGCTGTTTATTTTTAAATAACACGATATCAATTACTATCTAGAAACATGATAGAGGTTTATGAGGAGAATCGACCCTGGGGGAAATTTGAAAAATTTGTTGAAAATGAAAAATGCACTGTAAAGTTATTACATTTGAATCCACATTCTCAAACCAGCTTGCAGTATCATCATAAAAGAGAAGAATGGTGGAAAGTTCTGAAGGGCTCTATTTCTGTGGAACTCGATGGTGATAAAAGTATACTAAATGAAAACGACGTAATTTTCATTAGCAGGGGTTCAAAGCACAGGGTTAAAAATTTGCAATACCCGTCTACGATTTTGGAAATCTCAATGGGCGAATTTGATGAATCCGACATAGTTCGGTTAGAGGATGCTTATAACAGAAAATAAAGCCACCCTATAAATAATCACTAACTTTTAGTCGTATTAATTTTGAGCGATATCGGCTTCCTCAATTCATAAAAGTATGTTATTAAGATAAGGTCAAGAACTATACTAAATCGGCATGTTGGTTATTAATTGGATGATTAATGCAGCATCATGGATCCCGGGATAAAACCTGACGGTTTTTATTGTTTTAGCTGTTCACTGATCTGTTCTATAATCATACAAATATGATTTCAAAACGTTATTAAAAATAAGATAGCGAAATACAAATAAACCCCTGAATGATTTTTATCTTTTATGAGCGCAAGTAAAAAACCACATATGAATTTGGTGGTTACAGGACATGTCGATAATGGTAAATCAACTACTGTTGGTCATTTAATGGTCGATTTAGGTGTTATAGATCAAAGAACTATTGATTCTTTTGCAAAGGAGTCAGAAGCAACTGGGAAGGGTGATACCTTCAAGTATGCTTGGGTATTGGACAGCATAAAAGATGAGCGAGAAAGGGGCATCACCATTGATTTGGCATTTCAAAAATTTGAAACCCCTAAATTCTTCTATACGCTAATAGATGCACCAGGACATAGAGATTTTATCAAAAATATGATTACTGGAGCTTCTGAAGCTGATGCATCAATTCTAGTTGTTTCAGTAAAACCAGGAGAAACAGAGGCAGCCACTGAACCAGGTGGTCAAGCAAGAGAACATGCCTTCTTATCTAGAACACTAGGTGTAGGTCAAATCGTAGTTGCCTTAAACAAGATGGATGATGTTAATTATGCAGAAGCCCGATTTAATGAGGTAAAAGAAATTGTTGAGAAAATGTTAAAAATGGTAGGCTATAATACATCAAAAGTAAGCTTCATTCCTGTTTCTGCCTGGAAAGGTGACAATCTTGTAAAAAAATCTGAAAATATGGCCTGGTACAAGGGATCAACACTAGCAGAGGCATTAGATTCTTTTACTCCTCCTGAAAAACCTATCAATAAACCATTGCGTATTCCAGTTCAAGATGTATATACTATAACTGGTGTCGGTACAGTACCTGTTGGACGAGTCGAGACAGGTAAAATGAAAACAAACGAGAAGGTTATTGTAATGCCATCAGGCGTGCCCGGTGAGATAAAGTCTATAGAAACTCATCATACACAGATGGATTATGCCGAAGCTGGAGATAATATTGGATTTAATCTCAGAGGTGTGGACAAAAAGGCCATACATAGAGGTGACATAATTGGGAATATTGATAGCCCACCCAGTGTAGCTAAAGAGTTTGAAGCACAAATTATTGTAATTCATCACCCTACGGCTATGGCACCCGGATATACTCCTGTATTACATGCCCATACAGCTCAAGTTGCAGCTACAATATCAGAATTTGTAGCCAAGATTGATCCTAAAACAGGTGGAATTGTAGAAGAAAAACCAAAGTTTTTGAAAACAGGTGATGCTGCAATAGTAAAAATTAGGCCCGTAAGACCGTTAGCAATAGAGACTTTTAAAGAATTCCCTGAAATTGGGAGGTTTGCGTTAAGAGACATGGGAACAACTATCGCAGCAGGAATCGTAAAAAACATTACTGAAAAACACGATCCAAACAAGAAATAAGTGACGATAGATGCCTCAAGAAGCTAGAATCAAACTCACAAGCACAAACTTATTGACATTGGAAAATGTCTGTACCGAAATCAAGGATATTGGAGAAAAAAACGGAATACGTCTTAAGGGACCCCACCCACTACCGACAAAAAAGATGCGGGTCGTTACACGCAAGTCTCCATGTGGACAAGGGACTAATACATGGGATAAGTATGAATTAAGGGTTCATAGACGTGTAATTGACCTGGGGGCAGATGACAGATCGATCAGACAATTAATGCGTCTCAAAATCCCAGAAGATGTTTATATTGAGGTATCTTTAACTCAATAATTTTTTTATTCTATTTTCTTTTTTTTAACCATGTTTCAGTAGCATTTTCAAGCTCTTTTAAAACTTCATCAATTTGACCGGGATCAGATTTCATCTTACCACCTGCCGCGTATTCGTGGCCTCCACCTTCAATGAGTTCATCTGCAATCTTGTTGCACTCGATTATGGGATTGTTTCTTCGAATACTAACTTTCGCTTCTTTATTAAAGAAGAATGCCACGTCCGCTTTAGTTTTTTGGAATATTTCTTCTGAAAACAAGCTAGTTTGTATATAAGAAGAAACTGGGACAACTGCCATATTGAGTCCACCTGATAACTTTTGAATTCTAACCATTTTTAGAGAATTTGATTTTGCTTCGTTCCGAAGGTTGACATAAGTATTATAATCTGCCTGCATCTCAGTATCCCACAATATCCCGTCAGAAATTCTCTTGGCCAGTACAGTAAGCTTTGAATAGAAATTTGAAAGAGTCCTATAATAAACTATCAACTCGGGTAAGGGAGGAATATCTTGATCTTTTAGAAGATAATCTGAGGTGTGGGCTATGCTTGCCAATTGCTTCGCTCTATCATTCCCATAGAGAAGGTGTTCGTACATCAATTCCGAAGCGCACTTGTTTCCTCCTCTGTCAAGTACCAATTGAAGGGCTTTATTCTTGTCAAATAGGTTCAATGCGCACTCTGACCAAGGATGATGATCGATCCAAAGAACCGACCATGAATTTGACATAAGAAAACTAAATGTGTCCGAAATAGGGGAGATCGATTCATCGTTAAGGCCTAAATCAGTGAAAATGACTAAACCCTTTCCCTGGCTTGAGACGACTTCTTTATAAATTAAATCTGAAATCCGCAAAAAGTTATCCTTGCCATAAGAGGAAAAAACTAATTTGGATTGTGGGTATCTCATCAATGCTATTGACGCAGAAAATACCCCGTCAACATCAGATTCATGAGTAACTATTATCGAGTTCAATCTGTTGCCAATTTGTGCAATTATTCAATCATATCTTTGGGAGAGTGCAAAAAAAGGATCTCCTATCTCAAATCCCATAATGTCTCCTCCGTTCTATAACTTTCAGGATCTATTCTAAACCCTTTTGAAACTTCATATGGGGTTTCAACAAGTTTAAGGTGATACTCCTTTTTCATTCTTTTAAATTGCTTCTCAAGCCACAACACGAACTGTTGTTCTAAAATGTTTCCCTCTTCTTTAAGCATCTTTGGATGTACTTGAGATAATGTTGTTATAAACTCCATTTCAAAATATAAATTAAAAAAATCCCAACCCATGGTCTTTCCAACGGAAGAGCATTCAAATTTTGATTGATAATGACAGCCCCACTCTAATTCACCCACTAATTCTAAAATGGATTCTCTTTCTTTTCTGAAGTTGAGACATGATCCCGAAATTAGTACCATTGGCGGTTTTTCAGCATATTTTTTATGCATATCTGTACAAGACCTATTTACTATTTAAAATTTAAAGGATTTCAAAAGATTTAGATCTAGTTTAAGATTAAGAGGTGGTTATATACCTTATCATTTGAAAGTTGATACACTAATATTAGTTAATTTTTGACTTTATTTGGGGGAAATTGGAAGTACCTATTTCTGAATATGTGACCTACTTTAATTATGAGGGAGAAAATGCCGATTTCTTGGTGAGGGAAATAAAGAAGGGAGTTTTTAAAGTCCTAATTCGAGAATATAATGACAATCATGAGTCTGAATTCATAGAAAAGGAATTTTTTGTAAAGAAAGATACCCTTGATGCACTTTTTGAAGAGTACAATGTTATGAAAAAACCTACTGGTACAGAAAAAATATTAGAACCTACGCACGAGATAGAACTATAGCAATAGTACGTTTTCCAATTCCAAACCAATCAATGTATAGATATTTGATTTTGAACCAATTAATTGCATTCACAAGACTGATCTTGCGATTTGTGATTTTATGTGTGCGTCCTGAACTTATAAATTCATGTTTGTCGGACCAGGATGACAATATGAGCCACCATATAATTAATATAACCTAGATTTTTATAAAAAGTCACGAATGCGACGGTCGTCCAGTTTGGTCTAGGACATCAGATTGCCAATCTGGTAACCCGGGTTCAAATCCCGGCCGTCGCATTGATTACTATTACATTAGTCTATTAGACGTTCTAAATCCTTTAGTAGTTTATAGAATTATTAATCGATGAGAGCAATATACTATTCAGCATGCTACCTAGACTTGATTATATCAAACAAGCCAGACTAAAATTAGGAGTTACCCAGAAGAAATTAGCGATTTTATGCGGGATCAGGTACGTCTATGGTTAATCAAATCGAGTCAGGCAGATGTAAACCTAGTTATGATACTGCCAAGAGAATATTTGAAATTTTGCTCTCGATGGAGAGTAATGCGTCTATAAAAGCTGGTGATATATGCAATAAAGATCTCATAACTATTCAAAGCGAAGAATCATTGAGTACAGCAATTCTAAAAATGCGTGACCACAGCATCAGTCAAATGCCCGTCTTCAATGGAACGAGATTGGTTGGCATATTAACTGAGGATGATCTGGCCAAAATAATGATAGAAAATAATGATAAAGACATACACTTGGTAAAAATTGGCTCTGTTATGGAACCACCACCACCCCTTGTAGATGAATCGACCCCTGCAAAAGCACTAGTTTCATTAGTAAGATTTGCTAAATGTGTATTAGTTAGTGAGAAAGGTAATGTAATTGGAATAATCACATTAACTGATACACTAAAGATTGTAGAACTAACTTAATCCTACTCTACAACTTTTCAAGACCCACACAGCAATCAGCACACTTTAGACAATCGTTGCAAATACTTACTTGTGATTCCTTGGGAAGGATGATCGCACAAAGAGCACATTTCTTATCGCTCAATAAATATAGATAGTGTTATTACTTTATTAATCTTATTTTCAAATTTTCAAACATACCAAAAATTAATTAATTTAAGCGTTCTACTCTCTTTTGAGTCAAGGTGGATATCATTAATATTATTACATCTCTTGTTTCCTCTTATGGATATCTAGGAATATTCATAGCCGCATTTGCCGAAACTATCTTTCCACCTATTCCGAGTGAGTTGATATTCCCTCTTGCAGGATTCGTAGGATTCAACTCTAATTTTACTTATATTGAGACATTCTTTATGGCTGCATCGGGAGCAGTTGGCGCGACCATTGGAGCCATTGTCATTTATTTAATCTCTTTCAAAATAGGCAGAATTGCCATAATCAAAATTGGAAAGTATGTTTTTGTAAGTGAGAAAAAGATAGAATCTGCAGAAAAATGGTTTGAAAAATATGGTGTTTATGCCGTATTCCTAGGAAGAATGGCTCCAGGTGTCAGAGAATTAATTAGTGTCCCAGCTGGCATAGCCCGAATGCCTTTCGCAAAATTCGTAACTTTTACTTTTTTAGGATCTCTTATATGGAGCCTAATTTTGGTTTTTTCAGGTTACTTTCTGGGAAATTCCTGGGATAGCTTATCAGAAACACTTTCAAAGTACTTTCCAATCATCTCTGTTATTACATTGTTATCAATAGGTATAGTCATTTTATTGTTATGTGCTATATGACAAAAGGAGGAATAAGATAACAAACTTGGATCCGGATTAACTCTTTTTTACTCGCAAGAATTACTTGAATCTTATCAAGGTAAAATAAATCACTGTTCTCTCAGTCAGGCCGGGCTAACTTTGCCCACAAAAGGAGTTTTTTGTGGGATCAATTTTTGAGTAGCGGATTTACTGGGGATATTCAGTAGTCGAAAAATGTATTAATATTACGACAAAGAACTTGTCATATGGAGAAGAAAATATTTGCTGATGTGAGTGAAAAGGAGATTACTCGTTCCATAGCTTCTATGTTTTTTGAAACTATTCAAGAATACAGCGATTCTGATGTTATAATCTTGGGTGCAGGACCTGCAGGGCTATCAGCTGGAAGAGAAATAGCAAAAAGCGGAGCTAGAACATTGATAATCGAACAGAATAACTATCTTGGGGGCGGCTATTGGGTTGGTGGATATATGATGAACCCAGTCACAGTGAGAGCCCCAGCCCAAAAAGTTTGGGATGAATTAGGAGTTCCATATAGGAAAATCAATGATAATTTATATGCCGCTTGGGGTCCAGATGCCTGCTCAAAGTTAATATCAGCAGCATGCGATTCTGGAGTTAGATTTTTACAATTAACCAAATTTGATGATCTTGTTTTGAAAAATAAAAAGGTATGTGGGGTGGTCATAAACTGGATGCCAGTATCCGCACTGCCTAGAAATATTACTTGTGTTGACCCGGTGGCCTTTGAGAGTAAGATAGTAATAGACGCTACCGGTCACGATTCTGTGGCAGTCAAACGATTAATGCAAAGAGGTTTGGTTGATTGGAAAGGTATGAATCCAATGTGGGTAGAAGGTGGTGAAGACGGAGTTGTGCATTCAACAGGGGAGGTCTTTCCTGGATTAATTGCAGCCGGAATGTCTGTGACTGAAACATACGGGTTACCGCGAATGGGCCCTACATTTGGTTCGATGCTTTTATCAGGTCGAAAAGCAGGAGAACTAGCCGTAGCAAAATTGAAAAATGTAACTGACTCGCCCAAAATAAAGGTCAAACTCAAGTAAGCAAATACTGAGTTTACTTTATTATTTTGAATCTCAACTTTTAATCCTGTACTTATTTATCTATATAATAAGACTAAAATTATATCAATTTCATATTTAGATGGATATATTGACGGCTAAGATAATAGATGGATTAGCGGTTTCAAATCACATAAAAAATAATCTTAAAAATGAAATTTCTGGGCTAGTAACTAAAGGTGTGATACCCTGTCTGGCTACAATCCTTGTTGGATCCGATCCGCCATCATTGGTTTATGTTAACAACAAACAAAAAGCTGCCAACTCCATAGGGATCCGAACTCTCGATTATCGATTTGATGGTGATATCTCACAGACGGAATTGATTAGATTAATTGAAAAGCTTAACCTTGATTCTACTGTTCACGGAATATTGATACAATTGCCATTACCAGATCATATGGATCAATATCAGGTAATTAACATGGTGGATCCCAAGAAAGATGTTGATGGATTAACATTTGTCAATTCAGGTTTGTTACTTAACAATAAAACGAATCTAATACCATGTACCCCCCTTGGAGTAATGGAACTATTCCGGTTTTATGAAATTCAATTGGATGGGGCAAATGCATTGATTATTAACCGGAGTAATTTGGTGGGGAAGCCTTTGGCATCGTTGTTATTGAGGAAAAATTCAACTGTTACTATTTCTCACTCTCACACCAAAAATCTTGACCTTTTCTCCCAAAATGCAGACATAATTATTACCGCTGTGGGGAATAGGGATGCTTTTGTATTAACACATGATATGATAAAATACGGTGCAACAATAATTGATGTCGGAACAAATAGAGTAGATGGCAAACTTTGTGGAGATGTGGATTTTGAAATGGTAAAAGAAAAGGCCGGCTACATTACTCCGGTTCCTGGGGGAGTTGGCCCAATGACCATTTGCATGCTTCTGCGTAATACAGTCATGGCTTCAAAGGCGTACGCAAAGTAAAAAGATGGTACCTTCTAAAGAAATCTTAAGAAAGAAATTCCTCCTGATACGAAAAAACTTGTCATCTTTTGATTGTTTTATGAAAAGTATGTCTGCTCAACAAAGATTCCTTGGTTCAAGATTCTTTTCAGAAAGCAAAGTTATTGGCCTGTATTATCCTATCTTAAATGAAGTCCAAACCTTCCAAATAATATCTCAAGCTATTTTAAATTCAAAGACAGTGTGTCTTCCTACAATCGTAAATGATCAAATTATTTTTTTTAAATACGACCCAACGAAGAGGCTTCGGATTGGCAAATATGGCATAATGGAACCTGAGGCAACCAGTGAAAATATGAATCACATTCTCGATATTGTTATAACGCCAGGTGTTGTGTTTGACATAACAGGTAACAGAATTGGATATGGTAAAGGCTATTATGACAAATTCTTTAATTCTAACGCTTATCAAAACATAACTTTAGTGGGTCTCGGATATGATTTCCAATTAATATTAGAAAAAATAACTTGTAATGCTCAAGATGTCAAAATGAATATACTAATTTCAGACGAGAGGATGATACTTTTGGGTTAAGCCATCTATCCGACTTCTAAACCTTTTCTTCCAATATCAGTTCTATAATGCTGTTGATTATCTCCCCAAGATATTTCTCGCACTTTTTCATATGATTTCTCCATTGCCTCATTAATTGACTTACCCAATGATGTTATGCCCAATACTCGCCCTCCGGAGGTGACAAGTTCATTGGCTTGGTTTAGTTTTGTTCCAGAATGAAATATCATAATTTCGGGGTCAGGTGATCTGTTCAAACCTCCTATTGGATATCCGGTTTCGTATTTGTCAGGTGATTTGCTCACCCCTTTTATTGAGTATCCGGTTTCGTATTTGTCAGGATATCCCTTGGATGTCATTATAACACAAGTAGAAAACATATCCTTCCACACAAGAGGTTGCATTGAATCTAATGATTTATTATCTGCTGCTTTTATGTATTCAAACAAGTCAGATTGCATTCTCATCATTAGAGGTTGACACTCGGGGTCTCCCATCCTCGCGTTAAATTCCAAAACAAAGGGTTTGCCGGTGTTTTTTTCAATCATAATCCCCGCATAAAGAAAACCACGGAATGGATTTCCCTCAGCTTGCATTCCATCAATAACAGGCTTGAACACTTTATCTGAAATATAACTTAAGTCGTTTTCGCTTATTTCAGGAACAGGTGAGTAGCTACCCATACCTCCCGTATTTGGGCCCCGATCGTCGTCAAAAACTCTCTTATGATCTCTGCAGGTATCCATAATCATGAAAGATTCCCCGTCACAGATGGCCATAAGGGAAACTTCTTCTCCTATGATTTTCTTCTCCACAATGATTTTTTCGGAAGCCGGACCAAATATTTTCTTGTTCAACAACTGATCGATTGCATCCATGGCTTCCGTTTTGTTGTCACTCACAAAAACTCCTTTACCTGCTGCCAGTCCATCAGCTTTTATTACAGCGCCAAAATTGATTCTCTCGATGTAATCTACAGCTTTTTCAGCATCAGTAAATACTTTGAATTCGCTAGTTGGAATAGAATGCTTATTCATGAACTGCTTTGAAAATTCTTTACTAGTTTCTAGTCTGGCGGCGCTTTTTGTGGGGCCAAAAATGGGTAAATCGTAAGAATTAAACGTGTCGACTATGCCCAAAGCTAATGGTATTTCTGGACCAACAACCGTAAATAATTCATTTTCTTTTGCATATTTTGCTAATTTGTCTATTTCAGTAGGTAATATCTGAATATTCTGAGGAGTCCCACCATTGCCATTTGCATATATTACTTTTTTTACATTTTTATTTTGAGAAATCTTCCAACCCAAAGCATGTTCTCTACCACCTGAACCTACGATTCAGTACATTTCTCGTAATCATGCATGATCGATAGAATTCTTATCTAATATATATTTGAAATTAAGATATTATTCCTTACGGGTTAGAAATAATATGAAGAATGATTCTTTTAACTAATTGATAATAATGTTCGTCTTCATAAATGGAGATTGTATAATTTGATTTTTCAATGTAATTAACTACATCAGATAGGTGATAGCATTTTCTCCTGTTGTAGTTATAATAAAACCCCTTACAGGAGCAAAATGTTAGTGCATGGTCCACATAGTAACTTGAATTGTTTTTTCTGCTTTGTATTTCCCACATGAAATTTCCAGAGGGTAAAAACAAGTGTTTTGTGAGCAGTATTTTTTCGGTTGGTAATGATTTATCAGAAGAATCATCGTTGTTAATGAGATGATTATCCACCAATCATTAATTATTACTACGGATTATAATCTTATAGCAAACCGAATTCATGTTGGAGACAATTTTTTGATATTTGTTCAGTTAATTGAATATAATGGTAATTTACTGGGCTTTGACATGACTAACTCATAATACTTTCTAGGGATTCATCGATCAATTCGACTATGTGAATACAGATACAAAACGGGGATTAAGAATAGAAATACACTTAGCGTCTGGGAAACTGAATTTACTATCTTGGAAATAACAAATTAGTGGAAAAATATTTATTTCGAGTCAAAAAATCCAATATCGATTGTGTTATGTAATTTGAGTGCCAGGAATTGTATCCTCAACGACTGTTAATAGAATTGGTCTCCCATTTTCACTTGAAGCAGCCAGTATCATGCCATCTGAAACCTGATCTCCAAACTTTCTGGGTTCAAGATTGGTACAAACTATGACATTTTTGTTTACTATATCTTCTGGCTGGTAGTGCTTGGCCAATCCAGACATAATCTCCCTTTCCTCACCACCCAAATCGACGGTTAATCTCAATATTTTCTTATATCCTGGCAAATTTTCAGCACTTAAAATTTTACCAACCTTAAGCTCAACTTTGCTGAATTCCTCAAATGTTATCTTATTTTCAGTTTCTTTATTCTCAGTTTCGCTCATGTTGTATCAACGAGTCAAAAAAATGTATTAGAATATTATTTAATTCCAAAAAGTTCCTTAAATGGGTTAATTAGGGGATCTAAGAAGAAGGGTGGAGCGGTTTGATTTTCAGAAGTTGGGCTAGAATTAGGCTGAACCTGATTTCCATTTGATGTGTTATCTTGTTGATTTACATTTGTATTTGCTGGGCTAATGGTTTCATTTGATGTATGCTCTGATTTTCATTCCCAATGGCATTTCTATTTGTACATTCTCGTTTGCTGTATCCATAGTCTCATTTGCTGCTGTTGTACCCATAGTCTCGTTTGCTGCTGTTGTACCCATAGTCTCGTTTGCTGCTGTTGTACCCATTCTCGTTTGCTGCTGTATCCATAGTCTCGTTTGCAGCTGTTGTACCCATAGTCTAGTTTGCTGTTGTACCATAGTCTCTTTGCTCTGTTGTATCCATAGTCTCATTTGCACCTGTTGTATCAATGGTTTCATTTGCACCTGTTGTATCAATGGTTTCATTTGCACCTGTTGTATCAATGGTTTCATTTGCACCTGTTGTATCAATGGTTTCATTTGCACCTGTTGTATCAATGGTTTCATTTGCACCTGTTGTATCAATGGTTTCATTTGCACCTGTTGTATCAATGGTTTCATTTGCACCTGTTGTATCAATGGTTTCATTTGCACCTGTTGTATCAATGGTTTCATTTGCACCTGTTGTATCAATGGTTTCATTTGCACCTGTTGTATCAATGGTTTCATTTGCACCTGTTGTATCAATGGTTTCATTTGCACCTGTTGTATCAATGGTTTCATCAACAGGGGCACTTTGAGACATATTACTGCCGTCAATAGACATTGTTACATTATTGAGTGGAACTGTATTTGCTAACTCACTTTGATTAGATGAACTACTACCGGGAGTGGTAGTACCATTATTATCTTGAATTGTCATTGACATGTTTTCACTTGCGGTTTCAAATGGGATTTGAGCGTCCGGTGTAATTACTGTCGCATTTTCAGGGACTACTAATTGACTATCCTCCGTAGCGTTTGATGAGACCAGTTGGGTTTCATTAGCGGCCAATAAATCTTGATTAACTGAGTCTTGAGAATCTTCTGCCAAATTACCTGGCAAATCTGGGGTCATTATCAATGAAATATTTGATGTGACATCTGGCAAAAGCTCTGATGAATCAGTGGTGTTTGAGCTTCAGTCTCTGCCGGTGTTTGAGCTTCAGTCTCTGCTCAGTGTGTTTGAGCTTCAGTCTCAGGTGTAACCGTAGGTAGTAGCTGCTGTGTCATTAACATTTGTATCAATTCCACCGGATTGGAACAATATTGCACAAACTCGCAAACGAGTATTGATTGTGCTGGACTTTGTGTTACTCCAGAAGCCGAGCCTGGTTCTGTTTGAGCAAATGAAATTGCTGCACTGTAACTTTGAGATAGTAAGAATGTGGAAATTACAAGGAAAAATAAACTAAATGTATGTTTATCGATCTTAATTTTTCTAAGCATTATCTAAGCATATAAAAAGTTTTACTTAAAAATGTTTACTAATTTCCTGATAGTATTGTGTTATATTTATATGTCAACTTGAAATTTGATTCAATGGTGGAAATCTCCGTAATTGTTAACTTATTATTAGTCGTAATTATAATAGGCTCGTTTGGAATATGGATTTATCTTTTTTCTGTGCTGAGAAGATCATTTGAATTATCCCCAAAAATCTACTCGGATGATACTTTAGATTTAGAGGGGGAATTAATCAGTGTGATTATACCTGCTAGAAACGAAGAAAAATATATTAATAAATGTATTCAAAGTCTTCTCGATCAAAACATTAAAAACTATGAGCTATTACTTGTAGATGATAACTCAACCGATTCTACATTTGGCTTGATGGAGAATTTTAGTAAAGACTCTAGGGTTAGAATATTCAAAGCAGGTGACAAGCCATCAGGTTGGGTTGGAAAAAACTGGCCATGTTACGTTGGATATCAAAATTCAAAAGGCAAATATCTGATGTTTACCGACGCTGATACGATTCATTCAAACAGAAGTGTTCGGGATTCATTATGTACGCTGATTAAGCAAAAGTTGGATGTTATTACAGCAGTCCCAAACTTGAAATACCCAAATTTGATTGTAAAAATGGTATTACCTATACTATCAGTTTTCATGTTTTCTAGATACTCTCCGATGAGAGTAAATGATCCTAATGTTAGTATTGGATATCTGTTTGGAAGCTTTTTCGTAATAACTCGAGAATGCTATGAAAGCGTTGGCACCCATGCTATTGTCAAATCAGAAATAGTTGAAGACGGAGCTTTAGGTAAAAAATTGAAGGAAGAAGGATATAATTTAAAAATGTTCCGTGGTGAAAATTTATTAGAAGCCTACTGGGCACGTGATTTTAACACCCTGTGGAATTCTTTGAAAAGATTGATTATTCCTTTATACTTTACTGACCGGTTAAACTCGATCCTAATGACCATCGGGATATTTTTCTTAATGCCTTTTCCATTCATTGTTCTCACATATTGTTCAGCTGCTTACTATGTCCACCTTGCAGATCAAGATCTGTCCTATAATATTTTGATGTTGATTACAATTTTGAGCATACTAAGTATATATATGACAAACTTTTATCAATTGAAAAAAGCCAGTACACATAAAGTGGTTTACTTTTTAGGCGCCCCAATTGGTTGTTTTGTTGTATCTCTTTCATTTATTTGGTCTATATTGACCTCAGAAAAACATGCAAAGATAAAGTGGAGAGATAGGGAATATGATTATAGTAAGGGGATTAGTTGCTAAAAAATTATTTACAAAAATTTATAAATGATTTTAATTTTTGATTTGTGAGGGACAAAAAATTCCGACTCTTTTAAACAGAATTACAGATTATAAAGCAAAACTTATTCTTGATGATGGTTCTATTTTTGAAGGCAAAGGATTTGGTTTTCCAACAAGTGTGTCTGGAGAAATAGTGTTCAATACTGGTATGGTCGGTTATACCGAAACACTTACCGACCCATCATATAGAGGGCAAATATTATGCTTTACATATCCTTCTATTGGTAATTATGGCGTTCCATCTCAGAAGGAACTAGACGATTTTGGCTTACCAAAATATTTTGAATCTGAGAGAATTCAAATAAGAGGCCTGATAGTTAATAATTTGTCAAATGTCTCAAGTCACTGGTCCTGTGAGAGGACTCTAGATCAATGGCTGTTTGATGAGAAAATTCCAGGGGTTTGCGATGTGGATACCAGAGAGTTAACAAAAAAGATTAGATCGAATGGTGTCATGAATGCTAAAATTGTAATGGATAAGTCTGAAAGCCAGAATGATGAAAGTTTTGATTACGATTCATATAATTTTATGCCTGAGGTTTCAATTAGTAAGCCCATTTATTATGGAAAAGAGTCATCTCCAAAAATCGTATTAATTGATACCGGTACTAAATATAGCATTATTAGAAATCTTTTAAGAATTGGATTCCAAGTAATAAGGATGCCTTGGGACTCTTCAATCGATCAAGTAATGCTGCATAACCCAACCGGTGTGGTTTTGAGCAACGGCCCTGGGGATCCGATTGTTTGTAAGGATACTATAGAGACTGCTTCTGAGCTAATTGAAAGATCCATCCCTACTCTAGGAATATGTTTAGGCAACCAAATTCTCGCTTTGGCTGGAGGCGCTAAAACACACAAGTTAAAATTTGGACACAGGGGTCAAAACAAAAGCTGTCTGGACTTGGTTTCTGATCATACCATAATAACTAGTCAAAACCATGGATATGGAATCGAGTCAGAGAGTCTGGACAAAACTGATTTTGAGGTATGGTTCAAGAATACAGATGATAAGACAATCGAAGGCATAAAACACAGGGAGAAGCCAATTATAGCGGTACAGTTTCATCCTGAAGCCTCACCTGGTCCTGACGACTGCTTATATGTCTTTGATAAGTTCAAAGATCTAGTAAAAACGTATGGAATCGTGGCACCATAGAAAAGATATAAATTTAATTCCGAATGTTCATAATTTTAGTTAAAATGTCATTTGTGATGAAAATTAATGCCTCGAAACAGGAATATACGTAAGGTCCTGGTATTAGGTAGCGGAGCAATAAAAATCGGAGAAGCGGGCGAAAGCTGAGATCAAATATCTGGCCGCCATTTCGACTACTCTGGTTCTCAATGCTTAAAGGCCTTGAAAGAGGAAGGTATATCAAGTGTCTTAATTAATCCAAACATTGCAACTATTCAAACAGACAGTAAATTTGCGGACAAAGTTTATTTGTTACCAATAAATAGAAATTTTGTTGAACAGGTTATCGAAATAGAAAGACCTGATTCCATAATGCTAAGCTTTGGTGGTCAAACTGCATTAAACTGCGGAGTCGACCTATATGAAAGTGAAGTTCTTAGAAAATATGATGTACGACGTTCTAAATACTTCAGTTGAAGGTATAAAGTTAACAGAAGATAGACAGGAATTCAAGGATGCAATGGTGAAAAGCAACGTTCCTGTTCTTGACAGTGCTACTGCTTATTCATATGAGGAAGCCCTGAGAGTATCAAAGGAAATTGGCTTCCCTGTGATAATAAGGGTTGCCTATACCCTAGGCGGAAGAGGAGGTGGTGTGGCATATAATGAATACGATTTGCAGGAAATAGTTCAACGAGGACTTTCGCTGAGTATGGTTCACCAGGTTCTGATTGAAAAGTACGTTGGAGAATGGAAGCAGATTGAATATGAGGTAATGAGGGACTCTGTCGGAAACAACGTGATTATTTGCAATATGGAAAATGTCTTGGGGATGAAAGTCCATACAGGAGACAATATTGTTGTAGCCCCATCACAAACACTGAATAATCGCGAATATCATATGCTGCGAGACGCAGCCTTAAGAGCTACAACATATTGTAAAATTAATGGAGAATGTAACATCCAATTCGGATTGAATCCTTCGTCCGATGAATATTGTGCTATTGAAATTAATGCGCGCCTATCCCGATCATCGGCCCTCGCTAGCAAAGCCACGGGTTATCCCTTAGCATATATGGCAGCAAAAATAGGGTTGGGATATACGTTACCTGAGCTTGTAAACACAATCACAAAAGTGACTTCAGCATGTTTCGAGCCAGCATTGGACTATATGGTGGTAAAAATGCCACGATGGGATTTCAGGAAATTTGAGCTAGTAAAAAGAAAATTGGGAAGTGCGATGAAATCTGTTGGTGAAGTGATGGCTATTGGGAAAAATTTTGAAGAAGTTATACAGAAAGCAATCAGGATGTGTGAAATCGGCAAGGACGGGTTGGTGGCAAATAACGGGGATGAGGATGAATATGCATCCATAACAAAACAAATTGAAAACTCAAAGGCTAATCATGATACCTCTGTTATAGAAAAAATAGAATACTCATTAATTCACCCAGACGATGAAATAATTTTCAACGTTGTAAGAGCAATAAAGGTTGGATTTAGTATCGATAGGATAAACAAACTCTCATCTATTGATCCTTGGTTTCTCATTAAAATCAAGAATGTAATTGACAAAGAGAATGAATTGAAAAATTCAAAATTTGATTTACATTTAATTGAAGAATCCAAAAAACTAGGATTTTCTGATAAACAAGTTGGTAGGTGCTTGAATCTTCAAGAAGATCAAGTTAGGGAGTTTAGAAAAAAATTCGGAATAACTCCTGTAGTAAAGCAAATTGATACCTTGGCCGCTGAATGGCCTGCAAAAACAAATTATTTGTACCTTACATACAACGGCAAGTCCGATGACTTGTCATTTGGTAATGCTAAAGAAGACCGGTCTATAATAGTCCTTGGAGCGGGTCCATACAGGATTGGGAGTAGCGTTGAATTTGACTGGGCAACTGTCAACATGGTATTTGGTCTAAGAAAGAATGGGGTAAATAATATATCTATTATAAATTGTAACCCTGAAACAGTTTCCACAGATTATGATGTTCCGGATAGATTATACTTTGAAGAGTTGACTTTGGAAAGGGTTCTAGATATATATGAAAAGGAGAATCCGAAAGGTTTAGTAGCTTGCGTGGGTGGACAAAGTGCAAACAATCTAGTTTCTAAATTGAGTAAATATGATGTCCAAATCCTAGGAACGTCCAGTAAAGACGTGGATAATGCAGAGGATCGTTCTAAATTTAGCCATTTATTAGATGTGCTGGGAATAAAACAGCCTCCTTGGAAAATGTTTACCAATTTGGAAGAATCTAAAAGATTTGCGAATACAGAAGGATATCCTGTCTTAGTAAGACCGTCATATGTTTTAAGTGGTGCCGCCATGAAAGTTATTTGGAGTGAATCTCAACTCGAGCAGTTCATTTTGGAAGCTTCGAGTGTAAGTCCTGACTATCCAATAGTAATAAGCAAATTTTTGGAAGAGGCGTCAGAGGTTGAAGTTGATGCCATTGGTGGCACCAATGAAATTGTAATCGGTTCGATTATTGAGCACATTGATAACGCAGGAATCCACTCAGGTGATGCTATGATGTGCATTCCCCCGTGGCGACTAAATCGGGAAACAATGGAAACCATAATTGAATATACCGTTAAGATTGGTAAAGCATTGAATGTAAAAGGTCCACTGAACATCCAATACTTGGTAAAGGATAATGAAGTTTATGTGATTGAAGCTAATGTTAGGGCATCTCGTTCAATGCCTTTTGTATCAAAGTTCTATGACTTGAATCTAATCGAGTTGGCGGCAGGATCCATTCTGGGCAATGATTTTCCAGCAATAGATAATGAACATTGGCTCAAGAAATCTGGCTTTGGAATCAAGGTTCCACAATTTTCTTTTATGCAGTTGGAAGGAGCTGATATTGTATTGGGAGTAGAAATGCAGTCAACCGGGGAGGTTGCCTGTTTTGGGAACTCATTTTATGATGCCCTTTCAAAATCATATCTGGCCGCAGGATATTCTTTACCTACTGACAGGAGCAGCATTAATTACAATAGGAGGAACCAAAAACAAAGAAAAATTACTTCCAATCGTTTCACTGATATCTGCGTTAGGTTTCAAAATATTAGCAACTGAACATACTGCAGAATATTTTAAGAAATCTGGTATTAAGAATGTGGAATTAGTATACAAAATTAGCGAACCCGAAAGACATCCAAATATACTGTCCCTCCTTACTGAAAGGAAAATTAATTTTATTGTAAACATACCATCGACATCCACTATTGAAAAATATGTTGGAATGCTTTATGATGAATATCAAATACGACGCAAAGCAGTAGAAATGGGAGTACCGGTTCTTACGACTGTGGAAAGTACAATTTCATTCGTGAAAACTTTGGAGTGGACTAAGCATAATGAGCCGACGGTAAGACCAATGGATAGTTATTAAAAAAATGCTTTTTACAAGTCCCTAGTAAAGTAACCCTGTTAATTCTTCTTCCGAACCAATGATCGATCCATCCATGGTAAACAAAAAAGCCTTCTCTACTGACCAGTTTAGCTTATTTATCATATTATCTAATAAAGGCAATTTAGATTTTCCACATTTCCCTGATATGTTCCTATTTATCTTACTATAGTAGTCTAAAATGTTGTTGAAATGAGGCATAATAATCAGTTCAATGTTTCTCGTATCTTTTTTGTTGTTACTTCCCAAAAAATGCTTTTTAGTTAATTTGATTTTTACCCAGATTTTGTTACCATTTAAAATACTTCCTTCTTTTTGAATGATCGGATGCAAATGTCCTACGATGATCTTTTCCACATTCATTCCAATTCGGGGGAGGATGTGACCATGTGTAAAAAGTATGTTATTGATTTCCATTCCCTGCGAACGCATTAGATTAACATTTTCTGGTAGTAATTGTTTAATATTACCATCATGATTACCAGGAATAAGATAGATATTGAATAATTTACATAATGATTCCAAAAAATAAGGAACGTTATCCCATTCCGTTCTAGTTATAATTCTTATGGATGATTTCAAATCACCAAGGATGATTAATTCCTTAACCCCAGTTTCCGAATGAATTTTGGTCAGTAGCTTTATTAATTCATCTATATTTTTTCTGGTGTCAATTAATATACCGTTTCTTCTTATTTTGTCTTCCAATCCAACATGCACATCTGAAATGGCTAAAAAATTCTTGAAACCTGAGGTCTCTATTAGTAATACAGGATGAGGGTAAAGTGGAAAACACTTGCTTTTATTAGTGTTTATATCATCTATCATAGGGGTCTTTATCTGTTAATATCCAAAACCTGAAAAATGCAAGTTTCACTTATATGTATGTGTGATGTACTATATAATGATATTTTTTTGACCCAAAATAGTTTTCCCATGAAGCAATGGCATTTGGAGCATGTTGAAAAAACTATTAAAAAATTTATTACAGGCCTGTCAGAAACTGCTAGCATATGGGAAAAACGTCAGCACAAAAGGTATGGAACCATAGCAAATTGTTGCAAACAGGTGGATTATGATCTTAAACATGGAGTCACAATAGATGAGGTTATTCAAGTTTTGCAAAAAATCAAACATGATGAGACTTTTGCTCCGGTAATGCAAAGTGAGAACGCGATGCTACGATTTAATGAGATAGAAAAATATGTGCTTTCACTAAAGCATCCTCAAACAGAATAATCTCTTTTTTTTCTGTTACCATATTACGTTGTTGTATCTCGTTTCTAGTAAACAATATCAAGAATTATTTGAATATAGTGTATAATTGTAGATATTAAATCCTTGCGAGCGATCTGTTACTGGAACTGTGAATGAAGCTGTTGACAATGGCGGTATATTGTATGGTTCTGATTGGGCTTTCCATATACCAATTAGATCATTATTTCTGTCATTTAGGGCTGCAATTATAGTTGTGCTATTCGCTGTAGTATTCATATTATTGGTAATTCTACCACTTATATAGTAAAACCCAGTTGCATCTAGTCTGGAACTTGTAGAATGTATTTCAAGGTCCCTTTCGTTGGTGTTTGTCCCTTCATATGTAAAATCGATTGTATAATTCTTGATTAGATTGTTATGATTCTTATCATATATGAGAACATCAAACGGAGTTTTTTCCGATGGGTTTAAAGGATGTACGGCAACTTGATTGCTATAATTACCTAATATGGTATTATTTTCGCCTGAAATAATTGCCTGTACAAAAATGTTATCTAATGTCATATTCAAATCATTTTGAGCTATACCGATTATGTGATGGAATTTGTTTTGATCTTGAGTCAATTGTGATTGTACTAATTTTAAGCCAAACACCGATTCATCATTTACCAGAATAACCCATACATTACAAATGACTAAAACAGAAAGGATTAAGCATGATACATTTCCTACCAAATAATTCGAGTTGTAAATAGCGACAGCAATTTTCATTAATGTTATTAGAAGGAAATGATTAGATTAACCTTTGGTGTAGTCTTAAAATAATATATATTTAACCCTACATAAACAAAAGAAATCCTTGATAATATCAGACGGCTCTTTTGTCTTATTTTTTTTTAACAGTGATAAGAAATGGCTCATACGGATTGAAAATGAAAAGAAATTACATACTCACCTTGGAATTATTGACGCAGGTTCTACGATTGGTTTGGAATATGGTTCGCACATCATGACGAATAAAGATAAAAAAATTTATCTTTTGCCCCCGAATACATATGATTTCGTAATGAAGTCTCAGAGAACCACACAAATAGTATATCCAAAGGACTACGGATATATTGCTGCAAGGACAGGACTGAGAAATGGCTCTAAAGTATTAGAAATTGGCACTGGGAGTGCTGCACTATCTACATTTCTTGCAAGTATTGTTATGCCTGAAGGTCACATTTATACATTTGATGTTAATGAGGATTTTATGTCCATAGCAAAGAAGAATCTGGAAAAATCCGGTATGGAACCTTACGTGACTCAGGCAATATATGACCCCACAAAAATAGATCAAATCCGGGATGTAGATCTGGTCATAATCGATCTTGGTGATCCTTGGAATTATTTGGATGTTATTTATCCGTCAATGAAGAGCGGTGCCTCAGTGGTTTGTATATGTCCCACAATGAATCAATTGGAAAACTTGGCAACTCATTTCTTTCACGGTGGGTTTATCGATTCGGACTGTGTAGAGACATTTCTCCGAAAAATAGAAGCCAGAGAAGGGAAAACACGTCCATCGATGAGAATGATAGGTCATACGACATACCTAGGTTTTGCAAGAAAAGTTTTAAAATAAAATAAGTTCCATCTTCAAAAGTGAAGAATTTTCATTTTCATGTAACAATCTAAAGAGATTCGATACTATTTAGATCTAAAGACATTATATTATGATTAATTACCGAGAATTCTTAAATAATTGTTAGTATACCGGTCGAATATCTACTCGAGTTTAAGAGAATTCGGGCGGGCTTGATTACTAACGCAACTATTAATTAGTATTGAAATATAAGCAAACTGCTTTTCGATAAATACATAAAAACTGACTCTTGTTATTTACTTTGGTGAGTTTTTAATAACGGATTAATCATGTTACTAAGTCTAAAGTGTTAGTAGGCTTGTTAAGAAAATGAACCAAGATTGGTCAAATCCTGAAGTATTTTTTTGGAATGATGATTACTTTCTATGCCGTCGAGTTCTTTCTTGGCAAGGTGCGAATAATTAAGATATGTGTTCTCCATTATTTCGATAAATATATTGTCCTCGTCATTTTGTTTGACAAGTATATTAAATAATCTTTCTTCATTGTTATAATCAATCAAATCATCATGGATCTGATAAGCAATACCTAGAAGGCGTCCGAAATTTGCAAGAGCATTGATTTGATCTTCGTTCCCATTTGCCAAAATTGCACCGATTTTAGCTGAAGCCTCAAACAATGATGCCGTTTTATTTTCGATGACAGTGATATATTCCTCTTGAGATATCTTATGGTTCTTAACTAGTCGTAACTCAAGCATTTCACCTTCGCTCATTTTAATTGATGCTGTAGATAGCTCTTGAGTAACGCGATTGTTATTAGTTTTGGCACTTATATTTAATATGATACCTAGAATGAAATCCGCTGTGAGAATACTTGCATTATATCCATATTTTACATGGAAAGAAGGTAAGCCTCTCCTGATATTGTCCGAATCAATAATATCATCATGTATAACTGATTCTGTGTGTAGTAATTCGATTGCTGAAGAAACAGCAAATATGTTTTCCCTAGATTTTGAGTTTAGGGAGCTAATATTGTCATTGTTAATAGTTTCGGCTGCTAGATTTAAAATCAAAGGTCTAATTCGTTTACCACCCTGGCAAGCATATTTAAGTGGCAGATAAAATTCTGACCAAGAATAAGACTCTATTTCTCTCGATAAGGATTCATTAATTTTATTAATATATTCATTAAACCTTTCAACAAACGGATTTACCTGAAAGTCTCTCTCATTCAATAATAATTCCTAGCCTACATAAGTAATTTACTCTGAACTTATTAATGCTTGTTTTTATCGTAATTTTATTATCCTTAGGCTCTTAAAAGAATCCGTACGTACTTTTATAATTAAATCAAGAATAGTTGGGTTAATTAGATTTTGGAAAAAGGCGTTTCTCTACTTTTATTGAGCTTCCACATCCTACTTCTAAATGATATCGATTAATTTTTTCAATCTAATTTATATCGCATTTATGTGAAAAGGTAATTATTTGGTGAATATTAATTAGCATAATAAATTGGTTTTCCTTTGAAATAGCATTATTTTTTCATCTACATTCTATTTCTTAGGACTTGATAGTCGAATTAGGTGAGTTCTTTACAAAAGTCTAAACTAATAATATCACAAGGTTACCCTAGGCCACTCTAATATTATACGATGTTATTGGGAGATCTTATTAGAGGTGCATTTATTCAAATGATTAAAAATTTACGTCGCTGCTGAATTCGTTACAACATATTTTGAGTAATCCAATTGGAAGGTGGAATAACTAGGTTATTTGGCATGGTACTTTTAGGCTTTTAGCTAGGCAACTACTATGATTAATGTTGCTGTGAAATAACATTCTATTCATTCAAGTATGAAAGAAAGTTTCTAAGTTCACCGAGTTTCCAGCTGTTTGAGTGAATTTGAATTTGATTCTATAGTAATACCGAAATTTGGTGCTGGTGCACTTTCTACTTGTTATTTCTCAAATACCAAAAGCTCTCGGAATCTAATAATCTAATAATCCATTTCGTGTTGACTGGTGCGGAATTCATAGTGTAGTGCGTCACCAATCCAATAACCCTTTAAGCATAAAAAAAATTTAAATCTTTAGTGTAATTCTATAAAGCATAAATGAGTTCATTTTATGTACTTGATTCGGATTCAGTTTTAATTAGGCCCACCACGTTAGATGATATTCCGGAAATCGTAAAGTTGCAGGAAGAATCTTTTGCTGATTTAGCAAAGATGGGTAATATTTGGCATCCTGATGAATTAAGGAGCCATCTGAATATATTCCCAGAGGGTCAGATTGTTGCTGAGCTTGAAAATAAGATTGTGGGATCGGCTACAAGTCTAATTGTTCAGTTAAATCCTATCTATGTAGACCACACTTGGAAGAGTATTACGGGGGATGGAATGCTTACAACCCATTTTCCAACTGGTGATACTCTTTATGGGGCCGATATATCCACTCATCCTCGAGTTAGACATAGAGGAATAGGTCACAAATTGTATCAAGGGAGAAAGGATATTGCAATGAAAATGAATTTGAAAAGAATGATTGGAGGTGGCAGACTATATAACTACTGTGAATATTCTGGAAAATTATCACCACTACAATATGCACATAGTGTTGTAGACTGTAAATTGCACGACCTTGTGTTGAGTTTCGATCTTATCAATGGATTTAATTTTATCAAGATCCTTTCCAATTATCTTGAGGATGCTCGCTCCTTAAACTATGCCAGCTTTATTGAATGGATAAATCCTCATTATCGACAGAGCCAATAGAGTCAAGTACAGTCCAGTCGTAGCTTAATTCAGTTTTGAATCATTATGAATACACTTCTGGCTTTCTATTTACCTCAATGCCCAGCACTTGAGGTAGACTATTTCATGTCGACTTTCATAATTGATTTATTTCATTCTTCATCTTTTGATTTAATCGAATAATCCTTGATGGTAAAGCAGGAATGAATGGTCATTTGATTCCAATACTCCTTGTAGCAAATCTTTTTTCCCGTAAGCATTAGTCAAAACCAGAAATAATTTTTAAGTTCTTTGACAAAAAACTAGATTGTTTTTGATTAATAAGGATAATTTATTTATTGTTTGGATCCAAACAGCCGTTTTATCATCAGCTGATTTTCAAATTCCTTAGTAAATCGAATTTAGTACTTTGATCATACCGAAATGTGATAAAAAATAACCTATGGTTAATTACCCTTATTTGAAGACCTTCGATTCATCTTTACATTAATTGAATGTAAATATTTCATAAAATTTCATCTATAGAATTATCTGAAATGATTAATATGATCAATCATAGATGGTATAACATGGATGCTTATGATTGTATAGTAACTAAACTCGAGGTTAGAGAATTTAATGATCAAAATAGTGTCTCATCAGAAATAAGGCTAAAAATTTTAGAATCAGCTAGGCTTACTGGTAGTTCTCTAAATACCCAACCTTGGAGGTTTATAGTCATACAGAATAAAAATAATCTGATGAAATTATCTAATGATAGCACTAGCGGTAAATGGATTTCCGGGGCTAATTTCGCAATAATTGTTCTAACTAATCCTTATTTTCGCTTTCATCTAATTGATGCTGGCAAAGTGGTGCAGAATATGCAGCTTGCTGCCTGGAACTACGGTGTCGGTTCTGCTCTATTTACAGGGATAGAAGAAGATCGGATACGAAAGGATTTCGCTATACCCATTGATTATAAACCTGTGATCGTAGTGGGATTTGGATATCCAAAAAAGAAAATCGATGGCAAAACAAAAAAGAAGAACAGGTTGACAATGCACGAACTGGTTTCGTTCGAAGAATATGGAAAATCCTAGCGCTTAATCAACAAACTAATTTAAGATCAAAACCCGAACGGAATTGAAAAATAATTACAGGTTTTTGATTTTGATTTTGAAATCACAACCAGTATGAAATGTAGCGAATACAATCCTTCGATTTGGGTAATTCTTAATTGATTAGATTTGTAATGCCATCTGTCCACATTCTACCTCTTTGATCTCTAATGGTTTAAGAACTCTTAATTTTGAGGTTAGAGACTGAATTCCCACAATAAATTTTTAAAGGATAAAGTGGCATCAATAATATGAAATTAAAGACTTTTTGTTCTTTGACTATGATTCCTACTTTGATACTTATACTATTGTTACTGTCATCATTAGATAATTATTCAATACAAACTGACACATACGGTCAGCCAATTGATGATGCTTCTCTGAATCAATCGAATACCGATTCTGTTTTAATTAGTGACTCATCTGCGAACTCCACTACAGCAATTAATGGAACTGTTGTTGAATAGATACAAAAATAGTTAAATTTCATCTTCACTTCTGTCCTCAGGGTTGAAAATGACGGGCAAGGAGTTGAATGGAGTAATACATTTCATTAATCATACTCAATTTTCAATATGACCGAGTGTCGTGGTTCTTTTATGGCAAAAAACAATATTTCTAAGCCGGTCTTCTATCCTGCTTCCTAGAAGATTATATTTTTATTAGATCTCAGGAGTGAATGAAAAATATTACCAAAGTGCGTGGATTTATGCTTTTTTCTAAATCATGACATGAGGGACTGCCTAAGACAATATTCATAGATATATGTTTTGTATATGACATTGATGCTGAATTTGCAATTAGATAAAACTACATTAATTATCTGCCTCTTTCGGTACCAAATTAATGTAAAACAAATTCAGTTTAATGTAACATAATCTCGATATAGGATACAGGAATAATATCATTAATGAGAATTATTCACATTAAGAAACAAATTAGCATATCAATACTAGCCATCTTTCTAGCGATTTCAATTTCAATTATTTCTACTAACCTATCGTATGCCTATGTGGAATTCGATGTTAGTGGCAGTGATAGTGGTGAAGATCGATCTATAACTAGTTCCCAAAGCTCTATGCAGGGTTCATATTGTTATGCCCCACCAAATGCTACTATCATAGATTCTTGTAATTCTGGAGATCTGTCCTCCAGTGAGAATACTGGTCTTAATCTATATGGACAATAGAGTCCATATCTTTTTCCAAGGGACAAATATTGTAAAGTCGATATTTGTTTAAGAGTACCTCATGACATATGGTTACTACATGATAGGTGGTATCACCAAAGATTTCTATTGTTTTCTCATTTAACTGAATGATATACTCCAAGCTTTAAGACCATTCAAATTTGTATTCAGCAAAGACTATGGGTTAAACAATATTTTGGATCGTTTTCAACCTGCTTGAGAAAAGCCCAAATTGCTAGTTTCATAGCTTGAGACTTAAGATTGTTGTTGCCCATAAGTATTACGATATACATGATCAATGCAATATTCATTTTCTATGCATACGGAAAATTTTTCTATATACTACAAATAGTTAATCTTGTATAAAATTCATGATTATTTCCAAAATACTACGTTAGTTTCACTTATAATGTGCCCTTGTTCCCTCAAAGGAGATAGCTAGTATGTTATTCGATTGTGATCTTTTGTGTTTAAATTAATATTTAATTTGTGATGAATTAGAATAACTAAATAATGGTACTAATTGGCTATATGGTATCATTCACTTTTTAGGGAATTATACTCCTGTTACGAGGTATTAATAGCTAAATATAACCATGTCTAATCTAATAACGCTTGGAGATATTTAATCTGTAAAATTCTCATTCACTGTGAGTATCACTTCCCCCATTAACGTTAAATACGAGATTTTGATAACACCTCCAATTGAAGCTATCATACTAATCTCGTATGTTAAAAAATTTCTTTTGATCCGGATGTTTTTAACAGGTTTAGGGGTTTCATGCTCGTTTCTCTATTATGTACACCACCTTGTTCTGCAAGCACAAATACTAGAATGACTGTAGTAGTCTTTATTATTTCAGCGATTATAATTGCTGTAAAGATGAAGTTTGATATTGACTATTGTCTTTGAAAAACTCCACTGACTTAAGTTTTGATAGGGGAGAATAAAGAAGGCATTTACAAATTTTTGGAATACAAAATAAATGCAAACTAGATACAATCTCCAAATTACCTTACAAAGGTTTTGGAGATGGGGCATCTTTACTAATCGTTTGAGAGATTTGCATAAATAAAAAAAGGCATAATTATGATATGCTTGAGAAGTCGATAATTCCCCACTATAACAAACGTATTAAAAATAAGACCAAAACCTTTCATCTCATGACTTAGACAATTTTTCCCCTATTAAATTGTCAGTTAGTGGGCATATGGGCTATAATTGAGAGACAATGTCTTTGTAACTTAAAAAATTTATTTAAAATTACTATTAAAGAAATATTTCAAACCAAATTATACCTAAGGATATAATAACTTTTAATATGATATCTGAAAGGGAATCAAGGATTAGATTAGCTGAAGATTGTAAATACCTTACTTCAAAACTACCTTTCGGAAGTTTCAATTTTGCACATCTTGGGATTCAGTTGTCCATTATAAAGAGAGAAGGATCCGGTAGAAACAATAGGATAGCTAAGGAGATTCAGATCAACAAAGAACCAATGGACAATCATGTTTTACTATCTATGTTTACTACTCCAGAGTTGATTGAACTAAAGGTTACTCTAGCCAGACATATTAGAGTAGAGAAAGAAATGATGTAATCAATCCCTATTAGTTTTTAGACATTTAGTCACTTCCAAGGTTAGGAAGGCTAAGAATTCTTCCCTAGCAACTAATGTAGTTTTGGAGACGATGTAATTAATCCATCTCTTATTAGTCTCTCAAGGAACAAAGTGAAATCGTGATTGCAATGAATTTGCGAAGTGATCAACCCTTTGACCTGTGAAAGTTTCGAAAAATTAGCCATACATAGACAAAAATTGTAATGCTAATCTGAAATCTTGTTTCATAAGGGTTAAAGAAATATTTTAAAGTTATACATGAGAAGGTTCAAATGCTAGCTCAAAAGGGAAATTGAAACGAAAAAACAAAGTGTTTGTTATAACTTTTGAGAGAAAAGTGTTACGAATTACATAGATGTTATTATGATTAGTAACGTAGTGGCGGTCTAACTCATAATGATAATGTAATATATTTTTTCATTCCTCAGCAAACCGAATACCTATTAGAAGATTTAATGCGTATTTAGAGACGTAAGGTCTAATACTGCTATATCTAAATACTCCTCGATTTCTCAAATTGATTTAGTTGAAAGTTTGGGTGGTGTTTTAGTAATAAGAACTTTACAATATAGTCGAGCTTTGTGTTCTGAATGCTATGTCCATCTAAATCATTATATCTCTATTTGATCAGTTTATATGGAATAATAAGATGTTCAATGATCATATAAATGGGTTTATATACTTTTGTTGGCCCTGTTAACTTAACGATAAATCTATAGCTTAAAGATACTCTATTTCAATCATGATTGGTGAAAGAAACAGAACATCTCCATTGTACATAGAATCTAGTCTGTATTTGTACTTTCTTGGTTTGTCAACCAGAGGTGTTTCCAAAGCAATGTTCTTTTTAAATAAGGTCAAAAGAAGCCATGTAACAATCTGGAAGTGGATTCAGAAATACCATCCTAAAAAGATATTATCTAAAAGAAAGAGGATCTCAGAATTCATAGTTGATGAAACATTAGTTAAGGTGGGTTTAGAATATATTTGGTTATGGATTGTGATAGAACCAAAAAACAAGGAAATTCTCGCACTAACCATATCTAAAGAGAGAAACATGCTTATTGCAGAAAGGTTTCTGTCAGGTGTAGTAAAGATTCATGGAAAACATCCTCTATCAACCGACGGTGGAACCTGGTACCCAATGGCTTGCAGGTTTCTTGGATTAAAACATCATCTACATTCTTCTTTAGAGAAAAGTATCATTGAAAGAACTATGCAGTACATAAAGGATAGAACTGAAAGTTTTGACGATTACTTTCCTTGTCGAAAGGAAAACTGTAAACTAAAACATGTTTTAAATTGGATGAATCTATTTGTCAGTTATCATAACAAGGAGATGATTTTCGCTTAAGTTAACAGGACCCCTTTTGTTAGTAATAATCATTGAATGAAAGATTTCATTTTTATAAATAAAGCTTTAATGACTTTAACTGTAATAGCAATATCATTTGTACTTCTTTTAGGTCCAACTTCCATGACCGTGAATATAATTGCTCAAGGCAACTCTGCCAACCAAGGCATAGGCCAATCACAATCCTCTAACCAAAACGCACTATGTGTCTCAGGAACCGGAACTTTAGTTTCATGTAATAACTTGAATGCACAAAGTCAAACAAACAGCGGAAACAATGCATTAGCACAACAAGGTGGAAGCGGAAGCGGAAGCGGAAAAGGTAAAACCGGCAACTCTGCCAACCAAGGCATAGGCCAATCACAACCTTCTAACCAAAATAGCGGTGTAGTTTCTGGAGGTAGCACTTCCAGCTCAGGAAACAATGCAAACACACAAAGTCAAAACAATACCGGTAATAACGCTGTCGGACAACAATAAAACCTATTTTTTTACCTTAGTCTCTCAACGAAAAACGCAGCGTAATAGTCACTAATCATATTCCTAAAAAAAGTTCATCATCCACACATAATAATTCACTCACACTCTCCAGATAGTTAATCAATTTAGCGTATTGTATATCAGTCACGAATTCAGATTGTATCATTGTGATAGAGTTTTGAAATATTACTTCTCCAATATGCTGTTTATCAAATTAGAATCATGCATATAATTCACAATATTAATCAATGGTAGAAAATTCTACAATATTTTGAAATCTTAAAATTAAAATTTGAACTTATGTTGAAATTTAAATATATGAAAAATTGTGAGTTTGAAAAGTGGAGGGCTTGGTCAAGTACTCATTTTGAGGTATCGATATATATACATACGCCAATTAAGATAAAATCAATTTTGAACCTTTTTATCTGTAGAATTTTCAATTCTATTTATCATCTTTTGATTCTGCAATACAAGACAAAAAAGAAAAAGAACAGAAATGGAAGATTCTGAAACTCTGTCGATTAACATCTTGGATGCCTTTTCATCCAAACTATAGCAGATATCAACTAACATTTTTAGTAATTGTTCCCCATCATCTCTATGAAGGGCATACCATAGACCGCGCCACCTTTCACAGGTTTTGTCAAACAATGTTTTTGCCAAAGGTTTCTCCCTTTCCAACAATACCAATTTCTGTTTCATGGAGTCTTCACTTAAATTATCCTCTTTACATAACTCTAAGAGTTTCTTATAATTCTGGAACAAAGCGCCCATCATAATAGATTCTATTGGTAGTGGTCTGTTGGCATTAGATAGATATTGAGTATACAACGTTACGTTTTCAAATAGGGTGTTAAACGCTTCTTTCTCATTCTTGGATGATAGTTCTTTCTTAAATTCAGACCAATTCAACCTCTCAATCTCAATCAACTGTCTGAATGAAGGAATGCTTCGACCCATTTGATTTGAGAATGGAATGAAATACTTATCCTTTACGCAGTGTAAATATGCGTATTTACTTAATTGAAACCTTTAGGTGACCATAACAATTCAATTCAGTTGATTATGGTATTGGGGTTTTCAATATTGACTTTGGTTTTTGCTTATATGATTTTGATATTTGCTTTTGGCCTTTAAGAAATCGAGTTTCCGCTTTTGAGGAGTGGCATATTTTACATTATGGGTCCAAGATAAAAGGATTATTAGCAAGGTATTTGATTCCTTGAGTAAATCATTTTTGTAACTGCCTACTTCTCTTAAAACTCTTGGCTAACCCTAATGTGACTGGAATGAAATGTTTTCTGACTGTGAGACCAAAAATTGAATAAAAAGTGGTTTATTCAGAAGTTAGCAGTGTAGTATTTCTCCAATAACTTTTGGTTGTTCACCACCAAATTTGTTAAGTATGGCGCAATAACTGTTAACATTCCCCTGTTCCTTAGGGGGAAAACACATATCCAAATCATCTGAAAGTTAAAATTTTTGATCAGAAAAAAATTATAAGTTTTGCAAAACGAAATTCCTTTACTGTCAAAATCATTCCCGGATATTTTCGAGAATTTCCCATGTGAATCTTGTTGCTGTGAGTTACATACCCACCACTGTTAAAACCAACCCCAACAGACAACATTATCGCAACAACAGAACAAATAGAACAAATAGCAGGTCAAACAACAAACGCAATCATGGGTGGATTATCCGCAGTAGGAGCAGCAATTGGGGGGAATCTTGTGAGGAACCAAATGGATAAAAAGCAAAAACAAACAAATTGTTAGAGATACCGAACAGAATCCTTGTGAATATGTTGACCTTGTAAACAAAGCCTGGAGCATTTCATCCGTTTCCTGATTAAAAGATATCAAAAATTGTGGCTCTACCGTCATATATCGACCAACCGCTTTCGAAAATCAAGTTGGGTGAAGCACTATCAAAACAAAGTATGGAATGGAAAGAATTCATCAAGACGAGGTTATATACCAACCCTTCCTAGTAGGTTCTAATATAAACAAACAAACAAACAAATACTTTCGCCTCTAATCTCTTCTCTCAGGATAAAAAATATGGCATTTGAAATAACTCTAACTGTAAAGGTTAAAGTAGCAGTAACGAGGAGAAGTGATATTTATTTAGAGTTTGTTGGAACCGGGTCCTCATTTCAGGAAATTAGACAGGGCTGTGAACAATTTGTATCTGAATATGCAGTATTTCACGGTATCAAGGGAGTGCAAAGGGTTGAATTCATGTATGGTGACAAGGACAGCCTGATAGTAAAAACTTTTGAAAATCTAGGCAAATCTCTATAAAAAAATATTTCAAGTTTTAGATTTTTATTTTTCTACATCCAAAACAGATTGGAGTTTTTGTTGTTTTGTTTACAACCACCTTATGTTGTTCCACTATTTCCAACTTGTTCCTCACAGGTATCAAATGAGCGTGGTTTTTCTGCAGATACTGCAGTAGAAGGAACAACCGGAGCCAATATCATAGAGAAATGCTAATGCAGCAAGTGAATATGTCATTAGGGCTTCATACTTAAAATATCATTATAATATTCAATCTCCAATCGATGATTAAAGTTATGTTTTAACTTAAATATTTTTACTAGAGTTCAAATTTGTATGAATATTAGTAAATCGAGAAAAAAATCTGGGTTTTCGGGACCCTTATGGGCATCATAAATATATTTAGGGTCTCTGTGATACCACTATTTAGAGATCAGTTCGGTTAAAGGATATACATGATATCCTCAATAAATTTGAAATAGTTTTGGCGACGGTATCCATTACTTCTTCAAAGGTCCTGCACCTCACAAAGTGTGAGACCTTGTAAGTAGTTGGAATTCTTGTCTCATTCTTTCATTTATCGCATCTTTAAAGATGACTCTTATTCCGAAAATGTTAACGATTATCTTTTTGGATAGCCCTATCATTCTTAGACCAATTTTTAATGGCCGGCCATTGGTTAGTAATCCTGGTTAGCCGGTGAGTGCATGGGGGGTATTTTTTCTTACAGCTTTGGTGTAAATAGGTACAAGGATGCTATAAGAAAATTTGCGTCATCGTGATAACCAAGTATAATATTTGAATGAATTTTGGTAATACAGTTACTAATTATGAATTATACCATGAAGTTTTTTCTAAATCACATACAGATTTTTGTTATCTTCATTTGCTAATCATATTAATCGTATGGGATTAATTGTTTACATATTCTATGGCTATTGATTCATCACAGTTGTATAAATTCAACCTACGTAGTAGTAGATCTAAATTGAAATCACTGTCTATTTGTTTTCTATCCTTAATGGCGATGTACTGATCGTCATAATCTCTTTTTAATTCTTCCTTATTCGAATAAAACCATTTAAAATTGTCTTTCAACCTTTCATATTTTGCAAAGTTTCCATCGGATTCCGATATGTTAATATTCAATTTACATACCTATTTTTCTTCTAATACTTTGTTACATAAAACTATTGACGAATCTTAGATATAACCATCCGAAGGATTGAAATTTGTTGAAAATCTTAACAAGTATTTGGACTATTTATGTCAAATCTAATCATATTAGAATTAATTAAGATATGTTTATCCCACCTACAATCTGAACTAGAAAAAAAGTTTAATGAAAGAATTATAAAATTTGCAGATACCTTCTTACGGAGTCAGAAATCCCGGTCACCGATTATAAAAAATAGTCAGTCTAGCATTCTAAACCTGTAAATGGGTTTAAATACCATTATAAGCCATTATATTTGCTTAATGTTTCGAAGTAATATAATCTGATTTATGCTATTTGGTGTCTTGTCAAGTGGTAATGCCTGATTACGTTAGGCGCCCCAACCCTGTATAACTCAAAACCCTTTCGATTAAAACAATATTGGTTGTGATATGTAAGAGCAGAACTCTTTACACCATTGATATGTTCAAGGATCATCTAGACTTTGAATTCAAACCATGGAATCTAGAGGACTCAGAACACGGAAAAAAAGAAATCTACATTGAAACCAAGAATATCTTACGAAAAATGTATAAACTCAAGAACATTTATGAGAAGCAGCGTGGCGCCACTCCTCAACAACCTAACTCAAACAATTGGAACGATGGGTCCTTCCTTGCTCATCTACTGAAAAAAAGTTAATCAAAAAAACTTTATCGAATCTATTACCTTGTCTATTTCTCTTGGTTAGCCTTATTGATCCACATATCATAATTGGACTCGATTAAAGTCTGAGAGGATGAGAATCTTAGATTTTTGGAGATAATTGACAATATTTTAATATTCAGATATTGTATAATGATATGTATACCAAAACACCACTTATCAACAATACATCAGCTCTTATCGTAATCTTTATTGTTGCATTAATATCTGGCTCTACATCGTCATTAGTGTTTGCAGTGTCACCAAGTAATGGTTTTAAAAATGCCAGTGATTGTAGTGAGCAGCTAGTAGGGAGCATGCTGAAAACAACTTGTTGTTGGAAACACGCGACTGAAATATATTCACCCAATACTAGTAGATGTCAAACTTGTGATAATCGCAATGGCACATATTCAAATTGCACTGACGTATTTACTCCACGTAATTCTGATTCAACAATTCCAGAAAATACTGGTGGTGGCGTATTGAGTAATGATGAGGGATCAACTGAATCAGAAAACACTAACCCTAAGAATATTGGAGATAATGTTTTTAATGATGGTAGCTCAAACAGTTCAAGTGAATGAGGTGGTTTTGATCCAGATAAAGTTGTTGGAGTGGGTTTCAATCAATAAGATATCAGACAGACATGTTTCTATGAATAAGTTCCCCACAATATCTACAACTTTGATACCTTTTGATTAAAGAAGAAAAGCTCACGTTTTCTTGAAATAATTAAGGTATTGGCGGCGGCATCAGTTAGCGGTTGTATTTTTACAGATTTCTTTACCCTAAGTTCCTCATGAAAAGATGCTGTAAGAAAAATTACCCCTTCGTCCTTAGTTAGGATATCTAATTGTTGATACCGGTTATCATTCCATTTAGTTGAAATGTGATGAATGATTTGATCGTTGGAATGAGGGGTGTCCGCCTTAGTGACCATTCGTTCTAGGATTCTGGCGCCCCAACTAACATCATAACTATCATAGCGATTACCAAAAAGTAGAGCTTGTTCAATGTAATACGGTTCTATTTGATTATGTCCTATTTAGCTTTTAATAGTATGATTCTCAGATTTAGAAGTTCTTAAGAGACAAAAAAGCATTCTACACATAATATATGGATATGAAAAAATTTGGCTACGGATCTTGAAATTCATTTTCTCAAATACCTTGTAAGAATTCTTGATGTTTGAAAACAGCTACCGGGTGTTAGATCACAAAGCCTTTCAATCTGTGAAATCAAACTAAGTACCATCTTAACTTGATACCTTCTTTCTTCGATGAATTCTTGATTATCCATATCAAGTCTTGATTCTGCTTTAAGAGACCGAAAAAGAAGGAGAGAGATAAAGATGAATTTGTCGATTATCGTCTTGGCCGCTTCATCATTCAAACCATAGCAACAATCAACTAACATCATTAATAGTCGTTCTCTATCATCTTTATGGAGGGCGTATAACAAAGAGCGCCACCTTTCACAGGTTTTGTCAAACAATGTTTTTGCCAAAGGTTTCTCCCTTTCCAACAATACCAATTTCTGTTTATGGAGTCTTCACTTCAACTTATCCTCTTTGCACAACTTCAAAAGCGTTTTAAAATTATGGAACAAGGCTCCGATCATAATAGGTTCTATTGGTATTGGTCTATTGGCATTAGATAGATATTGAGTATATAATTTAGCGTTTTCAAATAGGGTGTTAAACGCTACTTTTTCATTCTTGGATGATAGTTCTTTCTTAAATTCAGACCAGTTCAACTGTACTATCCCCATCTAATGCCTAGACAAAGAAATACCTATCTCAAAAAAATGAATCTCGAACAGTAACAGACATCACTTCAGGAACTGGAGGTGGGATATTCACTTCATCAACAGATACATTAACTAAGAAAACATTAAATCCAACAGATAACTTAATGCCATATCCAACTGCTTACACATACACAATTTACCAGGATGGAGGAGCAGTCAAATCCCGTAACAACAAAACTGGTGCTGTAACCTCTAAGGCTAATCTTGATCCACTCATTACTGCCATCTTAGCATCTGGAGACCCATCCTTTGAAGTTCAATCTGGAATCTATGATCTACACTCTTCCTTTGCCGGTTGGTCTGTTGCAAGCCACATGAATGCGCATATACATACAAATACTAGGCTCAATGTTCCGGCAGGCTATACCGGTACGGTGTGGAATTTTAATCCTGCTCAAAACATGGTCTTATATAATGCGTATCTGAGAGGTGGTGTTTATGACGAACAAGGGACACAAGAAAACAATTGGGACTGCATTGGTATCGTTCCTGCCGATGCAACCGATCCGGATTTTCCAGGTGCTGTATATGCGAGTCAAATATCCAACATTAGAGTCTGGAGTTGTGGAAAACCTCTCTATCTTCACACAACAGGGAGATCATGGATAAACCAGATGAGATTCATAGACATCTATTCTGAAGCCTGCAAGTATGACGTATACTTTGAGCATACTGGCACGTTTACAGCTGATCAGTCAGGATGCAACAACAACTACTTTGAAGCTGCTCGATTTAAAGCACTACCACCGATCCAACAAATCACTATCCACAGACCCAGGGAGGAATTGTAAACGTAAACGGTGACAGAAACATGTTCTTACATTGTAACGTTTGGGACATCTGGAAAAATTCTTCCGCTCCTTCGATGACGATATCGACCAATGCGAAATCAACCAAAGGTATAGGTGGAATTCTTACCGTTCAGAACTATTCAGACTCTGGAACAAAAACTGATATAGATGATCAATGGTCTGGCTTGTCAACTAAAAACCCTGTGTCTGTTTATGACCAATTGAAGCTTTATGGAAATACCGACACTCTTGAGGGTTGGCAACCAGCTCTTGACGTAAGCAGAGTAACAGATGGCGGATTTGAAATGGTTGCTAGTTTTATCACAAATCGATCGTCATATGCTTTGACCGTTGAAATCGGCACGAACGCATCAGGCTCATTCAATCCAATTTGGAGAGCTATGGCTATATCTGCTAACTCGCCTCATACAATTGAAGCCTTCCACTTGGGTGCATATATCAAAAACGCCATAGACACGGGAAATGTGCCCGCTATCAAAGTCGCTGCAAGATTA
>CAVSMN010000010.1:0-170558 GCA_963729045.1 uncultured Nitrososphaeraceae archaeon | reverse complement strand
AAAGAATCTCTAAATATCAGGTGCGAAGTGCGGGATTTGAACCTGCTTCGTGTTTAGATAGTTCAAATCCCTTTGCTTAGAGAATAAGAACCCGCGATCCCTCTGTCTTAAATTTAGAGCGATGCATTTTGAAACCACTCTAGATGAGTAGGTTCAATTTTAGATTTGAAAGTAAGATATTACTTGACTATCCTGCTCTTTAGATTGTCCTTGGAAGATTGGGGAGTAAGCGTCCATGACTTTCACTACCAGATTGTACACCTACATTATTACCAGAGTTTTCTTGAACATAGATATAAAATATTTGTTACCTGAATCAATTATTCCTTCAAAATTAGAACCCACGGTTATAGTGACGCTATAGGGTTTACTTACCAAATCTTGCTTGTTTGTCACGACCAGTTCAAATGCGAATGTATGTTGGAATATGGTTCGGGGTGCTGCGAAGATTGAATTTACTGCTGTTGAGTTACTCAGAGTGACTCCAAGTCTGATTATCGAGTCCACTATTAAGTCAGTGTTTAATTCCCGGGGTTATCCACCATCGCCTTCTAAATGCACGGTTACACCAGAGTCTATAGTTTGGTCAAGTCCGTCTTCTGCAATCGGCACTATTGACCCAATTACAAAGACAGAGTTTGAATTTGTGCTTGTTGTATACATATTACCATTATCCTAATTGTAGGCTGTTACCTGTGGAGACCGTCAAACAGGTATGGTGTATAATACCTCATTCATATCTGAATCCAAGTTCTTGTACAAACATTATTTTGGTGGAAGTTTTTCCTCTTCCTCTTCCTCTTCAGTATGAAGCAATTTGTACCACTCCTGCTGCTATTAGTCCACCAGCAATTGGTGCTACCCAATAAATCCACTGATAAGCAAAATCCCAAGTTATTAAGGCAGGGCCAAAGGAGCGAGCTGGATTTAATGACCCTCCAGTAATTGAGCCTCCGAATATAACATTGAATCCGAGAGTAAAACCTATGGCTATTCCAGCCAATGGAACTATCTTAAAGTTCTTAGAGGTAGTTGTGGCCAATACAACATATACCAATGTAAATGTCATTACGGTTTCTAAGATAAGGGCTCTTACAATGTTGCCGTCGGAAGGCAATGTTACACTAGCTGACATTTCAGAGCCAAAAATTGAATAGACAACTGCAGCTGCAAGCACGGCACCAATAATCTGAGCAATAATGTACACAACTGCTTCCTTTCTACCAATTTTCTTGGCCACCAAGAGACCTATTGTAACTGCAGGATTGACCTGCGCACCAGAACGATATCCTATGGCATATACAATAGCTGTTAAGACTAGAGCATGAACCAAACCTATTCCAATTACTCCTAATTGTCCACTATCAGAATAGACGGTTGCAGCAGAAGCAATTGCATATACTAAAATAAAAGTACCTACAATTTCTACCAAAAATTTGTTTCTCAAAGACGGTCGGAAAATCTTTTGAACGTCTTTATCCATTTTCCCTTATTAATAGTCGCAAATATATTTAAATGATGATGTGATCCTAATTATAGAGAATTAATGTTTTTTGAGTTGAGATAATTGATAAAAGTAGAACATCATATTCTTATGGTTATTATTCATATGATCAAATCCCGCGATAAAAGTGGAAAGTGCGGGATTTGAACCCGCGATCCCTTCGCTCACGATAAAAATCCAGTGTTACTTGTAATCCAGGTACTTCTTCTAAGGCCAACTCCGCCTTCTGAGTATATTGTTATTGTTACCTATTTTATTAGAATATATTATTATTATTTGAGTATGTCAATTGTGTTACAAATAAAAATAAATTTTAAGTAATTTAAAACAGGATTACGAAAAAATAAGCTTATGGAAATAGTATTCTAGATAAGATGAATGAAAGTTTCAAAGCCGAAAAGAAAGAATCATTAACGTTACCTAAAACGAAACTTTCTTTTCAGTTTGTTGAAATTTGTAATCTGCTATTGTAAAAATGGTAAGAAGAAAACAAAGAAAAAACTGATAATTTCAATAATTTCAATAGATAACCTAGATAGATGCTAACCATAAGTTGCAATAGGAATATTAGAGATGATAGAAATATTCTTGGCGCATACGGATTACAATTTTATTTATTGTATGTAATCCAAGCGTAATCATACATAACCAAAGTAGAAGGATTAAAAAAGACGCCTAGGAGTATTTTAGAGATTTATTTAGAATTATTCCCAATGTGAAACTTTTCTACACTGTATTTAAATAATATCCTTTAATGAAAATACGATTGGAGGAACTATTGAGGTTTGAGTTTATGACTATGGTATATTTATTTGAAGAATTAAAATATGTTGTAAATTGGTTCACATGCATAGGATGCTTGACACAACGGAAAAGGAGAATGTCTCCTAGTTGCTCAAGCATACACCACAGTAATTTAATATGAAAGATATTTGCCGCCTCGACACCCCTCAGAGTTTAGTACTTAACCATGGGAATAATGTACTACGCTGGTCACCTGGCGAAAGGCTCAATCATCTCCTCTCACATAGTTGCCGTGGTAACGATTCGGAAAAGCCCCTATTACAGCCTACCATCGAGTGGGAACTAAAATAAATCCATTCGAGAAAACCTGTAAGCGTAGTATTGTCCACCGAGATCCTCATGTTGCCGATGATTCTCCTGCACTCTATGAACCAAGCAAGTTTGTGTTCATTAACAGACTGAAATTTCATTATTTTTTTTAGTAAATGTCTTAGAACAAGAATTTAATCATATCAACTTTCTGATCATAAATTCTTTTACAGTTTAATAATTAGATAATTGCTAATAAGAGAAAATTCAGTAGTATTTAGAAAGTAATTCTAATGTTATTTTAAAAATGATATAATAACAATAATATGGTAAAAAATAAGAGAGTGGAACTTGAAGCCTTACTATAAAAGAGACTCTAATTATTGTTGTACCAAAATAAAGAGTTAGTTTAGATAACATAAACAATATTTTTTATCCATATCAGGTGGATTTGAAATGCAAAAGGATAAAAAGGAGTATAGTTACTTGTTACTAGTTACAGGTAGATAATGATATATGAAATATAAAATAGGACCATTTTCTATCTAAATGTCTTGAGATAAATGGATAGAATTAAAGAAAATAGATTTGAAATTTTATTCTAATATCTACCGATCATGTTGATATTCCACTGATAAAATAGCAAAAGGCAATGGATTCGATTAGATATAGTTATGGAAAAAATAATTAGACTGATTTGCCTTCATAATAGTAGATATTTGAAGTCAGATGTATCGCCAGAGGTTAATGCCATCAAATTAATGTTATTTAATAATAAACAAAATTAATAAATAATTAGTCAACAATATTTGAGTTGTTACTACTTAGACAACAAGCACCGTAATAAATATGATAATAACTATAAATACTATGTCGGTAATATTTTGTTCATAATTAAAATCTTGACCAAAATTCAAGTCCCAATGTATTAACACAAATATTATCTATTTATTACCTATGATTGGCAGGAATCAATATTCTTTTGTTAAAAAAAGAAAGAGGTTTTTGATGTAGAATGAATTATCTTAATTTGCCGGTGCAACACCAATAGTTCCGTTAACAGCAAGTATCAAAGTAGGTCCAAATGTTTCTCCATTATCATCACTAACTCTCATGACTGGGGTTTCAGAGGTTTGATTTGATTCCCACCAGGTAACCACCACACTATCAGCATCTGAGGCTATTTCTGCTCTTGTAGAATTAGTATTATTAGAGTTGCTTAAATTAATCTTATCTCCAAAAGTAACACCACCATCCGTAGATGCTCTAAATAAGACTTCATCATTGTTATTGGCTGTATTGTTGGTCCACCATGTAACATAGACATTTTCGCCTGTTATAACAGGAGGGGCAAATCGGAAGGCAATGGGAGCAAAAGCTTCATTTGGCATCATATCCGCAATAATACTAGTTCCTAATAGGGACAATAATCCACCAAGAATAACAACTATAAATCTAAGGGTAAATATTCCATAATTCATTAAGGTTTTATCAAATATTTGGTATAAAAACAATTATTCATGATATAATAAAGAATCTAATTACCTAATTGATCGATAGATGCACAGTGTATACAAGCGGGTTCAAATCCTTTAGAGAAAAGAAGAGGTGCGAAGTACGGGATTTGAACCCGCGAGGTTTTACTATAATATGTCACTTCATAAGAATCTCTTAAATTGAGGATAAAGATATCGATGGGCATTTTTTTGCAATTAATTGTGGTATTGTGATTCTTCTCTTGTACCTATACTTTGAAGAAGGTTTGAACGGAATGCACTCACAAGTTCTCTTAATTTTTCCAATTCTTTTTCTTCGATAAAAAAACCCGACCTTGTTATCAGACATTCAATTTCCCTAACAAAATTAGTATACATTTTTTGGTCTATTTCAGTCAAAAAAATTCCACCTCCTTCTAAATAATACCATTCGGTAAATTTGGTTTTCAAATCGACAAGATCATAGGAGGTGACTGATAATAATGATCAATCGTCTGATACCCAATCCGAGCAAAACAATCCTTGTTCAAATGAAACATTTGAAGGGGCTAGTTTTATCGATGATATTGGTTGTCCCATACCATGTCTTACTCTCGAGGATCAATCTAATGATATACTAGAGGGATGCCCGTTGCTACTCAAACAACAACAACTTACTCACAGGAAACAAATAGCGATGAGGATGCAATAAAAGTTATGACAGTACACGCTTCAAAGGGAATGGAATTTCCTGTGGTGTTTATAATAGATATAATTGAAAGAAAGTTTCCTTCTTTATATATAAAAGATAAATTTATTGTCCCTAGCACCCTAACACTGTTAAAAGGAATTCAACCTAATCTTTCTGAGAAAGATCAACACATTCAGGAGGAAAGAAAGTTAATGTAAGTTGCAATAACAAGGGCAACGGATAAAATGTTACCTTGTGTCAAAAAATAAAGAAATAATTTAACAAATTCAAAACTATTTAGATTTTTAGCTGATAAGAACTACAAATAAAAGACGTGCATAGTGTATGAAGATTTTGAAATAGAAAATTCATGGGTTGATAAATTGGATGCCCATGACGAATTAACAAAGAGGATAGTCGCTGATATCAATAATGAGGTAAATATCAAAGTGCAATAGAGAAAATACTTTATTTTGCTAAAACAAAATCAACAGACATCAACATTAAAGAGATTTTAGATGCGATCTTAGAACAGGATTTTGATAAAATAAAAAAAGTTGTTAACAAAATAGAGTATAAAGAAATAATAAAAGATAAAGATGATTTTATAGTTATCGATTACAAGACATCAAGAACCGCTAAGTAAAAATAAGCTAAATGAAGACATGCAATTTGTAATTTATTCATCAGTGGAAGAAAATTCGTATGGAAAAAACCACAAAAAGTAGATGCCAGTTTCTCCGTGAAAAAAAGAAAATAATGATTGAAATTACAGATTAAGATATAATAAAAATAAAGGATAAATGATTTCAATTGTTGAATCCATTAGAAAAGGGAATTTAATCCAAAACCTGGATGGGAATGCCAGAATTGTGACTATTCCTTAATTTGTGATAGTGGTCAGATATGAATCGTCGCCACGACCAGCACGTGAGAGAAAACGCACCAGTGGAGCGCGAGCGTGCGTCCGGCTTGGGTCGTCGCGAGCCGGCCGGCAAAGTCGACCTCGATATCGTGAAAATCCAGAAACTCATGATCGAGCGGATAGACCGCCTTGTAGACTGCCTCCTTGATGACGAAAAGAATTTTTACCCCCAATGGGTTATCAGCAATCGCATGCCGCTCCCGCGGTGTGGCGATCAGCTCGAGCATGTCCGGCGGCAACGGCGCGACAGTTTCTATATCGATGCCGACCGCTTCCACGTCACGCCGCAGCCCGACAGCGGCAACAGCAATTCGATCATCATGTGCCATCGAGCCTACGACCCCGGCGGGCCAGATCGGGGCGCCAAATGTGCTCCTGAGGATCGGAAGGCCGGAAAAGCCCATCGAGTTCATCAGTTCGCGCGCCACACGTCGTGCGGCGCCGCTGGCACGGCGCCTCTCGATTGTAGGGAAGGATAACGACGCCATCTCTTCGTGGAGCAGCGCGAGCTCATCGCCTTGCGAAATCACACGATGGCCGATCAGCAGACCAGGCAAGGAGAGGGATTCGATTGCTCGCTTCAGCGAGTAATCGACTGTACCGTCTGACATTATAGTTTCAAAACCGCGATCACGTCGCCATCGCGGTCCCGACCCACCTCCACGAATCTGAAGATGATATAGAACGGCTTCGCAATCGGATTTTCTGGCATATAGCGAATCGATATCCTGTTCACCCCCGGGATCGCTCGGATCTCCTGCAGAGCCTTGCTCAGCGCGGCGCGACCATAGCCTTTGTCTTGGTGCTTCCAATCGATCATGAAGTTATAGATCGAGGCTTTCTGCGCCTTGCCCTTCTTTTTCTGTACGTCATACATCAGAAAGCCGACGACGTGCTTCTCGGCATAAACAGCAGCGCGGGCGCGTGTCGGGATCGAACTGCGCCTCGGCAACCGAATAGAATTGCTCGCCATCAAGTCTTCCTGGCCGGCACGGAGCTCAATCTCGACCACCGCTTCCCAATTGTCGGTGGTCATCTTCTTTAGCATCTGATCTTGTCGCTCATTGTGGGGCGAAGTCATTTCGGGCGGTGGTGTCGGCGACGTCCTGGACGCAAACCTCTGCCCGAGCTACATGACGGCGCACCAACTTGGCCGGATTTCCGCACCACTCCGTATGAGAATCCAGGATCTCGCCCTTCATCAGGAACGAATCGGCGTCGAGCACGACGTCGTCTCCGGTGCTGACGCCGTAGTGAACTAAGGCCCCCGGGCCGACCGAGCACCTGTTGCCGAGCCGGATATAGTCCGACTTGAAAACGCCTTCCTCTAGCGAATGTGCCTGCAACACACAACCCTCGTTCAGATTGGTGTAGTCGCCAACCTCGATCAGCGAGCGTTCCGGGATACCCAAACTGCAATCGAACAGCTTGGCACCGACCTTCATGCCCATGGCGCGAAGCAGTATTCCGCGAAACGGGGTGCCGGCGAACATGGTCAAGATTGGGAAAGCGATTTAACTTCCAGTGCCTTTCATGCCACCAGAAATACGGATCGTAGATCGAGGCGAGCCGCGGCTTGAGTCGCTTGAATCTCATAATCGCGCGCTCGAGCACGATGAGGAAGGCCATGTTCAATCCAATATCCGCCACGCTGGCTCCGAAGAACACGAAGGTGCCGAAATGATCGATGTTCGCAATTGCGACTCGCGTGAGCATTAACGCGGCAGCCACTACCACCCACTGGCTTGTGATGAAGATCAAGGCTGTGACGAAATTGTACATGTTCTTGCGGCGGAGACGGGCGAGACGTGTCTGCTCGTCGAACGAGGCACATATGTCGCGATCACGGCAGACGTTGCGCGGAATCTCGAAGGCCGGCGAACCAAGTAGCCCGACATTCTCGCGCACCGGGCCGTCGATCGGGACCAATGTCTTGGTCCCGAACAGGACGTTGGATCCGGTGCGACCATTCGGTGGGTAGGAGATACCGTTGCCCAGAAAGTTGTTGTCGCCTATCTTCGACTCGGCAAGCCGGAACGACGTCGGCGACATCTGCATGTTCATCATCTTGAGCCCGTCCGAAATCATCGTGCCGCTGCCGATATTGCAGAGAAACGGGTTGTCGTGCTTCTGGTCACTTCCCATGTTCGAGCCGGTTTGATGGACCGTGTTCAAGTTCCAGCCGACGTAGCGCATGTACCATACGACGGCTGATGAGTCGCCGAAAAGCGAGCTGAAGAAGCCCGAGTTGCTGATGCCTCGGATGATGCTCTGCAGCAGGTAGTGGAAGCCGAAATTCTGGTAGGTTACATCGGGCCGCAGCCCCCTCATACAGAGGCGCGGGATGACATACACACCAGCCAGACCGATGCCAAGCGCGCCGAAGAACAGCGCCGCCGAAATGGCGAGAAGCAAGGGAGTCGACATGGAGAAGAACGTTGTACAATGCAGAGTGGTTAGAGGAGTCGGGCAAAATAGATCCCAGACGTGGTAGATGAGGATCATCATGGCAGGCCCGGCAATCATGATCATTGTCGCGAGGATAAGCGACACATAGATGGCGCCTCGGAGATCAGCACCATTCTTGGACTCGATCTGGCGATAGTCCGAGGACGTCTCGACCGCCGGAGAGCCATGGTAGCGCTTGTCGTCCGGCACCCGCTGGCCGCTCTGCAGTGACGAGGCATGACCGAGCTGAGTGTTGTTGCCCATCGTAGTATCGATGTCGAGCACGCTCCCTTCGCCGACGAACGCATTGCTGCCGATCGTAACCGGGCCCATATGAATGAAGTTAGACTGCGCACGATAGCCGAGCAGGCTCGTTTCACTGTTGACGATGGTGTTGTCACCGATCGTCACAAGGTCGGTACAGACCGGCGTGAACTGGCACCTCAGCATCACGTTGCGGCCGATTCTGGCGCCCATCAGGCGCAGATAGGCGTTGTAGAGTGGTGTGCTAATGAAGGCAGCCACAGGCGATGTGCGCATCAGAGTCTTGACGACCCAGAAGCGGAAATACGCAAAGCTCCAGATCGGAATCGATTGCGCCTTGAAGCGACCTATCAGCACCCATTTCGCCGCGACGGGAAGCGCGATCAGCGCAACAAACAATCCTGAGCCGAACGCGACGCTGCGCACGTAGATCTCCACCACGCTGTCGATGGCGGTCGCCCATTGAATGCCGGCCACGAAGATAAAGAGTCCGAACAACAGATAGGCCGCGGTGAATCCAATCTGCAGGGCCCCGCACGTGACGTACGACAAGGTCGACGGAACATGGAAGGGTTCCGGCTTCGTTGCGACAGATCCGTCGATCGATGAATCGAGATGATGCGCCAGCCTGGCGATCGTCGGATGCATATAGATATCGCGCATCGACAAGTTCGACATGCCCGGTTTCCTGCGGATTGCCGCACAGACGCGTGCCATCAACAGTGAGTTGGCACCAAGGTCATTGAAGAAGTGGTGCTCGGTCGAGACATGCTCGATGCAAAGGACGCCAGCGAGCGCGTCGTGCACCATTCGCTCGCGGTCGGTTTTGGGCGGGACATACACCTGCGTAGCGGAAAAACGCTTCGGCTGCGGCTTGGGCAGCCTCTTGTAGTCGACCTTGTTGCTCAACGTCATCGGTATGGTGTCGACCTGCTCGAAGAAGGCCGGCACCATGTAGACGGGAAGCTTGCTGCGCAGTGCCTGCCAGATCTCCCTATGCGGCAGCTCGACACCCCGCTTGAGAGCATAATAGGCGACGATTTCGACGACGCTCTCCTCAATCTCAAATGTCGTCACGGCGGCTTGAGCGACCTGTGGCAGGTCGAGTAGCACCGCTTCGATTTCTTTGAGCTCGATGCGATAGCCGCGGATCTTGACCTGCGTGTCGATCCGACCGCGGTAGTCTATCTCGCCGTTCTCGATGATTCGACCAACATCACCGGTGCGATAGATTTTGCCGGATGGATTGTTCTTGATATGCAGGAAATCGCGGATGAACTTCTTCTTAGTCAGGTCATCGCGATTTATGTAACCAAGCGCCAATCCGATGCCCGCGATACCGATCTCGCCTATCTCGCCTATCGGAACGGTATTGTCCTCGTTAGGATCGAGGATGACGATCGAATAGGTCGGGAGCGGTACGCCGATCGTGACCGGCTTGTCCGGCCGCAGCTCGGTCATTGCCGCTGTGACGGTCGCCTCGGTGGGGCCGTAGGTGTTGAGAATGCGGCGGCCGGGGCGATACCATTGGGCCACGAGACTTTGCGGGCAAGCCTCGCCGCCGACCAACAGGATCCGCAAGTCCGGCACGTCCTGCTCTATAGTAGAGAGCAGCGTCGGAACACAAGCCATTACGGTCACACGGCGTTTGCGCAGAAAGTCTCCGAGCTCGTCGCCCATCAGGGTCCTGCCAGTCGGGCCCGGCACGAGCGTCGCGCCGCACATCAGCGGCACCCAGATCTCCTCGACGGAGAAATCGAACGCTATCGACATGCCCTGATAGACGCGATCGCCGGGCGCAATAGCCATAAAGCTCAGCGGCGACGCGCACGAAATTGCAAATACTTGCGTGTCCGATACAAACACCCTTCGGATTACCGGTTGTGCCCGATGTGTAAATGATGTAGGAGAGGGGCTCGGTCGGCGGCGAAACGCCAGTCAACGAATTGGCTGCCTGTGCACCGATCGCCTGCCTCTCCGAATCGAGAAATATCTTGTTGACCTGGGCGCCGGAGAGGCGCACCGCGAAACTCGACATTGACAGAATGGCGGAAACGTTGGCATCCCCGAGGATGAAGCGGACGCGTTCAATCGGAAAGGCAGCGTCGAGTGGCACATAGGCCGCATTGACTTTCATTACCGCAAGCATCGCCACGTATGCTTCTGGTGATCTGTCAAACATCATTGCGACGCGGTCGCCGGACTTGATTCCGTGTGCGAGCAGATGACGCGCGAGCTGATTGGCACGGCGGTCGAAATCGCGATAACTCAGAACGATGCCGCTTCCAATGACGGCATCGTTCGTCGCGAAGCGGACGCAGGCTTCCTCGAGAAGATGATTGAGCCGCTCGTCAGGAGCCCAGCGAATTGAATTGCTTGCATGCTCGCGTACTATACTTTGAGGACGGCTGAGGCCGCAAACTCCGTTCAGATCAGGCTGCCCTTGTGCGAGCGGGCGCAACTCGGCGACCTTCTCTCCTCCGTCGTGGCCGGGATTCAATTGGTTTGGAACAAATTGCGGCATGTCATCATTCCTCTGATACTTTGAAATTCTTTTCTGAAACGTATCTACAATCAAGATCTTGTTCTTCAGTCTCTTCAACTAAAGAAGGATTAGCATTTTCTTTAGTGACTGTTAAGCCTATTAGACTGTGTCCTAAGACTGGGTCAGTAGTAGTTGATGAAGTTAAATGATCTCCACCACTGGAAACCTCATCTTCTGCATATACAAGTTGATTTACTGACATACTAGGAGAAGAAAAAAAGACATTGGATAAACCTGAAGCAGTGGCCATTGGAACGGATATCGCAAGTATTATCAATAATACAGGTATTTGATAAAGTATTTTTTTCCTAATACTGTTATTAGTCATTGAAAGGTAACAATTGATGGGGTAAATCAATGTATTATCTATTTGATAATTTTCTTATATACGAATCTTATATAATAATAAATTGTATATTATTCCCAAAGAGAAACAATTACTTTAGGATGGTGGAGAATTTGAAAGACTTTGAAATCGTACAGCATCTATACAATAATTGTTTTTGTAAGTCAAACATATTCGATAACTTATTGCATTGCAAGTATCTCAAAAAATGAATACACGACCTGTCTATTAGCCGTAGTCTAACTTTGCTCGGTCCGCAGGGATATAATTCAAGGATGAACAAAGTCTCACTATTTAATTATTTCATTCAATCCTCGAGCGGAAAGACAAGCGAGCCTAATCCTGGTATCAATAGAATCTAACCATACAAGTGTATTTCAAAAATCTAATTTACATTGGTTTAGAGTTTTCTTTAATTCTTAATTTGATCGTATTTACTTTGGTTCTTGATAATTTTTCCTCTGTTGTTATATCTCTTATAATCAAACCTGCATAGAACAATTTTGTCTTCGGTTAATTCTACAGTTGAAAAAATCAGTTTTGTTTTGTCATCAATAGAGTCTCCAACTAAAATAGTTAGAATCGGTGATGGAAGCTTGGCTCTATCTCATCAAATAGCTGGAATTCTAAAATCGTATTTCAAAGACGAGGTAATTATTGAAATTGTAGACGAATACGGAACCTCCATAAGACAAGGTACGGAAAAAAACCGAGGTGGGATTCGTGACATTAGCTCTGCTAGAAAAATTGCTTTTAGAAAGGGGAAAATATGGAATAGTTGCAAATAACAGCCCAGCATTAAGTTATTAATACCGTATTGTTAATTTTATTTCAGGCGAGGTTGGCCCAGCCTGGTTAAGGTACGAGCGAAGTGCGGGTTCAAATCCTGCATCTCGCACTTGTTTTTATGACGTTATTTTCTTTATAAGCAAATTCATCTATAGTATACATGTAGAATTAGTTGAAAGACTCTGTGCTATTTAGAAAATTAGGAAAGTTTTGGAAAAGGACAAGCAATGACACCAAGGCAGACAAAAGATTGATAAACAACTTGAAAGATGCTGAAGAAAATGCCGATAAAAACGAGAAATCACAAGGCTCGTAGAAAGCGGCGATTGTTCTCCTGATAGTAAAGGCAAAAACTAGATTGAGTATTAGTAAGAATTTGTAAAGCCACTCTAAATTTATTCAATATTATTGGACCAGTCGACTTTATTTTTCATTTATATAATGTTGAAATTTTTATCCTCATAGTAATTAATCTAATTGCTATTCACAACTTCGAGACTCTTTACTTCGTTCCAGCATTTCTCAAATAATATCTCTTGAATCATAACACTGGATTCTTCATTAGTGAATGATGCTATTAGTTTATTTTGATGGTCATACTTTATTTGCAAAGCATACTTCTCATCACTTAATATAACCAGTTCATTGAAATTTCCTAATTTGTCATTATATCCAAAATGGATTCTTTTGTCCTTATCTTCATTTTGGATCCGCATAATTTTTCTTGCTGAATCTCCATCAATATCATCTGTCAATATTCTAGTATTCACTCTTCTTGCTAGCAGTGAAGCGATAGTATTGATCCAATCCTTATTGTGAAATATTCTCTTCAAAATTTTAAAAGATGCAAATATTAATAATTCCCTTCTACTTTGTTCAAGGATTGATTTTACCTCTTGATATATGTGATCATAATCAGTAAAAGTTTTCCTATATTCTGGATTTACATGATACGTTAACTCTTTATTTCTGGCCGACAATGGGATAGCCATTTTCCATAAATCGTCGAACAGGGCTTGTTGTTTTCTTACAAGTGTAATGGAATTACTCCAAAATGCTTGATTTGGTTTTTCTGTATCCTTGTGAAAAATTTGGACAATATATGCCCTTTCATCAAATATTCCAAAATTTCCTCTGAGATTATCAAGGTGTCTTATTTCAGAATAACTTAGTGAATTTACAAATTCAATATTATCTGCGGTAGTCTCTGCAATTAATCTTCTTCTTAATCCTCTTTTATTGGCCAAATCTTCAAGGAGTTGCAGGCCCTCTTTGAAATATTTTCTCAGAAAATCTATCATAACCTTGTCCCATACTATATCGTAGCCTTTTTCACTAATACTGACCGAGTGCAATGACATTTCAAACATTTGGTTGGCATCAAAAATTACTTCTGTAACCTCGGGATGATGATAGCCAGATTCTTTCAATTGTCGAAATGTTATATCATCCACTGTATTGTATCAAAACTCCATTTTATTAAAAAGTTGTCCTAGACATGTCTCTTATCCTTGACAACTCTTAACTCGGGTTCAAATCCCGCATCTCGCACCTCATTCTTCTTTTCTTAAGATAGATTTGAACCCGCTTATCTACAAATCTGTCTACATGGTTTCTGTTTTCTAATCATTCGGTCTCACGCTAATTGAAAATGGTAAATTTATTATTGGTATTGTAAAACTTCCCACTCTGATATCTGGATGAAATACTGTTTATAACTTACTCAATGTTGTATCTGTTATATAATATGATGAACATACAATTTGAAAAAGATGAAGAAAATTTTAGTAATCGCGAGTTTTGTTCTGTCATTTGTATTGACAGCATCGCTAGTAAGTAATTCATTAGGCCAGACGGCATTAGCGCAGGATTTGTCCACTCTTAAAGATGAGGCAACAAAGTTACTGACAGGAAATGATAATAGTCAAAGAACGAATAATAGTTCAGTATCAACAACAAATGATTCTACCTCGTCTGACTCATCTCTAACAGAAAAAGCAACCGGCTTATTAGGTGGATTATTAAATTAGAACACCATCAAAATCTAATATGAATTTAATTTACCTTAAATCATTTTTATATTGTCTTTCAAAGGTTTCTGTGCAAATCCACATCTTATCTAGTCCAATGACCTTACTATTACATTAGAGGGTTAATGTTGAGAGCATCGAGATTGTCATTTAATAATTGTTAGTGGGTTCAAATAATGCGGTTCGTCCTTGATCCCGCGCAAAGATCAATACTATTAGCGCATCATTGCGTTCAACATTTTATCAATCCTTGTTTTAATGACCTTCAATTATTGAATCTAAAACTATCTAATTATTGCTAATGACTGTAAGACTCTTGACTTCATTCCAATATTTTTCAAATAGAATCTCTTGAATCATTACATTATGCTCTTCATTTGAAAATGAGGCAACTATTTCATTTTGTTGGTCATATTTTATTTGCAAGACATACTTATTATCGCTTAACATTATAAATTCATTAAATTCTCCCAACTTGTTGCTATACCCAAACTGCATCGGATTATCTTTATTTGTTGTCCTTTATTTGAGCAATATGACTCATTAAATGTTCATCAATATCGTCGGTGAGAATCTTAATTGTAATACCTTTTCTTAGCAATGAGTTAAAATTATTTACAAAGTTATTCTTGTTAAGTACAGTATAAATTAATTTGAATGACGAAAATATTAGTAATTCTTTTTCACATTGTTATGTTAAAGAATCTATTTCATTATGAATTTCTTTATGATTTGTTAAAATCCTCTGGTAGTTTAATTTATCACGATATTCTATCTCTTTTAATCTGTTTGCTATTGGAGTTGCAATTTCCCATAATCTGTTAAATAGTGCTTGTTGACTATCTACTAGGGCTTTAGTATTACTAAATAACGCCTGAGCAGGAGGCTCATTTTCCTTATGAAATATTTGCACCATATAGGCCCTGTTATCCAATACAGCAAAGTTACTTCTTATATTATCAATATGTTTTATTTCATAATACTTGAATGATTTAACAGACTCCATGTTTTCTTTCGTAATTTCAACAATTAGTCTAAATTTGATACCCCTTTCTTTGGCATGTTTTTCAGCAAGGAGTATACCAACTTTATAAAACTTCCACAAGGAATCAAGCATTATTTTATCCCATACTATAACAAATCCTCTTTCAGTACTATTAATAGCAACTATGCCCATTTCTAACATTTTATCGGAATCAAAAATGACATCTGTAACCTCTGGATGATAATATTTTGATTCCATCAATTGTCTAAATGTTAAATCATCCACTATATTGTATTAAAAGCCCATTTTATTAAAAATTTATGCCTAAATGTCTCAAAGCAACTTCTTTAATTAAAAGTTACTTGAAAAAAGGAGAATTAATGAACTATGACAGTTTCGTACTAAAGTGTTTGCAGCGGCATATTTTTATATTTTAAACATGATATTTAGATGAAACATTACGGGTATTCCTTCCTTCCCTCAAACCAAGGATAAAAGCTCAGAGATTCTTTATGGCGTCGAGAAAGCGGTGGGGAGGGGAATATATTTTATGGAAAACGTCAAAGAAAAGATGGATATATATTTTGACAAAAATGCTCCATCAATTGTAGTAGAGATTAAAGAATATAGAGATGGATATCTAAATATTCGTAACAGGGGAGGGAAGATAAGGGCATTTACAGAGATTACAAAAGAAAATGTCGGTAACTGTAAAGATCTGATAAATCTTGTTGATGAACTGCGGCATCTAGATGGCGTTAGAGGTGGTGTTGCCGTCAGCGAGTCAGAATATATGGCTACCACAGTTCTTCAAGAAAAGTACTCCTCTTACCCAAGTTATCTATAGCAATGTAAAAGAAGTGATTGAACAGGGTCAATATATCTTTGATACCTTATGGAGAACACGCAGTTCCAGGTGAGAAAAAAATAAAGGAAATCGAGGAGGGTATAATTCCTGAAGTCATTGAATCTATAAATGACCCTGTGGTCTTACAAAACAAACTCGTTGATCTTTTGAGGTCTACAAAAGAGGAGATTTTAATTATCTTCTCTACCGCTAATGCTTTTCACAGACTAGAGCACAATGGATCTATACGAATTCTTAAAGAAATAACAGATTCTAACCCCAATGTAAAAATGAAAGTGCTGATACCTAAGGATAATGAAATAGAAGCAACATGTAAAGGTCTAGCCAACAATCTAAATATTCATTTTAGATTTATGGATCCAATATCTCAAGTATCAATTTTGGTGGTTGATAGAAGGTATTCGATAGTTGCAGAGCTAAGGGATGATGCCAAGCATACAGTTGCAGAAGCAATAGGGTTTGCAACTTATTCTAATAGTTTACCCACTGTATTAACATATGCTGCAATATTCGACGTTATTTGGAAACAAATAGAGTTGTATGAACAATTACAAGTCAATGACAGGATGCAAAAGGAATTCATTAATGTAGCCGCCCATGAATTAAGAACACCAATACAGCCAATAATTAATGTATCGGACTTCGTTAAAAGTAGAATAAAAGATCATGAACTTAGGGAATTTCTCGATATCTTAAACAGAAATGCAAAAAGATTAAAGAAACTATCCGAAGATATCTTAGACGTAGCAAAAATTGAAAGTAATTCTCTTACGCTCATTAAAGAAAATTTTACATTTAAGGAAATAATACCAGATATGATAAGAGATTATCAAAATTGTACTGATAATAAAAATATAAAAATCACATATGAAATCCCTGATACTTTGGTCGTTTTTGGAGATAAAAGTAGGATAAGCCAAGTTATTTCTAATTTGATTAGTAATTCAATAAAGTTTTCCTCCGACTTGGTTTCAATATCAATAAAAGCTGAAAGTAAGGTAATCAATATGCATAATGCAAGCAGTAAGGAAATGGTTATTTTGAAAGTAAAGGATGCAGGTGTCGGGATTGATAAAGAGATTTTTCAGAAATTATTTACCACGTTTACCACTAACTCGTATCAAGGTATGGGTTTGGGATTGTATATCTCAAAAAAGATTGTTGTGGCACACGATGGAGACTTATGGGCAGAAAATAACAAGGATGATACAGGAGCAACATTTACCTTTACTTTGCCATTAAATAAGGCTGGATAGAGATGGTAGAGCATGATGGATCCATAGAATTGAGAAAGGATCCAAACTTTATAATTATGATATAATCATTGTCCGTTTTGTGGAGTTGAGTTATAGGAACAGGCTGATCCATTTAACAAGCACAGTTCTACATGAATACCAAAATTGAAAACTACAATTAACTAATCATAAAATTTCAAGGGAGGTTTTTCTTATATATCGCTCCTATAGAAGTTTAAGTAGTATGAGAAACCTATCGTCTAAGATCAATGCTTTGGAGAGGCTAATAATATATCGATATTGTTTATCATTTATTGCTTAATTTTACAATGACTTACAAAATAATTGTAAGATTGAAGAATTTGATACAACTATTGCAATATCTTTAATAATATCATCTGTATTGCACATACGTTGAAAAATTCACCTTTGAGAAAATCTTTTGGTAATTCTTGTGTCTTAAAACCCAGCATTTTTCTGTTCTTATCTGTACGACTCTTATTTTTCTTAAACCAACTTTAGTAATCCCTTCTCAATTCATGACTTTTTCATCGGTTTTTGCAACCACTTCAAACAACAGTGATGATATATCCAAGGAGGATCAATCACAAGATAGTAATACTGACGAAGAGTTGACTGATAATAATGATCAATCATCTGATACCCAATCCGAGCAAAACAATGCTTGTTCAAATGAAACGAATTGAAGGGACTAGTTTTATTGATGAAAATGGTTGTCCCGGATTATGTCCTGTTCTGGAGGATCAATCTGATGATATACCAGAGGGATGTCCCGTCCCTACTCAAACAACAACGACTGACTCTCAGGGGACAAGCACCGAATCTTCACAAGATCTGAAACTTCAAAATAACAATCAATTGCAACCAAATACATTAAGTAGGAATAGGCACCGGTTATCAAAAAAGTATTTGATATAACACCTCATGGTGGATTTTTATTTAAGTGAAGATCATTGTAATTTATTACCAAAACCTTTATTTTTAGGATCCTTCTTTGTAGGGTATGTCAAATTTTCCAACAGACAGTAAACATAGCAATTCCGGACCGCTACAACAAAGAGCTCTTGTATTCCAAGGAGGAGGGGCATTGGGAGCCTACGAGGCCGGAATTTATAAGTCACTGTATGAAGGTCTTAAGTGGGAAATAAATGAAAAAAGACCCTTATTTGATATCGTTGCTGGTACCTCCGCAGGTGCAATAAACGCAACCCTGATAGTCAATCACGTTCTACAAAATAAGGAAGAGGAAAATCCTTGGAAGGGGTCAGACGAGACCCTTTATCGATTTTGGCAAGAGGTATCAATAGACACACCTCAATATGAAAATCCATTTCTGCAAGGCTGGCTATACGCCTCATCCAAGCTAAGAGAAGGAGTCAACAACTTTTGGGTTAATACCCTAAAGCCCTTTGATAACATATTTGGCACTATGAGGGAACAATCACCATTGTTGTCTTACTATTATTTGTGGCCAGATAAATTGGGTAGATTAGCCTCAGGTGAGGCATTCAGAAGATATTGGTCATGGTATCAATTTGCTTATCTTCCTTGGGGAACTCATAAGGTTCTGTCTCCTCCGATATACCAACCGGATTTTAGATTTCTAAATCCTTTTAATTACATACTACGGTTTGATAATTCACCTATTGTAGAAACAATTCGAAAGTTTTGGGATGATTCAAAAAATCCAATAAAGACCGATGAAGGGGAACCAAGATTGTTATTGGTAGGCGTAGATGTACAAGATGCAACAACCATAACATTTGATAGCTATCCAAAGAAGTACAACCAAAGAATGTCCGTATATGGCGATGAGGATAGTAAATCAAAGCATGTAATAAAATATCCGGATGGAATAAAGATGGAGCATCTCCTAACCACCATGTCTTCTCATCTAAGATACAAATTCCCAGAACTGCCAGCTATTACAGGTGAAGTCATTGATGATAAAATTCCGGAAGGAAAACAGTATAATAGAATATTTATGGATGGTTATTACCTTAGTAATACGCCTTTAAGAGAAGTTATTCAATCACACAGGGACTATTGGTATAAGGTTAAAGGCTTAGATAATGTTCCATCCTTAGAGGTGTATATAGGTATTTTGTACCCCACCAAAGAACAGGGAGTCCCTGAGGACCCGGATTCTATCAATAACCGGGTCCAGAATGTGTTATTTCATGATAAATCAAAGCATGATGAAAAGGTAACATCAATGGTATCTGATTATATTAACATAATAAATTCTTTAATGGACATGATTAGGTCAGACCGCAATTATTCATCAAACGACTCTATCTATAGAGAGTTGGAAAAACCATTAGCAAACAAGTTAGTTAGCATGAGTAGAAGTGGCAATCCAAGAGAAATAAGAAAACTAATTGAGGGAAGAGTAACAATAAACAAACTACAAAGAATAGGATATGGAGAGGGTCAATCTCTAGAGAGTAGCGATGACATTAATGGGAAGGCCTTTGATTTCTCAAGAAAAACAATAAATGATTTAATAAATCGAGGAAGTGTAGATACGAGAGCTCAGTGCAATTTCCAAACCTAAAGGAAAATATCCAAAAAATTACCCCTTTTTGTTAAGACCTGTACTGGAATCGATATTAATCCCACTCGAATTGAGCATAGATAATCCAATCTAAATGGATTACATGCAATTAATTTAACAAATGATACAGGAAGAATGATAGCAAATCTAAGAATCAGAATGGCAGAATTTTTCATCTATTTGGTTTCAATTTTTGTGAAAACAAGATCATAATAATCACTTAGGGTTCAAATCCCGCACCTCGCACTTCTTCTCCTTTCTTCAGATAAGGATTTGAACCCGCTTGTCTACATCGCGTACGAAATTAATATCTAATTCTTCTTTCCTGATTAGTCTCCTACTATTTTACAGTCGACAAAAATGTTTCTATTATGTTACCGACTTCATCAGGATATTGATCCGGAACTGCATGACCAGCATCCTTTATCTGTACAAGCCATGCTCCTGGAACCTTGTTTGCAATGACTAAAGAGTTTTCATGTGGGACATATTCATTGTCGTCTGTTCCTGTTATAACTAACAGGGGCTTGTCTATTTTCGCAAGGTTGTCACAAACACCATTCCAGTTGGTTGCCTCCCAAGCAAATCCAGCGTTCATCTGATTGTTCATTGCTTCAGGAGAAAGACCAGGCTTTGCTGCTGCTAATGTCATATTTTCTGGAATATCAGCAGATTCAGGATGCAGTTTTACCCATCCCGATCCTAATGAGGCAGTTACAAGGGATTTGAAATCCTCCTGAGTCATGGATTCATTGTTTGAAGACTTATTTGCCATTTCGGACATCGATTTCATAAACTCAGTCGGTTTAGGTATACCATCTTTCCCACCACAGGTTCCAGCAATAAGTATAATACTACTAACCTTATCAGGATGCGTAATTGCAAATTGTTGGGTTGTAAATGTACCTAGAGAATATCCAAGAACGTTTGCTTGTTGTATTTTCAAAGCGTCCATTAAACCCGCAGTATCATTACCAAGTAACTGAATAGAATACGGTTCGGTACCTGCAGTAGTATTTCCTATTCCACGACTATCAAACACAATTACTGTGTTATTTGACGCTAGTCTGCTTAAAAGGGCTGGATCCCATGCATCCATATTATCAGAAGCACCATTGTGAAGTATCAAGGGATCTCCTTTACCAAACATTTTATACGCCATTTCAATATCTCCAACATGGACTTTTTCTAATGGAATGTCTTGGGTATTTACCAAATTCGTGGTATTGCTTGAATTGGTCTGGGTAAATTTGTTTGATCCCATCCACTATATTAGTAAAGCACCATTAGATTCATGGTCATACTTGAGAAAATTAGAGTATAGAAATGAATACTATAATGGAAAAGATAATTCTTTTCTTACCTGTCTATTATTATTCATAACCAAATTCACTCAAGGAAGTATATAAAGAGGGTGTAATCTTGTAAGAAGATTATCTTGGTCAAATTATCCCTACTCTATAACCAACAACTAAAGATAGAGGGATTGCGGGTTCTCTTTCTCCCTCACTGAACAAAGGGATTTGAACTGGACAAAAGAAGAAGCGGGTTCAAATCCCGCACTTCGCACTTTTCAAGCGGGATTTGAAAATAATAGTTTTGTAATACCTCATATTTTGGATTACTAGTCTAAATTTAGACGTTAGTAGATTCTAGAACTGATCGACTATCTTCTAGAATTAATTAGCCTGAGTACCCAAATAAGACGATTCATCCTTGATCATGCGAAAAAATCAAAATAAATAATAAATCAATATTATTTCCAATTTATTCATCATCAAGAACTTTGAATATTCATAAATCCATACAATTCTAAATCAAAAATTAAGGGATTTGTGAATAAAAATAAAAATAATTTAATCTTTCCCCGTGCACTCAAGTTCTCCTTCATTTAGGTTACCAGTACATCGTCCTCCTCCTGTATCAGAACTACCGCCACTTCTGGAAAAATCGCCGGTTTCAGAATTAGATTCAAGGTGTCCGCCACCTCCTCCTGGCAAAAATGAGGAACCTCCACCGCCAGATTGAGTAAAAGTGTTATCTTCAATTGCAAAATTGCCTACTGCTCCACCTCCTTGTCCTCCTTGTCCACCTGTACATTTTTGTTCGGTACAGTTTAGTTTGGCGTATGTCATATTAACAGGGATTGATGCTGAAATTCCAGTAGTTAACAATATTGCAAATGTAGAAACGATAATGGCTTTTTTCTCCATGAGTATAAAATTACATAATTATATTTAAGAGGTATTATCATCCATATATGAATTACATAGGAACATTAACTGAAATAGATAATAGGAGGGTAGAAACAACTTGAGCGAGAATGAGTAAAAAAAGAATTGAGGAGACTGAACCACCAATCCCCCAATCAAGAACAACCAAAACTGTCCAAACTCTTGCTTTAATTGAATTTTCTATGATTATATATTGACGAGTAAGTTCCTCCGTAAATTATATTCCTAATTGCATCAGAGGATAGGAAATCATGCGGAAAGCCAAGTTCTATCTTACTTACTTCATTTAATCTTTGTATATGATCATCAGATAACACAAATTCCATACATGCCAAGTTATCATTTATCTGTAAAAGGTCTTTTGCTCCTATTATTGGTATTATCTTATTTCGAACTATCTTTTTCGACTGTCTTATCCAATTAAGTGCAACTTGTGAAGGAGTACGCTTAATCTCCTGAGCAATATTTACAACCTCTTCAGCAATTCTCAAATTTCTTTCTTTGAGTAAAGTATTTGACAATTCTGAAAAATTTGCTACATTTAGTCTATTACTAGTCTGCTGATCGAACTTTGATGATGATGAACTAGTACTAGTATTAACATCATTAGTTGTATTCTCTTTCTGTTTGTAATCTTTATTTACTGTATTATTTTTATGCTCTTTATTACTTGATTTGTTATATTTTCCTGTCAGGACTCCACTTCCTAACGGAGACCATGCTGTTATTCCTATATCAAGGGCATTTGCCATAGGAAGTAATTCCCGCTCCGAAGTCCTTTCAATCAAACTATATTCAATCTGAATGCTCGCAAACTCTGTCCATCCTTTAAGATTTGCAAGAGTATTAGCCTGTGAGACTATCCATGCTGGAGCATCTGAAATTCCGATGTACAGGATCTTACCTGATTTGACCATGTCATCTAGTGCTCTCATCATCTCTTCTATTGGGGTTGTTTGATCCCATGCATGCACCCAATAAAGATCAATGTAGTCCGTATTTAGCCTCCTCAAACTCGCCTCTAACGATTGTACCATGTTCTTTCGATGGTTTCCCCCAGCATTGGGATCTCCTGCTCTTGTATTAGAAGTATACTTAGTTGCAATAACAAATCTATCTCTATCATAAGAAACAAAATCTCCAACATATTTTTCACTTGTTCCGTCCGTGTATATATTAGCAGAGTCAATAAAATTACCACCAGAATCTACGTATGCATCAAAGATCTTGCGAGATTCTTCTTTAGAGGCGCCCCATCCCCATTCTTTACCAAATGTCATTGTACCAAGACAAATCTCTGAAACTCTAAGGCCGCTCTTGCCTAAAAGATAATATTTCATACTATAATAGTCTAATTCATCAATTTAAATAGAACCATAAGGGGGACATTGAATAATTATTTTTCTAATATTGATAGAATAAATTATTTTCATCTGTTTATCTTGATTCTTTTTTTTCGTTTCCGCACCGCAACTGAAAAAATTCAATTAGTGTGTATAGCACACAATAGAGAGAAAATGATGAATACTCGAAAGTCGATTAGTATGAAAACATTAAAGCATATATAATTTTGAACCCGTTCCTTATTGTTATTAACTATAGTAAATTAAACCTTGGCTAATCATGTCATAGAAACGGGTTCAAATCCCGCACTTCGCACTTTATTATGCTCAAATTAACTGTTTATTGACAATATAATTTTCTTAGTAGCATGTTTTTATGCCATTCAATTCATTTTAATAGGTTATTGCTAAAGAACGAAGGTTTATGACAATACATTGTCCTGTCTGATAAAAAGCGAAATAAAACTCCATTTACTATCTTGAATGGGACTCCAACCATGAATATAAATCTGCCAAAACATTAGGTTTGATAGGTCCGATCCCTGTTTGCCATTTTGATGATGGATAAAAAACGTGTCCAAGGTCGGGGTATGTTATTAATGTATGGTCAGTATGATTTACTTCATTAAGCTTCTGATGCAATAAAAATGCTTGTTGAACTGGTGTTTGAGCATCATTTTCCCCATTAAGTATTAGAATGCCTGTAGAGTTAGATACGTTACCAATGAAGCTGAAATTTGTTGTCATATTAGATAAAGATTTCCATAATATAGGACATACTCCAAGAGTATTGCATTTTAGCAAATTGAATGCTGTAATGTTTTCATAGCCTTTTGTCAGAAAAGGTTTAAGTTGTTCATCAATATTTATGTACCCACTAGTACCAAATTCCTTAATTAACGTATTAGTCATGTCTTTGGTATCATTAGTATGCAAAACTGAAGAAGGCAGCAAAAAGTTCTTTAATAAAGGATCCGTTACTATTTGTTGTATGGATATCAATCCGGTGTGATTTTTATCTAATACTTGCATAGCGTATTCTAATGGTAAGGAAACGTCTTGATAGTACTCTACATCTTTTAAAGGGTTTTGGGCTAGGACACCCATAAGTATAATGTTGCTTATCTTTGTCGAATTATCAACCGCTACTCTTGGAGCATAAAGTGTACCTTCGCTATGGCCAATTATACTTATCCTATTTGGATCTACTTCAGGCTGATGTACGAGAACATTCAAGGCTTTCTCGCTATCTTGAATTTGATCATCGACTGTATTATTTCCCCATACATTTGGGTTCAAAATAGTGAAACTTTCACCAACACCTCTTTTATCGTACTTTAGTACCGCAAATCCCCTCTCAGAAAGATATTGAGATATTTGCCAGAATGGTTTGATATTTTCGCCCAAGGTTTCGTTCATGTCAACTGCGCCAGAGCCAGGAATAAGCAACACTGCCGGAAATGGTCCTTTACCTATCGCAGGATAAGATAATTGAGCATTAGTCTTTACTCCATCACCCAAATCTAGGATTAAATTTCTATATTTGACAATCTGAAGATCCGACTGGGCCAAAGTCTCAGAAATTAAGGATATATTGAATGACGTTGAATATGATGATAAAATCATGAATGCACCAAAAAATACGCTTAAAACTATAAATGGTGCTGATTTTGATTTGATTAAAAACACTAACTATAACAATAAGCGTTAGCATATAAAGTGATTGTGATTGAAAATAAATATTTAGTATATTGAGAAGCATATTATTCGTTTTTCCGATTGAATCCTATATACAAATTAAATATCTGTGAATTGAAACCTGCCAACAACTTTTTCAATTCATTATTGGGATTACCATAAACGTCAAGTGTTCTTAGTTTGGCTATGTTAAATATTCTAGGGAGAATTGTTTTTGAAGCCGTGCTATCATTGTGAGATAAAACAGCCTTGGAATCTACATATGTTTCATGGACCATACATTTTGTTCCATCTCCGTTAAGATAGAACTGATACACTAATGTGTTTGGTTCGTTGGTCTCAACAACATTGCTCATTTCTCTTATCAGTTTTCTAAATTGTTCTACATTATCTTTTTCTATGATGAATTCAGCTCTGATATGGATATTTTCAGACATGATCATTTGATTCTAAAGCAAGTATATCTTATTTGTCTTAATTTTGTTTTTCAGTTTTCAATAGGCTAGATGCATAACCCAAACTTTATTCATTAGAACCCTTCTAATGGCCTGTAATTAAGTATTTCATGATATTGTCAATAATTGACTAGTGTTTGTCTGATACAATATACGGTTCAAATCCCGCACCTTCATAGATAAGTAAAATAAGATAACGTTATTTATATATGATTCCTGCGATATTCTTATTGATTAAATACTGCACCGCTATTGATTTTGTTCGAATCAATCCCTCCATTTGAGTCACCCGAATTGCTTGAACCGCCATCATCATTGAATGTTCCTCCATCAATAATCTTGTCTGGATCAACAGTATTTGAGCCGCCTTGATTGCTTGAGTCGTCGCTACTTAGTACCCCACCATTGTTTGGATTCGCATTTTCGCCACCCTTGGTATGAAATTGCTGTTCTGCTTCTGAACAGTTACTAGGGGGTTTAGTATTAACACAGGTAGTACACCATTGAACCATAGTGTCCTGATCTAATGCTCAACAAGTTACCGTACCGACGGTTCCATCATTATTACTGGTACATGTAGCAGTATCCATTTTTCGTGCATCTACATTACCTATAGTCATAGTGCTTAAATTTATCATTGAAATCAGTGGTAATAATGTCATAGGGAGCACTGCATTTTGAATTTTATTTTGTTAGTCGTATTTTAAGTCATGGCAATTGAATTATTTGAGAATTTTCAACAATTTGTAAGATTCCAAGATTCTTATAATTTGTGAATTAATTTGTGAATTAATACATGATAATGATTTTTAATCATTTGTTATAAAAGGATGCCAAAAGACTATGGTTCAAATCCCGCACTTTGCACTTTTCAAGCGGGATTTGATCACATGAATAATAATCATAAGAATATGATGTTCTAATTTTATCAATTATCTCAACTCAAAAGACATTGATTCTCTAAAATTGGGATTATACCATCATTTAAATATATTTGCGACTATTAGTAAGGAACATGGATAAAGACGTTCAAAAGATTTTCCGACCGTCTTTAAGAAACAAATTTTTGGTAGAGATTGTAGGTACTTTTATTTTAGTATATGCAATTGCTTCTGCTGCAACCGTCTATTCTGATAGTGGACAATTAGGAGTAATTGGAATAGGTTTGGTTCATGCTCTAGTCTTAACAGCTATTGTATATGCCATAGGATATCGTTCTGGTGCACAGGTCAATCCTGCAGTTACAATAGGTCTCTTAGTGGCCAAGAAAATTGGTAGAAAGGAAGCAGTTGTGTACATCATTGCTCAGATTATTGGTGCCGTGCTTGCAGCTGCAGTTGTCTATTCAATTTTTGGCTCTGAAATGTCAGCTAGTGTAACATTGCCTTCCGACGGTAACATTGTAAGAGCCCTTATCTTAGAAACAGTAATGACATTTACATTGGTATATGTTGTATTGGCCACAACCACTTCAAAAAACTTTAAGATAGTTCCATTGGCTGGAATAGCCATAGGTTTTACTCTCGGATTCAATGTTATATTCGGAGGCTCAATTACTGGAGGGTCATTAAATCCAGCTCGCTCCTTTGGCCCTGCCTTAATAACTTGGGATTTTGCTTATCAGTGGATTTATTGGGTAGCACCAATTGCTGGTGGACTAATAGCAGCAGGAGTGTACAAATTGCTTCATACTGAAGAGGAGCAGGAAGAGGAAAAACTTCCACCAAAATAATGTTTGTAAAAGAACCTAGATTCAGATACTAATGAGGTATTATGAACCATACCCAGTTTGAGGGTCTCCACAGGTAACAGCCTACAATTAGGATAATGGTAACATGTATGCAGCAAGCACAAATTCAAACCCTGTCTCTGTAATTGGGTCAATAGTGCCGATTGCAGATGACGGACTTGACCAAACTGTAGACTCTGGTGTGACAGTGCATTTAGAAGGCCATGGTGGTACTGACCCAAGGAATGAAACACTGACTTAATAGTGGACTCGATCAAACGGACTTGGAGTCACTCTGAGTAACTCAACAGCAGTAAATTGAATCTTCACAGCACCCCGAACCATATTCCAACATACATTTGCATTTTGAACTGGTTGTGACAAACAAGCAGGGTTTGGTAAGTAAACCCGATAGCGTCACCATAACCGTGGGTTCTAATTTTGAAGGAATAATTGATTCAGGCAACAACATCAATATCTAGGTTCAAGAAAACTCTGGTAATAATGTAGGTGCACAATCTGGTTTTGGAGAAAAGTATTCTGACTCTCATATTTTCCAAGGACAATCTAAAGAGCGGAATAGTCAAGTAATATCTTACTTTCAAATCTAAAATTGAACCTACTTATCTAGGTTGGTTTCAAAATGCATCGCTCTAAATTTAAGACAAATGGAGGCAATAAAGAATTTAGAACAGTCATTATCAGACAATAGATCCAGCGCCTTGATTCAAAAGGCGACTGGGAGTGGTAAAACCTATACAGCAGTTAGTGCTATTATTATCTATTTTCAGCATAAATTCTCGCATGACAAAATGAAATTAGTATAGTTAGTCTAGCATTTATACGAATATAAAAAGCCACAAAGGATGAAAATAAAGATAGTAAATATCCATTTATTGATTCTGATTAATTCTGCTTAGGACATCTTGATAGTCTGTCAGAGGCACAATCTTTACTGTATTAAAAGATGATATCCCAGATTCGATACATAGCTGTTCAATATCATGAGCATTATTTGATTGAACCAGAATAAACCATTCATGCTCTAGTACGGACATATAAAATCCATTAATTTCTTTGACTCCATATTTTACAGCATTTGATTTTAGCTTCTTGTGTATTTCTTTAAAGATCTCTTTACTTTTAGTATTATTAAGCGGACAAGACTCTGGGCTATGGATTGCGAATATTCCAAAAAGTTTATGTGATGCGTTCATCGGTTGTTTAAGGTCCTATTGCATATTTAAATTAGAATAATTTGGATAGATCTGAGGATTTTAGTCCGTTTGGGATTATAGCAGTAATATGTCAGGAGATTCCATCGTAAAATTGCACTAACGTATTTAGATGAAAAGAAATAATCGACATAATCAAAGACTTTAAGAGTCCCAAACTCGGATTCATAAACAAGTTATCTTTCTCTTTCTTAACCTTGATTTCATCTTGTTGGCATCGAGTTCCGAAATTTCTGTCTTAAACATATCCTCCATACCTAGTTTTATGATCCCACTCTACTGGAGCACGAGAATATGGGTATGGTATATGTCCATGCGTGTTAATTCAACATTTCACTTCCAATAGATACAGATATGCTCCTCTTTAGTCTCAGTTTCTATGTGGTAACCTGATATTCCTATTATTACTTCATCATTTCTTGCTAACGTACGAGAAGTAACAATACCTTTGTCTGATACAGATAAGGTTGCTAATGATTTTACCCAAGTCTGAATTTGTGTTTAGTTTATCTAGTCTAACATGAACCGTACACGATCTGGCTTTATTCTGAAAACTATTTAATAGACCGAGTTGACCCATTAATCATAATTAATTATATTATCGGTGATCGCAGTTTCATCCTCTGGAATTTCATCTGGATTTGTGCTAATATTTTCTGATTTGAACAGTAGGATCTCATGTCTATCTGTTCTTAATAGTTTAGCGATTTCTTTTTTTTCTCCTTGAAATTGAGTGAACTTTCATTGTATTCGATTTTTGGTAGAGTATAATCCTTCATTCTACCGGAGAAATCTTATGATTTTCTTTCGAATTCAACACTAGCAACTGAACCAGGAACTAAATCTGCTTATTCAAATATAGGATTGGGTCTGGTAGGACATGTCCTGTCATTAACAGGTATTCCCCTGGATCAACTGCTTAAGGATAGAATAGGGAATGTATTAGGAATGAATAGTACAGGATTTGCAATGAATGCAACAAGTATATCAGTACTCTGAGAATATTGTATCTAAATTTGCAAAAGGCCACATGGTAGGAAATGAAAGTGAATTAATATTTCTCCCTCAAAAAGTACAAGGTGCAGGTGCGATGTACTCAACAGTTAATGATTTACTAAAGTATGTCTCAGCTAACATGGGATTGATGGATACAAAGCTCAATAACGCAATGGAGACAAGTCACTTGATTAGACATCCGTTTACTGAAGTACAAGTTCCATTTGATGATCCTTCAGGATTTGAATCGTTCCACTATGGATATATCGGATTGTCGTGGTTTAGCACAACTGATTTAGGAAATCAGGTAATTTGGCATAATGGAGGTATAGACGGTTATAGTTCATTTGTCGGATTCAATCCAGACAAACAAATAGGATTGGTAATACTGTGTAGTTGTTATTTCACAGATGTGCCGCCTATAGAAATGTTAAATATTGCTTTACCTTTTCTTCTTTTCTACCCTAATTCTTAATGACCAGTTTTATCATTTTTCTATTTCAAAGATTCATATTCGCATGAAACTGTCTTCATTTGTCTATTTTGAAAATCATAATATTCTTTTTTGAACGTGCAAAGCGATGTCATACTTTCATATCCTCAAAATTACAAGTTTTATATATTTTGTTAAATAAAAGGTGATCTATAAATTAGATTCTAGGAAAGAATATGCGGTAATTCTAGATTTCATTCTCTCTAACAAGAATAAATTACATCTTCCTGCCATTTGACCTGAATATTGAAATATTAAAGTAATGGATATACAAAACTTCGATTAGTATCAAATTCACGATAAGTATGCCCTCTAGTTGTGCTTAAGAAAGGTTATGACTTATCAACATCACAAACACACGCGAGCGTTGCTAGTTTTTCATTAGTGACTCTCCAATCCTTAAGGAACAATCAACTGAACAGAATAACAAAAGAGTGTCTTACTTTTATTAGAGTAATTTTTGCTCTGTCTATTATTACAAATTTATCAAATTTATTTTGAGATCCCGTCTTTTTCAAATGATGGTGCAGCCATAACCTTAGAGTTAGTCAAATGTTTAAATTATACAATTTGAAACAAATTAAACCCTCTTGCCGAATAAATTGATCTTCAAGAATGCTTGGTTGATGGATCTGCTGTAATATGAAATAGACATTAATACTTTAAAACAACATCAAATATAGTGCAAAAAACTATCTTCTATTATAATCAAAAGGGAATGGTAGAAGAGAAAAATGAATTAAATGGGGATCTAAAAGAAAACCATAATCTTTGGATCGATATTTCAGATCCCACAGATGAAGATATTACAAATTTGGAAAATAAGTTTTCACTAAACAAAAAAGCATTAGATCGAATTAGACAAAAATCAAAAAAACCTGTGGTAAAAGAAATAGAACATGATAGTAAGTTCACCATTTTACTAGACCTAAAATTTAATAATCTACAACATCTTGAATCTTCTCCACTATACTTTTTTGTAGGAGATAGGTGGCTGATAACTATTCATTCAAATAAAATAGATTTGGTAACGAAAGTAAAAACAATTCTCGCAGATAGAAAAACAATTTTGGAATCTTCAATCGATGCACTCTACTATAGTATAATTTCAGATATCATAGAAGATTACGAACAACTTTTGACAGCAATAGAGCTCAAAGTATTTGATATTGAAAAAGACGCACAATATAGACCATCCAAACGAGTGCTCACCTATTTGGATACGTTATCAAGACAGGTCATTACCCTTCGACGATATTTCTGGGATGCTAGGAATATAATAAACTATCATGTTACTATGGAAAAAGACAAAGATGATATAAAATATCTCCAGATTGTATTCAATAATATTAACCAGCTCATAGAAATGATCCAATCCTATCAGGATACAATAAATTCTACAAGAGATCTATTTTCGAGTAGTATATCTTTACAGATAAACGAGACAATGCGAGTATTGACGATTTTCTCTGCTATCGTATTACCTCTCACACTTTTGATAGGTGTATTAGGCTTGCAGGGATTTGATTTAAACAACCTAGACACAATACCAAGGTATCTAGGCTTTTTGGTATTAGTGATGTTAGTCATAACTATAGTATCGTTATTTGTATTTTGGAAGAAAAAATGGATATTTTCCTACGATAAGGAAATCAAATCAAAGTAATAAAAAGTAAAACATAAATATTCACAACAATTGTAGGTAGGCACACCGACACATTAATCAATATGAATATATACTTTGAAGATTATAACAATGACCAAAAAGTCCATAGTAATAGTAAATCCAAATTCAAGTGGAGGTCAAACAGGAAAAAATTGGGATTCCTTGTATGTTATTTTAAAAAAATATTTTGGAGAAGACATCGAATACATATTTACAAAGAAAGCCAATGATGGCACCATTCTAACACTAGAATATCTCGAAAAAGGCTATAACAATATAATTCCAATAGGAGGTGACGGAATGATAAATGAAGTTGCTAATGGATTTTTTAAAATTGAAATAGATAAAGACTTTAATTTAGAAAACATGAAGGATGATAAAAATTTATCAAAATTTGTTCATATGGATGTCATTAATCCCGAAGCAATACTAACAGTTCTACCAGGTGGAACTAGAAATGTTCTAGTAAAGTCATTGGGGTTGCCATCAGAAATTGAAGAATGCTGCAAGGTAGTAACTTCAACAGATAACTTCAAGAAAATAGATGTTATCACAGCAATTGTGCACAATAAGATAAATGACCAAGAAGTAAAAGAAGATTATGTCAGTAGGGTTATTTTAAATGCTGCCGAAATAGGAATTGGGGCAGAAGTAATAAACAGGTCTAAAATGGTAAGAGACAGAATCAGCAGTCGTCTGCTATCAACCATTACAGGAATACTTGCAACAATACCAACATATCAGAGCAATGTTTGTGAATTGATTGAATTTTTAGGCGATACTGATAATATAAACGTAAAAAAGCTTTTGACCAAGATGACGATGGCGATGGTATCAAACGGCAGTATTATGGGAGGAGGTTTTAATGCGGCAACAAGAGCCGAAATGAACGACGGATTACTTGATACTATAATAGTAAAAGATTCAAGTAGTTTCAAAATACTTGATAAACTTGTGGATATAAAAAGGGGGGAGGAGTCTATTGATAACCAAGATGGAATTTATTATGGTCAATCACAAGCTGTAGCATTATTATCAGACCTTGAAAATAACATTACGGTATCGGTGGACGGGGAACCAATCGGCATTTTACCATCGTATTTCAAAGTTTTTCCATTATGTATAAATATTAAAGAATAGCCGTGATGAACCGAAAAAGCCAATATGAATCCTACCATCACATTAGATGGTCATGCCTCACTAAGACCTTGTTGACTTAACAAAAGTGTAAGAATTGTGGACTTTAGCATAATTCAAACAATATCTGGAAGAGGAACTTTCAATTGATTGTAAGAATTTCCCTCTTAAAGTTTCATGAACCTAAATACAATCACAAATAGATGATAACAAATCACTAATCATATAATTTGTCTACTGTGGATTAAGATATTACTAAACACTTGGGAATAGTTGCTGGCATATCCTCTTAATCGGGACTGTTTGTATTTGCCAATAATTGTTCTTGCCTCAATTAAGATAGGAATGAAATTCCCACTGGTCTTTATTTGGATTAGTAATTATTTTTCCTCGTATTTCTCTTGTTGTTTTTTTGCAATACGAATTGGAAAGGAAAAAGGTTCATGGAGAATGCTAGCATGATTTTCTTCGCTGTGACTATTGGGTTCTATCTTGTACCTTGAAATCAATTTTAATAAATATATGATGGATATAAGCTATAATTAACAATATTCTAAGTATGGCTATACTTGGTGATTTTTATAGATGGATATATGGCAGACTATTTCGGAAGCCATCAAATTTCTCATGGGTCATTCCTAGTCGACTTGCCGGTTCTGGTCTAGTTAAAACTCACAATGAATTCGAGTGGGTTGTGAAACAAGGAATCAGAAGTATTGTAACGATCAGAGAAATTCCTTTGCCTAGAAAATATTTTGAAAGTTCAAAAAAGGAAAAAAGCGAAGGCAAAAATATAGTCATAGACTATCTGCACATTAAGGTTGATGATCATGATGCTCCAGACCTTGATGTCTTGATCAAAACAATTGACTATATGGATCAACATATTGAGCAGGGTAAACCGGTTCTAATTCACTGTAATGCAGGTCACGGAAGGACCGGAGTCTTAGTTACTGCTTATTTGATGAAAACCGAAAAAATACCTATGGAAGCAGCTTTAAAAAAAGTTTTAGAATTACGCAAAAGGGTTCCCCATAAAGATAGACAACAAGAAATATTAAAGAAATATGAAGAATATCTAAAAGATCAGAACATTATTTTGTAATTGTAGTGTGTAGGATGTTCTTATACCTTAGGATTAAAACAATTTAATTTGTTTTTCATCAGATTGAAGACATTTCTAACTGCCTATCAAACTTCTGACACTAATTCTGCATTTTCAATTTCACAGGTGTTTTATAAGGATAATTTTTTATGCTTGAGTAGATAAGTAAGATTGAAATATAGTCAATTTAGAGTGTTTTGTTATTTAATTGCTTATTATTTTCCTATGACAATAGTCGAGAATGTTGACACACTAATATCTAGAAGTAAAATTAATGGTGATTGTTATATGACTAATTCAAATTAGAGAATTGTGAAAAGAACAAAGGGGTCGTTCTGGATATCTTCAGTATCTTGTTATTTGTTAACGTTTCTTATTTTGACCATCTTGCTAATTCCATTTTCTCACATGACCAATGTGTTTGCTCAGAATAATTCAAAAACAAATTATGAGATTTTGGTTTGTGATTTTGTTCAATATTGTTCTAACCCGATAGTAATGAATCTGACACTTACACATCCTGATGAAATTTCTCAAAAGACCAAAGTTGATGTTCAAAAATCTACAGTCAATGATGAAAATGCGTTACTAAATATCCTGATATTTTCTTTTGGAGGAATCATTTCAGGTATTATCTTTGGTATTTCTTTTTTGTATGTAGCAAGAACTTTAAAGACAAATTCTGTTATCAGAACTCAGTTAATCTTGACTGCATATGGATTTCTTCTTTTCTATATTACAGCGTCTGCGACTGCTGCACAAGCCGCATACCCACCATTTGGCTTAATTTCAGTTTCGCTTATTGGCCTATCTTGCTACCTTATATATTCAGGACTTTGTTCGGCAGCTCAAATTGTTTCTCAAGATCTTGTACTTCTTAGATCTATCAAGAACTCTGTAACTGAACAAGCCAATTTCCTTGGTAGTATTGGCACTGCTCATAGAAATAAAGAATTAGAATCTAGAGTATTGACTGTTGCTAAGAATCTTGAGAATGAAATAGAAGAAGCATCAGGAGTTGAACCGTCAATGACTGAAATTGAAATAGTCGATTATATACAATATGTCGTGAATGAAATTCATAAAAATAAGAAATGACAAAATGACGGGTTCAATCCCGCACTTTGCACTTTTCTATGAAGACTTAACTTTATACCGCGATTAGTAGGTTTGATATATACGCTTTAAGCAAGGCCGATATATGTTTATGATAAATCGAGTTTGACCTAACATTGACATCGAAGGTGTTTCTACATATGAACATTTAACAAGTATACCCTTTTAAGATAAAAGATATGGTCTGATAATCCTTTGATAGCCCTTGATTTTGGTAATGATTTATGTCTACAATAACCTCTCCTGACAACTATATTTTTATTCTATTGGCTATAATTAACAATATTAAAAAGTATGACAACGATAAAGGTAGATAAGGACATTATTACTTTGATTAATGTATTTACCGTCGATCCTTCGAGGCAACAACAACTAGTAGATGCTCTTATCGAAACCACAAGACAAGTATGGCGTTTACAAGATGGATTCATTTCAGCAAGTATTCATAAGAGTAAGGATCGAAAGAAGGTAGTAAATTACGTACAGTACAAAGGTAAAGAAGCATTCGATAAGAGACTTGATAATCCGGAGGCAATAATCCACATGAATAAAGTATTGTCTATGGCAAAAGCAGATGGTAATTTGTACGATGTAGTTTTTACAGATTCAAAAGAATAGGTATACAAGTCCTTATAATTCTAATAGATACGAATTATTACTAAAAAGATAAGATCGGTGTTGAACGAATTGCCAGAGTTAAGAAATTAGAAATATTTTATATAATTTGTAAACTATCTATCTTATAATCTACGGTTTGACTTTATACAAATAAATGGATAATTCAGACATAACGCCGAATTTATTAGTAACTGGTGCAAGCGGAACTGTTGGCCATGAACTGGTAAAACAACTCCTTGCTTCAACCCCTTTAACAAATCATAACATCATAGCCGGAGTTCACTCAAAAGACGGTGCAGAAAAATTGAGCAATTATTCGGGGCTGAAAATAGTCGACTTAGATTATGATAAGCCTGACACGGTCGCTAAGGCATTTAGAAATGTCGACAACCTCTTTTTGCTAACTATCCCAAATCCTGATTCTATGGATAACTTCACAGGTGTGATTAATCTAGCAAAGGATAACGGAGTATCGTATATAGTAAAACTATCAGTTCAGGAAACTATGGATTCAGAACCCAAGACAATACTCGGACGGTTACACAAGCAGGAAGAGAAAATAATTGAGGAATTTGGAATTCCGCATACTTTCTTATGTCCTACTGGATTTATGCAAAACTTTGTAACGTTTTACAGATACACTATAAGAACACAAAATGTATTTTATGCTCCTGCGGGGGATGGTAGAGTGAGTTTTGTGGACTCCAGAGATATTGCAACAGTAGCAGCTACAATGATGCTATCCCACAGCGCAGAACGTGAACAATATGAAAACCAATCGTTTAATCTTACTGGTCCAGAAGCATTATCCTACGGTCAGGCTGCAGAAATTATTTCAAATATTGTTGGCCGGAAAATATCATACATAGATATTCCAGAAAATGAGGCTCGGGTTAATATGGAAAAGCTAGGTATGAAGAAGTGGTTAGTCGACGCAATAATTGAGTTACATAACATTACTAGGTCAGGAAAGACTTCCAGAACTACAGACACGGTGGAAGGCATTATAGGAAGAAAACCCCATAGATTTGAAGAATTTGTAATGGATAATATTAGTTTATTTTAGGCAAACAATGTAACCTGATGTTTTGAATGAAGTATATTCCATCTAGATATGTAGATGGACAGAAATGGTGTAGCGTTGAGAATTTTATGAAACAAGATAAGAATCCATATTGACCGCGATGTTACAATATATTATAAACATAATCTTTTCGTAGCTGGAAAATGAGGAAAAATTACAGGGAAGAACCATAAAGCGATATTGAATCCTTGACCATCATGTTTCGCTATGGTTACGATTCAATTTTGAACAACCATAATTGAAAAAACAGCGATCAATTGCCTCTGAAAACAATCTAACAGTATTAAAAAACCTAGCTCGACTTAAAATATGTTCAATAATTATATAATAATTCTACTAGGATACCGCAAAATACTTCGATATATAAGAACTTTATTGATCTAATTATTTCATGATCAATCAAATGCTTAAGATCGCAATCATACTTGGCAGCACTAGACCTGGTCGAAATGGTGAAGCAGTAAGTCAATGGATATATGACCTCGCAAAGAACCGAGAAGATGCCGATTTTGAACTAATTGATATAGTAGATTACAATCTACCGCTATTGGATGAACCAATTCCGCCTTTGATAGGTCAATATACAAAGGATCACACAAAACGATGGGCTGCGAAAATCAACTCATTTGATGCATTTGTGTTTGTGACTGCTGAATATAATCATGGAATTCCTGGCGCTTTAAAAAACGCTATTGATTTTCTCTTCAAAGAATGGAACAACAAGGTAGCAGGGTTTGTTAGTTATGGAAGTGCAGGAGGTGTAAGAGCAGTTGAGCAATTGCGTTTGGTTATGGCAGAGGTTAAGGTTGCTACTGTTCGAGCTCAAGTACAACTTTCTCTGTATACTGATTTTGAAAACTTTACAAGGTTTAAACCTCATTCAGTACATGAAAAATCGGTCAATGCCATGTTAGATGAAGTTATTGTTTGGGGAAAAGCTCTGAAAACAGTTCGAATTAGTGAAAATTAAATCATTCAACATATACTGAATAAGCAAGTTCAAATAGAAACAAGTGTCTTCGAGGTAACTTTTCTTGATACTTGTTTCTATTAAATTACTTTACCATAAGTAACAATATACTATTAATTAATAATTTCTAGTATTGGATTCAATAAAGATTCATACAAACTCCATCATTATGACAGACGTTACTCTCATTTTTGATCCTAACTTTTCGTTCTACCAATTGAAAAAATGTATGATCCTTTAGTAATAAAACCATCATCTTTAGATAAGACTAACCATTTTATGGTATAATCACCAGATATTAGTTTCGATTTATCTAAAGAGACAGAAAGTGATTTATCAGACCCTGCTAATTTGAGATCATGGTTGTCTATCCTCTCGTTATTTAAATTCATAACACGTATGCTGCTAGCTTTTAATTCTGGTCTCTCTGTAAAAGTGATAGCTACTTTGTCGGGCAGCGTTTGTATCAAATCAATTATCTGATTGGGTTGTGGTTCATAGGATAAAGGATTCGGATGACAATAGATGGGTAAAAAGAGTATGCCATTAACTATTGAAAAAGCTATGGCAAACAAGACAACAACTATTAAAGGTATATTAATCTTATACAATTCTTGGTATAGCCTTAACACTTTTAATATTTAGTAAAGTCTTATTGCTTTTAACCATATATTATAATTGGTACCCATATTTATAAATATTGTTATATATTGTAAATACCAACCAAAATCATACATTTACGCTAATAGCTGATAAGAAGTAGATCAATTGTAAAAGCCGGGGAATGAATCTTTGGAGATCCTGAACTGTGCAGTAATGATAAAAGAAGAATCCATTGTATCGAGTTTGACTGCGTGGTGATGGAGCGGTCGACTTGTAGTATCTTTTTGATAATCGTCGTTGTACAAAGCCCTAAGGGCGGCGCTAATATCTATTCCATTTTTGTTTTGGACAAGAAAAACAAAGATAAACGGAATAGAGGTTACTTTTATTTTGAAATGACTTGTCTTGATCTCGCATTGTCATTTGCTTTGTTCACTGGTCCTTTTTAGGGTTTCAAGCAAAACATGATACAAAATTCATTCATTATGCATTGCAATCATTATATGCACTTGATAATGGAGGATTAAGGCAACAACAAAAAATACATTGTGACGGAGGGGTTGTTGTCATAAGATCGTCAAATATTAACTCATCCATTATGGAATTTAAATTAGTGGTAATCAAATATGGTTCAGTCGTATGGAAAAAGATATTCAATAATTTTGCTTGTTTTATCCTTATTTGAAAAGTATTCGTTCAAAGAGGAAAATAGATTAGCGGTCATCATTTGATGACATTTGGCTTGCTCATCATATGAAAGTTCCCTATAGCCTTCACGATCAACTATTGAAACCTGTGTCTTTCCCCCTGTTTCTAGGTCCAATTGCTTCACTTCATTAATAATGTATGCTGCTATCCCGACATTGTCTTCTGTGGATAAATCAGATAATTTCCTGTTTATTGTGGAATTAAGTCTGTCTTGTTGTGCAAGAACCAAACGTGCATAAGTGGAACCAGAACCTATTGACACATAATCATTATTTACCTTGTATAGATACGGAGATACTTCATTATTTTTCCCGGTTATTCCAAAACCCATACGGTAGAGATAAGAATCTCCGTTTTTTGGTTTTACAGCTACTAGTGAGACTGGAGTAAAAAACAATCGTGCTCCACTATATCCACATAGAAATGAATGGTTGTAGTTGTATATTCGATGCAAATTCGCCATAATACTATACATTTGGGTTCTAAATCCTGATTCTAATTCAATTTCGTTTTGTAAGTTTTGCTTGAGTTCATCAACAAATAATTCAATTTGTGAACTATCTCCAGAGGCACCTATTCCTGCATGACTATTTATTTTGAAAACTTTTTTTATAGTGGTTTTGACTTTTGATGATGTGCCTTGGCTGTCACTTGCTAAAACAATTCCATCTTTAGATTTTATGGATATCACGGTAGTCATAGATTTTATTACATAACATGAATTGCGTTATATGGATTCCTTTGACCCACTAAATGTTGGATCATCCAATGGATGTGATGACCATTAATTTGTGCTAAACTTCTTGTTTAAGTTAATTGGAAATTCAAAGGATTCAAATATTATAGATAGTAAATATATTAACTTAAATATTTTTAACTTTAGTAATTTTCATGTATCGTTATATTGATGCCTCTGATAATTCTCATTTGATAAAAGATGAAGCATATAACAGAATCAAAAAGAATCTTGATGGTTTTATGGCTAGATTTTCTTCATCAAAGGATAAGGAACTGCTATTCGAAATGGTATCAAAGGTTTATTACAAGCGGCGCAAGGCCATACAAACAAAATCTGAAAGTGATACGGAACTGCTACTTTCAACACTAATGGCTACACTAATAGAACAGAATTTAGAAATAAAAAGACTATCTAATTTATAAATCAACAATAAAAAAATAAGTTATTAGCAACTGCCCTTTGACCAACCGACTTTATATCCCTTGGCTACCTCGCCGGTCCCTGGGTTGTATGACAAACAATGGTTATGATCATACCAACCTTTGACATATTTGACCTTTTTTCCCAGTAAGTGGGTTCGAATAAAGCGATTCATCATTGATCCTGAGGAAAGATCATTCTAATCACGATTATGAATTTTATAGGTAGGGATTTGAGTATCTTACACCTAGTCATTAACTGCTCAATAAATTTCTAAATTCACCGTTGATAAATTCCGTATTTGGAGTAATTAACTTCATAAACTCTTCGTAAATATCTCGACATTCTTTATCATTTGATATTTTCTCTACAACTTCAGAACGGTGTTGCCGGTCTTTGTATGTTACTATATTTATCCATATATCTTCTTCTTCGGGGTTGATAGGTATGATTTTGGTTATGCTAGTGAATCCGGCTATTTTTTCAGCACTAATTAAACCAAAGCAGTCATATGTCACCTCCTCTTTTTTAAGCAACTCGATCAATCGATTTGTAACTTGTAATAATGACTCATGATTTTTCTTGAGGACTCGATAAAAGACAAATTCCACATAATTTTTAGTATCTTTATTGTTTTTCGATGATTCCATGATTATCATCTTATGTTCAAACATGAAATAAAAGGAATTGTTCCCTAAGGGGAGTCCCATGTCTATTTCGTTTGGTATGATAAAAAGCCCGGCTAATCTATATTAGGAGTCTGGTTCGAATCCTGCATTAAGCACTTTTTAATTTTGACAACAAAATATTCCGTGTACATGACTAATTGAATTTGATATAATGTTCATCCATTATCAAGGGCGATGGACTGAAATGATTACTCGAATATTTTTACCCAGTAATGCAGTGTAAATAAATCTCTGATGTAAGAGTATCACGATATATTTTATTCATTCGAAATATGAAACACTTTTTCAGGTTTTATTCTTAGAATAATTCGTTTTTCTTCCGGAGATCTAAACGGGTATTTATCTACTCCTAGATATTTTTTTGCAAGTCTATCGATATGATCATCTGCACCATCTGAGTTTTGTTCTTTTACATTTCCTCTAATACTAACTGTATTGTACGGGTTGGTCGGATCGATTATAGAGATGGCTACTCTTGGGTCTCGTTGAAAATTTTTCTGTTTTACTCTCCCTTCTGCGGTATTAATTAATATGAATTCTCCATCGTAATCAATCCAGACAGGGGTGATTTGTGGTCCACCGTCCTTCATTAAAGATGCTACAAAAGCAATATTCTTCCCTCTTAATAGTCCAAGGGCCGAATCTGTTAGTTCATGAGTGACTTGCATGTATTTTATATTAATTAATCTTATTTAAATAAAAATTTCAAGGTAGGAACATGTCTTTATTATAGATGACTTGAATACCTATTGTTCTAAGCGTCTTGATAATTGTCTACTAAAAGCAACTTGTTTACTGGAACTCAAATTATCATATGCCAAACTTGTTATGGAAAATTTTATTCAAAATGTTTTGTAACCGTAACAATTTTGTACGAAAATATTCTTACACTTGATGAATGGTTGAAATCTAAAACTCATTATCTGATTTGAATGATTGGCATTAAAGGTAAAATGCTGCTTCTGTTGCTCCTTTATCTGTAAATACAAGAATCAGAAAACCGATATTCAAAAGTAAACGATATTTTGAAGGGATATATGGCCGCATAACAGAATCACGACATGACGGGTTCAAATCCAACACTTTGCATTTTTATCCTAGGTATTTGACATAGCTGTCATCTTTATTGTGTTAAGGAACTGACATCTCCATCTATTGTATATGTTATGACGAAGGGTTTTCCTTCTAAATTGTGGAATGCTAAAGCGTTACCTGCAAATACAAATGATCCTGCATTAAACGGGGATTCTGTGAATTGCTTCATCACTGATGCTGCAAATTTGCCATCATCAACTGATGTCTTCAATGGTTCTGCAATTATAGATGAATTTGATACCAGATTGTACTTATGTAGTATTACCACCTCGATGGGTTGACTTGCAGTAAATGAAACTATACCTGAATAAATCTTTCCGTCATCTCTGAGTGGAGCTGCAATCACAACTTGATGTGATTCATGACCTGGCAGAGGATCTTGCATAGACTGTTTTGTAGTTTGTACTACAAAGGGAGTAGATTGTTCCTGTTGTTGTGCCGATATTGGTTCCGAGAGTTGTATAACCAAAGCAATTGCACTAAGCAACGCGATTGCAGTTAATATTATACCTAGTTTATTCATTATTTTGTGATTAAAAGACAATATATATAAACTATTAGCAATAACGTATGGAGAATTGGGTATATGTAAGGGAAATGGATTGAATAAAAACGTCGGATATTAAAATACGAAATGAGAATAAGATTTGCTAACTATTCCGTATGATACTTAATTATTATTCAAAGTTTTATTCATTGGTTGATTGTGACCGACCTAATCTTTGAGTTGAGTTGCATCGTTAACTTCATCATTTGAACTATTCTTCGTTGTTACTGCCAATCAGTATTGATGTTATCATTGCCATTGTCAAGTACCATATTTCTGAGGTCTTTTGACTATAGTATATCATTTCACCTGCATTAATAGTCTTTATACTAATGCCTCCTAATCGCTTAGAATCCTGAGGCGACAAGCATTGGGGATTCAAATTCCCCACATCTCACTTAATAAACTTACATAAAGAATTTGAAAATATGCTATGGGATTTGAACCAATTTGTTCCCCTCTGATAATCTGTTTGTCCATCGGGTTGCTATTAGTAAATCTATTTCTTCTTTGGATAAAGCAAGTTTATTCGTCGTCCAAATTCCGTAAGTACTATCGGCTTTTGAATTACGTCTGCTATTTTAACTTCTTTAAACTCATCCTTTGCAAAAATGTCGCCAATAAAGTAGGCTGTAATCAAAATGATTTTCACTTTGGAATTATGTTCTCTTATTTTTCTAGCAAGCCCTAATCCGTCGATCTTTAGGCATATTCCAATCTACAAGTACCAATGAGTATCTTTTGTTATATTGGCCATAATGTTTGAGTGCTACTAATGGATCGTTAAACGTAATTGAGTCAAATCCAAATCTCGCCAGAAATAGACTAAAAAGAATTGTCTGGTCTTTTTCATCATCCACCACCATTACGGATGCGGGGGAGATCATATAGTCCCACACTGTTTGATGGTTATATAAATCCTGAACAAACAAATCATCTAGACACTTAATAATGAATAATAAAACCGAAAACAATCTTATTAATGAATTAATAAACAAATACCGCATTACAAAATAAATATAACTAAATCAATAAACTTTGATTTTTCTAAAGACTAAAAGATAAGTTTTCTTACAACATTTCTGTGTCCTGTCTATACAACATCTAAAAGAAAAAACCCTAATGTACGATTTAGATCTTAAATAGTATTCTTAATGTTACCCACGTCAGGCTCTCTAGGATAATATCAAGTGGGTTTAAATAAGGAGATTTTACTTTTTAGATAATTGAATTAAAAAAATTTTCAAATTATCTACTTCCTAATGGCAGGGATTATTTCATCATTAATGAATTTTTGAAAATCAGGGTCGAACCATTTTTCTAATTCTATGTTATTTTTCCATATTTCATATATATTACCATGTTGAAATGCAGATGTTATATATCTACTCCATCCAGTCCATTCATTATCCCTAACTACTCCACGTTGTCGCATATGAAAAACATGTGCAAATGTATATAACACATGGTAACTAAATGCTAAATCTGGTGTAAAATGTGATTCCGATTTACTCACAATCTTGATTAGTTCTGGATCATCCACCATCATTCTTGTTAATCCATTTATCTTATCATCCAAATCATGTAGAATTTTTGCTTCAAGATCAACCGATAGGCTTTGCATTTGTTTTCTAGAAAAATAAAGAACGACAAACAAAGTACCAATAATTCCTATGGCTTCCCCAATCCCAAAATAGCCTTCTATACTAATTTCTTAGAACAATAATAGTTACACCAAAATCATTTGTATATCTGAATTGTTATTAATTTGAATAAGATATGGTATATTTACAAAAGCCTACTATCAAACCAAACCAAACTCACTTTCTATTTTATTTAATAAGATTGATTAATGTTTGACTAGTCCACACTTTCCACTCTTTGTTCTTAGAATGATTACTGACTTTGGAGTCCTGGTTAATTTTCTACTCGTATATCAAAAAAGAGATTTGCAATCTTGTTTATATACTCCTAAAGTTTTGTCCATTCTGTGGAGTGAGCAAGGAAGAATGACTAGAGAATTTTGTTGTGAGAAATTTAAAGAAGAATATGAAAGTGAATGCATTAGACATGATACAGAGATTTTTAAGTATTCAGGAGATCATAAAGGAGTTTACTATCTAATGTTTGAAGGCAATATTGCCAGCGCACCTTTAATGTTTTGTCCTTATTGCGGTAAGCGATTGGTTGGCTCCTAAAATATATAGTACTTAATTAAAACAACAGCTCTATAGTATTAAGAAACTACTTAAAGAGGTTAGAAATAAACCAGAAACCCCATATAATCACTTTTAACTGTTATGACGATGGTGAAGTGAATCCACAGCATAAACAATTATAGATTTTAAAAATGATGTAATAGTACCATTCCTGTCATTTTCATCTCTTGACTACATATTTGACGATTATTTCTTATTTGACTACTTGATTAATCAGTCACATTATTAATAAGATTAATATTGTTGATAATTGTTTTTAATTGGCAATATAATTGATTTGTGACAAATGCAATACAGAATTTAAACTTAAAGAATCTCTCCACAATAGAAAACTACATTGTTTTGTTTGTCTCAACTTTAAGACTTGGTAGTGGTTTAACCCTGGGATGAGTCTACTCTAACATGAATTCAAAAATATTTGCTATGGTGCATCTATTCAGAACTTTTGAATCGATATTTGCTAGATTGGATGTAATAAGTAGTAAGTTCAACTCCATTTCTTTCATAAAATATATGATATGATATTTTAGAGTATTTCTAAATAGTTTTATTAATTGTCTTTGGTTCAATCTTTCGAAACTCCAGATATTTCATAAAACCTTTTGATGATTTGGAATCTAAATCTGGAACGTTATTCATATAAGGTTCTTTCTAGTCACAGATTGCGGATTCCAATAGAGAGGTTCATCACTGTTGCTCTCGAAGAAAGATCAATTTATCCTAGGCTATTTTCCGATCGTCATTATCAATACCCCTTCTTGGTTGATTGTCCTATTACTCTCCAAATATTGAAAGGAATAGGTGGATTATGGTCGTGCCTCTAGGACCAAGTTGAATGGTGTTTGAGTAGCACAACGGATCTTTGAGAATCCTGCCGTTTTCATTATCTCCATTGTTTTTTGTTCACCCGCTTGAGCTCCCAATGCCGGTCCATTTTCGTTCAAAGATGCCGGAACGCAAATCAGAGAAGATGCCGAATAAAACACCCTTCCAAGAGGATTTAGATTATCCTCTAATTGATTATTGGCAAATGGTTCTACTAGCATCCATGTGCCTGCCTTTTTCTTTAAGGTTTGACAAACATGTTTGGCTGCACCTAATGGATCACCCATGTCGTGGAAGCAGTCAAAGAAGGTAACCAAATCATAATCGTCTCCTGGATAATCTGATGATTTTGCCACTTCAAATGTAATGTTCATTATACCCTCTTCTACTGCCCGCTTTTTGGCCCATTCAATAGATGGCTTATGTGAATCAAATCCTATAACACTTGAATTTGGATATGCTTTTGCCATCATGATTGTTGATGCTCCATGACCACATCCCACATCCGCTATCTTGCATTTTCTATTTTTTAGCTTGATTTCGACATCATCAAGAGCTGGAATCCATTTTTGTGTTAGATTCGCTATGTAATTAGGTTTGAAAAACCTTTCAGTTCCTTCAAACAAGTAATGATGATGATCCCCCCATCCTAGACCTTTTCCAGTCTTGAATGCCTCTATAATTTTTTCCTCATCTTTGAAAAGACTTACTATTGATTGGTAAAATCCAGAGACATATGCAGGACTATTTTCATCAGTCAGTGCCAGTGCATGTTCTTCGGGCAAAAAGAATTTCCTGGTGTTACTGTTGTAAATGACATAACCTCCAGCAGCTTGACTGGCTAGCCATTCTCTAATCATTCGTGGATGTGTGTTTGTCTTCTTTGCTAGTTCTTCAGGTGCCAGTTCACCTTCTCCCGCCATAGCTTTAAACAATCCAAGCCTGTCGCCAACAAAAGTGATCAAAGCTCCTTCTGCAGCTCCCCAGTCATTTATGATCCTTCCAATGAATTCCTGCAACTTTATTTCATTTACTACCATTTGTTTCCACTTCTCCTGTATAATTAACAGAACCTTGTGTGATACTTAGGTGCCCTTTTAAGAGATTCGACCATCTCCAATTGAAAGGGTACCGATGATATTGTTTCTTGTTTCATTATATAGATACAAGGTGCAAGATTGGTAAATAAATGCCGGGAGCTTGACACCCGTATTTTACATATTAATTGATAGACATTGCGTCTATCGCCAATGCATCAATCATGGATAACAATTTTTATTTAAATTTTTTAGCCAGGTAGTTCAGGGAAAATTGATGGATGCCAAAGACGTATGGATCTTCTGCGAAATAGCATTCAAAGGAATCGATTATGACTCGTTTACAGATAGGAGAGTTAGTCCTTCAGCGATTGGAAGGAAGCTTGGATTAGATGAGAAGACAGTTCGATCAAGAGTAAAGAAAATGGAAAATGACGGATTTATAAAATACTATCAGGCTATGCCCAGGCTGGGCTTCTTTGAATTCAAAAATATTAATACCTATCGATTCGAAGCGTTAAATATTGCCACCAAACACGGAGTTATAAAATATGCTCATGGACTTCCATTTATTGTCGATATAGTTGACTATCTAGGGAATATAGTATCTATTAGTATCACAGGCGGTTCCTCTGAGGAGATAGATCAAGTAGCCATAGAAATAGCCAATAGATTTGAATTATTTAAGTGGAGGCTTGGAAGTTGTGCAATAAAAAAACCACTAATCATTCCGGACAAGTTAGACTGGAAACTTATTCAAAAGCTTCGATATAATGCACTATCCGGAATCAACGAGATCTCTGACTCATTATCAATTACTCCGAGGATGGTTCGATATAGGATTACAAAACTCTTGGGTTCGGATATGTTAATAGTACGAGCAATAATAAATAGCCAGAAACAACAAGGTTTAATATTTTATGAACTGGAGTTGTCAGTCGATGCAGCAAGCCGATACAAAATTATCAAGCATTTAAGGGAAATATATGCAGATAAGCTTTGGTCTGTACGAACCATAGCAGAGAAGATCTTGCTTGCTAATCTTTTTGCTTTTACTCTTGCAGAGCCTGAAGAAGCATATGTAAACGTATTGAAACTAGAAGGTGTTAGATCTTGCTCCCTTTTTATATTTAAAGAAATTGTCGAACCGAAAAGGCAAAATTGGATGGACGACTTGATAGATCAGAAAATCATGACTGAGTCAAAATCTAGATAAAATTTGCAGTTCGTGAAGGCAATTTGATGTCATAATACTATCCACGGTCCATCATTGGCTAAACATTAAACTGTTTTAATCATCTTTTCAACTTCATCCTCTGTCTCGGTTAAGCCAGGATGATGATCCTTAGCATGTATTTGTATGTGCTTTTTTATATCGTCATTTCCTTGGGGAGATATAAGTGTCCAACCACATGGGCAACTGATCATTTTTGCCATGCATAGCATTAAAGAATAAGTTTCGTATATACTTTTTACTTTATTTTGTTCATTTATCTTTGTTTCATTTGGGGTATAGATAATGATAACTAAATGTCTCATACTTTTAGATTCTTACCATAGTAACTTATTCTTTATGATGTCCTAATCATTAGCGCTCATAATATAGGATATAAAATGCGAGGAGATCATCTTGGCATTCATTTTCATAACTTTGTTACTATAATTCGTTATATAAAAATCTCAGGATTAGTTTCATATTTCCAGTGCAATTATATCTCAAATAGTCTAACTTGTCCAGTCATTCCGCTGCTAATCGAATAGTATAAGCAATTGCATGTGATATTCTCTAGAAGCTTAAAGTGGAGTCATATATTCTATATCGAGTATGAGAATATTCTATAACAAATTCAAACATGATTTCCTCAATGTAGCTTGATTCTTTGATCTGGAATTCTATTGCTCCTTCTATAGTCGCGTTATTGCTTAATGTCAATTGCCCGTAACTCTTTCCACACTTCCCTTTTCAACAGGATGGACTCAATGGTGTGTGGATTTCAGCACCAACTCTGATCTGTAACGGTCAATAATATCAAGATATCTTTTACTTTTAATAATTTCAGTACAAAATCAACATATGATAACTCGTGATCATAAGGGGAGATTATCATATTGTCAGTTACCGTAGAGATGAGATGTATTGTCTTCAGCTTCCTTTAGCATATGACTTTGAACAAAATTGTATATTACTACTTACTACTTATTGGTAATGCATATCTTGAATGTCTAATCGCAAGGTGTTGATCGATTATCTAGTCAAAGAGATCTTAAGGGATCGCGGGTTCAAATCCAACACCTTTGCATCTTTAGTTTATGATTTGATTTTTCTTAATTATGTATGATTTTGGTGTTGAAATTTTACTTTATTACTAGATTCAATAAATTGCAATTAAATCGAAATAAAAAATGAATTAGTAATGTATTTTCAATCATATTATTATTTTTACAAATATTTATATGAAATTTACAAATAATACTTATTTTAGATGTTATTAATTAAAAATATATATTATTTAGAGAATGTTTATAAAAAAGTATGATACAAAGTTGTACTATTGGAATACAATGAACTAGGAAAAAGGATATTGGGTATGGATTCTGCAATAAGGTTTGTAACAATATTTGATACAAAGGATGAAAAGATCCTGTATTCGGAGCATAATCCCGGAACTACAAATTTATTATCAAAAGAAGAGAGTCAGGAATCCTTGCAGTTGGCCATTAACGCATGGAAAACACGAAGTAAATTGGCTTCAAAGATAGGAAAAGGAAAATATGTTCTAGCGGAGTACGAAAAGATAAAGCGTATAACCATGCCATTTGACGAGAGTCACTTGCTCTATATCACTACTGATGTTGGATCTAATTCACTAGATCTAATTGACAAGATAAGGAATTTATGACATTTACGGGGCTCAAATCCCGCTCTTTATATTTTTTAGATTATTAAAATAAAAAAATGTTGTTTATTCCAATGTTTTTGCGATATTCTTTTTAATCAAAAATTGCACCGCTATTGATTTTGTCCGAATCAACACCTCCTTTTGAGCCACACGAATTGCTCTAAATGTAGGTTACTTGTACTCCTCCACCGTCCTTTGGATTAGTGTTATCTCAGCCATCGGTATTTTCTTCCGAAGTCGGTATGTACGCACTTGGTAGGTTAGTATTATTATTTCAATATGTACTATACCACTTTTTCGCAGTATCAAGGTCAATTAAACAGTATCATACTACATTATTACCATATAGAGTGTGACTATAAGTATCCATATTTTGCGTATCTACGTTAGCAATTTTCATCGGACTTGTGATGATCATTGTCGACATAATCGCTACTACTATTGCTACTATTATGAGAGTTAGAATGCTACCAGAATTTGTTTTATTGATTGTATTTTAACTCTAGCCAAATGAATTATTTAAGAATTGTCAATAATTTCCAAAATTAAGATTTAATGATTCATGAAATAATACAAGGCAATAGTCATTGTTCATTTGATATGAATAAAAAAGAATCGGGTTCAAATAAAGGGTTCATCCTTGTTGATCCAGAGGAAAAATCAATACTATAATTTTCTTTATTTATTGGACTTTTTCTATTCTTACCACATATTGGATCCAAACAATTGCTGATAATCTAAATGATATTCATAACCTTGTGGACTTCCATACTCTATCATATTTACAACATCTTTGAGAATTGGAGTAACATCAGATGACATGTATAATTCAAAAGGACCCAAAAATGCTTTTATATGCCCAAATTATATGAACAATTTAATGGATACTAATATAAAGATACTCGCAATAGCACTTGTTGCAATATCAATCGCCGTCGCTCCATCATTGGTCGTCAATAAATCTGTAGATGCTGCTTCACATTATTGTGCAGATGAAATAGGAAAGTCAAACGCATGGGTAGAAGGATGTAAACAAGGTTGGTATGATCATGACCATTGCAAAAGTTACAACCCAGGGACCGGCGAGGTAGCCAAGGGATACAAAGTTGGATGGAATAAAGGAGAATGCAAAAGCTCACCCCATTATTGCACAGAATACTCTGGAAAGTCTCAGAATTGGATAAAAGGATGCCAACAGGGCTGGTGGGATCATAATCACTGCTGGGGATATTCTCCAGGATCAGGGGATTATGCTAAAGGATACAGTGTTGGCTGGTCAAAAGGTCACTGCAAGTAAATAATTTATTCCATCTTTTTTTACTAAAATCAACAATTTAGATGGTTCTAGACCAAATGGATATATCTATGTGGTTTCAGATCATTTTGTTTAATACTCTAGAATCAAATACTACCATATCAAGAATATACACCTTCTTAAAGAAATACTTAATTAGATAACGAATACTGCAGGAAGGATCGGCTTCAAATCCTGTACTTTGCACTTTTGGATAGAATAGATAGGACATTATAATCAGTAAAATTGGTTCATATTGATTATGAAAATAAAGATCTTTGGGTGGATACAAATAAATGAAGTTTAGCCACCTTACAATATCGTTCGTGATCTCACAAGAAAGTACATCAGGAGAAGAAAATAAAATCCGTTGGATTATTGAAGTTAATGATCTTTACAAGCAACATAAAGGAGACAATATGTTTGAGAATCAGTATTCAATAGTTCATCAAGTTTATGGGGGCGAAAACTTTATCGAATCTCATAGTATTACCGTCAATAAGAAAAATCTTTTTCAAATAAAGGACAAAATAGATATAGTTTTAAATGAATGCATGTAGAGAACAAATTCTTTTGTTATTTTGGCAATAAATATCCATCTGTATCTTGTTTTAGTAAATGTAGTCATCGTATATCGTATTCTAGATTTGATTGGTATTCTTTGCTCTCCCGAATAATGATCCTTTAAATAATTAATATTTGCAGTCAGATTGTAGTCAAGCTCAAATCCTTCACGTTGCATTTTATTCTTAATATATTTTTGTAAGATCTGATGATTTTATCAATCTTTAGCTAATCGTCCTCAAAATATTTAATTGATCCTGTTGTTTTCAACTAATCAAATTGAATCAATATGAGGATGTTTTACATGAAATAATTGAAAGATGAATGCTCAAGGTCTCGACGGTTATATGCAAACATATAATCAAAAAATCGATGCACAAGGATTTCCAGGAGTTAGACCTGGAATTGAAAGTTTAAGGAATTTTTATCAAGCATTTGGTCTGTATTTTCCAGGTCACAAATATTAATCCTAAATATTCTAAAGGAAAAAAACAAAATTGTCTGTCGATTTTCCGTTACTGGAAATCATTGTGGAACATTGGGATCAATGTTACCAATAAAAATACAAAGTTTGAAGGAATCACAATAATAATTTGACTCAAACGAAACTTAAGTGTTTATCCAAATTCAATTTAATATTTGTACTTTATCAATTATTTGACTTCGAATTTTTCCTATAGGATAACTTTGTTTCTATGCTTATGAAAATTAATTCAGATTCAAACAAATCTGTCGAGTTATTCGACACTTTGTCAGAATTTAAGGTTTCAATTATAGATTGATTACTGGAAAAAAGTATCATTTGGATCATTATCGTTCCCTTGTAATAAAGTACCATTTTTGATCAAATCTAATAGTGTTACCTTAATATTTCTAGTTTAGTAGGTATGCAGGCATTTTATAAATTTTAATAATCATAAACTCTGATTGGTAATAAAAAAAATTAAGGAATGTGTTGTAGTTGATTTCATTCAGTTAAGACGAATTTGTTATATTTCGAACCTTATACATCATCATCCAGTTGCATTAGCTAATAATCTGTCTAACTCATCATCAGCATTTTGACAATCATTTAAGGCCTCATCAGTGTTATCATTTTGCTATCTGTTGAATACAACTTTCCAAATGAGTGTCTACAGTTTCTAAAGATGGTTGTTCATTAGCTGTTTGACTTGAACTAGATTGATCATTGTTAGATTGATCATCATGTTAGATTGATCATCATGTTAGATTGATCATCATTGTTAGATTGATCATCATTGTTAGAATTGTCTGTACTAGCAAATACTGGACTAATTGAACCTATGGTAGATGCTGCTGATGCGCCAATCATCAGTACAGAAAATGCTACAATAAAGATGCTTAAATTTCTAATTTTGTTCATCACGGTTTATCCAAGTCCTAGGTAAATAAGTATTTTCATTTAAGACAACATTGTTCTAGCCGTTAATATACAATAATTAAGAAGAATTCAAAAAAAAATCACACTAAATATCATTAATTGACCTATAAATGATTAATTTACTGGCTTCCATGTACTAAAAACTATAATTACTTTAAAAAAATTGAGTATTATTTCAAAAAAAAGGTGACACCCAAATTTGATATTTATATATGTTGCTTATATTTGACGCTAGAATCATTATATGCGTATCCATCAGATGGTGATGATGTTTTGAAATGATCTTAAACATAAAGAGTGAATTTTAAACTTACTAATGAAAATAGAATATTTTAGATCTGTTAATAAATTACTATTAGTTGATTGGTATTATGTGTTAGATTGTCAATTGGTAATAGAAGATTCCTTTGTCACAATTCAAGAATTTCTTCCTTAGGGACTATTCATAAAGAAATCACCAAAAAAGTCATTTACTAAAAAAGATAAAATTATGGGGAGGGATTGTTATAGCATAAAATCTTAGCAGTAACAGTGATCTCTCCGTTATCCTGAGCTGTACCTTGAACATTCCAAGAAAATCCAAGATGTCTTAGAAAATGATTTATCAGATGCCAATGCCGATCCATCCGATAGTTCATAATTAGAGGTTCCACTTATCAAAGCATCCCCGGCATCACATGCTACGGTTGAAAGGGCTGTATCAGGACCAGTAGCAGTATCTCGATTTCCATCCCGAACATAAATATTGTCATTACTGATGATTACTGGAAATCCCATTCCCGGTGTTCCTTGTTCATTTGTATCGATACTGTTTGAACTCCCATCGTTACAACCAAAGAAATTACTGTCTCCAGAAACACATTGACTATTTTGATCTGTTTCTTGAGAATCTTCTTCACTTTGAGATGCGTCATTTCCATCCCCTTCTTGTCCAATTACATTGTTATCTTCATTCTGAGCAAAAATCAGTTCAACTGGACTCAACTCATTCGCAATCACAAATACGGAGGAGACCAAGATGCATAATGCAATAAATCCTTTTTGTATTTTCATAAGATTTTGGACATAATGAATCTAATATCGATTTTGAATAAAAGGTAGTATTGATTGAGACTAATAATTTATCATTTTGATCATCATAGATAACTAGATCGCCAGTAGTATTATGATCGATCAAGATATCCTATTTCCTGATTATTTGATAATTTTGGTTCAAATTCTGCATGTAATTTTTTATATAGGAATTTTTACTTTGATTACCATACCAATAAAAAAGACTTTTCCTATTTTTTAAGGATCCAGATTATGAGAATGAAAAAGGGTGAGGCGAACAATTCTAAAAACGGAAATGTATTATTTAATCAATAATCCGTCAAAACTCATTTGTTTATATACATTTGAAACATACAATTGATCTAATGAGAATTAATACAAACAAGAATATTACTATACGGGTAACAGTCATGACCTTGCTAATAGTAATGGGGATAGTTGTCTTTGTTGGTCATCAGGGACCACTAGCAATAGGTAAAGAAACTAATGACACGAGAGCAACAAACCAATGGCCAAACATAATGTCTAATGTAAAAACATTTGTAGTTTCAAATGTTTCCTCTCCTAAAATAGATGATTCAGCTTTTATACATCCTTTTGCAGTTGTCATAGGTGATTGTTTTATAGGTAAGGAAGTATTAATGGCTCCAACGGCAGTTTGCAGGGCCGATGAAGGTGTTCCAATTCATGTCGGAGATTATTCTAACGTACAAGATGGGGTCATACTACATGCCATTGATGCTGTTAAAGATGGCGTAAATAATGATAACAAAAGGTTCTCTCAGAATGGGGAACGATTACTGGGGAATGATACGAGGTTCGATCAGGGATATGCTATTTTCATCAGTGGCAATGTGAGTCTAGCACATGATTCAATAGTCCACGGACCTGTTTGGATTGGAAATAACACCATAGTAGGTGTAAAAAGTGCAGTACTTGATTCAAAAATAGGTAATAATGTTGTCATAAGGCTTGGCAGCATTGTGATAGGAGTTGAAATTCCAGACAATACGCTTGTTCCTTTTGGTAGCATAATAACGAACCAAACACAGGTTACCAGTCTTCCTTCAACTATTGGAAATCCAAGTCAAAATCTAAATCAAGGGGATCTTTTGAATAGTCAAGCTCTGGCGAAGGCGTATAATAACGCGAGTATTGAAAAGTAAACATAGTTAAGGGTATGCTAGGTCACTTAGTTTTTCTAGCATTCTCGAATCTAATTTTTTTATTCTTAATAATACTCATATACTTCATGATCATAATAGAATAGTGTATAATCTTGACAATTAATGTATATAAACCCAAAAAGAGTGATATTATCTCACATACATTTTCCATTTATTCTAATAGTCAAGAGAAATTAGATGCTGGTTTTAAATATTTGATTGAGGGTTTGGAAAATGATGAATCTGTTTTGTTTGTAACAGATGATCTTCCTAAAGAAGAAATTATAGAAAGACTAAAAAAGATTTGTCAATATCGATTCAATATCTCTACCTTAGTAAATGATGGGACAATTACTATCTTGTCGAGTACCCAGTGGTATTTTTCTGACGACATGTTAGAAATGGGTAGGGTGTCGTCCTCTGGAGGAATAACAGTGAGTAAAAGTCTTTCCCCGATTCACAAAGATACTAAAATTGAGAATAAAGATAATAGTGAGTGTAATCATTTTATTTTACCAAAGGAAGGCAAAAAAATATTTCGAGCTTTTTACGATATGAAACCATTTTTTGAGAGGAAATATTACGATGCGTTGCTCAATTATGAATTAACACAAGAAGGTGCTTCCCGTCCAGCAAATACTTTGTGTGCTTATGAAATAGGGTTGATGCAAGAGATAAGTCCAGAAGCATTTAGGACATTAGTAAAGAATCATACTCTAATAAATGAAATGAACTACGATGCTTTGATTACTCCTAGTACCAACATGCATGTCATACTTTTGTATGATAAACAAGATGATTTAGACAAGGCAATTTCGGCATATATTAATGAAGGCTTAAAGCGAGGTCAGATATGCGTTCATGCCTCTGTTAGTTTAGCAAATGAAGGCTATTTAAAAAACTTTTCATCACAGATCACAAATTATCAAGAAAACCTAGAAAAAGGAAATCTGATTGTTGTTGACTTGGTACCCTATTATGTTAATGCGATGGTAGGACATTTAGAATCTTTTAATAAATTAAAAGAAGAAATGATTTTTAAGGCCAATAAAGACACAAACAGAAAAGATAAGCATATACGTTTAACCGCAGATTGTGCTACATTGCTGCTTAAGAACAAGCATTTTGAGGAATGCATAAATCTGGAGAACTGGTGGCACGAAAAACCTTTTGACGGTTCCTATGTATGTCCCATACCCAAAGTCATTACTTGATCAATATCCATTTAATGCATTCCTTTCAAGACTCATTCATAACCATGATGTAATTGTAGATAGCAATGGAAAATTAAATCACGAATATATGGTATAGACTCTCTTACTATATATCGTCATAAATACAATATTAAAGTTTATCAGACTAAACTGAGGTATGGTTTTAGATTGAATAATTCAGACCAGAGCATCAGAGAAAGATGGACCTTAGGTGATTATAGAAGTATTGGCAAGGTAATTTCTCCAGTCTCTGCTAAGCTAGTAAGACTTGTTAATGTTAAACCTGTAGATTCTGTTTTAGATGTGGCGTGCGGATTTGGTAACACTGCAATAACTGCACGCAGAGCCGGTGCAAAGGTGACAGGCATAGACATTACACCTGAACTTTTAACACAAGCAAAAGAGGAGGAGTCTATAGCAAAAGTCAGCGGGATTGAATGGAGAGAGGGTAACGTTGAAAGCCTTCCATTTGAAGATGAATCATTTGATATTGTATTATCAACATTTGGTCACATGTTTGCATTAAATCAAAAAGCAACGGCAAATGAGATGCAAAGGGTTCTCAAGGAAGGTGGACGCATGGGATTTGCTACCTGGTCTCCAGAACTTGCATGGGGAAGAATGTATGCAACGATCTCAAAGTATTTACCCACCGTTCAAAACAACCAATCACTAGCACCTCCTCTGTCCCCTATGCAGTGGGGAATCCCAAGCAACATCCAAGAACTATTATTCGACGTTAAGGATATATTTTTTGAAAGGGATACCATTGAATATCCTATCCTTAGTCCAAATCACTATTGGCAGGAGATGGCAACAAAATCAGGATCAATGATTCAATTAATTCGGGGACTTGAGAAGGAGAATAAAATAGAAAAAATAGAATTGATTAGACAAGACTATCTTAAAACCTTGGAACCATACATACATGATAATATAGTGCGATTAGGTTATTTGCTGACTATAGCAACAAAGGTATAATTATAATCTAATTTTTCTTATATAACTTGAATAGAAAAAATACTGGAACTAAAGCATGTTCTCATCTTATCATGATTGCCATAACTAATTCTGTTTTAAGGCTGCATCAAAACGCATTCCTGTTTCAATCTTAATTTTCTTATTTTCGCCCAACAATTTGATCTTCTTCCTCTTTCTATCTAGAACTAGGTAGATATTGTACGCTAGAGATGAAAATCCAGCTAATTCCAATAATTCAGATGCAGTAATGGTATTCTTGTCCAGAACTATTGCTTTATCATTTACATACACTTTATTTTCTCTCTCGACTTTCGTTAATTCCATTATATGATATAGTATTGCGATCATAATTTATAAAACTAGCCTGAGGCAGTCTCAAATTAGCAGTAATGAAACCTAAATTGGAGTTCTTCAATTTACTTTTCTTTGGTATGCTGATTTGATAGAGTGTGACTATTCGATGTATCTATGTTGCATTATCGTCCGTATATTTTCACAAAATTATATATCAGAATATTTTACTGGTTAAGTATTTTATAGAAATATGACAGGAATGAGTATCCAAACTATGATATAATAAATTTCATCTATACATTATGATTATAATGAGTAACATAACAAAAACTAGTAAGATTGGAATATTTGCAATGATGTTTATCGCTGCAGCTCTCGTTGGTTCAGTCGTAGCCTTTGGTGATAACATGGCCTTTGCAACAGGTAAACATAACGAAGCAGAGCAGGGAATCGAACAAGGACAATCAAACGAACAGAATGCACAATGTGTATCTGGTGAAATCACCTTCGCATCATGTAACAATGTAGGAATACAATTGCAAGAACAATTAGGCGATTTGGCATTAGGCCAACAATAAATCTTTTTTTTGCTTTTACCATCTATTAAAAATCATTGAATTTTCTGATCTTTGATATTTGTATTGAATTAACATTCCAACAATAATGGTTTACTATTTCTAAATAATGGTATTCTAAAATGTTTAGATCAAATATGATAATTTTAATTATCGATTACACCTTAATGTTTTATATTTGATTTCTGCGCTAACTTCTTTTTCATTCATATCGGATCGATAATAAGGAACGTTTAATTCTTATTCGTGTATATTACTAACTCAAGAAAAGTTTATGCATATTTTCTTTGGTCAAATGCATTTTGTAAATTTGATCATTATTGAGGATAAATACCTGATCATGTAACTCGAACATTTCTATCATTTCTGTTGTAGAAGCTTTAAATAGATTATTTAACTCATACGCACAAAATACCAGACCCTCTAATCTATTCTTGTCATATTCTTTTTCAAGATAACATGCTTCGTTGACTGACGAGTCTGCAATATCATTAATGAGGAAATCAAGCAAACATATTTCTTTATTATTAGAATTCTGGGAAATGTTTTGCAATATGTCTTTAATGTGTTTCAGGGGATCTTTTTGGGACGACTTGTACGGTGTTATTGTCCCGTCAAACCAGTCTAGTTTTTCTAACACCTCGGTAAGTGAAGAATTTGATGAAGAGACGAAACATCTAAACCATTCACCTTCCTTGGCCAATTTATCTAATGACTTGATCATTCGGATAACAGACTCTGTATTATCATATAGAAGTAAATGATGTCGTTTTGGGATTTCGTCCTGTTTTTTTAGCCATTGATCTACGGCGTCCTTTACAATTGAATTTATGGAAACACCCTTCTTTTTTGATTGATCGCCCAGTTGAGAATGAATCTCATCGTCGAAGCCTCGGATTATCATGTTACGAGCCATATCCTATTATGATGCCTCCAGAGCAATATAAGTTCTGATATCTAGATATCATCAATAGAAAACTATTTATAAAGTGATATCGTGATATCACAATATGAGTCAACTAAATCTATCAAATAAAGAGAATGAAGCAAGTGACAAAGAAAGTTTGAAAAAAACCAAAACAGAGAATGTATGGAAACTAGGTGATTACCGTACTATTTCTACAATGCTTCCTTCAATTTCCTCTCACCTGGTGAGATCAATAAATATTCGATCTGGAGAGGATGTTCTTGATATCGCATGCGGAAATGGTAACACTGCAATTACGGCCCGGAGAATGGGTGCAAATGTAACCGGAATTGATATAACGACTGAACTTTTAGATCTCGCCGCAGAAGAAGCGAAAATAGCACAGGTCGACGGGATAACTTGGAAAGAGGGTGATGCCCAGAATCTACCATTTGAGGACGAATCCTTTGATGTCGTTCTTTCAACCTTTGGACATATGTTTGCCCCTCAGGCAGACCTCGTTGCCAAAGAAATGATTCGAGTAACAAAGAAAGGTGGTAGAATAGGATTCGCAACTTGGCCACCCGAACTTGCGATTGGATCAATATTTAAAGTAAATGGGAAACATTTACCTAGACCAGTCAATAGTTCGCCCTCCCCAATACTGTGGGGTGTTCCTGAAGTAATAGAAAAAAGATTAAATGAAGTAACAAAAGTGCAATTTGAACGAGGAACGGTACTTTTCCCAATTCTTAGTCCAAATCACTTTTGGGAATTTATGAGTACAAAATATGGACCATTGATTAATACTATTCAAATATTAAAGAAACGTGGTGATTCTTATGAAACCGATTCACTTAGAGATGATTTCTTGAAAGCAATAGATCCATATGTCTTTGACAATAGTATAGGATTAGGTTACCTATTGACCATTGCAAAAAGATAGTACATTTTGTGGTGTAAAGCATCAACAAATTCATGATATTGCATTTGTAATGATTATGACTATACCATATTTTGTCCATTTTGTCTATCATTATCTTCATTTGTTTCTATCAAAGGCGTCTCAGGATCTACAATGTATTTCACCAACTTTTCTTTATCTATTTTAATACCTAGAATGCCACTTTTCTTATCGTGATCAAAAATAATTATTTTTCTAACTTTCATCCATTCAATGTTTTTGTCAAATGTATATAATAGTTCCTTTCTATGATAACTTGTCCCTTTGGTTGTATCATTGGGTTCAAGTCTCGCATCTATTTTATCATATAACTCCTGTATGGAATTAAATGTATGATTTTTCTTAGGTTCGTTTCCTAAGATCAGATGTATATGGGTCATTATACTTTTTGTTATTTCTAAGTCTTTATTCACAGATCTAAATTATTTTGGTGGTCTACACATAATTATTTATCTTATTTTGTGGTTATTTCTGTATCTATCCAACTGGGAAATATCTGTCTAGAATGGAAAATGTATCTTCATGTTGATTCAAGCATTATATTTTGATCAATTTTATCATGATAGTTGAGGTTTGGAGCAACATAGCACATGTTTGTTTGTGTAGAATAAGACTGAAATTAAGTTCATAAGGTCTTTGTAATAATGGTCACTTGTATGAATGCGGTAGTAAATCAAATTATTATTTTTTTTGATTGCAAACCCATCAAGTTGGTGTAAACTTTGGGCATTTAAAGTCATATAACTAATCTTCACCGAAGGATTTGGTAAATTAGTTTGCTAGTGTTATTCAATTGAGGTATTAAAATGCTTATTCATTTCGCTTTATCAATTTTAAGATTGATGTTATGTCTAAGTGTGGTTTGAAAGATTATGATGTATTGAAGTATGTCAAAAATTTGGGTATGGGTATTCAATGCCACCATAAAAGTAATCCTCACCCTTGGCAGTATGCTATCAGAACAAATTAGATGATTTGGCTTAAAACGATGTATTTAAGCTATGTTGATTATATCTTTGTAGTCTAAGGTGAATGAAATGGTTATGAACTTTGAAGAATCTGAAATCCAACGGGAACAGGAACAACCATTTGAAAAACCTGTGGACAAACCTTATAAAGATTATGCTGAAATTACTTGGTTTAAAGACAAAACATATAGTTCAGCTGCATCCGTTGCAGATTCCAGCTTATCCAATGAATACAAAAGAACATCAAGCAAAGTTGAAGATAGTAAGTCCAATAATTCCTTATCAAAAGAATTTGAACCAGACCAAATCTTAATTGCAGAACCAGAACCAGATATTCTATCCTTGTTTAAGACATTTCTGGAAACTCTGGGAGTAAAATCGGCTACAGTCGCTGATGGTGAGGTGGCCCTTGAAGTTTTTCTTGAGAATGAAAACAAGGGTAGACCGTACGACGTGGTCGTATTGGATACTCACCTAAAAGGTTTAGGTGGCCTTGACCTAGCAAAAAAGATACACGATATAAAACCTACCCAAAGAATACTTATGGTTACAACAACTCCGGTGGAATACTTACCAAAGAATGTCTTAAGGTCTGCAATGATAGATGAGGAGGATATTCTAACCATGCCCTTCAGACTATCCGATTTCATTTCCCGACTAAAACAGCTAGAATGAACCCTGGACTTTGTATGTTTGGTGTCATAATTTGTAATAAATATTGCTTATGTGAGGAAACTCAAAGAGTCATAATACCACTTATCATTTATCATTTATCAGATAAAATAATTATTTAGAAATTTATAGCATCCAAGTAGGTCGGAGACCCTATTTCAGTTGCCATCAATTTTAAATATTGGCATGAGTGTATTTATATAATGAATAGTCCAAAAATTTTGGGGCTTGGCCTTCTGGCAGCCGTAGCATTGTTCTCAATAGTTGCAGTAACCCCGGGAACAATCGATATTTCTTCTACAATTCAACAAGTCAATGCAGTTGAAAGTGGCGATGGTGCTGAGAGAGAATGTTTATCTTCTTCGTCGGCTCTCTTTTTTGATAGTCAACCTGCAGTAACTACTGCCTCCGCATAATTATTAGATCAGAAAAAAAGCTTTTGGATCTAATTCCTTTTTTAACTTTTTCCATACTGGCAAATCATTATTTCTATCTCAATGGTACTTGCGTTTACTACTTGTTCTGTCTATTTGAGGGGAGAAATGTCATCTCGCTTTATTTCCCAAGCATTTTCTTAGCGTAATGTTATATTTGTTTAAAACTTGCGACAAGAAAGGATTGGTTTAAAATAATCCTTTATGCGTATTGTCTGTGATGGATTGTTGTTATTGTTGCTATTATGCCTGAGGTAAAAAATATGTTCCTTAGCTCATATTTCCCATTTTTTCAAAGAATTCTTTAGCTGCATTTTCTAATTCCTTGTTTGTCATATCTTTTTTGTGCGTGGCAACTTCCCAAATATGTCCAAATGGATCTTTAAATTGACCATATCTATCTCCCCAAAACGCGTCCGTTAAAGGCATAATCACAGTTGCTCCCTCCATTTTAGCTCTTTCAAAGATATCATCAACATTCTCAAAATACATGTTAAGAAATACTGAATTACCTCCTATCGTACTAGGTGCCCCTATTTTTTCGCCCACCTTGACGTGTTCATTACACATTTCTGGAAATTCATCAGCCAGCATGATTTTTGACTTTCCTATGTTTATCACCGCATGAACAATCTTTTCTTTATTTCCTTTACTCTTATCTCCAGGAATCGAATGACGGTACTCTTCAACTGCACCAAATACTTTAGTATAAAATTCGATGGCAGCTGCAGAATCAGGCACAAAAATATGAGGAATTATTCTGTCGTATCCAGTTGGAATAGGATTTACATTTTCCATAGAGTATCATATACTTTACATCTTAAAATTTCGTTTGTCATATAATTTTCACAATGTATACTCAACTCAATAAAATATTGTTGAGAGAATATTTCCAATAAGGAATCATCCAAGCTAGACCCTTTTGATGGTGTTTGAAAAGTTCGGCGATGACACCTAAAGGTCCTTTTTCCTGAAAGAAAACAACATAACGGAATAAAAAGATTGAGGAGAGGATCTAATCTTGGAATTTGATATTTACCCGACTTATCGAGCAAATTTTTTTTAAACTAGTCCTATAGTATATTCCCTTTTAGTATTTTATGTAAAAAACTAAAATAAATAAGGAAGCTCAATGAATTGGTTTGAACATAAACCATCTGGAACAAAGCTAACTTCAAGATCTTTGAGTAGGTGTTGGGGAATGTTATGATGCATGGGAATTTGTATTATTCTAATTGCTATACCTTTGATCCCATACTAATTTTTATAGTATTGATTTTGTAAAAATTACTTGAACAATTCTTCATTACATAAAAAGAAAATTACAATGTCGATGGTAAATGAGACAGGACTACAATGCCTAATATCCAACACTTTGAATTTCCTGCTGGTGATGTAGAAAGGGCAAGGAAATTCTATAAAGAGGTATTTGGATGGGAAATGGAGAAGTGGGGAAATCCTGAAAACCCTGATAAAGATTACTGGTTTGTTGAGACAAAAGATGAGAATGGGAACAAAGGATTGAGTGGAGGAATGATGAAAAGACAATCTCAGGAACACAAAGTTACTAATTACATTACTGTTAATTCAATAGCGGAATATATGCAAAAAATTGAACAGGCAGGAGGTAAGATCATTGTACCAAAAACAGAAATCCCGAATATGGGGTATTATGAAATATATTTAGATAGTGAGGGCAACATGTTCGGGCTATACCAGGAAAATAGATAGGAGAACACAAGAACAACCATATTTTTTTTGTGGTTTATTGATCTGCACCACAATTTATGGTTAATAGACTTGGTAGATTATACCTGAAATAGTTATGCTTTTTATAAAATAATAACTAATCAATATACATGAGCATTAGTAGACCTGAAGATTTTGTAACATGTAAAGTATGCAACCATCCGAAATCCGTTCATGTAGCCATGGGTATGGGCAATGCTCCACCTTTTTGCAAGGTTGAGGGATGTAATTGTCCTAATTTTACATTATGATGTGATTCAGACCGGTCTAGAATTGCTAATACGATGATAATTTCTTGATCTTGAGATAGCAAAGACGATAAAAGTCAAGACAAATAATCAGAAAAAAAACGTTCATTATTTGAGCATTAATTTGTCAAACACTTGCTTACCTTGAGATTATTTATTGATCTAGATAATAATATAGAATACCTGCTGTCGTCATCACACGAGTGAAGCTGCAACTCAGGTGCATTTCTAGATTAATCTGTATCCACTACAAGTATATGATTTGTTTTTGGAATCAAATACTCCGTCTAAGAAACAAACCATGCCGTCAAGATCTTTTAGCTCTTCATTGTGAGTAAAGTACGTTCTTAGTACATAGTATTTGCCATTCTTGCTTGTATCTTTTCCAACAAAGGATATTTCTTGCCCGTTTTCTATGGTCAAAATACCTTGCCAGTTGGATATGGAGACACCATTTTCAAAAATAACTGAACGCCCATGACCCTCTACAGTACCATTTGGAAACGAATCTATTCCTTTAATGTTGCCTGTCCAGCTGCTTTCTCTTTCGATTATTGATTTATCTTTATCCTCTGAAATTATTCTGCTATTGGTTGGAACATCTATTTCATCAAATATTTTTTTCCAAATATTTATCATTGTTCACATATCTCTTTCACATCTTTTAAAACATGTTGTGTTAGAATAATTGAGATCTTTAATCCCATTATTGGTATGTTGGCAAGTTATGAATATCCAACTATATTCTTTAGAATTGATTTAGTAATTGATACAAAAAAAGAAAAAAAGAAGATTGGGCGCATTTATTAAATGAGTTGGCTTTGTGCCTTAATCTATCTCTTTAATTTCGAGGAGTTGGTACTGTTGAATCGGTGGGTGGTTGTTCAAAAGTTGGTATGCATTCACCATTTTGATGTGCTTCAACACCAAGGTTATTTCCTGTTAACGCATTAAATTCTGGCGAAACAGATTGTGCTCCTGTGTCACCGCTCTGTCCTAGTTCTGTTTCCTGTTCAGCAGCACTATTACCTGCTTGGCCTGCTGCACTATTTCCACTACAAATTTCCAATGGTGTGCCTAGTGTTGCCAAAGCATTTGGGATATAAACACCCAATATGCCTGTTACTATAAAAACTGAAAGAATTCCAGTAATTAATTTACCCATGTTTTCCAATGAAAAGATATGATATTTACCACTTGCTTCAAATAGTTATCTAGCTTTCTTATTACAAAAGGATGATCAATATTTTATTTTTTTTTGTGATTATTTTACTAATAGCATACTAATGTTTTAGTAATTATTAATTATTCTACAAAATTTTTCTCATTCTTTTAGCGATGCTACCTCTAACTGCATATTATTTATGAAAATTTAGGGAATAGAAATTCGTGAAAAAATCATTAGCGTTCAGAAAGTATTAGTATATTGTTTGACATGCTATTTATTATGACAATCAATACCATTTATTGCTATTGTAATTGGATAATAAATGGTAATTTCAATTTTGAATAATTCTTATCGACATCATACCTTTATCATTTTCTTCTCTCTCTGTCTGTCTCTTCCTTTCTATTGTCAAATTAGTGATCTCCTGTGTTTTATGTCTTTTATGAATAATATCTATTTATTGCAGTAATGGAATAAATCTTATGTTAATTTCATCTTAATAAAAAGAAAAATTATTTTGTTTGATTTGTTATGGCAGTAGCGTTTTGCAGCGTTTTTGTCAGATTCTGTTGCCAGTCTATCATGCTGACTGACTTTGTAATCGCTATATCTTTTCCGTCTACCATGTTTTCATTTGGCAAGGAGACATTGAAATATCCCATAGATCCTCGTTCCTCAGGAATTCCATGCATATGAAAGAGAAAATTTCCAGTCCAAGGCCATTTCAATTCAAAAACCGCCGCATCACCTGATGCAGTAGCCCAAGTTTGAGTATAAATAGGATCATTCATAAGAATTCCAGAAATCCACGTCTTAAATAACGTTCCATGCACATGATATCCGTATGCGGGAAGTTGAGCCAAATTTATTAAATAAACTCTTGCTGTTTCATTTTCATATACTGGAAGGGGATTATCATAGTGAATGTTTTCATATCCATTGAAAAACAGTGCTTTCTGGATCATTGGTGAGTATATTGGTCGAATCATAATCTCCAAATACAAGCAAAAATTCCTTTGCTGGAGGTAAAGGAACTTTGGGATCCATAATAAATGCTCCGTATAGCCCCATTCTTACGTGTTCAACCACTGGCATGACGTGGCAATGATACATCAAAGCACCAGCCGGAGTAGTTATAAACTCGTACGTAAATGTTTGATTTGGAGGAACTATTTCAAAAACTCCATCCACCGTTCCATTATGACCACCATGAAAGTGAACTGTGTATGATATCTTTAGATTGTTTATGAAATGCACAACAACTTTATCTCCTTCGGTAACACGAATAGTCGGACCAGGAATGGTACCATTATAGGTCCATGCATTAATTCTTTTGCTCGGAGAGATGTTTAGGGTTGTTTCTTCTGCTATTAATGTAAATTCTTTTGTTTTTTGGGTTTGTTGACTTGCCATGGTTATTCTATTTTCTAAGTTGAAACCCGAGACAATTGCAGATGAAAAAGAAAGTAACATTATCATTGATAATGCTTGCAGGGTCTTTTTGCGAGGAATTATTTTTGCGAGGTCTATGCTTTCCATATGAACTTTAGAAAAAAAGATATACATAACCAGGGCGTTTCTCGTGTAATCGTATGCACTATTTTGTGATGTACTTATACATTATACAATTTTGATCCTGATGAAAAGCACCGCTCCAGAAACTTAATTTCATATGATATCCACAAAAATGTAAAATGTAAAATATGTCTAGCACCTACCACCAAAAAATCATATTACTAATTTTACTAGACGATTGCCCAATTTTTGATATCGAGCTCAAGATGGCATTACTTTGATTATCATAAATATAGTATAATAGGATAAATTACAACTTGTTGAGAATTTGTTTTTAAAAAGATGATAATAACTCTTTGATCATCCTCGACATTATTTCATAAAGAGATTTGAAATTATTAAACGAGAACCCATTTTTGCATTCATAGTTTATCACATAATTATTTAGATCACCAAACCTACTAATTAAGATAATCTAAAAGAAATCGATTGGTTTTATTAACTAGAAATAAAAAAATTGTATTAGTTGTCTTTAGACTCCATCTTTCTATAAACTCAAATATCTTGTCAGTAACTTTGTCTATTTCCATAACCATGTTTTTGTCCAGTCGGTACCGTTAGTATCTTTCCAGTAAAGATAAAGCCCTACCTTTCCATCAATGTTTTCCATTTTCTTATCATCCGATTGGAAGAACATAGTTCCTTTCAATAGTAAATTCCCGTCGCTGTCATATTTCCCAGTATCCTCAGCAGTAAATGTTGCTACATTATCATTTTGAACTATCATCCCTTTACCAATGCTGCTAATTTCAGGTGATGAATAAGTTGATATATATGTACCATATTCAGTAACATTGCCTATTCCTTTCATATTGCCCTGAGCTATGTAAGAGTCCTTGGTTTGTTGCGGATCAATATTTCAGTACTTCTTTACCTGTATCTTTGGCATCCGTTAGTTCATAAAATGGTAATCCAAATGCCGATGTTAGTTTATTAATTTCCCGGACAGAATCATGATGGAATGTATTATTCAAAGTAGATGTAGTGGCCGTCCCGTTGGTAGAGTGAAGTGGAAGTGGAAGTGGAAGTGGTGATGTTTGAATTATCTTGTGTTAAGGTTGTCGCATCTGCTTCTATTACAGTTGAATTTTGAAATATCAATACTATCCCTGTTCCTATAATTATTGTGACAATAAGTAGGGGATATCGAATAAAACTATCTTTGCAACTCATTACACATAGCAGACTCAAATCTCTATTTAAGATTTTATCATCTATTGATTCAAAACTCGATTAAATTGAAACCACTGTCTTTTGTAATTCTATTCCCTCTATCATTTTCAATCAAAAGGTCATTATTTATTATCCAGTTCAAAAAAATGAATTCTGATTTACAAAGATTTCCAAAATTTTTAATCCCTATTCTTTTGGTTTAAATTGTATTTTCTTTTTCAAATCATGAATGTGGTAATCATCCAGATTCTTATCTGGTAATTTGCACATATAGATAAATATCGAAGGCTAATAACTACAATGAAATCTATTTGGTTGGCTGGAGCTATATTGTTATTTGTGAAAAATGTGGTTATATTTCAACAGAAAAATTACCTGAGGAAAATGCAAAAAAGCTTTTGCACGAACATGAAGAAGGTTCAGAAGCCTGTACTACTGGTCATATAAAACTAATGAAAGTTAGAACCTAAATTGCGTTGACTACGCCTGCACTCTTGTAGAGCATTTTAACCACTTCAGAATAAGTTCTATATTTGAATTTAATTTCATTAATCGGAATATCCTCATCAAGCTGCTCTTTGGATGTATCGATTTGATACTTTTTAGATATGTCATCTAAAATTGTGTTTATTGTCGAGTTGGTGTAGGATTCGACTATCAGGCGGTTCATACTAAACTATTAATTTCCTAGTATTTATTCTTCTATATTACTCTCATATTTGTTCACCTATGATACAGTTTTTTGCTTCTGCTATTGTTTTTGATATTACTTTAGTTGATACTTGATTGGTTAAAACTTGATTTTGCTAAGGTTATATGGATTCAATCCTTCTATAAAGCCCGCAAGCAATCAATAATTTGTATATTTGAAAGCCCATAGATGTATTAAAGTTCTGATTGTGAATCATTTCTGCTGTAAATACCATATAGGTGATAATTTGTAGAGACTTGTCAAACAAAGACATGTGATTTTTGTAGGTGCGTTTGATTCCGATGGAATATCAAACATTTCTCCATGATTTGTTTTGGTGAGATAAGATAAGATGAGATGAGATGAGATGGGCTGGCTGATTGATAAAGGCAGGTTCTCTTTGCCGATGCATATTAACATAAGACCTCTTGATATTTTGGCTTGAGGTTCAATATAATATTCAGACCATATGTCTTACAATGCTAAAATGATAATTACCGGAGTCTACTTGTTTCCTAGAATCCTCTGTTTTCTATCTAATGCCAACTAATTTGCAATTCAGATAATACATTATATTCCATATAACCTGGGTATAACCGCATGGTGGAATATTATTCCATGTTTTTAAGTTTACTGGCTGGATTATTTTCTACACTGATGATGTCTATTTTCGAATTTCCTTTTTGGAGAAAGTGGGGACTAGAAGGGGTTCTTGAATGGCATGAAAATCAGGTGTTATATAGCAAATTTTTTAGAACTGATGGAACGCAGATTAATTTTCCTGGACTTTTTTTTCTTCATTTTGTAAATGGCGGATTGGGGGGAATTGGATTTTATTTTTTACTGACTTTGGTTCCATTCTTAAGCACTATGGTGTTTTTCGTAGGCATCATATATGGTCTAGTTTTATGGGTTCTAACGCTACTGCCAATTCACAAACCCATAACCGGAATTGATCCATTTAAACATCCATTAGGACTTGGTCCGTCCATCACAAGTTTAATTGGCCACTTATTGTATGGTGCGATTCTATCTGTTCTTATAATGCAGATTTTCTAAATTTCTTTTTCATTCTTGCTTAATTTAGAGTACTTCTGATCCTTTTGAATTAATCTCTGCCAAAAGATTTCTGTCTAAGAATACACAGATTTAGAACTTCATGATTTTATGTAACTATCTTTTTCTTTTTATACATACTTTTTGATATCGATATTATCCGCACCAGGTATTTTAGCAATCTCAAATCTCTCTTTATCTTTGAGAAGAGAAATCGTAGCGTCTATTCCCAATTTTGTAGTTAATAGATTGGTTTGATCACTGGAGGGATCTAAACTTGAACCCTTTGCATTTGTTATTATTAGAAAATCTTTATCCGCTTGGGTTCTAGTTGAAACGGCATAATCAACTTCTACAGGATTCCAGGGATTAATATCTTCATCAACTATAATTGCAGTCTTAAGAGACGGGTGTGCTGCAAATGCAGTTAAAATTGCATTTTTTGGTTCACCCTCTAGTCTCTTCTTAATTTGTACGATTGCGGTTAACCAGTTACTCCCTCCATCGGATAAGTGTACCAGTTCTAGTAGAGGGAACAGTATTCTTAACGTAACTAAAAATTTTGGCTTCGATGGGCAATCCCATTAATAACCTGTGTTCTGTGTATCCAGGCAATATATCATAATATATGGGATTATCCCTGTACCAAATTTTATTAATTTCAAAAACTGGTTGTTTTCGTTTAAAGTCATATGTCCTCAGCATCTCGACCATCCATTCTTCGGATACTTCGTCATGAAGTATCTTGCCTTCTATTACTATTTCGCTGTGCTTTGGTATCATTAAATCAGAATAATCATTCTTTGCAAGCTTTAGATTTCCATTCAAGAGATAATTTGCAATTGCAATTTCATCAATTCCATATGCTGCTTGATATGCTGCTGCAATATTTAGAGCTGGATGCACTCCAACTACAACATTAATTTTCAAATCTTCTTTATGCTCTTTAGCGTAAACGAAGCATTTATGAAGATGCCTGCCCTCTACCATTCTTATTACCATTTGGCTATTATTAAGCAGTAACATTCTGTGAACTGAAGAATTTTGATTTCCATTCTCTTGGTCTTTTACATATACTGTAGATGAGGTGATAAATGGGCCCGCATCTTTTTCAAAATGACTTATGATTGGAAGATCATAAAGATTTCTAGTACTATTATTATTAAATAGTGCATCATTTGAAAATTCTTTTGGATAATATTCTGATCCAATGTTTCCTAAGTTAGATAAATCGATTTTGCTAGTTGGGGTTGAAGACTCAATCCCATAAAAAAAGCGTTCCCTAGTTCCCAAGATATTTGAAACAACTTTGAATTTAGATTCGTCGACGTTGGTAAACATTACCGCCTCTTTCTTATCGAATTTACTTATTATTGCAGCAAGTTCAAACTTCTTTTTTACTTTCTTGTGTATTGTTATTAATTCGCCTCTTTTCTCGAGGTTTGATAAAAAGCTTCTTAAATCATATTCATGCTTTAATTCTGAGTCATCTTTTCTGATGTTATTTTCAACATTCTTTTGTTTGGACTTTGAAGAGTTACTAGAATTGTTGTTCTTCAAAATAACCTTTCGATCCTTGTTGTTTTGTTCTTTTTTTACCATTTACTTCTCCTCTATTGCCGAAAGGATCTTTTCATTAATTACTTTCATGTCATCTAAATGTAATTTATTTTTTGTGAACATTGATATTATGCAGATTCCATTTTTCATCAAGGAAATTCTGGTAGAAAGGGTGTCAATGAATAATTGATCATTCTTGTCTTGAATCACTCTGGCCGTATTTGATTTGTTTGTCACAGCTAAAGATACCGATATAGATCCAAGCTTTGATTCATTCTCTGATATTGAAATAAAATAACCGTTATCAAATCTTAGTATATTTAGGAGAAACTTTCTTCCAAGTGTGTTCGAAAAAATCTCCGTAGGATAATTAATCGACATTATTTATGATTTTAAGGTAAATCGTATTACTGTTAAATCTTTCTTTGAACACAGGTGCAAATCTATATCTATAATTAAATTCTCATGATAGTCTAGGTAGAAATGAGAAATCTACAAATAGATGACATTACTTATAAGAGACTCCAATCACTGCTAAGCGAGTATATTTCTTCAAAACAACAAGATAAGGATATCAATGATTTGTTAAATGAGTTAATTGATAATTATCAAGAAGTTCAATGGGGTACATTGGGAGGTGGAGCAGGTGGCGGTTAAGTTAAGATGCATTTTTTTAAGAATGATTTCAATTAATAAATAAAATATGGCATTGATCTTTTGAACCATAGTTGCTTATATCTCATATTTCCGATATTCATTTGGGCTATGCTCAATTCAATCTCCAAGAACGAGAAGAAGATCTTTACGAAGTATTTGGAGAGGCCGTTGAAAAATCCATTAGTGAGCACGTAAAAGCTATCATTTTAGCGGGTGATATATTTCATAATCCTAAACCAAATGGTGCGGCCATTATTAGGCTTGCCCGAGAATTAAAAAAACTAAAAGAAAAATCAATTCCAGTATTTTTTGTATTAGGTGAGCATGACATAAGTAGGTCCAATGATGTACCTCTGCCATACCTATTTCATAATTTGGGATTAGCAAGAAGACTCAAACCCGAATCACCGGTTCAAATTGAAAATCTACTAATTTATGGATTCAATAAGGAACGTCGTTCCAACATTGATAACGGTTTGATTAGACCATTTAGAAAATTAGAGTCTACCATGAAAAATGACATCCAAAAACATTCAGTCCAAAATCATTGGTTAAAAAAAATACTTGTTCTTCATCAAGGCCTCTATGATTTTAACAAATTTGCAGGCGAAATTTTTTCTAATGATTTACCAGTCGGATTTGATTATTATGCTATGGGTCACTATCATGACCACATTGAGAAAAGATTTCCTACTCTAAACGAAGGTATGGTGGCTTATCCTGGTTCCATTGATCTAGGACATAACGAAGCCATTTCAGACGTGGAGAAGGGATTTCTGTTAGTAGATCTTTCGGAAGTCTCTGCAAACGTTAATACTCATTGGATAAAGCTAGAAAAGAGACGACATCAATTTGAATACCAAATAGAATATCCCGAATTGGATACTAAACTGGGTAATATCGTACAAGAATCTACTCAATACTCAAAGAAGCCTGTTATTGATCTAAAAATAGGTGGAGCAGATATAGATCCCAAAATCTTATCTAGACAATTATTACAATTAGGGGCTTCATTTTTATATTATAACTGGAGTATTTTAGACGAAGATTCCGCCACTGGATTTTCTTATGATAGATCTGGAGATTTTGACATGGATAAAGAGATGTCTTCATTAATTCTAAAATCTCTCCATTCTGAACCTTTGACTCATCTATCATTAGACTTAATCAATATGTTTCATAATCCGGATGACCCCAACGATAATAACAATTTTGATAAAGGTAAAAATAATCAAATTGCCAATTACGTTTGGAAGTTTTTTGAAAATAACAAATCAACCTATCAAAATTTGAATGAATCAAACATAGATGGGAAAGGTGATTAAGATTGATAAAAAGGATTGTTTTAAACAACTTTTTGTCACACACCGATACTATTCTTGAGTTTCATCCTGGCATTACAGTTTTTGTGGGGCACAACGGTTCAGGTAAATCCAGTATTATCGATTCTATAACTTTTGCCCTATTCGATGAACACACTCGCAAATCTAACAAGAATTTGCTAACAAGAGGAATGGGTGGATATGTTAATAATGAAACGGGATCGTATGTTATTTTAGAATTCTCTATTGGGTCCACAAATTATAGGATCAAAAGACAAATAGATAGCCAAGGCCGATTGACTTCGGTTAAATTAGAACAGGTGATTAAAAGTGGCAACAATAATTTGGAGATGGATCAAAATAACAAATCCATCTACAGACCAATGATCTCTGGTGAACGAAAGCAACTTGGTGAATCAGTAATCCATGAAACGGAGTCTATAATGGGGATTAACTATACTAAATTGCAAATAGCTGGCATTATTCAACAAGGTGAAATTAGTAAAATAATAGATTCACAACCTAGGGAATTTAAAGAATTACTAAATAACATGATTGGATTAGATAGATTGGATAAATCTTTCAATAATATGCATACTGTTATTGAAGAATTTAGAAAAATACTACGAGAAAAAACCCAAGGTTATGACGATAATCAAATAAACATTCTCATTAAGAAAACTAAAGATAATGAATCTAGACTCTTGCAATCAAAACAAACGTTAAATACCGTCCTCGTACAATTATCTCAAAAAACAGAAACATTAAATGAATTGGAAAAACAAATCGAAATTCTTGAGCCAAAAATAGCTAAACTTTCTGAGATCAGATCTTTAGAAAATACTTTATTAAAATATTTCCGAGAACGATCAAATTCTTTGAAAACAGAAATTGATAGATCACAAAGAATGATTGTGGACATAAAAAGTGCTGTTAGATTTTTGAGGGACAAAGACGAAGTCTATATCACTATTCAGATGGTCAATTCCGAATTAGATGAATTAAACAGTAGAGTTATCAAAGTAGAGGGGGAGATAGGAAAGTTAAGAGGATTTACAGAATGTGCTCAAAAAATCCAAATTAAAGATGGCAAATGTCCTGTTTGTAACTCTGAAATCATGTCGCTTAACCAAATGTTTGATATTTCTCATATTAATTTTGAACTCAACAAAAAGATTAAAGAGAAACAGTCTATACTCTCTGAAATTTCCAAACTAAACAAAGAGGAGATGGAATTCAAGAGGAAGGAGAAAAATATAATATCTGCAGAGCGTACTCTATTAAATTATGATTTTGATATTGATGGTAGTACCGATACCTTGGAGCATAAACTAGAGAATCTAAAAAAAGATCACCAGAGCCTAGCCAAACTACAATTGGATACTTTAATAAATATCAATCTATCCGCATACAAATTAGATGAATATTCTGCAAACTTGATTGATATTATTCAAAATATGAGAAATGATGTAATCGAGGTTGATTTAAATTCTTATCAACAAAAAAAATTAACCAAAAGCAAGCTTTCAGTGGAAATGGTCAGTATTCACAATCAAAAAGCGATATTGGAAAAAACAATCGTAGACATTCAAAGAGAAAATTCGGAATTTCAAACATTGATTATAGAGTTATCGTCTGCCGCAAAATTTATTTCAGATCTTGAAAATATTCGCTCCACGGTCTTTAACAGAGATGGTATCGTGAGTTCAAGTTTAAGGACACGAGCATTAAACTTGATTTCTGCTAAAGCCTCTGAATACATCAACATTTTCAACGTTGGACTTTCAAAAATTACATTAGTTGAAAAACCACGAGAAATAAAGGTACTTTGTTATGGAAAGCGAGGAGAAATTGATACTGTATCATTGAGCGGAGGCGAGAAAGTCGCTGTATCACTGGCTATTAGGATGGGGATTGCATTCTTGATGGGTTCATCAAAAATTGATTTCATAGTTTTAGATGAACCTACGACCAATTTGGATGAGGAAAGACGTCGATCGTTTGTAAAAATTATTTCAGACGTCTTTAGCAAAGGTATGAGTCCGTTGTCCCAAATGATAATTATTACTCATGATGAAGAGATATTTGAAAATTCTGAGGTTGAACAAGTGTATAAATTCAAGATGACTGAGAAGGGTTCCAGTGTGAGTGTTGTCTAAAAATTCGTTAGCGTATGTATGAACTCATTCGCATTTGCAATATTGAAACTCCAAGATCACATGTATAGAAAAGATTAATAGATCATGAACAAATATAGTAGATGTCGTAAACACCATGAAATTATCTCGTTTGCCTAGAGCGGCACGAAGAACTCGTAAACCATTGCAAGAAAACTGGTTGAAGGGTCCAAAAAAAACATTTTGGATTCAATGTATGTACCAAAAGTGTAATTATTATTGGAGATACTCTGGAGGAAAAAACTGGGCTGAATGTCCGATATGTCACTCTATAAGCAAGGTTTCAATAGCAAGAAAATGTTTTAAATATAATAATCCTGAAACGTAGAAAATAAATGACTTTAGCATTCTCTCATTCATTATGATCCTTTGTCAAGTAAAAGAGTTGCCTATTCTTCTATAAAATAGGAATTTTCATCCTTGGCCAGTAAAAGTTTTACATTGTGGCCATAACCTTCTGGATTTGCATCTTTATCTGGTAGGTCCAAAACGCTGTTTGTTCTTTCCAAATCGTTAAAAATCAAAAGCGTCTTGTCTTGACCAAAAGTTTTTGGGATAGTTTGTAAGAAAAAATTCAATGTATATATATCCTCAAAAATCTCGTTAGTCAAATTTTTTAGATTATCATCATATAGCTTTAAATCTATCCTTTCCCTAGTTTTGGTAATCATGGCGATGTTCATTATTATAGATAGGGAATAGAGCCTAACAAATTTATGTATTTAACTCTATCATATTATTCTATGTATTCCTCTTCTATGTAATCTTCTCTGATATACATCTGACTGTCCTCGATTGACATATCTTTTTTCTCTTTGTTGTTTTTCCACTCGTTTACTGGTTCTGGATCCTTTCCCATTGTTCTTTCAACTATTTCGTCAATTCTTATAAATGAAGGTAAATTTACCCACTGTCCTACTAACAACGCTTCTCCGGGGTTAAGAGATGGCAATTGTTCAATAATCTTACCGTTTATTGATTCACTAGATGATTCAATTTGTGATTGGTCTTCTTGTTGAACCAACTTCATTATTGCTAAGGAACCCATTTGACTCAATACATTTGGGTCCAAAGTTCGTGGTCGTTGAGATACTATTATTAGTCCTACCCCAAATTTTCTTCCTTCTCTTGCAACCTTCGAAGCAATATACTTGGTATCGGTATGCTCATTCTTAGGCATGAATACATGGGCTTCTTCAATTACCACAATAACAGGACTATGAAATAATATTTGGTCAGTGCTTCCGTAATTTGATTTAAAGCTCAGACTCTTTGAGAGCTTTCTTTGATACAGGATTGATTCGAGATAAAACGATATCGCTACATTAGCTTGTTTCTCAGTAAATTCTATTAGATTTATTATATTTATACAACCTTCTCTGATTTGAGAAACAGGATCTGATGCATTTGGAATCAAAATGCTATCAAATCTTCTCCTAGCTTCCTTGATCTTGTCTAATACTCTGTCTGCAGAACTTGCAAATCTCTTTTCCCTAAAACCTATGTCTTTTACATTTTTCTCTAATTCCTCCCAAAAGTCGTCCCCTATTTTCTTTTTCAGATCATCGTTATCATAGGCCTTTAGTAATATTGTGTTTTGAATGTCTGCGTTTTCTCTTATTTCTATGACTTCTCCAAACTTATCGGATGTTAATAATCTTGGGTTTATCTGAGCTTGTACAAAATTTATGTTCTCTCCCTGTAGAAAGCGATATTCATCGTGATAGTCAAAGATCACCATAGTGCCCGGAATTTTTGCTATCGATTTTGCAATGACACTGACTAAATTACTTTTTCCCATACCTGTCATTGCCAAAATTCCTAGGTGTCTAGTTGTAAGTCTATTGATGTTGACTCTGACATTCACGTTTGCATTTCTTAAGAGATACCGATCTTTAGCCATGATTCATCCTCGGAATCAAAAATGTCCTTTAGATCATCTTTTTTTGCTCTATATACCTCGGTTCCTGGCAGTGGTGGTATTTCCGGTAAGATGGCCTTTGATTTTTTTAACAAGTCAAGCATGCCGAGAATTTTTACATTAACCTTAAAGCTCTTATCTCTCTTGTTTATTTCAGCTACGACCTTACTCTCTAGAGCTTCTTCAAAGTTAGAAATCTCATCTAGCGCATCGCTCTTAATAGAACATGATTCCACTACACCAAGAATCCTTTTTTGAAGATCTTCTGTTATTGTGATGTATTCTCCTAAGCCCACAGGCTCTTTACCTTCAAAAGTAATGTATCCTGGTTTAGTTACGCCTATGACCACACCTAAAAGCTCCTCATTTGTAATCGTGGTAGTCGTCAAATCATTCTGTAATTTATTTACCTCTCTGCGCATTTATACAGTAGTTAAGAGATTGGAGTTTTTATTATTTGTCATAAGGTCCTAATTAATATAATCTTTAGACAAAACTGATGACCTATGAGGCTAAGCTGTTCATAGCCTCAATCATTTGATAGATGAAATTTACAATTTTCTTCTAATTTGATGTATATTGTACAATATAGTTATCGATGCTAAGAATATTTCATAGCCATGTGATTAAATAACATTTAATTTCAAGTCTTGATCAAGTATATATTCTTGTATCTAATTTTCTAGGTTTGTTGTCTTCACCCTGAATCTTGATTTCATAGTTTTTATTTGCTTGTTAAAATAAGATCATTGTGATTCAATGTGCCGATCTTAGATATATTAAAAGAATGTGCTATTAATGTTTATAAGAATACCCATGATTTGATTGGAACCGTTGAGGGACAAGAAAAGTTTGGAATCGGTGCAGGCGGTGATGTATCCACTAAAATTGATCTACTTGCCGAAAAATCTGTTTTTGAGATTCTAAAGAAGAATTCTTTTAATCCTGATGTGGTGGGAGAAGAATGCGGGTTTATAGAAGGCAAAGATAGTGGACTAGTTGTTATGGATGGAGTTGACGGTACAACCAACGCTAATTGTGGATTGCCATTTTACTGCTGTTCACTTGCTTATTCTCCTGATACTAATTTAAAATCTGTTACTGATGCTGTGGTATTTAATCTAGTATCTGGAGATTTATACCATGCATCCCTGTCCACCGGCTCATTTTTGAATGAAAAAAAAATCCATACTGCGAAGGAGCCTTCACTTTCTATAAAAGAAATGGTGATTGGATTGAATATTTCTGGACTATCGGAAGACCATTTTTTATCCATTTCAAAATTGGTTTCGTCAATTAGTCACGTTAGGCACCTGGGTGCAAATGCATTAGAATTGTGCTATTTTGCACGTGGTTCTATAGATGCATATATTGATATCCGAGACAAGATAAGGGCAATAGATATGGCCGCCTGTTATCTAATAGCTAAAGAAGCAGGAGGATTAATTTTTGATACTTCTGGAAAGGAATTAAATACTAATCTTTCTGTAAACTCTAGAATGTCATTCATAGCTGTTGCCAATATTCCTATGTATGATTGGATAATTAACCTGATAAGCTGATCCTTTATCTATTCATGTAATATTTTAGAATATTGTGAATTCTTAGTCTGATATGATACTTGACTTTATCCACAAACCCTTTTTATTCTCATTTCATGAATTTGACAAATCTACTATTATAACAGAGATTTAATCTCATAAATTGAAATACCATTGATAATGATTTTTTCTTATTGTAGATATGCTGCCACAAATACACAATAAAAGAACTTAATAATATCTTATGACTAGAAGATGTGTGGATTTCTTTCATAATAAATATTCTTGCGAAGTTGATGGGGAAAAGTTTAGTTCTGAGGAAGATCTGATGAATCATTATAAAACAGTACATCATAAGTTGATCTTAAAATGCCATAAATGTGGGAAAGAATTCATTCACGAAAAGGATAGATTACATCATGTACGTGAAGAACATGAAAAAGAGATGGACGCTAGGGTTCATAAGAGTGAACATAAAAAGAAAGGGACTGCAAATCCTCAAGACCAGGTAGATTCCAATATGAAAAATTTTGGCGACAATTTCTAATATTTTGCAACTAAGAACAAGCAAAGTATCCTTTACGGGTAATAAGAGAAAGATCCTGAAATACAGATTCCTGTACTAATAATCCGTGTATGTATCTAAAAACGTTTTATACAAATTATATACATGATTATTATGATCATTGGTCTCTATAAATAAAGAAATGTTGAGTGGTTAATTTTTCATCAATTTGATCTACTTTTCAATCTATTGTCCCATCAGTGTCTTACTGAAGGAGTGTTTTTTAGTTAAACTACCAACTCTTGCTCAAAATTCTTAATATTTCTTGTGTTATTACTCTTGGCTATACCTTTAATGGTTTTTACGATTGCAGTTAATGGAGAGTTTACAATTATTCTAACATGAGGACTAATAGCTTCTATATTTTTTCTTTCAATATCGCTACTATGATTTATGGCTAGTCCTCCAACCAAGATAGGAATATTAAATATTGTACTGATCTTTTTTATGAGCCTTACTGCCGAACCTATGTTATCTTTAAGGGTAACTGAAATAAGTATCATAAATGGTTTAGTTTCATCAATATAGTTAATCATTGAATCAGTGGGAATTGATGGTGATACGTTAATAACTCGAAACCCTTTTTCAAATAGTAAGGATTCTATGATGTTGCAGGCTATATTGTGAAGTTCTCCATCAGGAGTACATATGATAATATTCTCCATTTTATCGTTAGGCTTGATTGAATCTGTGATCATGTGAATTGTTTTGTTTGCCGTGTTGCTACAGACATGTTCCATTCCAATATCTAATTTATTTTCTTGCCAGAGATACCCAACATCATATAGAACGGGTCTTAGAATATCGTCATAAAATTCAGCTAAGCTTGCCTGTTCTTTGTATTTTCCTGCAACATCTGCTATCTTTTCAATATCACCATTCTTTAATGCATCAAAAACCCTTTTTTTCAAAGCTGTTATTACGACCACTTTGTTTTCATGTTCTTGAGTAACTGATGCTAACAGAGATAAGATTCTTGGATTATTCTTATATTCTGGAGGAATACTATCAATTGTTACATCAGTAGCCTTTCCCAAATATTTTATTGTATGTTGCATGGATATCTTTCTCTTCGAATCCCATTGGCTCTTTACCAAATAATAATAATCAAAGCCTTTTACTTTTTTTACTCGTATGAAAACCATATTCTTGTGTGTTAATACAAAGATATTAACATAGTGCTAAAGCATTGTAACTAGTGCTAACTCGTATACTCATGGATGATTATTATTGAGATGTCAATTCAGAATAAATCATGATATCATTGATTCTAAAACCTTCGTTCGGATTAAGTTTGGGGAAAATGAAATTAACTGTGTAGTCTAATCTTGTGAAAGATATTGTGGGATGATAAGATAGTAAAGATTGCAATTATTATTCCAATCATGTCTCTCCATGTTTCATCTGCTCCTGGCTTTTGTGCTATTATTGGATGTCCAAATACAATATACGCATTATCCAAGATCCAGAAGAATAAAGTTCCCCAAGCGAGTATTCCAGCAATCAAAGCACCAAGCCTGGCTCCAAAAGTGTACAAAGTATATGGCTGTTAGAATTAGAATATACCAAACGATTGCGATAGATAGCCAGAAGGGTCCCAAGAAAGTCTTTCTATCATCTAGAAAATAGTAGGTAGTTCCTATTACTAGTAGTAATAATAAAGAAATTAGAAGAATCTTGTAGTTTATTGACAGAGATGTTCTTTCTTTCTTCAAATTTCTTCTACCCTTTTTCTTGTACTTTTTCTCTTCCTTCATGCAGAATTCTAATGATTCTTTAAATGGCTTTAATTCAGTAGGAATAATTCTGAGAATTGAATCGTCTCTTACTGTTGATTCGTGCTTTAGACTGTCTATCAGAGGCCTTGCTAGTGATGCTCTTATGGGCGTTACCAAATCTACCCAGTATGAAGACAATCTTGGAGTCAAAAAAGGAATTATTAGTATCTTGATAGATTTGTCAAGAATTTTGGCGTAAATCTTCATCATGTCTAAATACGAAAGTATATCTGGACCCCCTATATCGAAGGTCCTACCTTCTGTTTCTTTTATCTCGATAGATTTAGAAAGATATGTTATAACATCTCCTATGAATATTGGTTGACACTTTGTCAATACCCATTTAGGACATACCATTAAAGGCAATCTTTCCACCAAATATCTTAACATTTCAAATGATCCTCCGCCGCTACCTAAAATTACTGCTGCACGGAAAATTGTTACCTTTGATTTCGATTTCTTCAATATGTCTCCTACTTGTTTCCTACTTTGCATGTGTTGAGATAGGTCATCATCTTTACCGTAGGTTAATCCACCCAGATAGATGATCCTTTTTACATTACATTGATTTGCCGCGTTCATAAAATTTTCGGCGGTAATTTTTTCTCTTTCTGAGAATTTTTTCCAATTTCTGGATGACCCTTCCATTGAATGAACAAGATAATAAGCTATATCAACATCTGATAATGCCTTTACACAATCATCATAATCACTTAAATCGCCTTCCATAATTTCAACTGAAACTTGAGAATTCCTTAATTTTTCAATATCAAATTGATTTTTATGTCTAGATAAACCTCGTATAAAATATTTAACATCTTTCTGTTCTTTATTTTCAATCAATTCATTCAACAGTCTGCTTCCTATAAACCCGCTCGCACCGGTAATCAGGATAACTGTTTTATCTATGTTGAAATTCAAACCATCAGGATTATTATTTTTCTTATCTGTGATTTCGTTTTGAGATTTTTCAATGTCGTCTCTTTTCATAATCCTTGTTCACTACTATGATTAGTGATGATAAACTAAACTCTTAATAAGATTACCACATTTTTGTTTTTGTTACCACTAGTGACTAAAACTGTATATTTCATTTCTTCTTCTTCTTCTTTCTCTTCATATAGATATTAAATGGTCTGATGCATTCTCAGGGATCGTCAAATTAGGATTTTTGGATGTTTCCCAATTTAATGAAATTTTATAATCATATGTGATATATGACTGCTGGCAACTAAAATATCGGTTTGATAAATTTGATCTTAAGATGGATCTAAGTACGCCATTTCATGATAAATCACGATCATATTTTTGTATTGTGTTCTAATCATCTTGGATTTTGATTCAAGATATATTCCTTTAAGGAATTTGTAACTACCGGTAGTATCCTCGGATCGTTTATTTTAGGAATGATGAATTCTTCGTTTAAATGCTTAATGTCAACTAGGTCTGCTATAGATTTGGATACAGATATCAATATGTTTTCATCCAAATTTCTTATTCTTAGATCTAATAATGCTCTAAATATTGAGGGGAAAACTACCGCGTTATTAATTTGATTTGGAAAATCCGATCTACCAGTTGCCATAATTCTAGCTCCTGCACCTTTTGCTTCGTCGGGTAAAATTTCTGGTGTAGGATTGCTCAATGCAAAAACAATTGGATCTCTTTTCATCGATTTTACCATTTGTGAACTCATGAGATTTCCAATCCCTGATGTTCCAATAAAGATGTCTGATTCTTTGATTGCTGTTTCTAGATTGCCTACTATCTTGTTTGGATTGGAGTTTAAAGCTATTTCTCTCTTAAATGAATTCAAGATAATACTACTATCGAGCTTTGGATCATTTTGTTTGTTTGATTCTAGATTTCTTAATTTTTCGTTATTATCATTGTTATCTCTTCCATCGTAAATGGCTCCTTTCTTGTCTATTACTATTATCTCTTCAAAACCTGCCCTCGATAAAATCTTAAAGATGCCGTACCCTGCAGACCCTGCACCTGCAATCACGACTTTAACGTTCTTCGAGTTCTTTTGTACTATTCGTAATGCATTTATTAAAGCTGCAAGAGTAATGACTGCTGTACCATGTCTATCATCATGAAAAATTGGGATTGACATTTCCTTTTGAAGTCTTTCTACTATTTCTAGAACCTTGGGAGATTCAATATCCTCTATATTTATTGCACCAAATGAAGGTTCAATAGCTTTGACAAATTTGATAATTTCTTCTTTATCCTTTATAGAAATACAAAGTGGAAATGCATTTACATTACCAAGAGTCTTAAATAAGACTGCTTTTCCCTCCATTACGGGTAGTGCTCCTTCTGGACCAATATCGCCGAGTCCTAAGACTCTAGTTCCATCACACACTATCGCTATATTATTCCATTTTGAGGTGTAGTCGTATGCCAATTCTTTATTCTTTTGGATTTCATTTGAAACATATGCGACACCCGGAGTATAGATTGAACTTAAAGTTCCACGGCCTTCTTTTGAATTTTCAAAAATATTATCTGAAGATATCCTGCTTGAGATCTCTATTTTACCTCTAAGTAATCGGTGTAAATTTATTGCGTCTTCCTTTAATGTCAATCCTTCTTATGGATATCTTGAAAATTATTTAAACGAATCATTTTTGTTCTAGTATTTTATCAATAGTCAAACAAAAATGATATTCGTGGTTAGTATGTTTGAATGAAATTTTAGTAGACAAAACAAATCACAACAAACTATTAGCAAAAGACCAAATTCTATTATGAATACTATTTGTTGTAATTGTTCAAAAAAAGATTAAAGTTAAAAAAGAGGGCATTAATTGAGAAATGATGCATTCACAACTACATTTCTGACTTCTGAAAGTCTTTTTCTTAGCGTCATTATGTTAATATTAGCTGCCGAAGCGATTTTTGCCTGCGATATTTTTTGTTTATGTTTTCTACATGTTATGTAAAGAATGGCTGCAGCGATTGAGAGCGAATTCTTACCAGAGAATACATTCTCATTTTGTATGGCCAAAAGCATATCTATAGATTCTCTTGCTGTTCTCTCACTAATTTCTGCCTCGTCTGCTATCTTTCTTATAAAAATAGCTGGTTTGAATTGTACGTGTGTAATTTTCAACTCTCTCATTAAAAGACGATAGCATCTGGCGGCAAAAATTTCATCAGCTTGCACTATTTGGGAGATTTCTGGCAATGTTCTTGGGATATTGGTTTTCTTACAAACTAGATATACACATGAAACGATCATTTCCTTTATTGATCTTCCTTTAATTAGTCCGTTTTCTAATGCCTTCTTGTAATAAGATAATGCTTCTTCTATGCAGAACGATGTCAAGGATAATTTATCTTTTATACGATTCAAAAGATCTATGACTATTTTCAAATTTCTCTTCTTGTTTGAGCAACTAACAATTTTATTTAAGAACTCTATCTTATTATGTTCTTTCCTATTTGAAAACCTTTTGGATGTACTGGTATCATAATCTGCGATTGCTGTTGACATTCCTTTATCATTAAGAATAATGGAATGAGGCAATACGGTGTTAGTATCACTTTTATATTTATGAAAATCAGTGTCTAACTCGGCATCATATATCTTATCTTGAACAATGATGCCACATGACTTACAAAGCTTCTCACCTTTCTCGTAGTCATAGATAATAGTGTGTTCGTGTACTGGTGAATATTTTTCTATATTTTTAACTATTAAACTATTATACATCGATGGATGTTATGTTGCAGGATATAAGACATCTATGTATACTATGTCACATTTCTCTTATTTCGATTACAAATGGTTACAAATAGTTACGGTTTTAAGGTATGAGTACTAAATAATATCATGGATGGCCCATCGTCTACTGTCAGATCCTTTCGTATTGATAAATCCCTTTCTGAAATTCTAAATGCAGAGGCAGAGCGAATGGGTATATCTGTAAATGCTATGATTAATTCAGTCCTTAAGCAGTATGCTGAATTTACGAGGTTTCAATCAAAATTGGACATGCTTATTGTAAATCGTGAAGTTTTCAAGTCTTTATTATGTCGTTTAAATGACGATGATGCATATAACTTTGGCCTTGAAATGGGCAAAGATATTCCAAATGATACTATACTATTTTGGAAAAAAGATATCACATTTAATGGTGTTTTGGAATATATTGAAAAAATAGTATGCACTTATGGATATATTGGAACTTACGATGAATTGATTACCGGTGAGTACAAAATAATTGTAATTAGACATAGATTGGAAGGGAAGGGTTCAAAGTTTCTGTCAGGATTTTTTAGATCATTGCTCAAACAAACTTTGGGAATAGTTGCTGAAATAGATATTACCGAGTACTCTGTAAAAATAAAGATAAGAGTATCGGAATAAATAGATCTGTGATCTCGTAAAAGGAAAAACAAATCTTGCCAGTCGATTTTTATGGATAAATAAAAACTTTGTTACACAAGAAGTTGTAATGTCAGAAGAACCTATTAACAGAAAAGATGACGTCGAACAGGATGTGAGAGATACCGCAGATCATGTCGAAGAAGGCTTTGATGAAGCAGGAGATAAAATAAAAGCTGGTGCTAAAGCCATAGGAAACAAAATAAAAGATCCAAACACCGACCTTGACACCGAATACAAAGAAGAAAAGTTAAAGGAAGAAGTAAAAGATATTTAGATATTTTATATAACATATCATCTCATTTTTCCTAGAATTGTCTTGTTGGTACTCTATATGGTAACCTCGGTTGAGCATCAGATTGTAATTCCCATATGGGGAATTCTTTTTTAGATTCTTTAGATAAACATATTTGTGTTCTTTCTTTATATCAACTATTTATAGTTTGAACAATAGATCTTTACAATGTCTAAAATAAATATATCGTTATTTGGAATTGTGATTGCAACTATATTTTCAATGACTCTTGGTTTACAATCGAGCCAATGCCGAACCCATGACTATGGATATTAATAAAGCTAAAGATCCTGGTCCTGGATTTGGTACAGAAAAGATAGGGACACTCTCAATCGATACCCAAAATAAAACATTAGATATTTCAGTAAATATGACTGCAACGCCTAAACAGGATAAAGTCTTTGAAGCATGGCTGGTTGACGCAGACGGATCTAACTACAAGTTAAGCTTAGGTTCACTTGATGGAAATAGTCTTGAAAGTCTCAGATAACATGGTAAATCCTTATACCTATACACAATTTATTATAACTGAAGAACCAGTTGATGATGCTGACCCTAATGCAGCAGGTACATATGGTGGAGCTGAATTACAGGCACCATTCGGACAATAATAATTTCCTTTTTTTTGAATCATCATAATTTTCAAAAATCCTATTTTTTGTTGCGATAAAACACGTTTAAATAACCATTATCTTTTAGACCTTTAATCTAAATATCTAATATGTAGTATAACTATGGATGCAATATTTTAAATAGATATTGATTATTGTTAATTACTTTAAAGTCTCAAAATGTACTCGCATAGGAAAGTTGACGGATTCATGAAAGTGAAGTTTCTTGAAACCTCTTTCATTTGATAGGAAATCTTCGATCTTGCCGGAATACTTTATTACGTTTCCTGCCAATTCTGCTTTTATTATCTCTGTGACATTTAATGCAATTCCATTTTCATAGTCAACTTCCCATAATTCGTTTATAAACCCATCTAAAAGAACATATTCCACAGATTTTGAGGCAGCAGGTGTAGGAACATTACTTTCTTTTTCTGTGTTCAACCGATCTATTATTGTATCTGAAGTTATTATATTTATTGCTAGAAATCCAAGTCTCGTCTAGATGAGTCGAAAATGACTCCAAAATAATAGGATATTCATGTCATTTTTGATCTTAACGATCCGAATAATTAAGTTAGTACACCTCGAGAATTATACCATAGAATATTTTTTGGATTATTATGGGTATTATATTGTTATTATTGCAGAAATTCCCTTCTGAATCATTAAGGGTCTGTATTAATACTCGACGATAGCCAATATCATAGTAAAAATATTCTTTATTCCAGTGCCTTATTATCTATAAAAATCTGTATGAAAACATCTTTAGTTAATTCGATATGGAGTCATATAAAAAATATGGCCCGCTATCTGAGCATAGATTTATCTTCCTTCGAAATAATCAAGAAAACATTTATCCAATTATATGATCTATTTAAAACTTGTTTTATATGAAATTGTATGTCGGGCAATCTGGATATAAACTGGTCAGATGTAATTAAAAAGGAAGCAAGAGGGATTAATGATTATGATTTAGGGGAGGTCCAAGAAATTAGTGAAGACTATATTATTGCAGAAAGAGGTGTAGTTGACAAAACTAAATATATGATACCTAAAACATTAGTTTCTAATTTTGATGGACATAATTTACATTTTACCGTCTCTGAGCAAGACGCCCCTAAATATAAACAATAAGTAGAAATTGTAAGAATTTACCAAAACCTGTGTGTTTTATTCTGAATGCGCATTTTGACAGAATACCTCGTTTTTGTCAGGATCGTATAATGTATTCATAATTTTCTGAAATGTGATTTGCAGTTGAAATGTTAGTCAGAAATGAATAGTAAACGTATATTGATACTAATGGCTGCAGAATTATGGAATCATTTAAGATGAGTTGATGGATAAATATTTTTAATCTTGACTATTTAAACCGAATCTGAGATTAGAATATATCTATAAAACATAAACATTAGAATTTATTAATGTATGTTGTACTTGATATCTTACAGAAGTGATAAAGATAATGATCATTGAAGATGAGCAGGATTTGTTAAATTTATATAAAGATTTTCTAATAAACAAGGGATATCACATTTCTGTTACAAACACGACCGCTTCAAATGTTCTGGGTGACTATGAAGAGTTTAAACCCGATCTTGTTATTTTGGATTACAAACTTCCAGATGGTAAGAACGGGCTTGAAGCGGCAAATGAGATTTTTGGAAAGTATCCATTTGCATCCATTCTAATCATTTCTGCGTATGATTCAGTTAAACAATCTTTTAATAGTGAGAAAAAATTCGTTGCTAAAAACATTAAATTGTTGATTAAACCATTTAAGTTATCTAAGCTAAATGAATTAGCAGTTGATTTAGTGAACAGACGACCCAATAAACAAATCAAAAACTAATATTGTTGTTACCATTAAGTAGATTGATAATAAAATGTGGTTTAAATTGGGTAAGATTCCCGTTAGTACAACAAACCTGATTGGATAATCATAGAAGACGATATATTGAAAAAGTGAATGTTTCAGATCACAAACGACTATGGTGTCAAAAAGTTGTCCAGTTTTGAAAATGCAGGAATTACTGAAATAGTATTGACAAATTCAACTCCAAATGAGAAAAAACTAATCGATTTGTTAGGCGAAAAAAGGATACCTGCTAAACGACCATGATCATGTACTGCCACTCTTCTCATTTCATTAGTAGGCTTGATTTTCTTACCCTCCTCCACCGTCTTTTCCACCACCCGAACTTTCTACTTCTAGCTCCTTTAATTCTTCGTCTACTTCAGTTTTTGATTTGGTTATAGGTTTAAGCATTTCTTTTTTTAATTTGTCGCTATCCAATGTTTCCCCATTTTTCTCATCATTATTGTCCATAGACATCATAGTACAAGAACAATAAATAAACTTTGAAATTATTGATAAATGTGATTCCTAGAAAAAACAATAATAAAAGTGTCCTAGAGAATATATCAAATGTCCATACATGCGGTTTATTTAAACGTTGAATTACTATAATTTCAGTAGTAAAAAATATAATATCCAGAAAAATTTAGCTGTAGATGTTACTTTGATAACTATCAATATTTTGTACAGTATTATTTGACCATTTTGATGTTCCTATCAATAAAACACGATTGATCTAATGACAATAAATAGAAAAATGACATAAGAAAGTAACTTTAGATTTTGGTATTTGATTTACGTTTTAATGGAGTAGATCATATTCTGAAAATCCAACGGGTTCAAAAAATGATATTGCAGATATTGGATTGATAAAAAAACTTGATTAATGGAGAAGTTTATTGTAATTGGTGACTTTAGGAAGCCGAGTATGAAATAGTTTGACTACGTTGTGTCACTGTTGATGTTTTTTTTGGACAACTGCGCTTACGCGTGATATCGGATATCTTGAAAAAAAATTCCTAATTCTATTTGTAGAAATTCAAATCGGATGATTCTTCTGAAAGCGTTATATATGTTAGATATAAAATAATCAGGTTCACTTTTCTAATATTATCAAAATATTCTTATAATGTTTTTTCTAGGCTGTAAAGAGCAATTGACCAACATATATTGCATTTTCTATATTTTATTGTTGATTGGTCATTCGATCGTTAGATATAAAGTAGCTGGCATCTGGTTGTAAGACTTTTTCTAACTATCTCCATTAAAATAGAGTTATATTTATATAGGAAAAAATGTAGTTCTTTGCATGGTCAGTTATAAACCAATATTAATAGCTGGTTTAATCATGGTAGTGGTTGGGGTAATAGGGGTATCGATTACATCTCCTGTTGTAATTCAAGATGCTATACCTGATACGGAATATAATATACAATCTCCTCCTAATGAAGTAGAATTCCGAAATCCGATGGTAGATGCAGAAGTTGTCTCTATCATGTTAATTATTGTTGGATGGGCTGTATCGCTCTATGGATGGTATGCCAAGACGGACAAAAAGAATCCATCCATTCCATCCTAAAACCAAATCCAAAATCTAAGAATTGACTAAGACTAGCTTTGGTCAATTCATGGTTATTTGTAATTATCCTGGCTGTCTGTGTTCAGTATTCTCTAGACTTAACTTTCCGCAGAATGGTTTATTTTGTAAGAACCCTAAAAATTTTGATATCTGTAACAAAGTTCCTCTTGTGTAAGTTCATTGATACTATTGTTAAATATTATTTAACAACTGATAGCACGAATTCAAAAAACTTCTAAATATACGGTGCTATCAAAATTACTAATTTAATATCGACCTTTCATAACGTCCTATTATCAAGAACCTTACTATTAGTAATGAGGTAAATTCTGAGGAGGAAACAAGAATCCTATAAAGCGCCCGGGCCGGGATTCGAACCCGGGTCAAGGGAGTGACAGTCCCCCATACTGGACCGGACTTTACAATGCAATTAATGCATTTCTATACTACCCGGGCACTTCAAATTTTATCATTACCAAAACCAATTAAAACGTTTTGTTTTATACCCTACGTAGGTTTACTTCATTTAAATTATCAAGTTTAAATTCCAGTTCTCTCAATTTAACGTATGCTCAGCCAGGCCGACGATGACTTTCAATCAGTTTTCTTTGAACTTGCAGGGGACCTGCGGATATACATGCTCATGAAATTATCCATAAAACCCTATCGCTTATCTCAGCTGGCAACGGATCTAAATGCCACTATGCAGGAATCACATCGTAATATTAACCGATTAATTGATTCAAAACTTGTGAAAAAAACAGGAGAAGGCGAATTATTATTGACTCCGTATGGTGAGATTATTGTTTCTCTTATTCCAAACTTCAACTTCCCATTTAAACACAAAGACTATTTCCAAGAACATACACTTAGTAACCTACCTTTAAAATTCATTCAGAGAATTGGTTCTTTGAACAATTGTGAGGTGGTCGTGGGTGTAATGGCTGTTCTTCAACGATGGAAGGCTGTTTACCACAACTCTCAAGACTATATCAAGGAGGTCATCTCTCAAGTTCCAATCGATTTGATAGAAACCATAGCTGAAAGAGTGAATAATAATGTCAAATTCTGTTATATCTTCCCGGCTGATGTTGTGATTCCCAAGGGAAGAAATGAACTATTAAAAAAACTTGGATGGAAAAATCTTGTGTCTAAGGGAATTGTAGAACGTCGAATGATGGATAAAACAAACATAGTGACGATATTTAATGAAAAAGAATCCTGCATATCCTTTCCGACTCTAAAGGGGGAACCTGATCTTAATATTATGTTTTATAGCCAAGATACCTCATTTCATGAGTGGTGTGAAGACTTTTTTGATTATGAATGGGCCAGGGCTAAATTATTTGATGAATCAAAATTAAGTCCAGAAATCTAGTATTCTGAAATTCAATTGAACTAATAAATTCGAATCTAAATCACATTTTTATATTTGTTATAGGTAGTTATCTGGTATATGCCAGAAGCTTTTGTGCTTATGAATGCAGAATTGGGTAGTGAGGAATCAATTGTTAATGAATTAAAAAAAATAGATTTAGTAAAACATGTTTATCAGGTATATGGTGTCTATGATATAGTAGCTTTAGTAGAGGGCGAAAGCATGGATAAAGTGAAAGAAACTATAACATGGAAGCTAAGAAAGCTGAATGGGGTAAAGTCTACTTTGACTATGATAGTAATGGAGTAATCAAATTCCACTCATTCTTTTATTCTAGTTTGGTAGAATTTTGGTAAAAGATGTTAATAGCAACTTTAATTTATATCCTCATTTTGTAAATAATTGTGAAATTATTTTCTAAAAAAAATACAGATAAAAAAAATACAAAGGATAAAAATAAAAAAAATGAGGACGATGGTAATAAAAAGAAATGCAAATATTGTGACATGATATTCGAAGAAGATGATCGGCTAAGACGACATATTAGAAAAGCTCATAGTGAAACGAATAGCGATATGCCTAATTTCAACCCTTTTGGTACATGAGAAACACAAATATTTTTCTATTTTATGATTGACAACCTGCTTTAATTATGTTCCCAATTCATGATGATACTCCTCGATTAAATGGACGGCCATATGTAAACTATGGTCTGATTGGCATGAATATTGTCATTTTTATTTATGAAGTCATTGTAACTTCTAACTTTTCAAATAGATCCGCAGTTATTGCATTATTTTACAACTATGGTTCTATTCCAGATTTGATTCTTTCGGGTCAAAACCTGGGATCACTTTTTAGTTCAATGTTCATGCATGGAGGCATAGCACATCTTTTAGGTAACATGTTCTTTCTTCACGTTTTTGGCGATAATTTAGAGGATCGTTTTGGTCATTTCAAGTATTTGATGCTGTATCTTTTTTGGGGGGTTATGGCTGGTTTTGCACACAGTATTTACGCTGTAGCCACAGGTGAAGGAAGTATACCCGCAATTGGTGCATCCGGAGCAATATCAGGTGTTTTAGGCGCTTATCTAGTTTTCTTTCCTCATGCCAAGATTCATACCATCATATTTGCATTTTTTATAACTACCGTCAGAATTCCTGCAATAGCGTACATTCCATTTTGGTTCATAATGCAACTAGTATTTGCATTAATCGGTCAATCAGGCGGAGTTGCATATCTAGCTCACATAGGCGGATTCATTATCGGCTTGGCAACAGCTTTTGGATGGAAGTTCTTTTCGAATATGTTTTCTAAACAAAAACAATACCCTTCACAAAATTATCGACGAAGGTCTTCTATATCCTCGCCCTCTTTTTCAAACGACTCCTCAAATAGAAATGACCGTTCAAAATCCATGGATGAAGATAAATTGGAAAAATCCTTTATTCCGGAAATCATAATCGGAGAGAAATTCATCGATGTAATAGTAGAAGATCGGAATACTTTGAGTGATTCTCAAGTTCAAGCAAATTTTGATGAATCAATAAACAGCTTATCCTTACTTATTATTGATACTAACAAGAGATATGATATACCTGTTCCACATCCAGCGAATACCATTCTCCGTGTATCAAATGTTTCTGCTAGAAATGGAATTATTAGAATAAGACTTGATGTGAACTAAAATATATGTAATTGTAATTGTAATTGAATTTCTACAAACACTAGTCTTTTTTTGTATAATTGTTTTGATTTAACAATTTTAAAGCTTGCTACTGCTAAGCATTCTTTTCTTTTTGGAAAAAGTAAAATCAATTAAAAATTTATTTGTGAAAAACCATGGTGTTGAATATATAAAATCTAAATAAAGATTTATAAGATATCTTTCCACATTTTTGAATATAATGTCTCAACGACAACCTCCAAAAGTTGACGGAGGCAAGATTTCACGTAGAGATTTTTTAAAATTGCTTGCAGCCGCAGGTACAGTTATGACCTTTACTCCTTTCGTAGATTGGGGAAAATTTTTGCCTAATCCGAAAGAAAGTACCGGAGAGCGATCAAAGGTGGTTCTGCCTGACGGAAGTCAAGCAAATGTCAATACATTCAAAATAAATCATGCTGAAGCTGTTGTTTTTCCATTATCCGAAGATCCTGTATTAAATGAAGAAGCATTCAGAACCTGGCAATTTATTAGGCTACCACCAGAACTTGGAGGAGAAAAAAATGATGCATCTGCCTTCAGAATGTTTAGTATGGTTTGCTTGCATTTATGGTGCTTGTGGAAATATTGGCCTGAAGACGGCAGAAAACGTGGGGAATGTCCATGCCACGGGTCAATGTACGATCCTTTGACCGGGGAAGCTTTTGCAGGGCCTGCCGCACTTCAAGCGCCACCTTCTAATGTCTTACCAATGTTAGATCTAGAGGTTGATGATGAAGGCAATGTTTGGATCAAACCTCCTAATTGGACTCCATCTGGAAATGGGGTAGTTGGATATGGGCGCTTCCTTACATAATCAAGATAACAGCCTGGTAAGGCTATTCAAGTGGATTTACACCGGTTTCGATAGAACTATATTCATGGGGCTAAAATTTACATTACCCACCAAGTTTGTCAGCCCACTTGGATTCCTTGGTATGTTGACTTTTGTAGTCTTTATCATATTGGGTATCACAGGAGCTTTCTTAATGTTATGGTATGAACCTATACTCGATAGAGCATGGGATAGTGTAAGTAAGATTAACGATACGATACCGTACGGATTCCATATGAGAAATATACATTATCATGCCTCCAATGCGATGGTTATGCTTGCAATACTGCACATGTATTACCAGTTTTTCAGTGGTAGATATAAAATCCGAAATGAAATGCTGTGGGTAACAGGAATCTTGTTAGGCGTATTAACTATTCTCGAGGCTTTTACTGGCTATGATATCATTTTTAGTGAAAGAGCTGAACTAGCTATTTCTATAGCGGCGTCGCTGACTAATTCCATTCCCATTTTGGGGCCCGACATGATGAACGCGTTCTTCGGGTCTGGGTTTCACGACTTTGTACTCAGATTCTATGCATTCCATGTTTTCTTCTTGCCCATTGTACTGCTGGGATTAATGGTAGTACATTTTCCACGATTTTTGGTATTTGATGTTCCTATGGTGATGGCTGTTGCGGGAGCGATAATGTTGACCGGAGGTGTATTTCCAATTGATATGGGACTTAAATTTGATCCAAATGTGCCGCCGGGAATCACCGTTCCAGAATGGTATCTTACAGGGCTGTATTCTTTCTTAAGAAGTGCATTCGATAAGTTTACTACTGGTGTAGCATGGCCTGGACTATTCATATTCACACTTGTTAATAATTCCATTCATAGATAGGTACAAAAAATTCTCTTGGAAGGACAGGCCGATTATAACCGCGATAGGTATAACCAGTATAGCGCAGATCATAATTACTACTTATTGGGGATTTTATATCGATCCCGATAGGACCAAGTCTTTGTTGGAACGATTGGTAATTGACCCGATTTTCCTATACACCGTTATGGCATTGCTAGTTCCATTGTCATTTGGCTTTACGTACTTGATGATAAAGCTGGCGAAAAATGCAGAGGCTAATGCAAAGAAACAAAAACCCGCCGAGAAGAATCCAATACAGCTTCCCGACTAAATGGCTGTATATTCTCTTTATAGTGTTAATAGCATTTCAAGTATACTTGAACATAGCTGCATATTACGCTGTATTAAATGGTATGAAGAACTACTCTCTCTTCTTGATAGGAATATTGATGCTTGTATTTGCGGGAATGTTCCATCTTTATAGATATTAATCGGGGACTTACCAAGTCTAATGTAGAAGTTATAACTACCAATAAGCGCAAATTCGTTTTCCCGTCTTTTGGTGCGGGTTCCACAAAGTCATTACCGTCTAAAACTGCCAAGGCTGGTGAACTATCCGATTCTTCGGATCGTATCTTTAATGCCCCCTCGGATAAGTCACTAGAAGACAAAAAACCTGTCCCGGTTCCTGAAATATCCTCATCAAAAGGAAGTTCTTTACCGCCGTCCTCAAAGAATTCCGCAACAGGTGTTGATGCTAGTACTGGGTCTACACCAGATAATGACTATAATCCGAATTTACGAACCACTACTGGTTCATTACATTCCATCAAGAATGATCAAAATGATGGAAAATTACGCCAACAGATTAATTCCAATGAATCAACCACTGCTACTTCAATTTCGGATATGGAGGGATCAAAAACTACTAATCCAGACAAGAATCGTACCTAATTTTTTTTACTCCTGCAATTGTATCTCTTGATTTCTTTTATTTACCAAGTACCTTTCTATTTTTATAGTCTCATAAAAAAAAATATTTATTATTGTATCAAGGAATAAAATCTAATTGGAAAAAGTAAAAAAACCGTCCCAAATTGGGGGGATTAGTATTATTTCCTTTGTAGTGATAGTCACTATTAGTTTAGCATACTATCAATTCGTTTATACACCAACAATAAATGCAAAACCTGAGGTATCCGAGGAAATCTTGAATCCATCTGGAACTACTGATATTGCAATTGCTGAAGGTTCTTCGCTACCTGCAAATCCAACTTTCTTTGTTCCCAAAGAAATAAGAGCATCATTGGGTGTCTCAAATAAGGTGGTTTGGACAAATGATGATGTTACTGCACATTCAGTAACGAGTGATAATAACTATGTAGACCCTGTCAATGGACCATTCAATTCTCTAGATACAATAGGTCTAATTCCTCCTCAAGGTACATATGACTTCACTTTTACCCAACGGGGTGAATACCTGTATCACTGTGAACCGCATCCTTGGATGACTGGTCAGGTATCAGTTGAACCCAGCTTCGGATAAATTTATTTCATTTTTTTTATTTTTATGAATTTAATATCTGATGCTATTTCTTTATGTTCTTGAATTAGTGTGGCTCTAAGCTTGACAACTGATTCAGTATTTTTGGGAACATGTTTTGTAATAGCTTTCAATCTTATACTACTAGGGTTTTGAAGTTCTTTTTTCATTATAGAAAGCCTCGCATAGGGATGGTTAATTTTTTTACCATTAATCTCTGTGTATGTAAAAACATCTGACGAATCTTCGATTTGGGAATTTATGCTTATGCTGTCGAATCTACCAGTATAATCAATTGTTATTATACACTCCAACTCTTCTCCAACGTTGATTTCTTTGTTCTTGAAATCTAGAAAAATGTTCTTAGTTTTTTCGACACCACTTGTGTCATCCTTTCTCCCCATACTTTATCTTCCTAAAGATTGTCTTTTTTAATTCTATGGGTTGAGCAATCGCTCTACTATGTTTTCTTTATTTATATTAATACCGATCTAAAGATTTTTCCAAACCCTCTTTTTGTCATCAAATAAAAAGATCTGCATTTGGATCTCACTTTCTCTATTACCTGTAGTGCATATCATAGTTATTGCGTAGACTATGGTAATACTCCGGCTTTGCCGTATTCATGTTTATTCTTTTCATATTGATCCTCTGAAAATGAGGATTGGAGATACTTTCTTGAATAATTCTGTTAAGTTTTCAATTGCTACCTCGATTCTTTCAAGCCCTTTAATAAATTCCGAGTCAATCTTATGTACTAACAAAAAAATTGTTCTCTTAAAAAATAATAGCTCAACTTCCCTTTTGGTGTCTGCATCCTCACTATTTTTGACGTGCACATTAACATCAATGGTATCTTCAGATTCAAAATAATCTGTTATGGTTATTTTTAATTTCAGCCCTTTTCTTCCCCTTCTTTTCTTAATATTCTTGATAACTCCTACCAGATCTGTCCATTTTTCGATTGTTATGCAATCGAAAAAGTCTGTATCTTTGTTTTTTACAAATTCGATTTCTAAAGTGCTTGCATAGCCTACATCTTGATTAATAGAATTTTCTGAAATATAATAGTCTTTGAAAAGATTATTGATGGTCTCAATTTCACCAAGCGATAGACCCCACTGGCTCACTATAATTTGATACAAGAGAAACAAACAATAATTAAAAATTTATTATATAAATAAAAAGGACTGATCCTTTTTATTTATTACCAGTGGTGTGTCTCGTCAGGTATTAGTCCTATCTGTTCTTTTTGGAAGTATTTCTCTAATTCTTGAGTCCATTTCTCTTTAGCAGATGCACCCCCAAGACCTTTCCTTCTCAACCAAAATGCAATTACACTCAGCAAGAATACTCCAAATAACATGGTTCCAAATATGTATATCATTACATCATAGAACAATGGATCATATTGAGGCCCGATTTGTAAGCCAAAGTTTTGGAACATACTACTTGTTTGAGACAGTACGTTTAACAAGCTCATTATAATATGAGCCTGACAACTAAGATATATACATTTTGGTTGCTATATTTTGCAAAACAATATCTCATTAGCGATTAATTTTTCTCCGTTTATATGAAAACCAAGTTAATTGAACATCTTGATAAGCATGGATGAATTTTTATAGAACATGGATATGTAATATTTTTACCTTATTTGCCTATTTCCGCTATATCATCCATGTACTTTTTCAAAGCCTCCGGAACCATAATTGTCCCCTTACTAGTCTGATAATTTTCTAGTATAGCGACCAGGGTTCTCTGAATCGCTACAAGGGTACTATTCAATGTATGAACTAAGGATGTTTCATCGTTAGGATTGTTTCTATACCTTATCCTTAAACTTCTTGCTTGATAATCGGTGCAATTTGAACATGAACATATCTCTCTATAAGAATTTTGAGCAGGAAACCATGCTTCAATGTCGTAAGTCTTCGCAGACACCTTTCCAAGATCTCCAGAGCACAAAATTATTGTCCTAAATGGAATCTCTAGAATTTCATAAAATTTTTCAGTAATTTGCAAGAGTCTTTCGTGTTCCTTCCAAGAGTCTTCGGGTTTGCAAAAGACGAATTGCTCTACTTTTTCAAACTGATGTACCCTAAAAAGTCCTTTCATATCTTTACCGTGTGCACCAGCCTCCTTCCTAAAGCAAGTACTAATCCCACCATATCGGAGGGGGAGATTTTTCCCATCCACTATTTCATTCATGTGCATTGATGCTAAGGGGTGTTCTGAGGTGCCTATCATATACAAGTCTTCATTTTCTATTTTGTAAATGGTTTCCTCAAAATCGCTTAATATGACCGCTCCTTCCATTGCATCCCTTCTAATCATGAAAGGAGGTTGCACTACTGTATATCCTTCTTTAATCAAATAATCTATTGCAAAGTTAGATAGTGCCATACTTAGTTTGACCATTTCATTTTTTAAAAAATAAAAACGAGATCCTGAAATTTTTCCAGCCCGTTCCATATCAATTAGGCCAAGTTCATTTGCAAGGTCTATATGATTTTTCATTTGCAAAATCCCTGGAAGTTCATTATGGGCCATGATTTCACTCGCTGATTTTTCAATTCCTTCGGTAGGTTTTTTTAATACCTTTAGCCTTCCATTATACTCCCTTGTTATTTTATTGTCATTTTCGTCTTTGCCTAATGGAACAGTTTCGTGAAAGAAATTTGGTAAGCTACGGATGTATTTCGAGAATAATTCTTCATTTATTTTGCTTTCCTCCTCCAATTTTCTAATTTCCGTACCGATCTCACCCATTTCATCGATCTTCATAGACGCATCCTCTTTTCTCTTCTTTTTTTCTGATATCTCCTTAGACAGTATGTTTTTCTGATGTTTTACGCGTTGTAATTCAACTATCAAATCCCGTCTTTGTTTGTCTGCATTGAATAGTATGTCCAGGGGAAAATCCATATTTCTATTAGCTAGCATTTCTTTTACTGCTGTCTGATTTTCTTTTATGATCTTTGGATCAATCAATTTTGGTCACTTCTTTGATAATAGCAATATGTTCCATGATCTCTTCAATTGTGTTTATAAGCGTATTAATATTATTTTTCCTTCCAATATTATCTCTGAATCCGACTTTCAACAAAAACTGTGTTCTGTTTGTCTGTACTTCCATTTTTAGCCCCTCGGGAAATTCTTTATTATCGGGATTTAGAGTTTTAAAAATGGTTTGTACATCTTTTTCTTCTTTACATTCTATCACTATTTTTGTATCAATACAAATATCAGGATCTTTTTGCATCCAAAACTATTTTTTTGATATTCGATAAAAAGACTTCTAAATTAATTATGGGAACTCTGATCTCTATCTTGTCAGCAATATCTACTATAACACTTGTTGGACTGGGTCTAGTATTATTACTATTCAAATCGTCATGGATTTCGGCAAGCTCATAAATCATTTTCTTCATTTTAACAAAGTCTACCTTTGCTAACTTTGGTTTTATCAGAGTATACTTGTATTCGTCATCACTCTCTGTTGACAGGATTCTAATACAAATCAATCTGTCTGCAAATGAAACAGATTTTTCGAGAATTGAAGTGAAAAGATCAATATTTTTTTCATCTAGTATTCCCTCCCCGTTAACGTAAATGGTTTCCTTGTCATCATAGAATCTCCATTTTTCATCAAAAATCTTGTTGCTTACACTTTTTATGAGATTATCATGATCTATAATTTGGTTCTTTACTTGCATCATTGCGTCATCTCTTTCACCGAGGCAAATTGATAACCCGAGTCCAAAAGTTTGATTTCTTACACACAAGTCTAGAGATTTAGAAAATGACCCAATATTTTTTAAGATACTACCTGCTTCTTCATTCGTCAAGATGTAGTTATACCCAAACAATAAATCTCGATTTCTTTTTTTCATCTCTTTGATATTGTCATCGCTTTTGTTTTTATGATAGCAATTTTCTTCTATGTACTTTTCAATGGCATTGAATATCTTATTGAAGTCTTCATCCTCAAGTTCATTCCATGTTCTAATTCTTTGATTATCAGTAATTTTGATCCCTGATTTCTCTATTATTTTAATTGAATTTTCTTTATCCCATGTAACTCCTTTGATGAAATGGGTTGTATTATTTTCTATGGCGTCTACAATTGGTGTAGTTTCACTTACTCCAAAGTTTAGTCCCTTTTTTCTCTCGATTAAGTTGAGGTCCAGTGCAGATTGTAAAATTTCTTTGAGTTCCGTCTGATCAATATTGTTAAAATCAATGTTCTTTGAAAATGCAGCAACGATAGGTAAGAAAGAACTATGAATTATCTTTCTATCAAAGTTTTTGGCTATTAAATATGTCAAACTGGACGAAGTATGTTTATTTTCTTTGTCACTATCCCTTTGCCATATCCACGGATTAACAAAGGTTACGGCTTTATCTTTTTCTATGATTTGATCTAAATTGCGTGAATCTGAATTAACAAACAAATAATAGCTTTCTTGGATGAGGCTGGTTATAAGATCAAAGAAGTTTGAATCAAAATCTACAAAAACATAAAAATCGTGCTTCTCGTCAGCCACCTTCATCAATTCTATTTTAAAGTCTTCAACTTTTGATGAATTAATGCATCTAACTGTCGTATTTCCTTTTGAGTTATGAATAGAACTTAGTAAGATGGCGCTACCCACTAAGCCATCTACGGTTGAATTAGAAAGAATAAAAATATCTTTTTGGTGTTCTATTTGATTTAATAATTTTTGACTTGCTGTATTTAATATATGATCACGATCAGTATATCGCATTCTCTACTCTAGTTTAGCGATTACTGCTGCGTATTTCCAAGATTTAGTTACTTTACCTGTTTTTTTATAATATCTGGATAGCCTATGTATTTTAGATTCTATCAACTCCAACGACCTGACATTTCTCTTATCACTGTTGTGGACATTCAAGTGTTTTTGTAATCCCAAGGCCTTGCGAAGGAGCCTTTCTAGATCTTCAGGCATTGATCTCTGGATATCATTTTCCTGCATAATTTGAGTAATGGTTTTTCCAATAATTGGTTTAACTAACGGGACTGCAAATTCATCTCTTAATCTTAAACCTATCTCACTAGCGGACATTCCATCCTTTCCAAACTCCACAATTTTTTTTATAATCTCTTGACTATCGATGGCCCAAGAGGGTGCATTTTTAGAAGTTGGTCTAATAGAATGTGATTTTCCATGTGTGTGGGCATGAGTTCGCGCCATTTTTCTCTGTCTTAATATGAAAATTTACATATCTTAAATGTTATCATTATTCTTTAACATAAAAGTTATATAATTCCTATCTGAGTAATTTTTAATATGAACAAGGCATACTCAATGGTAGCGGCTTTTTCATTGGTAATGGGTTCAATACTATTATTACCAGTATTAAATATTGCATATGCTCAATATAGCGGTCAACCTGGTTCTGCAACTTTGGAAGAACAACTTACCTTGGCTAAAGAGAAAATTAGTAATGCTCAACAACAAGGTGCATATGGTTCTGGTACTGCAATGTTTGGAACTAATTTGGATAGCACAGTATTGATGATAATTCTAATAACTGTAATTATTGGTGGAGTTAGTGCTGCATTCTTTGCTGCAAGTGGAGTTAGTGGTAAAAAGAAGAAGTTGGCTATAGCAGCTGATGGTAGTACTACTACCAGTGGCAAATTCTGCACAAACTGTGGTACACAAATAGGTGACGGACAAAAGTTCTGTGGAAACTGCGGAACCAAAGCCTAATTTTTTTGTTTTGACCATTTAGCGGTTTTTGTTGGAATTAAATGGGTAATTTTGGTAAAGTTTATAAGTCAGATTGTTTATCTATAACTTATGAGTAAAGAAGTTAATACAACAAATACAAATGTCTCTACCAACATGGACAAAAAAGTAAATTCTTATATCAACCTCACAGAACAATCGGCAGAAAAAACACTTGATACTATGAAAGATAATATGATAAAATCATTCGATGAATATGTTAAAATTCAACCTCGATTTCTACAATCTGTTTCTGATTTTCAACTTGAAGTGATTCAATCTTCAAAGGATGCTATCAATAAGACAATTACCCATCAAAAAGAATTGATAAGGGAATATGTAAACGTGTCTCAATCACAGCCTAATGAAACATATCAACAGCTCTTCAACAAGACCAATGAAAATGTAGATAACTTTGTAAAAGCAATCACCGCCAATAATCAATTTAATTTTGATGCAATCGATACTACTCGTGAAAATGTAAAGCTATATAATAAAACATTAGATGCATATACCGAATATATCACAAACGCCTTTAATGCCTGGAACGCGTTTATTAGGTCTTTTTATCAAAGTAAATAAACCTTTTTTTTACAACCTACCGGTTTAGTTCTTATTTTTTTTTCAGTTGATTTTTGCAATATTAAATAAGATTTATTACACGTTCTTAGGCTTTCAGTATGATGTTTTTTACATATTGTATTTGTTCAACGGATTGAGCCAAAATTATTAGCATTTTTTATCTGAAGATTATCAAAACTATGCGCTATAATTTTGGTACTCGTCACGCAGGGATTCATGTTATTTTCATAATATTCCTTTGAATCTTGGCTTTACGCAATAGCCTAATTCAAAGGTTCAAACGATGGGTTTTTACAACTTATTGGAAGATCCAAATGTTTTCAAGAACAATCACACATTCGAGTGAGATCAAGTCTTTGCACCTTCGTAGGGACTAATAATCCGCTGATCCAAGATCATGGCAAGGATTAATTGATAAATAAAGTGTGACCATTAAACATTCACTTTAAGATTTTCACCACAAAACTTGAGATGCTACGTTGACCATCAATGATTTTTTTTGGTGGATCATAAAGGGATTATGGACAAACATCATTACCAAGTTAATGTAAACACAAAAAACTAAATTTACGCATATTTGAAAACGAATGATTATTGTTTTGACTTTAACACTTTTAACTTGTTTGTTAGTATGCTGTACTTAGCGCTTTGCTGCCTACATGCAATAAATGTAACAAAAGACCAGTGGTGTTTAACCGGCTGTACTCTGGTGAAGTTCTTTGTAAATCTTGTTTCATACATTCAATTGAAAAGAAAACTTTACACACCATTTCAAGGTATTCCATGATTAATTATGGTCAACGGGTCGCTGTAGGAGTATCCGGCGGAAAAGACAGCCTTGTTCTTCTTTACATCTTAAAAAAAATTTCAAAAAATAACAATAATGATATAGTCGCAATCACAATCGACGAGGGGATTGAGGGCTACCGTGATGAATCTCTCACCATAGTGAAAGATTTTTGCAATAAATTAGAAGTGCCTTTTAAGATTTTCAGTTATAAAGAATTGTTTGGTTCAAGTATGGATGAAGCGATTGTAAAAAGGCCATCAAAAAAGGTTAGCTCCTGTTCCATTTGTGGAACATTTAGGAGAAGGGCATTAGATGTTGCAGCACTTTCAATGCAATCAGACATTCTTGCAACTGCGCATAATTTAGATGATCACCTTCAAACATTTATGATAAATTTGTTTTCGGGTGATGTTGGGAGAATCGGTTGGATGTATCCTCAACCCATAACATATCAAAATGGATTAAAGAAAATTAAGCCACTCGTAGAGTTATATGAAAATGAAATAGTATTTTACGCCTTCCACATGGGTATTGAATTTCAGGCAGATGAATGTCCTTATATGAACGAAAGCATCCGTAGCGACTTTCGAGTATTTTTCAATGATTTAGAAAAAATCCACCCGGGCATAAAATACAATTGTTTCAACTCCATGAATAAACTATCTAAAATAATAAAAAATTCTGATAATGATAAACAAACCAAAAATGCTTGTCTAAATTGTGGTGGGATTTCAACCGACGAAATTTGTTCCGTCTGCAAAACGGTATTAATGTTGGATATGAATAAAAAAAAACTAATGAACTAGTGATCGTTCTTCTTATCTTTTTTAGAAGATTGCCACCAGTCTAGATAGTCGTCGCTTTTATTCTTCCGATCTACCGTATTTATTTTCTCATGCAATTCTTCGAATTTCTCTCTAGGAGCATAAAGGCCACAACCCCTACAAATAAAGTTCTTTGTAATTGTATCAAAATTCAAGCTACCTCCACATTCAGGACAAAATTTGACCAATATTATAACTTGTAAAGATTTATACTAAAGTGTTTTGGATTATCAATCAATCTGCATTATGATAACGTGAATATTCTTGACTAAATAGTAATTATGAAAGAGACACTACGCAGTTTGAATTATATGCTTTGACCTGCCAGATCAAACCAAACCCGTATTCATCATTATAGATATACGATGTCGAATTAATTTTCCAGACTAAAAAGTATTTACCTCTCGTCTCGGCATATGGACTTTTATCTTCATTCCATTCTAAAATGGTCCGTTCGCCCATCGAAAGCCATATGCCGAGACACATTAGTTGAAAAGTATAGATTATATAGATTTTCTCTAATCGATAATAATCTTCCCTTCTTCTGTATCTAGTGTGATTTCCATTTCCTTGTTTTTACCTAAAATTTTTATACAATTGACTAAATCATTATAGCCTCTGGTTGTCGATAAAAGCTAATGGTATATTTGAAATCGCACAACCTGAAGCAGTAGTTATATCTACATTGTTAGTACAAATTATGCCATTAGGTGCTACATTGTTGCTCTTTAGAGAATAAATTGTATATGCTCCTACGCTACTACCAATTGAATTAGGAAAAACGAGGATTTTTCCCTTTAAATTTTGTCTTTCAAAACCGTTACTAGTACTTGTTATTTCTCCTGATTGGGTATTAACCATTCCAAGAAAATTTATGGGTTTTTTTGACAACAATAATTTGCCTTTAGCTCTACCTCGAACTATCTTTTTACATATTATTTCCAGATCAAACCTCAACTCTATTGCTTTAAAAGTGATTCCAAGCTAGCTTATACCGTATATTCTTTGATTATTGATTTAAGGCTCTTTAAAGCTACTGAAACCTTATTTGATGTTTTCATATAATATGATGCCTTGACGCTGTTAGTAATTATACTATCGTAATTTTTCTTATTTATGAGAGGTGTTAAGCAGGTACACGCATCAGAAATAAATTCTACTCCTGATTTCTGTAATGAGTCGATAATTCCATATTGTTTGGCCTTGCAAAATACTGATTTTGGACAAAAGATCTTACAGGGTTTAGTGAATTTCTTTCCATCAACTAATGTTTGAATTTTACTCATCTCTTCAATGCCAAGCTGAGGACTCCCAAAAGTGATTAATTGACCATCCTCTGAGGTATTCAATTCGTCTCTAGTCTCATTCATTTCTCTTTTTCCATAATTTACTTTTTCGATGAATTTAGATGGTTTTTTGGATTGAAACATTCCGCAGGAACCAGAGGTTCCTATTCCCGCGGCGAGTGACTTCAAACTCCACATATCGGTATTTTCGGAGATATTGCAAATGCCGGTACAACTCTTTTGAATTGTCTTTCCTGTAAAATATCCCAATAGTCCATAATCAAGTTCATTTTCTAAATCCGTCTCGTTAACTATTTCAACCATTGGTGATCTGTTTTTATCAATCCTCAAATCCGAATAAGGGGATTTTCCGGTTAATGCGCTGGCTAATGCACTTAAAGCGCTTTCTTTATTTGTAATAATATTCAGGTGTGAATTAGCCAATACAGCCGCACTGCTTTCAGCAAAGCTCACTTGGGCACCTTCTTGTGGTATAGGTAAAATTTCGTATGGAATACATGAAAAGGTTGGTATGACTCCGATCTTTTCATACGCCCTTGCTATTTCAAACTGTTTTTCGATAAATTCAGGCGATAATTCTGGTAGGTTTTCTCTATCAAAGCCCATCGGGTTAAGTGATGTATTTACCCTTACTTTTCCATCTTTGCTAATCTCTCTTAAAAATTCTAATCCACTATCTCCGATAGTATTGTAGTTAACTCCTGAAACATGTGCCCATTTGATGGGTACAAGCTTTTCTGCATCTGTTGCTTCTCCTATTGCTACTAATATCCTGTAAGCAGCCGAAGTAGCCTCGCCGTATTCTCCGGACAATCCTTTCTCCTCATCTCGCGTAAGATGCATCTTTGTTTTATTAATAGCACAATATAATATTATTTTATCCCATTATTTGATATCATATTTGTTGCCCAGATGATTATATCAATTAGCTTAAATTGCTATGTTGGTAAATTATGGCATCATTACTAGACGTTATCAATGGTTTTCAGAACATCAGAAAGGTAGTTTTGTGACCTAACCGCATTCAGGAATTATTGGTATGTTATTAATAGTAATAATATACTGGCAGTGACCGCTATAGATCCAACGGAAAGTCAAAAAACAGTTGCTGATACTAAATGACGATCGAAATTGTATCGATCCTTTCATCTGTTAATCAACTATTGGCCAAAAAAGGATAATACGATCGATAAGTGGTGGTGCGAACGGTCCTATATCCAACTCCAAATTGCCTTGTTTTGATTAATCCTAAAAGTAATGAATATCCTGTTCACCCTATCATGCCAAAAAATGTTGACTGGGCGAGCATGCGTAAATTATATGTTGTACCACCATCAAATTACTAGGAATTCATCTCTATCAAAGGTGGTGGTCCAGCTACACTTAGAGCAGAGCACTAGCGTTAATAGCAGGGTTAATTTTGGGACGAAATTTTCATGGAAAGTTCCAGCTAAGAATTCTTTTGTCCAAGAGGAAAGGGTGGTTTCCACTATTTTGTTGATAGAAAAAGTCATGATGACTCTATCCAATTCTTACAATCTTCGATCGCGCGCCGGGGGGGCTGACATTTCCAGAATCGAAAGGGTTGCCACCATCAAAAAATTATCTGACTATGAATCCAATATTTACTCTATAATGAGGGAAAAAAGGAGAGAATTTATGATCGTAAATTCGACTTTAGGGTAAGATCCTCGCCATCGTTCTCGGAAATAATGTCACGTTTTTGATGTCGTCAAAATCTAATATCCATCTCAGCAGTCTCTCCAAGCCTAGACCGAATCCACCATGCGGTACTGACCCGTATTTTCTAAGATCCAAATACCATGAATAATCATTTGGATTTAGGTTTGTCTCTCTTATCCTGTTTGTTAATTTTTCAAGGTTGTCTTCTCTAATCCCCCCTCCTGAAATCTCGCCATATCCTTGGGGAGCCAAAAGGTCTACCGCCAATCCTGTCTTCTCATTTAACGGATCTTGTTTAACGTAAAAGGGTTTTATGCTTAAAGGATAATTTGTTACAAATATCGGATTAGATCTATCCTTTGTTAGTTCTCTTTCTGATTCAAGATTTAGATCGTCTCCCCATTCAATCAGCCTATCTTTCCCATCATGATCTCGGATTCTGCATTCTAGGGATCTCAAATTATCTATTGCTCTGTCATAAGTTATTTTTTCAAATGGGATTGAAATTTCATTTAATTTTTTTATTGCAGCAGTATTCAAAAACTCTAGTTCCTTCTTATTATGTTCCCTGATCTGAGTTATAATGCTGAATATTAGTTTCTCTTGAATGGTGATAAGATCGGTCATATTTATCCACGGTGCTTCTGCTTCTAAATGGGTGAATTCTGCCAAGTGTCTTATGGTCCTTGACTTTTCTGCTCTAAAGGAGGGGCTAATGGTCCATACAGGACCTAAGCAGTAAATCATTGACTCGAGGTATAGTTGAGAACTTTGAGACAAGTATGCTTTTTCATTGAAATATTTCACCTCAAATAGCGTGGACCCTCCCTCTACAGAGCTCTGAACAAGTATTGGTGGAGTTACTTCCATCCAATCGTCTTTAGCAAACCATTCTCTGGAGTATTTTAATAATGAATTTCGTAGTTTTCCAACATTTATCATTTTTCTTGTCCTTAGTGACAAATGTCTAAAATCAAGTAGGATTTCGTCACTCTGATACTCTCCTATAGGATAGTCTGCATTGGCTATATTGAAAATCAATATTTTGTCCACTTTTACCTCGTATCCACCTTCAATTGCTCTTGGATCTTTTTCCAATTTTCCTTGTATTTCTATGGAAGATTCGATCATCAAATCCTCGCATAATTTAGAAGGACATATAGCTTGAATAATATCTCCTCTATCATCTCTTAATATTATGAAGGTTTTTTCTTTCTGCTTTCGTAGTCTATGGATCCAGCCTCTTAATAAAATGGTCTTTCCTATGTTATCTTCTGTTCTTAAATCTGCGATCCGCTTAAACAATACATGTTTTGTTACTGAAATATTTTATTTATCTTTGCTCTGTGGCATTGAGTTAGTAATGAGGGTCTTCAGCGTATCAGACTCTACGTCGGTTTGAAATATTGTAGCAATCTATATCCATGCTCACAATACAAATATGCGTTGCATATGTCTTTTATACAGAGCCTTTGTTTATTCGGTACTTACTAACCAACACACCTTTCCTCCCAGGCTTAACAAATTGTTTTCTCTGTTTGTTAATAAGGAAGAAAGATTAGGTTAAATGTAGGAATCGTTAATTTTTTTCCAGTAGGTTTACGTTCATTCTCCTAGTTAAATTCCTAATTGCCATCTTTTTAATATTAAACTGCTTGTTTGAATGATTAGTATCATCTATATTATATTATCAATACCATCAAAGCTAAAAAATCACTAAAAGATATCTATTGGTCTTAGTATTGCTCCGTTTTTATTTTTTAAATTTCTTAATAATTTGGATAAAATGAAAAATAGAAGCCGCCTAGAAATTATAGCAATGATCCTTGAAACAGTAGGTGACAATGGTGCGATACAGGCTAAAATCATGTACAAAGTATATCTTTCGTTTCTCCAAATGAAAGAATACTTATCTAACCTTATGAAAAACGACTTGATCATTTATGATGATGGGGCTCAAATTTATAAGATGACTGAAAAAGGAAGACGCTTTCTGATACTGTATAAACAAATGACAGAATCAATAACCATGACAAAACCAATACTCTAATTTTTTTATTTTATCGACATACAAAACTTTGATCAATTTATAAATAGGATTTTTTCAATTGTATTCGTGATTTTTGATACCGGTTTGAAATTGAACGAATTAAAGGAAAATTCCTTTGAGAAAATCACGATAGAAAGAGAAGAGATTTTGATTGGAAAAAGAAACAATCGGGTATATGCTTTTAACAATAGGTGCCCACATAAAGGTGCGTCATTATCCAAGGGAAGCTTCCTTGGAGATAATGTAGTTTGTTATATGCACGGATACGAATATAATATTTTTACAGGCAAACTGGAAAACATGAAGTCATGGAAAAAGGATGAAACTTGGATTGAACAAAATGAACAATGGAGACATTCTGACGATCTTAAAATATACAAAATTCATCTGAATGAAGAGAAAATTTTAGTTGAAATAAATTGATTTTATTACAATTCAAGCCATGGGGCCTAAGATAAGTTACCTTGCCTGTCACTCTGGTACCGAATCAATTATCAATTTTCCGTTTTCTGTTTTTACAAATAAGAACCTGTTGTCTTTGAAAATTAATGTCAATTCGTTGTCTTTCTCTTCAACATCTAAGAGTTCTTGTCCTTTGATACCATCAAATTTAGCCATAGTAGATGGCAATTATATGTGATATTTAAATTAAATTATTTTGCTTAGTAGGTCTAGTCATTGTCTATTTGTTGGATGTTTGATTCTTTTTTCAAACTGTTCTTCTCTATGAATTCATGCTTACCCCATGACAATTCCACCAATACTGTAAGGTTGTTCTTACCTTTTCTTAGAGCATCAGGCTTTATTTCTATATCCTTGTTAAAATCAAACAACAACTGTCTAGCTTCTTCCTCCTCCAATGGATAAAATGGAGTGTCATCTTTAACTATCATAATCCAAATCCTATGATCAATTTTTGGATTTCTGGTCCAGAAAAAAATAGCTTTTCTTATTAATTTTATTGATTCAATAATTTTTCCATTATTTTTGATGTCTAGTTTGATAGTGAGTCTCAGTGAATTATCGTGTTTATTATAAGCTTTTTCCCAATTCTTCTGCGTTAATACTTGTCGGATAAATCCCTCAAGGGAAAAACTTAAGGTCAATATATACAATTTCTCATTCATTGGCCTTTCCTGTGCTCCTCTCAAGATTAAAGCACTGATTCGACTTTCATTTTCGTCCAATTTAGATACTGAGAAGGTATCATTTATATCCTCAATATGTAGTTGTCTTTTATATATGCATGCTGAGGTTACACATGCTAGGGACAAAGAATTAGAATTTAAAATACATGACATAGATATATCTATTTTGTATATAATTCAACATGAACTACAAAAGAATGCTGATAACAGATTCGCGGGTGTTGTATTAAAGCATCCTCTAATCAAAGAATACATGTTAAAGATACTAACCAATAAGAACGAGCCATACAAGGCACTGGGTGAATCCGTAGAGTCAGCTATTAAATTTACAAATGATCTTGCCGGCATGTTGAAGCTCACGATAGGAAATTGAATGCGGTGATAACTAGTAAATGAAGTTTTGTCCAAAATGCGATGCACGTTTAAGGAATAGACAAGAGGAAAAAGTCCTAACATGCCTAAAATGTGGACACATAGTGGCGAGTGAGACAAATGGTACGACTAACACTGCAAGTGTGATCCAAACTGTTTCTAATTATGATTATTCTGATGATCCTCTAAAGATAATGGACTCTGAAAAACCTATCGAGGCACTGCCTACAACCAATATGGAATGCCCAAAGTGCCTTAATAATATGGCATTTTGGTGGATGTTGCAGACAAGGTCTGCTGATGAAGCCACAACTCAATTCTATCGGTGTACAAAATGCAGTCACACTTGGAGAAATTATTCTTAAGAACGATTTTAGATATCCCATTGGAATTTATAGATGATTGTTGTTTTAGTTGATTAATTTGATGTTTGAAGCGAAAACAAAGTCTCCAGAAGAATGGAAGGTTGTTAATTCAGCTATATCTACTCTCGTAGATGAAGCCACATTTGAAGCCACTTCGGAGGGGATTTCCTTCAGGGGAATGGACCCATCTCATGTAGCATTAATTGATATTTTTTGGCCCAATACTGCATTTGAAAGTTATAAATGCGATTCTGAGTTAAAATTTGGGGTCCGGATTTCTGAATTTTCAAAATTGATAAAACGAACAGACAAGAAAGATGAATTGGAAGTGTCCATCATTGATGAAGATGTCTTGAGGATAAAAACGATGGGTAGTTACAAAAGAGAATACAAAATGCGTCTCATAGAGAGTACAACAGTATCTACACCGTTACCAAAACTGTCATTTAATTCCAAACTCCTGCTTTCTTTATCTTCGTTTGATAAGATCCTTTCTGATATAGAGGTCGTATCAGAATACGTTGAAATTGAATCCTATCCTGATAGGATTGAGTTTGTAGGTAAAAGTGATACGGGAGAAGCTGTTGTTACGATGGAACCAAACAGCGAAGGATTGGAAGAGATCAATGTAAAGGAAGAATCAAAGGCAACTTATAGTCTTGACTATCTTTTGAAAATTGTAAAATCGGTGAGCTCTGTTGGTGTGTCAGCTGCTATCGAATATTCTACAAAGATGCCAATACGTCTTGAATTTAGGATCGCCAACATCGGTAGAATTCATTTTTATTTAGCACCACGAGTCCAGGATTAGATTAGATTAGGACGAAAAATGTCTCGGCTGTAACTATATTTCAAATGTTCTCATTGGTTATTATCCGAGACTAATATATTCAAATTTTGGGTTTAGAATACTCTATTAATCCCATTAGTTAATAAACCATGTAATTCGTTGATATGAGAATAATAATGAAGTTCGGAGGGTCGGTCTTAGACTCATCGTCAAAAATAAAGACTCTTGTAAATATTGTACATTCTTTTAAAAACTTGAAAGGAAAAGATAATGAAATTGTTTGTGTAATATCAGCTATCTCTGGAGTAACAGATAAAATTATCATGCTTTCTGAACTGATAATAAAGGGAAAAAGGAGTGCGATAAAGACATTCATAGATGAAATGACCATTCTTCATATTGATTTAATTGAAAATACTATAACCGATCGGAAATTGCAAGCAGAAGCCAAAAACGTAATCTTGGATATTTTGAAAGAATTCCAAGCCATTTTAGAGGGATTGGTTTTCATTTCTGAAATTACACCAAGGTCTTTGGACCATATGTTATCATTTGGAGAACGATTAGCAGCTCCAATTGTAAGTTATTCGTTACGAAATAACAACTTGAATTCTGATTTTCTTACTGGAAAAGAGATTGGTATCGTCACGGATTCTAATTTTGGTGAAGCAAGACCTTTGATGAATACCACAAAGTTCAGAGTAAATGCTAAACTGATCCCATTGATTCTAGCAGGAAAAATTCCTGTAATTACTGGGTACATAGCAGCAGACCAGCATGGATATATTACCACCTTGGGTCGAAGTGGTTCTGATTATACTGCCACGATAATAGCTTCCTGTATTAATGCGGACGAGGTATATTTATGGAGTGACGTGGATGGATTATTAACTGCAGAGCCTTTGATCGTAAAAGATGCACAGGTACTTGATGAGATATCTTATAGCGAAGCAGCTGAGATGGTCCTATTCGGAGCAAAATATATTCATCCAAGAGCTTTGGAGCCAGTAATGGATTCAAATATCCCACTGAAAATAAGAAATGCATTTAATTTATCTCACCCTGGGACTACAATAACTCAAAATTTGAGAATATCTAATAATATCATTAAATCCATAATCGCAATAAGAAATACTGCATTGATAGACGTTAGCGGTGGTGGAATGGTGGGATCACCTGGAACGGCTGCAAACATTTTTGATACATTGGCAAAGAATAAAGTAAATATAATGATGATATCTCAAGGTCCGTCTGAATCAAGTATTTCTATGGTATTGAGAAAGGATGATTTGGGCAAGGCCATAACATCCCTGGAGTTGAAATTATTGGGAAAGGTAATAAAACATCTAAATGTATTAGAGGATGTTTCGATAGTTACTGTGGTGGGTTCCGGTATGCGTGGAATCAAGGGAATTGCAGGTAGAGTTTTTTCCTCCGTAGCAAAAGAAGATGTCAATGTGATAATGATAGCTCAGGGGTCTTCGGAATTGAACCTGGCATTCATTGTAAGGGATGATGATTGTGAAAAAGCAGTAAGATCATTATATAAGGAATTTAATTTAGGTAAGGCAGTTTGATTTATTTTATCGTATTGGCAACATATTTGACAGATTAGGGTATTCGAATTTAATTATTTCATTCTTCCAAATAGATGTAATTAAATTATCTCATTAATCTTCATATGATTCAAAGATATGCTCAATTAATTTGAAGAAAAGAAAGTAAATAAATGAATGCAGACGATTAATATCTTGTAATGAGTTCAGGAAAATTATATGTTGTGGGAGTAGGGCCAGGCCATCATGATCATATGACCTTTCGCGCTAAACAGGTAATTGAAGAAAGCCAAATCATCGTGGGTTATGAAACCTATGTATCCTTAGTAGAAGATCTCATTAACGGTAAAGAAGTCTACAGATATCCGATGACTCAGGAAGTAGATCGGGCTAATCAAGCCATAGATTTCGCTGAAAAAGGGGGCATCGTATCGCTAGTTTCATCAGGAGATCCTGGAATATATGGAATGGTAGGTTTGATATATGAAATCCTTGCTGAAAAGGGATGGAAAAAAGGCAAAGGAATTGATGTTGAATGTGTACCTGGAGTCTCGTCTCTGAATTCATGCAGCGCACTTATTGGATCCCCATTGATGACCGATTTTGCAGTTGTGAGCATGAGTGACCTCCTGGTACCGTGGGAAATTATCGTTAAACGAGTTGAAGCTGCTGCTCTAGGAGACTTCGTTACTGTTGTGTATAATCCATCTAGTAAAAAACGAATTCACCAACTTAAGGATGCACGAAATATTTTTCTAAAACACAGGAGCCCCGAAACTCCAGTTGCAATAGTAAAAGGTGCGTTTAGAGACAGTCAGTCAATTGTTCTTACTAATTTAGACAAAATGTTAGAATATCCTGATATGATGGGCATGATAACTACGATTATTATAGGAAATTCATCTTCGTATAATTATGATGATATGATGATAAATCCGAGGGGGTATCGATCTAAATACCAATTAGTAAAATAAAGATCAACTTAATCTCATATTTTTGATTTTCGTTATCTATAAATTTGTAAGTATGTATCATATTATCAAATTGTCTGATAATGCTTTTACTTACGGTAATCTGATACTATTATATTGTAATTTTAATCGGGATGGCCTCCCAAATAGTGAAATAGGCGATGAAGTCTGCCAATAATACAGTCTATGAATCACTTCCTGATTTTGTCACTGGAAGAATTGCATTATGCATCCAAACATTCAATATCATAATGAAATCTAAACCTGACAAGTTTAACACCTCTGTAATTTTGATATCAAAAAATGAATATACCCGAGTTATTACCGATCGCTTGCTAGCTGGCGGTATTTCTGAGCAATATATAGAAAATGATAATAATTCTAAAACTATTGAAGCTGTTATCAATAACGTTCTCTTTAAAATGACTAGTCTTACAAACCCACCAACCATTTATTTTATAGGGTCAGTTTGGCAAAAGGAAGTTTTTGATTCAATTGTGGTTTCAAAACTCAAGAAATTCAAAGTTCATTTTGAGGGTGCACTAGATCATAGACCATATGAGGTTATACAAAAAGATAAACTAACTGAGGAACCAAAAAAAGGATCCAACTATTATAAGCATAAATTAACCAATAAAGCAATAGACACCCTCCTAAACTATATTTTTTCTAATAAAAGGAAGTAAGAAATTATCAATATTAACTTTTCTTTAGCCGGATATGATGATATTGGAAAAGTTTAATATCAGAATAAAATAAAGAATTTGTGTTGCGGTCATCGTCTAGTTTGGTTAGGACACTGGCCTTCCATATATAATTTCATATGGAGAAAGCCCGTAACCCGGGACTATGTCTTTTAATAAAGACGTGGCGGGAATTCAAATCCCGGTGACCGCATAATGTATAGGAATGGGAATTCATATACTTGTTATGCAAAATATAAATTGAAGGAAGGAAGTTAATGAACCCTAATATATCTTTCGAATTTACAAGAGCTACTTGTGTTTTAGATACTCACTTATAAGATATTTTCAAACTGGAAGAGTCTGAAAAGGTAATGTCCATTAAGATTTCTACTCTTTTAAAAAAGATTGATCTACTAAATAGTAAAGATAATGCCTCTGTTATTAATGATTTTTATGATTACATGCGAGAAGAAGGGTTATTTGAAAATCATATAATCAATAATTTGAAAGTTATAATAGAATACGTGAATTTACATAGTGAGGACAAACCGCTAAAATAGTCTACTCTAATAGTAACATCAGTAAAAGATTTGATAAAACCACTTGAAGAATACTTTAGAAGCGGTTTCAATCAGATTTACTTTCTTAACACTAGTCCTAATGAATTTATTTTGTATACCCATTTTGCAAAAAAGTATTGCCTCACATCAGAGAAGAAAAGCAGATATAGAATATCAGGAAGAAGTGTAAGTCTTGATTTGATAACTGCATAAACCTATGACTACCTGATATGCAAACAACTCTCTTCCTTATTGTGTTATATTATAACTCAATACATAAGGTAGTTAATTAGGTCACGACTGAATATCATACATCTGAGTCTCGACGTAAAGTCTATTTTTATTTAAATGACTTTGTGCCTTTGAAAAATCTTTATGCGGTTTGATTATTTTTTTTGTTATATTTTATTAATATAGTAACAATTACTTTCAAAAGAAAAGAGGATATCTTTGGCAAATCCTGACCTTATCTATATTGTTTCCTATATGTGGGTCTAAATTGTCTTTTCTTTGTTATATTCAGCACCAAGGTCTTTTTCAGAATCCTTAACCTTGTTGATGACTGCTTTCGTTCCTGCTTTTACTTTATCTACCGCTTCGTCTAAAACGCTCTCAGATTCATCTTGAGGTCTTTCATTTTCATTATACTCATTGGTAACGTCAAGAAGTTTTTCCCCACGATTTTCGGTCTTTTCATTGTCCTGATTTTCAGACATTGTAAAATGATATGTATAACATAGCATAAATAATCAATACATAGTTTATTATTTTTTCACAAGACAAGAGCACAGTCAGATTCATTATATTATCTATGATGAGAGACTCGAATTTAGTAATAAAATCTTAAGGGAATCATTGATATAAGAGAACAAGCCATTTCGATACCAAATAATATCGAAATTTCTCACATTTTTAGAGATTTATGTCAAACCTCATCAATTAAAAAAGATCCTCTAAAGGTCCTTTGGCTATAGTAATAGAGACAATTCAAATACTTGATAATCAATGTTGTGTATAAGAAATGATTCTAATTAACAAAACAAAATAATATTTATGCTATAGAGGTATTCCATCTTTAGTTTTTTCTATCACTTGATTGTCGTACTTAACTTCTTCTTTAGTTATTTCTTCTGCTATTGTTTTAGTTTCAGTTATTGGTTTTTTGTTTATTACTAATTCCTCTCTAACAAATGATTTTTTTGTAATTAATGGTTCCTCTTTTTTGATTGGAATCAAAAATTCAGTCTTTGAATACATTGAACCTTCGCTATCCGATTCCTGGTTAGGTCCTTGATTAGAGGTCTTACTATTATTTAAATTAATATTTGTTCCTTTGTCAAGCCTATCGTCATTCATGCTGACATCTCTTCTTTCAATTGTTACTTTTTCATGCATCAACTCAATTTTCACAGTTTTCGTTTCCTTTATGGGTTCTTTTACAATTCTTATATTATCTTCAATAATTGTCTTGGTTACTTTTAGATCTTCACTGATCAAAGGAATTAACATTTCTTTTTTTGCTGGCATATCCTGTAATCCGGAAAAAGAATCTTCATTAAAGGCACCTTCTCCAATCTTTTGTTCATAAGTTGAAAGGTCTGATTCATTTAGCGAGAAGTTTAGGAAAACTCCGTTAAAGTATTTTGCAGAACTCTTTGGTAGGTGGTATATTTTCTTTTTAAGCATACCTACTTCGGTAACGATATAGTCATCCGATATATCTTTAATCGTACCAAAGTCTAAGCCATTCTCTCCGAGTGCTTCTTTTCCTACAACTTCATTCCAATTAATTTCATTGTCATTTTCAGATGACATATTGAATGTATTTATTTAACAAATTATATATGGTTGATAAAATTCTAATTTCACGTATCTATATTCTTGTATTTTACAACCATCTAGATACTTTGAAATTTATTTTTTTGACAATTATGGACAATTATTTGTCTTGACTTTTTTTAAGTTTAAAATATTAGATTTTATTTCATTAGATGACCTTAAATCTCATTTTAGTCTATTCTCATTTATCAAGAATTTTGCAGATTCAGCTTGAATACTATGCCCAATGCATATGAAATCCGACGCTGTGCGAATAATTAAAGTTATTGTGATTTTAAATTAATATGGATAATGACAATACTTCTAACAAACAAGAAAAGTACATGGAGCAAATAGACAAAAAACTATTTTAAAATGATGACCAAAATAGTATTTGAGAAATAAGGAAATTGAAGATGACTATAATATTATATCAATGAAATATGCAATAATGTAAGAAAAACCATAATATCTTTGCAGTATGAAATAACGACCGATTTAATAAATACGGATTAATTCTACCATGTGAAGAGGTTCTAAAATATATCGGACTACAATGCCTATATTCTATCATTAGACTTATCAAACTACGATTTAAATGCAGTAGCATCCTGTTGTTGGCTAATTTGATGTATTCCTATCTTTTACTCTTGTAGGTTCGATATCACTAGATTTCATATGTTCATGAATTAGTTCTTCTGTTATTGTCTTTGTTTCAAATAAAGTTTCTTTCTTTACTATCACTTCTTCCTTGACATGGGATCTTTTAACTATAATGGGTTCTTCTCTTTCAAGTGTCATAATTATTTCAGTAGTGTCATCATAGTTCCTCATATCCTCTTCTTCTTCTTCTTTTGTCTATCTGGCTATCTGAAGAATTACTTTCTAATTTATGACTGTGGGATTCGATTTTCTTTGCAATATTATTTTCTTTGAATGGTCTTTTCGTTATTGTAACTTTATCGTGTATTAGCTCGATCTCTACAATTTTCGTTTCCTTTATGGGTTCTTTTATTATTTGCATGTTTTCTTCGATAGTCTTTTTAGTTACTTCTAATTTCTCGTCTATTAATGGAATAGTTGTCTGTACTTCATGTGACATGTCTGAAGATTTAAAAGAAGAATATCCTTCGAATAAATTATCCTCTGTTTGTTCATAACTTTTTAAATCAGTCTCATTAATCTTCAAATTCAAAAATTCTCCGTCAAAACTTTCTATCGATGAAATTGGGAGATGATATTTTTTCTTATCTATTAAACCTCTTTGGGTGACAACGTACGTCTCCCCTATCTCTATTACTTTTCCTAAATCTAGCCCATCAATTCCTATGACTTCTTTCTTTATGATGTCGTCGAGATTAATATTCTTAGATTTTAATAATTCATCCTTAGTAGTCACAAATTTTTCTATATAACATATTATATATTCATGTTCTAAATATTAGGTAATTTCTTGATTCTTGCCATCAGGATATTTGACAGTAATTTTTTCCTTTCTGACTTCTACACCTACCTTGCGCTTTTCGGATATTCGAGATTTTTTAATAACTATTTCGCCGAGCTTTACCATTTTTTTATCTATTATTATTTGTTCTCCCCAAATAGGAATAACCTGTTCTTCTTCAGAGTCATTATTGTTATTGTTATTATCAGAAACTTGAATCTGATTATTATTTACACTAGCTTCAGAATTGGGTAGTGGTGGCCTTTTTTCACTCTGACTAGATTCATAATCGGTCTGGCTCATTTTTGCTTTTATTGTTTCCTCGTTTTCGTGTATCTTTATGTCCAGATCATTTGGATAATGGCGATCATCTCTATTCACTATCTTATCGGGTAGTTCTTCATCTCCTTCAGTTTGGCTAGGATGAAACACTTCTGAAATTTTTTCCTTTACCTTTGAAAAAATCTCGACTAATTCATTGTGGCTGTAGGAGTCAAATTCTTTTCCATTGATAAACATCTCCTCATAATTGATGGGGACTTCAATCTTTTTTGTTGATTTTATCCATCTTTTTTCTAAATACAATTGTGTCTTTGTAGTCTCTTTAGAAATATCAAATTCTTCTTCATAGATTGGAATCTTTTCTACAATTAGTTCCTCCTGCTGGGATTTAGTGTCTATGGAAGGAGGACTATCATTAACAGGTGTAATTTTATTGTCATGCGGGACTATAGACTCGTTATTCATAGGTACTTTATATTATTAATATTTATAATGGTATACCATACCTCTGAGTATTATCTGTTGATTTTTGTACTTGTTTTTCTTAAATACACTAAAGCAACACTTGTTTAATCCTAAATAAAAGTAAGATAGTGTATTTACTAATTACCATATTTAGTGGTTAGTAGGTGAAGTATCATATTAAATACCCTGTATTAATTTTTGATGAGAATTTAAAGTTAGTTTATGACAAAGGGTATTTCAATATTCTCCAGCATAATAGTATCGAATCCATATTTATCAACACATCGTGATGCTCAATCTGTATGGATAAGAATTTATATTATTTCCCAAAAAATTATACCGTCCATCTTTTATATATCGCATCTTGTTTTTATCATATTTATTAACTGTGATATACACCTAAATTATTGATCAAAATTAAAGAAGAAAATACCGACCAAATAAAAAAGGGAATAGGTAAGATTGAGATCAGGCTAGAAAATAATGAGGTAGCGACATTTGAGAGATATCCGGTTTTCGTTAACTCCAAAGATATGAAATACATACAATATGAGGTACAAAAGAAGCAAAATGATCTTAAAAATTACGGTAATGAGAAACATGGAATATTGGACCAGGCTAAACAAAAAGCTTTAGAAGTTAAAGATACTGTTGTAGATACCGCGAAAGAGTTTTCAAACGAACAAAAGAATCAATAATAAATTTAAGTATTAATTGTTCTTATTTATTGCATTAATACCTAGAAATAATATATTGTTGATGGTTAAATAACATATTAAACAATTCAAGACATATTACTGTGACGGCAATAATGCATAAAATAAGTGAATTCCTCCTACAGTCTTATCAGAAATATACTACACGATATCTTTAAATAAAAATCTACTTTTTTCGGGTACGATAGGGTTTCTGTCAAGTATAATTATTGCACACTTTTCTGCTCAGTATTTCACTAATTATGTGCTTAACTCCGCATTGACGGTAATAACGGGATTCTTAACGTACAAAATAATATTTGCGATCCTTTTCCATCTAGACAACAAACAAAAATATACAAAAAGATATAGTGGAAAAATCAACGTCAATGTTAAATATCAATCAGAAAGCAATCATTATTATTTTACAGGAGTAAAAATATTGAAAGATTTCCAATTCGATATTTTGTATGGTTGTATTGGTAATTTTACTGTCAAGTGCTGCCTACTAGGCGGCGTTATTGATGTCATCAAGGCTTATTCTCCATTCTAGAGGATAGCTAGACCTGTTACTTTTACTATTATTAACAATAATGTCTTACCATGCTGATTCTTAATGTATTAGTTTGACAATGTTTCTCTCTTTGATTCGCTACGTTTGTTCTAAATAAATCTTTCAGAAAAATCCAACAATGACTATTTTGGAATCTCAAGTTTTTCTCTGGGATGTGGATATGTTTGAATGTGTTCGTAACAGTAATAGAATGAGCACTGGGTATATTGCAAACGACTTTTGATAGCAATGCAACCGATGACAACATATTAGTTTTTATTCATAACCGTTGTTGCATATTAATAGTATGTTGTTCTTTTTTTTGTTTTTAACAGAAAAATAAATTTGTAACTTTTGGTTTAATCTTCAGATAAACTAAATTATTCTAATACTGGCTGTTAAATACTTTATTAATCAATTTAGATTATGAACAATAATACTAATTCAAGTAATTTTAACTGGAAAGATAATAGCATAGAATGGAAAGACATTATTAAAAAAGAAGCAAGAGGATATGAGAAAGGAGATGATTTAGGTGAGGTGCAAGAAATCGGACAGGAATTTGTTGTAACAGAAAGAGGTCGACTCAATAAAAACAAATTTTATTTACCTAAAGTATTAGTTGCAGGTTATGATGGGGAAGTTCTTTGGTTTAATATAACCGAACAAGAAGCTGAAGACAATTTCAAAAAAGATGAACCACCACAGATGGGTGAGTATTCAAGGTACAAGTCAGCATCCGTAACAGAACAACCCGACACACAAACATACGATCAATCAGAATCTTCGCGAGATCTTCAAAAGTATATTCCTCTCATTGAGAAAAGACAAATAGATAGTGTCGGAACTGATGCATCGTATACCAGGCCTCATGCGGGCATACAAGACTGGGACTCTGTTCTCAAAAAGGGTGCACGGACAGGGGATTCTGTAGCAGTAGGCATTGTTACAGCAGTAAACGATGAAAATGTAATAATAACTTCTGATGGTGCTAAAGATGAATTTAGTATACCAAAAAACGAAATTCAATCCTACAATGGACAAGAGGTAGTTCTAAATACAACCTACGATAGATTAAGCCAGTTCAAGGTAAAAGTTCCAAGATAGGCGGAAATACAATACCCCCATAACTTTTGACTTTTATGCGATATAATATTCTGACTTATACTTTGATACTATGTTCAAATACTAGATAGCCTTAATACATAATAACTAAAATTTTATTTCATATGTTGCACAAACTAGTAAAGTTTACAAAAAATAAATTTATCTGGTGTGGGAACTTAAAGTGTATATAGGATGTTAAAAAACTATGTTCAATACTCATAAAATTAGAACCAGATAAATTAATTTCTACCACCAAGAAGAATAGTATTATTTTTAATCTTCTGTAGGTATCATTTCAGATGTCACTTCTTCTGTAATTTCTTTTGTTTCAGTTACTGGTTTCTTTTTTACCACCAATTCCTCTTTAACATATGGTCTTTTGTTGACTTCAATTTCTTCTTTCTTTACTGGTATTTCTATCTCTTCTTGAGAGGTGACTGGTTTTTGTTCGGTATAAGTTTGCTCTCCAGAAGGTTTCCTTCTTTCAATTGCTATTTCTTCATGAGTTATCGGTACTTCTATTGTTTTGGTTTCTGTTATTGGTTTTTTGGTTATAGTAGCAGTGTCTTCCTCGATTCTTTTTGAAATATCTACTCTTTCCTCCATGAGAGGTACCGTAGTTGATTCCTCTGTTTCATTATCTTGGTTGGATTGTAACTGAGTTTCCATCTCGTCTATAGTTGAAACCTCTTCTTCTTGTGAAAGTGTTTCAGCGGTATCTTCTCCGCCTTCTCGATATTTACTGAAAGCTTCATCTTCAGAAACATTAAATCGCAATACGCTTCCATCATAACTTTCTGCCCTTTCTTTGGGTATGCCAAATACTTCTACATCAATCAATCCTCTCTGAGTTATGACGAATTCAGTTGTTAGTTCTTGAACCTCACCAAAATCAGCATCATTAATGCCTCTGGCTTCCTTTTTGATGACATCCGTCCAATCAATATTTGAGCTCATAAAATATTTAATATAACATGCTATAAATAGATAAATAAGGTAGTATAATATAAAGGGTAATACTATAAAGGGTAATACTCTAGATAAAAGTTTCTAATAAAACTTGAAGGGACATACAATCACTCCCTTAATCACCGAGGTTGTATTAGTTTGAAAAAAGGTTTTATTTTATATATCAAATTACCACGAGAGGGTAATTAACAAAGATGATTTGTTATTCCTACTTATTCACATCTTTTACAATATTTGATATTTTATTATTACTGTAATTATAGGCTCATGTATCAATTCTGTTATCGCAATTCTTGCGTGATGAAAGACATTGAAAAATTTTTCCTAATTGATATATCTTTTTCTTAATGCCCTATCGAGAACACCGTGAAATTTACTTGATGTCGACGGGTTTCCCGTAGGACAGAGCTGAATGCTATGGTCCTATTTCATTTGCTTGTATATTTTTTAAGAAGAATCATTTCATCTCTAGATCTAATATAATGCTAATAATATTTATCGACAATCATCGAGATAATGAACCCGATAACACTATTTACTATGATGGCAAATAGAATACAAAATACGGTATGTTATAACCATTTAATCTTAGTAACATTCTACAATAGGTGTTCTAACCCAGGTGCCATTTCGTCAACTAACTAGATGCCATTAACTATTGACCATGCTATATCGGTAGTTGTGCCAGGTTTAACGAATTCCATCCCTACAGGAGCTATAACTAATATTCCAAAAAGAAACCGTAGTAACAGTACTATGACGATAATTGCTATTATAATCAAAATAATTGTCCAAAGTGTTCCAAGCATATCCAAGAAACTTTATTAATAATAGTTTATATACATGTACTATCAGTTATCGGGATGATGTATCTGTTGGTAATATCATGCAGAAATTAGAAAATACTATAAACATCGTTAATCGCTGTTGAATTTACACATCCCATGTAGTTGATTGACGCGGGTAACAATTAATTGTCTGACTATTATGAATTCATACATTTTCCAAACATCAAATATTATTGCATCTATTTCAGATAGCAAGCCTTGTTCTGTTACTTGATATTCAATTAGTCTAATTCTATATGGACAAGTCGATTTTTGAGTTATTCTGATTATTTTCCATCTCTACATTATAGTCGATAGCATGAAATTTGATGTATAACATCATCTTCGCTCTTCTCCTAGTGCGTGCAAATTGCCAACTTAACTAATATAATTAATTGTTTACAAATTGATGAAATAATGAAAAACGGTATTGAATAAATGCTAACGAATTGTAAGAAATAAGTATAAGATTATTTGCCTCCGCCTATCATCTTGTTTAAAGACTCTCCCATTTGTTCTATAGGACCTTTAGATTGATTTTGTTGTTGAGCTTGTTGTTGTTGAGTTGTCCTGATTGATTTTGTTGTTGAGCTTGTTGTTGTTGAGCTTGTCCTGCTGATGGTGTTTGTGAATTGGTTGTGTTATCCATACCTATAGTAGTTTGATTGAATGGGACTGTTGTCTTATTCGCTATAACTGTGGTTGCAGGTCCAGTTGGTTGTACCATTGTCTTATTCTCTATATTAGATAGATTTCCAGTTTGAGAAGATATAGTCTGGTTTTGTAGTGGTTGTAATTGAGATTGATCTTTAATTGGTTCAGTTGTTTGATTAACTGTTACTGTTGTTTGCTCAGCCGGAACAGTAGTTTGGTTTGCTATTACCGTTTGAGGTTTGTCAGTCACAGTGGCCATAGTTTCGTTTTGTGATGCAGCCTGAGACGATGTCTGGTTTTGGGTTTGGTTTTGTGCATAAACTATTCCTGTGAATACAAGACTAGCAAAAAGTGCAATAGCACAGAGAGTAAGTATACTTGATCTTATCATTATCTGGTCTTATGTTTTATTACTTAAATAGCTAATAAATTAGCACATCACTACAGATGGTTTAACAGTAAGAATATGGAATCCAATCTGTGGCTACAGTTTCTCTATCTCACTTTATTATGGTTATAAACTATCGTATACATTTTATATTAGAATACAAGCAGCGGATTTCATTGTGGGATTGAGGTAAATATTAGTCCATATACCAACTTAACGAGGTTGTGTTGTTGTTGCCTCTTCCCTATGTATTCTGTTTTATTATTGTCATTAAATACTATCTTAAACCTAGATATTTACCTCTACAAGACTCGAAGGGACAACTACATTACTCAGAGATGAGGAATAAGATGTTCATATGTTAGGTGCATCAGCTTTTCCCTATTCCTCATCTCTGGTTAGAAGACATCATTATAATTAGTTGTGTTTCCATCTGGACAGAGATATAAAAGTACAATCCTTATGAGATATCAACATGATAAACAGACTTACGAATTCTTAGTGAACGAATCAACCATAATATTTTAGAAAAACATCAAGTAATATTTATTAAGATTTAATTTTTATTCTTTGGTCGTAAATGTTATTAATATAAAGATATGTGAAAACATTTTCTTATTTGATGCCTCTCCTTTCCAAACCTTAAAAACAAAGATTTGAGTATCTCTATGTGGTCAGGCAGCTGCGTTTAGTATTTTAAAAAATATCAGAAAAATTTTAGCTTTCTCACAATGATGCTCTTTTTTACAATTTTTTGACAAATGTTCAATTACTAGAAAATAACTTTGTCCATCTAACTTTGACCAATATCATTGTGTACCAGTTATTGAATTGTTACTTGTATTGATGCTTGGCATGGAACTTATTGAGAAACCGCCAGGTCGTTCATACGAGAAATTTTTGAATCCAAGATAATCCGGTGTCAAATTACCGAACATCTTATAAATTTCTTCAGAAATGTTTTGATGGGCATAAATTGTGCCAAGGCCATCTGTTGAGAAAGATACAGTCAATATTAGTAAAATTATATGAATTATCATCAAAAATAGTTGGTCAATATAGGTTAATACACAGGTATAAATTTGCAAAGAATATCAGGCTAAAGGAAATGATTTGAAAGATCTTGTTAAAGTGTTGTATCGAGTAAAATTTTTGATAGAATCCATTTGCCGTCTGGGAATTAGCTTAATTAAATATGTTAAAAGAATTAAAATAGGAAAAATTCGGCTTTTATTAATTTTTATATTACTGTAGTAAATTTATGCCTTGATCACAATTCTATAATAATAAGATAGAGTCACTTGATGAGTGAAATTTACTAAAGATAAGGAGATTGTTTGTATATTTTTGAGATTCATATAAGTAATGATCATGAATGCTTTAAAATAGGATTTGAGCTTCATTTATGTGCCCTTATATTCAAGAATTATATGAGCAAGACTATAATTTCGATAAAGTTAAATATTTTTGATAAAAGCAATACCTATTGTCAAAGTTATCTCCACATTCCATCCTTATAGTGGATGATGAACTAGAACTTGTAACTCTTTTCAAAGATTTTTGAGAAACGAAGGGTACAATGTAATCTCTTTCACCGACCCGGTTTTGGCTTTTGAATATTTTAAGCAAACTTCCGATAAACATTCATTGATAGTAACGGACTTGAGAAAGCCCGATATCTGTGGAATAGATCTTGCAAAAAATATAAGACAGATGAATAATAAAGTAAAAATTTTCTTGATGACTGCTTTTGATATAGTGGATTTAAAAAATAACGAGGATTTTAAAAAGGCAAAAATAGATATACTAATTCAAAAACCCGTCCGTTTTTCTGATTTGAGACTAATGCTCAATGAATCTCTATAAGCGCACACTATAGTAGAATAAAAATAAGAAATCAGGATATTGGTTGGTTGGCTTGTTTATATCACTATAGTCTTTGAATGACTATCTATTATTTTTTGTTGAAAGTCTTTGGATATCTTGTTAAAATCCTTTTGATGATACATGCAAATGCCCTTAAGATTATTCTCAAATTTTAATGGCAAATAGCATTCGTAATCCAAAAGACTTTGTATTTTATGTTTAAAGAGAAATGCATCCCGCATCACCTAATATGGAAATTCCCTTTTTACCTAATTCTTTAGCATAGTTGACCCTTTCTTCAATATTTTTCCAAATGGATTCGACATTATCATGATCAAGATATCCTCTTAAAGAATCAACGATGATCAATGATTTTTCCTCCTCTTGGACCATATGAAGATCGGCGGTCCAATTCTTTGACAGTATTTCTCTAACAGAGTTCTCTGTTTCATAAAATGGCATAATTTGAATCATTTCATTATCATTGATTTGTTTTTGAACATAATTAGAATAAAATTCTCTTAGAGTAGTAAGATCACGATAAATTAGTAAACAATGCAGTCCATATTCACTTTGTGAAATAGTCTCTGCTGCTTCTCTCGCATTCATTAATTGGCCATAATCATTAGGTGAAATTAGATTTCCTCACCATTGAGTTGATTGTTCATGATAGTTTATTAATAGTGTATATATTCAATTAGTAATAAAAATATGAGATATTTCTTTACGGTTTGGAATTAATGCATATATCAATATGTCAATCCGTATTATCACATTTCCGTCTGGCTTTATATCATTTATTCAAATTTAAAGATTTGAAAAAATTATTTTATATGTTTAAAAAATTACTTGAAGTAGAAAACCGTTATAATTAGATAATATATGAACAACATTTAGAATCATTGTCATTGTATTTTGAAAAGTATTGTCCCAATATTCCAGTCGCCCATTTGTACGCGTATGAAGTAACAAAAGGAGTATAATTCTATCCCAAAAACAAGCATATCAATTTGACAAATCAGGTAAGTGATAGTAGATGTGTATGATGACGATAATATTCCAACATATCCTTTATTTCCATTCGTTGATTGATCGGAAGATGATGACGACAGTATTTTGAATCCAGTTCTAAAAAAACCAACATATAATGCCATAAAATGAAGTAGATCCCTGTAGATAAAATTCGGGATTGTTAGACAAGTTTCATTAAATCAGACAGTATGATAGTTTCATAGTTATTGTGTTTAACAGAGTGAGAAAATATTACATTTAAACGAAGAATATTTTGAAAATACAGACCCATGATCCATCTATTACTAAGCCACTCTTATTTACAAATATTTATTAAAATAACAGGTCCTATATACCTCATGGATTCGAACCCCACTGAATTCCTGCTGTATCGTACGTTCCCATCTGTTTCTTTTAGAGAACCCTTTAGCTGAGATTTTCTACTTGTCATATATTAGTTCACAATTGAAGGCAGGATGATTCTGTATGTTCAACTCTTATTTTTACGAATCATTTCTACCGGTTGTGATTCTAGTGTTTCGTCTTTTATTATGTTTTGGTATATAGTTATATGTTGTCCTGCTATTTTATCCCAGCGTAAGTTTTTTTGAAAGTCTTTAACTTTAGATTTGAAAAATAGGTATTGTTTATCCATTTGTTCAAACGCCTTTTCGAATGTATGAGGATCTCTCTTTGTTACAATACCCAGATTTTGTGTTGAGAACTCTTTAAAGAAACCTAGATCAGAAGCCACAAACGGTTGTCCATGTCCCAAGCCATCATACATTATACCTGAACCAGAACACACCTTGTAGGGCAAGAATACTACATCACAAGAAAAGAACAATAAAGAGAGTTCTTCTTCAGATAGGTATCTTCTGTTTAAATTAATCACTTTATTGTCATGATATTCAAAATTGATTTTTTCATTATTATAAAAGTTCTTTGAATAGTTTACCACCAACTTCCAATCCTTTGGCATTTTTAATTTTCTTATTACATCCCATCCTTTAGTATTGGTAATGAATCCTTGAGCTAATGCAAGCTTTCCTTTCTCTGGAAGATGCATTTTCTTCCTCGCCTCAATGCGTGTAATGCCAGTTTTGAAATATGGATCCGATCCATGATATACCACCTTTGTTCCGGGTATGAGTTCCCTCATGTAATTTGAAAGAACTATTCCATAAGCACTCTTAGCCATAAGGTATTTGTTGATTCTATGCATAGAAGAATAATTAATAAAATGTCGCCAGTATTTATATAATGAGTAAAATCTCAGATAGTCATTATCATTACCTTTTTCTTTTATGTTTATTAATTGCATCCATTGTTTAAAATACATTGATGTATGAAATGTGGTTACTATTGGGATCGTACATTTATCATAGAATTCGTCAAGACCTGTTGATGATTTAGAAGGTCGTAGAGAATTTAAGAAAAAGCCATACAGTCCGAACTCGTGTTGTACATGGTACTATATCTGGCTTGATCTCTTTTACTAATTTCAATAATAGCTCTGAATTGTCCTTGTTATGTGGTGAAATGCCTTTGTAGTCTCCCGAACCATCAGAACTAGATACAACAAGGATGTCTATACTATTTGAGCGCAATGATTTAACCAAGTTGTGAGTATAGCGACCAACACCACCTTGCATGGGAGGATATTCGGTACAAACCATTAAGACTTTGAAATGTGCAACCACTCTATTGTATACATAAAGTAAAGTATATCATACTTAAAATACTTCTACCAAAGAAGTCCGAATAATAATTACCATGAAAATCTCAGAAAAACTATCGGATTATATAAATTAACTATATTTCCTGTCAGAAAATATAGTATTGATTTTGATTTTGTCCTACTACCGAGATCAAATCTGGATTCATAATATAATATCATTATACTTTTGTAGATATATACTAGAGTTTACTAGGTGATAGTATTGCCGTAGTAACGGGTATTAGTTTAGTATTATTACTAAATACTGTAAATAATAGTTTAATAACTTTATTACTGATTCTGATTACAGAAACAACTTCATATTATAGTTTTAAAATAATAAATTAGAAATCATTATATCCATACAACTTAAGTAAAATGTTTTTGTTTTGACCCTTTGAAAAAAAGCCCTCTCCATTTGAGCCCTGTTTTTATAGTATGTTAAATAATAATTGTATTATCAATGGGAGAAATTATTGACAAACTCAAAGAAAAAGTCAAAGGACGCAAAGGATACAGTGGTTGATACTACTAAAGGATGTTGCCGAAAAAACAAAGGATACGGTGGATTCATCACTAAGAACATCAACAATCTCTAATGATAAAGAATATGAAGAAGGTGTAGCTGGCACAAACACAAACAGAAAAAGCGATCCATTAACAGAATATTCAGATAAAGAACCAATGACTCCTGCTAAATTAAAAGTGGAGGGACCAAAGGCTGTAAAAAGAGATTCAACGGACCAAATAATTACCAGCAGAAGGTCAAACGGGGACTGATACTCCAGAAGCACAAGAAGAATATCGAAAAAGAGGAATGACCAAGGTAGAAAACGATAATTCGGTTAAGGAAGTGATATAGTCTTCCAATATAAAGTTAGTTCGAGTGTTACAAGTTGTCTTAAATAATAAATCAGTTCTTATGCATGAGGATTGTAAAGTAAATTAATATTTTTCCATATAATTATTGAAATCAATATAGTAATGGGCAACTAAAATAGATTCTCATAAATTCGATCGTAATTAAATTACTACAAATTGATAGAATCATTGTGTTGTGAAAGATGGAGAAACAAACTAATTAGTTTATTTTGTCCTTGCATATTTTACAGGAATTGGTTCGATCTTATCTCTGAAAAAAATTATTGCGACATAAAAGTTAAGTAGTTTTTATTAATTTTCTAAAGTTCTCCTTGTCTTTCCCGGTTCGTTCATTAAATGTCTCTTCTGTATATCCGTGAGCCTCTATAAGTGTTTTTTTGCATTCTCTAAAGTTCTTCCTCAGTTTCACCATACATCGTATGAGTGCAAACAGGATCACCTGCATCTTTACAGTTTAGACTTAATGTCATGACTTATGGATATCGTGCAATATAATAAAGTTATCCTAAATATTCTCAAATAGCTTAAATAAGCCATTAGTGATAAATAAGTACAACCTGCGATGGTTTTCCCAATTACAGACTAGTCTGAAATTTCATAAGCTGTCCCACCGAACGAAGCTATCTATTTATAGTAACGCTTCTAACCTCCTTGTTTCGTATTATTGAATAGTTTATCAATTAGTCATAATTCATGGTAATCCAGAAGAATAGCAGACTTGGATGATCAATTTACCCCATTTCATGAGATTTAGTAGAGATTCCTATAAACTATAAAAAAATGAAATATTGATAGAAATAAAGAAGAAAAGATTATTTTATTTTTCTTTTCTAATTTTTAGACTGATGATCTTTTTGAGTTGATAATAATGCATCGTTGCTGTCTCTTTCGATTCTCTCATATGCTGATACATTTCTTTTTCCTATTTCTGCAAGATGTTTAGATTGTTTCTTTGTGTTATCAACTACATTTTTAAATAATTCAATATTAGAAAATGCCATATCATTAAAAATTCTACTCATTGCTATTGTATTTTCTGCATAATTATTTACTAATTTTGAGTATATTTCTGGTATTCTTCTAAAGTAATCTTGGTTATTCAATAATTGGTTATTTACATTGTATATATACGGGGTAGATATTGATTGAAAAGAATCGATTGTTTGTCTTTGATATTCAAGATAGCTTTCTGCAATATCTTTAGTAGCTTGAAGTGTTTGTTCTTGAACTTGATTAACAGTTTCAGTATAACGTGGAATCTGATTTCTTGCTTCTCTGATACTTTCATCTATATTTTTTTTTGACTCATCGAAAACTTGTTCAAGTGATTCGTTGTTTTGTTCTATAATTCTATTATATAATCTTTGATTACTTTGGTAAATATCTTGCTGCTTCTCGATATTTTTGTTAACTAAGATGAAGTTTGGTCATTAATTTCTTTTTTATCGTTTTTAGACATTGTAAGGATTCGTAATCAATATACTATATAAACACAGGTATCAATTGGTGTTTAATACCAGGCAAGAGATATAGTCATCCTAATCAACTCATATTGATCAATTGCTTTTTTCGTGATGAATACATCTTCTGCATCATCAGGATTAACAAAAATATAGCCGTTTCTAAGTAAAATATCTCTTACATGACGGCGGATTTTTATATTTGAATGGACATTTTTTTATTGGTGTCTCTCCTATAAGCCTCTAAGTAAACTTGCTCTAACTCCACAGGACTTGTCAAATTACTTCTTGTTTTTTCCATCATACTTTTTACAACAAGATGGACTATCTCGTACCTCAGGAGAAACTTCATCAGGTAGCATATTTACTTACTTTATTTTAGATTTGATAGTCTTCTATTTTAATAATCCACCTATTAAGCCAGTTGCTTTTTCTGTTAGGGATGAGTCAGATGAAGTAGAATTATTTGTTGTTGATGATGCTGAATTATTATTTGTTCTTTGGCTATTATCATTTCCTGTCAGCAAGTTTGTTGCCTCATCTTTAAGAGTGGATAAGTCCTGAGCTAATGCCGTCTGGACTATTGAATTGCTAACTAGTGATGCTGTCAGTACAAATGACAGAACAAAAGTCGCGATTACTAAAATTTTCTTCATTTTTTTTCACATTCTGATGTTCATCATGTTATATAACAGATACAACATTGAGAAAAGTTGTCCAGGATTTTTCAGGATTGTGAGTCTGTTGTTATCTCATTATGTCTGCATGTTATCTCTATTGTACATTGTAAAAAGAATGGCTGATTATTAGATTTGCTTTCAGCCATAAATATAGAATAGTTCTCTTGGTATGGATCCTTGGCAACAATATTATTGTAATGCTAAGAATGTGAACATTATCGAGAAGAGTGATAAGGGTTGTCTATTTAACCGATTAGTTTGGTTCAATCGTAAATATCCACGCCGCCCAACAGGGTGGCGCTATAAACGTTGACCCAAGATATGTTAATCATATTATCAACATATCAGCAATTTGTCTAATATCTAATGATATTATCATGGTATTTGTCGCAGGTATTGGTTTATTTATTTAATTTATGGATAAAATTTACATAAAAGAAAGATTATAATAAAATACAAATGTCGAAGAGAGATAGTAGTTTCTATATCAACCCTGCCTACTATCATTTTATTAACGGATTCTCCAAGTTGTTCTAACGGTCCTTTACTTTGATTTTGGGGTGGTGATTGTTGTTGTTGAGTCGATGATCCGCCTTCAGTTTGATTACTACTCGATTGCTGCTGCTGCTGTTAAGGGGATACCTGTGATTGGGAATTTGTCATATTGTCCATACTCATAGTAGTTTGATTAAACGGTACTGTTGTTTTGTTTGCAATAGTAGTAGTGACGGGACCTGTGGTCTGTACTACCGTTTTATTTTCTATATTTGATAAGTTTCCAGTTTGAGATGTTATTGTCTGAATTCTAAGTGGTTGAAGTTGAGATTGGTCCATAGGGTTAATCGTTTGATTGACAGTAACTGTGGTTTGTTCTGCTGGTATGGTAGTTTGATTTGCAATTGTAGTTTGAGGGTTATCAGTGATTGTTGCCATTGTATCATTTTGAGAATTTGGTGTCGAAGTTTGATTTTGATTTTGATTTTGAGCATTCACGCTATTTACAGAATTCATACTAATTACAGGAACTATTACTAATCCAACTGCGATTAGAAAAATCATAAACATGTTTGAAAGATTTTTCATTACTATATTGTTGCAAATGGTTTGTATAGTACCATAATTAGGATTACTAATACTTTAGAGTCCAACCTAATGTAGCATACTCTGATTGTATTTGAGATACTGGGCTTGTAATGAATGTAGAGCAGAATATATAAAAGTAGTAACTAGCAACAGTCATTTTCCATATTAATCGAGATAAATCTAATTTTTGATGAATATTTGAAAAATTATGACCCTTATATAGTTATATGAACCAAATTAAACGTGTCAAATATAGATTTTTCAGAATTAATCGTATCAAAAAAAGGTGTAGTTTTATCAGATCGTCAAATTGTAGGAAACATAATTGGTGAAAGAGATGACTCAATTATAGTAGAAAAAGATAAAGTAAGTGAAAATGTATACACAATCCCGAAATCCAAGATTGAAGGCTATGACGGTACACAATTAATGTTGAAAAGTACCTGAATCCGAACTTAAAATGTTTGAACAAAAAAGGGAGAACTACGGCGAATCAGTTCTTGACAGTATCTCTGATAAGCTAGGTGATGTTAAAGACAAGGTAGTAGATACTACGAAAGATGTCGCAAATAAGACAAAAGATACAATAGCTTCATCTTCTGTCGGACATGCACAGTCTTCTGGTGGAGATAGAATATACGAAGAAGGCGGACCTGGTACTGATACAAGTAGAAATGACAATCCTTTAGAAGAGTATAGAGATAAAGAACCTATGACTCCTGCTAAAATTAACACAGGTGAACCAACAGCAGTAAAGAGAGATCCCAATGATCAACAAATTACTTCAGGCGGACAAACTGGTACAGATACGCCAGAAGCACAAGAGGAATATCGTAAGAGGGGAATGACAAAGGTAGATTCAGATAATCATACACGCGAAGGTTCATCAGTCAATCAAAGTAGCCAGAATAGTTTCGAAGTTGATAGTGGAAGAAATTCAGACGAAAGTTCAACAAATGTAAAGGCAACCTTTTCCTGTGAAACGTGTGGACAAACATTTGACTCAAGACAAGTTTTAAAGGAACACACTAGCATCAATCACTATAAGTGATTTCTAAACATCTATTGCTATAGCCGATAGGGAGACTCTTCTATTATTGAATTTCTCCTCTTAACTACATAATCCATCCATTCTTTTACAGATTGAAATACTTCTGGAGTAACGTAATAATCATAATGGTCCTTTGTTTTGGTATTAAAAACTTTTAATTTTGCAGCAATTAATTTATCCTCTTATAGATTGCAATAAAATTTCCCCGATTTAAAGGTGAATGTCCTCCTTGAGACACTCTCAATTCAAGAGTTCGCATGGGTTTGTAATTGAACTCACAGGCGAAAGACGTAGATTCAGGATGACAAAAAGTCAAAAATGAAAAGATATAACATCTATTGTTACAAATTTACTTCAATAATTGTCTCCTCGAGTATAGCCACGGAGATCAAATCCCTCCATCCATTTGATATGTCGTTTAAAAGAAGTACATTCTCTGATTTTATGATACGGACTTCGAGTCCCAATGCATTAGAGATATATTGTTTAAATATGAAGAGAAATCGCAATTACTTCAAAATTCCGGCAAATAATAACGAATTACTAAAATCTTTAAATAATCTTACCGAACCTGTTTCTATCATCTCATGTATTCTATATTTGGTCAATTATTATTTGACAAATGACTATCATGAAGTTTAAATCAAGTGAATTCTCATTCTACTAGATGCCAATTCTCGGTTAACGCATAGATTATCGGGATTCATATTCTTGGTATTATAAATAAAAAGTGAAGGAACGAAGAACATTGGATTCAAATATGACTATTTTATATACGAAGAGTTTCTTGTGCTCTGGCTATTAGTTATGACGTGTCCATAAATCGAGGTATTAAAAAGATTATTTCCATCAATATTGCTACACTTTTAAAAAATATTGATTCTCTAAAGAGTAAAGATAATACCTCTGTTATTAATGATATTTATGATTGCATGTGAAAAGAAGGGTTATTTGAAGATCATATATTAATAATTTGAAAATCCTAATTGAATTTGTGAATTACTTGAATGAAACAAGATTGTATGATGTAGATAATAAACTTGATGCTACTAGTCCTAAATAGAAAATAAATAGATTTGTCGGCTAAATCTGAATCTATTAGAAACAGAAAAATTATATCTAATGCTTCTTTTTTTGAAGATATCAATTGTGTAATAGGTTCAATTTTTTCATTTCTAACATATCGATTCTCACATACAGATTTATTAAATATTATGAAATTTCAGAAAATTCATTGATTAAAATGACTGTATTTCTATCTTAATCCAATATTGACCAATAAAATGACCATACTTATAAAAGACAGAATAATATATTAAAAGTTGGATAAAATCACCCCTTTTCTCAAGAAATAAACAAACAGATTTCAAACATAGATGGCCTGAACAAACAGATCTACATTCTAAACAACAATAAACAACTGCTTGAAAAAGCCTACACTGATGCAGTTTCTAATCTAAATATTATCTTATCAAAAATACATCAATCCCTCGATGCTGCAAGACAGATCAATGAAGGTATAGACAAGAAGAAAATAATACCTCTACCAATAGTTTTGCCAGTATTTATAAAATACGGTTCCTCTGCCTCTAATACCAAACTAGATGAAAAGAAACAAAAAAGACAAAAAACAGATAAGTGAACACCCATGTAATGTAGAATTGGTAATAGATACTATCTAACGTAATTTCAGAACAGAGATCAGGAATTAAAGTTTCTCATAACAGGAACTTTCAAGTTATCCCTTATCTCAAGTTGGGTCAAGATTCATCTTATCGATTTTATATCATCTTGCGCTTTACCTAACAATCTATCATATAATATAATCAAGTGCTCCTTGTGGTTCCCATCACTCTAATTTTATACCTTGTATCTTGTACTTGTAGTCACAATAAATAATCAATTGATAGAGTGCTATGGCTAACAGAAGTGATATGTATGTAGGTGTGAATGAAAGCCTAATCTACATTTTATATCAATCAATTTTCAAAGTCTTGTTCGCTACTATTACGCCTATTAGTAACATGGAAGTAGCAAAGATAAAGAGATAAGAAAAATACATCCAGTTAACATTAACAATACTACCCGAAATAATTATTTCTCTTCCAAAAGTCGACGAAAACGAAACAGGATTTAAGTTTGAAATTGTTTGCATCCAAGTTGGAAAGTTTTCGCTCGTAAATAGGGCAGTACTTGCAAACATCAGGGGGAGATTTATGAAGTTGGCTACTACAGTAGGGATTTGCCAGTCCGAACTTTTCATAGTCAAAAATAGATATACCGAAGAAAGACCTAAGCTTAGTAGGAATAATGATACAATAAAAGCCGTTATTCCAAATATGTCTGGAATATGTACGCCAAATAACATTACACCCGCAAAGACGATTGGAACTTGTAGCATCCCACGGGTTGAAGCTCCCAATACTTTTGATAAGAATATGGTATGATTACTGGTAGGTGTGACTAATATTCTTCTTAGATATCCGGATTTCTTATCTTGAATGAGGCTTAATGAACTAAACATTCCTACAAACAGCATCGAAGTAGAAAGCTGTCCGGCCAAGAGAAATGCTATATAATTATCTGTATGAAAAAAATCCTCAAGAAAGGTTCTTGGTGCCGAAGCAAAACTGCTCCCAAAAAAAATTATCCATAATAAGGGTTGGACGATGCTTAGCACGATTATGGCGGGGCTTCTAAAAGTAGTTTTTATTTCCCTTATATACAAACCACTAAGCTGATTTAATATTTTGATCATTCTTGTCTTGACTTTTATTATTGATTTTAGGCGATTCTATTTTTGATCAATGGTGGCTTCTTCTATTTCATCAAATCGTTTCCCGGTAAGTTCTAGGAAGGCTGATTCCAAATTTGGCTTTTCTATCTTGATTGAATTAATAATGGCTGGTTGAAATTCTGTTATTTTAGAAATTAACTCTGGTAAAATAGTTTCAGCATTTCTGACTTTGATGCGTAACCTCAAAGCGCGCTCGGGTCGTGTTCTTTTTATTAGATCAGTATTTTCTAGACCTACTTGAACTATTTCTAGTATCCCATTGACCTTTTCTAAGTTCTTATAGTCAAAATATGAGAAGAAATCAATTTCTATAATATCGCCGTTGGCTCTAGACTTTAGCTTTTGCGGTGAGCCGCTAGCTACAATTTTACCATTATTAATTATCGCGATATCGTCACATAATGCATCAGCTTCTTCGATATAATGAGTAGTTAATAGTATTGTAACTCCGTATTGCTCATTTATTTTTCTTATCAGTCTCCAAAGCAATCTTCTAGAACTTGCGTCTAGCCCGATGGTTGGTTCATCCATAAACAGTACCTTGGGATCATGCAATAGTGCCATGATTATTTCTAACTTCTTTTTCATCCCAGTCGAAAATTTTCCAACCTTCTTGTTGTCTTTTTCATCCAATTCCATGTATTTCAATAAGTCTATTGCTTTTTTCTTCCAAGTATTGTTAAGACTATGTAACTTTGCTTGAATCCAAATATTCTCCATTATTGTAAGCGAGTCATCTAATATGACTTCCGATGAAATCCAGCCAATGTTCTCTTTGACTTTTAAGGATTGTGTAGTAATATCATAACCTGCAACTAATGCTCTCCCTTGAGTTGGTTTAGACAGGCCAGTTAACATCTTAATTACTGTGGTCTTACCAGCTCCATTTGGACCTAATAAGCCAAATATGCTTCCACTTTTGATTTTTAAATTTATTTGATCTACTGCTGTTTGTTCTCCATATACTTTAGAAAGTCCGTTACATAATATCGCATTTTCTTGACTACTAGAGGTATAATTAGCCAGAGGTCAAAATCACACTTTATGTTCAATTTGAGGTGATAAATATGTTCATCCTTGTATTATTTTTTTGTAGTGAACCGCTAACTATAAACCAACGAAAAAAATCTAAAGTTAGATAAATTTCTTTCTCTAATATTAAATAATAAATTGTCGCCTTTTAGAATTCTCTAAAAAATATATTTCAACAGTGTTTGATATATGTCCATACATGTAGGTGGGTTGGTTGCTCAATTGAGATCGAGCATTTTATTTTATCATGAGATATCTTATTTTAGAGGAATGTATTTACTATTTAGCGGACTATTCTAGTTCCTAAATCGAGGAGCGAATATTGTGATACATGTACTCACAAACTTTTAATGTATCAATATTTTCTTATCAAATCATCACCTGACTTTAATAACATGATTGATCAACATTGATCCTATTACTTGTTCGTAAAAACCATTTTCTCTATTTTTGATCTATTAAGGGAGGATATGTGTCTAATGGCTAGTGCCTATTCTTTTGCCAAAGCTTTTGGAAACATAAGAGAAATGGTTGACTTTGGCGATATTGTGGACGTATTATAATCTATCTGACTCTATTTTTAAGAAATCGACTATCTTACATATTTTCTTGTGACTCTTATTTTTTGTTCATTATTTCGTCGCTATTTCTTGGAATTATTAATAGATTGTTAAGCCATCATACTCTAACAGTTATAAATTGGAATCATTCAACAAATAAACTATAATTGGAAATATGAATGGAAATGATCTTAAACAGAGCATAGGTGATGGATGGTATTTTTTTATTGATATCGTTGGCTCTTCTGATCCTAATTTATCCATATCGAGTCAATTAGAAAAGATAAATCGAATTAAAGACTTGATTTCAGGATTTCTCGATACTCAAAAACATCCTGAAATATACAAGTCATTCACAGGAGATGGGATGTTGATCGTTTTCTTAAAATATGATCATCCGTTGGAACTTTCAATTCATATTCATAAAAACATAAAACAGTTCAACTATCTGTAGAAAATAGAGAACAAATTTTTGTACGGATTGGAATAGGATTCGGATCTTTTCTTTCCTTCCAAGACGGTGTACATACAGAATTTGCACCCTGGGGTCATGAGTTAGTTCTCGCGAGAAGAATAATGGATATAGCAAGACCCAATCAAATATTATTAACTGATTATGCTTATCAAAAAATAAAAAACGATTATTTGTTTGACAAGAATAAATTCGGTTTGACTTTATACGATAAAGGTAAAATCATGTTAAAACATCACAATGAACTAGAGAATGTATATTCGTTTTATGAAAGGGATGAATATGGGGATAATTCTGATATCGAATTTAATTTGGATCTTAAACCCTTTATTCAATATGAAAAATTTGCTGATAACTTTGTAGCCCCTATACAAAATTTCTGTGAAGCAAGGTTTGTAACTATTCTAAATAAATTCAAAGAATTAACTAATCCTTCGAAGGGGTTAGAAATTGGATTACTTTCTACGGGCCTGATATATAGGGTATTATTTGAAAATGGTCAGGAGTATGTTTCTGCAACGTACTTACCTCCAGGACAATACTGGGAATTACAAAATAATGATCCTCTAAATCTCTTAAGTCATCAGGAAAAATCGTTAGGACGACTAAAGCATCTTGCTTCAAACAAGAAAAATTATAGGTTTCTGATCATGGAAAAAGAAAAGCTAGATGATGATATTCGAGCAAATCAAAATAGTTCATTACTTTTCATAAAATGGCATTCGGAAAATAATGTAAATTTATTCTATGTCGATCTTTCAGAGATAGATAATATATTAATAAAATATCCCAAAATAGTACATAATGTAGGACTTGGGCTTTGGTTTGGAAAATACGTACTTCAATTTGGCCCAATCATGAAATATATTAATCCCAAGGATCAGAATCATCCCTTGACTAGGCGAAGGTTCTGGTTGCATCCTTTTGGGAGTGAAACCTTTAATCAAAGTAGTCAATTTTTTGATGAACTAATCGAGTTAACGGCGACAGGTAAGATGATAAAAATTGATCATAATTATTACAATAAAATTATAAATGGCAAATAGAAAAAGCCAACCAGTAATTTTATTATTTAGTTTTCAAATCAGGATATCCAGACCATCTACTCTTTATATCATTAATCAATTTACTATTAGGCAATACTCTTGCTGTCCTCTTAAGTTTGAGGATTTAGTAACGTCTTTAATAATAGTGATCATAATTAGATGGGTTTCCATGAGTTGATGATTGATAGGGCCATTTTTTGACTTTACTTTTTCGCAATTGACCGACAATTGGAGAAATGAAAATCCCACTTTTGCTCTGTTATCTCTTCTGCTTTTGCCATTCAACGCATTATGGGCTCTTCTGAGATGGGCATGTACCCTCAAAGTTAAATCATGTCTTCAATGAAAATTCAATAAAAAAATACTTTTATTGGATGTTAGATTTATCTACTTTATGGATTTTGTAAATAATAACATTAAGAGACTTGGTCCAAGATATCCTACTGGTCCCCATGATTTATACCAATTACCAAAGAAGAATCCGTCCGAGCTTGAACAGATACACAATCAGTTAATTTCATCAATAAAGTTTCGCATGCAAAATCTACCTAACGAGCAGAGTAATCAAAATTTTGAGAAAATGGTAAACCAGATGAGAGGACAAGATATTTCTGCAGTTTCAGATTTAACTAAAGATTTCTTAAAAACGACAAGAAAAAATCTAAATGAATGAAATGCATGTAGACACGCTATTCTGCGCCCCAAGTATAATATGTACATAACTAGTAGACCTAATTTTGTTCTTTTTATGACATATTGTCAAATACAGTTTCGCTGCTATATCTGATGTACTTTGTGAATATAGTTTATTAAAAAATCCCAAAAAATCAAATTTTTTCTTTTATATCAATGCTAATTCATCATGATTTATTGATCTTTCACATCTTTCATTCTTTCTTTTTCAAATCTTTCTTCCATATTTAGGATAGATCTTAAGGTCTTGTCATTTTGTTTATCTAATCTTTCTATTTTTTTGAGTAATGTGAGGTGTAATTCTTCCAAATCTGCAATTTTTTTTATTACTTCATCTTGTTTTTCAGTAGTCTTCTTTTGTCTATAATAAATCCACCAAGATATAATTACACCAATTAAGGCACCAATTAGTACACCTAAATATGTACTTGACGAGTTTGTCATATCTACACATCCGGAAGAAAGTTCAGGTATGCATCCATAAATTGATAGAGTGAATAGTTGGATCAATAGATTAGTTAAAAACAAACAAGTTCTTTTATTTTAAGTTCCTATTTTCACTCATTTAAGATTTGATTTTGAATCTAGTTTGTTATTTCATATTTAATAGGAGTTTCTATTTATTGGGTTTTCATAACGACACTTTCTTTTGTAATTTTTCCTAAAAAGAAGCTATTTTACCAGTAAAATATTTGATTCCAGATACTTCCCTTAATGGATAAACCTATTCTGCAAGGTAGATGTCGGTCTTATTCGAAGATCCGCTATCGTATTTTATAAGTTGTCCATTTTCACTATGTGGTGCCATTTTGTAATAAAGACATTTATATCATTTTGTTGTTTATAATATGTTTTGTCATCTGAAATTATTGGTTCAAAATTATCTGTTCGTTCTAAAAGTGATCTTATTGATAAAGTGTTCGACGCTATCACCGTAAGCGGCGAAGAGGGTGTTTTTCAAACCGAATTATGCAAACTTTTCTCGCTAGATAGTAGAGATGGTTCAAGACTAGTAGGAAATTTGGAAAAACAGTCATTAATTACACGAGAAAAAGCACTTTATCGGGGTAGATGGACGTATAAACTGGTCGTAAAAAAGACTATTTCCATTGATGCTGAAGAACAAAAACCTATTGATGTAAGTATGGTCGAAGGTGCACCTTGTCTTTGTTGTTCCTATCAACATCTTTGTTCAAATGAGGATGAATCAAATCAATACAGTCCTGCTAGATGTCAGATCATTGAAGAATGGATTGTAACTTCTTTTGATAAATTCATATTAACTCAGGAGGAGCAACCACCAGAACAAGATCTACTTTAGAATAGTCTCTTATTTTATTTTTATCCAACTCCAACTCGAATACAAACTCAAGCGCACTCAAAAAATACCATATATGAAATTAAAATGGAAATTTACCATGTTGCATTAAATATTTTTGGAGCTGAACTAAATCCTGACTCTATTATTGCATTTCCATTAATTGTCCATTCGATATTTTGCAGTGATTGATTATTATTCCTAAAATCCGACCTAATTTTTTCATCAAGAACCGGTGTTTCTATCACTGCACTAATGTTAGTATCTGTATTTGACAAGAGTTGCGGTCTACCATTTAGAGGTATGTCAATATATGACTTTGTATACTCTCCAATTGATTCTCCGTTAGCATTTAATTCATAATCAATTTTTGAGGTAGTTAACGCTTGACTTGTTGGATTCTTTATATTGAATACTACCTTTAAGGTAGCAATATTATCTTCAGAAATGTCTTCTAATTCTATATTCTTTACTATTATGTCTACGGCGCTTAAATCAGGTAAGGTTATTGTTAATATTAAAGGTAATAATACAATGACTCCTATGATAACCGTAACTGTTCCTATCAATACTAATCTGCGTCTACTTAAAAACAATACTCTATCGAATTAATCTGTAAAGTATTGGTATTAAAAAACTTTGTTTATAATAATATATTATGGGATATAGATATGACACTATCCAATGTTTATTCTTGATCCATTAGTTACATGGATTCATCTAGTTTTTTCTTCAATATGGGTAGGTGGAGCTATTTTTCTAGGGATTGTTTTGGCCCCTCTTCTTAAGAAGACTATGCCTGATGCCAATAAGAGAATTTCATTCATGGTTGTAGTAGGACGCCGATTCAACTACCTAGGTGGTGCCTCTTTGATCATACTAGTCATTACAGGAGTGTATAATGCTCGATCGTTTTTGGATCAGCCTTCCTTCCTATTCGAATCTACATACGGATATTTTCTCTTAGCTAAAATCATATTAGTATTTGTGATGATAATTGTGTACGTTATTCACATTTTACTTCTAAACAAGAATGTTGAATCTCGTATTCTGCAAAGAGATGTCCCCGATGAATATTTTTCATATTTAAGAAATAAAATAATCTTATTAGGTAGATTAACTGTTGGTCTATCAATAGGAATACTGTTCCTGGCTGCATTACTAGATAGGGGCGCAGTAGGAAGCATCTAAATATGTACCAAAACATTTGAAACCTCAGTTAAAAGTATTTTGTAACATCACAGTCCTGATAGTTTCTCCAATCTTTTCATCATTGTCTATTGAAACCACCACACCATTTTTAGACTTTGGGAGAAAATCCAAAATTACTGTTTTTTCATCCACGAGCATTTCAATATTTAGAATTTTTCTAGAGACCGAAATATCTTTGATTTCAATATTTCGACCACTTAGACTATTAGTATTTACGGCTGGTTGAGTCATCAATAGATATAATGTTTGGATGAATGAATCCAATAAATGGAAAGTTAATTTGGCTTCCTTCTCAATCAATTGAAGATTTGACTCATCTTGGGAATTTCTCTCTTGATCATCTCCAAATTTAATCCCATTTGTTGAATGCTTACTTGTATTCCAGTTGATTTCATTCGTATCAGTACTTAGTTTGTCAAATGCTTTCACAAAATCTGGGATAATTGACTCTAAGGATATGTCTATTGCATACTTGTCAGTAATTTTTATCTTGACTCTTACTGTATGATAATTGAATTCATAACCAAAGAATTTAGTAAATATCATGGGCTTTCCATATTTTACCTTGTGAACATCACATCCTTCAATCCTGCTTATTACCTCATTGAAATATTTCAAAGATGTGAGGTTCTTTTCAAGACAATTTAGTTTGGATATTATTATCAACTTCATGATTTTTGTAAAATAGCTGTGAAATTGCTCAGGATGTTCTCTAAAATCATATCTTATTTCTTCAATTGTCAACTAGCTAAATCAACTTGTTAGAATTTTTCTTTTTAACTTTTGGTTTGGTCTATATCTTAATTTGAATTCATCCATCATGCGTAGTACTAACTTGCGGATAATTTACAAGCAGATAGTAGCCAGAGTATATATTTTACTTATGGCTTGTACCATTTTGAAAATCTGTCCTGATCTGTCAATCTATTTTTAAATTGTCTGAGTATGAACCCTATTACTACATGATGTTTATAGACAAAAGCTATGGCTATCGTTACTATGCCTACTATTATGAATCTACTACCTATTAGTCTCAAACCTTCTGTAAATTCGTTTACAACCAAATCAATAATTATAAATGCTAATCCGAAAAAAATGACTAATATTCCTATTGTTATGAATGCTTTGAATAGTGGTAAATCATTCTTGGCCGAAATCTTATCCCACACTCACTAGTTTATGTATTTATACATGGTCATAATTATTTCTATTTATTATCCTCGTTCATTGCAAAAACGTCAGCAACTCCATTTACAAATTGTTCTAAAAACCTGACTCAATAGGATTAGCGGGTTTAATTAATTCTCTTAACAAAACGGTTGCGTATGATCCTTTTGGTACAGAGAACTCAACCAATAATGAGTTATCTTCTCTTTTATATTTGAAGTTTTTACATACATAACATGCTTGTCTGAAACCGCCTGATTCACTTAATTCCTGCATTTCCTTGATAAAAAAATCTTTGGCAGTTATATTTTCATGTTTCATGAATTCTTTTAATATCTTGTCAAATCTATTTTTTCCAGGTTGGAAAGAATATCCTGGTAATCTAATAATTGGCAATCTCTGCATTTTATTGTCCATAAATTTTTCCTTCTCATATTTGCGAATTTTTCCAAAGATCAAACTATCTTCAAAAACGTCAAAACAGAGATCATTTTCTTCAGGTACGGTGAGGGAGAAGTCATCTCTAATAGCGATACTTAAGGTCTTATTAAAAAGATACGCCTGGAACGCTTGGACGAATAGCCTTCTAATATTAATGGGGATAGTTCTCAAGGCCGAAATAGAGTCTTTTCCCATTAATATTGCCTGAGCTAGATTTTTCTCTATATCCATTCCAGGAGGGATTTCGCGTAGTAAATTTGGATTACTTTTGATGTCTCTCAATTTTTCCCTGATTTCACGACTAAATTTTGAATCATATTTTGTGGTGTAAGTCAATAAAATCTCTGTCGCCTTATCAAATTTTCTTTCAAGAATGGCTTTTCCAACTAGATGAGTCACCAACCGTTCACTTCCAAATCTTTGTAATCCGTAATAGTTACCCAATTTATTAATATCAGACAAAAATTGTGTGATGTTGTTTAATTTGTCCATTTTTGGTTCAACAATTCTTATATCAAACGTGTTTCCAACCAAATTGTTCTTTTCAATTGGTTTTCTTGAGAAGCCAATCAGTGTTAATTTTATTTTTCCAAGGTCGATATTCTTTATGAACTTTCTTGCAGAACTGCTAGCGTATTGAATTGTAGTGGCTTTTGCATCTTTTATGCCCACTATTTTAAGAATCAAGACCGGTTTTTTTTCTCAAAGTCAGAACTGCATGGCTTGAATCCATTCCTTTTTTTCTTATTTCATAAACTGGGAAAATATTGCTTGTAGTCTGCTCAGGAGAGATCTGTTTTAAGAAAATATTACTTATTATTTCCTGTACATGAAAATCCTCCGTATTTTTTTTTATAGTTCCGCCTATTCCATTGAACTCTGTTGTATAATATTCAATTCCCGCGAGTTTATCAATATCTGGTGATGATTGCTTCATTAAACGATCATTCATTCTTATATGCAAGGAAAATACCTAAGGATTCAAATACCACTAAAATCATTTATAATTATTTTATATAAGAAAATAAACTAATATAAATCCCTATCTTTTATTCAGTAAAGCATAAATCATATTTTGCATATAAGAAATATGAATTATTAATGTCTAGTGAAAAAATCTATAGTTTTAATATGTTACAAAATCATAGTAATTTTGACATCCATGTAAGTAAATATAAGTTCATTTTCCTTATACTTCCTATCCTAATGGTTTCAACCTCTCTTGCTTTTAACATTGCTCCTGTAAATGCGCAATTAAATTTAGATGATTTCATGAAACAGACTCAGGATAACATTCAATCAACCATTGAATCTAGCAATAATAACAATAACAATAACAATAACAATAATTGTAATAACAATATCTCAATTCAGTCTCAAACTAACGATAATGGTAAAACAACGAGTACAACAAAAAATACATGCGATGATGGGACGACTACAACTACATCTACTAACAACATTAACTCCGGATCAGGCAAAGCTAATCTAAATGGGACAATTGCAGGGTCAGAGTATAATCAAGATACTGGTGTTATTATAAACACTATGTTCGGTAATTGGTCTTTAATTACTAAGGATAATGGTTCAAAGGACTTTAATGCTAGCTTTATAGAGGAACCTGTCTATTATAACTTGGCTACGTCTATTGACTCTGGAAATGATACTGCGGCAGTTAATAATAACACCAGCTTCAGTACCCAATTAACTGATAACCATAACGACATAGGCAATACGACATCATATCATCTATCAAATTTTGTGGGGAATTCTGTTCAGCAACAGAATGAAGATGTAACATACTCGGGTAAGATTGATGTTATTCAAGAAATAAAGTCCAATAATGCAACTATTTCTGATGAAACAAATAACTATAAGGGTGTAGGTGTGTCGATATCGGTTATCGACAATAGCGTGTTGTTTGTTAATTTCGACAGTCAAACGCCCTTATCCAAAGAGTTTGTAAACATACCTATTGTTGGCCTCGTAAAACAATAGACTGTGAGATCGGGTTAACCGATCTTAATTATTTCATCAATTCATAGCCCATATTTTTTTGGTTCTGCAACCAAGTTTTATCGTCTTGTTGATGTGTCGTTCTATGGTTCATAAAATACCTGTTTTTGCTAGGGTTTGTTTTACAAAAGTGTATAAGTAGTATGTTATTAAATATTAAGTAGTAATCATGTCTCAGAGTAATACTCTTTCTTTAAAGGTGCTTGAAGCTTATACCCGAGATGTAGGCCGTGGTGTTGCTAGAATTGATTATGATTCTATGGATGCTTTGAGCGCATCTACAGGTGATGTCGTGGAAATTAAAGGTAAACGTAAAACAGTTGCAAAATGTTTACCTCTTTATCCTTCGGACGAAGGTAAGGGTATAATCCGAGTTGATGGTCTGGTTAGAAATAATGCAGGTGTAGCTATAGGAGACACTGTAATTGTCAGAAAGATTAAAGCTGTTCCTGCAGAAAAAGTTATAGTTGCACCATTAGAAGCTATTCCTCCAATTGATGAACGATATTTAGCTGATGCTCTTGAAAGTGTACCATTAATCAAAGGCGACAATGTGATGGTGCCATATTTTGGTGGTAGACTTACATTTCAAGTCATAGGTGTCACCCCAGGTCCTGGTGTTGATGCCGTTTTAGTTACTCAAAAAACTGTATTTCATATCGCTGAACGGGGAGAAACTCTCCGTGGAGTACCACAAGTTACATACGAAGATATTGGTGGCCTAAAAGAGGAAATTCAAAAAGTTCGTGAAATGATTGAACTGCCATTACGACATCCAGAAATATTTGAAAAACTGGGTATAGAGGCACCAAAGGGAGTGTTGTTGTATGGACCTCCAGGTACCGGTAAGACCTTGTTGGCAAAAGCAGTGGCTAATGAAAGTAATGCACACTTTATCAGTATCTCTGGTCCAGAAATAATGAGCAAATTCTATGGTGAATCTGAAGCAAGACTGCGTGAAATATTTAAAGAAACCAAGGAAAAGGCTCCTTCTATAATATTTATCGACGAAATAGACTCTATAACTCCAAAGCGAGAAGAAGTAACAGGAGAAGTTGAACGTAGAGTTGTATCTCAGTTATTATCTTTGATGGATGGATTGGAAGCAAGAGGTAAAGTTATAGTTATTGCTGCCACAAATAGACCAAATGCCATCGATCCAGCTCTAAGAAGACCTGGTCGATTTGACCGAGAGATTGAAATTAAAGTTCCTGATAAGCGTGGTAGATTGGAAATCCTACAAATTCATACAAGAAATATGCCTTTAGAATCAGATGTAAATCAAGAAAAAATAGCATCTGTAAGTCATGGTTTTGTTGGTGCAGATTTGGAATATCTCTGTAAGGAGGCTGCAATGAAATGTCTTAGACGATTGTTACCTGAACTTAACTTGGAGGATGAGAAAATCCCGCCCGAGACACTTGAAAAATTGATTATATCAATGTCTGACTTTGAAAATGCTCTTAAAGAAGTGATGCCCTCTGCCATGAGGGAAGTTTATCTGGAATCTCCTGATGTTGAATGGAATGATATAGGTGGATTAGATGATGTTAAACGAGAGCTACAGGAAGCAGTGGAATGGCCATTAAGGTACCCAGATCTTTATACAAAACTAGGTCATTCTGTACCCAAAGGAATTCTGATGCATGGTCCATCTGGTACCGGAAAAACGATGCTTGCCAAGGCAGTTGCTACAGAATCTGAAGCTAATTTCATTAGCGTGAAAGGACCGGAATTATTGTCAAAATGGATAGGCGAATCCGAAAGAGGGGTCAGAGAAATTTTCCGACGTGCAAGACAAGCCGCACCATGTGTTGTTTTCTTTGATGAAATAGATTCCATTGCTCCTATCAGAGGAATGGAAGGTGTTAATGCGGGCACCGAACGAATGGTTTCTCAACTACTAACGGAAATGGATGGAATTCAGGAATTAAATGGCGTAGTTATAATAGCCGCAACCAACCGTCTAGATATGATTGACAGCGCATTGCTAAGACCTGGTAGATTCGACAAGATAGTTTTTGTTCCAAAACCCGATATAAGTACAAGGCTAAAGATCTTGGAAATATATGCAAAGGAAAAGCCATTAACAAGTGATGTCAATTTACAGAGAATTGCCGAGCTAACTGATGGATTTAGTGGCGCAGATATGTCCGCAGTTGCAAATACGGCGATTTCACTCGTGTTGCACGAGTATCTTCAAAAATACAGTAATCCTGAAGACGCTGCAAAACATGCAACGGAGGCACATGTTACAATGAAACATTTCGAAGATGCTGTAAAGAAGATAAAAACTCAAAGAGATATGAAACCCGGAGAAAAGTTAACGCTTTCACAATACCGATGATAAGCTAATCTATCTACCTTTTCTCCATATTTTCTTGTTTTCCTCTAGGGCTTTTATGCATAGTTTTTTTGTATAACTTATAAACAAAAAATTAAATAAACTACTTTTTTGTAGTTTTTAATATATTTGTATGCCGAGTCAATAGAGTCTAGGAAAAAGGAAAGTCTTGCTATAATAGATCTTGGTTATAATTCCATAAAAATTTCTACTTATGATATTTACAAAAATGGGCATTACAAAAAACAGTATCAGAAACAGGATTATGTTCAAATCGGTTCAGAATTAAATAGCAATGACAACATGATATCTGATAGAAATGTTGATCGAACAATCAAAGCACTTGATAATTTTAAAAAAGATTTGAAAGAAAAGAACATAGATGTAGTTATTCCAATAGCTACTAGTGCAGTAAGGGACGCAGTTAACCAGAAATTCGTAGTGGATACCCTAGAAGACAATACTGGGTTTCTATTTAATATTTTATCAGGACCGGAAGAAGGATTTTTTTCATATTTGGGTGCTCAATCCTACATGCATATCCCTAATGGCTTGTTCTTTGATCTAGGTGGCGGTAGCTTAGAATTGATGTATGTTCAAAATTTTAGAATATTAAAAACGATTTGTTTGGATATGGGTGTTTTGAGACTGTCTGAAGAATTAGTAAATTATAATAGTGGTATAGAGGAGAGCAAACCCTGGTCCGATATTAACTACAAAAGATTGGAAAAATCTCTGATTGAAAATATCCCCTCAAATGATCAATTGAGTTTGGAAAGATCTCCGGATACAAAAATGGTAGCAATAGGAGGAACAATTAGAGCGATTTACAAGTTTATGTCACATATGATGGATTTAGCCCCATCTATTTATCATAGTCGAGCGGCACTTGATAAAAGAATGATAACCCTTGCAAACACTATTTTCAGAGGACTATCTATTGAAGAATTATCAAAACTAAAATCCGTTGACCCTGAAAGAGCTAAAACAATTACAACCGGTAGTTTCATCGTAAAAATATTGATAAATAAGCAAAATTTTAACAATTTATTGGTATGTCCTACCGGGGTTCGTGAAGGAGTGCTAGAATATTATCTTTATTTCAGAATGGACAAGAAATATCGCAGCAGGAAGAAATTCATTAAGGTAAATTGCGAGCCATTGTTTGCAATTGAAAGTAGTAAAAAAAATCCTTTATCTACAGTCTCTGATTCAACTTTATCTACGCCCGAACCTGATACTTATGTTTTTCCAAGAAAGCTCAACAGCATAAAAGTTAACAAGTTAAAAGATTAGCTCAACCTCTTTACTCAGAACCTGATTCGGCCTTGTTCAATAGAATATGTTGAATTAAACAATTTATAATAATCTCTATATTAAAATTTTGTAATGGACGTTGAAGAGAAGATCCGATTAATTGAGAGGCCTCCAACAGAAGAAATAATAACATCAAATGAACTCGCTACATTATTTGAAAACAAAACAACGCCTAGACATTATATAGGATTGGAAATTTCCGGAAGATTACATTTAGGTAGCCTTATAGTTACAGGTTTTAAGATCAACGATTTTCTTAAAGCCGGCGTCCAGGCTAATGTGTTTCTAGCTGATTGGCATACTTATATCAATAACAAACTAAATAGTGATTGGGAATTAATTTCAAAAATTTCAGATTATTATGAAAAAGCATTCAAATTTTTTTGCCCTGGCGTTAATATTATTCATGGTACAAAGCTTTATGAGGAAACTGATGATTATTGGAAAAATTTTGTACTTTTCTCAAAGCAAATTACACTTGCTAGAACATTAAGATCGTTAACAATTATGGGAAGAACAGAGAAAGATTCACTTGATTTTTCCCAGCTTCTCTATCCTTCTATGCAATCTGTGGATATCAAAGCCCTAGATTTGGATATTGTTCACGCAGGAACCGATCAACGTAAGATCCATATGTTGGTGAGAGAAGTTTTTCCAAAACTAGGCTGGAAAGTTCCCATTTCTGTTCATCATCACTTGTTACCTGGTCTATCTGAGCCTGTTTCTACCAGTGCTACTTCTAACGCCACCACCACAGAATCTGGTGATGGAACATTAGATGATGATCAAAAGATCTTTAGTAAGATGAGCAAGAGTAATCCGTCTAGTAGTATACTAATTCATGATACTCATGATGAGATTTCTAAAAAAATAAGAAAAGCTTACTGTCCAACGAAGATTTCAGCGAACAACCCAGTCTTAGAAATTATTAACTATGTAATATTCCATCAGTTCAAGGAATTTGTATTGGAGCGGCCCCAAAAATATGGCGGTAACATGTCATACTTCTCTTACAATGAGGTTAAAAATGATTATGAACAAGACAAGATTCATCCCATGGATTTAAAGGCGGCAACTTCCAGATACCTAGACAAAATAATTTCACCTATTAGAAGTTATTTGCAAAATGACAATCCAGTTACCATTTGATTATTTTTCATTTACCTTTCTATTTTTAGAACCGGACTCATTGGGCGTATTTTCATTTGATATCTGATTTCTTCTTCCAAATAATCTATGTTCATCTTATTCTCTGATGTCTAGAACAATATTTTCTAGCCATCGATTGTGTTCCTACGCATGGGTTCACTTGATGGCACTAATGTTTAGTCTTGTGTAGTCTATAGCATAGTCGGTAATAACTTCAGAAATTCCTTTAATATTCCCCTTTTGATGTTTAAAGAAACAATCCATAAAAGAATCCATGATATCTGATCAGAAGGCAAATACGATAAATATGGTTTCATTACCACTGTTTTCATAAACAGTCTATATTCTTCAAAACTGGAAAATTTTGCTATTTTTCTTGTTAGACCTGTTTCAATCTTCTTAAACCCCGTCCTTTCCATTATTGAAAACGTCTCTTCAGCGGTGGCAAAATTCCATGGATCTTCCCAATCAAGAAAATAGCCTTTGAATTTACTACTTTCTCTTGTCAAATCTAACAAAGGTATGACTGTACCTAGATTCCCTTTACCACCACATTGAATTAAGATTTCTCCGGATTGCTTTAGTAGTTTCCAAAAGTTACAGAATAGTTTGTAATGATTTTTGATCCAATGTATTACTGCATTAGAAAAAATAATGTCTACTGGTTCTGGTAATTCTACTGTAGATAAGTCTGAATTGACAAAAATCACATTTTCTTGATCCTTTAGATTTATCTTTGCCTTTGCGATCATGTTTTGATCCAGATCGATAGCGTAGATTTTACCTTTTTTCAAAATATTTGCGATGATTCTGGTAACCCTGCCACTTCCACAGCCTGCATCTATTATTACCTCATTTCCATTCCACTTCCTTTTAGATAATAGTTCTATTGCCCATGTTTCTTGTATGGAAGAAACTTTGTGATAATTTTCCGCATCCCATTTCCCTTTTTCATTTGTTAAAGACCTCATTTGGTATAATTTATAACATTATCTGGTTTCATTCTTAAAATTTTTTCTAAACCATTTTATAGGCTCAAATGATAAATTCTCATATTTATGAAAGCGAGGGTTTTATATGCAGTTGGGATAGGTATAATAATTATTGGAGTAGTTTTCTATTTGTTTAACATAGGGTTTTTAACCCCGAATTCACAATCAAACAATAATCCTGAATCAGTAGTCAATGGTACGAATGACTTACCAGCCCAATCAAATCAACCTTCGCCATCTAATTCGCCAGAAACAACAGAACTAACCCCTCAGCAACTCAACAGCCAAAATTTATCTTTATCGGTCGATTCGGTTAAAGTGGTACCAGTAAACAACGAATCTAGGTTGGAAACTGTTTTCAAAGTATATAATCCAAATAAGGGGTCCGCAATCCTTGAAACTGTTACCTATAATGTTTATCTTGACAATGCGAGGATAGCCTCTGGAGATGTAGGATCCAGAACAGAGGGATTTGTAGATTCTCTCGAATCAGTGTATACAATAATAGGAAATCAAAGTATCGTTCTTCGTGACAGAGAATCATTGACCGAAGACGCTAATTCACTTTTTGATTCTCAAGGAAAAATCCTAGGTGCAAATGCAAATAATTCAAATTCTTCTACCTTACACGAATACGACGTAAATGGAACCTATTTTTATACACTGAATAGGGGTAGCGAGGCACAAGTGAGGGAAAATGAGTTCAACTTTCAATATCCCCTCAATTAATTTTATTACTTAAATCAAAGGCGATTAATTTCACTATAAAATAGACTAATATATCTGAAAAGCATTCTAAACGATTAAAATATAGATGGTCAAAAAACTAAAGGTACCTTACTATTCAATTAATTCATCTAAATCGGAGTTGACAAAGGATAATAATTTAATTCGATTTATGGAGAAAAATAATATTGATACGTTGGAGGATTTGTTGCTGAAATCTATAGAAAATGTTGAATGGTATTGGAAGGCCGTAAACGAGGATCTTGGAATTAAATGGCGAGAGCCGTTCAATAAAGTAGTTGATGTACAAAAAGGGACTACCTTGGTGCGAGTGGTTTGTCGGAGGAAAATGTAACATTATCGATAATGTTATTCAAAGTAATATCAATAAACACCCAAATAAGACTGCATTTATCTTTGTTAACCAGGATGGGATAAAGAAGAAGCTCAGTTTTAAGGAGCTGGAAATAAGGGTAAATGTATTTGCAAGTGCACTAAGAGATCTCGGAGTTAAAAAGGGTGACGTAGTAGGAATTTATCTTCCTATGAGAATGGAATCATTTGTAGCGCTATATGCGATCTCAAAATTAGGAGCGGTTCATGTACCAATTTTTTCCGGTTTTGGTAAGGCAGCACTTGAACAGAGACTCGTTGATTCAAATTCTTCATATTTAATTACTAGTGATTTTTTTCAACGGAGGGGCAGAGTAATTAATTTAAGAACACACTGGGAAGATGTGTTATCCAATACATTTGTAAAAAAAATAATTGTGTCAGAAACTGAGGAATCTATGTCTTATAATCCTCCTAATGATAGGGTTTTTTCCTTTAAACGAATTTATGATGAGGCATTTAGGAAACATGATTCAAACAAGAAATTCGAAGCAGAGCTGATGGAATCTGGTGATCCTTTGTTCATTTTATACACTTCAGGAACGACTGGAAAACCAAAGGGTACAATTCAAACACACGGAGGATTTTCTATTTTTTCTGCTCATCAATCATCATATTTGATAGATCTCAAATCTGATGATACTATTCTTTGGTATGCTGACATAGGTTGGATTACTGGTCAAACATGGATAGTTTATGGATCTCCTATAATAGGGTCAACTGCTGTCATATTAGAAGATACATTGGACTTTCCATCTATGGATTATTGGGCAAAGCAAGTTGATGATCTGCATGTTACAATATTTGGGGCTGCTCCAACGGCAATTAGACAATTTATGAGAAATAAGATTGATTTTTCCAAGTTTCACTTTTCTTCTCTTAGGCTACTGGTTTCCACCGGAGAGAGATTGAATAAGGAAGCGTGGAATTGGTATTTTTCAAAAATAGGGAACAATCGTTGTCCTGTTATAAATTTGTCAGGTGGCACTGAGGTAGGTGGCGCGATTCTAAGTATGCTTCCATTCTTGGACAATGTACCTACATCTGTAGGTGTGCCTGTACCGGGATTGGATGTTGATATCTTAGATGACCAAGGTAAATCCGTTGATGACGGATATCTCGTAATTAGGAATCCGTGGCCTGGGATGACCAAAGGCATACTAAATGATGAGGAAAGATACCTACATACATATTGGTCAAAATTTCCTAATATTTGGAATCATGGTGATAAGGTTCGGACTGACTCACAAAACATGTGGTATATCTCTGGCAGAATAGATGATGTCATGAAAATTTCTGGACACAGGATTGATCCTAGTGAAATTGAAGAGGTATTAACAAGCTATTCGGGAATCGTTGAGTCAGCTGCTGTTGGCATTCCAGACGAGTTAACCGGTGAATCTGTATGTATTTTCTGTGTTTTGAAGAATGCTAATATGACAAACCAGACAAGCTCCTTAATAAAAAAAGATCTTGAAAAACTCCTGACAAAAAGGATTGGTAAATTTCTACTTCCTAAAGCCATTTATTTTGTTAATGAACTACCAAAGAATCGATCGGGGAAGATATTACGAAGATTGATGCGTAAGAAACTCTTAGATATTGACATTGCAAAAGATGACCTTTTGTTAGTCGAAAATCCCGAATCCCTTAGATCCTTCTCCGTAGTTAAATTATGACTTGCCTTGCACTACCTTGCACTAAAAGGTAAATTATCCTAACCTTTTGATTTATGGTTTGTTTGTGATGAATAATAAATAAATTTAGTGCTTGAGTTGGCTATAATGTTGCTGTCCGAACTTTATTTGGATGCTATAAAAAATAAGGAGAAAAAGCTTTCATCTATACATGGAGATGAATTTGACGATCTCTTAAAGATTGCATCTACAAAGTGGGTGGAATATGAGCCTACAAAAAAACCATCCTTTAGTGTGGGCATTGATAGTAGCTGGAATAAGAAATCCTTTCAAGGAATCGATCTGTTTGTTATTGATAGTGCTGCTGTAAGCTCACATAATCACGTTTTGGGATCAAAATGGGATTATGGGATTTCTAACATTACTGGTGATGCTCTGAGTTCTAAAGCTATGAAAATGGAAATCGATCTAACTAAATCTGTATTGGATCAAAAACCCGATTATGTTTGTGTCGATGGATCCTTAATATCTAATTTAGTTCATAACAAAAATGTATCTTATAGAGAAAACGTTCAGGGCCTCTTTGCTAGTGATGAAGAGAGTGATATTTTGTTTATTTCAAAAAATTCTACATCAAAGAACCAGTTCAAGGAATATGGATCACGAGCAGCTGATATTTATTATTATAATAAATTGGGTTACAAGACGGGATTTAGTCTTGCAAACAAGAATAACTTTATCTCTGATAATTTAGATGTAGTTGAGATATATGCAAGGCTAACGGCCTATGTTCCCCTTATAAAGATTGAAATTATTAATAGGGCAAATATTACACAACCCGAAATTCAAAATTTGATCGATGGCTTGTGCTATCACAGCATCAAGGGATATCCTTATAGTCTAAAGCTTGCCCACCAGTCTTGTAAAATAACTAACAATGATGTGAAAAGGCTGGCAAGTCTATATGGATTTAAGAATGAGTTTGGATCAAGAGATTCTCTAAACGAATGAGATCAAAAAATGAATGTAGATAAAAGTTTAAAACTTGTACATTTATACGAATGGTTTAACCATATGTATCCCAAATAGACTAATTGTCTAGTTAGTTAGAAATAATGTTTTGCTGCTTTACTTTAGTCCACATGATTCATAAACGAATAGGTGATATCAACATGGGAAAGGCAAAACCCTATTATCGAATCAAAAAGATGTTTGTTGGAATCTAGATCATTTTAGTATATAACACTTAATTGCATGAAAAATATCTATCAATAAGATATGGGGCGTTGGGATGATGAAGGATCGCCTGAAAATGGTAGATCGCCTGAAAATGGTAGATCAGGCAAAAAGCGAAATTTCTATAAATTAATTCGCAGAATAATCTTTGTTGGTTTTGTTGTGGTTGCAGCAGTTGTCTTGTTCGTATATTTTTCAACAGCAGGATTAAATATCGAAATAATTCAAAGGGGTGGTCCTGTCGAGACAATAAGCGTAAAATTAAGTAACAATAATTTCAATTCCATCAATAACGTTACTGTCCAGTTTGACGACGATCAAATTCAACCTTTAGGAAATATGGGGCCATTTGCATCAATCTTTGTATCTCCTGATGGGGGCGATTCTGAATTTAAAAAAGTAGTTGTAAAAGCTAATAATGGACAGATAGAAGCAATAAAAAATAGATAGTAATTCTACATTCAACTTTCTGCCATTCCTTAATCCTATTGTAATTGACTGTTTCAATTTATTCTTAATATCTGCTATACAATATTTTTATCAAATTGATGCATGCGTGGAATTACTAGGATGCATGTCAATAATGCTGTCATAATATCTTCAAATCTAACTTACTATAATCCATCGTATCCTAACAGCAAGCTAATTACTGCAATAATTTCAAACAAAAAAAAAACAAAAGAAATTAATAATTTATTTAGTATCCAGAAATCTCTATTTTCATTATCAAATTAGGCATGTGCTTCTTGGATCACATGATATTTCGTTTTTAATTTGATGGTGTTCAATTCTCTCGCTGTTCCCAGAGGGTTCTCCTATGCTATTACAATTCGCCAAATGAATTTGCAAGTGCAAGTTGCAATAAAGGGTTAGACATTTTGAACATAAACATCTTGACTCGTTCCTGCAATCAGGGAAAGTACATACCGACATAGAATTGAATTGATTTGTCCAGTCGTGGTTTGCCACTTCCATTCTAATACACAACTATTGAAGTGATAAAGTAATATAAAAAAACAATGATTATAATGATATTTGTTAGTCGTTTGAAGCATTTTAATCAATAAAATACAAGTAATTGGTGATTATTTTCATAATTATCCAAACAAATATAGACATCTTTTATTACGAGTTGATTTCATAATTTTGAACAAAAACGTCATTTTTTTTGTAAGAAATATGATTTTCGCTATATTAATACGTATTAGTCGATTTTTAACCAATAAATGCCGAAATCAGTAAGTAATATATAGAAGTTGCTTACAATAAACTATATGGAATTAAATGATACATGTGAAAATTACGGGGAACAACTGTGTGACTGCGGAGATTGTTGTCAGGATGGCTAGAAGAACATCTTAAAGAATATCATACTTCTATCAAAAATCGGTGAACCCATTGAATATCGATTATAAGAAACCAGACAAACTATAACAAGAGTATCTTCTTTATGATCCTTAGGTGGATAATCCAGGATAGTTGGATTTTATCATCATCCTTATCCTGATTTATGCCCTACCCACTTATAGTCCAACCATCGGCATTATCCATCATTCATTCAATCATACTTATTATCTTGGTTAACTGAATGCAAAATTTTTAGGTTGGTTACTCTGGAGTGTTATAATACTTGTTGAAGGAGTGTTCTCAGTTCATGAGTGAAGTAATCAATAACTTTTGATTGTATTTCCTTGAAAAATTTTGTCTCCTTTTGCTTCTCCATACATTTCTTTTTATTTCCTCAATTTAGTTTGGTTCTTCCTATTTCAGCCAAATCGAATTTGATATTTATTTTCAAAGATTCTTCAAAAAAAAAGAAATATTCTTAGATGGTATTATATCTTTGCCTTTATTTTTGTGCTGTCATTTTGGTGTTCTAATCACATGTGGGTAATATTTCCATACTAGCTCCAGGCGTGTCTGAGCAGGGAGTCAATGAAGTAACTGTTCCGACAATTGGTTGTCCAGCAAAATGGTGATCGGTATCTTCGTGATCTACTGATATAGTTATAGTTTTACCTCCACCTCCAATATTGATTGTTGAATCAACGCCATCCCAAGTAATGACTCCATTAGAAGCTACGTCCATTTCTCCATTTATTGTCAATATGTTATCAGCGGGTAGTTCTATATCGCCACTTGATTCAAAATTCAAAAAATCATGTGTATGACCAGAAGTACCATTAAACCATGCCATGTTGGTGACAAAATTCTTCATTTCACCATCTTCAACTACCATATTCCAATCTCCAGTTGCATTCCAGGGACTTAATGCCGTTACAATGTATGAATTGATTTTTCCATTTGCTTTAAAACTATCGATCGGACCATGTTGTGGTATTTGAAGCTGGTCTTGTGTGATTTGTTGTGTTGGTTGCTGTTGTTGAACTGGTTGCTGTTGTCTGTTGATCAGTAGTAAATAACTGGGTATTATCTCCTACTACTCCTGTTTGTGGTTGATTCGAATTGCCTGCATCGGGAGTGTTGACATTATTTGATTGGAATGTCTCGCCTGTCGATGATTGCAAAGGCTGTTGCTGTTGCTGTTGTTGAACTGGTTGCTGTTGCTGTTGATCAGTAGTAAATAACTGGGTATTATCTCCCATTACTCCTGTTTGTGGTTGATTCGAATTGCCTGCATCGGGAGTGTTGACATTATTTGATTGGAATGTCTCGCCTGTCGATGATTGCAAAGTGTCGGTAGTCAGGGATGTCCCATTTCCTGTATTTGCATCGTTACTTGTGAAATTATTATTGGTAAAATTTCCTGTTGTCCCAAATCCTGACTCTGTATTGTTCTCATCCACAATTGTAACCTGGCCCCTAATATTTGTCCATATTGGATCGTAATAGTCGATTACACCTGCTGAGTCAAAAGTCCTATTATATGCCTCATTTGTAGCAAAAAAATCTCCATAAAAGACATTTGTTGGACCCGCCTCAGGGGTTCCAGATACTATTTGATGATAAGCGGAATCCTTGTTGAGCCAAGCAACAGTAGCCCCGACTGGTATTGTAATGTTAGCTGGTTCTATCGGGTTTAGACTATTACTATCAGTCGCACCTGGGTTAATTGTAAGTGTAAATTCTCCTCCTTGGGCGTTTGCTTCTGACTGAGCAAAGACTGCAATGCCAATCAGAAGGAAGATTGGAGCCAAAGTTAGTAATTTCATATATGTTCATTTTCTAGATAAAAAGACAGATATATATCTATGATCCTAATTGCCATAGCTATTAAACAACCGATGTCGATTTCTAAAGAAGTTCCAACACGAATCTCAATATCTAATGGTTAGAGTTGTGGATTCGGTTCTACAAAGTCATTTTAATAAGGACAACTACAAGGTCATAAACTTTAAGTTGATTTATATTTTCAATGTGATATTATTGACAGGATCGATCATCAAATGATCGAGATTATTTTTACTCGTTTCTATGTTTTAGTGCTTATTGAGAAGGATCACATTGCATGGTAAAATTTGGAACATGTGTATTCATCGTATGTTTGCAATTGGTTCTAAAAATCGAATTCTATTCTTAAAGTTATTATCTTAAAACCCTGAATAGGGAAGCTAAGAATGTTTTTGCTTGGACCCGAAATCGTAATCGCACTATCATCATCATGACTGTCATCATCTGTCTTGCTCTTATCATCCTCAATCAAGTTCACATATGATGCAGACTTTATGGGGTAATGGAATTTTATGTCTGCAGTGACTGTTTTACCTTCAGTTTCATATAACCGTAATATTACTACTTTAGAGTCGCTATTATGACTAGAATCTTGTGGGAGTTTGAGCGTACTTAAGATCACATTCTTTGGTGATATGGACAAAAATGAAAAACCATTAGATATGATTATATCAACCGTGGCGCCTGCAGAACTCGACTCGCTTGTATTGTCATCCCATTTTTGATGTTCTTTGTTTGAAATATGAATTGCTATTGGTTTCATGTTAAAAGATATCCCTTCTTTATAGCTAGATGCATCGCGCCAATCTCCGTCATGAGGGAGCAACGAATATTTGAAGGTATATGGTCTCTTTTCTGCTGCATCCGGGGTGGCGATACAAGGACCCTTGGTCCCATCTCCAGAAAGTGTCTCAACCCCTCTTAATAATGTGAGGTATATACTATTGTCTCTAATTTCATGGGAAGGTATACCAAAATGGGCTAGTGTAACACCCATATCTTGTTCTTTGTTGGAAAAGTCTATCCATTCTACTGAAGGAAATGTACCACTGGGTATTTCTTTCCATTTCTTAAGTACATCGGGATCTTTGTTTAAGTAAAATAAATTAGTTGGTCTTTGAATAGCACCAAATTGTGTACCGGTCCAATAAGTGTATCCTTTAAATGGTACATCAAACTTAACCCTAATTCGCACATGGGGATGATTATTTTCTAATGTATGTTGTGCAATCTATTCTAGACAACCCCTTGTAGATGGATATCTCTTTCCTTACTGTCAAGAAACTATGCTGGTAAATAATAGTCGGTAATTTTTCATTAAGTCGATATGGCCAACGAATAGCATAGTATTTATTCTGAAACACTATTTTAGTTCTGATCTTACCATTCAAAACACTGTATTTTTCTTTCTTGAATACTCCAAATGGTATACCTTCACCACTTTCTGACTTTATTATGCCGGTTACGTCTTTATGGTAATACAAGTCACCTAGTTCTTCTTCTATACGTACTTCATTGCCAATGAAATATAGGCGATCAGCCTTCATTAGTGTAAATATTCCGGTCTCAGCATCAATTTCTAATGTGAAATCGTCAAAGGTGAATTTTGTTTCATAGGATCTTGGGTATGCAAGTAGGGGTGATTGATCCATATTGTTATTCTTACCTTTTTCTTTTTTCCTGAATATTATTTCATACGCAGAAAAACCAAGAGATGGTATTCTTGCAATGAACCCTAATTGGACACTTTTTATTCCTCGATCTTTTTCATGTAATTCTAAATCTAGTATTTCTACATCCACTATTTCGTTACTATTTACAGTTCTAAGTTCCATTATTTCGATTGCCTCGTCAATATCAAAGTTGATTTTTGCTTCTACCCATTCCTTTGTGTCCCATGACACAGAATTGAACACTAAGATATGATGTGCTTTATTGTCCTGTCTAAATAGTATCTTAGATATTTTATTAATACATTCAAAGTGTGATTTTTTTAATGTATTCTCTAATTTATCAAATGCCGATCTCATCTCATCATATACTGCATCAATACCAGTACCAGGTAAAGAGTCATGCATTGCAAAAAATAGTGCTTGCTTCCAGGTACTTTTTAAGGTCATCTGTATGATCATTTTCTTTTGATATCAAATGAAGTATGGTATTCCATCTTTCAAGCATGAGTAAGTAGGTTTCAAATTCTTTAAATCCCTGTTTGATCCATGATCTTGTTGAAGTACTGTCTGGGAATACGAATGATGCTTTTCCCGAGTACATCTCCCCTTTTTTGATAGACATGTGGATATTTTTCTCTTCAATTTCTTGTTCTAACGCTTCAAAGAATTCTGAAGGAGTCGACACCTTCATTAATGGATTTTCAATGATATTTTTGGCGGATTCATTATACTTGTTGATAGTATCGCATAACTCTGGTTGTGGAGGTGTGGAACCACTGCCTGAAGGCATAAGAACATGTCTTGTAGATGATTGTCTTCTAAGTTGTTCGAAAGTTTCATGTAAAAGTGACAGATCTAATCCTGCTCGATAACCTAGGGGCATCCAGTGGGATAGTATAGATGTACCGTCAATGCCTTTCCAATAAAATTCAGATATTAGTGGCTCTGTTACTCCCCTTCTAAAGGCGAAGTATTTATAACCACTTCCTTTTAGAATTTGTGGCCATTGTGCATTGTAACCGAATTCATCTGCACCCCATGCAACTAAAATATTTTTCCCAAATTTCTCCTTTACATAATTTTTACCTTCTAGAATTTCTCTGATCAATACTTCGCCTGATGGAAGCATTACATCTGACATGAGATATTCTCCTCCTGCAATTTCTATTCGCCCATCTTTGATAAACTGTTTAATTTCTGAAAATAGTTCTGGATAACTTGTCTCAATATTTTCTAAGAGATAAGTCTGTTCAATAATAAATTTAAAATCTTTTTCATTTTTTAAAATTTCAATAGCCTTTTTTATAATAAAGTTACAATTAATATCAAAATTTTCTTCCTTGCTGAAAATCCAAATAGCATCATAATGACTGTGAGGAACGACATGTACAATAGATTTATTCAATTCTATGATGTGTTACTTGGAGATATGTAAGTTTTACCTACCATTGATAAATTCCATTGAAATAGAAGATTGTGTGATACTTACAGGACTCTATGCAAATTATATACTCTTTTGAATGAAAGACGCAATAAGTGTTCTAAAATATATAGGAATAGAAACTATTTATAGAAAAAGAATTTCGTAATTTAAGGACTTACACTTGACCATTTTTTCCTTAATATTATGGCACTATATCTACCGTTTTTCATCAGCGTAGATTCGTAATAAACAAGTTGATTATCATAATTGATAAATTAAGGTGATCGTTTCCAGATGGTCATCATTGATTGGAATTATTCAAGGCCAAGTATTAACCCGTCATAATACAACGAGGTTTGAGACAATTACCTAAAGGTAAAGGTTTAGGTCTCGATCTTTGTCCCTTTATGAAACTGAAAGAAAAATCTAAGTCAAGTCAGATGGATGAAATGATGATATGGATGTGCTATATTGAAATCTAAATGTTTATACATCAATTCATATTCTAGGCCTGGTATCGACCCTTAACGCCAATCATCAATTATATAAGCGGAAGGAATGTTGTATCCTTGTTTGTTTCCTTTGTGCATGGATACTCCTTGGAACTCTGATTTGAAGCCATAGTTGATCATTGCTTTGTATGCCAAGTGTCGTTCCATGTTACTACCAGCAGTAATTTTAAATATGCCTTTTTCTAATGCCATTAATTCTACAGAATTCAACATTCGAACAAAATTTGAGTGCGAATTACTATTTGTTGATATAGCCGCAAACTTGATATAACAAACATTGCTGCCTGCCTCCGTCCCCTTGCCGTAGTGACATATTGCAATTCCAATTAGCTTGCTTCCAGAAGGATCATAAAGCAATATTGTGTCACCTAATTTTTGACTGTCTACAGCAAATATTTCTTTTTGCAAATCTAGTCCTGGAAAAATACCGTTGGTAAGATATTTGCAGTCGTCTAAAATTAATGACTTTACGTCATTTTGTATTTCAGAATATCTGACTTCATGCTGCGATTCATGTTTCTGAGATAATTCCAATCTTTTCTCGTTATTTTCATCAGTAATTATTTTAGTCATTATAGATGTGAGGAATCTTGGCCAAAAATCATATTTTTGATACAAATAGATATGTTTTGGACTTTGAGCAAACGTAAACAATCCAGCGTATTGGATTTCCAATTTTGATAATCGTTGTAATACAGGGATAATCAAATGTTTAGCTATTCCTTTGTTCCAATAGTTCGGATGGATTGATAGGGGACCAAAGAACCCAACACTACCCCAGTTAGTAACAAAATTTGAACCGGCTAGGTTCCCATCAACTTCTATTGCAAATGCAGAGTTTGGATCTGTAGCATATCTGGATCTAACATAATCTGCGTCGCCAAAAAAGGACATGGGATCATTTAGACCCATAAAGGTACCAAATGAGAGTCTGAGTATGGTGTCTGCTTCTTCAAGGTCATCTTCTCTCAAATTCCTCACATTGACATGCATTAAATAATCTCTAATACAATCGTACTTGTATTATTAATATTATTTCACTGTTAGAAACTGCTTGGGAATTGATTACAATATTTTATTTTAGAATTAATTTAGAGAATGAGTAGTCGGTCGGCCGGTCGGCGATCTCCCATCTTTATAATATGTCATCCTAAAACAATTCCTTAGTTAGAGTTCTTAATATTCCTATTAGTCATGATTTTAGGAAAATCTATTTTTTGCAGTATTTGATCATGAAATCTGGTGTTTTTATCTAGTTATGTGGTTTCCTTTAATTGAGAAAAATATCTGTAGGATTGAAACGTTATACACACATGTGTATATCCATTGAGATAGTAGACCAATTGCAAATGAATGGTGCATAGGAACTTATATTAGAATAAAGTGACCAGTTGCTCTTTGTGTAAGGATAGATACTTCAAAACCAATGGAAGTCTTTTGCATGAAATTGAATTACCATACTATAAGGTTTGAATTCGTGTTTTTGCTTAGATCATGTTGTTTTTAATCTGATTTTTCGTTGAATTTCCTATCAATCCATATTAAGTGAGAGATGCTGTAATGCAACATGATTAATGATATGAGTAGAGCAAAATGGGGCAATCGTTTTATTCTCTCAGCCATCATTCAGGGTGGTCTACTTACTTCAATAGCCCTTTTGATGGTGGGATCTCAATTCATCTATTCTAGTAAAATAGACATGATCCAATTTCTATCATTGTCTTTTGATGGTCCTGCTAAATGGTTCTTCCTTGGGATAATATTTTATCTCATATTCATTGTTGCCATCGCAGTTACCGCGGTGTTTTATATTCAATTGGAGATTAATCTTGCAAAAAAAATCTCAGGTTTTGTGAATATTTTAGCTTGGATTCACCTATTGGGAATGAATATTGAGAGGTCCTCTAGCAACCATACTCATGATTTTTGCAGGACTGGCTGGTTCTGGAATTTTGTCTGTATTTACAGAAGGAAATATCGGCCAGCAGAATATCGAAATAATGAATTCTTTCATTACACCTATAGCAATTTCAATTGGAATCTTGAGTGTGGGGTTATATCTGGTGGAATAACCTACATAAAGATATATTTTTATGGTAACAAAATATAAAAAAACATTTCTAATCATTTATTCTAGTTGAGTAAAATATTTGAGTTGTACCTGACAAAGTCATATATGGAGTTTTTAAATGCGTTATTTTAATATCTCTTGATATCGATCTAAAATTGGCTTACCTTTACGGAGTAGCAAAGGGATTATCGTTATCGTTATCTCATCAATCAATCTCAAGGAGAGTAACTTTGAATTGTGATCCCTCAATAAATATATAAATGTTCAAAAAGTCATAAAATTGAAGTGGCAGAAATAGGGATAAAAATCACTAAATTCATCTCTTTTATCTTTGCAACATCAAAATTCTTTTTTGAGTTCAGACCATGAAAAGAAAATAGGGTGGTAAGTATGATAGAAAATGATTAGTTTTGATATACTTGTATTTAAATTAGTAAACTACAGATTAATAAAATATTTAGAACCTCAAACATAGAAATGGGATGCGATGGTAGCAAAACACATTGCATCCCCTGTATTACATCCCATTCCTACGAAAATCTTATCCGCATCAAAGTTTATGTTGATTCAGTATACCTAAAATAGTATTTATACCATGTTCTTATTTTAGACAGAATAATGGCATATGATAATATTTAGATATTTTTATGCTGTTATCCTGTAAATAATTTTTAGTTGAATATGAACTATAACAGATGTTAAATCTAGGCTAAGAGACGTTTCATTTGAACAGATTTGTTCGGTATTGAGGAAATCTATCCTTTAAGTACATAGTTGGGTATATTATGTTCCTTTGTAGCCTACTGGTTGGCAAATGAATAAAACCAATTTAGGATTTGTAGAGTTTAATACTCTTGATGGGTGAAGAATAGAAACAATAATAGAAAAGAATTCTATTCTTAATCAATTTCGACCTTATTTTTACGTTTGATTGAGGTTTAAAACTAAAGATGTAGACTTGGTTATTGAATTACTCCAAAATTTACTTTCCATTCAATCCCTATTATGAAATTAATAAATATTTGTTTTAGGTTTTGCTATTGGGACTAGAATTCGAGGATGAAATAATTTATTGGCCTGAGTAAGAACTAATATGTTGAATAAGATAATTAATCTACCAATGTATTTTTATTAGCAATTACTCTTTAAAATATGGGGGAAGGAGGCGACAGACCATAAAGATAGACTCCGTTGATTTTATTTTATCCCATTTCAAAAGTCCCACTAGTATATTTCCACGCAAAATGATGACTTTGACTTCGAAAGATCTCATCTCAATAAATTCAAAAGAGGAGATATTACAAAGATGTAGAGAAGCGGATTATTAGAGAATGTATGATAAATGCCTATCCTGAAATTTTAGAAATTAACGGAAGGCTCATCCAATCACCCAATTTTATTCTCATAGATTTGGATCTTTCCCTTTGCAAAACATGCATTTACCCAATCAGAAAACTCGATTATCTCTTAAAACAAACTTTAATAAAAATAAAAGAAAAAATCCAGGGTCTACCTACCGTGTTGTGGACTGGTAATGGATATCATATTTATTTACCGGTACAGGTTCCAATTCTGGATACCGAAGTTGAATTTTCTAAAGGAAGATTTCAGAATCTATTTTCAATGAATGGTCGATACTATGAATATTATATGTCAGAAGTATTTTTGCAATTTGCAGGAGATATTTGACGAACGGAAAGTCCGATCTTTCACAACAACCCAGATATTCAAACTGTATGGTCAGAATTCCTGATACTTATAATATGGTTGGTTTTTTAAGTAAAGGAATCAATCTAGAAGAATCACGAGTTAAAATCCTCCAAGAATGGGATGGAAATATAATTGATATTAACCAGCTAATACAAGAGTTTAAGGTCTGGTTAACCCAGCAATGAAATAAAAAAGAAATTAAAAAGAAATGAAATCATATTAAAAAGTTCATGACAGTTTTCACAATTAAAAATAGTTATCACTGATAACCTCAGGATATTAAAAGTGAATCCTCTTGTCCATGGTAGCAGTAAATCCACCTTTTTCGGCTCCGCGGGCAAATCCAAATAAATCCTGAATAGAGTATTGCTCTTGAGAAGCCCCAATATCCTATAAATTTTATAATACAATCTGTTCATTATAGTATTTATCAAACAAACAAAGAATCCTAAGAATAAAGCCTTTGTATCATCTCCGATCATCTATTAGTTCTGCTCGACGCATTATTCAAATCGTAACACACTGTTCCCACCTCACTAACCATCCATGTTCTTAAACATAGTATTAAAATGATCCTACCATTTCAAGACTTATCCTACCTTTCCAGGCACATATAATCAGTCATTGTCCGGTGCCAAACTATCCATATTTTCTAATGGAGGATTAATTTTTATTTTCGTAAAAGTATATTAATCAATTTATTGCTATAATAACTGACAAAATAAGATAATGATCTCTTCAGTAAACCATGATATACTACGCTTTTTTAGCAATGAAGCCTAGACCTAATCATATTATAAAGGAATCAGAAATCATTGAAGAGGATTCGAAAATAGATACTATAATCTCACCATCTACACAAACTCTTTCACCTTCTATTTTGTCGTTAAAACTTCCTTTCGATTTAAAGGATGATCAGATAGCCGCAGTAGATGCATGGATGGAAAACAACAACAGGGGAACTATCCTCTACAGTACCAGAATGGAAAAACTGAAATCGCATTCGAATGTGCAAGGAGGCTAGTGTGTCAACTTCTTTCACCAGAAAGGATGAAATCTCCATCGAAAATGGATGAAATGTTCTCTGCGAATTTGATATTAAATGACAAAAAAAATACACCTTCTTTTCATAAACAGATTGAAACTACTATTAAAGCCCAATATAGAAAAAAATACACTGTCTTTTTCATTTTTCAATATTTTGTTTTTGGTGCCACGAATATCCTTAATAGATCAAACTCTAAATAGATTAGTTTCATATGGCATCCCAAAAGAGAAAGTTGGGGTTTACTTTGAGAACGCAAAGAAAAAAGGGAGATAATGATATGCACTTACCATAGTGTAATACGAAATCCATTACTGGTTCGACGTTCTAATATGGTGATATTTGATGAAGTGCATTTGATAAGAGACACTTCAACATCATTTATTAAAATTTTTGATATTGTAATCGAAGATCCAAAAAAGGCAATTTTAGGTCTCACAGCCACCTTAGATGAGAAGGATTTTAAAAATCGTCCCCGTGCTTGCAGTATTACCGCCTGTAAAAAGATATTCCATTAAAAAGGCAGTTAAGGATAAAAGACTAGCCAAACCCATAGTAATCCCAATAAAAGTTTCTCTAACAGAAAGTGAAATTAAAGAATACCATGTCTATTCCACAAAGATAAAGAATATTTCAAATAAATTCAAAAGATATGATGTCAGTTCAATGACCAATCTTTTGAAAAAAGGTGGATTTGCAAGTGGAATGGCGAAAGCTAGGTTTGCAAACATTTCGAAAAAGAAAGTTGTTGTTAAGCTATGCTGATAATAAATTAACCGCGGCAGCAAATATAATTCAAAATAAATTTCCGGATGAAAAAATTATGGTATTTAGTGAGACAATAGAATCCATTGAAAAGTTGAGGGATATTTTGAAAAGTGGAGGAATAGAATCGAAAATTATTGACGCTAAGGTAAGAGCAATAGACCGGAAAAGGATTCTGAATTCTTGGGGTCCTGGTTTTAACGTCCTTTTATCTGTGCATACTTTGGAAATCGGTTATGATGTTCCTCAAGTCAGGATAGAGATTATCTTGGCTACTACATCTAACATAAACCAAATAGTCCAAAGAAAAGGCCGAGTGCTTCGAAAATATGAGGGCAAGAATATTGCGTTAATATATGTCGTATACGTTCCTGATACAAAAGACGACCATGTGATTAGAGTAGTAAATAAAGCAGTAACAGTTGAAAATGAAGGGATTAAAATCCACAAGAAACAGGATCTTAAAGCCATATCAAAGGATGTGGAGGTAAAAACAGAGGCACCAACTATAAGAACAACAACCAACTGCTTCTCTGTTACCACAGAAAAAACCATCAAATACACCACTTATCGAATGAGACTATAAAAAGGTCGAACAAGACGTATAAGAAAGAAATAATTTTTAAAAAAGAAAATCATGAGAATAGAATTCATAGAGCATATGATATTATAGAGTCAACTCTTAATGAAGCATCTCTAATAGTTGAAGAGAATATCAAAACAAAAGTCAAAAAAGATAAGGATGACTCAAATCTCGATAGTTAGTTGCTTAAATATAGTGGGAAAATTTACAAGGTAAAGACTTCTATGGATAAAGAAAAAAATTATCTCGTGAACTTGGAAGAACAGAGTTGTACCTGTAATGATTTTATTTATAGGCATGTAAAATGTAAGCACATTATAGCAGGACTGAATTTATTTCCACCTAAATTTAATATTGATTATTAACTGATTGCCTTGTCTATAAATGGCCTATTCTCCGAAAATACCATTTGTTCTCAGAAAATTAATGTGCCAATTTTGTGAGTACCAAAGCAACTCACACACATAGCTGAACACAAAATATGGGAATTAGAATAAAATATTATTTTAAAACGTCGTAAAGAAGTGATTTATTCCATAGTTTGTAAACCGC
>CAVSMN010000009.1:0-234479 GCA_963729045.1 uncultured Nitrososphaeraceae archaeon | reverse complement strand
TTCTAATTTATGAATCTGTGATTATATGGTATGGATTCGAGTCTCACTCCCGAGGCTTAAAACAGGAATCACAGAAATAGTATAAAAATACATATTTCGTTTCTGCTTCTAATGCTTGTTTACATACTTGTTGGTTAAATATTGGTATTAACAACATCATCAATAATTTTTTACATACAACAATGGTTCTCTATAATTATCTCTATCACTTGTAAAGTAACCATGGCCTTTTCCATCACATGTTGTTGATGATGTTGATCCAATGCTTAATAACGCATTGCGTACTTCTGAAGGTGAAGCACCAGGATGAGAGGCCTCATATAATGCAGCTGCTCCGGCAACATGTGGTGAGGCCATGCTTGATCCACTCATTGTTGCATATGAGTTCCCTTTGTAAGTAGAATATATCTTGGTTCCAGGTGCTGCCATATCTACAACTGCACCATAATTGCTGAAACTTGCCAGTGTGTCATCCCTTCCAAAACCCGTGCTAGGACCCGTTCCTCCACATTTGCCATCACTATCTCCAATGGCTGAAACAGCTATAACATTGGGATTATTGGCAGGGGAGAATGTAGAAGCATCTTTTCCCGAATTTCCCGAAGCTACTACAAACGTGATTCCAGCCTTTACAGCATTGTTTATTGCAGTATCAAACGCAGAAGATTTACATTCGCAACCAAGACTAAGATTAGCAACCTCTATTTGACTTGCGTATTGTCTAATATAGTCAATACCTTTTATTATTGTCGATAAGGCTCCTGAACCGTTTTTATCCAACACCTTGATTGCCCACAGTTTTGCTCCAGGTGCTACTCCAACTACTCCTATGGAATTGTCTTTGGCTGCTGCAATTCCTGCAACATGGGTCCCATGACCGTTATCATCATTTCCTGACGACGTACCTGAGACAAAGGATTTCTGGTGATAGATGTTTAGATCAGAATGGCTAGTATGTATTCCACTATCCAGGATGGCTATGTCTGTATTGATGGCTCCACCACCATTCCCTGACTTGGTAGAGCTTAGGTCTCCATCAACCCTATTGACTCCACTTGGCAGTGTTTGAGCAAATGCTTTAACTGTCTTGTCTTTTTCGATATAATCTACAAATGGGCTTTGTTCAAGCACCTCGATAACTCTTTCATTTGGAACGCTAATTGCAAATCCATTTAATACATCGTCATAAATATGGAGTATTTCAGTCCCCTCAATATTTACCTTTTTTGCAACCTCTGAAAGAATGTCACGCAAATTCAAGGCGTCATCATTTAGTACCACAATGTATTGACCCGGTATTACCTCTCCCATTTTAGATGTTGAGGAAGAAGGTGGTGGAGATGAGGAGGAGGAGGAGGAGGATGGTGACAAAGAATTAGATAAAACATCAGAGTTAGGCAATTTATCTAGGATAGAGGTAAGAATGCTGGGAGTTGTTGCTGTTGTTCCTTCATCTTTTTCGTTTCCAGAACCCGAGTTGCCTATCCCATCTATTGCATCATCAGAATAGACTTCATAATCATTAATTTTGCTTTCATCATTATTTTTTGAATCTACGGACTTTTCATTCAAAGTCTTTTCATGAGCATCTTTGTTACCAGTTTTATAATCTGAATTGCCTACATCATTGTTGTCTTTTTTATTTAGACCTGGAATCATGTCGTATAATTCTTTTAAATTGTTATTCTCTTTGTTGTTAATATCGCCATAAAAATTTTCATTATTGTTAAATTTATTATCATTATTAAAATCAAAAAAAGGAATATCAGGAATACCACCACCGCTTTGTGCATATGATATCGGTGCAGAAATAGATGACAAGAATCCCGTTGTCATTATAAAAAAAGTTACAATCAATTTTGTAATAATATTACGTTTTTTATTCACAAACACAAAATAATCATTTGGGCTAAAAGAAATGTCAAGATATCTTACTAAAGAATTCTTTCTATTTTAATAGCAGAATATCATATAAACCAAAACAGCAAATCATACTAAATTTTTGTATATATATAGAAAGTCGCGATCACAATTTTTCCTACCCAAGGCGTATCATGACAAAAAAATAAAGCTAATTTATGGAAAAAAGGAAATTCAAGTCCCTTATCTGGTGATTCTTAGGAATGTTCCACCCCAAAGGCTATCTTTACCGTAGAATGATATTCAGTTATTTTTCCCGTATTTGGATCCACCCTAGCTGTCATATCGGTTAACTCGATTCCAGTTATACCGTGAATTGTTTTTGTCGCTTCAGTTAATGCTACCTGAGCAGCATCCTCCCAGCCCTTGTCCGATGAGCCTACTATTTCTATTATTTTTGCTACATGTGTCATGTTTCAAATTATAGAATATATGTTAAATAGATAATCTAGTAACATGGTTTTTCGTAGGTAAATTGACCTTTATTTTGAAAAATAAAAGTCAATATTCTAAACAATGAATAAATAAGAAATTCAAATCAAAAATTTGCTTATTAGTTATCAAAAAAAATTAAAACAGGTAAGATTTTAAATGCGATGATTACAGATAAATGATAAAGTTTACTTAGTTAGAAGACAGAATTTGATATATTAAATTTATTTTCAAATCAATATAGTCAGAATAATAATAAAAAAAAGGATGTTAGTCTTGTGCTAACGCATTATTCCCACTATTTACTTGATTTTGGAAACTAACGTTGTTACAAGAAACAGTTGCATCTTCACCTGAAACACATTGGGAATTCTGTTCGCTATCTTGATCTTGGCCTATGCCTTGGTCAGCATCATTACCGCCCTTGCCTTTTTTACCGTTTCCGCCATCTTGAGCAGCTGCATTGTTTCCATCATTATCCTGGTTTTGGACACTTACGTTGTTACATGAATTACCCAGACTACCACCAGAGACACATTGGGAATTCTGTTTTGACGATTGAGATTGGCCTATGCCTTGGTCAGCATCATTACCGCCCTTGCCTTTTTTACCGTTTCCGCCATCTTGAGCAGCTGCATTGTTTCCATCATTATCCTGGTTTTGGACACTTACGTTGTTACAAGAGTCATTTGTATCATCACCAGAGACACATTGGGAGTTTTGACTAGAAGATTGAGATTGGCCTATGCCTTGGTCAGCATCATTACCGCCCTTGCCTTTTTTACCGTTTCCGCCATCTTGAGCAGCTGCATTGTTTCCATCATTATCCTGGTTTTGGACACTTACGTTGTTACAAGAGTCATTTGTATCATCACCAGAGACACATTGGGAGTTTTGACTAGAAGATTGAGATTGGCCTATGCCTTGTGAAGCACTGTTTCCATTGCCGTTATTGCCGTTATTGCCGTTATCGCCGTTATCATTATCTTCATCGATGGTTTTAGAACCAAAATCGCCATCATAATCGTCATCATAGTGTGCTCTTAGGTTCTTGTCACATGCTTCTTCGTTATCTTTGTAGTAATCTTCATCATCCTTACATTGATCTATATCCACTCCATAATGTGCAAATGCGTTTTGAAAATTGGATGTTGTAGGACCAAGCGTCATTAATGTAGCAAATACTGCTACAGCTAATACTGCAGTTAATTTTGTGTTATTTGACTTTAACATTCTATTCTTGCCTTCTTTAGTAATAATATATGATATAATAATTTTTGAATATACTTTGCAAATTTAGTTCTATTAAAAAAATTTGTAATAGTTTTCTATAAAGTTCTTATAATACTCATTTGGAATAGTTGTTTATATTTGTCTACACATTCGGCAAAATTCTCCAATTAAAGACAAATAAATTTTTTAGTCAGCCTAATTCTACTCTGATTAGTAACAATATCGATGTAGAAACATAGGTTAATTCCACAAAATTTGAAATATGAAAAGTTACTGAGTTACTAAATAGATGTATAATAACAACTATTCAGATAACATACGTGGTATAAATGAGTCTCAAAAATAGACCAGTGGAGGAAAATAATGCAGAAACCTAATAGTCAAATATAATTGGTTGATTAGTGGTCAATGTTTTATGCATCAAGGGCGCTAAAGCCTTCAAATCTAACCAATAGATACTTCAATTTGTTTTTCTAATGACGGATTACTAATCTACCTGGCTATAAGTAAAAGAAGTGGTTGCTTCTCCTTTCAGGTGATTAGCTTAGGGTGGTTAGCTTAACTCCCGCAGCGCCAAGAGCACCTGCTACACACGATGGCCCGGACTTGAATATATCCGCAGCAGAATCTCCACTACTATTCAAACCTGTTCCACATACAAATTCAGCTCCCAAAGTTCCAAACTTTAGTATATCACTAAAATCTAGGCCATTTGGAACCACTGTTATGTTACGGCCGGCACCGTCAAAAAATGATCTTTTATCTAGAGCCTGCATAGCTACAGTGGCTATCTCTGTAAATCCACCTGTAGAATTATTACTTTTCATTTGATTGTAAATGGATGTTAAACGCTCAATTGTAGGGGCTGTTAAGGTTCGATTTCCTGGATGGGAGGAAGAATTCAAAGCAATAGAGTCAAGTTGAATAAACAGTTTGGCATTCTGAGGCGAATCAAACCCCATTTTTGCCAACTGGGTTACATTCCCGATGAAAGCAGATGATTCGACTCCGGATGGGAGGTTGATACCGAAAAAAGGGCCAGCATAATTTGCTTTGAGTGCTTCTGGAATATCTCAACCATCGACAGAAAGCACACTTGTAGTTATGGCTGACATCAAAAAAATAGACATCAAAAAAATAGATAATGCTATTATCATATTCTTATTTAGCATTGGGTTAATCTTCAATATCGACTATAAAAGTTTTACAAGATTTTTTACCAGTAACGGACTTTACCATTTGTACATGTATTATATGTGAAGTATTAGCATTAGAAAAAATTAAGACTGTCAAGATAACAAAAAAAAGCTAACAAAATGATAACCAAATAACTCCACGCATAATAATTACCTTATTAATATCTAATGACTGTAACAGATCATAGTATCTGGTGGATTGGATGCCATTAGATCTAGAGAGGGTTATAGGATCAGGTCGTTATCTACTTATTAAAGGTAAATAATAGCGAAAATGACTTTACAGTACATTATAACAACCATCGATCTAGACGTAGGATAGATGTGTGTGTTTGAGTCTAAAGGATTTTGAAAAAAACCCCAATTCAAAGCATTATTTAACATTATCATGATGAAAAATTATGGATGCTATCTTGTTTGAATTGTAGCCTAGAAGGACACTTTGAAATAGCAAAATTCTGTTACTATTGTGGAAATTGATTTAATCAGGATTACCAGTCACAAAAAAGTACAGATGAGAATATCTTCCTCGGTCACCCCCACTTCATCGTTAGACAAAACTGCTCTGTTGTCTACCTTATCAAATCAATAAAATCAATTTTTTCCTTCAAATTAGATATCTCTTAAATACGGGTTACACTAGCTTGTTAAGCAATTCGCACTCTGGAGTTGGTGGCTTAATTCTATTGTAAGGAAGAATCAAAATATATATTTAAGAATACCTTAAATATTTAGAATGGTTTTGTTAAATATTGGATGAATTTGAGATTACATGTATTGTAAAAGATAAAAATGGCATCCCGTCACATTGTGGTGTCAAAGGCTATGGCATCCAGAATATTGTAGTAATAGAGACTTTAATTAGGGAAGGGGCTTGTTCCTTTTTTACTTATGATAGAGAAACGAAAAAGAATGTATTTTCAAAAACATCCCCAGATAGAACAATATTTCTTACAACCAATCCCAATGATTCCGATATGGATACATTGAACTTTCTACCACTGTTTGATAGACCTTTCTTAAGACAACTGATAGAATCTGTTCGTTGAGCAAGGTCCTGTTAACATTTTTTACATTCCATAAAGTCAAACTTTTCCCTTTTTGTTATATCAAACCTTTGCAACTTTCTTTACACAGTTTAATTACACGGGATCCGAGATCACTCATATCTACTGTCTTTAATAATACTTCCTCGATTTTGGCCCCTCTAAATTCATCCACAAGTAACTTGTCTTTAATATAATAGCCCGTTAACAGGAGTATATGGACCTCGGAATTAATTTTTCTTATCCTCTTTGCAAGTTGCAGACCATTCATAAACGGTAGATCTCAATCTAAAAGTGCAAGTGCATATCTACCATGACTGTTTTGATAACGATCCAAAGCTTCTAATGCATTAGCGAAAATGATCGAATCAATTCCTAATGTTGCTAGATACAATTTGTAAAGATGAGACAGATCTCCTTCGTCCTCAACTATCATTATAGATAAAGGCGGGGATATTCGGTAGAACATGACTATTAAGGTATTTGACTATCGTTATTTGATAAAAATAAAAGTTAGAGAATACTATATGCTCCAACTGTGAAACAGTATTGTTATAGACTTTCAGCCTGTAAAAAATAAAAAGGTCTATTTTGAGAAATAGGATTTCAAAATTAGGTATCTTTTAATAAAGGATCTTATTTTATTTTGTGTTTCAGGTTTTGATATTTCTTCTTCGCTAAAATGATTATCTTCTATTGCATGTTGTTTTGCTTTTTCCAGTAGTTCTTCCTCAGTTTCGGCTTTACACACATGATCACAATCTACACCTACGTCTTTACAGGATAAGGTTAACATTATCCATTAATCTATACACTTACTAATATTCATATTGCTAAATCTATGTCTGTAGGTTCAATCGCTTTTTTAAAAGCTTTAATTGAAAATAATGACTTAATTCTTTAATTTAAATGGTAAAGATATTCATATGAAAAGAAGAAGATAGAAACCTTAATTTGATAATCCGCATGTATCTTAAACCACTATGCAAATAAACATAAACAATTAACTGGTTTTGCAATATTTGATATATTATATTTCATTCTTGTAGGTGATAAAGTCACTGATCATCTTCAAACGGAACATATAGAACATTGATAAAACCAATAAGAGCCAAAGTAGAAAATTACTCATTAACCTGGCTATATGATTTAGTGTAGGTTTCATATCCTATATTTTGTTAGAATAGCGTTACTATTATTCAGTAGTAAATACAAGAAGTGAAAAAAATATTGATATAACTTATATAGAGAAATCAGACAAACTTGATTGAGCAGAATTATTTTCATAACTCTCCAATTCACTCTTCCACTCTATCTCGGGCATATTCATCAATTTTAAGAAATCATTCACTGATTGAGGACCAAAGCCTGCAAAATGATTGTTAAATGCTATCAACACATCACTGATATTTGAATTTTCATTTTGCGTTTCTCTAACCTTTTTAACATATTCGAGCATCTCTTTTCTTCTGTCCTTTACTATCATACCAAAGTCTTTTTCTGAGATGCTTCTATCACCTATAAATCTGAGATAAACCTGATCTGAAGTTACAATTGATGGAGATACTAGTTTATCTCTTACACTCCATACCAATGAAATGTTATTTTCTCTTAGTAAATCATACAAATTATCATTAAACCATGATGAATGTCGAACTTCTAAAGAATATCTGAATCTTTTATCCAGATGACGAATCATACCTTGTAAAGGATTAAACCCTTTCTTCTCTGAAAGAAAAGGTGGAAGTTGTATTAACAATGTAAGTGTTTTTTCAATCAAAGGTTCTAATGAGTAAAATAATATTGAAAGTGGCTTAACAACATCTTCCAATTTCTTTTCATGAGTTATTACTTTGGGAAATTTCAATGAAAATTTAAATCTTCAGGAGTTTTGTCCTTCCAACTTCTAACTGAAGATCTAGATGGTATATGATAATATGTAGAATCGATTTCAACAAATTTAAAGAACTTAGAGTAATAAGACAAATAGTCTTTATTTTCCATATCCTTTGGATAAAAATTACCTTTCCAACCTTCATAACTCCAGCCAGAGCAGCCTATATTGAAAGTCATTTTTCTTGTAAATAGATCACAATAATATTAAAATCATTAAGTCTTGCGAAATTAACGATTGATGACTATATTGGCAGTTGAATGATTATTGTCGAATTTCATCAATAATACTCAATCTCGGTCACTTGCTTTTTACATGTAAAAGGTTCCAAAACACAATTTTGTTCTTTATTACAACTTTTTAATAAAATGGAGTTTTAATACAATATAGTGGATGATTTAACATTTCGGCAATTGAAAGGAATCTGGATATCATCATCCTGAAGTTACAGAAGTTATTTTCGATTCTGACGTCATGTTGACGATTGCAACAGACTCATTAAATCTTGTTCAAGATGGTTATGATATGCTTTGGGACATTACTATGTGTAAATTCATATGTAATCATTATAGTGATGGAACTAAATTTGTCGAACAAAAGGCTAATGAAAAAGGTGTTAAGTTAAGATTAGTAGGTGAAATCACCAAAAATAACATAGATTTTCTGAATTCGTTGACCTATCATGAGATAAGGCATTTAGACGGAATAAGAAGCAATATTGGAATCTTTGATAAACGTGCCTATATGGTTGCCATATTCCATAAAGAAAGTATAAAGCCCGACCAAATATTCTTTAGTAATTCCAAGAATCTAGTAAGACAACAAAGGTATCTTTTTGATACCCTATGGGATAGTGCTATTCCCTTTGATGTGAAAAAAAAGATATGACATATGAAAATATGACTAACCAGACCCTGGAAATAACAGATTCCAATGAAGTTAATACTGAAATAAATTCATTAATTGAGAGATGCACCAAGGAATTGATAATATTCTCATCCATCAAGTTAATTCACATTATTCTTAACAATAATAATTATCTAAATAAATTATCTCGGTTGTTAAAAAGAGAAGTAACCATTCGAATATTAATTGACGGTGTTGACCAACATTTGATGCGATATATTACTCAACTAAATGCAGAAATTGGCTATAATATGATTCAGTTTTTGTATAGTCACGAATTGGGCAATTTGAAGAATTGGTAATATTGTCTGACAACAGTGTCCCTACTTCAGGTCAAATATGACCAAAATAACAAGTTGATGGCTTCGTTTTCTAATGAAAAAGTTTCTATATTAGTTCAAGGGGTAATTTTTGAAAAATATTGGAATGAAGTAGAGAGCCTTACGGCGAGGAATAATTAATACGGTTGGACTCTAGTCACTTGGATCCTCATTCTAAAGTATGTCGTCCAATATTTTTATTTCACATAAATACATGCACGATTCACTTTGTCCTTACAATATTCAATGGTTGAATAGGGCAACTTTTTAATAAAATGAAACCGATACAATAGTGGATGATTTAACATTTAGACAGTTAATGGAGTCAAAACATTATCATCCGGAGATTACAGATGTCATTTTTGATTCAGATAAAATGTTAGAAATGGGTATAGTTGCCATTAATAGTCCTGAAAGAGGATTTGACATAGTATGGGATAGAATAATGCTTGATTTCTTATGGAAAGTTTTATAAAGTTGGTATACTCCTTGCTGAAAAACATGCCGAAGAAAAAGGTATCAAATTTAGACTGATTGTTGAAATAACGAAAGAAAACATGGAATCTTTAAAGTCATTAAATTATCACGAAATAAAGCATATTGATAATATAAGAAGTAACTTTGCTGTATTGGATAACAGGGCTTATATGGTGCAAATATTTCACAAGGAAAATGAACCTCCTGCTCAGGCATTATTTAGTAATACTAAAGCACTAGTAGATAGTCAACAAACATTATTTAATAGATTATGGGAAATCGCAACTCCTATAGCAAATAGATTAAAAGAGATAGAATATCGCGATAAATTGAATTATCAGAGGATATTAACTAATCATAAAGAAATTCATGATGAAATAAATTCTCTAATGGAACAATGTAGTAAAGAACTACTAATATTTTCGTCTTTCAAATTAATTTATACTAGTACCTTATGGTTATGAAAAAGCGTTCCCATAATAATGGAATCAAATTAGATGGGGATTACAGGTATTAGATAGATAGGATGTATAGTTTAGCATTTTCAAAAATTAGGTCAAACGTTTGTCCATCATTCTTAAATGATAATTTTATTTAAATTCAGACCAATTATTTTTCAATTTCGATCGATTGTCTGAATGATGGAATAATACGATCCATATTTTCCCTGATAGAATTTTTATTTTGGTGTTATGCTGCGTATAACAGTGAATGGAAAAAATATAACATCAAAGGTAATTTAGTCAAATAATTCATTATTGAATCATTCTAAATTTACGAGCCAAGGTTCAGATCCAGAATGGTTTGGTGCCTGTAAGTAGATAGGAAACAAGATAGACGACGGAACTATCTTTTCATTAGAATCATTACCAAAGTTCAGGTTCTCCGTCATAAAAGAATCCTCCACTCGGGCCATTATTTGGCAAGGTGGCAGCCCATACGATCCCTCTACAACCTTCTTCTACTGGGCGTCCACCACGACCACCCATGTCTGTTGCCACCCATCCAGGATCAATCGAGTTTACCAATACATTCTTTCGTCCTAATTCTGATGCTAATTTTCTAGTCAAGGCATTAAGTGCAACTTTTGATATACCATAGGCGGGTGTTCCACCATCCATATAATGCAGGGAAGCTGCACCACTGGATACATTAACTATACGGCCATAGCCGTTTTTTTCCATCAGTGGAATGAAAGCTTGACATAAAAGCCATGGACCGTATAGATTTGTTGTCAATGCTTTACTTACCAATTCTAGATCTGCATTAATAGTAGATTGATTTTTATCATATAGAATCGCAGCATTGTTAATCAAAATATCAAGACGTCCAAATTGTCTTTTTATCTTTGTAAAGATATCCTCTATATTACTTTTATTTGATACATCCAATTGAAAAAAGATTACATCTAGTCCCTTGTCTGTTAGTTGTCTAGCTGCAGCTTCACCTTTTGTAGGATCACGAGAGGTTAACAGAACAGTTATATCTAATTGCGAAAGTTGTTTACAAGTTTCAAATCCTATCCCCCTATTGGCACCTGTTACCAATGCAATTTTTTTATTAGCTATTTTTCCATCCACATACAACACCTATCAAGTCTAGTTTATCTAATATTAAAATATACTAGAATGATTATTTGGTATATGAAGAATAAGCATCAGTAGATTCGTTATCCGCTTTAGAGTACTCCGCTCATAAAAGTGGTCTGAAGCCTTTAAATGATCGAGAAGATCATTATTTCTGACCAATAAGTTACTATTGCAACCGTTAATTTTATTATTACTTCGTCCTGTTGGCAGAAGTTCAATAGCTTTAAATATCATATCATCAATTCACAAGGTTGCTTCTTTAAATGTATTGACCCAAACGGGACTTTATTGAAATTTTGGTGGTCATCTCAACAAATAGGCAATATGTGCAGACACTGAAATTTCTTGTTCTCCAGGTATTATTGGAGTTGTAGGAGCCCCTGAGAACAGATCTTTGCACAAATTCATTCGCAAATGGTTGTGGCGGATTAAATCCGTCGGTATCAATTATCATAGATTTAATCCCAATAATATTTATCCAACTGCGGAAGATGCGATATTAGCTTTGTCTGGCATTGGCAATCGCATCTTCAATTAGCATATTTCTTAAATTATCCAGTCGTTTTTCAGACACTTGAAAATCAATACCACCAATAGTATTTGCTCCGGCATTTACCGCGGAATCAATCCATAAAGAAATGTTACTCAGGTTCATGCTTTGAATTTTTAGTGCGTTGGTTACAGTAAATCCGGTAGTTCTAGGATATTACCTGATTGAGAAAAATTGTAGTTAGGGTTAATACTAAATTGAGAGGTGCTAATTTCGTCCTCACTTACACCATTATTCTTTAAAGCAGAAACAATATTATTCATTTTTAATGAATTTGCAGCTACCGCATCAGTCGCGGTTCTGTTAGTGGTTTCTACTCCAATTGAAATTGTTACCAAGTCTGATTTTGCTTTTCAGTTGCAGTTCCTGAAATAAATAGGGTGTTGTTAACATATTCTTGTCCTGTTTTATTATCATTTTCAATAGAAACTGTTTGAGCAAAAATCTGAATGGGTTCTGAATTAACAATTATAATTGAAACGGAAATAAACAAACAAGAAAAAAAATATAACCATTAGTTGTAAGTTTGTTATTAATATGATAATCATCGATAAACAAAGTGAGTGAGTATATAAAAATTAGCACTAAATCATGTCATCCTCCTGCTGTTGCTCTTCAGAAAAGATAATAATGATAACAGTTTGTTTTTTTTAATCAACAACAGGAAAAATTCATAAATATTAATTCTTATTCCTTTCTTAGCTAAAGTCAAATAAATATATAATTGAAGAACAATTGTACTGATTTTAGGATTCTGGTTTTGATTTTTCGAATTCATATTGAAAAGCTTGTAAGGTGTCTTTCCCAAGTATGCAGAATTCTACTAACTTAATACCTGTGGGTGAGTCTTCCAGGTTTTCCAGAAAAGATATCGTTTCATTTACTAATATTTTGGCACATCTATCCTTTGGAAAACCAAATATACCTGAACTGATTGCAGGGATTGAGATGCTTTCAAATCCTTTTCGCAAGCCAAGTTCAAGACAGCTATTGATGGCTTTGTTCAATTTTTCATCCTCATTCCCCTCACCCATTCTTGGACCTACAGTATGTATGATAGCTTTACATGGCAAAATTCCGCTAGAAGTTATTGTGGATGATCCTACTTGAACAAAACCTATCTTATCACTTTCCTCCTGTATAATACTCCCTCCTTTCCTTACTATAGTACTAGCAATTCCACCACCATGTTGTAAGTAAGAATTTGCGGGATTGACTATTACATCGACAATTCTTTCAGTAATATCCCCCTCAACTAGTGTCAGCACCCTACCACCTTTAATCTTAATTTCATTTATTACCTTAGAAGTCATCTATAGCATCATGCAAGAAAACATTCCATTTTATTTAATCTAAACGGTATTAATTTTTTTATGAAGATGATTCATAACTTTTGATATGCAGGAATAATTCGAGTCTTATCCACCTTATTAAACAAGCCATTTGTAAAATCATGCACAATATATGGAGTAATGAGATCTGACTCAGTAAAATATATTAGATTAGAAAATCAACTACTTGAATTCCTATACATCTCCACTATAGTTCATTTTAAATTTTTTTAGTTTTTTGTTAGATGTCACTTGATATAAGCAACAAGATCAAGTCTATCTTTTATTGTATTATCATGCTGTGTCATTTGATTTTAACCCGCTTTCATTCATGTATATTATCTCCCACAGATGTCCATCAATATCTTCAAAAGCACGATCATACATCCATCCATGGTCTTGTGGTTTTCTCGGTTCAGTCCCTCCAGCCTCTATTGCTTTATTAATCATTTCATCAACGTTTTCTCTACTCTCAGCCGATAGTGCTATTATAGCCTCTATATTTTTTGAAGTATTGCAAATTTCTTTTTTAGTAAAGGTTTTAAAAAACTCTTCAACTAGTAGCATGACAAAAATATCCTCGCTGATTATCATACATGTTGCATTCTTATCCGTAAATTGAGGATTAAACTTAAAACCAAGTTTAGTAAAGAACTCTACCGCTCTGTTTAGATCCTTCACAGGCAGGTTCACGAAAATTTTTGTTGTCATTTATTCTACTATATCCTTTTTCGATACTAATAAGCATTAATGCGAGAGAACTCCCCATTAATAGCCTGATCCAGGTGTTAAAAGTTTTAGTAAACTCTTCATAACCTGCTTGATATTTTTTATTTTTTATTTTTAGACATCTTGCTACAAAACATCTCTATATTTGATCCTTACAATATAACAAATCCATCCCATAATTCTTCCCCCTCATAGATAGGAGTGTGAGTATCGGCAAAGTGGATAAAATCTTAGGTCATAAATTATTTTCTACCATTACATGAAGACTAGCCAATGTACTTATCTATATCAAAAATTTTAATATTAATCAATGTATAATTTAGTCTGATTGATTCATTGTGGTTCATGAATACCGTGATCGAATATTTATCAGGAAGGATATTCTCTTGAAACTTTGTGAATATGGTGAAATTAATCAGAGTAAGCTTATGAGTTACTGTGGTTTGAATAATGTTAAACATAAAGAAATCTTGGATGATATGGTCAGAAAAGAATTGATCAATAGAATGGAAGAAAATTAGGTAGCAAAGTTATAATCAACTACAAAGTCTCAGAAAGAGGAAGATTAATTTTGAATGAAATTCTGGCACCTTATGAAGAACTATTTCCAAGAAATAATGAAAAGGAGAGGCGAGACTAATGAAAAAATCAAACAATAATGATAACGAAGATAACAATGACAACAAAAATAATTCTGATAACAACAATACAAGATCAGATTCTAGTATTTTTTACATAATGGATGGGATAATTGATCAACTAAATAAAACCAAGAAACTTTTCATTATAATGTTACTAACTATTATTATTATTCCTCCTATAGCATGTATGTTGAGCTTTTCACTTTTGGGTTAGCCATTTCCCTTTGATAGCAGGAATGAAACTAGTGATGAAAAGTCATGGGATACCAAACCAAGCCCTTCTTTTAGATTTTTGCCCCTAGTACCTATAATAATTGTTCTTGTGTGGTTAGGTATAGGAATCAGACAATGGTTTGTGCTTTTGAAATGGGATAAAAAATATAAAAAATATAAAGAACTTCAAAAACAGATTGACGAGAAATTAGATGATAGAAAACAAAGAGAACAGATAATGCTACTTTTAGTCGCATGTCTTCAAATTTAAGATAAAATAATGATCCAAGTATCAAACTTTATTTAATTTGTACCTTCGTAACTGTATAATGCATAATTTAACTATTAAAAAAAATTTTATTTTTAAGAAAATTGCCACTTTCGTCATCCTACAATCTTTACCTAATGACACCATTTTCTTGTATGTATTTATTGTTTCCAAAAAATAAGTATCCGTATGTATAATGAAATGGTAGCAAGTGGCTACTTTCTATGCCACATGATTCAACATATAGTCTAGTTGGATTTCGTCAATGGATCAAGTCGCTAAATGGACAAAAAATAGTTAACTGGAAGATTTTCACTCGGTAAAAACTGCTTCGTACAGCCTTCCATCTGATCCTGCTATATTTAAGATATCATTCATGTGAATTTGTGCTTTGGGGTTATTGAGCATTTTTTTCAAATGCATCCTTACTTTTCCACTGTGCATAATTTACTACGGCAGTTCCATCCAGGCTACGTTGTATATTAGCTGATATGAAGCCCTCCTGCTTTTTCATAATTTGTTCGGTAGCTTCTATCAACATATCTATAAGTATTTTTTGTTTTGATTGGTCGACTGTGAATAAATTTATTAGAGTTACAAAATCACTATTTTTTTCAATGAGAGTCATATGAATATAATAGTAATCATATTATATAAAATTAGTATTAAAAAGATTATTTACAATATTTCGTAGTAATATTTAGAACAGTCAGTTGTACCTATTGATCGAACATATTTATGATACTATTATATAGTTTTAGTGCTTCAAGGTTAAGAGTTCCAAGATAGAGTTCATAATATGGTGATAAATAGAAGAATATATCATGGGATAATGCCAATATGATATTAGTTACTTTATTTATAATATACTTCATTTATTATATATTTCTTTATTTTTCACTATGTATCTTTATCCTTTTTCTTATGCCCATTAGGTATGGAGATCGACTAATAATTTTCAGTTTTATCATTTGCTTTTTTTTATTCATTACATTTAATTATCTACTAGATTTATATATATTACGCAGTGTAATATTGTACTATATTGTCAACTAATATTATGTCTCTATTCTTTAACATGTTTCAGCAATCCTGGTTAAGACAATTTAATAGTGATTAAAGAAAAATAGGCATCTTGAGAAAAGAAAGAAACGTTGACTCAGTAGGCATCAAGTACCACTAACAAATATCTAACAAATATCAAAGTATAATGGGAATTAAATAAAGGAGACATTTGATATCAATAAGTCCAAGTGCAAATTTCATGTTATGTACACTTGAAAAAAGTATTTGTATTCAAAGTCATTGTTGAAAATAAAAATCGCCCTTGTTTTTAATTATCAATATATTAATTTAATTTACCGGTTGTATACATGTTTGACCGTACGCCTCTATTTTCAATAGCAATATTTGTAATATTCTAATCATTGGTTAACTAAGTTCTCTAAATTTGCTTTAACTTTTTTCAAAGTTCGGAATATTTGTTTACTATCATCATATTCGATCACAATTTTTTCATATGACAGCATAAGATCGCGCTGTATTTTTTGATTTATGATAAGTTCATTATCATTATTTTCCAAGTAAATTTCTAATGCCAAATCCTTGTTAACTAGCTTCAGAGTAGAATGATTAGCGGCGTTGCTTTCAGAAATATATGGCTCAAAGTATAGATTGAATGGCTTAAATTTATTGTCCTCAGAAGTATATACTATATTAATTCCCATATCTACTTAACTTGAGTCCCCTTTATCTATGTAAACTACAACTTGATTAATAGTCATTTTATGATGGCCCAAGTAGAAAGCAACAGTTCCCAAGATTATTCTATGACTAATCTTAACGCCATGTTTAAAATTCAAACATTATACAAACATCATATTATTTGTTTATTGTAATCACATTCGCATAGACAAAGTATAATCTATTCCGAGGTAAGCCTTTATAGTATGATATACCGAAGATAAAATTAAAGAATGACCCTAATTTTTGTGACTTTACAGAATTATCTGTACAATGTAATCCATTTTAGGTAATGTTATCTAATAATATATAACAAAAGAACGAATATTGTTCAACAACCTTGGTCAACTTTGATTCTTCTTACTAAAGGTTCTTATCTAGACATGTTAATCATCTTAACTAAGAGTTTTTTTTATTACTACACTTGTAAGGACATGGTTCTTGCTATCGGTGAACTCACGATTGTAGACGATCCTAATTCTAGTTATTTTGAACATTCTGTTGTATCACGATTCAATGAATTGAGGTTTTGTCATTCAAATGCTAGAGCAAATAAAATAGAGAACCAGATTTAATAAAATATGAAAAAATTGTGAAAAAACTAACTTACAGAGATTTCTCTTTCTTTGTAGATGGCTTTGATTTGGTTTTGGTTACAGTCTTTTTGACCACGGGTATATCGTTTGTTCCACTTTTTACAGGTGTTGCTTTTGTTGCTTTTGTTGCTTTTGTTCCACTTTTTACAGGTGTTGCTTTTGTTGCTTTTGTTGCTTTTGTTCCACTTTTTACAGGTGTTGCTTTTGTTGCTTTTGTTGCTTTTGTTGCTTTTGTTGCTTTTGTTGCTTTTGTTGCTTTTGTTGCTTTTGTTGCTTTTCTGTTTATTATCCAATAATCAATCTATTATAGGGTATTAAATAAATTTATTGGCTCTAATTTGAATTGAAATACAATAAAAACATAGTAACGATCTCAAAATCTAATATTTTGTCACTAGAATATTGACTATAATGGCTAAATTCAAGATTTTTGATTATATCTAAACCTATGAGAGGATGATTCTTACAATTCCAATTACTTATTCAGACGAGTAATGTAATTATGATCCCCCGAGTTTTAATTATTTCCAAAATTAACAAATCTGACAATCGAAATCGCGCCTATCTAGGTTTATCCGCGTAGGCAAACACAGGTAATCCTGCAAAAATCTAAAGTTTACGGAGGTAACATATTAATATTTGACTATAGATTCACTAAAAATATTCCAGAAGGTTGAATTTAATAAAATGAATAGACAAAATTGGAATAGATTATAGTAAATCATTATTTATTGATTAAATAATTTCAAATATATCAAAAAGATTTGAGGTTAACAAGTTCGGATGTCTTTTTGGGCAATGATTACACAAAGACCCCATCTTGGTTAAAAAAAACAGTAATTAATCAAGTATAAGTATTGTACTTATTACCATGGAGATATTTGACTTTATACACTTCATTGAGGGAATGGATTACTTAGCGATATTTCTTTTGACATTTATTTCTGCGGTGCTAATTATTGTTCCAATTCCTTATTTTCCCATTCTAATGACAGCAGTTTTAGTCACTGATTTAGATCCAAATTTAATAGTTCTATTTGGTGCACTTGGAGCCGTAAGTGCTAAATCAATTGTATATATGATTAGCTATTATGGAACAAACATTGGTAATTTAAAAAGAAACTTTAATTCAGAAGATTATCCAGAAACTTATAGGATCCTAAGAAAATATGGAGGTTTAACGATATTTCTGGCAGGTATTACACCTATTCCGGACAATATTATTTTTATTCCATTTGGAATGTACAGATATAATCCTTTAAAATTCATCTTGATCACATTTTCTTCCAAAATGTTATTGAATGTAATAGTAGTGTGGGGAACAATAATTATTGGCAAACCAATAATAGGAAATTTTTCTGAAATGTCGTTAGATATTAATACGTTAATTGTTACAGTAATAATATCAATAATCGTATTTGGTATTTTATTCGTATTCTTCCTAAAGATTAAATGGGCTGTTTTTCTCGAAAGATTTTTTGTAAAAATAAGATCGTTGAGAAAAAATAGAAATTGAAATTCATAGTGACGCTTGCCGTACATCTACTTCCATATTAAGATCCATTGTCGGATGAATTAAGCTGGAGCAAGATTATTATGAAAACTAATGAAATATTGATACATGATTACTCTTAATTATTCAAATGTAAATGAGGTCTCAAAAGCTGATATTGTTATAATTGGTGTACCTGATGAATCTAAATCCCACGCGAAGAGAAAGGGTACAATAAAGGGTCCAGACATTCTTCGAAGATCATCTAACGAGTCTAACTTTTTTGAGAGAGGAGGAAAAACTATTCCAATATGCCCAATGCGTGGAATAATAGATGGAAAATGTATTTTTGATTATGGTAATATTAGGAGAGAAGACTTGTACCGACTAATATTTGAACTAGTTTCCTCAAAAAAAATTCCCATCGTCATAGGAGGAGATCACTCGATCACTACTGTTATATTGCATGCAATAGGGGACTATATTGGTAAGACAGGACTAGTATATTTTGATGCTCATCCCGATTTTGTTTCAACGACAGATGACTATTATGGTTCCGTATTGCATGATGCTTCAAGATGGATAGATTTTAATGAAAGTATTTTGATAGGAACGCGTTCGGCCGAGCCAGAAGAATTAGATAATGCTTTTAAAGCAGGATTAGACATTGTTACACCTCTAGATATAAATGAATTCGGAATTGCGAAAATTATGGATAAAGTGAAAGCAAAAAGTAACAAAGGTAACAAGTATATTTCCATTGATCTTGATTGTTTGGACCCAGCCTTTGCTCCGGGAGTTTCAGTCCCCTCAGCAGGGGGCCTATCAAGTATTGATTTGATAACTCTTATTAAGGTGGCAGTTGGTTCAGGTATTCTCGGTCTTGATATAGTAGAACTCTTACCGGATTTTGACATCAATAACGCAACTTCAATTCTAGCTTCTAGAATTTTGCTTGAATCGATTGCTTCAATTGATCTCAGGCAATGCTAACCCTTATTGTTTCTAAAATATAATACTAGACGTATAATTATTAATAATCTATTTTTCTAACCAATGTAAGCTAGAGTTCTACGATACGATAACTACGATAACATTTCAGATAAGATAATTTTTCATAAAATATTTATTATCATATGGATAGAAAAGCTAACCAACTTATATAAGTAAGTTGTCCCTGTTTTGATCTAAAATGTCAAAGACAATACTAGAATTTCCTCCAGGACCATCATCAAAATTTTCTCTAAGATTACTACGTCAATTGTCAAAAGATCCAATCAAAACCTTAAGTAATTTTGCACAAAGTTATGGAGAGATCACTCACTTTAAAATTGGTAATGGTCATGTATATTTAATAAATAATCCAGATTACATTGAAAAAATTTTGATCTATAATCATAAAAATTTTAGAAAAGGTAAAAGGCTGCAAACAGCCAAAAGATTGTTGGGCGAAGGCTTAGTAACAAGTGAGGGTGAGAAACATGATAGTCAAAGAAAAATAATTCACCCGTTGTTTCTACCAAAGAGAATTGCTTCTTATGGTCAAATCGTTGTAGACAAGACATCCTTGATGTGCAAAGAATGGGAAGATGGCTGCATCATGGATATTCATAAAGAAATGATGAATGTTACTCTAAGAATAATTTGTAAATCTATTATGAATTATGAAATTGATTCCGACGAGGCATCTAAATTTTCGTCTGCATTAGAAGTTTCAAAGAAATACTTTAAACGCCTTCAACATCCAATAGGACACATTTTGGATCATTTTGAAATTCTACCAGAAGTACATAAAAGCAGGGAATCGATAAAAACACTTGATTCCATAGTTTATCAATTAATTGAAGATAGAAAGAAGACTACCGTTATCGATGAAGGTGAAGGATCAAGTAAACAAGTAGAGAAGCAGGATGACTTGTTATCAAGGCTAATACAAGCACAATTACTATCAACCATTAATTCAAAAGTGGAACAAAATAATGAATTTGACGAGCATCAAACAAGCACCGTATCGGACTTTAACCCCATGACTGATCACCAAATTAGAGACAATGTTATAACCATGCTCATAGCAGGACACGAAACCACATCAAATGCAGTTACATGGACTTATTATCTCATATCCCAACATCCGGAGGTAGAACAAAAAATGTTTGAAGAAATAGATACCGTACTTTTAAAAAATATAGATGGAAAGAAAAAGACTTATAGAAATCCAACAATCAAAGATCTTCCTAAATTCAAGTATATTGAAAAAATATTTAGAGAATCAATGCGCATTTATCCACCTGTTTGGAGCATTGGTAGATTGGTTGAAGAGGATTATTTGATTGATAAATATACGATTCCAAAGGGATCTTCAATCCTAATGAGTCAATATGTTATGCACCATGATAGTCGATATTATGATAATCCGAGCGAATTCAATCCTGACAGATGGACTGATGAGTTTAAAAGACATTTACCAAGGTTTAGTTATTTCCCATTTGGAGGAGGAATACGTGGTTGTATAGGGGAATCTTTCGCATGGCAAGAGGGCATACTATTAATTGCTACCGTTTCAAGTTATTGGAAATTAGAGCTTATCCCAAATCAAAAAATTAGAATGGATCCCGGAATCACACTTAATCCAAAAAATGGTATAAAGATGAAGTCAAGGATTAGATCGATATGAAATCAGATATCATTAACCATATCTTGCTTGAATACAAAATTACACAATTGATGAATCAAAGAATAAGATGAACTAGTGGCATAGACATGAGATTTAAATCAGTAATAAAAGTTGAAAAATTAAATAAGAGAAAAGTTATCACCCATTCAATTATACAATTCGTGCTTACATTATTTTTACTCTATAGTTCATTTTTCATCATTGGGGTTCCAATCTAATTTATAGTCCCCTATTTGATTGCTTTTGGTGTCTCCCTATATTTAGCCAACAAATATTCTGATAAGACATTAGGATTCTATAAAAATAGGAATGGTATAATTTTTGTTGATCTCGGACGGTTTTCCAACTTCTCCTATATACTGGCCACCATAACACGTATAGTAATTACTTCTTGTGGTATAATTTTGAGGCTTGGATTACTCGAAAAAACAAAGATGGATTATAAATTGACTTTCTTTTTCTTTGGAGAGGCTATGACGATATTTTTACTGGTTACAATTATTTTTGAATTTTTATTAATTTACGGGAAAGCTGCGTTAGCCAGTATGCCTAGAAGAATGTTAATTCATTATAAGTTAATATTGAGTGGAAAAGAAGTAAAAGAGGAAACCAGATAGATTTTTCACTCCTCATCAGAATTATTTCGAATTTAACTTTGTATATATGGTTATTCGAGTTGACGTCGATATTATTGATATCCCTATCCAAAGTATATTTTGGATCAATGAACAATATCGATTTCGAACAACAACTATTTGAATTCTCACTTCTGCTGGATATATCTAGTAAATTAGAATCGATTAAGCAATAATAATGCAACAATATATTATGTTGTTTTAATCATGAGATAAATTATTACTTATTCCGAATATCCTTAATTTTTTTTGTATATAGACAGAACTGATCTGAGTAATCAATTGATTCGAAACTAAGAAATTTTCCTAATCCTAGAAAAGTCGGTAAAAAAACCTGAATATTATCAAATCGCATATCATTATGATATTTCTCTAGTAATAGGTATAAGACTTTTAAGTATAACGACCTTTTGATACAATTAAAGTAACTAATTTGTATCACAGATTTTTTGTCGAAGCTATCTTGACTAACAATTGTTTTCATCATTATAACTCCTACTATTCTATCATCTTCATTTAAAACAATCAATAATTCATTACTTTTTATTAGTAAAACTAAGTTTGAATAATCCATATTGAATTTGTAGAATCTCCAGGAATCAAAATATCTATCATCCATAATCTTTGTTGTATTTGGATTAGATAAGTATCTGTGAATCTTGGTGACGTCAGCCAAATGTGGTGTTTTAATAACTAATTTGATTGATGACATATTTGTAAATGTGGACAATTTCTTACCCATAAATCCTAATTTTTCTAACTTTACATTATAATAAGTACAGATGAAGAGTTTCAAAAATCCTAATTTTTCTAGCATTTTTTGCGAAGCAAAATTACCTTGAGAAACCAAAGCACAGCATTCATTTAAGTTATTCTCGATTCCATAATCAATACTATGATTTAAGAGGGCGGTGGCAAAACCATTGTTTCTATATAGCTTATTTATCCGTAGCCCTTCAATCCATAATGAATTATTTGAACATTGAAGAATATGGATTACTCCTACGAGATCTGATTTTGAAATGAAAGATGATAACTGAGTTTCACAGACAAATAGCAGACTAGATGGCTCACTTATCCAATTATCCCAAGCTCTATCAATATAATCCCCCCATTCAAACGTATTTACGCAAAAATCCAAGACTTTATTTTTGTCAGAGGATCTGGCCCTACGGATATTCATGTCAAGAATGACCAATCTCCCAAATATTATTATAATATACCGATCCAATCATGGTAATCTCTGCGTGCTATTAAATGCAATTTTTTCAAAATGATATAATCAATATTTAATCATCAAGGATGATAATACAGATGAAAAACCAAGAATAGACTAGTCAGATTCCTTATGTATTATGGAGATTCATGAAATCTTTTGGGTTGTGCCTCGAGGAGATGAGAGATGTTTTATTAATTTTTTAGACCTTGATCTTTTAGTTTATTATAAAGTAAAATATATCCAAATTATATGCTGAAGAGTACGTATGACTTTATTTCAACAATTTGCTACGTTTGGTTGATTATTAATGGTTTTTTTATAGTCATTACATTAGAAATAATGATTCTTGTAGGTTTCATATTTCCTCTTCTCATAATAATCATACTAAACAGAGAAAAGAAAATCGATATCAAAAATAGCAGCAAAAATCGAAATAGAGAGGGGAACCCTAAGTTATGATGGATAAGTTCTGGATTCTTGATAATTTCGAATAAGATAGATTGATAAATTTCGAATGGCTTGAAAAATATGATGTTTGTTACTTGTTAATCAAAATCAAAAAAGTCGGTGAAAAATCCTCGTTTTTTCTTTTTGTAACCATATTGACTAGATTCATACCGATGATGATCATAATCGTCGTCGTTTCGGTATTTTCTTACTTCCCTTGGATATTCGTCATAATTTCCAAGACGTTCATTTGAATATGCAGGACCATTTGAATATGCAGGGTCCTCATCATATCTTTTAGAAGCATTAGCGATTTTTTCTATTTCTCCTCTATCTAGCCATATACCTTTACAAGATGGGCAGAAATCGATATCAACTCCATATCTTTGATTGGCGCGCATCATGGTTGAACAATTAGGACAAGTTAATTCGTTAACCATATAAAAAATAAGATTTTTCCAATATTAATCTATTTTGTCGTAATTCTTATCGTTAAATAGATAATATTGCCCGATTATAATTAATTATATTCATTACATTCTATCAATAACTACATTTTTAGTACCTTTTTACATAAACATCGAGAATTGTACGGGCAAAATTGAAAAGCCTTTTAATTAATTGCAACGTAATTATTTCATGAAACTGAATGGAAAAGTAACTATTATTACAGGTGCATCTGGTGGGATTGGAAAATCAGTAGCACAAAAAGTACTTGAAGAAGGTAGTAAAGTGGTTTTAGTTTCTAGAAATAAAAATAAATTAAAAAAAACGGTAGAGGAGTTGGGCAAGAATGATAATTTGATACATATGGCGGCGGATGTATCTCATGAATCTGAAGTATTAAGTGTCATTGAACAAACTTTGACTGCTTTTGATAAAATAGATAGTCTCATAAATTGTGCAGCAATAATTAATGATCCTACACCATTCCATCTAATGACTGAAGATCAATGGACGAACTTGATGAATGTTAATCTAAAAGGAACGTTTCAGCCTATCAAAGCAGTGATTCCCTTGATGATCGAACAAAAATCAGGTAATATCATCAATATATCATCATTATTGGGAATAAGAGCCATTCCAAAGGTACCGTTTTCAGTATATGGTGTCACAAAGGCAGGTATCATAATGTTAACAAAAAGTATAGCAGTAGAATACGGACAATACAATATAAGATGTAATTGTATAGCACCGTCTACCATTCGCAGTCCTATGATGGAGCCATATTTACAGGACGAAAACGCAAAAAGGATGTTAGAGGGATCATTTCCATTAAAAAGGATTGGCGATCCAGAGGATGTTGCTAATGCCATTTTATTTTTAGCTTCAGATGATTCAAAGTGGATAACCGGAACAGTGATGACGCTAGATGGGGGAATATCAGCTAAACTATAGTATCTTTTTTTATATCAACCAACGGATATATGATTCGTTTTAGATACTTGTGCTTGTACTACTCAGTTAAGTTGACACAATGAATATAGAATAGGATTAGTTTCACCGAGGTTTTAATCGAGGATAATAAATATATGAAAACGAACGGAAAAAATATCATTTTAACAATTTATCTTATGTAAAAATAGTTTTCAATTCAAACGAGGGCTTACATACGATTAAACTATACAAACTAAATATCATGAGTAAAATAAAAGGTAACCAAGATGCAGTTGATGTATCAAGTATTTTGGGAATAGATGTTTTAAAACATTATGATAATCCATTTAGAGACCCACTCGGATTTACTACTTCATTAAGATAATCTCATCTCCGAATTACTCCCATAACAAATAGTTTGTTACCAATATGAAAATCAATATAGTCGTCAAAAGAAATCAAGATCTATATATTGTGAAAGAATGCACAGATTTGAATGCTCTAAACCGGATTTCATCCGCTTTGAAAAGCTCGCTATAGACCTGATATTTAAAGGAGCTGTTTTTCTTGGAGATAGAACAGAACTATACCTGGTTATAGATCTTTATAGTATAATCGAACAGAAATTTGTTCTATTAAAACTTAAATTCTAAATTAATAGTGAAAATATTCAAGGTATTCAATAGTATCTCTTACCTATGAGAAGTTAAACCCAAACCTCTTCTCATAGGTAATAATAGATTTTCAGGTACCAAGATTAAACCTTTAGTAGAGGTTGTTAATTCTAAAAACTCTGAAAGGTTAGTCCATTTAGACAGATTCAAAGATTAATAATAAATCATGATATTCATTAACTAATTTCCAAATTCTTTTCTAATTTATTATAGTATATACAAGTTTATTATATTTTATCATTTTATTAATTTCTTACAAAAATTCTTTTATTATTGTGAATCAATATTCTTCTTATTTCTACGCTACATGAGAAAAAGGTATAAAATGACAGAATTGACGGAGAAAATGACGATAAATTCTATTTGCTTTTAAACCTAGCCATATTAGTGTGATTCTTGTAGAATTAATTGATCAAAGGCAGTCGTTAAAGGAATCACTAGTGATACGACTGCTAAAACGTAAAACAAGAGACACAATAGCAAAAGAAACTAGCATTAGTCAAGGCACCGTCACAGGGATAATTACAAAATGGAAAGAAAAAATGGTGAATGCCAGATATAGAAAATTTAAGAGAATCTGCCATTTTAGTTAAAAAATCAGGCATTGCCGTTGGTGAATGTGCAGAGGGGTTTAGGAATGGCAAAATGTTGAAATTACTAGGAGTGAATGACGATGATAAATTTTTTTTCTTTTGTTCGGGACATTTATTTAATTTGCACACGTAATAATATAATCCCAGGTTTCATAGGTGATTTATTTACGATCTAATAAATTTTTCAAAATCAAATGGAAATATTAACCCTAAAGAATGAATCCACATGCTGAAAAAGGAATGGATTTACTTGATGGATTTGTTGATTTCACAGGATTTCAACATGAAAACGGCAAAGTATTTGATGGTCAAATAGAAAAAGAAGAATAAACAAATGTATAAAGAAAGAAGGAAAACAAGCCTTTACCTCTTTCAGAATTTCCACAATATTTAGATCAAATGATATTAGAGAAGGATGGGTTGAAGCAGGAAATTAACGAATCAAAGATAGTTCTAAGAGATTTGAATAATACCCAGGGACAAATTATAAATAGAATTTAAGACATATACAATAGATCTCTTGTATAATTAGAACCGGTTAATATCCTGTGCGAACTATTGTTAATACCGTCTTAACTATGTGACATTCATTATTCTATAGTTGACCAGTCCTGATACAGGTATTAGAATTAGTTATTTGGCTACTGCCTATACACCGTATTGAATAATTTATGTATCAATGTTTAAATTTTACTTTTGGTAGGCTTATTTATTTGAACTGATCTTATTATGAATAATAAATAGTAGTCTCGTTATTACAAGACTGTAAGATATCAAATATTTAAAAATCATAAAGGGTAGAACATCAGAATATGGGATTAAACCTAAAACCATTGATTACATCTAATCCTATCAGAATTTCTGATTTAGATGGAAAAGTGGTTGCGATAGATGCTTTCAATGTAATTTATCAATTCTTAGCGACAATTAGAGGTCCCACTGGAGAATTACTAGCAAACAACCAAGGAGAACCCACCAGTCATCTCAGTGGACTTTTTTATAGAAACATAAATTTACTTAGTGATGGAGTCAAATTAGTATATATTTTCGACGGATTACCTCATAGATTGAAATCAGGAGAAATTCAAAGAAGAAGAAAAGTCAAAGAAGAAGCAACTGAAAAGTATAATGTAGCATTGGAAGAGGGAAGATTAGATGACGCAAAAAAATTTAGTCAGGGAACTTCAATTCTAACCTCTAAAATGATTGAAGAATCAAAATGCTTATTGTCATTGATGGGTATTCCATATATTACTGCAAAGTCAGAAGGGGAAGCAACCGCCGCACTTCTATCTAAGAAGGATTTAGCATATTCATCCGTGAGTCAAGATTATGATTCAATACTATTTGGTGCTAAAAGGTTGATAAGGAATTTGACAGTTAGTGGGAAAAGAAAAATCCCCAACAGAAATGTGTATGTTGATATCGTACCAGAAATAATAGAGTACTCTCAGAGTACTAAAGACCAATAATCTAACTCACCAGCAGCTTGTGGATGTTGGAATCTTGATTGGTACTGACTTTAATCCTGATGGATTTAGTGGCATCGGTCCAAAAAATGCTCTAAAATTGATACAAAAGTACAAGAAGATTGAAGACATAGAAAAAATAAAAGCAGAACTATTGACCACTCCATACAATGAAATTAGGGAAATATTTCTGAATCCCCAAGTTACTGACATAGAGGACTTAAATATTGAATTTAATGAGATAGAGAAGGAAAAAACCATAAAATATCTTTGTGATGAGAAAAATTTCTCCAATGAAAGGGTTATCAACCACTTGGGAAGGCTTGAAAAAAGTATTGTTAAAAGAAGTCAATCTCTTGACAAATGGTTTTAATGAAAAAAGTAGTAATATTGGAGATACTATAAGAAGAAATCAGAATGTATCGATTAATTTATATTTAGATTTTTTCAATACGGTATTTTTTTCTGATTTGAATCTTTCTAAATCATAACTATTCATATCTACAAATTTGATACCTTCAGAAATAACAGGATTGACCTGCTTTATCAGTGAATACATTTTCTGACACGCATTTCGATAGTCTGGATGGCCCTGCGGAGTTGTCCTTAGTTCAATCATATGACATGCTTCACGAAGATTCATTTTTATAAAATATGGATACCTATAAGCAAAAGTTACAGCATATTGTGCTTCTGCAGGCATCGTAGATGAGATTAACTTGTAAGTATCAGCACTATGATACATACAATCACTATAATCCTTTTCTATTCCTAATTCACTAATCTCCTCTGGAACATCAAACCCATATTTTGTAGATAACAACTGTCGACTCATAGTCAAAAGTCTATGCCTATGAAGATCCCTAAACATTCCATAATTAGTTACTAATTCAAATGAATAATCAATTACCTCAAAAGCTCTTCCAGGTCTATGCCGTCTATTTTCTCTAAAATGAGAATATGCACGAATAATCTCATGTCGCTTTTCTTCAGAGAAGGTAGTAACAAGATCTAGTAAAAAAGACATGGATAGACCTCTACCATATTCATGCAAAATAGAGGCAACCAATTTGATTTCTGCTTCAATATTGGGTATATGATAAAGCAATTTGACACCTGTGAAACTTTTGATATTAATGAAAGTATCTAATGGAATGTCATTAACGGAAATCTCATCATGTTTTTGATAAAGATCCTTATCCAGAATTCTTGAAATTGATTTCTCGGTATTATCAAGGTATTTGCAATATGAAATGCTGTGTCTATCTTTTGATCGTTTGATAAATGGTTCAATGTACTTTTCCAGTTCTTTATATAATAAATCACCTAAATTTTTGATTTCTCCTAATTCGGAGGAGTTCATATTAAACAAAAGATATTCAAACGCTCTTCCATTTCCTGTAATTGCCAGATTAGTGAGAGTTGAAGATGGAAGGAGATTTCTCAATATGTCTAAAGCTTTGGCCTTGATGGATGAATTATATATTTTTTTTGCATTGTCAATATCTTTAGAGCTTTTTAGGTTGTTAAAGAGGGTATCAGTTTTTGTTTCAGAATCATTAAAAACAAGATTATCTATTGGAATTTTTTCTTTTAAATACTGTTGCATAGGTAAGATATTCTTTGAATAAGTTTCAAATGCCAAATCACATGACTGTATATACTTGTCGGCATAAACGGAAGACATGATTTTTTTATCCCTAAAATATTTATAAACTCCGTTAATTTTTTTATCAAATGCAACGTAGCGGGATGATTTTTCTAAAAATGATAATCCGATCCTATGATCTTCTATTTTTTGTGCAGATATATTGGATATCCATTCCAAAGCACATTGAGCTGTCCCGAGTTCAGCTACAGATTCATCGCCATATTCTAAAAGGACTCTGTTATAAAATTCCAGACCTCTATTGGGATTTGGTAGAAATTCATCAATAAATATCCTTCTCATCGTCTTATCAGTCCTAGAATATCTAGACATCAAAGCTCCACGATCGACCTGATGTGGAGTAATTATTACAAATACACTACTGTCTGAATTGGAAAAATGAGATTCAAGTTTTTTTCTTTCATCATTATTAAAATTTTCTTGATTCAATTTCTTATTCAAAGTTTATTGTATACATGTAATTGTACTTATAGTTGATTAAATCTTACAATATTATAAAATCTTTTTCACACAGCGAGCATTATACTCATCTACAAATTGAATTGCATGAGCGAATTGAAGCTCGAATTTGTCAGTAAAAAAGTTAAAGACATGTATGGAACATTCATTGGAAAAGTTGTAGGTATCATCACAGATATAGAAGGATCTATAGAGTCTGTTAGTGTTGATTGTGGATCAAGTGGTATAAAAAATTTACCATATGAACAACTGTTGGTACAAGGAGACTATGTCATTTTTATTCCGAGATGGCGCTTAGATGCACAAAAGCTCTTGCGAGAAAAATCTTTGACATTGAAGAGGATTAAAGCTTTGCAAGAAATCGTAGCTGATAACGACAATATGAAAGATGATGCAGAATTGGTATACTTAAAGTATGAAAAAAGGTTGGATGATTTAGGCGAAAACACCAAAGAGATTATCGAGAGACTTCATCAGAGAATATCTGAAATAGATATGGAATCGAAAAGGATAAAAGCAGTTTTATTTGATGCAAAGTTGCAATATAAGAGTAACGAAATAACAGAAGATATTTATCAACAGATAACTATGCACACTAATGAATTAATAGAACACGTCAACTTAGAAAAAACAGAAATAAACAACATAATTAACAAGCTTACACAACAAACAGTAGACAATACAGTTACCTCAAACAATAGCGAAATCAAGAATGATCAATTAAACGTTCAAAATGAAGATAAAGAAGAGGTATTAGATTACAATATTCAAAAGCTAACCCAAGAATCGGAACAAGATACGAATTATAATCAAGGGATTCAACAAGACCAGGAACAACAAGAGATGGGATCAAATGCAGAAGGTGGTGAAAGTTCTACCAATGAAGTAACTAACTATGTAGAGGCGTCATTAGGAAATAATATAGAAAACAACGAATCCACCCATATAATGGCTACAAATAATTAATGAGTACAAATAACAAAAAAGATCTGAAATATGCAGGTATTTGGTTAGAAAGCCACAGTTGTTTTTTGATCATTCCTTCACTCTTTATTTATTTGATTGACTACACTTGTAAAATTTATTAAAAAAAACATAAATTACAAGAATTTATAAAAATTTGAAAAGTAGTTTTACTTTTGAGTAGTTGAACTTAAGAGTTCTCCAATTTCATTGTGCATTTTAAGAAAGTTTAAGCCTTTTTCGGTGGTTTTGTAAGTTTGAGAACCTTCAACATATTCGATTAGATTATTTTCAATTAATACTGATAAATATTCACGTAACTGGGCATAACTTAAAAATGCTTTATACATGATTTTTGTCTTGGTTGCTCCGCCGTTGGCTGCATCCAGTATCATGGCCACTATTTCAGTTCGACTTCTATATTTCACACTTTATTTTCGTTCTCTTTATTTATTTTAGTTTATTGCAACAATCAAATATAACATTCCTATATAAGTTTATTATGTAATTTGAAATTGCCACTGAAAGAAAAATTTTTGAATGAATAATATGTGTAAATTGGTATGATTGTGAATGGTTTTTGATAGAGGAATCGCATATAGATAATACACTATAATAAATAACGAAAGCATTTAAGTAAAGAAAAATCTTTCCTTTTTCATGATTGATCCTCAATATCGCAAGGATGATGGACATCAAGAAATCATTTCTCTAGATGGAAATAAGATAAAAGAATTAAAAAGAATATCCCAAATAGATCCAAAACAATTTTGGTCAAATTGTGCAAAGAATTTGGCATGGTTTAAAGAATGGGAGCAAGTATTGGACTGGAACCCTCCTTTTGCTAGATGGTTCTTAGGAGGTAAACTAAATGCCGCCTATAATTGTCTTGATAGACATCTAACAAGTGAAAAGAAGAATCAGGCAGCGATTATTTGGGAAGGGGAAGATGGAAAATCTGTTACTATTACCTATAATCAATTGTTTTATAGAGTGAATCAACTGGCCAACGCACTCAAAAGGCTTGGTATAAAAAAAGGAGACAGAATCACAATTTACCTACCGATGATACCCGAATTAGTCATATCAATGCTTGCTTGTGCTAGAATAGGAGCAATTCATTCTGTTATTTTTTCAGGGTTTAGTTCTCAATCAATCATTGACAGAGTGAATGATGCTGAATCCAGGATAATAATTACAGCAGACGGAGGATATAGAAGAGGGAAAATAATACCATTGAAAAAAATAGTTGATGAAGCTGTAAAACAAACCCCTACTGTTGAAAAAGTAATAGTCGTTAAAAGAACGCATGAAGATATAGACATCGATGAAAAAGACATGTGGTTCGAAGATTTAGTAAACAAAGAATCCAACTATTGTGAGTCAGAATGGATGGAAAGTAACGATCCTTTGTTTATATTATATACATCAGGGACCACAGGTAAACCGAAAGGTGTTGTCCATGGAAGCGGAGGATACTTGACTCATTTGTTTAACTCGGCAAAATGGGTCTTCAATTTTGTCCCAACAGATGTATTTTTCTGTACAGCAGATATAGGCTGGGTAACCGGACATAGCTACATAGTATATGGACCATTGATGCATGGAGTAACTGAAATTATTTATGAGGGTGCACCAGATTACCCTGACCAAGGTCAATATTGGAATATTATTGAAAAACACGGGGTAACCATTCTATATACCACACCCACAGCCTTGAGATCATATATGAGATATGGAAATGACATACCCAATTCGTATGATTTATCAAGTTTGCGACTATTGGGCACGGTAGGAGAGCCAATAAATCCAGAGGTTTGGATGTGGTATTTCAATACAATTGGTAAAAGTAATTGTCCTATAATAGATACGTGGTGGCAAACTGAGACTGGTGGTATCATGATAAGTATGTGTACCGGAATTGAGATTATCCAAATGAAACCTGGTTCTGGAACATTTTCATTACCAGGCATAGAATTAGAAATAGTAGATGACCATGGTAAAAAAGTAGAAGCCAATAAAAAAGGATATTTAACTGTAAAAGAACCTTGGCCCGGAATGCTCCTTTCATTGTGGAACAATAACGAAAGATATGAAAAAACGTACTGGGAAAAGACACATAATAGTTACTTTGCAGGTGATTTTGCATATGTAGATAATGATGGATATTATTGGATACTAGGAAGAGCAGATGATATATTGAAGGTTGCCGGTCACAGATTAGGAACTATAGAACTTGAAAGTGCTTTTATCTCTCATCCTTCAATCGCTGAGGCAGCTGTCACTAGTAAAAAGGATGAAATCAAAGGTGAAACAATCATCGCATTTCTGGTACTAAGAAAAGGAGCAGAATTATCTTCGCACTTAGATATAGAGGTAAATGAGCACATCAAAAATACAATAGGGCCAATTGCATCTGCTGAAAAGATTTATTTTGTAAATAAGTTACCAAAGACACGAAGTGGCAAAATAATGAGAAGACTTCTAAAATCTATTGTAAACAACGAGACTATTGGAGATATCACTACCCTTGAGGATGAGGCGTCCATTGAAGAAATAACTCATGAACTACAAGAAATAAATAAGCATTTATAAAAATAATACAATATGGCTACTCTTGATTCTCTAATTAAGCCACATCCTACTCTATTTGTTACCGGTTTAAAGCAATTCTGTCTTTTACTTTCTTGTTGTCGAACTTAAGAGTTAGTGATACTGCTCTTGACAAAAGTAATGTGTAGTAAAAGAGAAAAATAGAGTTTCAAACTGAAATTATTTCTAATTTTGAACTTTCTGTTATGTTGTTGTGTTGGATGAATCCCGACGAACTAGCCAACACAAATCCTGCCGGCTTTGTATTCTTAAATGTGCATTTGGATGAATCAAGTATATTATCACAGGGTTGGGCATCTTTTTTAATATAAACTATATCGCCATTTCGATCAAACCACATTAAATCTAATGGATATTTTATATTTAACAACCACATTGAATATAAATCAGGTTTATCATATATCAATAGTAACCCGGAATCCAAATCAGGTTTGTCGTTCCTAAATGTTAACCATCGTTGTCTATCAAAATCCGAATCAGCAATTTCGACGGTCAAAAGTTTTTCGTCTATTTTTATAGTTCCTTTTGAAAAATTGATGTTTGCATTCTTAATATCTGATGGAACAAAGATAATTCCTAAAATCCCTATTACAAAGGCTGAAATAATCACGGGAATAAGGAGAGTTATTTTTTTTACCATCGTCTAATTATTAAAAAATAGAGGTATTTTAATAATGACTATATGTGAAAATAAACTGTCATGATTATCTAAAAATAAGAGCAATAAAATGGAAAATGAGTCTAGCAAAAATATTTAAATCTAGCCCTGAGATTCTCCACAGGCTGGGCATAATTTAATATTTTTAGACATTTTTGAACCACATTCAATACAACATCTAAATTCGTTCTTGCTCATTCAACATTATACAAAGTTAATTGTAATATATTTTATTTACATTCAAAACTTAAATAATACAAATAGGGAAAGAATAAATTTAGAACTCCAAGTAAGTTTGTCGTTTGTTTTGATCTATAACCATTACTGATAAATCGCTAAAGTCTTTATTTTCTAGCGAACTCATTTTTCCAGTAAAAGTTGTTTCCTTTTCTTCATTTGTCAAATTTTCAAATACCCAAACATCAATTTTTGAAGTGTCCAGTCCTTTTTCTTTGATAAATAATGAAATTTCAGAGGGCATAAAGTTTTTTGATGGGTCCGACGGCCATGGTCTTGGCACTAATATTACACTTTTCTTATCAACAATTGATTTAACCAGTTCTATTTTTTTTTCTTCAATCTCACCGGTGACATGAAAAGTCATGATGGTAGATTTATCCAATGGAACTCTAGACTTTGCAGCTGCTATTTGTATAGAACTGATGCCAGGGACAATGCAGACATTTTCATCACCGAACAGGTATAAAAGCCGGTCCACAACTTCTGATTCTGAGAAATTTACATCTCCTGTAAATGGAACAGTGCATATATCATTTTCTCTCATTAAATTATTATATACATTCAAATAAATCTCCTCTTGATTTTTCATGGTTATTTCAAATACTTGATTAAATGATCTATCAAGTAGGTGATCTATCGTATTTAGAGTATATTTATATCCTATAATAAAACGAGATTGTTTGATAATTTCTTTTGAAAAATCCGTCAGATATTTTTTTGATCCTGGACCTACGCCTATAACATACAATTTTTTTGTCAATTAGCCATTTTAGTAATTCTATTGGATATTTAAGTACTAATTATTAGAGAAAACTATATTAGAATATTAATACACTAAATGTAAATCTTATCAGCTTTGTAATGGTTACTGAATTCTAAAATTTAGAGAAAAAATAAAAATTGGTGGAGAGTTAGCCCTCTTCCCAGCCTTTCGTAAATATGGCGTTTTTCTTTAATGGAATTGGTTGTCCTGGTGTATAATCCATTGGTCTCATCCAGAAAATTGCTTTTGTTGGACAAACGCCAATACAAGCACCATCAGAGATACATCGTTCTGGATAAAAGACAAATGCTTTACCTCTTTTCCAACCTTCCACAGGTTTTACTCTTAATACATCTGGACCAAGAGCTGTACAAATTTCTACACATAAAGCACACCCAATACAATGCTGTTCACTAACATCTGGAAGTATTGCTACTGGCATCTAATAATTCACTGTAGGTAAATCTTCATTAAAACTATTTAAACACTATGGCATTTTATAACAATGATATAAAATAATCCAAAAGCCATGCACGAATGACAGATGATTATAATCTTTTTGGAATATTTTCAATCATCATCCATTCTATTATTGCCCCGACAAAAAGCATTCCAGAAACTAATGCTACTTCGATTAGCAGATAAAATAAAGATTTTTTTGTAAATTTCTTCTTTAGTATTTCAAAAAATAAAATACAGCTTCGAGAAATTGCTAGTCCATACGCGGCTAGCTCTAGGATTCCAAATGGTGTCAAGAAAATGACCAAGGGATTAGAATACGTAACATCTGATAGGTTCATTATTGAATTAAACACTAAACCGGTAGAAAATCCAGAAATAGTTCCCATTATAAGGCCTATGACTGGAATAAACATCACTAATGCTATTTTTAGGTTATTTAAGAATATACCAAATTCGTCTATGTCAGTTATCTGATTAATAAAGTTTTTTGATAACTCCTTAGAAAATGATTCATCCATTCTAAAGGAAAATCCAAGATAAAAAATACCCAAGAAAAATAACATGGCAATAAAGAAAAACACCAGTCTCTTTTTAAATGTAATAAGCATAACCAACTATAATACTTTTTTTATCAATTATAATACTTTATTATTTATATAAAAAGACTTAAAGAATATCATCAACTAGTTAATTTGATTATTGACCGATAATTCCAATCTCTTAAAAATAATTTCCTTTATAACCAGCAAAGGATTTCAGATTCATCCCGATGCTTTAGTGTTAATTGAGAATCTACAGGTAGATGTGTATCAAATAGTTGAAGAGATTCTTATGATCAAAAGAGAGAGAGACGGGTCTAAGGTTATTTTATCCGACGATATAAAGAGTATTTTAAAGTTTTCAACAAATAGTTCACTGATTGTAAATGATAATGCTAATAATGGTACTACTATCGTTAACAAGCTAGATCATTCGGAAATCATGGATATTAAAAAAAATAATGAAGAGACTATTTTAGAATTGGTAACTCGCGATTCTGATGATTTGGAGAATAACTATTATGTTAACAACATAATTTATGATTCCAATAATAGTATTAATAGTGGTGAAGGGGTTGAAGGGTATACATCACTGTTTAGAAGCCGATTTGATAAATCCTTAAAAATTTTATCCAATAGACCAGACAGTAAAAGAATAAAAAAAATAGCGTTCATTAAACAATTTCTTAACCAATCAAGGTTAAATCCAAAGTCACAGTCTAAGGAGAATTTGGAAGAATCTTTATTCATAGCAGGATTAATTATGGAAAAGAAGATCAAAAAGAATAGTTATAATTTAACTATTGATGATCAGAGTGGATTATTAGAGGCATTTGCATACGATGAAGATTTAAAAAAACAGATTTCATCATTAATTTTGGATCAAATGGTAATGGTAGAACTTGAGAATAATTCAAAAAGAAAGAACCACATAATAAAAAAAATATTCTCATTAGATGTACCAGACAGAATTCCAAACAGATCTCATTCTGAGGTATATAGCGTGTTAATATCTGATTTGCACATAGGTAGTAAATTCTTCATGGAAGATGAATTTCAAATGTTTTTGAATTGGTTAAATGGAAAAGAAGAGAATAAAGATATTGTTTCTAAAATAAAGTATATTTGTATTTGTGGGGATCTAATTGATGGAATAGGGATATTTCCACATCAAGACAGAGAATTATTTGAAAAGGATTCATTTTCCCAGATGGAGCATGCTACAAATTTGTTGGCGAAGATTCCTAAGCACATTAAGGTTTTTATGATTCCAGGAAATCACGACCTGGGAAGACGAGCATTGCCCCAGCCAGCAATACCAAGGAAATATGCTGATAAGATTTACTCTTTAAGCAATATCACTATGCTAGGAAATCCCTGCATGATCAATATGGACGGAGTAAAAACATTAATGTTTCATGGTCAAAGCTTGGACGATACGATTGCTACAATTCCTGGTTTAAGTTATTCTAAACCAGCAGAGGCGATGAAGATTTTACTTAAATCAAGACATCTCTCACCTATATACGGTCAAAGAACACCTATTGCTCCAGAATTAGAGGATATGATGGTTATTGAAGACGTTCCGGATATTTTCCATTCTGGTCATGTACATGTAATTGATGTGGATAGCTATAAGGGAACTTTGGTAGTGAATTCTGGCGCATGGCAAACCCAAACACCCTTTCAGCGCGCTATGGGAATTACTCCTACCCCTGGTATAGCAATTGTAGTTAATTTGGCCACTTTAAGACCATATCAAATAAATTTTGCAAACTAATAAACCAAAAATCACATGATTTTATAAATAATCAAGTAATGTAGGTTGTTCTTTCTTTGATTGAAAAACAAAATTTCGCTCCACAATAAGTGATTCAACTCTACTCTTTAGATAATTAGTGACTTTAAAACTGTTACTCAAGTTTTCTGCTAAAAGAACATATTTTTCTACCGAACCTCGAGTAACCGTCTGTAGTAAAGTATTATTACAAGTAAGACATTTACCATACAAAGGAATTCGCCTATACTTATCACCGCACTTATTGCACCTAAACGACTGCGAACAATAAGAACGCATATTACCCATTATATCAGGAATAATATGTGTCGTCAAGACCATAGAGATCACTTCGTTTGTGTCTACAGAATTAATAAGATTTGCTGTGGATATTTGCATTTCTAATTTTTCGCCCATTGTATTTAATGTAGAATAAGCACTTCGATTTATGTTGGATATTAAAGTGCTACTAGTATGGGTAAACCCATAATCATAAAATTGTTTATCACTCCCTATTCGATTTTTTAGTATTTCAATCGTATCAGAAACATCAGCTGCTTTAACCCCCAACCACGTATTTTTATAAAAATCTAGTGGATATTTTTCCACAATGTCAACATTATGAGCTTGTCGTTGAACCTCATGAGGTAATACAATAGGTTGTATTAGTAATGGAGCATCCATTAATCCGCCTATTTTATCGGGTAAGAAAGAATATGAAAAGTTTAAGAATGCATCAAATAGTAGGATAATTGAATCGGCATCACCATCACAATCTCTTCTTTTTGCGGAATGCCATATTGGAGAACCCAAACAAACTTGTGATTCTGTAAAACCTATTATACGCCCAATAATACCGACAGAAGTATGTGGAGCTAATCCCACTATTAAATGTCCGATCAGATCATTTTCGGTATAGGCATTATAAATCGGTGGTAAATCATATAAGGTAACTAATTCTTCATCTATGAATTTAGCCGTTTTTAAGAGATATTTTGCAGAATCTAATGGAATTATAACATCTTGAATCAGCAATTCTACGATTTGTCTATCAGAATCAAGTTCATTCTGTCGATAATCAAATTTATACCCTAATTCTCTTAATTTTGAAATGGATGTATCGATAAAACATGGCATGAAATGAGTAAGAGGTTCATTCGTAGCGTCAAATCTTATGGTACCGTCCTTAAACACAGATAAACCACATTTTTTTCTAAGAATGCCCTTCTCAATTTGTTCCGCTTCCTTGTCTTTCCCCATTAATGCTTTCACTCCCTTTAAAGGAGAAGTTACCCTAAAGCTCAACCTTGTTTCGGCTTTTTCTATCAAGGTCTTTAAAGGAAACTTAATTGGAGAAAATGTTTTATATTCGTTACCACATTTTAAACATTTGTTCCTTTTTTTTATATTATCAATAGGATCAAATGATAAATCAAGAGATTCAACTTTACAGACATTGCAAATAAATTTGATAGGAGTCGCTTGATTGCAATAGTTGCAGTTAGTACCTAAGGATGGAATATTACAATTATAACAATATCGATTTGATTTTTCAGAATAAAAAGAATCTGCGTTTGAAGCCTTTAGGAGGTCTCTCATGGGACCACCTTTGTTACCTACTGGAAACAAAACATGAATTGGGGGTTTCATCTTACGCTCTGAGGCTTTTTCAGGTCTACCAACTCTAACAGATATGGAAGAAGAAAATTTTGAACGTATTTTAATTGATGAAATGGAATTTATTAGTTTGATGACAGTTGTTTTACCTTCACCCTTCTCCGACTGTAAACTTTCAACAATTTCACCTATATCTCCTATAAATCCATCCTTTGATATATAATTAGAAATTGTTGAAAAATGGATTTTATCGCGAGTTTCATATAAGAATGAGAGTATGGATTGAAATTCAGGAATACATAAACACACTAACGCAATAATTTGAGACCCATCTAACAATACTATAGTATTACTAGATGTATCTAGACGATGGAACACGCCTAGTTTTTCTAGAATACTTTTTAGTTTATGATCATATGATAGACTAATTTCCTCGGTAGTTGATTCAATCTCTCCGTTTCTGTTAAATAGAGAAATAAAAGATATCAAGACATTTCTAATTATTAAAAAATCTTTTATTGATATAGCTTCCCAGTAGAAGGAATATTTAGGATGTAGTGGAATGTCGAATTGGATCGATATTTTCAATGCCTCTCTAAATAGGGGTATTGTAGAGGGATTCGAACTCAATTTAACTAACTTATCATATTCAACAACAAAGTCATTTTTGACTTCATTGATGTGACTCAATTTTTCAAATAATTCCTGGGTCCATATTTCTTCAACATAACTTGCTGGTAATAATTGTGCATTATTCTCAAGAAAATCTCCGTAACTAATCAGAATGTCTCCTAGGTATAATATTTTGACTACTCGTGATCTTAAATTTAGGGCTTGTTCTACGGTATTGATCTGCAAGACCGTTCCGTCATCTAATTTTACTATTGGTGGTTCAATGGTGTCCACAAGGGCGATTGTAGAAGCTTTTCCAGGGACATCCATTTTAATTTGCGTTCCAACTACTACGGCAGAATTCAATAGTACAGGAATCGTGTTGTGAATTCCTATCGTAGCGAATCCAGTATTAAAACACCTTCCGTATCGTAACCTAAATCCACCAATTTTCTTGTTCATAGATAACACGGGTCTTCCTGTAATTACTTCAGACATCCTATGACTCACAGTATCATCATCGCCTGTTTGGATTGCACCATTCATATTTGCAAGCCAATCCCAACCTTCTAACTCGAGTGTTTCGACCAATTTTGTGAGTTTTCTACATCTACCTATCAAACCGTCGTTCATAACCCTGAGTGCTCCTCCTCTAACTCTATCCGTTTTTATCCTCTTCATCTCCCGATGAATTACTAACTCAACTGGGTCTGTATCTACTCCATCGATCTCAACTGGTAAATTAGAGATGCAAAAATCGACATCTTTATCTAAGACTTTAAATTGAAAGTTCCCTACTTCCCTCTCATACAATCTTAATTCTTCTATAAACCTGCCAGTTTCATCATCAAAAGAATTTGTTTGATACTTTGCAAGTCCAGACACTCTCCTTACATGATCAGCTATAAGCATAGTTAGTGCTGCTTCAGTCCCTCCAGCAGATCTTATTGGGCCAGCAAATGAAATGGAGAGATATTGTGAACCATCTTTATTATTTTTCAATTGTACGTCAGATATACCCTGTAATGGAGCTACAGTGACTCCTTCCGTCACCACAGCCAAACTTACCCTAACCGCATTTTCTAATCTTGTCCTAAGATCTCCAGATCCATATTCCCCCTTTGCAATTTCCTCGGCTATTTTAAGAGCCGCTTTCTCTTTTGTAGTATAATTTAGTAATGTCCTTAATCGGTCTGATATATCTATATTATGCATTTTTGCAACTCTGTCAGATAAGTCGTAGGCAATTTTTGGTTCAACATAAGTCGTAACATCTAAACCTTTTTTTCTTGCTTTTTCGGCTACCAAATGAAGCTTATTTACCTGTTCCAGCAAACCAATTTGATACTCTAAATAGTAACTTGGAATTGAAATATTTTTTAATCTTACTTTGGCCTCATCAATCAAATTCATAATTATTCAATCGCACTAATTCAGGAACGAATGGCCATAACAATGTCGTTAAATTTTTTTTCCCAATCCGGATCCCGCTCTAATAATGTTCCTACAACTAAGATATCTGCCCCTGCCTCCGCTAATTCCTTAGCTATCAAGGAATTCTTAATGCCCCCTCCAACAATTAATAAGCCATCATAATACTTTCTAACATTTGAAATCATTTCCGCAGATACATTCTTTTTTGCACCGGATCCAGCCTCCAGGTAAACAAACCTCATACCCAAATACTGTGCGGCCAATGAATACATAACAGCGATATTAGATTTTTCAAAAGGTATACCTTTTGCTCTCCCAATAAACCAGGCTGTAGTATTATCACCAATTATTATATATCCTGTTGGCAATGGTTCAATATTATACTTTTTTACCAACAATGCACCTAGTGCTTGAGCTCCTGAAATAAAATATGGATCCTCGGAATTTAGCAATGAGGTAAATAAAATCGCGTCGGCATTAGGAGATACACCTGTAACGTTTCCTGGAAATAAAATAACAGGAATAGATATTATAGACTTTATTGATATTACTAATTTGTCTAAATCCAGTTGATCTATGGCAGACGAACCTCCCACCAAAATAGCTGAGGCACCAAGTGATTCAACTTTTTTCGCAACACCAGCAATGTCTTCAAAATTCTCCGAATCTAATAAAGCAAAACATATTTTTTTATGCTTTTTCAATTCATCATTAATATAGTTCTCTACCCGACTCAATCTAATACTACACGTATACTAATTGAATTAAATTTAATGATTGTGCTAAGTTTATTTAAAATAGTATAATTAACTATACAATATTGTATAGCTGATGGAAAACAAAGAAGATATAAATAATTTATTTCTTTCCAAATTAATTGAAAAATCTCTATTTACCAACAGACAAATACAAATAATTTATAATTTCAAGAAAAAAGAGAAAAGGCCGAAGGAAATAAGTTCAGGCGCATATTACAGAGAAGTTAAGCAATCAAAGACAAAACTGCGGAAATTGTTCTATTCCATCCTACTACTAAATCTAATAAATGTAATGAAAGATGATCAAATTACCGCCTTAAACTCCATGTTAATCAAGCTTAGAATGCTTGAAGACAATCACGCTAAATATCACGATAAAGAGATAACTAATGTGATAAATGTAATAGAAGATTTGATTAATAGAATAATCGATATGTGATATATCACTAAGTTTATAATATTAAATGTCAAATTATCACATACAATAAAGTTATATCACACTGTATTGCTAAATTATATGTGAGCATAGATATTGCATCACTAATATTAAATTATACCTTAATTCCATTTGTTTCAGCTATAGCATTATCAATTCTAGCTTTAGAAATTTACAAGCAGTTAAAAAACAAAAAATTTAAGAAATACAATATTGAAACAAAAATCTCTCAGCTTGAAAGTCAAATAAAGGATCAAATTAATAAGACTAATCTCATTTCTGAACAATTTAGAGTCTTATATGACAGAACTAATAAGACCAACGAAAAATTAACCGATATCCAAAGTTTAATAAAATTATTAGATGAAAATATAATATCTCAACAACAAGATCAAGTCACAGAATTCTGTAATATCACCATTCCAAAACTACGTAAGCAATCCAAAAATTGAAACATCACTACCTAATCACGACATAACATCACAAGACTCTATCAAGTCGGTGGATCAGGAAGAAGACCGTCAGAATAGTACAATAGAATACATCCTAAAAAAATTAGAGGATAAATCTCTGACTACTAGGGAGGTTCAAAGAGTAGTAGGTAGGACTAGAGAACACACTTCTAGATTAATGAAAAAATTATTTGAAGAGAAATTAGTTGATAGAGATATGAGCACAAAGCCCTTCAGGTATACTATCACAGTCGAAGGTCGTAAACTGTTGTCAAAGCATTCTGCTTCAAAAAGTCATTCTCACCCTGATCTTCCGAGTAATGTGAATCCATTAAACGACTTGATTGAGAAGTAGTAGGTGTCCCAACGGACGAAATAACATCTTTTTGAATTCTAATTAACTTATAAATCCATTCTTTCCCTCTTTTACTCCTTACCAATTTTTGCTTTTCAAAATATCTTGATAAATAAGTGGATATGAGACTAAGTTGTAACTGTTCACCGTATGATTCTTCATAGGATTCGGCTACATTTGAAGATGTAAAAGAACTAAATGCAAAGTTGTTTTCGATCAATGCCCATATCTTTGATCCAATCGAGTTATTAGATTGATTGAGTCCTAAGTCATACTTTTGTAAACTATTATTTTGTTCCATAGGAATTTGGATATTATTATCTAAATCATCCTTTGAGATGTTCAATGATTCCACTAATTGAAGAACCTTTTGAATTTTGTCTTTTGATAAATTGCCTTCTAGAGATAAATTATATTTTCCACCTTCAGCATCCTCTAATTCAATTTTTATTCTCTTTTTTCCAGTGGACAATTTATCGTCTCTGTGAATTTGATAACATATGTTAACTTAACAATATGGAATAAAAATTGATAACTAAAAGATTAGTTTTTGTTAACTAAAATAAGCACATAATTATTGATGTCTATATTTCTAAAGTTAATTTGATTATCCATCTTAAAGGTTTTCTAGTTCCAGTGGAAATAAAGGGGTTAATTCACGTTTATTATCGTTGTGAATGAATTTAGAATTCCTCCAGTGGAAATAAAGGGGTTAATTCACGTTTATTATCAAATGATTTTTAACTGTTAAGATTAATGTTAATTTGGTTTGAAAGCCACAGGCCCCTCTATTTCTTATGCAATTAATATTGATTTTGATAGTAGAATTATATTAATTTATTTAATTATTATGTATAAAATAATTGATTAACCTGTTTAAAATTAAATGTTAATAACAGTTAGCATATTAACATGACATTATCTTTTTATCATTCGAATAGAAAAATAGGGGTGTGTCTGTGTTGATTTATCAATACTATTAACGGAAAGAAATGATGATGGATTCAGATTATTTAGATAATATATTTGATAAGGCTGTTATTGGAGCTAATTTAATTAAGAATAGAAAAACATTAACAATCGATTATGTTCCTGAAAAATTGCCATTTAGAGACGAAGAGTCTAAAACAATCGCGCAAGTATTATCAGTCGTATTAAAGAATGGTAGACCTTCTAATCTCTTAGTTTTTGGAAAACCTGGAACTGGGAAAACTGCTGTTGTAAAAAATGTAATTACTAGATTAAAAAAAAAATCAATAGAACATGGAATAGAGATTACCGTTACTATCATTAACGCAAAGACTTCAAATACTTCATACAAGGTATTATATGATATTGCGGAGGATATAGGGATTAATCGCTTCGACAGGAAATTAAAAGTTCATTTTACTGGTTTGTCTATGGGCGAAGCCACTGATAGGATTCTTGAATATTTAAAAAAAAATAATCTTCATGTAGTTTTAATTATAGATGAGATTGATTCCTTGGTTGATAGGAATGGAGATGATGTTTTATATAACTTTACTAGAGCAAATGAACGTATGTTGGGAGACGGGTTTGTATCTTTGATAGGAATATCTAATAGTCTTACATTTAAAGACAAACTAGACCCAAGAGTTAGAAGCAGTCTAAGTGAGGAGGAAATAATATTCAATCCATATACAATAATTCAATTAAAAGAAATCCTAAATGATCGATCAAAACTTGCATTTAATGAGGGATCTATTGGTCAGGCAGCGATTAATTTATGTGCAGCAGTGGCCGGGAAGGAAAATGGGGACGCTAGAAAGGCAATTGATCTATTAAGAGTAGCGGCTGAAATAGCGGAAAGAGAAAGGGCTGATATGGTTACTGAAAATCATATTCGAGAAGCACAAGAAAAGATTGAAAAAGACACTAATTATGAGGTCATTAAAAATTCCACTACACATACAAAATTGATTGTTCTATCTATCATGAAATCTCAAACTGGTATGACTGGAGATGTTTATGATATCTATACTTCATTATGTAAACAGATTGAACATGATTCTTTGACCCAAAGAAGAGTCACTCAAATAATTAGTGAATTGGATCAACTTGGATTAATTACTTCAAACGTCGTTAGCCATGGTAGGTATGGCCGTTCTCAAATAATAAAAATGGCTGTTTCTTCTGATACTGTATCCAAAGCACTAAAGGATGATAATTTCTTATCTATGTTGTTGTGATCGAATGTTCTGATCGAAAGACATGATCGAATGGACAGCTTTTAATAAATACTTGATCAACAATGTTCTATTTGATAATAATGAAATATAGAAGTAGAACAGAAATAACTGTCTTAATACTAGAAGCAGCAAATGGTGGGGCTACAAAGACAAAAATCATGTACAAATCATTCCTTTCATACGCACAGTTAAAAGAATACTTTACAATGCTAATTGAGAATGCTTTGTTAGAATATGAAGATGGAACTCAAAAGTATAGAACAACAGAAAAAGGCTTACGACTATTAAAGATATATAATCAGATAGAAGAATTAATCCCAAGCACAATAAAATAATTTCTTTAATTCAACTCAAATAACTAAAACCAAATAATATATTTATTTTTAGAGTTTTAATTCGTGACTTATTATGTCTGAAGTTCCCTCTTTGTATTTTACTATTACTATATCTCCAGCCTCGTAGGGACATTGATTAATACCTCTAGGATGATCAGCAGTATCAACAACACAAATTCCTTCATTTTTACTTAATATTTTAACCTCGGCAGTAACATCGTCTCTGATTAAATTTTTAATAGGAAATACAAAAATACTCAAAACAATAAATGCACCTATAGCAATAATACCAAAAATTAATACTAGTTTCTTCGTTGAAGGCTCCGATGGAGTAGCAGACCCATAAGACATGAGATCATTGCCTGATTGTAATTTAAATAATTATCGTAATCTAAACCCTAGAGACCATATCTTATCCTTGTTTTCGAAAAAAACAAACTTGTTAAAATATATCATATTGATTTCAACGATTTCAACTTAATTGAATATTTGTTTATACCAAAGTAAAATAAACTAAAATTTGGTTTCAGCAAATTCGTAACTAAATAGCTAAATAGATTAATAACATTAATTCATTAAGATTTTCTATTACATACTTAAGGAACTCGAAATTAGTAAATGTCATATTTTTTATGAAATAGATTATTATGTCAGTTGTTGTGATCGAATGTTCTGATCGAAAGACATGATCGAATGGACAGCTTTTAATAAATACTTGATCTACAATGTTCTATTTGATAATAATGAAATATAGAAGTAGAACAGAAATAACTGTCTTAATACTAGAAGCAGCAAATGGTGGGGCTACAAAGACAAAAATCATGTACAAATCATTCCTTTCATACGCACAGTTAAAAGAATACTTTACAATGCTAATTGAGAATGCTTTGTTAGAATATGAAGATGGAACTCAAAAGTATAGAACAACAGAAAAAGGCTTACGACTATTAAAGATATATAATCAGATAGAAGAATTAATCCCAAGCACAATAAATACCTCTAATAAAGACATTTTTTAATATATTCTTTTAATTTTTATATCTAAGATACAAAATTTTTTCCTAAATTATTTACTTTTTATGAGAACATATTTCAAATATTAGATTTATATCATTGAATTCACTCATATTATCTAATGAATTCCAGAATACTTGCTCCAGTGGATGGTTCTGAAAATTCAATGAGATCCTTAGATCATGCTTCATTCTTGAGTTCCAAATTAGACTCAAAATTGATAGTCCTATATGTACTTGAAATCCCTCCTTTCGTTTATATTCAATCTCAAAAACTAGTAAACTCTATAATGGCAGAGCTAGAAAAAGAAGCCAAAATTGTTCTTGAAAATGCTGTTAATAGAACAAAAAACTATGGTTTAGAACCAGAAACCATATTTTTGGAAGGACAAAATGTTGGGTCCATAATAATTGATTATATCGAGAAAAACAATTTTGATTATATTACTATAGGGAGTCGAGGTAGAGGGAAATTCAAACACGCCATACTGGGCAGTGTTTCTCATCGAGTATTACATCATAGTAAAATTCCGGTACTAGTGGTTAAATAGATATAAAATAATTACAATGAATCAGAGATTATTATTTATCAAAATCTATAGTTTTAGTTTGCCTATGTAATAATAAATGAACGTCACTAATTTGAATGAACTTGTGGTATTATTTCTTCTATCTGATTATATATCTTTAATAGTCGTAAGCCTTTTTCTGTTGTTCTATAGATATTTAACAATCCACTTTCATATTCTAGCGAACCATTCTCAATTAGCATTGTAAAGTATTCTTTTAACTGTGCGTATGAAAGGAATGATTTGTACATGATTTTTGTCTTTGTAGCCCCACCATTTGCTGCTTCTAGTATTAAGACAGTTATTTCTGTTCTACTTCTATATTTCATTATTATCAAATAGAACATTGTAGATCAAGTATTTATTAAAAGCTGTCCATTCGATCATGTCTTTCGATCAGAACATTCGATCTACATTCTTTACTATTTTACAATATACTTTTAAAATTTATATATAGTAATATGCCCATAATATAGTTAATAGATTTTATAAATATTATCTTTTTCAATTATTTTATGATACTATTTCACTGCAATGCAGTGAACACATTGATGTTTTAAATATGTTATATAAAAAATATGATGGTTGATCAATAATAGTGAAAAAGATTGAAATAATAATTCCAGACAGAGAACTACAAACTGTTGGTGCCGTTTTAAAGGATAATAACATCGGAGGAATGAGTCACTATCGAGTTCAAGGAAAAGGAATATCTAAAGCCGAACCTGTTTCAATTGGGAGAGGTACTATGCAATACACTCCGGAATTTGTTCCTAGAACAAAAATTGAAATAGTTGTGAGGGACGATGTGGTAGATAAACTAGTCAATAATTTATTGGATACACTTAGTAATAAAATAGGTGGCAAAATTTTCATATCGGAAGTGCAGGAGGCAATAGACATAAGAACAAAGGCTAGAGGCGAATCTGCCATTTAATATTTTTAATATTAAAATAGCATATTATTCCGATCTATTATCTAATTAATGTTATTATTTATTCATAATATTTATAATAATTGTTATTTTCTTAACTCCATGGATAAACAAGTTTGGTGTTTTGTATGTAATTCGCTTAGATCCATTTGTATTCATGATAATTGCAATATGCACTGTAGTCTTTGTTCTAAAATAAATCAAATTTTACTACAAACCAATATCTAATTTCAATTCTCTCCCTTTTTCTCTACTTTAATTATCTCTCCTACAGTTTGATTCATGGCTGATTCTGCAATATCACTTGCATGTTCTACAGTTCTGCGTATATCTTCAAGTATTAATTTTACTCCCGCATTGATATTGTGACTGTCGATATCCTTATTTTCTAATGAATCCAAGAACAACATTATCTCTCTTTCAATACCAAGAACGTTATCTGATTTATCTGCAATTTTATCAGCCAAATTGTAGTCTCTTCTTAAGAAAGCCTCAACTGCAGATGTCAAAACCTCCAAAGCAGAATTACTCAATTTCTCCAATTTCTCGGTTATCAAAGGAGGGATCAAACTTTGAATTTCCATTGATTTTGAAGCAATTCTCGATGCATGGTCAGCAACTCTTTCGATACTTTTTACAGTAACTCGATAGCTAAGACAATCGGAGGCATTTTTTAACCCTATTTCCTGTAATACTCTTTCATTATTAGTACCCATGACTAGATTTCTTAATATGTAGAGACTAAATCTATCCACTTCATCATCCGATCTGATTACTCCCATCGCTATATCATAATTTTTTTCTTTTAACGCCACTAAGGCATCTCTATGCATTGAGGAAGCAATCAGAAACATCCTCCGTACAGCCGTGTTAACTGATAGTTCCGGTAGTGTTAATAAAACTTGGATGGTAATTATATCGGAGGAATCTGCAATAATTTCTGTTCCTATCAAACTTCTTCTTACCACTTCTCTAACTGCCTCTCTTTGTATGGGTTGAATCCTTGCAGATTTCGCTTTTAGATTTATCAGGTTATATCCTGATAAATACATTGAAACAATCTTTCTCTTTAGGGTGTTGGGACCTTCATCAATCAATACCTGAGTGCTAACTTCGTTTGTCGAGTCTTGTAATCTCTTCTCCTGCTCTGGAGTAATACATAGCGAATTGTTTGAACCTCGGGAGATAGAAACATGGTCACCTGCTTTAAGATTCATTTCTTCAATCCATTTTTTGGGTAATGATAAAATGTATGTGGATCTACCTGTAAATTGAATTTTTCTAATGTCCGAATTCAATTTATTCAATATTATACCTATCTATACTATTGATTTTATATATATAGATTCTTAATAATAATGGTTATTACATTGTTATTCAATATTATTACTATATCTATATGAATTCGACTATAGGTCACTTATTTTTTTTGAAACTATATTAATTTTCATGATTAATAGATTATATTATGTTGATTCTAAGTAATAATATTGACAGAAAATTCTGTCAGGCATATAGATACGATTAAAGAATTAGAGTCGCTCAAATATGAGTATCAAATTCGTTGTAGCCATTATAGCTTAGAGTATTCATCTAAAGACAATATAATAACATGTTCAATTTGTGGAAAGATTTGGAATTTTGTAGAGAAAAAGGGATTTTCTAACTTAATCCAGGTTTATACTGCAGAAATAGATTAACTTTTATTTTTACCCGAAAGTTTTTTTAACAAATATACTTTCTTAAATTTATTCAGTACAATTATTAAAATTCCAACTATAATAACTGCTAATATTGCCTGAATAAATGAAGTCTTTAGAAAAGATAGCGAATCATTTTGATCTATTTGAAATTTACTGATTGGGGCTATAACAAAAATAATAAAAATACATGCTGTCATGACCAGCACCCACATAAACAAGATAAAGAATTTGAGATCTAAAAAATTCATTTCTCCTCCTACTCCTCCTACTCTATCCACTGGATATAATAAATTGTAATAATATTGTTATTAGTGCAAGCGATGACGAAAAGGTAGCCAATTTATAAATTTTCATGACTATTTCTCTTTCAGAAAGTTTTCCATCCAACAAAATTAATCTAACTAGGGTTATGGGCGCGTTCTTATCCTTTGAAGCCTGTAGTGTATAATCTTCATTTAGTATAGTTGGTCTAGATTTCAATTCTCTGTGTTCAACAATCTTCCTTACACTACTCAAGAACAAAAATGAGTTCATTATTGCTGGTAATAATGCTATGATTGCAATTATTTCTGATTTAGACGCAATTGCTAATGCTCCATACATAGCTCCCATCAATAGCGTACCTGAATCTCCTGGAAATATCTTACTGGGGTATTTGTGAAATATATAAAATCCTAACAAAGCCGCTAAAAATGGTATCTCGATCATAAGAATTTCCAGATTTCCAAACAAAAAGGTACTAATTATTATTGGAAACATCGTTATAATCATGAATCCTGTCGCTACCCCGTTGAATACGTCTATCGAGTTTACTGTATTCCCCGCTAGTGGTATTGATATTAATATTAATGGGATGTATAGGATGGGGATAAACACACTCCCAAAAATCACGTTTAATTCGTTATCATATATGTGAAAAATAATTAGAGGTATTGAGGCTAAAATCAATGCTCCTGGTTTAAACCATCCCGGCATTATTCTAAAATCGTCAATAATTCCTATTATGAAGGCAATAGTCGTAGTAAGTAAAATACTTACTATCTCGAGATTCCCGGTAATGAAATATAAAATTAGTTCCCCAATGACAATGCTTAATAATAATATCGGCCCCCCAGGTCTAGGAACCTTGGGTTTATTTGGTTTGTGATTATCATTTACAACCTTTCCTTTGAGTTTTAGAAATTTAATAAAACTTGGCATTAAAATTAGATTTATTAGAAAAGCGATAATAGATGCGATAACAGTGCCTATTACTAACTCTTCAAAATTAGGCAAAAACAACTATTTTATTATAGATTATCTATATATATAATATGGGTCAATTTAACCAAAAAACTACAATTTTGTTTTTAATGATAGTACAAAATTGATTCTATCGAGGTATCACCTAACACTTTACACATAAAACAAGTCTATAACAGACTAAGATCACATCATAAACATACCAAATCATCCTTTTAATTTATAAAAAAAATCTATCTTATTTATGTATAATAGATATATTGTTAAGTTAATACTAGCATTCTAAAGTGCTCATTATAAAGTATGATTGTTTTATTTTTTCGTGCACATAGCAAATAAAATCAGTCCCATTCTAATGGTGTTTTTATTGATATCGTTTTCAACTATATATGCAACATTTACTCCTTCGTACGGTCAAATAAGTTTGGTTCCTGATAATTCATTGATCGCCCAAACTACTGATTGTATTACGAGCATGATGACTAGTGCGCTTATTGGTATAAATTCTGATTGTACTGACAACTTCAATAAAATAAATTCTTCATCTCCAGACAAAGCCCCTGATAGTCCTACTTCTGTATCTTCTTCATCTCCAGACAAAGCCCCTGATAGTACTACTTCTGTATCTTCTTCATCTCCAGACAAAGCCCCTGATAGTACTACTTCTGTATCTTCTTCATCCCAGACAAAGCCCCTGATAGTACTACTTCTGTATCTTCTTCATCTCCAGACAAAGCCCCTGATAGTACTACTTCTGTATCTTCTTCATCTCCAGACAAAGCCCCTGATGGTCCTACTTCTGTATCTTCTTCACTCCAGACAAAGCCCCTGATAGTACTACTTCTGTATCCTCCTCCTCTAGTAGCAATCCTTACAATTTAAGTAAGAATAATCCATTCTATCATGAATTTCAGAGCAAAAATACTGCTGACGGTGACGTTCGTACTCCCACTTTTACTTCTGATTCATCAAATACAGCTAATGGCAATTATATGGATACCTTCAAGTCTCCACCCAAAGACAACCCTTCAACCTTTATCAAGTCTCCACCCAAAGACAACCCTTCAACCTTCTCGGGGTTACAACAGCAAAATATGAATCAACCAGTATCCAACCCTTCAACCTTCTCGGGGCTCCAACAGCAAAATATGAATCAACCAGTATCCAACCCTTCAACCTTCTCGGGGTTACAACAGCAAAATATGAATCAACCAGTATCCAACCCTTATTCATTCCAGTCATTCCATAAATCAATCAACAAAAATATCTATACTAATCCAACTAATAGCGAATTAGGTGAGTCTCTAGATGGCAAAAACAAACATTCAAAGGAAATCTCTGCATGTTTTGATAGAGCATTTAGCATTGATAACTATCTATCTGACTCGGAAATTATTGAATGTGCCAAAGATCGAGGTAGTTATTCTCAAAATAGCCTTCACAATTATGCTTTAAGCGACAACATTAAGAATAATAATGACAATGACGGTAAGACTGATAACAAACATTCAAAGGAAATCTCTGCATGTTTTGATAGAGCATTTAGCATTGATAACTATCTATCTGACTCGGAAATTATTGAATGTGCCAAAGATCGAGGTAGTTTTAAATAATTTAACTTAATCTTTTGAAAAACTTGATTATAATTATTAACAAGAATCACTGTTTATTCATATAATCAATCTGTTGCTATAATAACAATGTTTTCGCCTTTGATGAATATTTCTCCCATTTGTTGAACTTTATCTCCCTCTAAAACTTCAGTTGCATTTTCCAGTGTTAAATTCATGTATTGATCAAAACTTTTCAGCTTTCCCTTGATAGTTCTCTTTCCTTTTAGTTTTAGAAGGATGTCTTTATTTACACTTCCTTGTAAGATATTAGATTGATTATTCGGTGATGACAATAAAGTTAAATAACTTTTTTTTGTTATTTAGGTTTAACTTAACTATTTAATTCTGAATCTGGATTAGACCCATGACCAAGGCTCAATGTTGCGCATTAAACACTGTTTTCTTATTATCTTCTTTGAGCGTTCAATGGATTCTGCTTCACTTATGTTACCCTTTTTTAAATACTGCAAAAAAATTTCTTCATAGAGTTTTTTAGCTCTCTCTTCTGTGAATTCTTTGTAATCATTCTTCTTCTTTATTTTCTTTGCCTTTATCGGTTCTACTTCCTCATGTGACTCTTCTTCAATTTTGTTAGTTCCCTTCAAATTCTTATATTCTTCTTTGCAATCATTACAATTCCAGTCAAAAAAAAATTCATGTAAGTTGCATTTTGTCACATCATAGAAAAAAAATACATTATTATTTAACTTTTTCATACTTCTAATACTTGGAAATTGTTCGCAGATTGGTTCTAACGCTGCCGCCATAGTAGCTCAGCCTGGCAGAGCGAAGGTTTCGTAAACCTTAGGCCGTGGGTTCAAATCCCACTTATGGCTTTCAAATTAATATGTTGAATTACTATGTTACCACTAACCTAACTTGATCCATTTTTCTGTTCCCTTGAAATTTCTTGGTAATATTTTTAATCTCTCTTGCATCACCATAAAGTACAAAAATTTCAAGGCATCTATCTTCGTCTATCTTATTGTGAATGTGGGTATTAATTATTTTATCAAATCCATGTCGAATTTCACTGATTTCTTGATCGGATTTTTCATCATGTATTACTAGAAGAACTGAATGTAGAACTCCTGACAATTCATCTATTCTTTTCTCTTCTAAAAGTAGGTTTCTAACACTAGCTCTTACGATTTCTGATCTGCCTGAAAAACCCAAAAACTTTTGCAATTTATCTAGTTCTTGGATTATGTTTTCATTCAGTGAAATGCTTATGATTGGCAATGTTTTTTATTATGATCATTTCATAATATTTGTTTTTTCCATTTACGAGTAATTTCCAATGGATAAATCAGTATTATCCTACTTTGGTGGCTCTATTTCTCTTATGCTCAAATCCTTGAAGTTCAAAACTACGTTATCTGCGCGAAACGTAACAATAGGTCCTGAATTCAAAACCATATGATCTTTGGATCTACCACAATTTGCACTGTAGAATACTTTATCCGAACTACTTGCATACCAGCCTCCGTTATCCGTAATTTCAAAAACTTTGACCCAATGATTAGAATTTGAGTTATCTAAATATGATTCCATTTTAACCGCGGAATCATTATTTGTATTATAGATCACAGTTTTCCAGCCAATCCATCTATTCATCAATGAGTCGGTTATTTTAGGGACTGATTTTTCTTTAGTATATCCTCCGGTAAACCATATTTCTTTTTTCCATGCTACAGAACCATCCGGATAAATGCCCCCGTGAAGGGATAGGCCATGACATGGAAAGTCTTCATTATGTTGATCAGTTCTTGCTACCCAGTCAATGTCTGTTATAACACTTTTACGCGGATTGATTATCGAGTCTATTTTCACATATCCCGTAATTTCAACATTTTTCCATTCTTCTGTCCCATTTAATGTGTCTACATTAATTCGAATTTTGTCATCCCTTATTTTCCAAGATCCATCATCCTGTTTGGCTAATCTAGGATTAAAAGTAAAAGTTACATTTGGATCATTTTTGGGGTTAGACATGTTAACATACCATTCCCTGCCATCGGATTTGGTAGGATATATTTTTTCAATACCGAATTGATCATTTGTATTTATGGTGGTGGTATTATTTTCTTGTTGAGCAAAGACTGTGATACCGTCAAAAATAAGTAAGCAAGTAAAAAATAAAAGTGATGAAGCAAAAAGAAAGACAAACGTAAATTTCATACCAAAATTCATTTCTTTAAAAACATACTGGTTATACAAGTACATAATAATATCGGGTAATAGCTGATAAAAACTATTAATTGTCAAGATCTTATTTTTGTTTCAGTCTTGTTTTTTATTTTTGAAGAAAATAACTTTAATACATTTACTCCAAAGAATATTCCAGCGGATGTTATTACTATCATTCCACTAGGTGTAATATTCCATTCATATGCTAATATTATTCCCAAAATAACAGATATCAAAGAAAAACAAATTGAGAATAGTATGGTTTTCTTGAATCCATATCCTAGTAGCAACGAAGAAACATTAGGAATTATTAAGAGAGACGAAACCATTAGTACTCCTATCAATCTAATGGACATTACAATTGCAATGGTTGCCAAAGTAATGAATAAAATATTTAATACAACTGTATTGATGCCATTTACTAATGCTTGTTCCTCATTAAATACAAGATATATTAATTTTTTATAATAAAAGATAACAAATGTAATAACTATAACGCTTAGAAGTATGGTACTCAATGTTTCTTCGATATTGACTAATAATATGCTTCCAAAAAGATAACTTGTTATATCTATAGAAAATCCTCCAGATAAGCTGATTAATACCAATCCCATCGCTAGCCCTAGAGATAATAGAACTGAGATAGACGAATCTGAATAGATTCTTTTGCTTGAATTCAATTTTATGATTGCTAATGCTCCAATTATCGAAACAATTAATGATACCCAAATAGGATTAGACTTTAGAAACAATCCTAATGCGATCCCTCCAAAAGCTACATGCGACATTGCATCCCCAAACAAAGAAAATCTTTTTAATATAAGAAACAGTCCAATTAGCGAACAACTTATAGAAATTGCTATTCCAGAAATAAGGGCACGTTGCATGAACTCATACTGGAGAATTTCAATCATTTCTATTCAATTCTTTTTTCATATTCCATATAATTCAAATAATTAATTTTCACATTTGAGCGCTATTTTCAAATTATCTAAATTATCGTACATTTTTGAGAAATAATCTTTATCTAAAGTTTGTTCTTCCTGTGTAATCATTTCAATCGGACTCAATCTCATTACCTTCCCTCCTATTTCATTTGCTATTGTGTCTGAAAGTCTAGGCTCAATATTATCTTCTGAAAAAATAATGTTTACACCTAATTGCTCAGCTAATTTTATTGCCTCTGTAATTTTTTGAGGATTAATGTCTCCTTCAGGTGATAAACCACTAATTGAATGCTGAGTTAACCCGTATCTTTTTGCAAAATAGCCAAAAGCATCATGAAATGCGATAAAATCATTCAGATCACAATTAGTCAAGTTCATATTAATATCTGAATTTAGTAGTTCTAGTTTGCTATTAAATTCATTAAAATTGCTCGTATAATAATCTGTATTTTGAGGATCTAAAGATATTAATTTTTCAAATATAGTTTTTGAATATGCTTTAACCAAATTGGGATCAAGCCAAATATGGGGATCTGGAGTAGATCCTATATTTTCAATTGGGAGATCCTTGCTCAAGTCAACTACGTTTGCATTTCCTATCTTATTAATCCAGGATTCAAATCCTGCTCCATTAATAAAAATCACATCAGCTTTTTGTAGTTCAATTACTTGTTTGGCTGTAGGTTCAAAATCATGGGGTTCTATACTGGCAGGTACTATAGTTGAAACATCCACTCTGTCTTTGCCTATTTTCTTGACAAAATCATAAATCGGATAAAAGGATGCGAAAATTTTTAGATTTGTATTATTTGATGAAATTAAGCTCTGACCCTCTGATTCTTTGATACTATTATTATTATTGTTATTTTGTGATAAATTACTGGTAGCAATAGACTTTGGAATAATTGAAGAAAATAAAGTTATGGTTAAAACAATAAAGCAAAAAGAGATCCAAGTCTTATAATTCTCTCGCATGAAAATAATTTGGTTATTAATAATATAAAGTTTACTTATTAATTATTATTAATTTGTTAGTAATATTATAATAATAACCACCAGACGGAAAAAATGTCAATTATCGTGATCATAAGCATTTTTCAATTCATTTTAGTTAATCAAAGGCCAATTGATTTCAAACGCACAACCCGGAGCAAGCAAGAATTTTATCGATGAAATCCTTACCTATCCTTAATAACAATAACTTGTTTATCAATGAAAGAAATTTAATATGTAATACGATTTCTTAATAATAGTAATTTATACATGCAATTGAAGTTAAGTGATGATAGGATTTCTTCTTATCTTTCATTTTTAGGTTATACCTCTCTATATCCTCCACAACAATTGGCTATAGAAAAAGGCTTGTTAGAAGATTCTAATATTTTAATTACTACTCCTACCGCAAGCGGGAAAACATTAATTGCCATCCTAGCTGCAATTAAATCCTTAGAAAAAAATAAGAAAGTAGTATATCTTACACCATTAAGAGCATTAGCTTATGAAAAATATTTGGAATTTACTTCTATAGATAAATCTGGTATATTTTCCAGAAAAATAAGAATAAAGATTAGCACTGGCGATTTTAATACTTCAAACGCCGATTTAAGTTCAGCCGACATAATTATTATGACAAACGAAAAAATTGACTCGATTCTTAGACATAATGCTTCATGGTTATCAAATGTTGGACTATTTATTTCAGACGAAATTCATTTAATCGGAGATCAAGATAGGGGACCGGTTTTAGAAATGGTCCTAACCAAAATAAAAAAATACTATTCATCATCTCAGATTCTTGGCTTAAGTGCTACAATCACTAATGCCTCCGAAATCGCAGGATGGTTAGGATCAAGATTAATAGAAAGCACTTGGAGACCAACAAAATTGATAGAAGGGGTATATTCTGATGGGATAATATATTCTAATGACGATTCCAGAATTAAAGTTTCTGAGTCAGGGAAGGACACCACTTCGATGGCTATCGATTTAGTCATGGATTCTCTAAATAGTAATGGACAAAATCTTATTTTTGTTGAAACAAGAAAACGAGCCGTATCCTTAGCTAAGAAGGTTTCAGAGGTTGTATCCAAAACCCTATCACCAGAAGAAAGGAAAAATACCTTAAAGGTTTCTAAACAAATTTTGGAGGAGGGTGATGACACGGATTTAACTAAAAATTTGTCAAATTTGATATCTACTGGCATAGGGTTTCATCATGCAGGATTAAGTCTTTCAAGTAGAGGGGTTGTTGAAGAGGCTTTTAAAAGTGGAATCATAAAATCCCTGTTTGCAACACCCACACTAGCTGCTGGCGTCAACCTCCCTGCACGTAGAGTCATAATAACAAATGTTACCCGGTATGATTTTGTATACGGTGCTTCAGTTCCTATTAGTGTGCTTGAATATAAACAACTTTGTGGAAGAGCTGGACGACCTCAATATGATGCTTATGGAGAATCTATAATTATTTCAGATTCAAGAACATCTTATGAAGACTTGTATGATCATTATATATTGGGGATTCCTGAACCTCTAAATTCAAACCTTGGGAATATAATAGCGATCAAAATCCATCTACTGGGTGTAATTGCTTCATTTAACGGAATTAGTCTAGATGATATCTATGACTTGTTCTCAAAGACATTTTATTCATTTCAAGATAGGAACAATACTTCCCTATTTGATAAAATAGATTCATCTTTAGATTATTTTCTAGAAGAAGATCTAATTCGATTGCAAAACAATATGTATAATGTGACCGGATTTGGAAAATTAGTTTCAAATTTATATCTTAATCCTGAGACTGCTGTTGCGTTTAGGAAGACCATCGATGATATAAAACCAAGGTCTGTAAAAATCAACAACGTATTTGGTTTCCTTCATATGATTACCACTTGCCCAGACTTTTATCCTAAACTTTCGTTTAGAAAACAAGACATCGAAGAGTTCAGTTATTTGTTTTATAACAATTATGATGAATTTTTTTCAGACGTAGAAATAATGGATTGTTCTAGAAGTCTATGGACTCTATACGAATGGATCAATGAGTCTACAGAAAAAAGGATGAATGAGAGAATTGGTGTAGAGCCAGGCGATATACATAGAATTGTCGAAGTGTCTAATTGGTTAATCTCTTCAATATTCGAAATATGTAAATTGTTAAACAGAAACGATCTTTTACCCGTTCTTTTTTCACTCGAAAGTCGAATTAAGCATGGAGTAAAGGCAGAGCTTGTTCCATTGGTACAGATGAAAGATATAGGCAGGGCCAGAGCGCGATCTCTTCATGGGGCTGGAATCAACGTACCTAACGATCTCCTACTAATTTCAGAATCAAAACTATCTATGATCCCAAAAATAGGTCCAAAACTAGCCAAGAAATTGAAAAAAAAATATTCTTCTTAAATTCTTTCTCATCTGTTGCATATATCTAAACCAAATGCCTTAACACCAATATCTGTTATTCAAAGTCAACCACTCCTAGGTTATTCATTTCAGATCCAATTCCATAACCAAGTAACGCAATTCCTGTTCCTAATAGAGACATTTCCAATCCTCCTTTTACCCAGCTTTTTTTAGCTAATCTACCTTTGATTGCACCAATCATAAAAGATGACGATAAACTCATAGAAATGGCTATTAGTAATGCCGTAAAATTGTTGATTAAGCCAGTTTTGACTATGAAATATGGTAGTATTGGTAAGATACCTCCTACCAAAAATGATATGAACATAACAATAGCTCCTTTTATAGGATTGCCTAGGATTTCTAGATTCAGACCCAACTCCTCTGTTAACATCGTTTTCAACCAAACTCCCTTATTGGATGTAATCTTATTTACAACCATATTCAATTCTTCACCGACAAACCCTTTGGACTTGTAGATTTCTTCTATCTCTTTTCTTTCCTCCTCGGGAGTATTTTCAATTTCATATTCTTCTCTTTTGATTTCGGATTGTAAAATCTCTATTTGGGATTTAACAGCAAGATAATTTTGTACTGCCATGGCTTTAGCACCCGTAAACATTCCTATTACCGCAGCTAAAATGACTATATCCACACCCACAGAGGCACCACCTATGCCAGCTACTATTCCTAAAGAAGTATTAACTCCATCACCAAAACCAAAAACAATATCTCTAATGTAGTTACTTTCTTTTATGTGAGGTTCAACGTGATAACTTTGTACTTTATCCAATATGTTTTCTACCTAATTATTGTATTGATATTTAATAAATTCATCAAGTCGATTTCAATCCTGTTTGAAAAACTTGAAAAATGACATTCATAGACATATAAACAGACAGACAGACATCAACAAATGGAATTCTGAATATGAACATATGGATCAATTTACTCAGCTTTACGGGTATTACACTATTTCAATCAAATCCGATCCAATCACATTATATCCTTGATACAATTATCATTGGACCACTTCAAAAATATTGAAAATAATAACAATAATGTTAGTAACATGTTCTATCTAGTCTTTTAAATAGATATACGTACTTTATGGATTTCACAAAACTCTATTGAAAACAATCGTATTTCTTTCTTCAGTAAATAATGAGAAATGGTATGGTCAAAAAAATTGACCAAACAGTATCTAAAATGTCTATTCTCTTTCCCATAATACCTTTCTTAATTTATCAGATGCCTGTTCAATTGCACCTCTTGTTGCTGGCGTACCTGCAATTTCGTTTAACATTACGAAATCGTGAATAGTGCCTTGATATCTACATGCAGTTACGTTTACGCCAGCTTCCATCAACTTATGTGCGTAAGCTTCCCCTTCATCCCTTAATACATCAAACTCGCCTGTTATTACAAGTGCTGGTGGTAAACCATTGAGCTGTTCTATTGAAGATAACAATGGAGAAACTGTGGGTTTTTTCAAATCGGCTTTATCTGAAACATAGCTTTCCCAAAACCATTTCATGGCTTCTCTAGTCAAAAAGTAACCCTCTTGAAAAGATCGATATGACTCGGTATCAAAATTTGCTTCGGTAACCGGATAGAAAAGGACCTGATAAAGAATTTTTGGTCCCTGACGCTCCTTGGCAAGCATCGCAACAGCGGTTGCCATGTTGCCGCCAACACTGTCTCCTACGACAGCCATTCTAGAAGAGTCTAAATTCAATGAGTTACCATTTTCTGAAATCCATTTTATTGAATCATAGGCTTCTTCTAGAGCTTTTGGATATTTAGCTTCAGGAGATCTACTATATTTAACAAATACAATTGCAGCATTAATGGAGTTGGTCAATTCTCTTACCAGTCTGTCATGAGTATCTATTCCTCCTAAAACCCATCCGCCACCATGAAAATAGACCACAACCGGAAGGGTTTTATCGCCGCTATTGAACGGTCTTATAATTTGAATATCTATTTTTTCATTTGATTTGCCAGAGATGGAGAGATCCTGTACATCAGCTGCAGGCTTTGCAACTGGTACCGATTGAAGACCTGATAATACATTTCGAGCATCGCTAGGCGATAATTTGTAAATAGGGGGACCGGGATTGTTTTGTAGTTTATCTAAAAAACTTTTTGTAGTTTTTTCAACACCAATGAAATTATTAGTCATAATAACATTCTGTAAATAAATCTTATACTTTAATGTTAAATACAGGAAATATGGTCCATAAATATTACCAATTAGAAATTTATTTATTGATTATACTACTACACAAAAAATTCATCCAGTTAGTTTCGGTTTTTACGTACCAATTAATTGAACTGTATGTCTTTTAGAGGAATATTTAATCAGAGTTGAAAATAAGTTTTGATTACTTAATGTCGAACAAAAAATGTACGGATGGTCATTATAAAAACAAACTGTCTATGTCAGTTGAATCATGTGATGATATTATTCTCTTTCATAAAACACATGAAAGGTAAGTAACCTAACTTAATTTTGGACGTATTACTCCAAAAATTTTTAGGGTCAGATAACAAGAAAATATATTTTCTTGAAGCTTGTGATATTCTTTATTGGCGTAGTCCTTTTCAACAGCTAGATATGGAATTATTTTTGCCTTTAAATCCATAGCAGCATTAAAAACTTCATTTTTATCTTCCTTAATACCCTTTGAATAATCAAATTCAATCCTGTCCTCTAGCAGATCCTTGATGAAATTATTAATTGAATTCTCTCTAACTATCGAATAATTAAATTTCGTAGATTCGCTCATTAATTAAATTTGTCTCTATAGTAAATAAGATTATTGATTGACATTTATTATGATATGGGGCCGAAAATAATTACAGAAGCTAATTGTAGCAATAGATATGGATTATCAATTCAATTATTCCAGTATTATAGAAATGAACTTGTAGAAATTATATTATATTATAAAATCACAATAATTATTCTAAGAATTTAATTGATAGGATCATTTTATATATATCATCAACAGAAATTCATTTGATATTTTGAAATGTCCAAATTGTTTTTCTGAAATGGCTTTGACCTATGGATTCTGCGTGGAATTGGATAAATGCCCTGAATGTAAAGGTATATGGTTAGATTGCGGTGAAATCGAAAAAATAGCTGCTAATAACAACATTGGGATTGAACTTCATGAAAGAAATCAATCGGAAAAAAACAATGTTTGTGATGGACAAGATAAGGGTTATTATTTTTACAAGGGTGAATATCGTAAAGATGCCTCCCCTGACGAGATGTTTGATTTTGAATAATCAGGACTAAATATGGTATTTTTTATTAATGTGAATATTATACCAATCCGGTTACTTGATCGATTAATACATCCTATAGCAAAAAAAATTATTGTTTATGACCTTATTTGATTTTTATCCTATCAGCTGAAAAACCAAAGCCCGTAAAATTAAGATGGATAGAATACTACAAATCAAAAGAAAATGACTTAAAGGACGAGGGCCTGGTATCAATGTTATCAGTGCGTGCAATAACATATCCAGATCCTTGATTTATAGTCTCCATGAATCCGTTTTGGTCATCAACATCATCTTGTTCCTTTAACTTGGAGAGATTATTTAAGGTCCAATAGGGAATTTCCTTACCCGAGCCATTATCAATAAATGTTTCGATCATTCTAGTATCTTTGTCTGTCAACAACGTTCTTACTTTAAGTTCTACATTTTCTTTGTTTGTCAGATTGTTATTAAATATGGGATTACCATTCTTATCTAATTGATGGAAAATAAAACTGTCCTGTGCTAATTCCTTTGTAGTATTAAAATCATATTTTACATACTTGCCATCATCCCGATATTCTAATAGGTTTGGGTTACTACTGCCAGAAACATCAAACAATATTCCAAAGCCACGCTCTTCATCTGGGTCATTGCTTCCGTGACGTCCGGTATTAAATTGAAGAGATATGTATGTTTCATTTTCAAATTTATCTTTAGGTTCCTTAAAATACTCATGTATGTTTCCATGCCAAATTATTTCCTGATTCTTTGCGGCAGACATATCTGGTACTCCTTCTGAATCTTCTCTTACTATCTCTAATCGAGGTGAGTTTATATCATTATTCTCGCTTTGTGTATGTTTATCAAAGTCCATAGTTACTCTGAATTTTTTGTCTTGACCCACGGGATCATTTAATTCAAATGAATATTGTTGATCAAATTTTGTGTCGGCTAATAGATGACCGTTGTCTCCAAAATTATCTATCTTAAGACTATCTTCATCAGAATCGTTTGATTCACAGGGTATTTCAGATTGATTACCATTATATTCAGTGCAGGAGATCGAATCTGATACTCTAAGAATTTTACAAATACCTGTAGTCTCATTATTGATATTTGCTTCATTTGTCTTGTTGGTTTCGGTCTTGGATAATGCGGTTGAACTATTGTTACCATTGTTATCGATAATGTCTTGCGGTATGCAATTAGACACCTTTGTCGTATTTATCAAAATAGATGGATTTATCGACGTAAATGAAGATTCGTTGATAATTGTGCTAGAAACATCTTGTACTTCGTATTCTATAACTAAGGACAAAAAAGTATAAATAGTGAAAACTAGCACAACTGATTTCGAAATCAACGATACAGAGATTTTCACATTTCTCTTTAGTTAAATATTATATATATATGATAAATTATAGTCGATTAATTTTGATATCCTAAACAATTATTAATTACAAACATGAATTTCTTTACGATTTTTGCGCTCAGATTAGATATCATGTGAATTGGAGTTTTAATAAATGTTCATATAGGGTTAAATATGTCTGATGAAAGCAAATACTATTTTTCTAAAAATGATTATTCTATTCTACTATTACCTCGCCTACCATTGTAGGATGGTATATACAATAATATGGGTATTCTCCAGACCTATCAAATGTCAGACTATAATGTTGATTAGGTATGATTGCATCAGAATCAAATTCAGTACCCTCATCCCCGTCATTATCCTGTCCTGAAGTTACAGTATGCGATATGGAATCACCATTGTACCACGTTATGGTTTGGCCAGCTTCTATGTTAATTGGGTTAGGTGAATATGACTGATCACCTTTTAATCCAGCAATGACCACGGGGATAGAGTCTGCACTTTGTGTTTCATTTTGAGCGGCTAAATCAGGTTGATTTTTGGGAATATTACTTTCAGATAAGGGTACTATTCTATATAACGCACCGGTATAACTTAATACATAAAGATAACCGTCTGGGCCAACCTGAATATCGGTTATTCCCCCGAAACCTTGTCCAAATATTAAAGGTCGATTTTCGGTGGTCTCATCAACCTGATTGTCAGCAAGTGCTGCAACATTACCTAGAGAAGTATCATTTATAAGTATATTGTCACGTGCCTCATTCAGAGTAAATCGATATAACAAGCCATTGTTGATGTCTCCTGTAAACATATCGTTTGCATACTCTTTACCCAATTTCTCAGAATTCAAGAATTTTAATGCTGTAGCTCCAATTGTGGTAACCCATACAAATTTCGGATCAGTATATTTGCCGTTACCAAATGTTACAAGTTCATCTTCAGATGTTATTCCTCGCCCTAGTAGATCCTGGTTCAAATAGCCTTGAACCTGAGACCAACCACCATTAAAGCCTGGCAAAATAAGATTGATTTCATCTGCCACTGTAGGCCCGTTTTCTGTGTCCCATAAATTACCTGTTAAAGGATCAAAATCAAAACCGAAACTATTTCGAATACCCATAGCATAGTATACATTCAACGGCAATCCCTCTCCAAAAATAGGATTGCCTGGGTCGACTATTCCACCATCCTGAGAAATCCTCAAAACACCTCCCAGACCATTCGGGGCGGGACCATCAGCGATATTTTGAGCTTGAGTTCTATGACCTCCTACCTCTCCAACTATGAAGTACACATTATTATCGGGTCCAATTCGAATTTTACCGCCATTATGTTCTCCTCTTTCATTTTCGGGAATAGCAGTTAAATCAAATAAAAGGACAGGGTTTATCAATTTGCCATCGACATAATCATAGCGATATAGTCTGTTGCCTGACGGGTCGACGTTGTCTTCAACATCACTACCGTCTGCATCATTACCGGATTCAGTGTAGGACAAGAAAACATATGTTTTTCCGTCCGGTTGTTTAGATACTGCGATTCCTAAAAGCCCACGCTCTATGCTATTGGCTACGGACACGTCGAGTGCCGGTGTTTCCTGTACTTGACCATTTAGCACCCTCTTTACAATACCGGTTTCTTTTTCCGTTACTAATATATCGTTGTTTCCAATGAAGGACATACTCGTAGGAAAATCAAGACCTTCCGTTATCTTTTCGACTGTAAGATTATCGTCATTTACGGTGGGGCCATAAGGAGACAGAGGGGCTTTAGCATAGGCCCCATAAGAAAACTGAATATAAGATGAAAATGTTGAAGAAAAGATGATTAACATTAAAGTACAAAAAAGTCAAGACTTTGCGTTCATGCATGATTTTGTCAGTAAATACCATCGTTTTTGTAAACTAATTAAGTTTTTGAATGAATCTTAACAACGATATGACTGTCATAATGAGTATAAAGTTTAGTACAAAGATCTATTTCATAAAGGAATAATGAAAAGATGTTAAATTACTTGAATAAAAAATTACAAAAAATATACCATATCAAAGGATTGCTCGTCCCGCAGCGATTAACTTGCTGATAATCTTTATGATGTAGGAGCAGATTTTGATATGGTCGCTGTCACACTCTTGATTTCTTTTCTTTTCTCATATGCTTTCCATTTATTTATCCAATCATTTAGTTGTTGCAAAATGGTCTCTAATTCTTTCGTCCTAGGTGTTAAACTATATTCTACCCGAACGGGAATTTCTGAATAAATTTTTTTTGATATTAGACCTTCCCTTTCTAGCTCCAGTAATCTTTGAGATAAAACAGTACTACTAATGTCTGGTATCAATCTTTTAAGTTCGTTGAATCTGATTATTCCATTAGTGCTCAAATTCTTTAGAATGTGTAGTGACCATCTTTTTCCTAATACCTCCCATATATCTACTACATCGCATTTTTCTTCTTTCATCAGAACTTCCTGTCCAAATTATAATAGCTTATCAGGTATTAAAATTTTATAATCTTATTGTTATTATTACTACGGTATCAAATACATTCCATCCGATTTAGTTATCGTGTATCTTGGTTTTAGGTAACAACCAAAAAATCGCCAAATCATGGTTAAATACTAATAACTAACTAAGTAATAAATTACTACTATAGTTATATACAAGATTAACGAAATAAAATGGTGGAAAAAATACAACAGCAACACCCAGATCAAAACGAAGTTATCAACAAAAATCGTTCTATTAATAAAATAATAAACAGTCTAAAGACTACTGAAGGTGATGGGTTTATAGTCAATAGATCATTTCCTACCAATTCTTTATCTCATATAGATCCCTTTTTACTTCTCGATGAAATGGGCCCAATGGACTTCAAACCTGGGGAAGCCAAGGGAGCACCAGATCATCCACACAGAGGATTTGAAACAGTAACATATTTGATAGAGGGTATTTTTGAACATAAGGATTCGTCAGGGAATTCAGGAAAGCTCAATGCCGGAGATATTCAATGGATGACCGCCGGATCAGGAGTAATCCATTCAGAGATGCCCGAAATGGAGTTCAGTAAGAAAGGGGGGAGATTACACGGATTTCAATTGTGGGTAAATTTGCCTCAGAAAGATAAAATGACTAATCCACATTATCAAGATATTCCTTCTTCAGAAATTCCAGTTGTCAAATTATTAGAGGATAGTGGACATGTAAAGGTAATTGCGGGAGAGGCTTTTAACGTTGAATCAGCAATTAGGACAAAAATTCCCATTCAGTATTTGCACTTTACCTTAAACCCGGGGTCTGAAATTATACATCATCTTCAAAGTAACTATAATGCGTTTGTATATGTGATATCAGGTGAAGGTACTTTTGGAAATGATGAAAAGTATGCAAAAAGAGGAAACGTAATTATTTTTAATAATGACGGGGAGAACATAAAGATAAAGTCATCCAAAGATGCTAATGAATCATTACAATTTCTTTTCATTGCAGGTGTTCCACTAAACGAACCTATAGCACGATATGGTCCTTTTGTAATGAATACAAAACAGGAGATATATCAGGCAATGGAAGACTATAGGAATGGTAAATTAGGTGTTATTACTCATTAAAACTTGTAGTAGGAGACTACCTACTTACTCAATAAGCGGATCCTATCTTAATTTTGTATCATGAAAATAAATAACTAGGTAATTATGTAATATAAATAAACCAAAGTATAATGATTAGTAATATATTGTAAGTTAATTTGCTGGTTTTTTAGTTACTGGGATATTTGTGAAAGTAACGCTAATTGACTAGAGGATCGTTGATTATTTCTTTTACCCTTTTGCAAAGATTGATGTAGATAACAATATCAGACAAAGTTTTACTAATACGATATGACAAATTTATACACACAAACTTGATTTTCTTTTACCAAAATAAAGAAAATGAATTGAGGATCTAGATGTTCTAGTTATGTTATATCACATTCCATTCCACTTTCCTATTTTCCCAAAAATGATCTCACTATTAATGATCTGTTTCCTTGTTTAGTATCTTTTTATAGAAAATGGGATTTAAGTATTTTAGCTTATGACTGCAAAATGCAAATCAAGGAAATAATTGATGCAATATTTGACATGCAAATTTAGGATATAAAATCAGGTAGGTTATAGAATTATTTTACAGTTTTTTGCTCGATAATCTAAATACTCTGATTATTTGATGTGAAATATAATTAAGATGTCTAGAATAAAAAATAAATCGATGATTCTTGTAGTGGTAATTGCTTCTACAACTACACTGCTAGTTGTAGGTGCATTGAATGTGAACACCGATAACCAAAGTGTTTTTGCAAAAAAGATTAAATCAAACAACTCGACCCAAGGAGTTTTACAGGATCAGTTTACTGGACAATCTAGTGAAGTATTCTCTGAAAATGGGGATTCTGCGGCATCTGGTAACAACGTTGCTTTGTCATTCAACTTGAATGATGGTAACAACGCATTAGGTCAACAATAGAATAGTCTGGATTTCTAGACTATTTGGTTTTTTATTCAGACATGTTGATATTTTTATGTAGTAATTAATTTTTTCCTCCCTTTTTCCTTAAATTTTGATACGTGGAAGAGTAATGAAGGCGTCAATAAGGTCTCAAGTTGCCTCCCATGTTTTTGTATCCTCAAAAACATCAATAAATCCGTTTGGATGAAATTGCTTTCATTCAGTCATAAACACTCCTCAATAGAAGATACTTATCACATGATTGTAGCCTTATTACTCCCCAAATATCACATTAGGTTTGACTGGATGAAATTCTTTGCACTATTGACTTCCGAGTAGTATCATTGAATTGCTCAAATACTTATTTAATATTGATCTAGATTTTCGTTTTTGATTCTATAAATCTAAAATTCTGAGTAATATACCTGATTGTTTGATTGAACATATACATGCAATAGATATGTTTGTCACTAAAACAGTAATCAAGGCATCATTTTAGGTACGGATGACCTACTCATGATTTTGTTACATATTGCTACAAAAAGTGTTATGTGAACTTATGTCATGATTGTAGCCTTTCTTACCGATTCAAAGTCAACCAATGGTTTCATTGGAACTTTGCTCTAACTTTAGATTATGTTTTATTTAATATTGATCTAGATTTTCAAAAATGAGATTTGGTCTCGGTCTGCGGTGCAAAACAAAATTACAAAAATGAATAAATATTTATGAATTATTCCATGGATCCGAGTGCAAGCCAGATATTATCAGCAGAAAGAATTAATGCTCAAATCTTGTATGGAATTTTACGGGTTTTTTATGATTCAACGAATCTAACCTCCTGAATTGAATTTAGACATAATTATATCGAGTTCTAAATCGTTCCATATTACAACCCTTATGATACCAGAAACTTAAAAAAATTCAATGCGATAATTGAGATTTCAACTATTATCGAACTAATTAAAAATTCAAAAAATTATTAACTTATCAATGAAAAGTCAGTTTCATTTTCTTTTTAGCGTTGTATGCAATTATGAACTGGTTATTAAATGTGTTAATAAAGAGCGAATTAATTAACCTGTACAAAAATGATGATGATATGTGAATATATCCACAATTCTATCATTTTCTAACATAATGTTGTACCCGTGGTAATGGCAATGGTAATAGAACATGATTTGATATTCTATATTATGAAACAATTTAAATATTAGGCTGGATTAATTAGGCCATACTAATGTCTACTACCGACCACCAACAATCTTTATTATCATCGTCACTCATAAATGAAAATGAAGAAAAAGAATCTGAAGACAATTTTATAACCTATATTTGCGAAAACACAGATGGAATACTTGACTCAATCGACCAAATGACTTTTGCTTTAAATGAGACGGCAATAAGATATGGTCCTATCGTAGTCCTCAAAGATGCCCCATAGTATTAGGAAGTAACTAATAAAATTGGTATTGCCTACTAAAACCACCTCTAATACATCAAATTCTACTTCATCAGGGAAGCATCCTATTCAGGAAGATAAAGCAGACGAGGTTAAGGCCCTTATAGCTAGATATGTTTTATTAAAAATTGAACAAAAGAAAATCGAATCAAAGTTGTCTGATATAGCAAAGTATTATGATGATGAATCTCTCAGAACTATATTTGAACCCATAGGCGAATCAATGATGGGCATTATCGGTTTGGAGCTTCCATCCAATAGAAAAAGAGAAAATAATGGCTAATTAACGTATTTGTTGAAAATCAATCACAAAACATAATATTGCTTTTCTTACCATTTATTTACTATAATTTAAAATCATTTCTTCGACTTTAACAAATTATAAGGACTTAATTTTCTTCTACTATTTTTTCTTTTGCTCTTTTGGAGTGGATTTTTTCCTGCTTTTGGCATAATCTTTCCCTTCATCAACCTGAGACCGCAAATAGTACAATTGCCTTCAATTGTCGCCATATTATTTGCTAGTTTAACAAATTTAATATCCGATAAATTTACGCTAATCTTACACGCTGTACAAAAAAGTAGAATATTTAGAAATGGTGTCAGTCAACCTGACTAAGTACTTTTACAATATATTTATATCATTGTTTTAAATCAAAAATTAAAAGAAAAATATTTTATTTGATTTCTAGCTTTGCTAAAATATCTTCTATGTTTTGTTCATCTTCCAACTCTGCATCTAATAATTCTAATGCAAGATGGTATGTTGCATGGTCTTTATCTTTTACATTATTTGCCAAATCATTATAATGTTTAATTACAGCCCTTTCAAATTCTAATGCTTTTTCCAATGCACTTCTAAGTGTTAAATATCTTGAAGGTTGTAGCTTTCCGAGGCCACTGTCTTGTTCCCATTGTGATGGTTCATCGGTTGGTTGTGTTTCTAACTGCATTAACCTAAATGCAACTTTTTTTGCATGTCCTAATTCTTCCTTTGCTCTATCTTCAAAGAAACCCTGATGCAATACTCCTAATCCTTCTATATTCTGTGATACGAACCAAAAGTAATGAAATGCAGATAATTCAGCGCCATATGCTTTTTTTAGCATTTGTACTGTACCTTCAACACCAGGTCCAGCTATTTCTTTAGACATTTTACCCATATTGATCAAATATGTTACACAGTTCTTTTATATAAATATTTCAATATTATATGAAATTTTATAAAAAATTAGTACAGATTAATGAAATATTAGTACAAATTAATGAAATATTAAGTACAAATTAATACATTTCATTACTTTCCATGCTTAATTCCTTCAAACTTATTCCATATTCAATTCAAATCTGCTAACCAAGTATTCATTGATTAGTTATTGCCTAGATGCAATGAGGCTTACAATATGTCTTCAAATCTTTGCAGGAATAATTTACGAGGTTGCAATTTTTTGAAACCACGGTTCATTTAACAGAAATTCCTGTTAGCATCTCTTACCAATTAACTACCATAATATCTAATTCCGAATATCTAAAAATACTATTAGTTGACATTCAGTAATTTTCAGTATGTAGAATCGAAACCGATAATAAAGATCATTATTAAATAGTCATGGCAACTTACAGTTAATCCTTGATTGCAGTATATTACCTGAGTAATAGAGGCTCCATCTATGTTATTAGTCTCATAATAGACTATTTGGAATGAAGAGATTTCGGATCCGAATCGAATTAAGAACATGATCAACTCTTATAATTCTTAATTAATTCTGTATGTTTATCATACAGGAGATCTTAATATTTTTTCTCCCTCAATTCAATTAGTAAGAGTGATTACTTTGATAAGAACAAATAAGTTTCTTTTATGATATTGAACTAATCGTTAGTCTCATAATTGAGATTGAAATCATTATTTAAATAATATTTTAATTTTAATTAAGAAGATGTCTACATCGAACAATACCGATACTTCGGCTGAATCTACCTCTAGTAATGTAAGTAAGGAGATAACGGTTGAAAAAGACGCAGGCAAAAATGGAACTGAATTGATGAAATTAAAAGAATCAAAATTTTATGAATTAATTGATTGGTTAAAAAAATGGGGCTATGAAGCAAAGGATACCACAAAGGAAAATAAAACAGAAGGTATCGAATTTCAGGCACAAATATCACCACAATTGCCTTATTCGTCGGGGTTATCTACTCCATTGTTTTTGGAATTTCAAAAGGATTTAGATGATGGCTTTATAATCCGAACAACCTTTGAACTGGACAAAAATATTGAAAGCCAAATTACTGGGAAAGAACTAGATTTAACATATATCGAGTTAGACAGTCTCATATTACCAAAGAATATTTCTATGATCAAGTCTCACCCGTTAATTAACTTATACAAGGTTATATTTTATGATGGTTTGAGCAAGCAGTTCTTTTTAGACGCTATTACTGCACTGATTAGTTCAATGTCAATTGTAATCGGAAAATGGAACCAAAAAAGTCATGAAAAGTCTCAACAAGTTGACTCGACTAAATAAGTGAATGGAAACAACAGAATATGGTTTACCATCTGAGGACTATTATGTTCTTTTGTTTGGAACTAAAATGAATTAGTAAGATCAAAAGATAGAAATGGTTATTTCCACATATCTTCATATTCTTTATTTCTTTCCCTTTTTCTTATAGATTTGGTTTTTGACTTCTATGAGTACATCCATGTTTGCCTCTAGGGTTCGATATAAATTAAAGAATTCCATATTTTTCTCCAGATTCAATGACTAGATTGTTCTTTAATACACGTATGTGATGCAGTACTGCCTTATAATCAATTTTGATCGCATTGACAGGCAAGTTGATTGATGTTGTATGATTGTTGAATAATATTGTCAGATTTAATTTTTCAACATTTTTCATCTATATGAATTAACAATACTGTAACATTGGATTAGTCATGTTAGCTTATTAATAATGACAAAATCTGTTTAATTTAATCAGACAATTATCTTTATCATATATCATTATCAAACTTACCATCTTAAGTTTAGGACAATACAATAATTAAGAGAGGTCGTTATTTTATCTTATGAAATTAAAAGTACATAGATTTGATCCTGGACCTAATGAGCAAAGTCCCTTTACCCTTCTCTTAACCAAGGGAACCAAGGTAATTGGTTACAATTTCAGCATAGATCAACATGATACGTTAGTCTGCATTGAAGATGATTCTATAAGTGAAAAAGAAAAAAGAACTTTTCAATGGATCATGGATGGCGATATAATAGAGAATCTAGAGGATTATAAATATCTCGGAACAAGGAATGGTCACCGATATTTATTCGAAATTACAGGAAAAGAGGTAGAATGATTTATTGTAGTTTACTTTGCCCAATACACTCTTTAAATTTATGATACATAACTTAATAATTATAGAATCTAGTGTATGATATAATTTATCATATATGAGCGTATTTGCATTACTAAAAAAGATATTTATTTTGTATTATTTTATCTCCATCTGAATAGGGAGATTTTTAGCTAACTTCATTAACGTATCTATATCTGTATAAATTAAAATCATATCTGTTTCCATTCTCTTAAAACTTAACTGTAGAGAAATATCATATCCTGTTTCAGTTGTAAAAAAAATCGATCCTTCTTTAGAACTTACTTGCAACTCTTCTGGAAGAACCATGTGAATTTCTGAACCTTCCTGTATATTTATTTTATAAGATTTTTGATTATTTGATGCTATTCCATGAACATAACCATTACCCAGGTTGACTTTTAAGTTAAGTATCATGAAATATGTTTACAATGAGACTTTTTATATATTATCTTTATATTTGAACAATTCATTTCATTTACTACAAATTTATGCCATAAATGATTGTTGATGATGAAAATGCTTTTTGATAGATGGGCAATTCTCTTTATTTTTGTCTCTTTAGTTGATTCCTTGATACTTATCTCATTTTTTAGATAAAAGCATTCTGTGTAATTCCGTGAATACAATGGAGGGAATGGGATTTGAACCCATGACCACCTGCGTGTAAGGCAGGTATCCTAACCAGTCTAGACAACCCCTCCAAAAAATTATTTAGAACTGTGTTAATCCAGTGTTATTAACCTTTGTTTTATCATACTGTTGGTCTTGGTTGCCATTTCAACCTACATTTCACACATCTGCATATAGCGAGAACTCATGTGGATGGGGTCTTATGGTAACGTCTTGATGATCCTTTAGCTTCCTGCAAGATTATTGAATCTATAATTTCATCGTCAAATATCGGCTTTAAAAATTCTCTGTCAATATTTAATTCCTCGTATGCTTCTCTAAGTGAAGGTGGTAATTGTCTAATTCCTAATTCGCGTCTGCGCTGTGGTGCCATTTTAAAAATATCTTCATCTATCGGGTCAGGTATCGATGTTTTTTTCTTTATCCCGTCTAGACCAGCTGATATTATTGCTGAAAATGCTAAATATGGATTGCATGACGGATCAGGAGCTCGGAATTCTATCCTTTTCATGTGTGCAAACCTTTCACCTTTATAATGAGCTGGATTTCTAATTATTGCAGATCTGTTGCCAGTACTCCATGCAATGTACACGGGTGCTTCGTATCCAGGCACTAGTCTTCTATAAGAATTAGTTGTAGGAGCAACTATTGCAGCCAATGCAGGAGCGTGGTCTAATACTCCGGCCGCAAAATATCTGGCTAATTGAGACATTTCTGCATATGAATCATTGATATCATAAAATAGATTTTTTTCTTTATCCCATAAACTCACATTAACATGCATTCCTGAACCGTTATCAAGTGCGATTGGTTTAGGCATCATAGTTGCAATCATGCCCTGTTTCTTGGCTATATTTTTAACAATATACTTGTAGCTTTGAACAGAATCTGCAGCATTAACTAACGTATCAAATCTTATATCGATTTCGCATTGTCCCGCTGTTGCTACTTCATGATGATGGGCATCGCAAATAATACCAAAATTATTACTCAAAACATCTACGCATTCATTACGATACTGCATTAATGTGTCACCTGGGGCGCTTGGGAGGTATCCTTCTTTTAATCTGAGTGCATACCCTACACCCTCTGTTGACCACGGCGCTTCTTTTGATATAATATTATAACTTTGAGATCTATATGGCGTCATTGTATTTACTTCTAGTTTATCAAAAACAAAGAATTCTACTTCAGGTCCCCAAAATGAATTATAATATCCTTGATGTCTAACATACTCTTCGGCCTTTCTTGCAATACCTCGAGGATCTTTTTTGAATTGCTTTCTATTTTCTCCTCCTGATAATATGTCACAAATTAGTCTAGCTGTTCTGTCTTCTTTTATCCATGGTATTATTGCGTATGTAGAAGGGTCTGGTCTTATTATCAAATCGGATTCGTGGATCTCAGTAAAACCTCTAATTGAAGAACCATCCAATTTTGGTAATCCATATTCAAAATCTTCTTTTTTGAACATATTAGAGGCCATTGTAGTATGATGGAATCTACCAGTTAAACCAGTAAACTGTAAATCTAGAAATTTAATTTCTTCATCCTTTAGTCTCATCATTATTTGTTCTGCGGTAAAATTCAAAGATTCAATTTTTCCATCTATAACTTTATAAGGCAAATGAAATATTCGATATAGTAAAATAAAAACCTCTAATTAAGCTTATCATGTATACAAATTGTGTGATAGCTGATGGATCATAGAAAGCCAACTAATTTAATAAAAATAGATGAAATTTTTAATATTTTAAAAGGAGAAATCCATCTTGATAATGGACCTCAGCCTGTCCCTCACAATTTTTATCAAAATATTTCAAATCTTGTTTCTTTATTAAAAGAACAAAATGAAAAAGAGAATAATGAGACTACGGAGAAAATTTCTAAAGAAATTAATTCCAATTTAATAAACTTGGTTGTCAAATTAACGACTTTGATATTCGTATTAAGATGCAAAAAAATTTTTAATAGTTCAAAATCACAAAATATGTTTGAATACTCTAACCTTACAGATGAAGAAAAATACGTGTTTTTCGGAAATAGAGAAAGAGAGCAAAGAATTAACATAGTACTAAAAATGCTACTTGAAGGAAAATCGAAAACTTTGGAAAAGATCGTATCTTCAATAAATCAGAATTTTGTAATTATAAGGTTTTTGGATTCCATGGAGCAATTTGTAGGCGTTAATATGAATAAATATGGTCCGTATCAGAGAGATGATGTGGCAATTTTACCTTTTGAGAATGCTAGATCTATAATCGAAAACAATAGGGCCGTTGAGATCCGTAAAGTCGATTAATTAATAATTTCATGAATTCTCTAGTTTTGATTTCAGCTTTGTCCAATCCAGCCATGCCCAGGTTAGTCCAGCATAGTGTGCTTTTACTTTAATTTTTTTTCTTCTGGGTTTTGTTTTATATAGTGTTCTGATATCTTTTTTGAATAACATTTGCTACATAAGAATCCTGAAATATTCCATTGTGGCATTGCCTCATATTTAAAATCGCCAATTCTGTCATTACATATACTACAGTTAATTCTTTCTCTCCCCTTCAGCATTCTCTCGTTGCAATAAAAATATCAGAAATCAGAAATAAAAGTTATATCATTTGGATTCGTCCATTGATATTTCTTTTTCCAATTATGATGATAAATTTGAAATTACAGTCTTTTTGGTCAAATAAAATCGTAAAAGAAATTAATAAGGGCGTTTTATACAATTTGTTGTCAATATGGCTGATAAGACTGACAAAAGAGCTTTTTATACGCTTATGGGGATGGCGGTTATAGTCGGAATAATTGCTTATTATTTGTTTACTGCAGCTACTCCAAAAGCGGGGATAGTCGATTCTATTTACAGACAAGAACTTCCACCAGCTCCTGCAGCTAGTGCTACGGATGCAGCTGGAGAGTCATCATCGGCGGCTGTAGATGAATCTGCATTTGCCAATAAAGTTGAAGTGAAAATATTACAGGGTTCATCCACACAAGGAAATCCTTCCTATGGACCTGATCCTGCTAGTGCAACTAGTGATGCATTAGTGACTTGGGTTAACGAAGATACTGTTCCACACACGGCTACAAGCGGAACCGGACCTGAAGACCCAGAAACCGGAAAACTTTTTGATACCAGTATTATAATGCCAGCTGCTAAAGCTAGCGTACCTGCAGAAAAAATGGGTCCAGGCGAACATAATTACCATTGTACTGTTCATCCATTCATGAAAGGAACAATAACAATAACTTAATTTTTTTTACAAAAATTTATTTTCTTTGTATTCTTTTTTTAAATAATTATTATAAATTATTATACTTTAATCAATTAATTAACCCAAATTTACACAAAATATATAAATTTTATAATTATAACAGTGTTATTTTGCCGAATATTTATATTATGTATTGATATATAAAATTTTATGTCATTCTTAACCATCAAAGATCTAAATGTCAATATTGAAGATAAAAAAATACTTAACGGTGTTAATTTGGATGTCAATAAAGGTGAAGTTCATGCCATTATGGGATTAAATGGCTCTGGAAAAAGTACATTAGCCAACGTTTTGTTGGGTCATCCGCGTTATTCTATAACTTCAGGTGATATTTTAGTCAATAATGAAAGTATTATTAATTTAAGAACAGATGAAAGAGCAAGGAAGGGATTATTTTTAGGATTTCAATATCCAACTGAAGTATCTGGAGTAGGATATAGTCATTTCTTACGCAATGCCTATAATTTATTAAGTAAATCTTTGACAGCCGAACAAAAGGATCGAGAAGTTTTCATAACCGTAAAAGAATTCCATGAATATCTAAAGAGAAATCTTGATAATGTAGGTCTAGATCCAAGCTTTTTAAGTAGATACCTTAATGAAGGTTTTTCTGGAGGAGAAAAAAAGAGATCTGAAGTAATGCAAATGCTGGTCTTAAGACCCAATCTTGCAATTCTTGACGAGCCTGATTCTGGATTGGATATAGACGCTGTAAAGTCTGTTGCTGAGGCTATCAATAAATTAATTGAAACGGGTGCAGGAGTAATAGTTATTACTCACTATGCAAGGATTTTGCGTTATTTGAAAAAACTAGATAAAGTACATGTGATGTCAAAAGGAAAAATAATAAAAACAGCAGGAAAGGAGCTATCGGAAGAATTAGAGTCCAAAGGATATGCTTGGCTTGGACTATCTGATGAATCAGTAGATGCTGTATAAAAGACAACTATTACAGAGGTAACTAAAACCGGCATTGAACCACTCTTAACCGAGCTGGGTCGACGAGGAATAGACAATAGGAGATCATCATAATCTCATTCATTTTTTCCATTTACCTTAAAGTAAGTTTATTATCCTCTCTTGCTTGGTTATACCAAGTTGCAACCACGACGTCTTAGGTCCGCTTGCAAGCAAAAGAGTAAAAACGAGATAATCTGTAATTCGAGATATGAAAAAAGGTGATCCATATGAAAAAGAAGGTAAGAATAATAAAAAACAATGATCTGATGGATCATGGGACATTCTTTGAGCCACATTCTGCTGCTTTTGAGCCTACAAATACATACATGGAAAGTAAAAGAGACGATCAAGTTAGAGAAAAAATAACGGATAAGGATAAAAAGAAAAAGGTTGCGAATAAAAAAGATACTGCTAACCGTGGCCTGAAATATATAAATCCTTCCCAGAGAAATCACTCTTCGATTTACGAATAATTCGTATATGAGAATGGTAGTATTAATCCTGGTACTAGTAGTGATATTATTAAACAGAATTATTCAAATCTATTATTTTGTCTCAGAGAATGACTAATATCCTACAGTCGTTAGGATAGGATAAACTAAAGCTAATCTAGCCAATTAAGCCTCAGCAGGTCACTGTTATTTCTGAAAAATTAATGTCAATTGACTGTATTAAACTATTTATTAATTTAAAATAGCATACAAGTCATGCGAAACAAGAATAAAAGGCCTTTAGAAGTTGATAATTTATCTAGTATTAATAAAAATAAAATTGATAATTTAAATAATGCAAGAGATGATGATGGTGTGAACACTTTAACAACTACCAAAGATCCTGAACTATCGGATGCCAAGACTGATGAATCCGACAACAAGAATAACTCTGAAAAATTCTTTACTTTTACATTTTATAAAGTAGATCCCAAGTGGCGTTGGCTAAATGAGATGGGCAAAGATGAGGCTTCGCGCGAGTTTCTTGAATTATTAAATGCTGCACGCAAGAGAATGAAAATTAGAACTTATTCTACCATCGGTTTAAGACACGATAGTGAATTTATGATTTGGACCATGTCGTCATCACTAGAAAATATTCAGGTGCTGGCTACAAAAATTTATACTACTATACTGGGAAAATATATAGAACCTACATCCACATATCTTTCTTTAACTAGAAAATCATTTTATTCAAATCAGGTTAAACTTGGATTTGAAACTGAAGAGGAGCCATTGCAATATGCGGTAGTGTATCCATTTATTAAATCTCGGGAATGGTATCTTTTGCCCTTTGAGAAAAGAAAAGAGATGATGGAAGAACATATAAGAGTTGGAAGAAAATATCCTGAAATTCGACTTAATACCACATATTCATTTGGAATTGATGATCAGGATTTCATGTTGGCTTTTGAAACTGACAATCTTTCAAGATTCCAGAACTTGATCATAGACCTACGTGAAACTCAAGTTAGTAAATATATCATTAAAGATACACCGATGATCCCATGTGTCCTAAAAAATATAGAGGAGATAATTAAGAGCCTGGGTTAAAAGCATTCTATTATTCGAAAATCAGTGGTTAATAATATTTATTTATAATAACAATACAATTGTAAACTGGTGTTTATATGATTTCTAATTCTTTTTTAGATAATGGTTTTAATGATATTATAGGTTTCTGGTTCTAGAACTATCCAATTGAAAAGATTCGGTCTTGATTCTGAAAGAACATATTCAACGATTTCTTCAGATGCTGCAGCAGCAACCTCAGCCCAAGTCAATAATACTCAAAGTCTTAATGATGAATCAAAATCCAGCGCAGATACTCTTGGGGCATTAAAAGAGTGGGCTATAGTTTGCAAAGCCCTAGAATCCGGAAATCAAATTTTATCGTTCAGAAAAGGAGGTATTATGGAATTTCGCAACGGCTTTGAACTAAAGTTCAAGAATTTTTTCTTATCCCCAACTTTTGAACATCAAGCTAAAGAATCAATCCGTATGGACTATCATACAACCCTGGATGAATTAAACAGAAAAAATGGATTAGACAGTGCCGAAACTCTGCCTGATTCAAATAAAACAACTGAGATTACATCATTTGTTGAGATAACTCATTTTAGTAAAGTGCCCGATTTAACTACGTTAAAAAAATTAGAGAATTTCCATATATGGACTGATGATTATCTCAAATCTCGATTTGATTATAATCCAAAAAAGCCGCTTTATTTATTGTTGTTACGAGTATACAAATTAAACAACCCAATAAAATTAATGAACAAACCTGAATGGGTAGGTTGCAAGTCCTGGATTCAAATTGACTCACATGATCCAGACTTGATAGCATATTTTGAAAATCACCTGCCCGAAAAGCCATTTGAATATCTAAAGTCAATCAGTAAGCCTTGTATAGACGACGATAATTTCAATAAACTATCTGAAAAAGTGAGGAGTATAATTTAATGAAATATCGTAACTTAGGAAATACCGGAATTAAAGTTAGTGAAATTGGATTTGGGACATGGACTTTAGGTTTAGACTGGTGGGGAAAAAAACTTGAAGAAGACGAGTCTATAAAGATGCTAAAACATGCTTTTGATTTAGGAATTAATTTTTATGAAACTGCTGATATGTATGGAAGGGGCAAGAGTGAAAAATTATTAGCAAAAGCCTTTAAGGATATGCGCAATGAGGTAATTTATTCCACTAAATGGGGTTATGATATGTATAATGCAAAGCAAGTAGGACATGGCGAGATTCCCCAAAAGCACACTCCAGAATTCTTAGATTATGCTTTGTCAGAAAGCATGAAAAGATTAGAAACCAATTTTATTGATGTATATAGTTTGCATAATCCCAAGATGGATGCGATAGAAAACGATAAATTATTTCACAAATTAGATGAATTAGTAAGCTCTGGAAAAATTAAGAGTCACGGCGTTGCTTTAGGGCCTGCAATAGGATGGGAAAAAGAAGGAATTCATGCTATAAAAAACAGGAATATAGTTTGTTTACAAACTGTGTATAATATATTAGAACAGGATCCTGGAAGGGTATTTTTTGATGCTGTAGATAAAAGAAATAATTCAGTAGGCATAATGGTTAGAGTACCCGATGCATCGGGAGTTTTAACTGGCAAAGTAAATGAACATACAGTATTTGATAAGAATGACCATAGAAATAATAGAAAAAAAGAATGGATTATACAAGCGATGCAAAAAATAGAAAAACTCAAACCCATTGCTAATTCTCATGGATGGGATATTACTGAAATTTCTATGAAGTATATTTTATCGCAAAAACAAATCTCCGTTCTATTACCAACTGTCACAAGCATTGAAGAAATAGATTTGTTTGCTCAAATTTCTGATGGTAATTATTTGAATGAAGATGAGAGACTGCAAATCGAACAAATGTATGAAAAAAACTTTGATATGCCTAAATTATTGGCATAATTAAAAATTTTTAATTAACAAAACCGTAATTTACTCGAAATATTTTACTCTTTCTTTTTTAAATTCTCTGGAACTAAACAATATTCTGTATCTATCAATTTTAATTATTGCAGATATTTCCTTTGCTATTTTTTCAGCTGCATCAATTGTTCTAGCATGAATCATGCTAAAAAGATTAAATTCCCAGTCTGGGTATATAGGACGTCTATAACAATGACTTACTTGCGGAAAAGAAGCGATTTTTAATCCTATTTGATCTATGTTTTCTTCCGGCACATTCCATACTATCATTCCATTTGCCGTAAAGCCTGCTTGCCTATGCCTAAGAATTGCTGCAAATCTTCTCATGATGCCTATATTTTGATATTCCTTAACTTTGTTAAAGAGCTCTTCCAGATTTATTCCCAAATTATCCGTGATTGTTTTGAATGGTTCTCTAATTATCTTGATATCTTTTTGCAATTGTCTAATGTATTCTTTATCCACTTCTGATATTTTCTCTGCTTTTGCATCCATTTTTTTTACATCGTCGGTGGGACTAGGTTTTTCAGGATCATCATTTACCATGTCCAATTTCACGCCTATTTTATACATTTTTAGCGTTGGTAATACTCTATATTTTAAAACTCCATCTAGGGAGGCCATTCTATCTAAATCGGTTTTCATATCTGCATCCGGAGATACAGCTAACGTAAACCAAACATTGTATTCATGATTTCTTTCGTAGTTGTGACTTACACCTGGGTGTTTGTTTATTTCATTAGCGACATAATCTATCTTATTCTTATCCACTGAAAAAGCCACTAACGCACTCTTGTATCCTAACTTACGAGTATCAAAAATTGCACTTATCTGTCTAATAATTCCAATATCTTTTAATCTTTGAGTTCTATCGAGAACTTCTTCTTCTTTTAATTGGTATTTATTTGCCATTTCTAAGAACGGTCTTTCAACCAAAGGAAAAGACCATTGAATATCATTAAGTATTTCTTTGTCTATGGCATCTAGTTCATTAACCAGCATAAATGATATGCTATAAAGCATTTAACTAATTATTAAAATGTATCTTTAGAATTTCTCTGCAATTAGTTGTATACTTAGGTTTAAAAATGAGAGGTTTATTTTTAATAAACAAGGGGGCTATCGTCTAGCTTGGCAGGATACCATCCAATTTTTGGGTATAAGCCCGGGGCGCTGGCGGTCGAGGGTTCGAATCCCTCTGGCCCCATTGAATATTTGGTTCAAATATTTCCTATAGAAACCAAATATAGAATAAATGAGTTTAAAAACGGTACTTGTAATATTTTATATTAATTTATGTATTAACTAGATTCCTTACCGACTTTCAACATTAATTATCAAAAAGATAGCCTTACCAATAATTCTAATACAAAATGATCTATCTCGAATGGAGTCAAATAAAGCCAGATCTTGTTAACACTAAACCCTATCAGAATCTTGTCCATCTCTATTCTACTAATCCAAACCCTATCAGAATCTTGTCCATCTCTATTCTACTAATCCAAATCCTATCAGAATCTCCTCAAACTACAATTTATCTCTCGTCCAAACCTGTCAAAATCTCATCCCTTTAGAGTTTATGCGTGTTTGTCTGACAAACTTTGGAAAAGTGTTTATTTTATTTATATAGGTAAGTTTATATAAAAGTACGTAATAAATTTGGGAAAAAGAATTCCTAATGAAATTAAAAACAAGGTTCTTGACCAGTGGCTTTTTGGCATACCGACTAATATGATCGCTACCTGCAATGGAATAGGTTATGGTAGTGTATTTAGAATCATCGAGTCATTTAAATCCGATATTCCAGACTTGGATGTGTTAAGAGCAGTTGCTGTAAGGATAAAACAAGAAGGCTTGAGTCTAAATGACGTGGCATCAGGTATCAGGATAAAAAATTTTTTAGAACAAATGGGATCTTCAGAGAGAGAGAGATGGAAAGATTACTCACGGAAATAGATATTCATTCCTTCAAAACAAACCAAACTTTTTCGGATTTTGTTAAAGAAATACATGAAATTCATAGATTCGCATTGGGACTTGGAATTTCTATTCACCAAGTCTATGATTATGTTGAACATAAGAAAAAAGAATTACGAACTTTGCAAATTGAACTAGACAAAATGAAATCATTAATCCTAAAGAAAAAGATTGAGTATCATGGGTTACAATAAAGGCTAATTCATTTGGGAATAGTTCTGATAGAATGTATCCCTCATAGTAATGATAATCCGGGATGATTAGCTGAAATGTGTTGCGGTGTCATACCTAAACAAGCATAATCATTTTACAGATGGATATATCTTATCATCTACACAACTGTTAACTTAAGAAGTAAAATCCCTTATTACCAAAATCGCATGATTTAGAAATTCAAGATATATTCTTTAGGATTAATTATTTCCAATATTCTAAATTATGTAACAACAAAGATTGTCTAATCCCAAGCCTTCGTTTGATTTATTCTTGTATTTTTAGCCTATCAAGTTCGTGTTCTTTTAAGGAAAGAAGATACTACGAAATATTGCAGAATTGTCTTCATAAACTCTAATATTTACTATTCGTATTATTTCATGTACATCAAATATTGTCTATGCAAGGCAACAGGTCAAATCAAATAGCACGAGATTCAGGATGTTGTCAATAGTAGATTAGTATTTGTTATTCATTCAAACTTTTTTTATACATATACTTCTAAGTTCTAAATCTCTTTAACAGTAAAGAATTACCAAAAACTAGCGAATCGATGAAATGGGTGGAAAAGGATAAAGATGACAGTAAGTGTTTCAAATCTAATTTTCTTGAAATATGTCTGCCTTTAGTTAGTTTCATTTGCAGTGTGATAAAGCCTTATTTACATGTGATTCAATTTTCAATGTGTAGCAATTTACTTGCAGGATTTGCAAATTATGAAAAAACACTTTCCGGTATTCTTCTCCTTTGATATTGTATTTACAGCCGTATTATTATCAATAGTATTAGTATTGTTATTCGCGATATTTCTTCCACATTATTTTCCCAAACTTTTGCTGTGTCTCCTGCATTTGATGAATCTTTAATCTCTGACAAGGAAATTAGTAATCAGAGGAGTGATTTGGTTCAAACTTATGGCAATGCAATTACTCATTTGGGGTCTGATTATGCAAGCATATTAGCAGTAAATTACGTTAGTGATGGAAAAACTCTGAATACTACCTTTTGGTTAACATCAAATTATTTTTATAATACGATAATTCTTCGGATATTGTGTCAGTTGAATCCAATGTTGATCAAAATAATGTTTATAGTTTTCTCTATATTGATATGTATAAATCGTCAGACCCTTCACTACCTCCAAGCAGTCAATTAGTAAAAATTAAAAAGTTAATGGAAATACTAAATGAAGAATCAAATGCATTGAAAACAAAATACAAGTCAGATATTATAACATATAAGAATTTTACTGGAGATGGAGTTGTAATAGCTTTTACTAAACTTGAGTGTGCAATAGATCTAGCCATAAGAATTTCTAATAATTTGGATCTAGACAATAGTGGAATCACAGATGATAAAATGAAAATATTTGTACGCGCCGGCATTGGGTATGGAAAAGCCATTTCATTCTCTAATCCATTTACTAATAAAGTGGATCTTTGGTCTCACGAACTGATTCTGTCGGCTAGAATGATGGATTTGGGAGATCGAGGACACATAATATTTACCCCAGCAGCGAGAAATCAAATTCCATCAGCAGAGGGAAAAGATGTATTGACAAACTATGAAGAATCCGATGGCAAAAACCTATTTACACCCTATTTGCGAGAAATCAAATGGAAAGGACCTATTCCTGTTTATTCCTTTCATGGAAACTTTGGAAATTATCAATTCGGAACTGAATTAGAGCCTTTGGACAAACGGTCTTTGATTGACAAGGCATTTGATCCCTTTGTATTGGATAATGATTTGAGTTCTACGCATAGTGCAATTCAGGAACCTCTTAAAGAATATCTAAAGGAAATATTGCTAGATGAGGGAAAAAGCCTCTATGAAATTTCAAAAAAAGGTGGTGTTATGTCAGAGGAAAGGGTAAAAATTCTATACAAGTATTTCTTTGAAAAGGGTAGAAAATATGACGGTTCAACTGTATGGCCATTGTCCTTCTTCGAAGAAATAGACAAGTCTTATCTAGCAGAGCAAAAGAGAGGACGAGAAAAGTTAAATGATGAGGAGAAGAAAGACAATTTCAGGTTTTTAATTCAGAAGAAGTATAGATTGGAAAGTGATATCTGGAGTGAACCATTAAAAACGAAAGATATTATCAAATGGCACCAAAATAATAATGTTAACTTAATACTAGTTGATCCAAAACTCGCATTAGACAAACGAAAGGAAAATGATTTAGTTAGGGATGGGGATTTATATGATACTGGAATATGGTATGATAAGTTTATTCTAGAGTTTGGAAAATTGCATGCTACACCGACTGAAGAGATATGTAAGCGAAGTATATATTTTACCGATACTAAGAACAATCAAAAATATTACAATAATTGTGTTCAATATATGAATGCACTAAAAGGACTAGCCAATGAAGGAAAAGCAACCAAAATTGATATGAATTATTATGATGAAATGATCAACCGACGACCAAAATCCATTTTTAAGAGTGATTTTGTAGATGCATGGGTGCCCGAACTTTTAGATATATCCTATCACTCGAAAATAGATGAAGTAGTATCAAATATCTGTGATAAATATATACATGAAAAAGGGATTCATAATACTTCAGACATTTGTATTCTTGATTCAGCTGGTAGGTTTGGATCACTATGTTGGCTCTTATATGAAAAAGGGATTACTAACATTTTATATAATGAGCCAGAACCACATATTTACGAAATTACAAGAAAGAGATCAAACAACCCATTTGATTTACTTAATCTAAGTTGGCTACAATTGGCTAACAAGTTTGAACCATTGGCTAAAAAATTCGATATTATAATTGGATTGGGAAGTAGAATATCCTGCGCTGAAAGCGATGAGCAAATACAACAATATATAGAAAATCTGAAATTGATTCTCAAGCCTGGTGGATGGTTAATTCTCGATTTGCTCAATCTCTTTGCTACATCACCAAAAAACAATAGGAAACGTACTGCTCCAAGCTTTAACGAGTCCTTTTTTGGATCTAATACTATGAAAATTGAAAAAATTACTACAAAGAAAAATAACGCCATACTCGACATTTCATTTAAAAAACAACAAAAAACCCATTCCATAAATATGAGGCCCTTAAAGGTAGAAACTTTGATACAACTCGTCCACGATACTCAACTCAATCGGATCAATACATGTGATGAATACCTCTCTCTAGTTACTTCAAATTCGAGTAGTTCACCATTTTACGTAATGGTATTTGAAAATACTGATTGATGTTCTTTTTGATCTTAGTAACTCGTATAATTGATCAATGACGTTGAGGGATGGCTATAACTAAAAAAAGATTTTATCAATTCTGAAAGCCGTTTGTACTAATATTGAGCATATTTCGATAGGCTCAAAACTTGTGAAATTCCATATCTTGGAAAATACATCAGGCAGCAGATCAAGCATGGAAAGCCTGTATAAATCCGTAAACAATTATTTATAGAACAAAACTTCGCCAGACCAGTCAGACGGAGAATATCTTTTGATTTTAGGATCTATTAAATAGGAACAGTTGAATGCAATATAGGTTTCACTATTCAAAGGAGAAAGGTTTTTCTGGATCTTTAATTCCCAATTGTAAATAATAATGATCCATATCATTCGAATAGTTTTTCAATAACAATCCAAACTTTTTGAATATTACTTTATATAGTTTCATCATAATTTAGGTAAAATTCTGAAATCATACAAAACTTGCCATACCAATAATTCTACTCAAATACATTACTTAATAAATCTAAAAAATAAATTAAACATTTGGACTCATCCAACTAATTTTTACCAATTATTAACTAAGAGAAGAACTACAAATAAGGTGATATTTTAAAGAATTTGTAATTGAAGATAAATTATGTCTAACAATGATTAGAAAGTAAAAAAAATTATGGTAAGGCTGTGACAGTTGTGTTTGTACCAACATTAAGGCCATCCAAGTCAACAATATCCTGAAGCTGTATGATCTCCGCAGACACTTCATAAACAGCAACGAACGGCTCGTACTCGCCAGGCATTGTGCTAAGGAATAGAGAACTACCAACAAAAGGAATTGAGGCGGAGAAATAGGGAGGATTAATTCCATAGTCAGGTGTAATCCTAGAGGGAGCACTTACGATGCCAGGTACTCCTAATTCTCCTTTGTCATTGTGTCTTACAGTAAACAATTCATCAAGTTCCTCTGATTCAATTTGTGAAAAAGTAGAATTATCCAAAGGCACTCTATGTCCAATTCCTATATCCACTGGCTCAGTTGCTGTAAATGTCAGAACCCCTTTAAATGAAGCGCCATCATCTCGATGTGGCAATATGTTTAAAGTCTGTTGTTGTCTATCTTGTTGTGGAAAATTTAAATGAACCGGCTCTTTGGATGCCTCTATCCCTCTATAAAAGATAGTCTGGCCCGGACTAGCAGCAGAAACAATAGACATTTTTTCAGAAGAAGCAGGCGAATTGGTGTTGTTAACTTCCATGTCATTTGTTTGGGCCAAAGTTGTAGTTGATCAATCCAGTTGTCACCGCTATATATCGTTACTAATAACATGGCAGTAAGGATTGAAGCAAAAACTAAAAAGATTTTCATCATTGCACGATTCTTTAAAAAGTATATAAGAATATCGATAAGATATTTGCCGACCATGATGAAAAAGGATTACTGACATTGAATACATAGGTGGAGTTAACGGTCCAGTAACTAATATGACTGGGATATGGAACGTGCTGACAGATGAAAATATGACTGCTCATGACGGAAAGGTGGTATTGGCTGAGGTTGATAATCTATTGTAAAACACCCAACCCGGGTTAGTCAAGCACAACAGGATGCGCTAAGTAGATGTAACACTGATGAAACCAATTCATCAGGCCCTACACCTCGCTTTTAGGCCCTACACCTCTTTAGAAAGACAATCGCCTAAAACTCCATTTTTTTATTCATTTTGAATTCTAAATTATCGTCTTTTACATGGTAGTGAAATTGTTAGTTCCAAGATTTCTTGAATATATGATGCGGAATAGGTTGAGTAATAAAAAGATGAATGTAACGATAAATGGTAAGCCAGTAACTGACTTTAGAAAGAATATTAGAAAGAATGTCTAAAATTTTTCTTTAACTATATTAATTTCTACCAGAAAAAAGCATTGACCAGGAATGTAATTATTTCGCAGAAAAGGGAAAAGAAGTATCAAGATTGGTCTTTAACCTGAGAAGATTCTAGTAATATCAGAAGGACTGTGTACAGTAAGGGGAAATAACTAGGGAGCGCTCTTAAAAATCTTCCAAAGACAGTAAAATTATTTGGCGATGTTTTGAAATAGTTATAGTTATTTATCCATCAAAGTGAACCCGCTCATGATAGAAGAAAATACCATTTTACTATTAATTTCGTCCTTCCCTAATCTCATTTACTCACTCATGGAAATCTAAATCCTATTAAAATTACTTTGTGCATTAATTTTCTTCTTTTCTGATATCAAGTAAACTGAATTCTTTAAGAAATTTACCATATGCATCTGATAATTGGCTAGCGCTAATTTGGCCAGATTTAATATTTTCCAGAGAGGATATCATTTTATAGAAACGCTCTACATCGACTACCAAACCGTAATAATCTCGTACCCTTTCTAGTGTTGTTTCATAGTGCTTATGAATTCCAGAAGCAGTTGCGTCAGATACGATAATTACGTCATATCCACTATTGAATGCTTCTCGTAATGAAGTTTCAACACATATAGAAGTATCTACTCCACAAAAGATCAATGTATTGATCCCTTCACTTTGAAGCCAAACCCTTAATTCTGTATCTTGAAATGCGCCATCTCTTCTCTTGATGACAATATGATCATTTTCTGTGGGCTTGATTTCGTCTATTGTTTGAGCATCCCATGTGCCTCTTACAGTTATAGGAACTTTGAGTCGTTCCTCTCTTGCTAAAGGTAACAACCTATGAACTCGAGTTAACAGATCGATACCACTTGATTCTCTAACAGCTTCTGTATAAAATATTGGTATGTCCTTACTTCTACAAAAGGCAATCAGCTCCTTGGTTTTGGGGATAATCTTTTGATATTCCTGTGTATTCATTCCTAAAAGATCATAAGATCCTCCTTTGCTTACAAACCCGTTTTGCATATCAACAACTATGAGTCCTAGGTTGAAAGTTTGATTTCCAGCAGAGACTTGAAACATCCACATATTTATCTTTAGTAATTTAAAAAGATGATCTTAACTATGGAGTAACAAGCCAGATGCTGTTCTGTTTCTAGTCTGTCCGATAATAAGATGGTATCTTCGAGGTATATTGATTACGGCTTGTACATGTTTTCTGGCTGACTGCACTTAGTTTGATGATGTTTGACATAATTGAATTATCCTTCGAAACTCCATCCGGCAGGTCAACATCTTGAGAGGTCGTCATGAATACATAAATGATTGAAGATGGAATTTGGTGAATAGCTTGACTGTGGTAGTAAATCTTACAGCCACCTTAGAAGGAAGACCAGGGATTATTTGTAGTAACTATATAGGTTACTTTCCTAAAGAAGGAGATAAGCTGAATGTTCTTTTTACAAAATCAAAACCTTCGACTTGAATGACTGAAAATTAGAAGCAATATTTCCAAATTGTACCTCTTACTTGCTTATATCGTCTTTATTCTTGTCCTGTTGATTTTTCTTAGCATATTCAATCGAATCCAAATAACCTTGTTTCAATAATTCGTTTATTGTCTTAGAAGAGAAATCGTATGTTTTATTTGAAATTGTATCCTCATCATTCTTTCTTTCTATTCTGATTACATCTGTTATATTGAATCGGCCTTCCACAATATTTCTGTATGTTCTTATCTTAGAAAACATACCGTGAGGTCTTACTTTGCTATCCAAAATAGAATCTATTTTTTCTTTTTTTATCCCTGTTTCAATCAACAAATCTATAAACTGTTTAACTAAATCTACATAGTCTGAAATAAGTAATAGATACCCCTCCTCTGTAATCGATCTGTCTGAGAAAGTTATATCGTTGTTTCTATTTAGTACCCCGTCATGATCAATGGGGATCTCCTCTTGTGCAGACGGATGCAGATTTACTATAGCTATCCCTAAGGAGGGAATATTATTTACTATACCTCTTGTATAATACCAATAGTCTCTGTGTTTCTGGATGGCGCTCATCAAAGGAGTATTATTCATCAAGCCGCCATCCCAGAATTTTCTCTGCTGAATTTTATACTCATTAGATTCTAATTTGTCAATCTTTGTTTCATTAGAGATTATCTGATTGCCTTGAGAAACATCATATTTTTGAACATTCAAATTCACATAATCAAAGTTAACTGGGAATGCTGCACTAGCAATGACATGATCGGACGTGATGCCCTCGTCATAATGGATAACATATTCAAATCCCGTTGTGCCATCATGCTTTCTTATATGCCTACCATATTCAGAACATCTGGTGCCGTCTTTTCGTTTATAACTATCAAAAACAGCCTGATAAGAGGTAGCGACATCAACCGATATTAACAAGAGCCTTGGTTGTCCGTCTTCCCATTCCGTCGCTATTGGAAACTTTGCAAATCGCTCCAAGCTTCGCTTTAAAGGCTTGATGTCAAATCTATACCATGTATTCTGGATATCAAAAAACTTTGTGTCAGATTGTGGTGTCATGGGAGTGAACACGTTGGGTACGCCAAATAGCGAAAATTCCTTGGACGAGTAGTACCTTCTGGCAGCTTCTCCTGACGCAACATGGCTATAAATTGAATGCCAAAAATCCCACCATTCTTCGAAAAAAGGATTTTTTTCGACCATCGATTCCTTAGAAAGATAGTGCCAAAAATCAATTAATTTTTCCGCTGAACCATCATATGAACCAGTCTCAATTACATGACTTGTTAGTATGGTTGCATTAATCGCACCTATCGAGGAACCAGCGATTATGTCAAATGTAGATTTGTTGTAAATTGACTTACTGTTATCTTTTTTTTTCAACAGCTCATAAATCCCTTTGTACGCTCCTGCTTCGTAAGCTCCAAGCGACCCACCACCTTAAAAGACCAAGATGCGCTCCGACTCAGGGATACTTCTGACCATAAAATTTATCCAAGTATTAAGAATTTAACCTTAATGGATTATACTCTTGCTTAAGAAATGTTCTATTACACAAATATTACAAAATACTTTTTTCATACAACTATTAAATAAATGCTTAAATAATTCGTCAATGACTATACGTTGAATTAATATGGCAGATTCGATACAAGATTGGGAAAGTATTATACATAAAAATGTGAGATCAAAAGACTTTGAAGATGCAGGGAATGTAGATGCTGTAAATGACGATTCAGTAATAATTACGTCTCAGGGAGATCGCAAGGAGTATAGTTTACCAAAAGATAAAGTCGAGGGATACAATGGCGCTGAAGTATTTTTAAAAATCAGTTTAAGCGAACTACAGTCATACAAAGTCTAAAACAAAACCAATTTTTTTATGATTTAGAATTTATACAAGAACCAGACAACTGCAGTTTACCTAAAAGTAAAATCAAATGTTATTCTGCTTGAACCAGATCTCTGGATTTTCACATTTTTAATATCATCCAATACAAGAAGTATTAGAAATCAATAAAGGGTTTGCCTCATTTTCATATCAAAAAATCTTTAGAAATAATGATTATACTATTTTATCAACATAAAAATATCAACTCACACTTTGTCTTATTATGTTTGGAAGGGGAAATAGAGACAATCCACTGTGGAAATTAGAATACATTGATACAGTGTACAAAATATACGATTGGGATAAAAATTTGACAGGCTATTTTTTTCCAAATTATGACATTGATGTAGACAATTATAAGGATAAGGATGAGTCACAAGACGCTCATGAAGTTGAAGATAAAATCATAGAACAAATGAATAAAGAAAAACAATCAGTGAAAGGTGGCAATGTCATGCTCCCTATGGTTAAGCTTCAATTACTTGATAATGAAGAGGGAATTGATTTGGATTATGTGATAAACTCATTAGAACAAAATGCTCAAAGAACAAGAAAATGGAAGCAATGGATACATGACAATCATATTGAATTCAAAATATTTGGAAGTTCAATTTACACTGCTAGGGAAGATAGGAATATGTTGTCTATAGTTTTGGGTCTCGGTTCCAACATAATTTTAGGGGAAAAAGAGATTGGCATTAATTTGAGACCATTATTAGATAAATTACATCAAGATGAATTGATTTGATTTGATAAGTAAATCCTTCATATGTATCGTTCTCAATAAAATATTTTGATCTTAATATCTATAGATACTATTAATCTTGTTTATACTATTGCCTGTATAATTCCTATAAAAGGTAAAATAGATTTTATTTAACCACTAAAACAGGACAATAAGAATAAGTAACAACATCAGAAGCTACACTACCAAGTAACATTTTTTTAAGACCCGAGTTTCCCCTAGTACCAATTACTATCAAGTCGACGTCTCTCTCTTCTGCATAATTTAGAATTGAAGCTGGAGTTGAAAATGGGGTGGTAATTACTTCTGATTTGACTTTAGTACTGGTATCTATGGTGGTTTCTTTGTTTATGTGATTTATTATTTCTTCAAACCACTTTTCAGCTTCCTTCTTATATTCATCAAAATATGATGGAGATACCATACCAAATACTCCTGATGAGTCACCATGATGAACTTTGGAAGGAACAATCGCTAAAAGAAATAATTCCGATCCATCTTTTACAGCAAGATCTAAAGCATAATTAACAGCGTTTCTAGAATATTCCGATCCATCTATACCAACTAAAATTTTAGAAAACATGTTATTCTGCTAATTAGTATGCTTCTTATTATAAAAAGCATTATGTCTCGAAATTGGTTCTGTTGAGTAAGTAAAGTATTGATATTACTGTTTTAATAAAACACAATAAGTCGGCCTTATTTCGCGTATTTGTTTTAGTTAATTATTCTTTTTACAGAGTGATTGACATAGTCTAATTGTTTCATTACATCCAAAAAGCGTTCCATTGAGGTCCTGATATCACTAAATATAATAGAAATAGACAATAGATGGTCCTAAAACCCTCAGACAAGAGATTTAGTATTCCGTAATTATTATAGTTTAATTCGATTAATCATAAACACTAAACCGAATCAAACACGTTCTTTCATTTGATATTTATTTGGTCCCATGGTCGAGATACATAAATATTAGTAATAGAAAGCCAGTATGTGTATCTAATCAATAATATTATCCAGGTAATTTCTTCTTTTTAACTATACATTTTAGAAAAACTTTGTGTCTTTTCTTATCAAATGATTCTAGCTGACAATTCATGTCTTGATGTTTCCTTGACTTAAAATACCAAATCTTAAAAGATCGTGTTATTATACTGCCGACTTATTTAACTTGCTTCCTTGTGGATAAAATCTGAAAAGTATCCTCTATGCTCTATCGCATCCGCTATCTCATTAATCTGATTTACCTTCTAGGTATTCGATCCTTATCTCTTGTATTAAACTTTATTTATTTTACAAAGCAGAAAGCGATGAATTGTTGATGAATATAATATACATCATCAATTATTCTTAAATGGTACTTTATAATAGTATCAATCGCATAAACAGGCTAAGCAATCATATTCTAAGTATCATTTTTACTTATTTGAAATCTAGATTATGACATTGAAAATTTGAAATTGTGTTGTTTATTTCTATGAACCAAACTAATTAGACCTATAGATTTACTACTGGAATAATTCGCCCAACCTGATTGACTGGTGTTATGAACAATTTGCTGTTGCATACCTTCTATTTGATTACTTTTGATGTGATTATCTTGTTGTTTTTATCACTAAACTGAAATGGATAATAGAAATCACATTCCTTTTGCTCTTTAAATAACTCCATTTGTCGTACATTAATCGATCACTTTCGTTATTTTGATACCTGTTCTGTATCTTTGTTTAGAATGCTAATACTATCAATACTGTATATTTTATTATGCCATTACAATCTGTTAATTTTTTTAAAAGGTATGACTAGGATTTTGGTCCGTTTTCTGTAATCTTGGTTATGATTCTTCTTGACTTTCATAGACTATTATAGACTATTATAGACAAAACGGACTATAGAAACAACCTATCCAGAAAATAGGTGAATTTAAATCCATAAGGATCTATCTCTATTTTTTATTCCCCATTTCTAATCCTAAATATCGAGATCCATAAAGGACCACGAAAAAAGAATTTTATCATTGACAATTGATCCATATTATGAATAAAATTAAATAGCAGTCGTACAATGATTATTAATTTACTATCTAACTGAATAGATCGGCACCATATATTGCAGATAAACAATATAAAAGAACATTAACATTGTTACTTGTTATTTAACCCTTATATAAGCAGACATTATTCAATAGTGTATGACGTTATCTGAAACAAAGTCTCCAGGATGGATGCGTGCAGTACAGATTGTTTTAGGAATAATAGCTGTTGTCGGATCAATGATAGCTCTATTTTTCCCTGCAATCACAACTTTCACTGTTGTTTATATACTTGGCATAGTTTTGATATTTGTAGGAATTGAAAGAATTTTAATCGGAATTTTCAGTCCAGCTCCGGGATCATCTAGGTGGGGTACAATCGGTCTTGGGATTATTGTCCTTATAGTTGCAGGTATTGTTGTGGCATATCCTCTAGGCTCTACTGTATTCTTGCTGTTTGTACTTGCTATTGCACTGTTCTGTGACGGTATAGCTAGAATAGTTCATAGCTTGGCTGGCAGATCCATGCATGGAGGATCAAGAGTATTCGGTATCATAGCAGGTATATTCAGCATCATAATAGCCATACTAATAATGGTGTCTCCAATATGGGGTGCTGTTATAGCAGGTATATTGATATCTATAGCACTACTGATAGTCGGTATCCAAATCATTGTCGCTGGTGTCACTGGTTCGAGGCTGTCATTACCAAAACCAACAAAAGGCTAGTATTGCCAAAAAGACAAAATTAGAAGTGATTTAGTGGGTGTAAACTCACTTAATCACCTTTAATTTCAATTTAATTTCTTTTCTTCGAAATTAATGAACAAATAACCTATCTCATTTTATTTATTCATACATTCACTTACTTTAAGCCCAACCAAATTTGAAATAATATTTAGAATTAGTTTGTTTTACTATTATATCATGTGTATTTATTTTCCATTAAATGATGAGATTCTGACCATTAATTATTCCAAAAAAAACAAAAACATTTCCTAAGACTAGCTTCAAATGATTCTTGAATGTTTCAAATCTTTTTTTATCAAGATAAACTAATATTAAACTTTGCAACATTAATACATTCTTTCAAATCTGGTTCTAAAGAATGAAAACCAGCAACTCTTTTTCTTTAGTGAGTATAACCGTTTGTTGAGTCATGTCCTCATAAATATGGGGATTTAGTCTGAATCATGAAAGAATAAAATCGATATTAAATCAAGATCATAATAAAAAAATAATCATAGAAATTTATATCGATATCATTTGCAAAAGAGCTGCATTATGTACCTGATATTCTCAAATTGCAAATAATTAAAAAAAATGTTTGGAGTTTATCTCACTTTACTGGTTACTAGTTTTCCTGCAATTTCACCAAGTGGAAAATCAACTGTCTTTATTGCAAGATATATCTCTCCATCAAGAATTTTTTTGACCAAATCTGACATTGGTTTTCCTTTAAGTCCGTCCACGAAATTAGCAGATGTGAAATTCCCATCAGCAGTTCCAGAACCTGTGGTAATTAATCCCGAAGTTGGTGCATAATAAAGCGGAACCAAATCTGTAGTACGGCCACCTGTACTCTGTAATATAACAGCTTGAGTAATGTTCCCGAGTCCGTTCCCGGTAATTACAAAGTACATCGTAGTTGAGCCGTCTCCAAGAGTAAAGGTTGCATTACCTGTTGCAGCAGAATTCGAAACCATAACTGGATTTGTGAAATTTGCATAGAAATCTGGGTTGCTATCCGTTTCATTAGATGGAGCAACTGCCGTTTCATTAGATGGAGCAACTGCCGTTTCATTAGATGGAGCAACTGCCGTTTCATTAGATGGAGCAACTGCCGTTTCATTAGATGGAGCAACTGCCGTTTCATTAGATGGAGCAACTGCCGTTTCATTAGATGGAGCAACTGCCGTTTCATTAGATGGAGCAACTGCCGTTTCATTAGATTGAGCAATGCTGCATTGAAGTTGGTGGTGGTCGACATTGTAAATAATGAAAAAGTTGCAAACACTCCAACAACAGTCAACAAAAAGATGGTATTAATTTTCATTGAAGTATTAAAATCAGTATTGTATATTAACTTTAACGTAGTAAATTGTTATAGATCTATATTTTTTTCCTAACAAACAGAAATGAAATTAAACAAAAATGCTTTATGATGATTAAATTATGTGATTAAAGTTGGATAGTATGATAATTAAAAAGTCGTCATTGATAGTTTATGATTGGAAAATCCTACAAAAACATGATCTAAAGACCTTGTTAAATATTGATTTCATGTTTGGGATTAATCGTTGAGATGATAAACCAAGACGTCTATTATAAATCGCATTAAACATAAGTTATAGCAAGCAATCTATAATAAATATAATTTTTAGAAAGAAGCAGCGGCAATGAAAAGTAACAATCTCGTATGGAGTTGGCGTAATGCTCGTTTTACCGCTGTGATCGCGGCTATTCCTGTAATAATTATCGCCACCGGTCATGTCGAAGCGGGATTGTCATTGCTTCTTGGGGCATTACCTGCTTCAATTATGGGTCTACCTCCAACACGTAAACAGCGTCGAAAGATAATTGTTGTTGGAATACTTATAGGCGTATTCTTAATGTTGGGTTCATTTATGGCACAATGGGCCATAGTTGCAATCCCGGGTATGTTCTTGCTAGCATTTGGTGCAGCACTACTTTTATCTAGAAGATCATTCGGTACCGTAGCATTAACAATCTGTTTGCCACTTGCAGGCGTTGGACTCAGTTATCAAGGACTTGCTAATTCAATCCCACTAGCGTTGCTCTATATCATAGGCTCTGTTGTTGCTTATGGATGGTCCTTATGTTTTAAAGAGCATAAACCACAACAACCTTCTGAGATACCATTAATGAGTCGCGTACAGTCGAGAAATTATGGCTTACGACTGGGCTTGATGGCTGCTACAGCAACTACTATAGGCTTTGCATTAGGATTTGATCATATTGGTTGGCTTGTTGGAGCCGCATTGTTTGTGATGCGACCACGCAAAGATATCCAGAAATTGCGGAGCGTAGGGCGTGCAATTTCAGTGTTTGTGGGCGCTCTGATAGCCTCTTGGCTCTTGAGTCAAAGTCTACCACCAATTGCTATCGCATCCCTTTGTGCAGTTTCATTAATTACAGCATCAGCTACAATTTCAAGTCGTTGGTATATCTCACCTGCATTTACAACCTTTTTGGTTTTTTGGTCAGTGCTGTACGGTGATCCGACATCTACTAATATTGAATATCACTTTGATGAAAGAGTGTTAGGAACATTGTTAGGTGTAAGTTTGGCTTACTTGTTTGGTATTTTGATACCAAATATAGCATCTCGTCTAAGACAAGTATGAAAACAATGTGACTTGTCTTAGGCTTGTCGATAACAATATGTAAAAAGAAATTCATAAAATTCTATTTGTTAGTGGATTTTGATACAACAAATTATATCCTTTTATTCTAAATATGTCAAGAAATATTTTATTAGCAAGGCAAAAGTATGAAATAATGAAAACTTTTCCTTAAGATTCAACAGGAACTAGTAACAATATTTCACTTAACTTCAGCTATTGAGCAAAAAGATCTACTAATTCAATTTCAAATTTTTGAAAACCTAATGATACAACTTACAATTATGATTATAATAAGTTCATAACATGATATTGACAGGGCAATGAAAGGATTCCTTACAACTGACAGGCTAAGGTCATTCAGTGATTCAGTGCTGATTGTAGGTGTTGTACTGCTTGTTTATAATCTTGCCACTATAGCAACTTCCGAACCGGGGTTTTTTTGATTCAGATGTATTTTTCCATGCTCTTGTAGCATACATATGCAGCTTTATAGTTGTATTTTTTTACTGGTCAAGATTTACTCTACTTTTAGACTATACAGAGAACTTGGAAGATGTCACCATTTTCATTTCTCTAATATTTTTGGTAACGGTAACTCTTACTCCTGTTTCTCTAATAGGGCTCTTGCAATTAGGAAATGAAAATGCCTTGATTTTTTCTTGTATTGTTCAAATCTTGGCTGGACTACTTTTAATTACATTGGTGAGTATTATTAAAACACACAAGACTTTAGGTCATAAAGCCCGATATTTCTTGATTCAGGTTAGTGTGATCCCTATCGTATACACTATAACTCTGATCGTATCTTTTCTATCTTATGATATTGCTGTTATAATTCCAATTTCTATTTCACCAGTATTTCTAATATTGAGAATAAGCTACCAAAAGCGTCTTAAGAATGCATAATCAAATTCTTTCCATCAATTGATAATATTAGAGTAATGAATAAGCCCAAATCCGATCATTTAGGACAATTGATTAATCAAGTCTTTCCTCAAGTTTAAAATAAAATAAAATAAAAAACCATATGTCTACATGATAGACAATGACACGATCAATAAGAAAAGCGTCAATTTATCCGATTATAAATAGCTAAGAACCTTTATTTTTTTGACTAATGGTCAATACCTGGAATGTCTAAAAAAATTGATTTATAACGATGGTAGTAATACTACTAGTAACGACATATTCTGTGAAGATTTTCTGTTTTCCTAGTTATATGAAAGAATTCAAGCATTTTTCATTGATCTATTCTCAAATATTGAGTCCAAAAAATCCATGACATGTTTATAAAAATATTGGCAAGTTTTAAAAAGTAAATAGTTTATTATCATCTACTTAATATTAACACTATATTCTAGAACTACTATTTACTTAATTAAACAAACGAGTACTTTATTATAATAAAATATAATATACTCAAATATTTTTTAAAAAGAGTTTTGAAGACTAATTTGTTGAGTTACCTTTTATCTCTTCAAACTTTTGAACGAGCTTGGATAAATCTCCACCATATTTATCCTTCATCCCTTCAGTTGTATTTGTAATCCCTGCTTCGCTTAAAGCTTTGTTAAATGCATTAGATACTTCTTCAAGTATTTTAGTTGAATTTAATTTTTGTAAAGCTTCGGATATACTACTGCTATTGGGTAAAGTTAGTGACGTTGTATTGATCTTATTCTGTTCGACAAACTCTCTAAATTTTGTCTGTATTTGGTCAAGCTTTCCATTAAATTCTTGAATAACAGTGGAATTATCAACTTGTGCTACTGCTTTATTTTGATATAACATATCACCATTGCCTAGCATTATGGATACTGTTAAAATGGCAATACTAAAAGCGATCCCTGCTTTTTTTGTATTACGACTGTATGATTTCATAACTCCTCTTACAAGAACAAGTATAAATGTCTTAATTCTAGTATATATTCACAAGAAAAAACCCTATCAAATTATGCAAATACCTTTTATTATTTTGATATCATGTTGAGTATAGTTTGTTGTTGTATAATATGAATGTAAAATGATAGTTACTATTAATACGATTAATACTCTTTTTGGTCTTCTAAATTAGAAAAATAGATAAGTTTGAAACACCCTTCAATCTTTATATACAAGAACCATTTATTAGTCGGTAGATGTTTTCGCTAAGAATAACCATATTATATATGTCTATAGCATTGTTAATTGGCGTAGTCTATGTAACAAACGGCTACGCTCTAACCACTGATCAATCCGGAATAATAGTTGGGCGTCAAGCTGATGTATTCGGGTTGGTAGATATCAAATCCGATGGTCACTCACTAGATATAGAAGGAGTGGTGAACTACGATCCCCCAGAAGGTAAAGTTTTTGAAGTATGGCTTTATGATGGAAACTACGGTGCATCTCAATATCCGTTGACTGTTGGCATGGTGAAGGAGGATGGAACTTTTGGTTTAGAATCTACACAAGTTTATCCATACACATATACTGATCTGTTTGTTACTATGGAACCAAAAGATGATAAGGATCCAAAGCCAGCATATTCAGACCAGGTTGGTATCTATCCACTAACCCCGCCGTTTGGGCAATGAATTTCAATATAATTTGATCGATCAAATTATATTTGAATAGTCTAAAACAATTTTTAGATTTCTGTTTTTAGTAGCAGTAAGATCTTATCACATTGAAAATATAATAACAAGTGATGGATTTAAGATCTCAGATGAACCTTAATCCTTGATCTCTAAGTATTAGAGCTAAATACTCAAATTCAGGAGATGGGGTTTGAAATTCAAAAAAGGGAAAAAGTCTTCATTATTATACATATTTCTTGTATTTATTCCAATTGCTATTGTTTTGCGATTAATTAATGCGGATATTATGATCCAATTTATTGTTTCTGCGATAGCATTAATTCCACTCTCAAAGATGATTGGTGATTCTACTGAAAGCCTTTGTATTACGGGATAACAATTGGTTCCTTATTAATGGTAACTCTTGGAAATTCGACTGAGATTATTGTTGGAATAGTGTCTATCAACGAGGGCCTTTTTGATCTCTTCAAAGGTACAATGATAGGTGGTATACTTGCTAACATCCTGCTCATTCCTGGTTTAAGCAGTGCGATAAGTGCTTTTAGGTTTAGAGAACAGCGATTTGATAAGGAAGGGGTAGGTTTACAATCGACTTTGCTATTGTTGTCCGTGGTAGGACTAACTATACCAACTGTTATCTCGGTTTCTTACTTGTTACAAACAAATAATGAAAACCCATTGAACTTGTAGCTGGCTAGCGACGTAGTGGCTTTTTTACTTGGAATTTATATTGCTAGCATTATATTTACTTTGAAATTACAAAAACCAGTTCTATCTTCTACTAGTAAAGAAGAAAAAGATAGTGAGTAAGAAAATAGTAAAAAGCAAAGATGGAGTAAAAAAAGATCCTTATTGTATCTTTTGCTTGCTGTAGCAGGAATAGCAATTGTAAGTGGAATAATGGTTGATTCTGTGGAAGCAGTGGGGCAAAAATTAGGATTAACTGAATTATTCATAGGTGCGGTAACAGTAGGTATAGTGGGAAACGCCGCCGAACATTCAAGTGCTATCGCTTTCGCACTAAAGGGAAAAATGAATCTAGCTCTAAATATAGGAATCGGTTCGGGAACTCAACTTGCCTTGTTTGTAGTGCCACTTTTAGTTATAATTGGGATTATATCGGGTCATCACTTTACTCTAGATTTTACTTTATTTGAGCTCATCAGCATATTATTAGGAATAATGATAATAGGCTACATATCTCGTGATGGAATCATTAATTGGTTAGAAGGAGTTACGGTGACAGTTGTATATGTTATCATTGCTGTAGGTTTCTTCTTCCTGCCTGCCTAGTTGGAACTGACTATCCTACAGTACATGATGATGTTAGGAATATTGTGCAAAAAGGTGGATTGATGCATCTTGAGTTTTATTTATCTAATTTATTCATCCGTCACACAAGGAGACCTTTTCTGCATCATTGCATGTAGATTTTATGGTCTTTGTCTTTTATTAAAAGAAACAGAATACATGTTCCCATGGGAATATGCGAAATTGTAATGTCCTTTTTGAATTCTTTTAAAAAAGAGGAAATACAAGATATCGAGAATCAAACTAAATGTTTGATTGTTTTAGTTATAAAGGAAACATTCATCTTTTTCATATCGAATTGGACTTTGCAAAGACATTTCTAAAATAATCAAAACACTATTTATCGAAGGTTTAATTAATATACTAACATAAATGTGATATAAAGATAATTTATAGCATGAATTATTAAATTATGATATTTACAATTTTATTTAAATTTTGTATAAGATTTCAAGAGATGAGATGAAAACGTATAAGTATTAGACTATTTTATTTAATTTATGCATGCATTCGATACCAGTATAGTGGAACATATAGAGATAAAAATGATTCGCCCATCACAGTTTTCAATTAGAGATAAATTTAATGATTATCAAGAAGTAGAATCACTCGTTTCGAGTATCAAAGAGCATGGGTTACTACAACCCATTTTGATACGTCCATATCAAAATAACTTTGAAATAGTTGCTGGTCATAGACGCTTTTATGCATGCAAATCCCTTAGGTGGCGTCATATTCCATGCAAAATAAGGGAAATGAATGACAAACAAGCATTTGAAATTCAATTAACGGAAAACATTCAGAGAAAATCGATGAGTGCACTTGAGGAAGCAGAGGCTTTTAGGAAATATGTCCAAGACCTGGGCTGGGGAGGTGTTACAGAACTGGCTAAAAAAATAGGTAAAAGTGAGGAGTATGTTTCACACAGGATTCAACTTTTAAAACTTCCACAGGATGTCAAAGAAAAAATAATGCTAAACAAATTGAGTGTAAGCCAAGCCTTGGAATTAACTACTTTTTCACCAAATGATATTATTCATTTTACAGATCATATTATAGAAAATGAATTAACTATTCGACAAATTAGAGAAGTAAAAGCTGTATTTTCCAAACAAGGTATTTCAGGTGACGACTTGGAATTAATTGCAAACGAAAATATTAATTTTAAGAATATAAAAACACTCAAAATAACAAAGAAAACTTCCCTTGCATTAAAAATTACTCTTGCTAGACTAGATAGTATAATAGAGGAAGTTCAGCTAAATTTTGAACCAAATCAAAGTACAGATATCTTAAGCTTTTTGATGGACTTGCGTCTTAAAATTCACTCGTTAATCGATGATACAATTAGATTTAAAAACTTGAAAATAGCTAAACCTGCAAGATATCTAAATAATCCGAAATAATTATTTGAATCTTCTATCTTCTATTATCTTCCAAGAAATGGAGGCATCCATTCATTCAAGAATTTTTTATATTCTTTATCTGTATAGGTAAAAGCGTTAAATGTAGGTTCCTTTATTGGAGAAAAATCATATACTTCGTAAGTTTGGATTATATCTCCAAACAAGTTTCTATAAATATCGCTCTCCTCGTCAGCAACTTCGGGCGATGAAAATACTTGAATTGTGATCCAGTCATATCCACCTCTTGTTTTTCCTGAAAATAAGACAAACGGGGCGTCCTGAAGGTACTTCTTTAATCCTTCTATTCGACTTGCCAGGTGCTGTGAGGGCCTAAAAGTTACCAAAACTACTCTAATTATTCTATGTCGTACTTTTTTGGTGTCAATAGAAATTGTATATCTTGAAATTATTTTTTCATCTTCAAGTGTTTTTATGCGAGAATCTATCTCCTCCAAACTTAAATTATGTCCATAATTCCTTAAAAAATCCCAAATTTCATTCAAATCCTGTTTGGCATCCCTACTCAAAGCAGAAAGAATTAACTCGTCTATGGAATCTATCATTGATTTAATATTACGAAATAATTGATCTAATTATTTATAGTTTAGAACTTTAATTTCAACATTACGAAACAGCGGATCGTAGTTGTAGAGGAAAGAATCAGATCTTTGATAAAAGAAGATAATGATGAATCGTTATTAAAGAAGAGAACTATATTTGGGTACAAATACGGAATCTTTTTTACACTCATTTTGGTTGTGATCTGGCCATTACCATTGTTTTTCTCTGGGTATATATTTTCCTACGAGTTTTTCTTGTTTTGGATATTACTAAGTATTGTCTGGACGATATCTGCAGCTTGTTTTCTTATAGTAAAACCGATTATTGAATCAAAACGAGAAATTTCAATTGTTTTATCAAATCTTCTATTTATTATCAGATCAAAGTTTCAAATTAGAAATTATGACCATAGGTTTTCTATACCCAAAAACAATCCCTCTGAAAACCCTATCAATACAAGTTTTAAGCGAATTCTAGTCGCTGTTGATGGTTCCATGTCTTCAATAAGAGCATTAGATTATGCTAGTCATGCTTTCCAAGCTGACTCTATAATTTATGTGGTACATATAATTGAATGGCCTGATGACTACGAACAAAATACTGAGTACGATACTGAGCTAATTAAAAGAGTCGAGAAAGAAGGACGACAAATGTTATCTAGTATCCTTATAAAGAATTCTAAAAGATGTGAAAGAGTTGTGAAAATAGGGGATCCTGCTAACAAAATTATTAAAACTGCCAATGACTTAAATGTAGACTTCATAGTTCTTGGAACAATAGGGTTAGGAAATTCTGATGATCTTGGGCATGTAACAAGGAAAATTCTTTCTGAATCAAACAAACCCGTATTATTGCTAAACTAAATTATGAGATTAATGGGTTTTACTTGATTAATAAACTGATATTTAATACAAATCGTTAAACTATACCTGTACAAAATCCTTGTATGGGAGTACCAACATATTCGTCAGGAGACCCTTTTGTAGATTTCTTCTATATACTGTTTAATGGCATCTCTGAAGTTCCTTTGATTAGTTCGCCGGTAACTGGTATTTTTATTCTTGCAGGTGTCCTACTAGCTTCGCGCAAAGCAGGTATCATGATGGTAGCTGCAGGATTAATTGGTGCAGGAACTGCGTTACTACTGGGTGCCGATTATACACTAGTTACTTTTGGGTTGTTTGGGTATAATTCGATATTAACCGGAATGGCATTCTGGTCTGGACCATTTGTAAAAGCCAACAGGGTGACATTGACACTCTCGATATTTGGAGCAGTCATAACTGCAGTAGCTTGGATGGCGTTTTCACATTTTATGGGCGATATATTTAGTCCACAGGCACCCGGCGTTACTAATGCTGTGGCAATCCCTGGATTTACATCCTCGTTTATCTTCACTACTTGGGCTATGATGTATGCGAGTAAACGATATGGATATGATGTTTGGCCTGAAGTACCTCCTGCTGTTAAAGAGGACAAAATTCCCGGAAGTGATAATCCTCTCCCACCTGAAAAATTCAAATGGACCGCCAAAGAATTCATCGTTGCCACTCTCAAAGGTGTATCTCAGGTTACCTTTGTGGAGAATTGGAAGACTGGTGTTTTCTGGGTCGTAGGTCTGACTTTGGCATTTGAATTGGCACCTGCAATAGCTGGTGTTCAAGATAGAGCTTGGTTTACAAATGCGTATACATCAGGATGGAATGAATATTCGCCGTTATATCTTGCTGGAGTTATGGCCTTAATAGGATCAGCAATTGGTGCTGCTTTATCTATATTGATGAAGTTGCCTACTCATGAGACTAGGATTGGTTTGCACGGGTTTAATCAGGGTACTGGTTATGATTGCATTAACTAGTTTTGTGCCTCTTACTCCACAGTCATTCTTACTGGCGATCCTTGCCACAGTAACCTGTTCCGTGGTGGTAATGCCTGCGCTCCAAAAGTTCTTTGGTCAGTGGGGATTACCTGCACTTACGGGGCCATTTGTATTCACTGCATGGGTTTACATGATTGCTATTTTCGGATTCACTAACATACCCGCAGGGATAGGCTGGTCTAGGGCAGGATAGTCTAGTTTTATTCAAGACTAACCCAACCAACCCACCAACCGATCAGCAGCGCCATTAATTTTTCATTTTCTTTTGTTCTATCTGTTCTTGAATTTTCCTGCCTTGACCTAATTGTTATTTTAAAATCATTCAATTAAAGTAATATTTTACATCTTTTATCTTACTACTGTAGTGTCCGAGCTTGAGATAAATCTGAAAAAAATCAAATCTGATTCAAAAATGTCAGATAGTCAAAAAATTAAGAAGTTTTATGATTTAATGCTTGCTCAAAATATTGAACCTATTGTGTTGAGGCTTTCGGGTTATATTAAAAGCAAACCCATGAAGATTGATTATCTTCTTACATTTACCCCTACTAGAATTATCATGGTTAAAAAAAATGTGTTACGAAAACTGACAGATCCGGGTTTTGTTGCTGGAATTGGACCGTATCTTTATTATGTTCTGTCTGAAAAAATAGAATACTCTGATATTAAGATAAAGGATTCATTTATTTCTAAAGAACACGATTCAGTAGACAGCAGGGAGCAGGAGCAGCGGACACGTCTAACGAAGTTTCTATCAAATACCCGGATATAAAAAAAATGGTATTTTACCCTGATACCAGAACTTTGATTTCTAATATGCTTGGCACTGCTATAAATGAAAATGTACTTGTCATTCATACAATGAAAGAAAAATATGAATTCAGACTCCCGACTGGAAAAAATGGTCCCTACGACAAAACATTCTATTGGTTAAAGATGTGTTTACCTGTTAAAATTTCTGACTAATGACATCCGATTTAGTCGACATCGACTAAATATTTGATAATTGTAATTGTTCATATATATTGATTATTATTTTGAATTTTAAAATAACTCACTAGGTTTGTTATATGTGAATTAAACATGATGTTAGCCCCAAGAGAGATTGAAAAAATGATGATATGGACGGCAGCACAAATTGCCGAGGGAAGAAAACAGAAAGGAGTAAAACTAAATTATCCTGAATCAATTGCTTATATAGCCAATTTTGTTGTAGAAGGAGCACGAGAAGGAAAATCAGTCGCAGAATTAATGACGTCTGCAAGAAATATTTTAAAACGAGCGGATGTTATGGAGGGAGTGCCTGAGATGATACATACAGTACAGGTGGAAGTTACATTTCCAGACGGGACAAAATTAGTTACCGTTCATGATCCAGTTCAATAGGTGAGTTATGAATGACAATTAAAATTATTTCTAAATTGAATTTAAACGGAGGTTTTAATTTATAATGATTCCAGGAGAATATATTTTATCTGAAGGCGATGTACTTTGCAACGAAAACAGAAAAACCATAAAGATTACTGTAAAACATACTGGTGACAGGCCATGTCAAATAGGATCTCATACACACTTCTTTGAAATCAACAAAGTTCTTGATTTTCCAAGAGAGCAAGCATTTGGTTATCGATTAAATATAACAGCTGGCACCTCAGTAAGATTTGAACCAGGTGACACAAAGGAAGTTGAATTGTGTGAATTAGGGGGTTCAAAAGTTTGCTTTGGATTTAATGGTCTAACAAATGGAAGTATGAAGTCATCAAATATAAAGAAATCCGCAATTGAAAAAGCCAAATTCTTTGGTTTTAAAGGAATGGGTAATTAGGAGAGGATATTATTGGTCTTAAAAGTAACAAAAAAACAATATACTGATCATTTTGGTCCAACTACAGGCGACAAGATTCGTTTAGGTGATACAGATCTCTTAATTGAGATTGAAAAGGATCTCATATCCCATGGAGATGAATGTGTATTTGGAGGAGGAAAAACACTTCGAGATGGTCTAGCTCAAACACCTGGTGTTACCAGTGCAGGCGGTGCTTTGGACTATGTTATCACGAATGCTGTAGTGCTTGATCCTGTGATTGGGATAGTGAAGGGTGATATAGGTATTAAAGATGGTAAAATTGCAGGTATCGGAAAAGCCGGAAATCCATTAGTAATGGATGGTGTTGATAGAAACCTAATCGTATCTGCATGTACTGAGGCAACGGCTGGTGAGCATACAATCTGTACTCCAGGACATTTTGATACCCACATTCACATGATTTCTCCTCAGCAGTACATAGATGGAATCAGTAATGGTATATGTAACATGATAGGTGGTGGTACTGGTCCTGCAGATGGTACTAATGCTACCACATGTACTCCAGGTACATTTAACATTAGTAGGATGTTAGAATCCGTAGAGGACATTCCAATGAATTATGGATTTTTAGGCAAAGGCAATGATTCTCATCCATCGTTAGCCACCCAAATGGAACAAATCGAAGCCGGTGTTTGTGGACTAAAAGATCATGAAGATTGGGGAACTACTCCTGCTGTTTTGGATGCATCACTTCGTGCGGCTGATTTAACTGATGTTCAAGTTGCAATACACACTGATTCCATAAATGAATGTGCTTATTTAGAGGATACCGTTAATGCCATCGACGGAAGAGTTGTCCACAGCTATCATACAGAAGGAGCAGGTGGTGGTCACGCTCCAGATATACTTGCCATCGCAGCAGAACAAAACGTTTTACCTTCCTCAACCAATCCTACAAGACCATTTACTGTCAATACTATTGATGAACACCTTGATATGCTCATGTTTTGTCACCATCTTAACCCTGGTGTTGCAGAAGATGTCGCTTTTGCAGACTCTAGAATTAGAGCCGAAACAATAGCAGCCGAGGATGTAATGCATGATGAGGGAGTTCTTAGTATGTATTCATCAGACAGTCAAGCTATGGGTAGAATTGGAGAGGTTGTAATTCGTGCATGGCAAACTGCCGACAAAATGAAAAAAATGAAAGGAAAACTAAAAGATGAGGAAGGAGACAACGACAATTTAAGAGCAAAGCGCTATATTGCAAAAACAACCATTAATCCTGCCATAACTCATGGTGTCGCAGACTATCTGGGATCCCTTGAAGTAGGAAAGTATGCTGATATAGTCATGTACAACAATGCTTTCTTTGCTGCAAAGCCAAAAATGGTCTTTAAAGGTGGATTTATTGCTTGGTCTATAATGGGTGATCCAAATGCTTCTTTGCCAACACCAGAACCGGTCTTTTATAGACCAATGTTTGGTGCAATGGGGCGTGCTGTAAAGAAGACTTCTTTTACTTTCATGTCAAAAAAATCATTAGAGCTTGGCGTTCCTCAGAAACTAGGATTAGAAAAAACTACATTGGCTGTTAAAAACTGCAGAAGTATAGGAAAGAAAGACATGCTGTGGAATGATAAAACACCAGAAATTACTGTAGATCATGAAACATATGAAGTAAAGATTGACGGGCAGATCGCTACTGTTGATCCAGCAAAGGAACTAACTTTAGCACAAAGATACTTTATGGCATAAGGGTTCTTCCCAACCACTTCCAACTATCTTTTTTTCTTTCTAAAGTTTATCTTGCTTTAATTTCTATTCAGCATTAATATTTCTGATACATTTATCTCTTGGTCTTTAATTTTAGAAAATATGTCTTCACCACAAAATTTTGGAGTTTGGAAACCAATTGCTGAAAATATTGAATTCAATGCTTTAGAGTCTAATTCAAACGCGGTAATGGCCGTAGCTGAAACGGTGAGAACCACCCTAGGACCAAAAGGCCTGGATAAACTTTTGATCGATCAATCAATGAATAGACATGTATCTAATGATGGTGTTACCATATTACTTTCATTGAGAGCAATTCATCCTGTCGCAAGAATGATAGTAGAAATTGCAGAAAGACAGGAGCAAAAAGTAGGCGATGGAACAACAACGGCTGTAATTTTGGCAGCTGAGATGATCAAAGAAGGTAAAAGATTAATTCGTGAACTTGCGGTGCATCCTACTAAGGTCGTTGAAGGCATTGAAAGTGGTATAAAACATTCTTGCGAATTGCTAAAAAAAAGTGCCATAAAGATCAACCTTGATGCTCCTGAACTCGATCAAATCGTAAAAACGAGCTTGTCATCAAAATTGGATGGTCGAGTATTGCATACGTTGGTAGTTAATGCGTTACGTACTGTAGGAAAAGATGCAATTTACAACGGATTATATGATTTTGATAAGGCAGTACAGGTTATAAGAAGAGTAGATATTGAGGATAAAATTTTTAATGGCATTGTTTTGGAAAGAAAAAGAATCGATCCAGAACTTCCCAGCAAAGTTGAAAATTCGAAAATTCTAATTTTGAGATTGGATTTAAAACCCGTAAAAGAGTCATGGATCAAAGAAAATAGCAAATATCAAGATATTCTTACTATGGAAAAAGATCGTTTGGAAAAATCAAAAAAAATTGTTGATACCATAGTTGAAACGGGAGCAAATACTCTTTTTATAGCTTCACCTGAAGTGGATCAAATAGTCGAAGATCTTTTTGTATCAAAGGGATTATTTGCGGTCCACATTTCAAATGAAGAAATAGAATATTTGTCAAGATATACGGGCGCAAAACCAGTGCGAACACTAGATGATCTAAAAAATAAAGATATCCTTGGTGTTTCTGAGAAAATATACGAGGATGAGGATAACGGTATAATATATTTGGAAAATGGCAGAGGAAAGAAGATCATCACTGTGCTGATATCAGGTTCTACAAAGGAAACATCGTTAGAGAGATGGAGATCAACAATTGATGGAATCAATGCTGCAGAAGCTGCATTAAATTACGGAATTGTTCCAGGTGGTGGTGCTGCCGAATTGCATATTATTGAAAAAATCAAAAAACTCAAACTCAGTGGATTGGAGCAAGTAGGCCTAGAAGTGGTAACATCTGCACTCGAAAGTATTATGAGACAAATATTAACAAATGCCGGATTTAACGGTTTAGAAAAAGTAATGAATGCTAAAGCTTCCCCGGATGGCTATGGAGTTGATATCGACAGTGGTGAAATTGTAAATATGGTTTCTAAAGGCGTTTTAGATCCAGTTTTAGTAAAAACAATGGCATTGGAAGCATCAGGCGAAATGGCCAAATCTGTTTTAAGGATTGATAAGAATTTAGCTGCAGACGACCTCAATCCTCAAGCACTTGCTGATTCAAAAAGGTGATTACTATTGCAAATTAGACATTGTACTGAAAAATCTAATATTGATGATTCTATGTTAATCATCGACCCTTTGCAAATTAGACATGTAATTGTCAAATTTGGAAAATTGTCTTCGATTTCAGGTTTGATAGATCCAAAATCTCACCTCAATCTTGATTATCCTTATCACTTGGTAAGACAATGTGTGGTAGCTCAAAAATTTGAGGTTGGTTCAAAAATTGAAATATCTGATGGAGGACTAGTATTTGCCGAATTAGATCCTAGCAAGTATAAACACTACGGAAAGTATGATTATACTCAAAATTTACAAAATATGATAACCGCTGTGAACAAAATAAGGAATCCAAATCCAGATCTCGATCCAAAAAACAACACAAATAATCTAGAAAGTCTTGATAACAACGTCAGTAGAGATAATAAAACATAAATTTCTAGTTATTTCTGTTTACTCAGAAAATAGTTTTGACGAATATCTTAGCTTGGCTCAAAATAAGATTAAAATTTTGAAATTGTTTTTATGGATAAGATTAACCTCTATATGATATCTGATGTTAACCATTACAACTGTTATAGGAAACATAAAGAAAGATCCACAATTACATCAAAAATATGAAGAGTCGGTTAAAAAAAATACCGTCGAGAATGTAGTAATTCAGAGATCTGAAACCGAGAAGGTTAGAATGAGAAAGGTTTCAGACAAAGAAACTGATATCGGATTTATTTTGCCTTCTAGAACCCATCTTAGAGACGGTGATGTAGTTTTTCTTGATGATACTAAAATGATAGTCATAAAATTATCTCCTGAGCTTGTGGCTATCTTGAATATTAAAAACCATTTACACAATAATCATGACCATGACCATGACCATGAACACAAGCATGACCATGACCATGACACATAAGCATGAGCATGACAAGCCAACGATGATGAACTCACTAACGTGGCAATAAAAGTAGGACATACTATTGGAAACTTACATAGGCCATTAAAAATCGAAAATCGTGATATAATTTTTCCTATTCAAAGTCCCGATGAAATAAATCTATTCTTGAGATTGTTGTCAGATTTAAAAGACTATATAGAAATTCGCTCAGAGCAACTCATTTTTGAACCTGATCAGGGATTTGATATTCATGCACACTGATAAGGATATCGAATCAATACCATCCATTGCGGATTTAAGTTTTTTACAATTATCTGATTCTTTTTTTCCAACCGGTTTGTACACTACTTCAAATGGCCTGGAATTATTGTTTTATGATAAAAACAGAAAGCTAACATACGGTGAGATTTCGGATTTCATCAAAGCCTACCTTGTACAGCAAATAGGACCTACTGATTGCTGTGTTGTAGGTAATGTGTATAATTGTATTCAAAAGAAAGACTTTATGTCGTTATTAGAATTGGATAATACATATTATTTTATGAGATTGGTAGATGAAACTCGTTCGGCCTCAACAAGATCAGGAATCCAGTTCCTAAGATGTGTTTCTGCATTTATTCATAATGATGAATATTTGGATTTCTATTCAAAAAATATTAAGAGCGGTCATGCAAAGGGAGTTTATCCTTTATCATACGCCTTGGGATGCAATTCTATGAAAATAACTAAAGAGCGATCTGGTTTGATGTTGCTATATGGGTTTGTTGTCAGTGTAATTGGAGCTGCCCTTAGATTGGGTATTCTTCAGCATATTGAAGGGCAGATGCTTATAGATGAGATGAAACCAGTGATTCTATCAACGGTGAAAAAAAATATCAATAGACCTCTTGATAGTATGTGGCAATTTATTCCTCAACTTGATATAATTCAAATGCATCATGAACAGATGGATTCAAAAATGTTTATTACTTGATTTTTTCCTTTATTTTTTTGTGGCACTTTCAAGAATTCCACGTATAGGCATAGGCGGACCTGTTGGATCAGGAAAAACCATGTTAATCGAACAATTAGTTCCTATTTTAAAGAATGATGGATATAACGTTGGAATTATTTCTAACGATGTTGTTTCTAGAGAAGATGCCGATAGAATGAGAAAAAACCTTGCCACCGAAAAAGGGTTAATGCCAGAGGATCTAGTAATAGGCATTGCTACAGGAGGCTGCCCTCATACTGCAGTGAGAGAAGATCCTTCAATTAATATATCTGTTGTAGAGGAGATGGAATCCAAGCACCCCAATCTTGATTTGATAATTATTGAAAGTGGGGGCGATAACATTACAACCACCTTTAGTCCTGCGTTGGCCGACTATTTTATTTATATTATCGATGTTTCTGGAGGGGATAAATATCCAAGAAAGCGTGGACTTGGAATCGAAACGTCTGATTTATTGGTAATCAACAAGATAGATATTGCCTCTTTCATAGGTGCCGACCTAAGCATCATGGAGCGAGACGCCAAAATTGTTCGAAATGATAAACCATATGTTTTTGTTAACAGCAAAACAGGTCAGGGTGTTAAAACCGTGGCAGAACAAATCGTAAAGAACGTATTATTTGATGCACCTCCTAAATCGGTAGCCATCAATTAATCTTTTATTGATTTCAATGAGTTTGTATAATCTTTCTTATTGTACTCCTGAAAATATTCCTGATGAAATTTTAAATTACGATAATCCATTGGAACAATTGGCAGTAGGACAATCAGGTAAATTAGGTATTTTAGAACTTGGTCTAGAACATAATCCAGATAGTCATAAAACATCCATAAAACACCAATATTACAAGGTTCCTTTGTGCATAAAACGTGCCCTTTATCTTGAAGAGACATTTCCCGAGATGGCTTATGTTTATATTATTTCTCCATCTGGAGGCATTTTACAAGGTGATAGGTATAGAATTGACATTACACTTACTAATTCAGCCAAGTCCCATGTTACTACCCAAAGTGCTACTAGAATATACAGGATGAATAAAAACTTTGGATCTCAAATAATAAATTTGAATGTTGATAAAGATTGTTACTTAGAATATATACCTGATCAAATAATACCATTTAGAGATTCTAGATTTTATCAAGTTTCAAATATTAAGGTTCATGATGAAGCTACCTGTATTTATTCTGAAATATTAACACCTGGTAGGGTTGCTAGCAATGAATCTTTTGAATACGATATATGCTATATGAAAGTCAAGTCAGTAAATCAAGATGATAAATTAAGACTAATTGATGTAGCAAAAATAGAACCCAAGGTGGAAAGTATACAATCTTTTGGAATATTAAATAATTATGAAATACTGGGGAGTGTTTATATTCTAACCCCTAAGGATAAAGTAAACATCATACAAAATGAAATACTAGAAATTTTGTCTGGAACAAAAGAAGCTATTGGTGGATGTACAAAATTGCCCGGTGAAAATGGTTTATTGATCCGGTTGTTAGGCTCATTTGTTTATGATATTCGTGACATTATTTATTCTATAGTTAGAATAGTAAGAAAAAATGTTCTAAATGTTTCATTTAGCAAAATGAGAAAGATATGACCTAAGCAGGCCCTCTATACTACTATAAATGCATTTTTTGGCCCAAAACCAATAACTCGCTATTAAAAAAATTAATAAAATCATTTATAATGATTCAGAATGTCAGAAAATTTTTTTAATAACACCAAAATAATGTTTGTAGCTACATTTACAATACTTTTGTCTTTGCTGGCGGTCACCACAAGCATTGATAATAATCTGAATTCGGTTTATGCAGCCAATAAAACATTAAACGTCATTACATCTGTATCTCCAATAACTAATATTGTTAAAAATATAGCCGGAGACAAGATAAACCTGACTGGTTTGGTACCCGAGGGTGTAAATTCACATACCTTTGAACCCGTTCCATCTGATATAGTAAAATTAAGCAATGCAGATCTTGTTATCATTAACGGATTGTTTCTAGAGGACAATATGGAAAAAGTTGTAAATGAGTCACTTAAGAACAAGCCAGACATTCAGTTGTTAAAACTTGCTGATGGTACTATTAATTCAACAGGTTGGATATTTGATTTCAGTTTTCCTAAAGAACAGGGTCATCCTAATCCTCATTTATGGTTAAATCCGGTAAATGCTATGAAGTTTGCTAATTTAACTAAAGATAAGTTAATCGAGATGGATCCCAATAATACTGCTTATTATACAGAGAACGCTGAAAAGTACATTGCTTTACTAAAACAGCTAGATGAAGGAATAAAAGCAGCCGTACAAAGTGTACCGCCAGAAAATAGAAAATTGATAACCTATCATGATTCTTGGGCATATTTTGCACCAAGGTATAACATGACCGTGATTGGTGCTGTGCAACCATCAGATTTTTCAGAACCATCTCCTCTTGATATAGCCAAATTGATTGATCAAATAAAGGCTGAAAAGGTACCTGCCATCTTTGCATCAGAGGTCTTTTCAAATAAAATTACTGATCAAATAGCTAAAGAAGCTGGTGTAGATATAGTACAGACCTTGAGAGATGATGCACTTCCTGGTGATTTAACAAGTCCTAACCATACGTATGTAGGAATGATGCTTGATAATATGGAGCACATGATAATCCCATTAGGGGGAAATACTAGCAGCCTATCTAACATAAATCCTGAGAATACATACACACCATAAATTTTTTTATTAAATATTAATAAACATCTCAAATGATTATCATTAAGATGGGCTCCTTTGAATATCTAAAATTAACTGGTGTATCCTATGGATTTACCTATCATGATTTTGTAGTCGAGGGAGTTAATTTGTCTATACCAAAAGGTCGATTTGTTTCTATTGTAGGTCCTAGTGGATCTGGAAAAACCACTTTATTAAAACTAATATGTGGAATTTACGAACCTTGGAATGGAGATATTGAGTACATTTGTAATGACTGTGATTCCATTTTCTATTATCCTATCTGTTGGATATGTTCCACAGATAGAAACTATTGATTGGAATTTTCCAGTTTCTGTACAAGAGGTCATAGCAATGGGATCATGGAACTACAAAAGTTATCTTCCATGGATAGATAAAAAATTGAAAAATCAAATAAAAGATACTTTAAAAATATTAGGATTAAGTGGCTACGAAAAACGACACATTCGCGCACTTTCTGGAGGAGAGCAACAACGTGTCTTTTTGGGCAGGGCATTGATTAGAAACCCTGATGTTCTTATTTTGGATGAGCCAACAACGGGTCTAGATTATGTTTCAAGAGAAAAAATATTTGATATATTAAAAACACTAAGCAACAATGGAATGACTGTAATTTTATCCACTCATGATATAACTCATATTGCTAATCGTTCTCCTTGGGTTATTTGTTTTAATAAATATGTAATTGCTGAAGGTCATCCACAAGATGTTCTTAAAGAAGATAACCTTTTAAAAACATATGGACTTTCAGATTACAAAATAAAATAGTGAAGATCATTTGATTGATCTTCTGTTACCATTTCAATATGAATTTTTTATTAAGGGAGTTATAGTTTCAGTTTTGCTTGGGGGTATTTGTGGCTTAGCTGGAGTATATATTATTTTAAGAGGACTAAGTTATGTTGGTCATGGACTTTCACATGCTGCTTTTGGAGGAGCAATAGTGGGAAGTATTGTAGGTTTGAATTACTATGTTGGAGCAATTATTTGGAGCTACTTGGCCTCTTTTGTGATATATGAAATAAGCAAAAGAAATAAAATTAAACCTGATGCTGCAATAGGGCTGGTTACCACCGCTATTTTTGCCTTTGGAGTGTTACTAGTAAGCATTACAAATAGGTATACCAGGAATTTCGAATCACTTTTATTTGGAAATATTTTGGCCATTACCGAACAAGATCTTTATATTATTGTTTCGTAACAATGCTTTCAGGCGCCTTCTTTTTTTTCCTCCATAAGCGCTTAGTTTTTTCCTTTTTTGATAACGAAAGTGCTAAAATAAGTGGGATTAAGACTTCATATATCGAACTACTTTTTTCATTTGTCCTGGCTACCATAATTATTGTTTCAATGTCTTCAATTGGAGTAACATTACTTGCATCAGTAATAGTAGGTCCAGCCATTTCTGCTAGGATGTTATCAAATAATTTTTCAAGTGTTGTATTTCTATCTATTATCATAGGATCGGTTGCATCTTTTTGTGGCATGTATGCTAGTTTCTTTTTGGATTCTTCATCTGGTCCCACCATCGTCATGTTTATTACTTTGGCCTTTGGAATAACGGCTTTATATGCTGTCTTTAAGAAAATATATCATTCTCATAGTCATGGCGGTGTGTCTCACTCACATCCCCACTTACACACTGATGAACATCGACACGAACATGAACATGAACATAAACATCCATAAAGATCCATCGAGTCAATTTTTTTCTTTGTCTGTTTTTTGAGATTTTTGAGAATTTAAAATACTAAATTGATATTGATATTAATTGATATTAATATTGATAGAAGTCAATTCTATTGTTACTCAGTTTTGAATCCAAATAAATGAAAAACTAAGTTTGTATTATTTTTTTTGAATTGCCACTTAATTATAGCAAACAAAAGAGAGAAAAAATTAGAGTATCTTTTATTATCTTAAAGTATTATGCCAATTTTTCTAAACCTTTAAAGAATGTGAATCCAGCGAAGGTTATACCTGCCATCACTTGCGAAAAAAAGTCATTTTCATATAGATTGACAGATATGTTTTTCCCTCCAGTCTTCAACGATTTCATGTACGTTTGTTTGGTAAATTCATCAATCATCTTTGCAAGATCTCCACTCACTACATAATTATTTAACAATCCAACATATTCATCACTCCCTACAGAAATTATTTGAGCTTTTATTTCATAATCAAATTTTTCTTTTGGATTGTTTCCTTTGATATAGTGTTCTGCTATGTTGTCTGCCAAATAACGTGCTTGCCTTACTGCGATTTGTGCTAATGGAGGATATAATGTCCCTTTAGAGTTTTTCATTGCTGCCAAATCACCAATCGAATAGATATTTTTATACTGATTAGTTTGGCAATATTCATTAACTATTATTCTACCATCATTGGTCTTGTCGATTGTAGGCTCTATATCTATGTTATATCCTCTTACTCCTGCTGTCCAAATTATTAATGAAGAATTAATCTCTAGACCATCCTTAAGAAATAGAGTACTGTTCTTCTACTCTTTCCACAAGTGAGTTATGGAAAATCCTTATACCTTTGTCTTTTAAAATCTCTTCAGTTCTATTTTTGACTCTGATATCCCATCCAGGTAAGATAGTTGAGGTAGCCTCGATTATGTTTACTTTAATATTGCTTTTATTTGGTGAAGCATTTATCATCTCCGCCAAAGCGCTCCCAAGACTTATACCTGTGGCCCCGGCTCCTACTATTACTATATTGTGTTTTTTATTTTCTTCATTAATTATTTTTGAAATGTGATCATGAATAATTGAAGCATCATATATTGATCTAATAGGAAGGGTGTATTTATCAGCACCTGGTATATTGAAGTATTTTGTAGAAGATCCCAAACAAACTATCAATTCATCATATTTGATATCTCCTGAATTCAAAGATATAAGACTCTTGTCAGGAACTATTCTCTTTATATCGTCTTGAATAAAATGTACATTTTTCCCTTGAATTAAGGATGAGATTGGAATTTTCAATTGGTCTGCAGTTCTAAAACCAGATGCTACTAGATGTATTTCTTGCATTAGCTGATGATAATTGTTTCTATCTATCAGTATTATTTCATTTGAATCCTTGTTTAATTTTGATGAAAGGTTAGTACTAAGAAAAATCCCCGCATAGCCTGCACCCAGGATTACTATTCTCTTTTTCAACGTCGACATTTTACATCATCTTTTTACTCAATTTTCTTGTCTGTAGAATATTCTTTATTTTTCAATTTAACTTTTTTTATTAAAAGTTCTATTACTAAGAAGACTAAAATCGAAATTGCTATACTTGGAATCGTTGAACCTATATTTAGTGCAAAATCCTCTACATGAAGCGGCGAAATAGGGGAGAGAATAAAGTAAGTAATACTTCCAACGAAAAATGAAAAAAAGGCTGATATTTTGAACTTGTTGTTTTTTTCATAGAATTTCTCGACAGATATTCGCCCCTTCCTTATGATGTAATAATCCGTCAAAACAATTGCAAAAAGGGGGGCAAATAGTGCTCCTATTATCAATAAAAAGTTTTCATATTGATAAATTGGAATTAAATTGGACAGTACTACTCCTACTATTGTGAAACAAACAACAAGATATTTGTAATTTATTTTGTTGTATATGTTCTTAAATGACATTGCAGATGAGAAAATATTTGCAAAAACGTTATCTACTTCATCTACGATTAATACCAGCAAGACAAATCCGTAAAAGAAGGTTTGAATTGCAAGTAGTATTGCAAATATGTCACTAATGCCTAATAAGAGCCCAATTACATAAAAAAGACAGTTTGTAATTGAAAATCCAATAAATGTTCCCAAAAAAGCATTTTTGCTTTTTTTAGCAAACCTATTGTAATCTGCGACCAGAGGTAGCCATGATAATGGCATAGCAATGACTAAATCTAGAGAATTAAAAAAACTAAATTCACTAGAACCTGAATTTAATAAACTGGCTGTATCTAGATTGTTGGCACCCAATATTATATTTATGAGCATGATGATTGTTGAACCGTATACGACCCAGACGGCAAACTTGGTTAACCATTGTTTAACTATTTTTAAGGGTCCCAAAATACAAAAGAGGATGATTACTGTTCCAAAAACGATCGACCAAATATAAAAATCAATATATCCATTACTAAAAATGCTTGCAGCTTTTGATAATATTGTTATCTCAAAAGTCGACCAGCCTATTAATTGAAAGATATTTAAGATTGTAAGAAAATATGAGCCATGCAGACCAAAGGCTGGTCTCATGCTAACTATTGAAGGAATTGAATGGTCACTACCTATTTTGCCTGCTAAGGCTAATAATACCGAGCCTACAATAGATCCTACAATTATTGCAATAATTGCTTCTGATAAATTTGAAGAGGAGATAAATGATCCTGCGGAAATTACCAGTAATCCAATGCCTAAACTAGACCATAATACAAAAAAATTTTTGCCTGATAATACCTTGTATTTCTTATCTAATGGATTTATCCCAAAATCTGAATTGTCTTCTAAAAATTTCACAACTATTTCACCCAGAATTATTTTTATAAGATGATAATATTGTCAAGTATAATTTTATCATAGATTGCTATCTATAGTTGCAGTAATTACATAAATTTAAATTTGTTCTTATTCATTTTCAAGTAATGTCCTTTGGAGTGGATACACTGGGTCTCTTAATCGAGAAACTAAAACAATTAGTTAATGATACTCAAGATAATTATGAATCTTTTTTTGATTCAACTCAGTTATTTAAACAAGGAAAAATGGAAAGTAATGAATATTTTTCAAGAATGGGTGAATTCCTTGTATCTTCTTCAGCCTTAAATTTTTTAGCGTGTCGTGTAATTCTCGAACTTAAAACAGCACTCGATAAAACTGGTTCTACAAAAGGCAAAGGTGAACGGTCTAGTACCTCGCCACCCTCTACCTCACCCTCTACTTTTCCCTCCTCTTATCCATCCGGATCAGGGAATAGTGGTAGTAGTAGTGGCGGTACTGGTAGTAGCGGTGGTTTTGGAGTAGATGGTTTTATATCTGCTGGCGGTCATGCGGGATCCTCCTCCCCCCCCCCCTCCTCCCCTCTCATCCCACTTACCCCTCGGCTCCATCTTCCACCAGTGAAGAATACGATTTCCCATTGCCGCAAGAAGTTCCTACCTATAAACCAGTAGATATAATAATTACTAAGCAAGATTCACCTGATTCAAAAGGGTTGAAAAAAAACTGTATTGTTTGTGCTGCGTCAATTCCAAAACAAGCAAAATTTTGTAATAAATGCGGCAATTCACAATAATTAATAAACACAATTTTTTAGTATATATTATGAAAATCTTTAATGGGCGATTGGCTACTGAAGATTACATGTCCACCCATTCTCTAACCTTTTCCACACCTGAAATGACGCTAAAAAAATTTGCGATTTGGTTGGGTGAACAAATCAAAGATTCGAAAACAGATACACCTACTCCCCGTCTACTTTCATACTTGGAAGAAAAATCCGAATCAAAGACCGGGATGTCCTCTCCTCCTTCTAGGTACCTTCCGGACATAGATGAGACCTTTAAACCCACTGGCGCTATCGCAGATTTTTACTCTACACAACATGAAAACACTTTAAACACTAAACAATCTGGAGATATTGAAAAAAAATACTGTATTAATTGTGGCGGTACAATCAAATATTCTTCTAAATTTTGTAATAAGTGTGGATATGTTCAGGAGTAATTAGCCTTAGGAAATGGAATGATTTTTCCTTTCCTTGGCTGATTTTTCCTTCAGGATTATATAACACTCATTGCACAAAGTGTCAGAAAATAAATAATTAATAGAATAAAATTTTACTTTATTGCATAATTTACAGGCCTTCATGTTTTTTCTGACAGGTTACATATTTTTAGGATTACCTTATTAAATTATATACTCTGTGAAGTTTTTTAAAGTGAATGACCAGGGTCTTCTCATTCATATTTTTTTTTATATCTGTGTGGTTTGGATTATCTTCGATTTTATCACATATAGTATTTGTTTATAATTTCAGTTATTTCTATTACTACATCATATGGATAGGCTGCTTTGCTGTCTCGTTATTACTTTTTTTGAAACCTATATTATCAATGCGAAAAGTATTTCGAGACCGGGTCTCAACAAGTATTTCTTGGCCATTTCTTATAAAATTGATAAATGGTTTAACCTGGGCTCTACCATTTCTTTTGATCCCATTTTTCCAAAAATATTATCCATTTCTATTGCTTACTGGTTTATCCTTGGGTAACATTTCGACTTTCCTATTCTTAAAAAAATATTCTAAAATTTTCAGTATCGAACAATTGATAACTGGGGCGTTGCTCCTTTCATCTTTGTTAGTTGTTACAATTTATTATAATTACACAGATCATTATGAGATGATACTTTTTTCTACTAGAGTCATGATTTCAGTTTCATACGGAATAGGGGGATTAGTGGGATATTTTAAGAACACTGATGACAATGCTCCAGCAGCATCATCGTCAGGTTTACATTAGTGAATGAGGGTAGTAATCATAATTGAAAGAAAAATCTAGTCCCATTCATAATTTTTCTGAGGCTGTTTGTATATTTAGTGGTGGCTTGGATTCTATCAGCACAGCTGCGTATCTAAAAAAAATGGGATTAGAATTGTATTTGATTTCTTTTGATTATGGACAACGCGCATCCAATGAATTGCTCGTTGCAAAGCGCTTTTCAAAATTATTGAAGAGTAAAAAACACGAAATAATTAACATATCGTTTCTAAAAACCTTGCTTGGGAAAACAAATATTTTGACCGGATCCAAATCTAAAATTCCATCAACTTTTGACTATAGTATGGTAGTACCTTTAAGAAATACTGTTTTTTTGACTCTTGCTTCTGTGTGGGCAACTTCTTTAAATATTCCTCTGGTAATATACGGTGCTCATTCAGGAGATACTCGATACCCTGATTGTCGTCCCTCTTTTACACGTTCTCTGGAAAAAGTACTTTATCTGTCTGAAATTGATGGAATTAAATTGGGGATAAGAAAAAAGCTTCATATTTGGTCTCCCGCCATGGATAACTTAAGTAAATCTGAATTGCTTTTGATAGGCTATGAAATATTGGGCGACAAGATTTTTCAATCATGGAGCTGTTATTTGGGATCTACCGATAAAAAAACTAACCTTTCAAATCATTGTGGGATTTGTGAGTCTTGCATGAATCGAAAACAAGCAATTTTGAAAGCTGGTTTGGAGGATAAAACAAATTATGTCAGTTATTAATCCAAAAATCAATAATGATAACGGTGCTGATAATTATGTGGATCATGATGACGGTCTTTCTGTTACCAACAAACATAACAAGGTTCAATTAAATGAAATGTTTGTAAGCATTGAAGGCGAGGGTATTCTTGCAGGAACAAAGACTCTATTCATACGTTTTTCAGGCTGTCATCTCAAATGTCATTGGTGTGATACAAAATACTCTCTATCGCCTACAAGCGGCAAAAGTTATACAATTAATGAAGCTAAATATCTTATCCTTCAACATCTCCAACCAAACCTATATAAAATCAATTTTACTGGAGGAGAACCTTTATTACAAACTCAATCTTTGATTGCCCTTGCGGATTTTGTTAAAAACGAATTAAAGATTAAAACATATCTGGAATCGTCTTGTTTTGATTGGAAAAGATTTGAATTGGTTTTGCCTTATTTTGATATTTGTAAAGTTGAATTTAAAACATCTGATTCAAAAGTAATCGAATCCAAATCCTATGAAAATCTTTTAAAAAACGAACTAAGCTGTTTGGATATCGCTTTAAATAGGAGCGATAAAATTTCATTTATAAAAATCGTATTTACAAATTCCACAACATTAAATGAAGTTAGAGATTTGCTTTCTAGAGTTTTTGAGCGTCCAAATATTAGCAATTTGAGTGGTCTAACACTCCAGCCTAGCTATCAATTTGACTCTCCCTCAACTAAGCAAATATTGAAAATATATGATGAAGTTTGTAGTTTTTATAAAGATGTAAGAGTGATTCCACAAATGCATAAATTATTGGACATGAGTTAATATTTTTAGATAGTTATTTTGTTAAAAAACCTTAGATTTATAAAAAGATAAGGTTATAATAAAGACCGATTCTTTATAGGTAAAATAAGTATGGTGAACACAATCTTTCGGGTACAGTCGCATAAATTCACTCAAGAAAATATACAAACTACTCTTGTTTGTTCAAACTGTGATGAGGTCTTCACCAAAGAATTTCTACTAGACCTTGAGGGTCAAACAATTGAATTTAAGTGTCCAGTTTGTGGAAACTTAGGAGAAGCGGATATCCCATATAAGACCGCGGAAGAACGTGAAGAATTCGAAGAAGATTTCGATGATGTTACAGAAGAGGATGGTGGCGATGAGTTTGAGGATGATTTTTAATTAGATTTGTCTTTTTTCAAATTTATCTTGCCTAATTGTGCTAAAAAGGCTGCGAGTTGTATTTCAGGGTGTGCACCATTTGCAAGTCTATAATCGTATTCTGCAATTATAGATGAAATTTCATAGGGATCTTTCAGATCAAGCTTATAAATCTCTTCATTGGCATATTTTAGAAAATCTGTTTCTGAAACTCCATAAACATATAGTAATTCTAATAGTTTTATTCTTGACTCATTAAATTTGGAATTAATGGCTAATTTTATTATTTCAGCTATTATGCTTTTTCCAGATATACCTATTGCATTTTGAACCTGCTGGGCACTTATATTTCCGTTCACTGAGGCAGCTTGCAATATATTGATCGAATGTCTTAAATCACCATTTGTATGTTCATATATTTTACGAAGTGCTTTCTCTTCGACTTTTACTCCCTCTTTTTTACATATATCATTCAAATATTCAATTACTTCTTCCTCAGAAACCTTTGAAAATCGAAAAATGACGCATCTACTTTGTATTGGTTCAATTATATGTGAAAGATAGTTACAAATAAAAATAAACCTAGTAGTTCTAGCACTATCTTCTATTATTCTTCTCAAAGCTGTTTGAGCCTCTGTGGTCATTTCATCTGCTTCATCCAAAATAATGATCTTGAAGGGCTTCTCATTTTTTTCTTGATTTATTGAAAGCTTCATGATCGATGCAAATTCTTTTACTCTTTCACGAACCATTTTTATTCCTCTCTCATCTGATGCATTGAGCTCTAGAGTATCTCTTTTCCAGTTATCTCCTAGCATTTGTTTTGCAAGGCATAAAGCTGTGGTAGTTTTACCTATCCCTGCAGATCCTGTAAACAATAAATGTGGTAATTCGTTAGGTTTCTTCATTAAATTTTCCAAGCCTTTTACAATTTCTTTTTGATTAATTATTTGAGCTAGATGTTTTGGTCTGTATTTTTCGACCCACATAATATCAGAAATAATCTCTGGCTTCTGCTCCTGGTGCCGTTTTTCCATCGTTATGTACTGTCCATCTTTTTCTAATTTAAAATTATTCAATACTCTGTAGAGGATACCGTTAATACGACATTGAAATTTTATTAACTAAGAATGATAATTACATTTTGTGAATTCATTGCTGCCTACACATGACGATATTGATGAAGTTGATGCTGATGTTGCAAATAACTTAATTTCAGGTATAGATGATATTTCAATCTTCTATACTTTTTCTACTCTAGAATATCTTCTAAAGGATGTACGAGTAATATATTTAAAGGATATTGAAATATCTATAAGACCACTTATTTTTATTAGTGCTAAAGAAGGAGATATGACTTCGGTTCCGAGATGGATCTCTATTATTTTGAGCAAACAAGGTGTAGTAGAAATTCATGATGATGATCAATTATCTTATATTAAAAGAGCATTAAATCGAGAAAGAATATCACCTAGTCATGAGGTATCTACAATAGAACCAGATTTTTACGCACGAGTAAATAATTATCTTCGTACCATCGAAGATAAAGATAGGGAATCATTAATAGTATCTTTGAATCCATTCATAGCTTCTAGACTACAAAAGATAGTCAAACTCTCTGCTTCTTCTCCTTTAGTGCCAGAACTCGAAGAAAAGCTATCGTCAGAAGAAAAACTTCTCTATGAGAATTTCCACAATATGACGTCTAATTTTAAAAAACTGGTGTTAAAGATTGAGTAATGCTGATCCTCCAAATCCATCAAATATGCAGGAACAAGAACAACAAACCATCTCTGCATTATCAAATGAATTGGAGGTTTTTTTACGTTCATTTAAGGATCGTGACGGTAATTACAAGTATTTTGATAAAATTAATAATATGATGGCGACATCATCAACTTCTATTACTATTGATTATATTGATTTTGATAGTTTCAGTCCACTACTTGCAAAGGACATTACACATAATCCAGATGAAATGCTTTCGGCTTTTAATGAGGCCGTTATTTCTGTTCTATTGGAAATACATCCAGATTATACAAATGAGATTAGAGAGCATATTCGGGTAAGAATAGGAAATTACGCTGTTCAAAAAGGACTGCGTGACATAAATGCCGATGTTATTAATAAGTTACTTGGTGTTTCCGGAATGGTAGTACGTTCCTCAGAAGTTAAACCATTAGGAAAAAGAATTGCCTATAGATGTCTAAATTGCAATCAAATTAGTTTTTCACAATTAAAGGGATTATCTTTAAAAAAACCACAAAGATGCGTTAATTGCTCAGAAAAAGAAATGGAAATGGATGTAGAAAGCAGTCTATTTATCGATTTTCAATTGGTTAGATTACAAGAATTGCCTGAGGATCTTCCTGCAGGGCAACTCCCTCACTATATAGAAGTGACAATTCTTGGTGATTTGGTTGACCAATGCAGACCAGGGGATAGGATTATGTTGACAGGAATTATTAGAATAGATCAAGAAGCTTCTTTTGTTTCGGGAAATTCCACCACTCAAAAGACTTCTTTGTTTAGATTACGAATGGAAGGTAATAATATAGAATATCTTGGGGGTAGGGCTGGAGATAAGAAAACTCGATCAATGGAGCGAATTTCAATCAGTGCAGAAGATGAACGACAAATACTGATCTTGTCAAAAAAACCTGATATCTATGACAAACTAGTATCATCCTTTGCTCCACATATCTATGGACACGAAGTCATAAAAGAATCCATTTTGCTTTTAATTGTGGGGTCTATTACCAAAAAATTAGATGATGGATCAACAAGAAGAGGCGATATAAACGTCCTATTGGTTGGTGATCCGGGAACAGCCAAGTCTGAAATGCTTAAATTTGCCGCAAAAATAGCTCCTAGGGGATTATATACTTCTGGAAGAGGCTCCACTGCAGCAGGACTAACAGCTGCTGTTGTGAGAGATAAATCCGGAATAATGATGCTTGAAGCAGGTGCTGTAGTACTTGGAGATCAAGGGTTGGTTTGTATCGATGAATTCGACAAAATAAAAGCTGAGGATCGTTCAGCCCTTCACGAAGTTATGGAACAGCAAACTTGTTCAGTTGCTAAAGGTGGTATTGTGGCGACATTAAATGCGAGAACCTCTATACTGTCCGCTGCGAATCCCATGTATGGCAAATATGATCCTTATAAAAATATCACTGAAAATGTAAATCTTCCAATTCCTCTTCTTACGAGGTTTGATCTTGTTTATGTGATACGCGATCTTCCAGAAAAAGAAAAGGATAGTAAAATCGCCAGCCATATTTTAGAAATCCATAAGGATGCCCAAAAATCATCTCAAGCCGCTATTAATATAGATCTCTTCAGTAAATACTTGGCATTTGCTAAACAAATTGTTGAACCCGAGCTGACTCGAGAGGCGATAAATATTATTCGTGATTATTATATGAAAATGAGAAATGTTGATTCAGATAGTATGATTACCGTTACACCCAGGCAATTGGAAGGCCTAGTGAGACTTGCTACTGCTCGCGCAAGATTGCTGTTAAAAGATAAAGTCGAAAGAGAAGATGCAGAAAGATCGTTGTTTCTAGTTCAAAGAATGCTAGAAACCGCAGGCGTTGATGTCAATACTGGTAAAGTTGATCTGGGTGTATTGCATGGAAAACCTTTCAGCGAAATATCAAAACTAAAACTTTTCATGGAGATATTTTCAAGTCTTTCCGGAGAAGAAAAGAATGACGTTGAAGAGAATGTGTTCATTGGAGAACTAGTCAAAACCGGTAAATTTAGTGATTCAGATGCTAAATTGCACATAAAAAAGGCAATGAACGATGGTCAAATTTATGAAAGAAAAGCTGGATTCTATTCTAAAGCTTAGTGACTTTATATAAACAACCAATACTAACACGAAAAAATATTTATTATATACACCTACCTCTTCAATTGCCTTGACTATAGTTTCTGATTCCTATATGGGATTCTTTTTGCCTGGTAACATTTACGAAAGATTATCAAAATTTCTTGATGGCGATTTGGACTTTCCATTCGTCGATCAACATGAAATTTTAGGAATTTTTTTTCTCTTCGGAAAAGATTTTGGAGTCAAAAATGATTTAGATGTGTTATCGGCAAAAGATATCACACGAAAAACTATTGATCAACTAAAGCGTGACATTTTTCTATCAAAAAACATATCTCCGTCTAATATTGAATTGATAAAAGAAAATTATCAAAGAAGGGTTCTTCAAATTTATGTTGAAATGCAAAATAACCCTGCATTTGAAGAAAGGGAGATAAATAAAAGGATTAGCCGAGACCCTACTTTGCTTATGTATTGTTATGCTCACCATATTTCATACTACAGACAAAAATGTTTTTTTGAAATTTATGATCCTTTTAAAAGAGATCAATTAGATAAAAAATTACATAGTTTATTGTTAAATCGGATGGTTATGTTAAGCTATAACGTGGAAAAATCTGCTGATTTACCTTATAACACTTTGCATCCATTTGTTGATTGGATAATTCAAAATAATACATCCGGGTATAGATCGGTATTCTGATCTTATTACTTGTTAATTATTTAAATTAATTATTAGATCTCTTGTGTAATGTCCAAACAGCTTTTATGAAAAGATATGTGTGAATATATGTAATTTGTCTAAATAATATTAAAGGATAATACAAGAAGAAAAATCAAACGATATTGTCTTACAAATGAGGTTGAATATGTTGTTGACCGTTTGATTTGCTTATGAATGGAACCGTATATAGATATATTAAGGAAAATTAATTTAGAGAATGTGTCTCAAACGACACAGGTTATCTTTTCTCAAAAAATTACAAATTAATACCGATAATAAAATTCACATCATCCAATCCCACGATTATATACTATATACTTGGATAATATGTTAATCAAGTTATAAAAGATAAAAGATTTACAGAAAGAAAGCATCAAGGTGTTTACCTGACTGCTAACTTCTGCTATTTACGCAAGAGATCTATTATTCACAACGTACATTAATTGGTCTGTTGTAATCTATAACATGTCAATCCAAGATGAATCTGGTTATATATCCTTGTTAGATAGGTTACAAAATAAACTGGGAAATGTGGTAAAGAAAGAAGTTGCCAGACTTGAAGTTCCTGTTCCAAGAGTAATATGGGTTGGCCAACGAACAATTTTTAGAAATTTCATGGATTTTCCAAAGGCATTAAGACGTGATCCTGAAAAATTATTACTATATTTAAATAAGGAATTAGCATCTGCAGGATATATTACTGGTGAACGGGTTATTTTTTTGGGCAGAAAACCTATATCCTCATTCGGAGGTTTGATAGATCGATATGTAAAGGACTATGTTATTTGTCCTGTTTGCGGTAGCCCAGATACTAGGACAGAAAAAATTAAAAAGTTAGGCTTTATGATATGTGAAGCTTGCGGTGCCAGATCTTCTATAAAAAGTAATTATGCTTGATTGCAAATCGCGATATCAACTGGATGCAAAATATTCTTATCCTATTTTCTTTGCTTCCGGGTTCACTATAATCGATATGTAATTATTAGATTTAACCAAATTTATTATTATGGATAAAACTAAAAACAAAGATCAAGTAAAAAATGATCAAAATAATGATTATCTGTTATTAGATGATAACACTAATGAATCTAATGAAAATTTAAAAACTGAATTATCCATTGAAGATATGGCTGCCGAATTAAAGGAAACAAGAGACGATTTGGAACACTATCGAAAATTGTATGACGACACATTTAACAAATTAAAATATAGTTTAGCAGATTTCGATAATTATAGAAAAAATATTGAAAAACAAAATGCCTTGAGGATACTTTCAGTGAAGGCCGATATCTTGTCAACCGTGGTTAATTTACGCGAAGATTTTATGCGTGCATTAGATACATTAAAGCACCATAAAGTTGATATTTCAATTCTCGAAGGATTGACGAATATACTAAAAAATATTGATCTCTTTTTAGAAAAAGAAAATGTTTTAGAAATAAAAGCTTTGAATAGTGTCTTTGATCCTAACTTTCATGAAATTATAGGATTTTCTTATGTTGAAGATGATGCGGAAGAAAATATTATTACTAAGGAAATTAGGAAGGGTTATTTATTAAATGATCGTGTCCTTCGTCCGAGTTTAGTGGAGGTTTCCAAAAAGATAATTAAAAATATCGATAATGATAATAAAGAGGATACAAAAGGAGATGAAGTTTAAATGGGAAAAATAATAGGAATTGATTTAGGAACTAGTAATTCTGCCGCTGCTTCTTTGATCGGTGGAAAGCCAGTTATAATACAAGCTGCTGAAGGCGCCTCAATAGGAGGGAAAGCCTTTCCATCAGTAGTTGCATTTTCGCAAGATGGTCAATTAATGGTTGGGGAACCTGCCAGACGTCAAATGCTTTCAAATCCTGAGGGAACTGTTATTGCCGCTAAAAGGAAAATGGGTACTGATTACAAATTTAAAGCATTGGGGAAAGAATATACTCCACAACAAGTATCTGCATTTATTCTTCAAAAAATCAAGAAGGATGCTGAAGCATTTCTTGGCGATACGGTCGATAAAGCTGTAATTACTGTTCCTGCTTACTTTAATGACAATCAGAGACAAGCAACAAAAGATGCTGGAGAAATTGCCGGACTAGAAGTAGTAAGGATAATTAATGAACCCACCGCTGCTTCACTAGCATTTGGATTAGATAAAGTCCACCATGATCTTAAAATTATGGTCTTTGATTTTGGAGGAGGGACCTTAGATGTTACCATTATGGAAATGGGTGGTGGTGTATTTGAGGTAAAGAGCACTTCAGGTGATACTCAACTTGGTGGCACAGATATGGATAATATTTTGATAGATTATCTTGTAAATGAATTTAAAAACCAATCTGGAATAGACATCAAAAATGATAAAGCAGCGATGATGAGGGTTAGAGAAGCTGCAGAAAAGGCAAAAATCGAATTATCAAATATAGTCACCACGGAAATAAACCTACCATTTTTGGCATACGATCAATCTACTGGTCCAAAGAACTTTGCCATTCCTTTGAATAGAGCAAAATTGGAGGAATTATTGCGTCCTGTAGTAGAACGATGTAGAAATCCAATGCTACAATCTATCAAGGATGCAAAATTGTCAGCTTCAGATATCGAAAAAATAGTTTTGGTTGGGGGCCCTACTCGAATGCCAATAGTAAGAGAATTTGTAAAATCTGTCATGAACAAAGAACCTGAACGTGGTGTTGATCCAATGGAAGCAGTTGCGTTGGGAGCTGCAATTCAAGGTGCAATAATTTCAGGTGAAGTATCTACTGATATTTTGTTGGTTGATGTTACTCCTTTGACTCTTGGTGTGGAGGTTATGGGTGGACTTAAAGAAACTCTAATTGAACGAAATACTACTATTCCTACCAAAAAGAGTAAGGTATTCACTACCGCTGCAGATTATCAGACCGCAGTAACAATCCATGTAGTCCAGGGTGAGAGAACTATGGCTTCTGATTGTGTTTCACTAGGCATGTTTAATTTGTCGGGTATACCTCCTGCTCCCAGAAGTGTTCCACAAATAGAGGTCACATTTGATATCGATACCAACGGAATTTTGAACGTGACCGCCAAAGATCTTGCTACATCCAAAGAATCAAAGATTACTATATCTGCAAGCTCTAAATTATCTAAAGAAGAAATCGAAAAATTAAAGAAAGATTCGGATGCATTTGCTGAAGTAGATAAAAAGAAACGAGAAGAAGCAGAATTAAAAAATGAATCAGACAATTTACTATATTCTGCAGAAAAATTGATTAATCAAGACTTAAAAGATAAAGTAACTCCAGAACAAAAGGATAAAGTAAATAAATCAATCCAGGAATTAAAAGAATCGATAACAGCCAATAATGTGGACGCCATAAAAACAAAAATAACTGATTTAAAGAACGCATTAGCTGAAATAAGTACAGCTGCATATCAGGCCGTTCAACAAAATGCTGCTAACGCTTCAAACCCAGGGGATGTGGGGTCTGATACTCCACCTCCAAGTGATAGTAACTTTTAATCAAAATCCTGAAAATAACGATCCTAAGTCTGCTGCTGCTGCGGAAGACGCCACCGCCGCCAATAAATCAAATAATACTTGATTAAGAGAATAATTCCACACTTAATTATTTTTGTGATTTGTTATGAGTAAAAAAGATTATTATGATGTACTTGGAGTTCAAAAAACTGTTACTAAGGATGAGTTAAAATCTGTATATAGAAAACTTGCGTTAAAATATCACCCCGATCGTAATAAATCGCCTGAAGCAGAAGAAAAATTCAAAGAAATTTCTGAAGCATATGCTGTACTATCCGATCAGGAGAAACGTAAACGATATGATACATACGGTCATGTGGGTAATGAGGAAGTATTTAGGGGATCTGAAGACAATTTCGCAGAAATTTTTAAAGATATTGGCTTTGGTAATGTAGGCGATATTTTTGAACAGATTTTTGGTAGAATGGGCGGCGGTAGAGGCGGTGGTTTTAATAATGATCCATTTAGCTTCAATTCCAGAACCTCAAACAGAAGACAAAGAGGCAGAGATTTACTGTATGACGTAGACATGACTTTAGAGGAAGTAGTTAAAGGTAAGAAGGAAGAGATACAAATTCCAACAATCGAAGACTGTTCGGTTTGTTCGGGGACAGGTGCTTCCCCAGGAACTTCACCAAAAATTTGTCCTACATGTAACGGCCAAGGACAAACCCGCAGAGTTTATAACCAAAATCAGTTTTCCACCTTTATTTCGTTAGATACCTGTAATACCTGCCACGGAGAAGGTAAAATAATAGAAAAACCTTGTAATACTTGTCATGGTAATGGTAAAGTTAGAAAAACAAATAATCTAAAGATCGATATACCCTCTGGTGTTGAGGACGGAGTAACACTAAGAATTTCTGGAAAAGGAGAAAGTATTCAAGGTGGAATGAATGGTGATTTATTGGTACGTGTACATGTACTCCCGCATCAACTTTTTAAAGTACTTGATGATGGAGATTTGATGTATAATTATGATGTTTCATTTATTGACTTGATATTAGGAACGGAAACAAGGGTTCCAACCATAGATGGAACTGAAAAATTGAAAATTCCTGCTTGTACCAAAGCTAATGCTGTTTTTAAAATCAAAGGAAAAGGTTTGCCAAGATATGGAAAATTTGGAAGAGGGAGCCAATACGTAAAAATCGAAGTAAAATTGCCTGATAAGATTAATGATACCCAAAAAAATCTATTAAAAGATTTGTCAAAGGAATTCAAAAAAAATGAACTATAAAAACTATTTTTCGTACAAATTTAGATCAATACTATATGATAGCAATAGAATCTTTTAATGTAAGTAAAATATACAAAAATTCCAATAAAAAGGCATTAAATGATATCTCTTTACAAATCGAAAAAGGAAAGATATCTACATTATTGGGAAGAAATGGGGCCGGAAAAACTACCTTTATACGTATTTGTTCTACTCAATTGTTACCCACATCTGGAAAGATATTAGTGTTCGGTGACGATATACTCCAGTCTCCAGAAAAAATACGTCAAAAAATTTCTATAGTTCCACAGGAAGGAAGACCCTTACGCGCATTAACTCCGTGGGATCATATTTATAATTGGCTGAGGATACGAGGCGAAAAGAAAGAGTCCGCATCGCAGAAAACATCTGACATATTACAAAGACTTGATCTCTTTTCTGCAAAAGATATTCCTGCGTTGAATCTATCGGGAGGAATGAAACAGAAAATTTTAGTTGGGATGGCCATGGCAACTGAATCACCTTTGCTATTTTTGGATGAACCTACTATAGGTTTGGATCCAGTATCACGACGACAGGTATGGTCTATCATAAAAGATTGGAAAAATAAAGGAATAACAATTATTTTGACTACTCATTATATGGACGAAGCCGAAATGTTGTCTGATTCCATATTCATTATTGATGAAGGTAGGGTTGTTTCTAGAGGCAACATGAACGATTTGAGAAATACTCTAAATTATCAAATAAGGATTGACATTAACATATCAAAGGATTATAATGTTTATGATTTAAGAAACTTCATTAATTCTTTTGGGAAGACAATTAGTATGAGTTCTGACTCTATAAGATTATTTACTTTTGAGCATCATCTAAGAGAAATATCTGATATTTTGGTTCGTAATAATTTGTCATTTTCTGTATCTCCTATCACATTAGATGATATTTTCGTAAATCTTGTCGGTGGAGCTGAAATGGAATGATCTTTTCATTTTTTATTAGAATATATGTTGGGCTTTTTAAAAATATTTTATGCGGGAGTTGCCAAGCCTGGTCAAAGGCGTGAGATGTTTAAAACACGAAGCTCAGAAACCAGGATAATTGAGATACCTCATCTCTTAGGGGTCCGTGGGTTCAAATCCCATCTCCCGCACTAGAAACTTAAGTTTCTTTTTTATTCCTATCCAAGCCTTTTCCATTGCCTATAACTAATGTGACTTTAAGATGATCATATACTCCTTTAACAAATGCAGTGATTATTTGGCCATGAAAGATGACAAAGTTACGATAATAAACTAATTAATTGTTGACGTCTTATCAAATAGATATTTCAGAATAGCAACACGACAGTTAGTTTGTAGTGCACTTTAAACGTTTTAACTATGTGTTTTATTTTATTCAAATTCGTATGTTGTAATTAGAATAATGCACTTGTATCAAATAATTTTGATATGCTTATAATAAACTAACAAGACATAGTCTCGCAAATAAAAAACCGGAAATGAATCTCTTTGCCTTTTGCTTGGTCTCGATTCAATTCATTCATCTATACCGTATATATACTCCTTATATTACCAATATTATTTAGCGGGGTGGGGAAGCCAGACCTTTTTAGGGGCTAGGTTATCCCGGCGGGCTCATAACCCGCAGAGCGGTTTCTGTGCCTTTAAAGCCAGCCGTAAGTTCAAATCAACCCCCCGCTATCTTTTATCCATTTTATACTTTTTAACAACTGCTTTATTTCCATACTATTAAATCGCTTTTCCATACCATACCTGGATGATGGTTTGGTAAGATGTCGATGCGCAATAGGTTCCGGAATGTATAGACCCGACTTTAGTTTTCTATCCTTTTCCGTCTTCATTTTTACACTATTTCTAATTCTTGTTTTACAAATATGACATTGATATCCTTTATTCTTTCCCTCTGATTTCATATTTTTAGAACACTTCTCGCAAGTGGGATTTCTAATGTTATACACTCTTGCTAATTCTTTGATTATGAGGTATTCTAGGTTAAGTGTAATTTGATTATTTGATTTTAGATGTGAGCCATACCCTACCTCGATCCTATCTCCAATTATTAACATGCTTGCAATCTTTGTTAGACCTGTAGGTTGGTAAACCGCAACTGGTAAGATACTGTCAAACTCGTCCTTTATTTTGAATATTACATGTCCACCATTAATTACGGATGGTGTAGATACAACTTGACAAGTTATACGTCCTGAGGTATATGGTTTAATGTTAATTCCACTGTTCTCTTTGACTAGATGTAAATTCGTTCCTTGATTTGATCTGAATATCATATAGCCGTGTAATTCTTCTTCGATACACAAGTTTTTCAGAAATAATGTGGTTATAAATGGGTCTTCTCCTCTAATACCACAAAACACTGGGTCAGGCCCACGAGGGGTAATTAGTATCCTATTATTTTTAATGTCAAAATTATTGTAGGTATATGGATATGATTGCTCGCTTAATTTTTTTACTTTAAGGTTATCTGTTTTTCTGCTAGTTCCGATATTTTCTTTACTTCTGTATGCAATTGTTTCGAATGTATGATCCGAATCTAAAAGACAACCTGTTGCTGCAAGCGCACCTACAATTCCATATCCTTTTCCAAAAATGCTGAATTGCATATCATTCTTATTCGCTATTTTTATGGCTAGTTGTTTACTTAATATGGTATCCATAGCACTTTCACTAAACGATGTCAAGTCTTTGCCAATGCCATTCCCTTCATAAAAAACTAAACCCGGATTAGCCCCGTTTTCTAATTCGGAATAGTTTTCTATGGTATAAGTGATCTCCTCTTTGATTTTTTCATAATTTCTACCTCTTATTCTTAAACAGACTGCACCATTTCCTCTAGTTTTAAGAGGAACATTAGGATTTAGTCTTATTAATAGTGGAAAATCAACAAATTCTACCTGAAATTTTCTTATTAACATATTTGATATTAAATAAGATAGGTGAGTAGTACATCTTCCATTTATTGAATCAGTGTCATCAAATCCTATATGCAGAGTTTTCTCGTCACTAGGTTTATTCCAATTATTCATTAGCAACAATTATGTCTTTATTTTAATGAGTATCTCATACTATTTAATAAAAATACCCCAAAGATTTAGGAGTAAATTTTAGTATTATAGAAAATTCTTATACCTTTTTGATCCAATATTTCAGGTTGTTAAAAACCATAGATAAAATCGATTTTGAAAAACGAAATGGAATCATCCCTGTAGTGGTTCAAGATATAAGAACTAAAGATATTTTGATGCTTGGGTATGCAAATAAGTACGCCTTAACCAAAACCGTTGAAACTGGAAATGCACATTTTTGGAGTACTTCTCATAATAGATTGTGGATGAAAGGTGAAGAATCGGGGAATATTCAACCAGTAGAAAAAATATTAGTTGATTGTGATTCTGATGCATTATTATATCTGGTTAATTCTATGAAACCTGCCTGTCATACAGGAAATCGTTCGTGTTTTCATAATGAATTAGGCTGATTGATTCCTAATAGTTAAGTAATACTAAATATTATTTAGAGAGATTTATCTATCATATTGTTCTTTTGTATTCAGAAATAATGGGAATTATAAGTGCACTAAAATGCAGAGAATGCAATAAAGAGTATTCCCCAAGGTTTATATATATCTGTGAGGATTGCTTTGGGCCATTGGATGTCCAATATAAAATAGATACTACCATTACTAAGAATACATTTGAAAGTCGTTCAGATTTAACTTATTGGCGATATTTTGAAATTCTTCCGATAGAAGATAAGAAAAATATAGTCAGTTTAAATGGTGCGATCACTCCGTTACAAAAAGCAGATAATTTGGGTAATAGTCTTGGCGGATTTAAGAATTTATACATTAAAAACGATTCTGTAAATCCAACTTTCTCTTTTAAGGATAGGCCAGCAGGGGTTGCAGTATCAAAAGCTAAAGAGATGAATTTATCTGCCGTGGGTTGTGCATCTACTGGAAATCTCGCATCTGCTACCGCCGCTCATGCAGCAAAGGCAAATTTACCTTGTTACATTTTCGCCCCCTCTGACATAGAAGATGTTAAAATCGCACAAGCTTTGTCATACGGAGGCAAATTTGTAGCGGTAGATGGTACCTATGATGATGCTAATAGGATTGCTTCAGTAATTGGAGATTCTAATGGTTATGGAATTGTAAATATAAATATGCGACCTTACTACGTCGAAGGCTCTAAAACACTAGCGTTTGAAGTATTGGAACAATTGAATTGGACCGTCCCTGATGTACTAGTAATTCCAGTAGGAAGTGGAGCTATGTTGAATGCCATTTGTAAAGGATTTGAAGAAATAATGAATCTAGGATTAATTTCTGATATTTCTAATTTAAGGATAATTGCTGCCCAACCTAATGGATGTGCACCTATTGTTGATGCTTATAAGAATAGATCTAATGAAGTTATACCCGTAGAAAAACCTAATACTATTGCAAAAAGCTTGGCAATAGGGGATCCTGGTGACGGATTATATGTACTAAAACGTCTAAGACAATATAATGGAATAGGGGAAAAAGTTACTGATTCTGAAATTAAAAATGCCATTTTATTGCTTGCAAAATCCGAAGGAATATTCACCGAACCTGCTGGTGGTGTGGCAGTAGGTGTTTTAAAGAAACTAATAGAGGAAAATAAAATCGATAAAGACGAAAATATAGTATGTTATGTTACTGGTAACGGACTTAAAACTACTGAATCTATTACTGATCTTCTTCCTACTCCTAGTTCAGTAAAACCTGATATCAGGCTAGTTTCTGCAATGATACGTTGAACAAACGGATATAAATCGAAAAATTACGGTGTTAATTATAAATTGACCACAATAGAATTTGTTGTTCCATCAGTTTTAAACAAAGGTGCAGGAGAAAAAAAAATGTCTATTGATGCTTCAACTTTGGATGAAGCATTCAACATTGTATCCGGTATTATGGGTGATGATTTTAAACGTAGAGTTATAGACATTAATGGAAAGCCTAGAGCATTAATTAATATTTATATTAATGGAAAAAATATGCGTTTTAACAATGCAGGGATGGGTTCAGTTTTGAAAGAAGGTGATTCTATTTATATTTTGCCTGCAGTTGCCGGTGGAGCTGAAATAACTAATCAAGATATGCTAAGATATTCGAGGCAAATTATGCTCGAGGAAATTGGTTATGTCGGGATGGAAAAACTCAAAGATACAAAAATATGTGTTGTCGGTGCAGGAGGAATAGGAAACCCGGTTTTAGCTCAATTAGTTGGAATGGGAATAGGAGAGATTCGAATAGTTGACAGAGATGTAATAGAGATCTCTAATCTTCACAGACAACATTTGTACACTGATGCAGATATAGGAAAGGTAAAAGTTGAAGCTGCCTTGGAACGTTTACAGAAAATGAATCCTAGTGTTAAAATAGAAGCTATTCCCATTTCTGTTACTAAATTTACCGCTGAAAAAATAATTAAAGGATATGATATAGTTATTGATGCTTTGGATAGTATCGATGCTAGATATGCTCTAAACGATGCTTGCTTAAGACTAGGCATACCTTTTATTTATGCTGGAGCTCTTGGAATGGTTGGTTCAGTCTGTACTATTCTCCCAAATCAGAGTGCTTGTCTTAGATGCATCTTTCCTGAATTGTCTGAGGATGAAATGCCAACATGTAGCACTGAGGGAGTACATCCATCAATTCTTTATCTTGTCTCTGGAATTCAGGTATCTGAAGCAGTAAAAATCGCAATTGGACAGCAGCCATCATTAGTCAATAAATTATTATACGTCGATCTAAATGATTTAGTTTTTGATAAAATTCAAATGAATAGACATGATGAATGTCCCTCTTGCGGATTGCATGTTGAACAAAAAGATATCAAAATTCCGTCTATTATGGTAGAAGAATTATGCGGAAGAGATCGAGGCAAGAGAACATACACTGTTACCCCCGCCCAAATTACAAACGAGGTTGATTTAACAAACATTTTGAAAATCGCCGAATCTAATGGGTATATATTGAAATCAAAAGGCAATTTGGGTATAACAGTGTCCTTTCAAAATCAACTACTTATTAGCTTCCTTACGAGTGGAGCCGCCACGATTGTGGGAGCGAAAAGCGAAGAAGAAGCATTGTCTATTTACAATACTTTTACGGAGGAATTGAAACCACTAAGTTAGCTAGTATTTTTTTATTACTTTGTAATATTTTATAGAGATCAGTTTTAATATTTGGTATTTTATTTCACTGTATAGATATGTCTTTAGAAGTTCAATATTTTCCTATTATCATTAATAAAAAAGAGAAATTAATAGTAGCTGATGATCACGTTCTATCTCTAGATGATGACACTTCAAAATCTAATAATTTAGATAATAACGAAGATAAAAAAGAAGATAATAACGAAGATAAAAAAGAAGAATTAGAAAAAGAATTAGAAAAAGAATTAGAAGAGGATGATGAAGAGGATGATGAATTAGAATTAGAATTAGAAGAGGATGATGAATGAGGATGATGAAGAGGATGATGAAGAGGATGATGAAGAGGATGATGAAGAGGATGATGAAGATGATGAGGATGATGAAGATGAAGAGGGAAAATCGAATCGCGCAAGTAGAAAGGAAACTATGAAAAAGAGTTCTGATCATAGGGACATTGATTTAACTCCTATAACGAAAAACTTAGAGATCATTAATAAGAATGTGGATAAACTGTTTAAAGAAATTCAAAAGATACAAAAAGTAACGCAACCATTACAAAAAGGTCTCAATTCTATTGAAAAGCAGTCCGTATCTATTAAACAGACTCAATCTTTACTTAAGGAAATGGATAAAAGAATACTAAAAATAGAGAAAAATGTTACAACCAAAACAACAAAAAATACGCCCTCTAGTTCTAGGACGTCCACCAAAACAACAAAAAATACGCCCTCTAGTTCTAGGACGTCCACCAAAACAACAAAAAATACGCCCTCCAGTTCTAGGAAATCAACTTCTAAATCTTCAAAGAAATCGACCGATAATAAAAAAAAGAGAAATAAGTAGATGGATTATAGCCTACTACCATTTTCTTCCATTTTCTTCTCTGATACTATAATAAAGATATTGCTGGGCATATCCAGAATATCTTCCATAGTGTTCTCTAATTTTTTTCGATAACACTCTATATTGGTTGGGAGTAATCTTTTCATTTATTTTCATATCTTCGTCTAAGATTTGATTCAATTTTTTTTGAAAAAATTTTATAATCCAAGTATCAATTGGAAATGCTTCTAATTTGTTTAAAGAAAATAATAATATACAATCTGCTATTTTGTCTCCAACTCCACTTAACTTCAATATTTCTTGTTTTGCTTTATCGTAATCCATTTCTGCTAATTTTACCATGTCAGTTTCTTGTTTTACTATTTCTCTTACTGTTTTTATTACAAATTCTGCTCTATATCCTAATCCACAAAGTAAGAGTTCTGGTACAGAAGTAGTGTGTAGCGTTGTTAGACTTGGAAATGTATAAAATTCATTACTATCCCATTCCACTTTTTTTCCAAATTTCTTGGAGAGATTTCTCAATATCAGTCGAATTCTTGGGATATTGTTATTACTAGAACATAGGAATGATATAATACATTGAATTGGTCTTTGTCTCATAATTCGTAATCCCGGATATTTTTTCGTTACATTGTCTATTATTATGTCCTTTCCAGAAATTTCATTCATAATCTGATCGTATTTGTCATCAAATCTAAATACATGCTGTTGCCAGTTCTCTATTTTAGGAAAAGAATCATATTCGTATGCTTTTTCACCATTGTTTTCATATTCAGTTATTTTTAATATCGATTCTTCATATATTCCATACCATGATTTATCTCTTTTTTCCCAAAGAAAGGATTGTCCGCTATTAATGGTTGAATTAATATTGAGAGTACATCTGCTATTCAATTGTAAGAAAATTTTACCAGGGGGTTGCTGTTATATGTAACATTGTATTCTTTTCTTGGTTAAACCGTGGTTATCTCACCGGCTTCTGGAGCATGAGCCTTATACCCATACTTTTCAATAATTTCTTCTGCAAATTTGGTGCATGATAAGTTATCGCCATGAACAGTCATTACTTGAGGGTTTCCTTTCACCTTATCTAAAATCTCAAATAATTCTGTCCTACTATTATGTCCTGAAAAGTCAAATCTATTTACTTCTGCCAAACATTTTATTGTTCTTCCATTATAAGTTACTTGTCTCTTATCGAGTAAAGATCTTCCTGGCGTTCCCTCCCCTTGATAGGAAACCAGAGCAATTCCATTGTATTGGCTCTTGCAAATTTCCTCTATATAAAAAACCGCTGTACCGCCAACTAACATACCAGCCGGAGAAATTATTACTCCGGGTTCTTTAACTACCCTTTTCCTTCTTTGCCAGCTTGTTATTCTTTCAACATCTTCAATCGAACTCTTAAACATCTGAGGGTCTCTAAGATACTTTGGATATCTGAGCATGATATCATTGGTTTTTAATGCCATCCCATCCATAGCAATTTTGTATGGAAAATTATATGTTTTAAGTACGCAAGCAATTTCTTGGGCTCTTTCCACAGAAAATGCAGGTATAAAAAATACACCGTTCCTCTCGACCACTTCCTTTGCAAATTTTACTAATTCCCTTTCAGATTGTTCCCTGGGAACCTGCTCTGCTTGGGAATAAGTACTCTCAATTATTAACATATCAATTTCGCCTACATCAAGGTCGGCAGGTCTCAGAACCTTGGAACCTCGTGTATTCATATCGCCGGTATAGAACAGTTTTTTTCCATCTGATTCAACTAAAACTGTTGCACCACCGATAACGTGTCCCGATTCATGAAAAGTAATGTTTGTGTCCCTTATGGTGTGACTACTCTTGTAATCTAGATGTCTTGCATGATTTAACATGTTCACTAAATCATGATACTGAAAAGGAAGATAGAAGCCTGATATTTTTATCATATCTTGAATTAGTAGCTCGGAGAGTTCAAATGTAGGCATAGTTGCTAAAGCTTCTAGATTTGAATCTTCTTGAAGAAAAAGGGATGGAGCACATCCTGAATGATCCAGATGTGCATGAGTTATTACGACTGCATCAATATCCTTTGGATTCACTTGAATCGGAAAAAGAGGTTCCTTCTTCAAAAGAACTCCGTAATCTAGTAGAATATTTGTATTATTTGAATTAATCAAGAATGCGGATCTTCCAACTTCTCTGGCAGCTCCTAACGTTGTAACTTTCAATGAAAACTACTTAATTTATTTATCATATTAGTCTTTTTGCATTATTACTAACTAAAATCAATATTCCACAATAGATACTCTTCATTACTACTTTTAATGCTCTCTAAATATCCATATCCTGCGTCATCTAAAACATCCTCAAATTCATATGTATGTATTTCCCTTTGCCCTTCATATTTAAGACATTTTCTTAATGTTTCTTTTATGATGTCTTTGTATTTTGGTTTAGAATAAACATACCATAAATTGTGCGCTCCCCTTAGCTGTTTTAAAAATTCAATGGTTCTGTGTGGTATTTTTGAATAATATTTGTTAGTTATTTCTGTGTTTATATCATCCCAGGATGGAGTTATCCAGCTTGCTATTTTTTCAAACCCGTGTCCCTCAAACTCTACTGCAAGGCTCAAACCTTGATCCAAAGTTGTAATTATTACATCTGTACTTGCAGCAATTTTATCCCTGTAATCGACCCCAGGCTCCATCCATCCAACAAATATTAGATCATATTTTTTTTCTATTCCATTATATGCATCACCAATTTTAATATAATCTGGCTTGTATCTTCTTAATTTGAAAAATATGTCGGCGCTCTTTTCAATACCTTCTGCATTAGGTAAATATTGAATAATTTTTTCCAAGAAATCGCCATAACCACATCCAACATCTAAGTAAGTTGGATCTTTAGATACCGCTTTAGCTATTGAGGTTATTCTTTCTACGTCTACCTTTCTGTATGTGAAATATGAACCGCAAAGAAAAGGAAAAATGAATCTCTCATGATGAGATGAAATAGAATATTTTCTAAATTCTTTTAATGCATTTAATGCAATACCTAAATCATTTATTTCTGGAGGCATTATTCCTCAAATTTTATTTTCCATAAGCAAATATCCGGATTTGAAGGGAGCATTTCATTATAACTAAACCCACATTCATCCAAGATTTTTTCATGCTCATAAACATCCTTACTGTAATCTTTTTTACTAGATTTGATTAATGTTTCTTTTATGATGTCTTTGTATTTTGGTTTAGAATAAACATACCATAAATTGTGCGCTCCCCTTAGCTGTTTTAAAAATTCAATGGTTCTGTGTGGTATTTTTGAATAATATTTGTTCAATAGTTCTGTATTAACGTCAATCCAGGATGGAGTTATCCAGCTTGCTATTTTTTCAAACCCATACTCATCCATTTCGCATTCTCCATTCATTCCACATTGTCCACCCTTATCGAAAGTTGTAATTATTACATCTGTACTTGCAGCAATTTTATCCCTGTAATCGACCCCAGGCTCCATCCATCCAACAAATATTAGATCATATTTTTTTTCTATTCCATTATATGCATCACCAATTTTAATATAATCTGGCTTGTATCTTCTTAATTTGAAAAATATGTCGGCGCTCTTTTCAATACCTTCTGCATTAGGTAAATATTGAATAATTTTTTCCAAGAAATCGCCATAACCACATCCAACATCTAAGTAAGTTGGATCTTTAGATACCGCTTTAGCTATTGAGGTTATTCTTTCTACGTCTACCTTTCTGTATGTGAAATATGAACCGCAAAGAAAAGGAAAAATGAATCTCTCATGGATGGACCCATCTCTGATGCCCGAGGTTTTTAATCTAAATGTGTTTAATTCCTTTTGTGCGTAATTAATATCATCAATCAAAAAGGGCATACCTTAAAAACTGATTATAGGTTATATGTATTTTCTAGGTCGTAATTTTAAGACTTTTTCATGCTAATTTCTATATTTGTGGTTTAATATTTCAAAATATTTATAAAGTAACTAAGCGCTGATTTTTTAATGGTAAGATCATTTGAGGAATGGTGGGCAACCGTTCCGGAGGAATTAAAAGCAAAAGCTCGCAAGGGCGATGAAGCCAACAAGGTTTTATTGAATCAGGTAAATTATGTATTACTCCATCTTCATCTTCAGGGTAAGCATGATGCAAAACCATCACATGAAGAATTAAAAGACTGGCTTCATAGTGGTCAAGTAGACGTAATGCGTCAAATTAAAAAATAGATATTACTATCTAGTTTTTTATCTTTTGTATAACACTGTTTTGTTATTGGCATATAGTTTAAATAGTTTTATCGTTACAAGACGAGTAGTGAATTATTAGATGCCAATTGCTATACTTCCAGATGTTGATGAACAAAGATGCATTGGGTGTGCGCTTTGTGTAGAAATTTGTACCGCATTAGGTCCGGATGTACTTCGTGTTAAACCTGTTGAAGGTTGGAAAAGAGGCAAAGCATTTGTCTTTTATCCCGAGAGATGTATTTCTGACGGTGCATGTCTAGGTGTTTGTCCAACTCATGCTATATTCTGGATGAGACCATTAGAATATACTGCAGGCCAACCAGTTCCATTACATAAAAACGGTGTATTTGATAAAGGCTGGGAAGAAGGCTAAATCCATATCACCCAATTATTTTTTGTTTATTTTAATTTTTAAAAAAATCTTTATATAATTAGAAATTTAGGAATTATTATTATGTTGTTACCCTCTGAAATTGAATCCAAATCTTTGATTCCTGCTATTCGTGCTATTTTGTCTAAAAGATTAATTCGAGATTATGATCTTAAAGAAGAGACTGTAGCAAAACTTCTTGGGATTACTCAAGCTGCAGTTAGTAATTACATCAGAGGAACACGGGGCGATCTTTCATTGGTAGCTAAACTGGAAGATAATTTTGAAGTTATGAAAATGATAAACGATATATCCAAAGATCTTTCTACAAATAATGCTTATTCTCCAAGTACGATGACAAAATTTATTCAACTATGTAATTTTATGCGATATACTTTCATAATATGTGATGTCCACCATAGTATTGAGTCAAATATAGACAAAAGAATCTGTGAACAATGCGAAGTACTGTTGACCGGTTCGCGTTTCTCCTGATCTATTACTTTTCTTTTTTTAATCCAGTTAACATAAATTATTGCATCTACCTCATTATTTTCGTGAAGATATCTATCTCAGGAATAAGGGGGATATTTGGAGATGACCTTAGTATACAAGAGATAGCCCGTTTTTCTAGGGTTTATGGATCTTATTTGAAAAATAATTATGATATGCAGACTTGTGTAATTGCAAGAGATAGTAGACCATCAGGAGGCATAATTACAGATATCGTAATCGGATGTCTTTTAGAACAAGGGATTAATGTTTATGATCTAGGTATTGCACCTACACCAGTTTTGTTTAGAGAGTCCAGAAAATATTCTGGTGCTTTAATGATTACAGCATCACATAACCCGCTAACTTGGAATGGGTTGAAGATGCTTATAAAAGGGAGAGGATTATTTGAGGAAGATTTAGATCAGGTATTAAAAACGAAAATCCAAGATCATGTTAAAATTGGCCAATATTTCAAAATTAATGCCAGCTTTTTGAACGATATAACAAACTATATTCCACAACCAAATCAATCAAATGATAATTTCAAAGTTGGTATCGATTTTGGAGGGGGGGCAGCATGCAATTATGCTAATCAGTTGCTTGATTCCTATCATGTAAAATATCTTGGAATAAATGACAAGCTGGGATTCTCTTCTCGTGGTCCCGACCCAACGTCTGATCCCTTGGTGGAATTATGTGAATTAGTTAAAATAAATAAGTTGAATTTTGGTTTTGCCTTTGACTTGGATGGGGATCGACTGGTAATCGTTAACAATGAAGGCATTCAGCTTAATCCTGATTCGACTTTATTGTTATGTATTGCTGGCGTTGTACGCAATAACGGATTCAAAAGATTTACCATTAGCCTCGACTCTAGTCTCTCAATTGAACAATATGTCAATAATCATGGTGGTCAAGTCTTTGTATCTAAAGTTGGAGAATCAAACGTGATAAAAAGGATTTTTGAAACCGATTCACAAGCAGGTGGAGAGGGAAGTAGCGGGGGATTCATCATGCCAAGCTTTACTTCTTGTAGGGATGGGTTATTGGCGAGCGTTATTATCAGCTCATTAGATCAGAATACAATTAATGAATGTATGAATCTATCTTCAAAATTTAAACAAATACGAACAAAGCATTCTATAGATCCTAAAATTGATAGTAAATATCTCTTTGAGAAAATACTATCTTCGTTAAAATCCTATTCAACAGATGTATTATATACTGATGGTTTGAAATTTATTCTGGACGAAAGTTCTTGGATTCTTATACGTTTCTCAAATACCGAACATGCATTTAGAATATCATTGGAGTCAACAAAAGAAAAAGTAGATTCTATGTATAAATTATTTCATAATAAAATAATTGAAATCTATGAAAAAATTTAATGAGAAACAAATACTGAATTTAATTGTATCTAAATTTGGTAACAATAATATGGAACCATATTTAGGTAAGGATGACATATCAATTATGCCTTTAGATTCATTAAATTCTTCATCTAATGAATTTAATGATAATAAATTTTTGGCTGTTACGTGTGACATGTTAGTTGAACATACTGACGTCCCACCCAAAATGACATTTGAACAAATAGCCCGAAAATCTGTGGTTTCTAGTGTGAGTGATCTGGTTTCAAAAGGAATAATGCCAAAAGCCGCTTTAATATCATTAGGGTTACCCAAATCATTAAAAAACTCTGAAATTTCTAGACTAATTAATGGGTTGTCTTTAGCTTCAAAAGAGTTTGGAATAGATATTGTTGGTGGTGATATTAATGAATCTAAGGAAATCATAATTGATTGCTGTATGTTTGGATCTTTATCTTCGGTAGCAAACATACCTAGAAGAAATGGGGCATGTATTGGTGATTATGTGGTTGTTTCTGGTATTTTCGGTTATAGTTCTTCAGGATTGAAAATTCTAATAAACAATCTATCAAGCCCAGATAGTTACTTTAGAAAAAGATCGATTGATTCCGTCTTAAAACCTTCTCCTTCTTATGAATTTGGAATATTTATTGCCCATTATTTTTCTTCATCCATGGATTCTAGTGATGGCCTTGCCTCTTCACTACAAGAGCTATCAAAACAAAGTGGAGTGAACTTACTAATAGAGGAGGACAAGATTCCTATTCCACCAAAATTGAAGGAGTTTTTATCAATAAATAATCTTGATTTTCACGACCTAGTATTTTATGGAGGTGAGGAATACAATATAGTAGGAACAATATCAGAAAAAAATCTACTGGAAATTTCCAAGATTTTGAAAATGCATCAACTAAAATTGTATATTATCGGCAAAGTAGTTAGTGGGAATGGGCGAGTATTTGTTCTCACTTCCAATGGAAATAAGAAATTGCTTAAAAAAAAAGGATATACGCATTTTACTTAAGAAGGTTTTTAAATGTGACAATCAAAAAATTCTACATTCATGTCACAAGAGGAAATTACTCAATATAAATGGGGGGTAGCCCATATTTTTAGTAGTTATAATAATACTTTAGTCCATATAACAGACATAAGCGGTGCAGAAACTATTTCCATTAGTTCGGGCGGACGCCATGTAACAGCAGATCGTTATGAATCTTCTCCGTATGCAGCTATGAAATCTGCCGTTTCTGCAGCTGACGCTGCCAAAACAAAGGGTATTAATGCACTCCATATACGCGTAAGAGCAGTAGGTGGAGTTGGACCAAGAATTCCTGGTCCTGGTGCTCAGGCTGCCATAAGAGCCCTGGCTCGAGCTGGATTTCGTATAGGTAGAATAGATGACGTTACCCCAGTTCCTCATGATACTACTAGAAAACCTGGTGGTCGTAGAGGCAGAAGAGTATAATTTTTTTCTTTTTGTTTTTGGCTATTAATTAATAATGGGACCGGCCGGATTTGAACCGACGACCTCCAGCGCCCAAGGCTGGCATCCTACCAAGCTAGACTACGATCCCTTTCTAATGAGAAATTTTTTGTCTAATTTTAATCTTATTTCAATTAATATAAATCATTATTTGCATTATTGTTATATTGTGGGGGGTTATTATCTCTAATTCATGTCTCTAGATAATTATATTCGTGCAGGTCGAATAGCTGCTCAAGTTAGAGAAAACGCTAGGAAAAAAAATCATGTCGGTAGGACACTTTATGAAATATGTGATTCTATCGAGAGTGAAATAAATGAGCGAGGTGGTCAACCTGCTTTTCCTGTTAATATTAGTTTGAATGAGATAGCTGCTCATTATACTGCTGAACCAGACGATCAAATTGTGATAAAGGATACTGACGTTGTTAAAATTGATTTAGGCGTACATATAGATGGTTACGTTGCAGATACCGCAGTTACTGTTTCATATGATTCAAAATATGATCAATTAATAAAAATAGCAGAATTGTCATTATATGAAGCTACCAAGATTGCAAAGCGTGCTACTAAATCAAGTGATATTGGAAAAACAATTGAGAATACCATAACCTACAATGGTCTAAAACCGATTCAAAATCTTAGTGGACATTCTTTAGAACAGTATGTCATACATGCCGGAAAATCTATCCCTAACATTAAGACTTATGGACCTTCATTTTCACTAATGCCTAATCAGGCCTACGCAATAGAACCATTTGTAACAACTAAAGATGGACTAGGCATAGTTTATGAGGGTAAGACCAGAAATATTTTTTCACTAGTATCAAGAAAACCTACTAAAAATAAGGACACGGATGAATTCATCATATATCTATGGAATAGGTTTAAAACACTTCCATTTGCGTTACGTTGGCTAGTAAATGATTTCACTGAATCTAAAGCTCGTGAAATGTTAGACTATCTTATTAAGAAGAAAAATATTAGATCCTATCCTATTCTTGTTGAGGGTAATAACAAAGTTGTATCTCAGGCAGAACATACAATCTTTATATTGGAGAATCTGAGTCATATAATTACAAAATAGTTTTCATTTTTATTTTGATCAAATAAGACGAAAATAATTATTTTATTCTTGATAATTTTCTAGGACTCGACTCTGTTATCTTAATTGATGATTGTCAATGAATGAATATATATGAATAAAATATCCTTGCGATCTTCATATTTTGATAGTGCAATGTTTCAATTACTAAACTTACCTTACACATGTATGTTATTTCCTAAACCTGTGAAGCTTTCGGATGGTTGCGGTTGAATAATTCTTGGAGTTATTTTTATAACACCTCATCCAGTTCATGTTCTATTTCTTGTTTATATATTACAATTAGTTTAACATGCAATTTATTTCTACTTAGGTTTACTGTAATGAGAGTAATTACTCCTGACATCGGGTCGTCCATAATATTAGGATAAATTAATACATGTCTATTGATATGCTATAGAAGAATCATCGTAGTCTACATATTGTTTCCATACGATCAAACCAAATTGCTAATGCTTATGGATTGATCGGATATTCCATCAACAATAGGTTTGGAGCTATTTGTTTGGATAACAGAGACATCATCTGACACTGGGTTGGTCACATAGATGTTATTATTGCTTGGGTTAAACGCCAGAGCAGACGGACCATCTCCAACATCAACTGTTGAAATAACCGTATTACTAGCCCAAACCCATTCTAGTCCTACAAAAACTCCTGGATTAGTAGAAGTAAGTATCAAAGTTATGATTAGTATCCCGAGAAACCCGTATTTTACTTTCATTACAATCACTATGATTGAAATATCAGATATAAATATGGTATACCATGCTGCAAAATCTTACTGACTAACTATGAACAACAGATCAAATTTTTATGGATATTGATATTTGTTTTACTGTCATCTTTATACCAATCATTGGTCTTTGGTAACCATTTCTATAATGTTTTATATTCACTTAAATACCTCTTTAATGTCATTGTTCACCTACTTTTTTCTTTTCCTTCTATTGATCAAAAACCAGTAAGGTTATTATATCGAGATAAAAAAATTAAAGATTTTCATGAAGTTAATCCTTTTTTCTTCATACACTAAAAATATTATATTGTATGTAGGTGTTTAATTATTCAATGGATGTATATGATGAACTAAAGCTTTCCTACAGCGGTGATATTTCTAATGAATCCTGGATTAGAGATTATTATTCTGTAGATTCAAGCTATCATCAAATTTACCCCGAATTAGTTTGTTTCCCTAAAGATAAAGCGGATATAGTAACGTCTTTGAATTATGCTAGCAAAAATGGCTTGTCTGTTACTTGTCGTGGTGCAGGCACAAGTTTACTTGGTCAAAGCCTATCTAATGGATTGATTTTGGATTTTACTAAATACATGAACAAGATTCTTGATTTGGATATCCAGTCGGGCACTGTAAGCGTTCAGCCTGGTGTAGTTAAGGGTATCTTGGATAAAGAATTAAAAAAACAAAACAAGTTTCTACCACCTGATCCTGCAAGTAGTAATTATTGCACCATTGGAGGGATGGTTTCCAATAATTCTTCTGGACCACATGGTTTAGGATACGGGAGTATCCTTAGATATTTGGATCATGTTGACATTATCTATTCAGACGGAGAGGAAGGTTTTGCTGAAAATGGTATTTGTGACAGTAGATTAAAAAAAATTCTATCTCCTCTAATTTCTATTCAAAATAAATTGGCTTCATTTTATCCTGATGTCAGTAAGAATTCCTGTGGTTATAGATTAGATTCTATTTTTACTCCCGAATTTAAACCTCAAAATATTTTTGCAGCTTCAGAAGGAACATTATCAATCTTTAATTCTCTTAGAATAAAGGTCTTGGATCTACCTCTTTTCAGATCTCTCTTCTTAGTGTATTTTTCTGATGTCTTGTCTGCTTGTTTATATACCAAGAAAATTCTCTCCACTGTGCCTGTCGCTGTTGAACTTTTGGATTATTCCGTTATGGATTCTTCAATTAAATTGAATACGTTAAATGAGAATGGTTGCTTGCTATTTGTAGAATATTTTTATCAATTTCAGGACAAGATATCTAACATACACAATTTACTAAAAAGGAGAATATATCCTGACGGCAAGATCGTAGAACATGCTCATGACATAGTTTCAATAAATAAATTATGGCACTCAAGGAAAAATGCATTGAACATGGCTATAAAGAATACCGTGGGAAACAGAAAACCATTTACTATAATTGAGGATACTGCGGTTTCAATCGATCATCTTTATGAATATGTTATTTATCTTTTATCACTTTATAACAAATATGATCTTCCGTATGTCATATACGGTCATGTAGGTAATGGAAACCTCCATACGCGTCCCATTTTAGATAATCATAATAATTCCAAGGATCATTCCAAACAAGCGAGGCTTCTACAAAATATTACTTATGAGACTTTTAAAAAAATATTTGAATATCGTGGAACTATCACTGCAGAACACGGTGATGGAATATCTAGGACTCCTTTCATAAAGAATGTATACAATAATTTCGTTTATTCTTATTTTAGTTATCTCAAAAAGTCATTTGATCCACTAAATTTACTAAATCCGGGTAAAAAAGTCCCATAATTCAATCCATTAATGGCGCCTTCTTTTTTTTCAAAATCCTTTGATACGTTGATTACTATAGCCTATGAGTTTTGTATGATATTTGATATTGTATTTTGATCTAATATGATTTTGCTATATACGAATTGTTACCTTGTATCGTTATTTGTTTATATAAAAAATGATGATTTATCTATTCTGCACCAACTAACCCCAAAAAATCAAATCCTTCCTCTTCATTTTGGTTGCCTGTTAATTTTACAATTGAAATCAGATGACCATCTGGATCTTCTATTATTGCATGCTGTCCAAAAACTTCTTCCTTAGGATTTTTAAAAAAAACTACACCTTTCTCTTTTAGTTTGTTTATTGTGTTATCAAAATCACTTGCAGAAAAACCAAGCAGAATATGTTGGCCCGATTTCAGCTGCTTCGGATGCTCTTTGTGTTTAATCGGATGCAATGCTAATACTGTTTCCTTATTGAAAAATTCTGTCCATTCGTCAGATTCTTTCTTTAATGGCAAATTTAGAGTTTCTCTATAGAACTGAACAGATTTATTCATATCTGAAACTAAAAGTATTACAGCACCTAATTTTCTAAACGACATCTAGTTTGTCTATATTGCTCCTAAATTATGAACTTTTTGTATGCGAATGTGTTTTTAATAGACTTTTAATGTGTCAAAAATTTTATTGATGTATGATGTGTGGTTATTATTGCAAGATAAGCTTTTTTTTATTTATGTATCAAAAAATGAAGAATGGAAGAAACGATATCAAGAAGATTGGGGTTATGTTTCTTCGATGGTGCGATTTTTTCAGTGGTGGATTAAACGTGAATTTAAAGAAGATTTGTCTGTAGAGGTGGATATCTTACCAGTAATTCCTGGAAGATTATTCGATAGGATCAATCTCGCATATCTATTAAGGGATCATCGAGAAAGAGGTTTCTCCATATTTCATTTCTATCTCACTTATTTTGGACCTTTATGGTCGGATTGTCGTATGGATGCATATCACGGTGAGAATTTTGGACAAGCCGCTTGGTTGAGACCCAAAGTTTTTTCTTCAGATTTCAAAAATGAAAAGTTTTTTGCTGATAATAATTGTGCAAAAATATCTCATATATTATGTCATGAAATAATCAGACGCAAAATGAAAAAAAGAAAAGTGTATTTCGATCAAGTACATAAGATTTGGGACCTTCACACGAAAGACAATGTTCCTTTTTTATATTATAACAAACAATTCAATAGGGTCTCAAAAAATGGTGAATACAGATACGTTACTATAGATGCATCCAAACTTGAATATTAGTATTAAGGTAAGATTGTTGGATGGGTACTTCATTGAGATATCGTCGTATGATTAAACTAGGTGCTTTGATCTCTACAGTTGGAGTCATCATGTTGATTTTATTTGGATTGATTTTACTACTGTTTCCAGTTACAAAGATTTGTGAGGAGCATTGCAATTATCTTTCAAGTGCACCTGAATATCTTAGACAATTGATAAATCCCTTATTTTTATTTATTTCTTTGATATTGATTTCCTCAGGAGTTTTTTTTATCCGAATAGGGAATAGACAACTATATAGAAGCTTATAGTTCTCTGTTTTGGTTGTCGTATTATCCTTTCTTGAATTTCCTATGCCATTAAACTAAAATGTCTGATTGCATAAATACTATATACCTTATGGCCAATCCATTTAGAAAAATACTATATACTTTCACCTCTAATCCATTCAGGAAATGGAAACCTAGAGGAAAAATTTATAGTTTCAGATGTTCACAATGTGGAGACGTCTTCATATCTAGTCATAATTTGGATGCTCCGTTGTGTGACAAATGTATTCAAAAGATAAAATCCTTGGATTCCACTGTTGATAATGAGAAAAAATGCTCTGAATGTGGTAACTCTGGCGTTATTTATGGTAAAGATCGATGTCATTCTTGTTATTTTAGCTTCAAGAAGAACAAATAATTTTCCAAAATTTTATTAATAATCATCTTTTCGAGTTTATATTGGTTAATACTCAAATTTTTCACTCTTTGTTAATTGGACCGCATGATTCTATCCATTTAATCATAATGTGTATATATGTGCAATAATTTATTACTGCTAATTTTTGATAATTATGTTACAACCCTTTATTCCTTCTAATCCATTAAATGTCTAGTCTAATTGTCATTGTGTAAACTCAAGAATGATTGAGGGGAGATGGGGCCGAAGGGAATTGTTCTAATATATGTACTTATATTATTTGAACCCCTGATCCACGGGTTTCTTCAATAATTGCCCATTATTTGATCTGGAGCCCGTTGCGATGCCTGGCTTCGCTACGACCCCACCTTAATATAGGTTTTTTAATTGTAACTATAAGTTTTTCTAAATTTGAATTAGTAAATGATTCCGAAAATTGCTCAATATATGTCAAATAAGCATATTCCATAAAAAATATAAGGTTTGTTAAACACAATATAATTAACATTGGCAAAATCTATTGATTATGATGTTCTTTCTTCAGCGAAAAATAAAGAACTTGAGACTAATGAAAAATGGGGTTTAGCAGAAGAATCTGAATATTTTGCTAATAAGGTAAAACTATATCGTCAAGATAAATTGAATGCAGATGAATTTAGGCGTTTTAGACTTCAAAACGGTGCGTATGGCTCTAGATTAAATAGTGAATTTAGTATGATAAGAATAAAGGTTCCAGGTGGTGATATCACGCCTACCCAGCTTGAAAAGATTGCCAGTCTATCAGAATCATTCTCAATCGGATCTGCTCATGTATCTACCAGACAAAATATTCAATTGCACTGGGTGCAATTGGAAGATGTAAGTGAAGTATTTCGCGGTTTAGCTGAAGTAGGACTTACTTCTAGGGAGGCTTGCGGTAATACCATTAGAAATGTAATGTGCAGTCATTTTGCAGGAGTATGTCCTAATGAACCATTTGATACTACTCCTTACGCTAAAGCAATAGCGAGGTTTTTTCTAAGAAATCCTATTTGTCAGAATCTTCCCAGAAAATTTAAATTTAATTTTTCATGTTGTCCAGAACATGGTTATGTAAGGATAGCCGACGTGGGCCTCGTTCCTACAGTCCGTGATGGAGTAAGGGGCTTCCGGATCTACTTGGGAGGTGGTTTAGGCGCTGCCTCGTTTATAGGCCATTTATTAGAGGAGTTTACTCCAGAATCTAGGCTTTTATCTACTTCTATAGCTACAATTCGACTTTATGACCGACTAGGAAATAGAGAAAATCTTGCAAGAAATAGAATGCGTTATTTGGTCAGCGAAATCGGATGGGAAAAATTTCAGGGCTTATTATTGAAGGAACGAATCCTGGTTGAAGCAACAATTTCTATACCCACAAGAAAATCATACGATGGTTTTTTGAATACTGGAGATTTGAATAATACTTCAATTTCCTCTATCTCTACGAAGAGTAAAATTAAATTACCAGTAATAAATTCCAATTCTGCAGACACGCCATACACTCGATGGCTAAATACCAATGTTGTTGCTCAGAAACAGTCTGGTTATTACAGTGTGTATATAACCTTAGGTGCAGGCGATATCACCTCTAGTCAGTTACGGATTTTTGCAGAATGTATCCGGGAATTTTCGTTAGAAAAAAAAGCCCGAACTACTCCTCAGCAAAACTTTCTTGTCCGATATATAAAAGCAGATCAATTACCAAAGGTTTTCCAAAAACTATCTGGCAATGGACTAGGAAATCCTGGTGCAAATACAATTGTATCTACTGTAGGTTGTTCCGGAACTACATCATGTAATCTAGCTATTACTAATTCTCATAGGCTTGCAAAAGAAATCCAAAGTAAATTTTTGGAATTAAATATTGATTTAGATAAAGACTTTGTTGATTCTACTATCAAAATTAGTGGATGTCCTAATTCTTGTGGACAGCATGAAGTCGCAACTATCGGTTTCTATGGTGGTGCTACTAGGATTGGAACATCCATGGTTCCAATCTATACAATGCTTTTTGCGGGTAGTACTGGCGAAAATGGCGAACTGGGCAAGGCAATAATGCGTGTTCCAGCTAAAAAGGTGCTGGATGTAGTTCTCAAAATATTTGAACATTTCAAGAAAGAAAGGACAGGTAATGAAAAATTAAATGAATGGATTTACAAAATTTCAAATGGAAATGGAGCTGGCGAAATTAAGAATGTAGATGACATGAAGAAGCTACTTTTACCTATAATTGAATTACCTGCATTTTCCGCCGCCCCTGATTTTTACAAAGATTATGGAACCGATACCAATTTTGTCGCAAAAACTGCTAGAGGCGAATGTGCTGCTTGAGCAAATCCATAAAGCGAAAGAAAAATGATGTCAAAGTAAAGGTAAAGGCAAAGATAGTAAATAAACGTGTAAAAGCAAAACCTCCATCAACACCTTCTTTGAATCTTGTATGTGATATTGATACTCTAAGAACCCTAATAAAAAAAAATAAAGTTAGAGTTGTGGATGTCAGAAAAAGAGACGAATATTTGAAAGGTCATATAAAGACGGCCGTTTCTTTACCATTGGCTGAATTATTATCCAACGATGACCCAGAGTCTATAATTAATATTTTGAATAACCTTGGTATATCAAATGATACTTCTGTAGTCATTTATGATGATACATTTGGTGCACTAGCGTCAAGGGTAGCGTGGTCATTTAAGTTTGTTGGGCACAGAAATGTTGCATTATTGGAAGTTACCTATGATAATTGGAAAAAATTAGGTTTAGAAATTGAAAGAAAATCTAATAAATATTCTAAAGTTTCACATTCTATTGATATCGACTATTCCATATTTGCAGATGCTGAATATATAGAAAATGCTCAAAATGATAAAAATAAGATCATAATTGATTCTCGAGAAAGATTGAATTTCTTAACAGAACATATTCCTAATTCAAAGAATATTCCATACACCATGTTGCGCTCGGAAAATTCCATTTTAAGAAATCCTTCTGAACTTAAACGATTCATGGAAAATAGGGGTATTGACTTAAACAATGAGATAATTACTTACTGTGGAAGCGTCGGAACGTTGTCAGGATTAGCCTTTTTTGCCTTAAAGACCGCTGGAATTTCAAACGTGAAGCTATATCCAAAATCATTTAAGGAGTGGAAATCTCTTGGAAAACCCAAAATCGAATTTAAAGATGCTAATTACTGGGACCTTTCAGCAGAGTGAGTGTTTTATTTATTCCTCTATTTCTCAAACCATTCATTAATTCTTTCTAATTCGCAGCCGTTCAAAGTTATTTTTATGGGTCCCAATGGGGATTCATTTTCGTTTTCTACTAATACCACTACGTCAGAAAATGCAGCCTGTTTATTTAGTAAAAACCAAGTACTTTGCATATTGTAATTGTTATACAGAATTCTCTGTAAAACAGCCAATGTTTTTTTTGACCTTATCTTGTCTTTTATTTTTCTCAAACCATCAAAATTATTCATCTTGGTATACAAATTATTCTTTCTTATTGCTAGTTCTGAATCTGGTAATAGGTTTTTGACAGCAAAAACCACTTTTTGTATGTCTTCAGTCAAATTAATTGGAGTTATAACAATAACTTCTATACTTTCAAGTTCCATTTTTGTTCTATATGGTAAGAAAAGTTTTTTGCTTCCGGTTATTATACTCATCTGACCACTTCTTAATAATTACTTCTACGTGATTCTTAAGCTCGATTAAAGATAGATCATTATTTGAAATCGATTCGTCCGCCAGAGCTATTGCTTTGCTTATACCTACACTCATCTCACGTTCATCTCTTTGTAAAAACTTTTCATGATTTGATGGTGTATCAGACCTGTCTCGTAATTTTATATGGTTATATCTAATAATTGATGATGCATGAATGGCCAATAACTTTACAAAACCTATGTTTTTTAATACCATATACTCTTCATAACTTCTAATTCCATCTACTACAATAAGACTAACATTTTCCAATTCTTTAATCTTCTCCATCACTAACCTTGCAACAACTTCATTTCCGTGATGCTTTCTTAAATTTTTCATCAAATCGCCAAGACTTTTGTCATCCATCGGCAAGTTGTTTTCAACCGCTTTTTCCCTTATTATGTCTCCCATAGTTATTAGATGAAATCCTTTACTTTTGAGGAAAGTAGCAACCGTCGATTTTCCTGCACCAGGCATTCCCGTTAAGCAAATTATGAATTGGTCTAGAACCGACAACCTCTAATCTAATCTTGTGAACATTCTATCAATATTTGTTTTTTGATTACTTTGATTATTGAGAATTAATATAGTTAGAACTTCATCTGATTGTATTCATGCGTATATTTGTGGCAATAGATATTCCAAAGGTTGAGAAAATAATCAATATTCAGAATCAAATTATGAAACAATATGAATTTGTTCCACATCATGTTAGACTCATCAACAAGTATAATCTTCACTTGACAATAATGTTTTTGGGGGAAAAGACCGATTTTGAAGTAAAAGAAATTATATCCAATTTGAAAAGTTTAGATTTTGATCCATTTGAGATTAGATTCACTAACGTAGGGTGTTTTCCAAAAAACTCTAATCCTAGTGTTATCTGGTTAGGGCTGGATAATCAAAGTTCTAAAAAATTAAATGACCTTTATGATGCAATTTCAAAATTGCTGGAAAAAGATATCGGCTACGGGAAGGAAACACAAAATGATTTTAGTGAAGAAAAATCTGTATATGTCCCTCATCTTACAATTTTTCGTATAAATCGACATTTTAAGAGTCGTATATCTTTTGATCCTGTTTTTCAATTTGATCCATTTACAGATGAAATATACCAAATTAAATTAAAGCAAAGCATCCTCACAGCAGATGGTCCTATATATTCTGATTTATTTACCATTGATGCACGAGCATAAAAAGAAATGAGTAATCCTATTATCAATAAATTAATCGAAGGAATATTGAAGGAATGTACTCCTAAATTAGAAGAAGAAATTACCCTTCATGCTATGGCTAACAAGGTGATGAATAAACTTGAATCTTGTGTTTCTGAATATAAACTTGGTTTTATGATAAATGAAATCGTATTCGGTGGATCTTTTGCTAAAGGAACCTGGCTTAAAAATGAAGCCGATATCGATATTTTTATCAAATTTAAAAATGATGTTGATTATGGTCATTTTGAAGCTTACGGAAAGTTAATTGGAATGCAATCTCTAAAGGAATACTCTCCGTATCTTAGATATGCAGATCATCCTTATGTGGAAGCTTATGTTGATGGAGTTAAATTTAACATTGTCCCGTGCTATAATGTTTCCTTCGGGGATTGGAAAAGTGCAGCTGACCGTTCTCCGTTCCATACCTCTTATGTAATCAATAATTTGAACCAGGAAAAGAAAAATCAAGTGAGAGTACTTAAGAAGTTTTTGAAATCTCTAAAAATTTATGGAGCGGAGATTTCTATAGAAGGGTTTAGTGGATATGTTTGTGAAGTCTTAATTTTGAAATTTGGATCTTTTTTATCTACTATCCAATTTTTTTCTACATACTCTACTGATAACTCTGTTATCAACATCATAAGACCCGATCATGAACAGGAAAAGTATAAGAGGATTTTTGATAGTTTTCTGGTAATATTAGATCCAATAGATGAAAATAGAAATTTGGGCAGTGCTATTTCATCACGCTCAGTAGCGACTCTAATCCAGAGTTCAAGAAAGTTTTTATCAAATCCTGGCAATAATTATTTTCGAGAGGAACCGGTATCTCACTCAAACAATGATCTCAAAGATTTATTGTCTTCTTTCATTCTGGTAATTGAATTCAAATATAGTGATAGACCGTCTGATGTCATCTGGGGACAGCTAAAGAAAATGACCAGGTCCATATGTAAATTTGTCGAATCATATGGTTTTAGAGTATTGAAATATCACGGTAGAGTGCATGAAAAGGAAAAAGTTTGTGTTATTGCTTTGTTATATGAATCTCTAACAATTTCTAAATTATCTATTAAAATAGGTCCCGAAATATTTAGAATACATGACCTAGAAAAATTTATAGAGATTAATGCTGGTTCTCCGTTAAAATGGTTAGACAACAATTCCAGAACTAGGTCCCTTCTTTTTAGAGAATTCACTAACGCAAAAGACTATTTGGAATTTGTTCTCACGAATAAGCCTGATCTAATAGGGATCCCTAGAGGCTTGAAGAGTGATTTTATTCGATCCTTCAAAATATATACTCTTGGTCAATATCCTTCTTTGGATGAACATATAAAAAATACCGTTTCTGAATTATTATATACGGATGCAAGAGTATTCTAACAAATTTATTTTATCATCAGCTAATTTGATTGATTTATTATGTTATCCCAGATTTAGTACCTCTGATTATTATTCTAGGTTGAGTGAACTTAGATCGTTAAATCTGAAATTTGTAATTCTGGAAGGCAATACTCTTCTAAAGGCTATTAGGATTTTGGGGAAAGGAAGTGAAGGACTGGTACTCAAAGTTCAAAATATACATAGTAAAACCATGGCACTAAAAATTAAGAGAATTGACTCGTGTAGAACTGATATGAAAAATGAATTTGAATTTTACCAGCGTATAAATAGAAACCATTTGGGACCCAAGGTTTACTCTTATACAAGAAATGCTCTCTTAATGGAGTTTATAGAAGGTTTGTCCGCAAGAAATTGGTTCTTAAAATCAAAAATGAACTTAGAGTTGATACGAAAAATCATCATTAATATTTTGACTCAATGTTACACACTTGACAAACTACACATAGATCATGGTCAACTAAACAAGTTGGATAATCATGTAATAATTTCCCACTGTGGTTCAAAATGCACTATAGTGGATTTTGAAAGTGCTAGTTGCATAAGAAAAGTTAATAATGTTACATCCGCATTTCAAGGGTTAATTTTCAAAGGTATCATTTCAGATCAAATAAAAAAATTTGTTAATTATGATAAAAAGAGAGTAGAATTCTTAAATCTGTTATCCATCTATAAAAAGGACAAGTCAAAAAAAAATTTTGATTCAATAATCGCATTAATTTGAATTAATTATTTTAAGAATCTTAGAAAAACATTAATCTTCACTCGTGTCACTTCAGCTATGACACTTCCAAAAGGTTACGTAACACCCAATAAAGAAGAAGCAGAACAAAAGGCCAAACTAGAAGCAGAACAAAAGGCCAAACTAGAAGCAGAACAAAAGGCCAAACTAGAAGCAGAACAAAAGGCCAAACTAGAAGCAGAACAAAAGGCCAAACTAGAAGCAGAACAAAAGGCCAAACTAGAAGCAGAACAAAAGGCCAAACTAGAAGCAGAACAAAAGGCCAAACTAGAAGCAGAACAAAAGGCCAAACTAGAAGCAGAACAAAAGGCCAAACTAGAAGCAGAACAAAAGGCCAAACTAGAAGCAGAACAAAAGGCCAAACTAGAAGCAGAACAAAAGGCCAAACTAGAAGCAGAACAAAAGGCCAAACTAGAAGCAGAACAAAAGGCCATTCTACAAAAATCACAAAATGATTCCTTGGTTACAAATAACTTGAATTCAAACAGGCTCGATGAGAAACAAGGATATGTCGAGAAAACTTTGGAAAATAATTTTAACTATTTTTTGTTATGGGAACAATTACGAGAGGCATATCTTCATACCATTAAAGAAGCAACTTCCTCTTATTTTAGGTTGTTAGATTTTTGGTCACAGCATCAGAACCATAAAGAATAATTTTTATAAATTACTAACAACAAAATCAAGTTATTTTTTATTCAATCATAAAGGACCTCTTTAAGAGTATAAATCCAGTTCTTTGGTTGAATTAATAATATTGTAAACTTTCTGAGTCAAATCATCTGCTTTAACATTTTTGTTGATTACTAAGAATAACACATGTTCTTTGACTGGGATAATCAATATTTTTAGCGAACTATATTGATAACAAATAGAGTTTAAACTTCCAAAAGATTTAATGAACGCCTTCCTTAAATCAATTGCATATGCAGATTCAGAAATAATCAGTTCCGCATTTCTTCCTTTTAGATGTTTGTCCAGCGAATCCCTTTGATTGCTAATATTTAAATGTCCGGATTTTTCAATAACTCCACTGAATAAAATATCATTATCTAAATCTAGTATGCTTTTTGTGAATTGATCAGCCTTCATGTTGTTATATTAAAATAATAAACATATAGCCTTTTATGAATTTTCAATGATTTATCGTCTCAAAATCTTTTAAATATTTCAACGAAATCATCATATAAGTCTAAAACATAATATAACCATGGCTAACGATGCATCATCATCATCTACTTCTGCGGATACTATTCCATATCCTACTCTAACTATATTGTATTTGCCATCAGAAGCAAATTTAGCTATTGAAGAAATTAGTCAAAAATATAATAACATGACAGTCGAAGATTGCAAAGGTTTTTTTCATCAAGGGAAAGAAAGGGACTATAAAAAAATAACAATTTGGAGTCAAGGCATCGATAGTCTTTGGTTCAATGCCATTATCGCTCGTATAAAAGATCTGTCGAACTTAGAATCTATTCCTATAGTCTCTGGTGGAATAATGTATTCGATCTAAAAAATGATCACTCTGTCAATTTATGTATTCCAATAAAAATGGAAGTTGTTGTTGGGACTTCGAGTGAGAAGTTAAGCGGATTGTATAAATAAATATTGGTTATCGTATGTGAATATAAAAGATTGGATAAATCATTGGGAATTAGTGATTGGTACATACACATACTCCCTAATTTTGAAAAGTTAGAAACTAGATTCATCTGAATGGGAAACACATTATTATCGGCAGAAGTGCCTACGATTTGCAATAATGGATTAGTTGAATTACACGGAAGTTTTGCGAGAATGTTTCCATTCAAAATTTTCAATGGCATTGAACTATATAGCGGAATGTAATCCTTTGAAGAAATCGTCATAGGATAGGGCAGTATCATCATAGATTGCATGTTTTCTATGTTATTATTACCGTTATTATTGCTAGTAATATCATCATTGGTTAGATTGTTACTGTTATCTGAAATGGTAATATTGTTTTTATCCGGAGAAACAGTTGTAATATTTGATGTAGTATTATTCGGTCCAAGATAATTTAAGGCATTGTCTAATGTTTGCGAGATCTCAGTTCAGTGTCATTGTCGTTATTATCTGATTGGTTTGCTATCGGGAAAGAAAAATTTTGCATACCTTCAACTACCGAATCAAGTAATGATGATCCTTTCAAAGAATCAATTAAAGAAATCGCCTCATCACTAGATGACTTCGCCTTATCAAAATTATTGGATGTTTGTTCCATTTGACCAAAAACATCCATATTAGAAACTGATCCCATACCCAAAATAATTAATCCAATGACAAAAAAAAATCTGAATTGCGGAAGAATTGACACTGTGATACAATCATAAAAAAATTATTTAATTCTTTCCTTTGATGTATTTGAAGACAAAATATCCATTATTTTTTTCAAATCGGTCAATGGAGGCGAACAAGTAAAGTCTTTGCATATTATTGCAAAATCGCTAGCAGGTTTTTCTTTAATTAGTGTCTTATTTTTGAATAAATTGTACTGATCTAGCGTTTCTGACAGGCTGTCCTCGTGTAAAATAGAAAAAATACCATTTGGAATATATAACTTATTCATTTTATCAATCATATCCGATTTATCATCTTTTGAAAAAATGGTAATTTCGGTTGGTTTCTTAACATATAGGTATGTCGATGATAATAACCAGCCAAAACCAAATGGATTATCCAGTGCGGATGATATGGATCCTTTCATCATTTTCTCAGCCATCTCTAAATAATTGTTTTTCCCTGTTATGTGATAAAGACGGATCAAATTTGATATTGAAACCGAATTTCCACTTGGTAAAGCCAAATCATACAAGACTTTGGTTCTGGTGAGAATCGATTCATGCAGGTCGGAAGAGTAATAGAAATTATTTTCTTGTTCGTCCCAAAAATGCTTTATCAAAACATCTGTATAATAAGATGCTAGTTCGATGAACCTTGGATCTGTCTTTACCTCAAGTAGATCCAAAAGAGAATTTATGTAAAAAGCATAATCATCCAAATAAGCAAGTATTTTGGCCTTATCTTGTTTATAAATTCTATATAAATAGCCTTCCTTGGATTTTAACTTTGTTTCGATGACGTCCACTGCGGTTAGAGCAGTTCTTATATATTCTTCTTTACCCGTTATCTTATAACCTTTGATAAAAGCAGATATGGATAGCGCATTCCATGATAAAATTGTTTTATCATCTTTTTGAGGCTTTATCCTTTTCTCCCTGATATCAAAAAGCTTTGTAGAATTTACAGCTATGATGTTTTTAACCTCTTTCACATCTAGTCCATACTTTCTTGCTAGATGTTCGTCGGAGGTTTTGATATTTAGTATGTTATTCCCTTCAAAATTCCCTACTTCTGTTATATCAAAGTATTCGCAGAAGATATTTTGGTGTAAAGGATTTTGAATGATTGAGGTGACCTCTCTTTTAGACCATACATAAAATTTTCCCTCTTCTCCGTCAGAATCTGCATCTTCAGCTGAAAAGAAAATTCCTTCCTTATTTGTAAGCACCCGTAAAATGTAATCCAAGGTTTTCTCAACAGTATCTCTAAATATTTTTTCCTTGGTGATTTGATACAGTTCAGAAAACAAAATAACCAATAATGCATTATCATACAACATTTTTTCAAAATGGGGTACTAACCATTTTTGATCGGTCGAATATCTCGAGAACCCGCCCCCCAGATGATCGTGTATCCCTCCGAAGATCATTTTTTCACTTGTTAAAGTTACAAAGTCTTGGAATTTTTCAATACTCGATATATCATAGTAACGAAGCAAAAATAATAAGTTAGATACATTAGGAAATTTAGGGGCGATTCCAAAACCTCCATGAATAAAGTCTGCCATTTGCAATAAATTTAATGCAGATTCGTCTAGAACTGTCTTGTCAATTTCTACAGTTTTGTTGATCAAAATATCTTTTGATGTGTTTATCAGCGCTCCTACAAATTCTGAGGTGGTCTTATTTATGTCGCTTTTCTTATGGGTATAGGCCTGAGAAAGTTGATTCAAAATCTCGGTAAAACCGGGCATACCATATCTGCTATCCTTTGGAAAATATGTACCGACATAAAATGGCTTGAGGTCAGGAGTCAAAAATACCGATAATGGCCAACCCCCATTACCATTTACTAGTTGGCATGCTCTTTGATATATGTCATCTATATCTGGTCTTTCCTCTCTATCGACCTTTATATTAATGAATTTTTCATTCATGGTTTTTGCAACTTCGGTATCTTCAAATGACTCATGTGCCATTACATGACACCAATGACATGAACTGTATCCTATGCTGAGAAAGATTGGTTTGTCCTCTTTTTTTGCCAAATTGATGGAATCGTCATTCCATGCCAACCAGTTAACTGGATTATAAGCATGTTGTAATAGATAGGGACTATTTTCTTTGATCAACGAATTGGGTTTTGCATTGTCAAAACGATTATCCATGACTCTGAAGATGCATGATTATATTTATTATGTACTGATCATCCCTTTTTTTATACACTTTCTGAAAATATCGCAATTAGATAAAATGGGTAAATCTTTAACCACAGATTAGCAGGAAACATAAGACTAGAATTTTGTGTTCAACTATGTTCTTTTCTTTTGCTCCTTTTCAATTTCATGTTGAGATCTCTGTTCCGGTGGCAATTATCTTTGTTGTTCTTTATCTGCATTTGGAGTAAAGATGATTATTTAAACCCACTATGAACACTAAACAAATCTAATGGATATATCTACGTCTTTAATTTCATCAACGAAGACAGACAAATTAAATGCCTTTTTGTTTTACTTCACTATCACAGTGCCAACCATTGCTGGATGTAAGGTACAAAAATAAGGATAATCGCCAATTCTATCGAACGTATGCTCAAAGGTTTTCCCCTTACTAGTTAGTGCTGTTGGACCAGTTAGACCCGAATCAAATTCCTTACCAACGTCTGTTGCACCAGCAGTTCCAGATGTTACTGTATGGAATGCGGAATCATCGTTTGTCCACACTACAGTTTGACCAACAGTGACTTCGATAGAATTTGGACTGAATGCCGTATCGGTCAAAGTAGATGCTCCTGGAACTATTGATACTTGAGCATTATCTGAAGCTTGATCAGTTGCATTGGTTGAACCACTAGTTGCATTGGTTGAACCACTAGTTGCATTGGTTGAACCACTAGTTGCATTGGTTGAACCACTAGTTGCATTGGTTGAACCACTAGTTGCATTGGTTGAACCACTAGTTGCATTGGTTGAACCACTAGTTGCATTGGTTGAACCACTAGTTGCATTGGTTGAACCACTAGTTGCATTGGTTGAACCACTAGTTGCATTGTCTGTCAAAAACTGGCGAAGTGAGGGTGGGGTTTGTAGTACTGTAGGATCTGTAATTACTGGTTCTTCTGGTAAGTGATATTGGGCTCTTAAAGTTGATTGTTGCAAATTTAAAACATCAGATGAGAACGAAGGTCCAATATACCCAAAGGATGCCCACAATATATATATAAATAACAATGATAAACCTATCACAATAACAGAGATACCTATAGTACCTATTTTCCTGTTTTTGATTGGAAGTTTTGGAAGGTCACCCTCCTTTGACATAATTACAACAAAAGTCAAAGATATTAAAAAGGTTACTGAATACAAAAGTTAACCTTTTAATTCTAATTATGGAATATTCAAACATGACACCAGAAAAAAAAATAGAGTCTTTGAATCTTGTTATTCCAATTGGAAAACCAAAAGCATTAGGTTCATACGTCCCGATAGTAAATGTCAACGATCTAGTTTTTATTTCAGGTCAACTTCCAATTGACATAAATTCTTCATCAAACGACCTGAAATTTAGAGGTAAAGTGGGCAAACAAGTTTCAATCGAGAATGCTCAACTAGCTTGTAAAATTTGTTGTTTAAACGCCTTCTCTATTATTAAGAGCCTTATTGGTGACTTGGATAAAGTAAAAAGAATAGTCAAAATAACAGGTTACGTTAACTGTGATGATGCTTTCACGGATCATCCAAAAGTCATTAACGGAGCTTCAGATTTCCTTATTGAGGTATTTGGAGATCTAGGCCGACACTCTAGAGTAGCTGTAGGAGTAAATAGTTTACCGTTAAATTCTCCAGTAGAAATTGATTTTATTGTTCAAATTCAAACATAAAAATTCAAAATAAGCTTATTATTTTTTATGTTTTAAACCATTGCCTTAGGCATTACTGACCAAATAACTTAAAGTCAGTAATTCCTAAGCCTTTTTCCAATGTACCTCCAAGAGGAATTAATTTTAAGAATTTGGCTTCAACTGAAGATGGGTATATGTACATTTCTGGTAACTCACCGCTGAATCCTGTGTTTGCAAAAACTATTGGATCAGAATATTGTGATCCGTCTGTTGAACTTTGTACTGCAAAGAAATTGATATCATTTTGTGAATTTTTGAGCCCTAATTGAATTCCACAAATGTTTTTAACATCATTTAATTGGACGTTCAATTCATCGATAATCCCAAATGACAACTCTTTAATTAATGGCTGATTAATTACTTGATTCAAAATGCTTGTAGCTGGATTGCCACTTGCAGTTAACTTATCCAGTGTTACCTCGTTACCACATTGATTATTTTGAGGAGTTAAACTTAGAAGATTGAGATTGTTATCTACAACGTTGAGTAACTTAGAGTATGATACGTATTCACCGTCTGGATATATAGCATGTACATCGAGATTGTAAAGACCAGGTGAGGGAGTATTTGCAATATACTCTCCGGTTGGCGTTTTTTCTAAGGCCCATAAAGTGCTATAATCTGTTTCGTAATCTATGAGAAAAGCATCAACTTGAGAGGGCTCCTCTTCAAAGTTAAACGATATCTGATCTCCCCTGTTTATAGCATATATTAACGATTTATATTCAATAGTCTCCGTGTCCTCTGGTTGACCGACTTTGGTCATTATTTTATCTTTCACAGTTAATGTTGGGCTGAGATCAGTTATGCCTCCATTATGGTTCAGACTGACTTTAGGCAGGTCAATGGGGGCAGCAAAAATCTTATTATTTAAACCAAATGATGTCGAAGAACTAATAATAAAGACAATAAATGCACTTATGATTGCTACATTTTTAATCTTAATATATTGAAACAATTCTAATTTATATTACGGTTGTTAATATTTATGAAATATGTTTTAATTTGTAATAAAAATTCATATAATTTTATTTAACATTCTCTTCTTATGTCTTAAAAAGTAGTAAAATAATGATGGTATAATTTAAATAAGAATTTTTGATCATCATGCTTTCATAACTAATTACTTTATTTTTCTTTGATAACAAAAACAAGCGTCTCATAAATATGACATTCTCTTAATTTCTTAGAATGAGCATAAATACTGCACTATTACTTATCGAAATTGATTTGAATTTACAAAGAAATACAATTTTAAATGGAGGTAAGTGTATAAATGAAAAAATATAATAACTTTTTATATGTTTTTCTAGCGTTAACATTAATTCTTTCTACACCTGGATTATCCAACCTTGTAGTCAATGCATATGCTAGTGTGAACATCAATGATATAATAGGTGGATATCTAGACGGAATGCCTTCACCGGGAAGCGGTGGAAATTCTTGGCCTTGGCCAAACCCCAATCCTGAACCATCTCCTACACCCGCACCAGCTCCCGCACCAGCTCCCGCACCAGCTCCCGCACCAGCTCCCGCACCAGCTCCTAGTCCTGCTCAACAATTGCCTGCAGGATGTATTCAAGATAAAGTTACTAGAATAGGTGCTAGTGGTTATGATGGTAATACTGTACCACAAAACGTACTTGACAATAACTTTAACACTCGATGGTCAAACTACGGGTCAGGCTCTTATATTCAAATCGAGCTTGAGAAAAATGATATACTTTGTGCTGTAGATATTGCATGGCATCGAGGTGATGTAAGGATAAACAACTTTATGATTTCAACCTCTCAGGACGGTACTACCTTTACTCCTCTCTTTTCTGGCAGGTCCAGCGGTGATACTAATTCATATGAACCATATGTAGTTAATGATCCCAACTTGCATGCTAAGTACATTCGAGTTACTGTAAATGGTAATACAGAAAATGATTGGGCTTCTATTTCTGAGATCCGAGCATTTTCTAAACCTTCCTCAACTGATCCCGGTCCCGGTCCAGGTCCCGGTCCAGACCCCAACCCAGGTCAATTGCCTGCAGGATGTATTCAAGATAAAGTTACTAGAATAGGTGCTAGTGGTTATGATGGTAATACTGACCCCAAAACGTACTTGACAATAACTTTAACACTCGATGGTCAAACTACGGGTCAGGCTCTTATATTCAAATTGAGCTTGAGAAAAATGATATACTTTGTGCTGTAGATATTGCATGGCATAGAGGTGATGTAAGGATAAACAATTTCAATCTTTCCACCTCTCAGGACGGTACTACCTTTACTCCTCTTTATTTGAAGGCAAAAGCACTGGGAAACCAATTCATATGAACGTTATTTGATTCAAGACTCTAATTTGACAGCAAAGTACATTCGAGTTACTGTAAATGGTAATACAGAAAATGATTGGGCTTCTATTTCTGAGATCCGAGCATTTTCTAAACCTTCCTCAACAGACCCAGGTACAGACCCAGGTACAGACCCAGGTACAGACCCAGGTACAGACCCAGGTACAGCCCAAACAGACCCAGGTACAGACCCAGGTAACCAAACAGACCCAGGTACAGGCACAGGTAACCAAACAGATGTGTTTGGTATAAAGAAAATTTATCCTGACAAACCAAACGGTGAAAAATGGTTCATGAATATGAATAACCCGTCTTCTGACAATAGGTTTGATCCCAAACTGACATTGAAGAAAAATGCTGATGGATCATATAAGGTAACATCTGATAAGGTTAGGATGAATGTAATGACTAGTTCTGGATATCACCAAGATGCTATTAAAACATATGATCAAAAAGAACTGTCAGCCCAGGGATACATGCAAGACATAAAAGATTGGAGGAATATAGAAATGACCGGATATGTTAAGATAAATTCGGCTTCGGATTCTGACTTTGATTTAACATGGTATTCTCGTGGTGGTCATCATAACTCGGATGAACCCTGTGAAGGAACCTCTTACAAAGGAGGCTTGTTCAAAGATGGACGTTCTCGTTTTGCTAAAGAACAATGGCATTCAGGTGGTTACTCATTTACACCTGCCCAGAAAAACATAGATTCTATCGAAGATAAATGGATAGGGTATAAAGCTATCATGTATAACACTGTCGTAAATGGTGAGCCTGCTGTAAAACTCGAAAACTGGGTCGACGAAAACAATAATGGTCAATGGAAGAAAGTGTTTGGTTATACGGATAGCGGCGGATTCGGTGAAGACGGTGATAGATGTGGGGGAAGTCCAGATGAATTGATTTCATGGGGAGGTCCGGTAGCTACATTCCGATGGGACGGAACTTCAAACGTCGATATAAAGAACCTTAGTGTGAGGGAAATAGCTGCAAATTAGTGCTTCTTTTCTTGCCTCTGTTTCTCTTCTATACCTTTCTTCTATACTTTTGTTCCTCATATGTTAATTAACAAAAAAATTATTAAAAAGTTATGTCGTTTATACGTTATAGGTTAATACGATTAAGAAGATTTACTTATAATAAGATCTTCATAATTACAAAGTTTTTACTATTTCTATACATTCGAATAAAAATGTTTTTTGGATTATATTGAAATAAACATGAAGATAATCTTAACATTCAATAAATAGTGACTATTCTATTTATTTATGGACTACCAAAAAATAATTGATACTATTTTTGAGCTAAATGAGGGTATCCGCTATGCTGGATTAATTGATGAAACCGGCTCTTTGATAGTTGGTGGAATGCGTCACGGAATTGATTCTATTGTTGATCAACCAAGCGAAGAATTGTATTTGACTCATACTGCCCTTAGAAAGTCTATGAGAGAAAGGTTTGACGATACTATGGGTAGAGCTCGTTTTGTATATGTAGAACGTGAGAAGTTATCACTGCTAACGTTTTATTTAGATAAGAAAATGTTGTTGATTACTTTAGAGCCTAACCTAGAGTCTCAAAACGTAATTGATTTGGCAGAAGATATTCTGGATATAGTTAGTGGAAATAAGGCTTAACACTCAATAGCCTATTTACCTTCTTTTTTAGAAATTTCTTACTCTACTATAATATTGTGCATCATTATCAAATCATCCTTAAATAACTCTAGTTCGCTGGGTATCTGTGTTTTTATAGGGTCTTTTAAGGAAAGCGGCTTATTTGTAACACTAGAAATGGTTTCCTTTTTCTTATTCCATATTTCTGAATTGAATTTGATAATGTGTTGTGTGGATGAAATAAATGCATCATATTCTTTCTCCACAGAGGGAATTTTTTTTTGCTCTGAAACCATCTCTCCGTCCTCATAGATTTTCTTCCACAGCTCATATGTAATGAATGGAGAAATCGGTTCTAACAAAAGCAATATGGTTCTAAAACATTTATGAATTGTATATAGAGCTGATTTCCTTTCTTCTTCTGATTCATCGTTGTATGCTCTACTTTTTATCATTTCAATATAATGGGCGGCAAAAATATTCCATGTAAACTCTCTCAATGCATTAGCGGGGATAAAAAAATTCAATTCTTCATAACCTTCAAGACATTTTTTGGTCATGCTTGCAAGTTCTGATAAAATCCATTTATCAGTTGCTTTTAGCTCTTGAGGTTTATTATTTTCATCAATTATTTCAAAATTAGAGATGAATCTTCCAATATTCCACAATTTTGATAAGAATTTTTGCGCACTTTGTATTTTTTGCTCCGAGCATCTAAAATCATACCCAACATTTGTCTCACTTGCAGACCAAAACCTAAATGCATCGGCACCATATTTTTTAATTATAGGGAGAGGGTCAATTACGTTTCCTTTACTTTTACTCATTTTCTCCCCTTTTTCATCAACTCCATATCCCATTATCCACGCACTCTGCCATGGAATTTGGTTCGTAAGGTACAAGCATCTTAAAAGAGTATAGTAAAGCCACGTCCTTACAATGTCTTTTCCTTGAGGTCTAATGGAGACAGGGTAAATTTTATTAAAAATTTCTCTATTTTTGTAAAATTTCGTAATATAAAGAGGGGTTATGCTCGAATCCATCCATGTGTCAAAAATCTTCTTCTCTCCTTCAAACTTGTCATTATTACACGATATGCATTTATCAAATGGTGGGGTTTCATCCCAGGGTCTATAATATTTTCCAGGTTCAGGAAGGTTTGGTTTTTTACATTTTGTACAATACCATATCGGAATTTCAGTTCCATAAAATCTTCTTCTCGAGATAGGCCAGTCTATGGCAATTGAATTTATCCAATTTAATAGGATTTGTCTATGCATTTCTGGATAAAATCTTATATCTTTGGATTGTTCTAACAAATTCGACTTAAAATCAACTTGTTTTAGATAATAATCTTCCAAAGAAATAATTTCAATCTGGGTTTTACTTCTTTCACAAAGGGGAGTTCTATGGGAAATAATTTCAATCTTTTCTACTAATCCTTGCTTTTCTAGCTCGTCTATTATTTTACTTCTTGCTTCCTTTATACGTAAATTGGAAAACATCCCTGCAAATTCTGTTGTTTTTCCATTCAAATCGATAGATCTAATTTCCATCAGACCCAATTCTCTGAATAATTGAACATCCTTTAGGTCACCATAACTACAAATCATAACTGCTCCAGATCCAAAGTCTTTGTTAGCAGAGTGATGTGGTCTTATTTTCACTTCTCTATTAAAGATCGGAATTCTCAAAGTCTTTCCTTGCATTTCTATATATCTCTCATCATCTGGATTCACAATTACCACTTGACATGCAAATAGGAGTTCTGGTCTGGTAGTGGCAATAACGATGAATTCATTACTATTCTCTAAGAAAAATTTTATGTAAACTAATTTAGTCTCAATATCTTCATATGTGATTTCTGCATCTGCTATTGTGGTACCACAATCAATGCAGTAGTTGTTTGGTCTATTTCCAAGATATACTAATCCCTTGTTCCACATTTCAATGAATGTTGACTGAGTAAAAGCTCTGAAATCCGGAGAATCAGTCTGGTATTTCTGTTTAAAATTCGCACTTAAACCCAGGCTTTGGAGAATTTCTATAAATTCACTTTCAGTATCGTCAAGAGTTAGCTTACATAACTTCAAAAATTCTTTCCTTTCTGTATTTCTCATTCTGATCTTGTATTTTTTTTCTGTATGAATTTCCACAGGAATGCCATTACGATCCACGCCAATCGGAAAAATAACTTTAAAGCCCTTTAAGCGGGCAACTCTTGATATCATATCAATTTGCGAATAGTGAGCAGCTGCACCAATATGCCACGGTCTTCCTGATGGATAGGGAGGGGGTGTATCTATTACAAAATATTCATCTTTACTCTGATTAGTTTCAACGTTGTCATAAACATTATTAGCTTTCCATTCTTCTATGATCTTTCTCTCAATATCTGACGACCATATCTTTTCTGTAATCTTTGAACTCAATTTTTAATTTGTAATACTCATTTATTAATTAGTTATTAACCTTCCTAGATGTCTCAATGAAAGTTCTGTACCCTTCTAAATAGAATTTTAGACGTAGTTCGAATCTTGAATAATTTTAGAATATAGTTCTATTGAAATGAAAGTGTCAGAATTTTATTCAATATTAGGTTTACCGGATATAAGAAAGAATATGAGCACCTTTATTGACTCCCTCGTATATATATACACCAAGTGCCTGCACATTCTCAGGCATTTTATCTGCTAGCATTCTTATTATTTCTGTGGAAAGATTTTCCACAGTCGCCTCGCCTTCTAAAAGATAAGTTGTATATTTTGGAACTTTTAAATCAAAATATCCTTTTGGACCATCAAATTCAATAAAAAAGTGATCTTTATCTTCCTTCTTTAGATATTTTCTATTAATAAAAAATTTATGATCGATTTGATATAAAGCTTCTTTTATTAATTTTTTAGCCTCTGAGAAGTCGATCACTAGGTTATTCTTCATTTCCCCGATGATTTCTACCATGACAGTAGATGTATGACCATGAATTATTGAACACTTTTCGACCAGCGGTAAAATGTGAGCATAATCAAAGGATAATGATGGGTCTTCGATAAATATGGAACCAACTTGTTTACTTTCTTTGTCAAACAGGAAGATGTTCTGCATCTCATTTATTTTGCCTAGGTAAGATGATCTTCCTATCGCAATCATATCTACAAATGGGAATTTCTCTTGAATGATTTTGAATTCATTCATGTCGGTATCGTTTTCAATTATTTTAATGAACTTATCTCCAATTTTAAAATCTATACTTAATTTTGAATCATTTAAAACATTATCGTAATTATATTCTATTTCTAGAAAGTCCAATAGTTTTGAGATTGAATAGCCTGTTCTATTCTTGATTAAGTTTTTGCTTTGACCTATGTATTTCAGATCTTTATCCAAATCTATTTTTATTTATTTTCTCTCTATTATAATTATTACAAATATATTCAAAGGTAACCCAAACGTAAAAGTGCTCATATCCGACGAATTAACCCAATATTTGTATTCTACGGTAGAAAAGTTCATAAAAAATTCTGATAAGATTGTAATTGCATTTTCTGGAGGGGTTGATAGTTCTTTATTGGCAAAAATTTGTAAAGATCTGGATAAACAAGTCTACCTAGTAACAATTGGTTTTGCCAATTCCCATGACCTTGTATTTTCTAAATCTATTTCCAATTCTCTCTCTTTGTCTATGAATCACATAGCTTATGAAATTAAGGAGGGAGACATCCTAGATGACATTAAGTCTGTAAAATCAAAAATATCTTGTAACATTCTTTCACACATTGAAAACTGTATTGCTTTTTATCAGATTAGTAAAATCATAAAACATCATGAATTAGGAGATTCTTTCCTAACCGCCAATGGTTTTGATGAGTTATTTTGTGGCTATGATCGATATAGATCATATTATCAAAATGGTGAAGACTCAGTAACCACTTACATGGAAGAAAAATTAGCCAATGAAGATCACATGATGAGAGAAATTTCCAATGTGATAGCAGAACTGAATATTAGATCATACCAACCATTTCTATCAAGAGCATTTATTGAATATGCAAAAACTATCCCTTTGGAATATAAAATAAAGGGCCAAGATGATTTGTTAAGAAAGCATATTTTGCGAGAGGTTGCAATGAGAATAGGTGTTCCAAAAGAAGCAGCCATGCATCCTAAGAAAGCTATCCAATACGGGTCTTTGATTCACAAGTATTTATTAAAAAATAAATTATCTTAAAAGTATAACGTACAATCGTTGGTTATTAGTGTCACTAGTCTCTGAGTTGTGAATAAATAATTCTTGACTTTATTTTCTTATTCCTTGAAATGATGGTCAAATGATTGTGTCAAATGATGGTCAAATGATGGTCAAATGATGGTCAAATGATGGTCAAATGATGGTCAAATACCCTGATTTTGCTCTTATCGTATTTCGTGCTGTAATGGAGTTCTTTAATTATATGTGAATATTTATAGATTAGTATTACAAATGGGTCAAAAGGTTCCATCCGCTATCAAGAAAAGAGTAATAAGTGCATGGCTTGAGGCCAAGCCTCGTAATATTATTGCAGATGAACTTGAAATAAGCTATGGTAGCGTCTCAAACATTATTGTCCAAGCTAAAAGAGAAAGCATAAAAGATATGGACCTGCTGAGGACTGTTGCAGTTTTGTTGAAAAAGAACAATCTTGATCTGACTCGATTCGCTTCATCAATAAGGCTAAAGAATAGACTAAATGGTCTGAAATTAACCGAAATACAAGCGGACTCATTTCTTGAAAATATGGCTATACACTGCTTTAAGGAAGAAATTGATCCAAAAGAATTTCTATTTCAAATATACCAAGTATGCTCTATTGCTGAATATTTGAATATTCCAATTATGCAGTTGCCGGATTATTTAGAGGAAAAGGTTAAAGAAAATAAAGATCCAATAGACTAAAAGATGTAAAATCACATTATTTTGCTAAATTCAACTTATTTTGATACGTCTTTCCCGATGCATATGTGTGGTATCCAAAACCTGACTTCATATTCTCTGAGAAGGTCACAATATACTGCTCTATAAGGTGGCGATTTTTTTGGAACTGACGGAGTCTTTACATCGTCACCAAGGTTTTAGGTAACATCCTCACATCTTGGATAACCTACGTATACTGTCTATAGCTATTTATGTCACAATTGAGTAGAAATTTGTTCAATTATAACTTAAATGCGAAATTGATTATGAAATATTCGTCATATTTTAGATAATGCCCTTCCCTGTGAGAAGTTAATTCAAACCTCATTCATAGGCAAAATTATCCACATTTTATTAATTATTATTGAAAACTCTAGCATCTGAAATAAATCGAATGAACTGGTTATCTCCTTTTATATGGGAAATTATCCTTGATCGACTATCCTTTATACACTAAATTGACATATATCTCCCAGAAATACCTAAGTTTATTCAAATTAATCTATAAAATATAAAAAATATTTGATATGTTTAATAACTGTTCAATATTTTATTTCTTTGAGGGATATTTTGAATTATTTACAATAGTTGAAAATATTTATAAAAATTTTGGAAATGATACATTTTTCTATATAATTCTTATGTCCAAAAGGTTTAAAAATATCTTCTATCTAATTTAGCTCAATGAAGAGTAAACTAGCAATTTTTGCTTTGTCAGCTGTTCTAATGTCCGGATTAATTTTACTTCCTGGCATAAACATGAAATCACTTGCAATATCAAGTGAACAAGGTCAATTAACATTAGCCAATATGAATTTAGTTATGGGCGGAGCTTTCACACCGATCTCTACTGAAGAGGCATCTGAAAGTGAAGCACCAGTGAAAAATGTAACATTTGTTGCTATTGAGAAAAATCTCACATTACCAAGTGGTCAAAGTGTAGCCGCATTAACATGGAATGGTCACTATCCCAGGACCAACTATTCGATGTAACTCAAGGTGATATTTTGAATGTTAATATCATTAACCATCCAAATAATACATTGATTCACAGCTTGGATCATCATGCATCCACAATAAGTGCAGTTCCAAACTTTGGTCCAATTAATGTAAGCGATTCAAAGCAATATACCTTTGTTGCAAGTCAACCAGGAGTCTTCAAATATCACTGTGAAGGAAATGCTGTATTTGGCAATGGACCAACACGTATTCCAAGGAATGGTTGGTATTGTGATTGTTGATCCAGTAGATGGTTATACAGGTTATGAAGGTGTAGGCTATAGAGAATGGTACTAATGCACTAACAACAGCAGACGTATCTCCAGATGCTAAAGAAGTTGCATTCCAATTCTCAGAATACTATCTAGACCCATCTGGCCAATATGATGCCGCAGCAATGTTCGCACATGCTCCAACTGCTTCATGGATAAATGGTATCCCATTTGGATATGATCCAGTAATTACCAAGACACCAAATGCAACAACATTGTTCTTTAAACAAGGCGACCACGTAAGATTCTTCTTACTTAATCACGGTGACCTTCCAACCAACTTCCACATTGTAGGTGAAATACTTGACAGAGTCACTGATGGTAGCATAGTTAGCGGAATTGGTAAACAAACATACACAGTAGGTGGATCTAATGATGCAATTGTTGATGTAGTATTTGACCAACCAGGAGTTTACGCTTTTGTAAACCATGACTACTCACAATTGTTCAAAGGTCAAGCAGGATTAATTGTAGTTGATGGTCCAGACAATGGTACAAGCAACTTATTAGGCTTGACTGATGATGCAAACCCATCAAATGCAATTCCACCAACTGGTGCAAACAGCATTCCAGTGAATGTAAAACCATACATGCTTGGTACTCCATTAGCATGGAACGGTGAAAACACTACAACTACAGGTCAAAACACAACAACAACATAAACCACTCTTTTTTTTAATTACTTATATAAAACCGAAAAATTATTATTAAATTAAAACAAAAAAAAAATTAAAGTTATTATATTATATTTATCTCGATAACTCTATCAATATCCTCTCTATGGTATTTAGCTTTAGCAAAGAATCTACATCACCCTTTCCTGCGAGAGCTTGATATATTTCAAATATGTTAGCTAATGCTTCTTTTATCTTTGCATTTTTATCAGTGTCCACGGCTTTTGCAGTTGCTGTCGTTGTTGTTGTTGTTGAGGTGTTATTTGGATTTGTAGGTGTCTCTAAAATATCCAATTGTGCGTTTACCAGCTGACTAACTGGATATATGGAATTACCTGCTACGAAAATAGCTATCATTACAACGGATAACTTGCCTAGATTATTCATATACTATCAATAATTTTTCTTATTATAAAAGTAATACCTTAGTTAGTAATTTAGAATGTATCATTATGATTTCAATTATGTAATATGATATTACTTTGTATAATATTCATTAAATACTATATTACTAGTGAAGATTCATAACTGAAATTCGTTAGTTTTCAATAATGATTCTACCTTCTTTGTTTTTGTCAAAAACCTTTTCTATCGCCATTCTTGAATCCTCAAGAGAATATCTTTTCCAAATTCTGGTTCTAATGTCTTGCCCTTTTGCCATTTCTACAAGGTTTAGTAAACCTTCAACAGATCCTCCAGTAGTACCTTTAATTGTAATTTGTTTATTATACAATAGTCTGCCATCTATGAATAAGTTACCGCCAGTAAGTACACCAAATGTAATTATTTTTCCTAGTTTTCCAACTATCTCCATTCCTTTGGCCCACGTCTTTTCTCCAAGTGAATTTATGACAACATCAGCCATGGCTCCATTGGTAATCTCTGATATTTTTTCTCTGAGGTTCTCGTCAATTGGTAAAACGTAGTCCGCGCCATATTCCTTAATCCATGGTTTAGTAGAAAGTGATATTGTTATCGCATCAAGAATCTTACCAAATTGGGAACAAAAAAGGCCGGTATTGCCAGAACCACCAAATATCACAAGATTATCTTTTGATTTGAGTGTTGATTCTTGTATTGCATTGAAAGCTGTTAAGCCGGCTATTGGCAAACCAGAGGCAAGTTCCCAATCTAGTTCGTCGGGAATTTTTATGATATTTTGTTGAGGAACTGTAATATATTCTGCAAATCCGCCGTTTCTTGAAATACCTACCATTCCGCCATTTTCACAAAGCATTTGATGATTATTTATACAATATTTACAAATTCCGTCAAATACTCTATTATATATTATAACTCGATCACCTTCTTTAATTGTATTATTTACTCTCTCGCCTTTGCTTTTTACAATCCCCGATATTTCAGAGCCGGCTATATGAGGATACGGATTTATTTTCATTGCTGGGCCGTTTACTCCGTGTATTCCGGTTATAGTATAATAGTCAATGGGGTTGACACTAATACACTTAGTTTCTACCAAGACTTCATTTTCTCTCATATCTGGTAATTGGTAATCACCAAAGATCAAATTTTCAATGCCTGGCTTATTAAAGAAAAGGGCTTTCATATTTTATTTCAGTGATATTTTATGTATAATATTTTTTTTGATTTCTTATTGTTGATATTTAGTAAGTAATCATCTTTTAGATTGCATCAAAATTTAAAAATGCGATGAACAGTAATTTTTGTTAATGAATGCCTATCTTATTTTTATGCTAATATTAGTTATTGGGTTTTCCGTAGTTCAAGTTCCTTATGGATATTCGCTTAATAGCAATAGTAGTAGTTCTACATATTACGAAAAAAATTGTAGAAACGATACCTGTGTTGTAACTACCTGTAACAATGGTCAATCCTGTCATACAGGTTTGTCTGAAAATTCCACAGCTAATACCACTCAATCTCAATTGACAGATAAGGGAAGCTTTGAACCTCAATCTCAATTGACAGATAAGGGAAGCTTTGAAACAAAGAAACTGGAATTCAAGAATTTTTGGGAAAATTTCTTAAATTTCAATAAGTAAACAAAAAGAAAGATAATTTATCATTTTTTTGTTCTTAGAGATAGAGATACTTAAAATCAGATACTGTTCTCCGATTAATTTTTCATTATCCTAAGTGACTGAAATGAGAGTTACTACAATTGCAAAATTTTTTCCTTAATTCTAACTTCTACTTTGGCAACCAATCCCTATATAGAATAAATCAGCATAATTTTCTACACATTCGAAGGAATCAAAATTATAAACCTTAATAATTGTATGTTTTAAAATCTGTTAATCAAAAAATCAAAATTTTATGATAATTTTATTAATCTATTCATTTTGATTGAAATTTTTAAGCAAAAAAGGAAAAACTTTATAATCTACTATAAACCTTTTGTGACCGTTGGCAATAGATACTGGTGATACGACGTGGATGTTAATCTCCACTGGATTAGTATTTTTGATGACTCCTGCTCTGGGTTTTTTTGAAGCAGGGTTAATCAGATTAAAAAATTCTTTGTCCGTTATTATGCAAACTATGACGGGAATGGCGTTACTATCAACCCTTTGGTTCATAGTAGGCTTCACGTTAGTGTTTGCACCGGACGTTAATGGAATTATAGGGGACCTTCAGTGGTTTTTCTTTAACAATGTACCATATAACGATTCGGTTGTTTGGGCCCCCACAATACCTGGAGTTAACTTTGCTACCTATCAAATGATGTTCGCAGTCATTACTCCTCTACTGATTACTGGCGCTTTTGCAGAACGTATGAAATGGAACGCTTTTTTCATTTTCATAATAGTATGGAGCCTTGTAATTTACTACCCGCTCGCCCATTGGATATGGGGTGGCGGTTGGCTGGCAAAGATAGGCGTCTTTGATTTTGCAGGAGGTATCGTTATCCACACAAGTGCGGGTATGGCGGCGCTAGCGTCGGCTTTGGTCTTGGGTAGACGAAAAGGATTTGGTCCAGAAATTATGGTGCCTCATAATCTTCCGCTTGCGGCTATAGGAGCTACTCTTCTGTGGCTAGGGTGGTTTGGTTTCAACGCCGGTAGTGCTCTAGCATCAGGAGCCCTTGCTGCAAGTGCCCTACTTGCCACACAAATAGGAGCATGTACTTGTGCACTTGTTTGGATACTACTAAGTTGGAAGAGGACTGGAAAGCCTACCGTTAGCGCAGCAATAAATGGTGCAATTTCTGGGTTGGCTGGAATAACTCCAACGGCTGGTTTCATTACAGGTCAATGGGCATTCATTTTAGGTATAGTATTGGGCTTGGCATCCTATTACGGAATTGTATTGATAAAGGAGAGATTAAAGATTGATGATGTTTTGGATGTAAGCTCTGTTCACGGAATTACTGGAATAATTGGCAGCTTGTGGATAGGTCTATTTGCGACGCAGGCAATTAATCCAATTGGTCCAAACGGTTGGCTATATGGAAATCCAATGCAGTTACCAATCCAGGCTTTAGGGGTTGGAGTTGGTGCTCTAATGGGATTTGTTGGAACATTTGTAATCTTAAAGATTCTAGACTATACTATAGGGATTAGAGCTAAGGAAGAAGAAGAGGACTTGGGCCTGGATATTTCGTATCACCAGGAGGTGGCTTATGAAAATAAATAATCTCACTTTTTGATTTTTTATCTTCATAAAATCCAATTTTGTTTTTTTAATAAATTTCTTATAAATTATTTTACTAAAATGTATAATTATATCTTAACATATTGTTTTTATAGTATTATATTAAATTTTAAACTGATGTCTAATTCATTAGCAAATCACAAAAGTATTGTGCTGCTTTCTGCAACTCTATTTGCTGCTACTTTGTTACTTTTTGGTGCCTATTCATTTAATGGCATAAACGCACAATCATTAGAAAAAATTACTATAGGTCTAAATAATGCTACTTTCGGACCTTTAACTTCAAATCCATCCCTTAATCAAGTAAAACTTTTGGTTGACTATCAAACCAAGGATCTTTCGCTAGTGGATTCCACCATTAACGGAAAAATGGAGGTGTTTGCAGCTAATGGAACTCTAATAAAGACTTCTTCCTATCCAAACGGCTTTACAATAACTGATGGTGGGATTATCCAATTTGCTACTTCATTTGCTGACCCTTCTCTAACAAATGTAAAAACAAATGTCACTCTAACTGATTTGAATAAGACTGAAACACTATCAAATACGTTATCTTCGGACGTCGCATTAACCCTTTGATTTAACAATTTTTTTATTTTTTTTATTTTTCGACAACTATGTACTATTATATTTAATTCATGATAATATTTTTATATAATTAATTAGATAATTTTGCCATATTATTGTAATACTTTTAATCATGTTATGTCAAACATAGCAAATTTATCAAAGAATGTTTAAATTGCATATCTAACAAAATTAGGGAGGCCTAATGTCATTAGTATTAACGCCATGTCTAATTTTTAGTGCTTGTATTCGAGGTAAAAGAATGTGGTAAAACTACTTGCAACTTTTATCCTACTATTGTTGATCGCAAATATATCAATTTCATCTGTAAATAATGTTCTAGCTCAAAATTCTACTTCTACTGAAAATCCTACAATATCAAATGAGGATCTATTGCTTTTGAATATTAATCTAAATAGAATAGATACGCAACTTGATATCCTATTAAATAAAATAAATAATAATAACAATTCTCTGTTATTCGAGCACGCTTATATTCCTCACTCAGTAATTTATCCATCGACTAAACCTATTGCGATTGCAGTTGATGAAGAATTGGCTAGTAATTTGGAATCTAACCTTACTGAAGTCGGAATACAATCTCGTGCTGATCCCAATTCTCCTATTATTCTTACTGACTTAACTGACTCCAAAAACATAATCAACGCTTTTTATTCAAAATTGAAAGATACGCTTTCTGCACAAGATTTTTCAATTCTTGAATCTCAAACCATGTCATATCTACTAAGAGACGCTTCTAATTCATATGGGTTATATTTGAACTCTTCAAAAATTGCCGACGCTGATGCTGCAAACTTTGGCATGATAGATTATGAGAATACAAGAGGATTGATGAATCAATCAAATACAATTTTTGAAATATTAAAACCAAATATGACTGATGCAAAATCTAATGAGATAGAATATTTTATCACAAATTTGAATACAATAATAGATTCCAAAAGTGATAATACGCAAGAATTTTCAAGAATAGTTTCTGCAATAGAGAATGATCTGAATGAATCTAATAATATTCGTATGCCAAGCACAACTAGCACCGTTGATCCATCCCTCCAGGTATATTATGATAACATAGATATTCTGCTAAATAATGCAATTTCCTCCATTCAAAATGGTAATTATCTTGCTGCAGACAAAAATGTATCCTCTGCGTATTTAGATAATTTTGAATACCTTGAAGCCCCAATCGAAGAAGTAAATTCCACCTTAATGTTGCAAATAGAAACAAATATGAGAGAAAATCTGCGTGCTTTAATCAAAAATCAAACCTCACTTGCTGACATTGAAGCTTATATTTCTAACATAAAAGATGATCTGCAAGTTTCCAAACAGTTGCTAAGTACCCCCAGTGCTGCACAGTCAAACAATAATTTTACAATACCATCTTCTTTTGTTACGAATACTGCCAATATTGATTCTCTAAAACAAGGGTTTGGAGTTTACACGGGAGAGAGGCGTTCTATGGGCGAAGCCTCGGAAGATTTCAAGGGTCAGGTTCGTAACGATATAGATAAAATCAGACTTAAATTGGATGAGGTAATATCTATCTACAATCAAAATGATACTTCTCAAGCATTAGCAACCGCTAGATCTGCATATCTTGACAGTTATGAAAATATTGAAATACCCTTAAGACCAATTGATCCAGATTTTACTCTCGAAATGGAGATAAAATTTGCTGAATTACGCAACCTCATTTCGTCAAATGCTCCATCTGATGAGGTCGTTTCCAAGATTGCAGAACTTAAAAGTGGATTAGATGAATCCGAACGGTTTGTTTCAGGTATCGGGGTAGTTGCACCTGCTATTGCATTTTCTTCATCATTTTCAATTATTTTTAGAGAAGGTTTGGAGGCTGCCTTGATACTAGGTGCCATTTTGACATACTTGGAAGCATCGCGAAATGAAAAGTTCAAAAAGCATGTATACGCTGGAATTGTGCTTGCTATAGCACTGACTGCTGTAACATGGGTTATTGCTCAATTTATAATAGAAATATCTGGTGCACAAAGAGCACTTATTGAGGCTATTGCTGGCATCGCTGCAGTAGCTGTGCTATTCTGGGTCAGCTTCTGGGTTCTAAACAAGATTGAAACTAAGAAATGGATTGAATTTGTTAAGGCTAAAGTCTGGCAAGCAACGACTACAGGTAGTTTTATGGTATTTGTTTTGTTGTCTTTCTTTACTGTGTATAGGGAAGGCTTTGAAACAGTCTTGTTTTATCAAGCTCTATTTTCTTTTGCAAAATATATGGAGATATACGTACTTGCAGGGTTAGTATTGGGCATGGCTGTAATAATTGCAGTTGTCTTCATAATTCGAAAACTGGGAAGGAAATTACCATTAAGAGTTTTGTTTGGACTTACCATGGCAGTTGGAGCTTTTATGTCAATAACCTTCTTAGGTAATGCAGTACGTGAATTTCAGGAACTTGGATGGATTTCTACTACTCCTATATATAACATAGTACCTCGATTAGATATTAATGTTGCAACGATGACTGGGATCCACCCAACAGTAGAAACCGTGGTGGCTCAACTCATCTTACTTGCAATATATCTGGGTGGGTCTCTCTATATTCTATTTATTCAACCTAGACGACAACAAAAGATAGCCTCGATGAGAAAGTCCGTGGCCGAAAAAGATAAGAAGGAACAAAAGGGGGGATAAAGACTTCTAATATTTACTATATTTATTATAAAAAATTAATAAAATTGATAAAGTAGTTATATTTGGTAATTTAATATTCTCTTGTTTGATTGATATACCGGACCTTTATTCTGTTTATAGCAGTTCAGGTTACATTGGTATATTTTTAATCAGCTTTATAGGTAGTATTATTCCATTCATTCCAGTCCCTTATTTTCCCATCTTAGTCACTTCAGCCTTAGATAAAAGTCTGGACCCCAACCTAATTGTTTTAGTGAGTACTATTGGGGCAGTTCTGGCCAAAACAATAATCTTTACCGCAAGCTATTATGGTAGGAACATTCTAAGTAAAAAGACAAAAACCAGGATGCTTCCTCTTCAAAAACTATTAGGCAAATATGGTGGCATAGGAGTTTTTGTGGCCGCTTTAACTCCTATACCAGACGATCTGGTATATATCCCCCTCGGGATTGCCAAATACAGCCTACCTAAATTTGCGATATTTACATTCGCAGGCAAGTTTATTCTAGGGGCAATAATTGTATGGGGAACCGTATTATTGGGCAGACCAATAATGGAAAGATTCCTTGTTGTAACGGATTATAATAATGAATATTCGACTATTTTGATTTCTGTATTAACTATATTACTATTAGCTTTGGTATTATATTTTACATTTAAATTTGATTGGGCCAAAATAATTGGTAAATGGTTTCCCTGGGCTATCGATAATTCTGACGGAAATTCTGACGGAAATTCTGACGATGACCCCAAAAAAAATAACTAGAGTATCTATTTAGATAACATTTTAATATAATTTTCTTCACCTAAATTATTTTCTAATGTTTAATAACAAAAAAATACCATATATCATGTCTAAAAATGGATAGTGACTCAAATATTGATTTCAATGTTCTGTTTAAGAAAAGTTATAAAGAACTTGGGATTAATTGGCTTGATAATTTAGAAAGTGATGATGACTATATGACTACTATAATGAAGGATTTTCACACTTTATTTCCAGATATTAAGGTTGTAAATCCATATATGATTTTGTTGAAGACGATAACTTTTATCATACAAAAAAATACCTTTGTATTACAAAAGAGCGATGTATACGATTTTTTTATTATGTCATACAAGTTTTTGATAGATCATTTGATAAAAAAACAGGTCAATTCTATTCCATTTACTTTGTCTACTTTCGACAATGTTGTCTTTGAAATTTGTAATGACTTCCTTCATACCTATGATACTTTTGACAAAAATATGAAAATTCAGTTTCCTAACTTACTTGTGGATGTCCTTTGTATAATATTTTTCAAGTCAGATTTAGATGGCAAAAAGGTATCTCTTTTTCAGTTAAAGACTTACTATGAGTCCAAAAAGTCATCTTTGCTAGAGCATGCTTATTCTTATCCGTCAAAAGAACTACAATTTTTGCCAGGAAAATCTATTAAAAATTCAAAAGAACCGATTGATAATATAGATACTGTTAGGATGCCTTCGACTATGAAAAAAACCTACACCGATGTTAAACGAGACAATGCTCCATCCTATGCTTCTGAATTAGTAAACACTGATTACATGACAGATGAAATGGTATTAAGATTGGCACAAATTGTTCAAAGAGATCCTGATCAAGTCAAAAAATCTTTATCTGTATTGCCTGAGAAAGAACTACAAAAGTTACATGACATTTGTAATAATTATAATAAAATTCTTCGATATGGTAAGCTCATTGAATTAAAAGATTTTAAAACAGAAATCGAATCCGAACTTGGTCGTTCCTTATCTGATAAACAAATTCGACATTCACAGATTTCAATCAAAAAGGTCCAGTTTTATATAGAAAACATTTTGGATGGTAAATTCGAAACACATTTGACCCATGGAATTAATCATGTTAAACATAATTTTGAATATGGTTATAGACTAGTTGGCCTAATCAGTAATACAAAATCCAAGAATAGAAAAAACATTTGTTAAGATCTATACAAATGAATTCCTATTTCCTATTTCCTATTTCAGTTGTCATGATTTTGATACTTGACCATTGAAAAGCAAATTTGTATCATACCATTGCAAAAACAAGGTGACCCAGAATGTTCTTTTAAAATAAAATTGTGTTGTTGACCTGGGTTCAATGGATCAGGGTTTGTGATTTAACTATTAGCGCTAGAGGAATTTTATGTGTCGACTTTAAATACATACTAGTCACATAGAACTAAGGTTTCTCTCATTCTCTCATTCTCTCATTCATTTTACATCCTTGAGCTTTGTGATATTATTCAACATCCTATCATGATCGATAACGATTTTATGGAATTAATTCGACTGATTTCAAAATCTTTCTTTGCTGTCAAATACTTTTGTGATTCTTTCAAGCCATTATGGCAAGTGCTCTTACGGGTGAGCCAGAACAGTTCTTTAATTTTAATGGTAATGCCACAAAAGTAAATTTTTTATTCAGTAGTCTATCTAGGTTTATCAGATTTTCTATTATTGGAATGTCATTAGCACTAAAAATTCTATGCGAATTAAAGTCATGATCGATAGCGGGATCAATACTGGGACCATCAATTCCTACCAAATTAATCTCGGCTTCTGCCAGATATTTTGCCGCTGCTTCTGATAGTCCAGGGTTTTTATTGAAATATCTATCCAAAGTTCTGTTCAATACCCAATTCGTGTTGATCAATATGGTATCATTTTTCATAATGTTGTATTCCCTTAGATCATCTACTTCGATCTTTTCGTCATCTTCTTTTTCAATTTTTAATACCTTGATATTTTCGTTAATTATCAACCTGTTTAGTGGAATTTTTTCTACCGTATTGCCGTACTTTTGAAAGTGATACGGAGCATCTACATGTGTACCTACATGTGTACTAGAAAACAATACTTCTGAAGCATATTTGTGATTGTCGAAATTTGACCACTGTAAAATGTTTACTTTTGGTGAGTCTGGAAAAACTTGAATAGATTCATCAATTTCCAAGGTTAGATCGATTATCTGCAATAGTTCTCACAAGAGGTTTTCAATGGTCCTATTTAGCATTATTCATAATTTCTAAAATAAACCTGGATTTTTTTCTGAATAATTAGATGAAGACCCTACTTGGGTACATTAAATTTCTTATTTTGGTGAATATCTTTAAAAACAATACTACGTAACCTTTTAATTAATTCGTGTTTTATTTTTTCTGTTGATAAGACTTGTGTATAACATTAAACTGTTGTTTTATTCTTTCGCAATCATTTTAATACTATTATCTTCAAATTATTCTTCCGTTTATTTTTCTTATGGAGCTTACTCTAAAGCTCAGCCCTCCCCAGATGGACCTACAATCAATGATGATAGCCTAACAGTTGAAAAAGTTACTTCCGATTTGACATTTCCAACTAGCATGACTTTTGTGGGAAATAATGATATATTGGTTACTGAAAAAAATACTGGGAGGGTTATGAGAGTATTGGATGGTCAGGTACAAGATAATCCCTTACTTGATCTATCTGTGGCCTCAAAAATCGAACGCGGATTATTGGGGATTGCTGCTTCAAATCACTTGGATGGAAAAATTTTTGTTTTCTTGTCCTACACTGAATCTGGAAATAATGAGGATGGTAGTGATGTTTCCAATAATATCGACCCATTAGGAAATAGACTTTATCGTTATCAATATGTGGACGGTAAATTAATAGATCCTGTCCTCCTTTTGGATTTGACTGCAATTCCAAATAATCTTAATCGAACTGATCATAATGGAGGTAAAGTAACAATTGGACCGGACAATAATGTCTATATGATAATGGGGGAAGTAGGAGGTCATAGGACTCAAGCACAAAATATAGGAAATGGTCCAGCACCTAATGGCTTAGGCGGCGTTCTCAGAATTTCTCAAGATGGTGGATTAGTTGATGATGAACCAATCTTTGGTGCTGACTTGCCTTTAGGTGTATACTATGCAATGGGTATTAGAAATAGCTTCGGTATCGATTTTGATCCTATGACTGGTAATTTATGGGATACAGAGAATGGTCCTACAGCGGGCGATGAAATTAACCTGGTTTTTCCTGGCTTTAATAGTGGTTGGTCCTTAATTCAAGGATTCTCTAACGATGATCTGTTGGGTAACGGGGCAACACCAAATGATCTTGTGAGTTTTGGAAACGGAAAATATGCAGAACCCAAATTTGCTTGGCATATTCCTATAGGTCCGACTGCACTAAAATTTTTGAATTCAGATAAGTTGGGTAAAGAATATGAAAATGATATGTTTGTAGGTGACATTAATAATGGTAATTTATATAGATTTACTTTAAATGAGGCACGCGATGATATTGTCATAAATAACACGAATGTAGGGGGTGCAGCTGCATTAACTGATAAAAAAGTGGATAATCCTGTTGAAAGTATCCCAATTACGTTTGGACAAGGTTTCGGTGGAATTACCGATATCCAGGTAGGACCTGACGGGTATATGTATGTCCTAAGCTATACAGGGGATTTGTACAAAATATTGCCCACCTCACAAAGTACCATTCCAAAAGCTCAATCTCCATCATCACAATCTAGTGTTGTACCTGAAGGTTCTGTCCTGGTAACAATTAATGGCATCAGCGGTGACAACTCATACGCACCAAATCCAATTACTATAAACTCAGGTGAAACAATTACATGGTATAATGCAGATACCATATCGCATACTGCTACTTCCGGATCAGACAGCGATCCTACTGAAGGTCAATTGTTTGATTCGGACGCTATACTTTCAAAACAAGCGTTCAGCTTTAAATTTGATAATAAGGGTACTTTTGATTATTACTGTGTTTACCACCCATCGATGGTTGGTGAGATTGTAGTAAAATAGCAAGAACCTACTATACGCTTTTGTTCGTATTAATTTATCTATTTGGAATTAGATTTTCTATAATGCTAGAACTTGGAAACAACTTCATTTTTTATATAATAACAAAAACTAAACTGGTTTAGATATGACCATGGGTTAAAATATATTTTAGTATAATACTGCTTATTCAAAGTATCCAAATATCCCAATAATTATTAACCATTTTTTTGAAATAGGTGCATATAGTATGTACAATTTGAAAAAATTATATTAAAATTTTGTAGATTAAACTTGAATAATATAACACCGTTTAAATATTAGGTTATCCTAACAATTAGGGTAGCCTAAATGATGTTGTCTGATCAGCGATATTTACTGAATCAAGAAGATAAGAATGCTTCAATTTTATTGAAGGAATTATTTGATGGATTTTCTTACAAGATTGTAATGTCTACCATCGAAGATTCCAAAACCGTTTTTGAAATTTGCAAGGAAAATGACCTACCTATTAGCTCGACATACAAAAAAATAAAAAAACTTAAGGATCTTGGACTTTTATTCATAGATAGAATTGTGATAAATGAAAAAGGAAAAAAAGTTGTCTTTTACAAAAGTAAAATCCAGTCAGTAGAATTGATATTGAACAAAAAACAAGTCCTTTTACAATTTAAGAAAAACGAACGAAACTTACCTTGTTCTATCTCGCAATAAGTCTGATGACGTTCTATCAAAAATGAATGAATTTACCTTTAACTTTTTTACTTCAATTACTTTTGAATCAATAAAGTTAAAAAATATAACGTGTAATCATATACATTGACTGTTTATTCGAAAAATTCTGGACTCCCAGAGCAATTGTATGTAGGCACCGCAGAAGCCGAGCATGTTGAAATGTATTTGAAGGCAATGTGGTCTATTTCAGAAAGTGGCCAAGAGTTAAAGGTTAGTTCCATAGCCAAAATTTTAAATGTTACACAACCATCGGTGGTTCAAATGCTTCATAAGTTAAATGATTCTCTTTTAATTGATTATAAAAAGGGTTCCATAGTGACACTTACAAAAGAGGGTGAGAACATCGGGAAAAAAATGATACGAAACACTCGACTGTTAGAAGTACTTATGAAAGATGCCTTAAAAATCGATGTAGATGAAGAGATGGTTTGTGGCATTGAGCATCATATGAAAGAAATTTTTACCGATGCACTATGTACCCTGTTAAAACATCCCAAGATTTGTCCACATGGATATCATATCCCTGAGGGTAATTGTTGTATTGGAAAATAATTATATTTCAAACATTTTTACCTCTTATTAGATACTGTTAATTATGCTATATAGGCCAATTGCAGTTTTTGATTCAGGATTGGGTTCGCTATCTGTTGTGAGAGAATTGAGGAAGATTATTCCCTCTGAGAATATTTTGTATTTTGCAGATAAAAAGAATTTTCCGTATGGAAATAAAACTAAGAGTGAATTAAAGTCAATAATACTAAAATCCATCAAATTTTTGGAGAAATATCAGCCAAAACTAATAGTAATGGCATCAAATACCCCATCTGTTCAAATTTATGATGAAATCAAGAACAATTTTTCGACAACTATCATTTCAACAAAACTACCGCTTGATAAGACAATAAACTTGAGTAGGAAAAAACACATAGCAATAATGGCATCAAAAGGTACACTTGATAGCAAAGAGTTCAATTACTTGATAAAAAAAGAAATACCCCAACAGATTTTTGTGGATAAGGTAGATTCTTCAGAGATTATTAATCTAGTTGAAAGTGGATCATTTTTATTTGATCAGAAATTTACCTATGATAAAATCCGAGAAATAATTGACTCAAATATTGATAACACGATTGATGTTATTGCATTAGGTAGTACCCATTTACCATTTGTTAAAAATTATATTGAAGCTATTTTACCCTCTATAAAGTTCATCAATTCTTCAGCTGAAGTTGCAAAAGATGTGAAGAATTATCTCAAATATACTGGAGACTTGGATAAGAATAAGAATAGCAAAGGCAAGCTCGAAATTCTTGTTTCTGCAGATAAAAAAAACTTTCAGTCAATCCTTAGATATATGGGAATCAAAGAAATAATATTTGATGTCTCACTACAAATGTAACTCTTCGATATGGTAGCATTTAAATTACTTGGAATGCATGAAACAAACGTTTTTCTGGTTTTTATGAAAGCGAGTGAGCAAAAGGTATGAAAAAAATTAGGATCGGAATAGATGTAGGGGGCACCTTTACCAAAGCCGTAGCTATTGACGTAATTGAAAAAAAAATACTAGGAAAAAAATCTGTTTCAACAACACACTCTTTAGAAGGCGGTGTTTCTGTAGGCATTGTTAACGCCTTATCCACATTAATTGAGATGTGCAACATAGACCATAAAGAAATAGAGTTAATTTCTCATAGTACCACCCAAGCTGTCAACGCCTTTCTTGAGGGAGACGTATCAAAAGTTGGCATTATTGGAATGGGGGTAGGAATGGAAAAAACAAATGTCGTGAAAAGAACTCATATTAAAGATATATCCCTAAATTCTAATAAATTTCTTAGAACCTGTTATACCTTTTTGGATACCTCTAAATATTTAGAGGAGCCTGGGATCGAAAAATCCATAGAGAATCTGGTTTCAGAGGGAGCTCAATCCATAGTTGTAAGTGAGGCTTTCGGAGTTGATGATCCAAGTAACGAATTATTTGTAATGAAGCATTCTAAACTTCCTTGTACTGCCGGGCATGAATTAACTGGAATTTATGGATTAGAGATCAGAACTTTGACAGCAACAATTAATGCTAGCATTCTTCCAAAAGCCACAAGTACCGCAAATTATGTTAAATCTGCAGTCAATAACTTAGGCATAAATGTACCAGTAATGATAATGAAAGGTGATGGTGGTGTAACCACATTGGATTCTTTTTTGCACAAGCCAATAATAACAGTGCTTTCAGGTCCAGCTGCAAGTGTTGTAGGCGCTTTGCTCTTCTTACAGGTTTTAGAAGGCATATTTATAGAAGTTGGTGGTACTTCAACTAACATCAGTATAATTAAGGATGGAAAGCCTGAAATGCGTTATGTGAACATAATGGAACATCCAACTTGTATAAGATCACTTGATGTAAGAATTTGTGGGGTTGCTGGGGGGTCTTTATTGAGACTTTCATCAAAGAGAAAGATTATTGATGTTGGTCCTCGATCCTCACACATTGCAGGATTAGAGTATTCTTGTTTTGCCGATCCTGATGAATTGATAAAGGGTGAAATTGTACCTATTAGTCCATTGAATAATGATCCTAATGACTATATTAGTATCAAAGTTCCTGGAGGAAAAGCATACGGGATCACCAACACATGTGCCGCTAATGCATTAGGTCTCATCCCAAAAAATGATAATGCATATGGAAATGCGGATTCAGCTAGGATTGCATTTACGAAGTTGGCTATCTATATGGGAATGTCGCCTGAGCAAATTGCTAGTCAAGTTCTAGATATTTCTGTTTCAAAGATATCGGATTATATAATTCCAATGGTAAAAGAGTACAAATTATCAAAGAATAGAATAGTGGTTATCGGGGGAGGAGGAGGTGCTTCCGTTTTGGTACCACTTGTTGCTAAGAAACTCAGTTTTGAATACAAAAAAGCAGATTACGCCGATGTCATTTCATCCATAGGTGTAGCCACAGGAATGATTTATGAAGAGAAAGAGAAAACCATTAATAATCCTACTCCAGAAGATGTTACTCAATTAATAACGGAGATTAAAGATGTAGCTATTAGAAAAAATGCATCTCCTGATTCACTATCTGTTCAATCGGAATATATAAGCGATCGTTCAATTTTGAGAGTCACTGTTATCGGTAATGTTACTCTAGACTTAAATAATGTCGGTTCTAGAGAGTTAAAACAAGAGGAAGTAGTAGAGATTGCAAAAACCTTGTTTCATAATGATGGGGACATTACTTTGGAACATAAACTAGGAAATTATTATATTTTTATGAATACTTATCAGAAAAAAAAATTATTCTTTAAAACAAGAATGCAATCTATATTGATATTAGATAAATTTGGGAGAGTGCGCCTCTCTTTGGATAATGGCAAACTGATGCATGGCTTTTCAACCAAAATGTCTGCAGATCTCCCATCAATTATTTCTAAATTTTCCTCAAATTCTGATCTATCTCCAAATGTTCAATTGGTTGATGGGTTTCAACTATTGGATTTTTCTAGCCTAAACGCGAACGAACAAGTAGTTCAAGCTATTAGAGAACAGTTAGATAAAATTGATTCTGAGGTCTTGCTGATTATTAAGCAATAGATATATATATTGCACAATATGATTTTATACTGATACATAATTGTATCAAATTGATCTCTACATATTTATAACATAAAGTGGTAAATAATTTTCAATCACATTCCTAAGTATGGATGTTCTCGCGATCTTGCCTGATTTTTTATCATGTTTTTCCAATGTGTATTCTTGTGAACATTGATATCAAATCGGATATACATATCAGTTATATCAATCCAATTGATCTATTGTAGAAATTCGAACATACTTAATATAAGATATTATTAATAGTTCAACATTTTTAAGATTCTCATATCATTTCAATCATGTCATGAAAGATGTAGTCGTATTGCCGGGACCTTCTTCGATAGAATTGGGGAATTCTATTGCTTCGTGTTTAAATGTTGATCCTGTTGAAGTCGAATTACGCACTTTTTCTGATGGAGAAAGTAAAATAACAATTAATGCGAATTTACTTGATAAAAAATGCATTGTTGTACAATCTACTTATCCCCCTGTAGATTCGCATTTTTTACAGACATTGATGATGTTGTCATATTGTAACGACTCTGGCGCTTCTGAAGTTATTCCGGTTATCCCTTACATGGGTTATGCTAGACAGGATAGGGTATTTCTGGAAGGAGAATTTGTGACCATGTCTATGATAGCAAAACTGTTTGGATATTTTGGAACTCGTAATCTGATAACTGTTGATATACACAGTACTAAGGCATTATCTTATTTCAATTATGACATTTTTAATATTTCTTCTATGCCATTACTGGCAAAATATGCCATTAACAATTTTAATTTAACAGAACCTATTATTGTATCACCAGACCTTGGAGGAGTTCCTAGAGCAAAAGAGTTTGCTGGAATTATGAATGCTTCTTTCCTTGGGTTAAGAAAAAATAGAGATAGATTCACTGGAAATATTACCATGGATGAAAAACTAAATATTTCAGTTACGAATCGAGATATTGTGATTCTTGATGATATGGTATCTAGTGGAGGAACTATACTCAGGGCTGTGGATATATTAAAAAATAATAGTTGCGGCAAAGTCTTTGTGATGTGCGTTCATGCCCTGTCGGATGAGAAATCCATAAATTTGTTAAAGAGTTCTGGAATAAATGAGATTGTTTCTACCAATAGTATCCCAAGATCCTGTTCAAAGATTGATTTGAGTAGCGAGATTGCAAAAACCTTGTCCTCTATTTTATCACGTGATTGAGCATTAGATGGTAAATCTCGAAGTTATTTTTCTTGGAACGTCTGCAGCGATGCCTGCAGTAGACCGGTCACTTTCTTCTCTTGTAGTAAATAGAAATGGGACTTTGTTGATTTTTGATGCCGGGGAGGGGATGCAATATAATTTTATTCGTACTGGATTGGGGTTTAATAAGAAAACTATGATATTCATTACTCATATGCACTCTGATCATATTTTGGGCATATTGGGTTTTCTACAAACACTATCACTACAAGGTAGGAAGGCCGCGGTTGATATTTTCGGTCCAGAACTAATATATGATTTCTTAGTTGAGAACATGAAATTGCTCCACATCAAATTAACTTTTCAACTAGACATTCATGTAATTCCTAATTCTCAAGGAACTGTTGTAGTGGAGAAGGACTATAAGATATTATACTGTAAATCCGAACATGGTCCTAATATTTGTTCATATGCATATTGTTTGCTTGAAAATGATAGGCCCGGAAAATTTGACGCGAGACGAGCAAAAGAATTAGGTATTCCTGAAGGAGAATTGTATGGCTCACTTCAAAAAGGTGTTGATGTCATTTATGATGATAAATTATTTTATTCTCATGATATTGTTGGTCCTACAAGACCTGGTAGGAAAATTGGTATTTCTGGAGACACGCGTCCATCTGACAGTCTGTGCGATTTTTTTAGAAATTGTGATTTACTGATCTTCGAATCAACATTCTCATCCAATGAACTTACAAAGGCAATCGAATCCTATCATTCTACTGCCATCGAAACTGCAACTCTAGCTAAAATGGCTTCCGTACATAGATTATGTCTGACCCACTTTAGCAGTAGATATAAAGATCTAAATATCTTATTAGATGAAGCCAAATCAGTATTCTTTCATACCGAATTGGCATTTGATCTAAAAATAATACCGGTTCATTACCTGAGATAGCATCTCGATGCCATTCATTAACTAATCTTTTCTATAAAGTTCTTTAATACTTCCTTCTTATCATTAGATAACACCATACAGGCCTCTACCAATTCTTTTTCAATTGTTATTTGATTAGATATAACCTTCTTAAGATTTTCAATGTCAAGCCTATCTAGTCTTTCTATTTCTCCACGATTATATGCCACAATGTACTCGTTTATTATTTTCAAAATAAAGGTCGGGGCATATCGTGATAGTAATAAAATTCCGTCATTTATTATACTATTATTTTCATTAATGCTTGTATTATTCGCATTTGAATTCAAAAGGTAAAGCTCAAGCAGCTTCATTCGCAACCTAATGTCACCTGTTTCCTCAATGGTTGATGCAATTATAAGGCCTGTATTAGTGAGCTCATAGTACGGTATTCCCTCAATTTGAAGGGCTTTTGGACCCCTTTTTATTGGCAATCTGCCACCCTCTTTTACTACGTTTGCGGGTATCAATACCTCGTCAAGATCTTTAAAAATAGCCGAGTAAATATTTTGCCAGGCTACCCCATATTTCTTGGCTAAAATATGAGCTATTGAAGTCCTAGTTTTTCCACTCGGGTCTTTTTCTAACGCTATATGTGCTATTATTCCTCTTTGTCTCTTGGATTCTCTAGTTGATTTTGCTTGATGAGTTTTAAAAGTATCGAAAATTGCTATATGACTACCTCTCTTCAAAACTCGAATACTTTTTATCTAATAGTATATTTATATATATTTTATTTTTGTTGTTTTTATGTTATATTAAATATATAATAAAAAAATATTACTTTAAAAAAAATATTATTTTTTGATTTGACGCATTACGTCTACTTGACCACTATGAAGCCAGTCTTTTAATTCTTCATGTGATGGTTTTGTATCATGTTTACCCTGAAGATGAAGATGGAGTAATACATAATTTACCTGATTCAATAAAACCTTGTTGGCTTCATCGCCCTTGCGAGCTTTTGTTTTCAAATCTCCGGGTACGGTTGCCCACCATTCATCAAATGTTCTGTTCTTTTGAGTATTAGTTTGTGAACCAAATCCCTTTGGTAATGTCATGTTGCATCTAAGTTAATCAAGGATGGTATTAAATGTTTTTTAATTAGTAATTGCAAATTTTGAATATATTTAAACATTCTTTTCTACAAGTGTGTTTTTCGAACTAGGTGATGTAAATTCATACAAAATTTACAAATTATAGTGATTTTCTACTATTTTTTTATCATTGATGTTTTGAGAAATGAATAATCAATGATAGCAAAATCCTGAGTAATTGTACTATTGGATCCTATTTATTCTCATGAAATTTATAACAAATTCTTCAAAACGATTAATTTTTCAATTACATATGTTGTTGATTTGACTGGTAAAAATGATGATGATAATGATATTGAAAATGAAATTGTACCGCCATGGACTTTTATGATATGGTGATGATTAGTAATCATTTTATAAATACTCCGTATTAGGTTTAGTATGTCTAATCTTGATACCGAAAAAAATGTTTATGTGATAGTTCATGGTCAAAAGCAATTATTTGAAACTGTTAAATCAAGACTTGGTGATATTGGTTTGAAAACAGAAAAATTAGTTTTGGCTGATATGAATAAACCAGGTAATGAGGGCGATTATATGGCAATGTTATGGCCTCCAATGGCTCCTACAGAAATCATATTGAGTCAAATTATAGATTTCAATGGACCTGAGGGACGAGGTATGGGGGCTTGGGCGACTGTAAATCAAAAAGAATTACAGCGTGTCCCTCTCAATTAAGAGCTAGAATTACTCTCTTTACTTTTTCTATATCCATGGGTAAACTGTGAATCATAAACTTTTGAAAATTCATATTTTTTTGGTGCTATCACATCTCCAACCACTATTAATGCAGTTTTAACAATCCTTTCTTCTTTGACTTTCTTTGTAATGGTACCAAGAGTGCCCTTTAGTATTTTTTGATCTTTCCATGTTGCTTTATATATTATTGCAACTGGTGTATCATTAGTATAAACTCCACCCTCCAATAATTCTTCAATAACCCTTTCAAGTAAATGCACGCTTAAATAAAATGCCATGGTCGATCCATGTTTTGACAATTCTGAAATTCGCTCTCTGTCTGGAACAGGTGTTCTGAATTCTGCGCGAGTTATGATTATTGTTTGAGTAATACCAGGCAAAGTTAATTCTAGATTCATCGATGCGGCTGCACCAAGAAGTGATGTAATTCCAGGAATAACACTACATTCGATTTCATCTTTCTCTAATCTGTCTATTTGTTCCCTTATAGTACTAAAAATAGCTGGGTCTCCATCATGAAACCTAATCGCCAACTTGCCCTTTCTTGTAGAATCCTTTAGAATTTCATATATTTCTAATCTGTCTAATTTCGCTGCATCGTGTAATTGAGCATCTCTTTTAGCATACCTCAATAATTCGGGATTTAATAACGATCCCGAATATATTATTACATCGGCGTTTTCTAAAAGATTCTTTGCTTTTATTGTAATTAATTCAGGGTCTCCTGGTCCTGAACCTACAAAATAAACTGTATTCTTTTGGATCATTTTTTCTTTTTGGCTATCATTATTGAAAAGTACTTATCATTGTTTTCATTTTTGTTTTTTGCCACGTCAACAAGCTTCCTTTTTTGTAATGTTTCATTATCGGTTGAGACATCTTCAGCAATAAAAATATCTGAATCCTCTGGAAAACTTGATTCCATTAGTATGTCTATTACATTATTAAAATATCGACCGTCCTTTAAGAACACCAGTGTATCACAACATTCTGCTGCTATTTTTAACCTGTCTAGATTATAACATGCGGGAATTATTCCTATTATTTCCTCTCCTTCTCCTATCGGAGTTTTAATTTCGGCAGAAAACGAGAAAATGGATGTTATTCCTGGTACTATCTCTATCTCAATGTCCTTATGGGTCTTGCACATTTCTTTGTGAATATATATCCAAGTACTGTAAAGAGATGGATCACCTACAGTTAAATAAACGGCTTTTTTTCCAATTCTGACCGCATCTGCTATTTCTTTGGCATTACTCTTCCAATGTTCTCTTAATTTCTCATAATCTTTTACCATGGGAAAAACTAATTGACGAATTTCAGTTTCTTTGGCGAGAAATTTTTCGACTATTGACAATGCAACACTGGGTTTATTCTCTCTAGCAGTTGGGGTATAAATCACATCAGCATTTTTAATAATATTGATTGCTTTCAAAGTTAGCAAATCGGGATCACCAGGACCACAGCCAACACAATGTAGTGTAAAATTACCCATAAAGGATTTTTAGAAAATATTAATTAAAGTTTTTGTATTTTACTTTGTACCGGAGAAGATTATTACCGGATTTCTTGAAATCATCATAGTCCCTGAGCTGGTTTTTTTTGCCTTTGCAATAGTCACCTGAGTTATATCTATCTCTTGCAATTCTGAATCTTGCATGGTCCTAAGTGCATTATATATAGTTTCTATCAAGATGGATGTGACCACTAATCTCCCCCCTTGATTTAACTTGGAAATAGCTAATTTTATTATCTGTTTGGTTTCCCCAGTAGTTCCACCTATTACAATTGCGTCAACATTAGGCAACTTGGGTAATACATCCTGAGCTAATCCATGAATAATCATGGCATCATTTAAGATCCCAAATTTCGATAAATTTTTCTCCGTTAGGTCAATCGCAGCCTTGTCCATATCAATGGCATAAACTTTACCTTTTGTTTGAAGAATCAATTCCGCAGTTATACTACCACTACCACATCCAATATCTAATGTTGTAAACCCTTCTTTTAGTCGTAGTTTACTAATTATTATCGATCGTATGTCTTCTTTTGTAATTGGTACGTTGTCTATCCTGTCAAAAAATTCATCAGGAATGCCAGGAGTTTTATAATTCCAAATCATTTCCATCGTTTCATATGATATGTTGGTTTAACACCGTATATGTTAATACCATAAATGTAAGTAACATGAAAATAAAACCAAAAATTGCTATTGTAATTATTTTTTTCTTTTTTTCTTTAGGAATGTCCCCAACCATCCTACTTGCAATTATATGAGATACGGAATAAAAAATAATGCCTACTAATATTGTTAATCCTATAGTATTGGATTGATCAGAATTAGGTTTTACGACGGCACCCAAAATGGATCCTGCGATTGCAGCCATAACGACTCTTAAATAATATATTTTATCTTCTATTTGCAAGGATATGCGCTATTAGTTTTTAATCAGCCACATTTAATTCCTACTTTCTTGGATCAGAAAAAGACAAAGTCTGCAAGCACAATGACCCCAATTGGACTATCCATGGGTTTGAACACAGTCTCACAATACAATCAATTCTAATAATCTATTCTTGAATTCAACTTCATTTGGTTCTGCTAATCTAATTCTGAATAGTGGCATATTGTATCTTATTATATTCAACAAGATCATGATAAATTTAGATGGCTATTTCAGAGATTGAACTTAGATATATTGTAAATAACATCAAAACAGTTATTGATAATGTTTATTATGTAAGCAATATTTCTCTTATAACAAAAAACGCTCTGATCCTAAAATTTCACCATTCACAAAAAAATGATGTTTCACTTCTAGTTTCCTCCTTTGGAATCTGTATTACCAAATATAAATATTCTATTATTGAAGATAATGACTCTTTAAAAAAAATTAAGACTGATCTTGAACGCTCAAAACTGATCGATATCTCTGTTGTACCTGGAGAACGAATAGTTCAATTTGTTTTTCAATCTATTCAAGGAATGAAATATTACTTAATTGTCGAATTGTTTGGTCATGGCAACATAATAATTTGCAATGACTCTCACAAGATTTTGAATATTCTAAATCCCATTAACGTTCGACATAGGGTGTTGAAACCTGGGCTGAAGTATTTTCCCCCTCCCTCTAGAGGAGCTGATCCACTATCTTTAGGTTATGACGATTTTTTGTCTTTAATCAAGAATAGCGATCAGGACAATATTGATATAAAAAGATGGTTAGGACGAACATTATCAATTTCAAAGAAATTTATCGAATTGGCAGTTCAAAATAGTAAAGTCCCAAATAAGAAAGTTAGAGATCTGACTTCAGTTGAACTAAAGAACCTATTCGAAGAATTGACTTCTTTAATAAGAAATATTTCAACCGGTATTGGACATGAACCATGCATTATTTTAGATGATGAGAATAATCCTGCAGATGTAAGCCCAATAACACCATCCGATGTTCCTCTGGATCATATTAGAAAATATAGTTTGTACACTGATGCAATTGATGAATTCCTAAACTATTCCGTTTTACATACTAGTTCATCGAGAAACTCCGAATTAGAAAAGCAGATCGAGTCATTAGAGCATGATTTGGATGAACAGAAAAAAGCTAAAGACCTTGTTATTGCAAAATCAAACAAGCTCAGAGAATTTGCCAATCTGCTTATGCAAGAGACTGACGGTGTGTTGAATCCAGAAAAACACTCGATTACAAAATTACTTCATGCTTCTGATGCTAAAATTTTGAGCATAAAAGGTAAAGATTATCTAGAGATTGTAGATGAAAAAATACCTATAGATATAGGGAATTCTAACATTCCAAAAATTTCTTCCTTGCTATTTAATGTCGCCAAGGACATGGAAAGAGGATTGATTACCATAGAAAATTCTCATTCAAAATTGATTGAACAAATGGACAAAATTCAAAAACAGAAAAACAAAAAACCATCATCAGAAATTAAGATTTTGACCAATAAGGAATGGTATGAAAAATATCGATGGTTTCTTTCAACTGACGATGTGTTGGCTATAGGTGGCAGGGATTCATCGTCAAATTCAGTACTAATAAGAAGACATCTTACAGAAAACGACTATGTTTTTCATGCAGAGGTCAATGGTTCTCCTTTCTTTATATTAAAAAACGCTAATAACAAAACCAGCGCGGATTTGTCACAAAGTATCATTGAAACTGCTCAGGCAACTGTATCTTTTAGTAGGTCTTGGAAAGATAATCTTTCTTCTGCTGATGCATATTGGGTCTATCCTACTCAGGTAAAAAAAGGCGCACCTACGGGTCAGTTTCTTCCAAAAGGGGCATTTATAATTGAAGGCAAGAGAAATTTTGTAAAAAATTTGGAAATAAAGCTTGCAATTGGTTTGTCTTTTATTGAAGACAGACCATTATTTATTGTTGGACCTTTCTCTGCAATCTTGAAAAGATCCATATATTTAAGAAATATGATGCCATCAGGCTTCGATGTTGTAAAGGCTTCAAAAAAAATAAAATCTGATTTTGTAGATTACTCTATAAAAAATGAATTTCCTGAACGTTTGATAAACCATCTAAAGCATTTATCAATAGATGAAATAGTAAGAATCTTACCTGTAGGTCAATTCAAACTATTGCCTATTGAAAAAGGCGAGTTAAAATATGATTTCAATAATTTTTTATCAAAGTAATTAAATTCAAACTTTGATGGGTACGAATGGAAATAAGAATAGAAAAGTAATTAAATTCAAACTCTGAAGATTTGATGTGTCTAAAGATATTAGAGATGAAACTACTGCCATGACCACTCGTGTATTAGTCAGTGATGTCATGAATAGCCCTATAGTTCATGCAGGACCAAACGATGACCTTGTTACGATTTCAAAACTTATGACGAATGCTAAAATTGGAAGCATTATTATTTTAGATAACGATAAACCGCTTGGAATAATTACTGACTGGGATATTGTTTCCAAAGCAATAGCTGCCGGTTCAATCCCATCTGATATTAAAGCTTCGGATATAATGAACCACTTGATTACAATTACTGGAGAGGAAAGTATTACATCCGCTGCCAGACTTTTACGACAACATGGAATTAAGCGTTTGGGAGTGACACATAAAGGTAATTTAGTCGGAATTATTTCGGTGTCTGATGTTCTTGCCGTTACACCGGAATTATTTGATGTAGTTTCTGAAAAATCACTGCTTATAAGAGGCGAGATTGGACGTTCTCCACGAAATATTTCTGGATATTGCGATGAATGTGGTGAATGGTCTGATTTTCTACTTTATGCAGATGGTTCTTACACCTGTGAAGTTTGCAGAGGGGAGTGATACAGGTTGACAAGCATATTTTGATCGTATAGTATTGTGCATTTATTGATGGATAACACTTTTCATTTACACACGAATGAATTAGTGATCGTATCATAAAACGTTCAATCTTTTTTCAAATCATTTGAAAATAACAAAAACTAAAAACCAAAAACGACTTCATCTCTCTTCCTCTTTTCAATTCTTAGTCTTCTTCTTGATGTTTATGTTCTACTTAATTAATTCATTAGTCGTTATAGATCGTGCACAATATTGACATTTCAATAGTATATTTTTTTTGTCAATTATTTCGATCTTAGAACTTAATCCTTCTTCGGTGTTTGTAATGCATCTTAAATTAGGGCATTTAAAAAAACCTATTATATTATCAGGAAGCTGAATTCTTCTCTTTTCGGTTAATTTATAATCTTTAATAATATTGATGGTTGCATTAGGAGCAATTAATGCGAGCTTGTCGGTTTCTTTCTTTTCCAAAAACTTGTTTTCCACTTTTATGATATCTTTTTTCTTCTGTTTAACACTTGGTACGTTTAAAGCTACTGTTATTACATTCCCCTCTTGACCTGTAATATTTAATATGTTGAGAACAAGCAGTGCTCTGGGCGATTCTATGTGATCAATGACGGTACCATTTCTTATTCTTCTTACCAAAAGTTGATTGAATTCTGACATGTGTATACAGATACATTAGTCTATTTTCTGTTTTTTCTATATTACTATTATTTTATTCATTCTGCTATTTGGTTTTATTTTTTTTTATATATTGTGTTTTCATTTCTTCAACCCATGAATCCTTTTTCTTGTAGATTTGTTTTTTACTCCTTGGTTTACATTCACTCAGCAAATAAGAACAAAGAATTGGAAAATAGACCGATGTATCACCATAAACTATTACATTTCCTTTGTGCGAAGTTTTAATCTTTCCCCAACTTTTACCCTCTTGTAATGTCGCTCCAGATAGACCACCTGTATCGGGTCTTGCATCGGTGAGTTGGATTATGAAATCATGTCCTCCTTCCTTGATTTTTAAAATTTGATACAGGGCTGGACCAGTCTGCTGAAAAAAGTTCTTAGGTACTCCTCCACCCAACTCTAATCCACCTGACACATTACTTTTCCATAAGATTGCTGTTGATTCTGCGATATCTTTTATAGGATTGATTGCTGCCTTTCCATCAAGCATTGAAGGTAGCATGTTCAATCCGATTGAAGAATCGCTGAGTGCTGGTATATAGATAGGGACATTAGATTTGTATGCTGAGACCATAAATGATTTGTCAGGCGCCTTGGATTTTTCAGCAGCTTCTTTTCCTATTAAATAAGATAGATCAGCAGTTGAGCTATTTGTCATGTCGATATGCTTTTGGTATATATTTTGAATATTTTTTTGAATTATTGTATCCTGGGATTGAAGGGTCCCATATTCTTTTATATATACATCATAAATTCTCACGATTTGTTTCGAATATAATATATCATCATCCACATCAAAATGGCCTTGCCTAACCGGCAAGTCATATGCAAAGTGTAAATCATGATAGGCATTTGCACCTGTTGTAACAATCCAATCAACAAAACCGTTGTCTATCATACTTGATATAATCTTCCCAAATCCTATTGGAGTTAATGCTCCTGCTATAGTCAAACAAATTGTCGCATCAGATTCTACCATTCTTTTCATAATGTCTGCAGCCTCTGCTAATCTCCTTGCATTATATCCTGTTTTTCTGAATAAATCTATCAATTCTGATATATTCATATTCGCAAAGATTTCCGGGGGGTCAATTTTTTTTCCTGAAAAACTATGTCGGTTATGACTCAATCCCTTTAATCTAGATCGAACTTATTATAATTGTAATCCAGTTAGACAACATCAAGTAAAGTATATAATTTAAAGTAATTTATTAATGTGAAAATATTTACATCATTTTATTGAGACAAGTCAAAAAAAAGAATGTTGATGTTAGAGATAGTCCAAATTATTTATCCAAAGATGTACGGGATTATTCTATAAACCAAAGAACATCGATAAACCAGATTTTAAAAAATATGGCTGATTCCGGTGGATTTGAGGGAAGGCATTTGGCTAATGGCGTTGAAATACTCAAAAATATGCTAAATGAAAAAAACTGTACGAAGTTCATATCATTTGTCGGCGCCCTTATTTCTACGGGGAACCGAGGTATCGTACGTGATATGATAAAGAATAAGATGTTTGATTGTATTATCACAACGTGCGGTGCATTAGATCACGATATAGCTAAATCTTTTTCCTCATATTATGAAGGTGATTTTAGATTAGATGATCAATTTCTACTAAAGAAAGATATTCATAGATTAGGCAACATTTTAATTCCGAACAAAAATTATGGACCTCTTATTGAAAATAAAGTTCAGTCTTTTTTGCAAAAATTATACGATAGTTCAAAATCTTCGCGGGAATTGGCACCATCTGAAATAATTAGATATATTGGAAGTCACTTAAACGAATCGTCCTTTTTGTATTGGGCTTTTAAGAACAATATTCCTGTATTTGTTCCTGGAATTGTTGATGGAGCGGTGGGTAACCAGATTTGGTTATTTAATCAATCTCATAAAGATTTCAAAATTGATATCCTAAAAGATCAGACAAAATTATCTGAGATAATTTTTGATGCAAAAAAGACTGGAGCTTTCATGATGGGAGGAGGACTTTCAAAACATCATACTCTATGGTGGAATCAGTATAGAGGTGGACTGGACTATGCTGTATATATTACAACCGCATCTGAATGGGATGGAAGCTTAAGCGGAGCTCCAGTTGCCGAGGCTATTTCTTGGGGAAAGGTTACTACACAAGCTAAGCAAATTACCATTCATGCAGATGTGAGCACTGTGTTACCCTTCATTTACCACGGATTGATATCAAAATAAAAAAATGTTCTTCTTAGATGGAGGTTGGAGGTTGGTCTATTGAAGGATGATTTTATTGATTCGAGCTGAATTGGGATCTTCCGGCTGATCCATTGCGTTAGTAGTTGAATTTGCAATTTTGTCAACAATTTCTAACCCTTCTGTTACTTTTCCAAATACTGTATATTGATTATCCAAAAATTTTGAATCATTTAATACAATAAAGAACTGTGAACCAGCACTATTAGGATCATTTGTTCGAGCCATTGATAATATTCCTCTTTCATGAGGTATGCTGTTGAACTCTTGATTTATTGTGTATCCTGGACCTCCAGTACCCCAAGTATCTCTGCTACTATTGTCATTTTTTGTATTTGGGTCTCCAGCCTGAATAACGAAACCTGGTACTATTCTGTGAAATACTACTCCGTCGTAAAATCCTTTACTAGCCAGATCTTGGAAGTTCTTCACGTGATTTGGTGCTACATCAGGATAAAATTCAATTTTTATTGGACCTTGAGTAGTTTCAATAGTTGCTGTGTTATTTGTGGTAGTAGTCATATTATTGTTTGATGTTGTATTGTTGATATTATTTAAAACATTAGATTCTAAAATCAAATTTGAGGTGCCATTTGTTAGATTGCTAGCTAGGGTAGTAGTATTGGAGGAGGAGGTGCCATTTGTTAGTATTGTTATTGTAGGGTAGTAGTATTGGAGGAGGAGGTGCCATTTGTTAGATTGTTTGGTTTGAAATCCTGATTCACTTTGTACACCAACACTCCAAAAAATAATCCTGGATCATCACTTTCGAAACTCTTTGAAGCGTATACTAGTGATAGTGGTTCTGAAGTGTTACCTTTTGGATACTTTATGTCCTTTATGTAAAAGGGTATCGCATTGGGCTGATATGTTGGTGATAATGTTCCACTACTTGGATTATAGAATCCAATCGTTTGAAACGGCATCATTTTCCCCAAAAGCGAATCCCAGTACTTTTGTTTTGGTGTATCTCCATTAGATTCAACATATTCTGATTCATTAAATCCACCTATTCGAATAAACCAATGCTTTTTACTTTCATCTCCTCCACTTCCTAATACATATAGAGGACTTGGATTGGTAGGATCCAAAGAAGGCAATTTTTGTCCAACTACATATATCAAAATATAGTCTGATTTCAAATCATTAGCAATTTTCCATCCCTCTTCTTCAGGACTAATGAACATTTTTGCTATTGTTTCTATTCTTGTTTGATTAATTGTTGCATTATCTGCAATGGATGTTCTATTTCCTAATGTTGTTATCCAATATCCGTAATCCCACCATGCTGTTACCACTGAATCAACTGGTGTGTTCTTGGACATCCAATCTAGTGTTTCTATCCAATCATCCGTTGTTAATCGATAATTAGTACCTCCATTAGCAATGGATGTAGGAACATCTGCAGAAGTTATCCAATTTGTGTTAGTATCGTAAACCATAGGAATGGATAACATTACTATCAAAATGGCCGCAAATCCTGCATATGGTAAAAATTGTTTTTTGAGTTTCATGTTCTTTTGGGGTTTTGCCCCGTTCCTATTTGAAGTTGCTAGTGTTTGTTCCGCTTCTGTCCTGATCGATGTTATGGCTCTAATTGACTGATAAATTCCTATACTTGATAATATAATTATGCTTATCGATGCAAATACCAAAAGCCTTGCAAATGTTGCACTAATATAAATTCCGGTAAGCCCTATTATCAATGCAAAAATCATATTGGTATTATTTTTGTTCTTAAACGCTAGCCATATTCCTAGCCCAGCAAAAATGATCAGAATTGAAAACTGTCTAAAGTAGTCTACTATCGTGGGTGTGAAATGTTCTGCAACAGACTCTACTAGTTTGTTCTCTGAAGAAAGAAATGGGTTTATTGCATTGAGATATCTAAAGGAAGGCACTTTGTAAAAGCCACCGACCACTATGGACATTCCTATTATTACAAAAATTCCTAGAATTATTGCAGTTTTTAAAGTCGCCCTTCTCTCAGAACTTTTTAACCTTACTACGGTAGTGACTAATAGGAATAGCGAGCTAGTCATTAACAATAAACCTGGCAATCCAAGAACAAATGACATGCCTGGCCTTGGAAAAGCCCCTGCAACTAAGATAACTGAAGCCGTAAAAAGGACTGCCACAATTAAATTATTTTTGAGATCTTTGGAAACAAACCCAAGGACTATTATAAAGATACCAATAGGGATTACGAAATACTGAGCTCCACCCCAGGAAGTTACTGCTAGTCCAATTAAGATTCCTCCAAAAATTGCTTTGGGGATCAAAAATTTGTATTTTTTATCCTTTAAGGCAGATAAGAACAGGTATGTGCCTCCTAACCCATAAAAAAGACCTAGTGGCTCTGACTTAAACCATCCCAGGTTTCCCCTTTGAATTATTGCAGGACTCACAGCAAAGAAAAGGGATGAAATTAATCCTGGAATGGTGCTTCCGGTTATAGCTCTTACTACCAAGAACATAAGTACAGTGGATGCAGATCCTATGACAACCGGAAACCATATTGTGAAATCCATCAAAGACATGTTCATACCAAAAATTTTGTAGAGCGTGGCCGCAGTTAGGTGTAAGCCAGACTGCGATGTTTCAGCAATTTCTCTGCCATCTGGAAACCATGACTTGTAGTCATGCCATTCAAGATACGGTCCATATCCATTATTTACTATATATTCTGTAGCTCTAAAATCAAAAAAAGGATCAAATTCATTCAAATAAAATCCATATTTGATTGGGTATGCTCTAAGGATGAATGCAATGCTAAAAGCTAAACATAATACTGCGATTATAAGAAGATACTTAGTTGTCCTACGACTCTTCTCTGATTTTAATAACTCTCTTCCTGCCATTACCTACACGTTTATTATGATTTTTTAAACTTTATTTTAATCATTCTTAGTGATGATGGTATTGATTATGCCGGTTTATTCAATTTCCATTATTGCGGTTTTACAAATATTCACATCTTTGCAAAAATCTTCTGCGTCCTTGACAGTTCCTACAATGGATCCATAATGCATCGGTATCGCTATTTTTTTGGGCTTGATTAACTCATTTGTGGCTTTTCCTGCTTCCTTTGCGGTCATTACATAAGTACCCGAAACAGGCACAAATAAAATATCTGGGTTTACATTTTCCATTTCTGGAATAATATCTGTGTCACCTGTATGGTATATTTTCAAGTCATTTACATTTATGATAAATCCAATTTTTTCATCTTTTTTCGGATGAAATTTTTTATCGGTATTGTATGCTTCTATACCTCTTATTTCTATATTTCCAACCATCCTTGCTTCCTTGGGTTTTAAGGGAATTATTTCATTATCTTCATAATTATTTTTTAATACTTCCACGCATTCATGAGAGCAAATTATTTTTGTATTTTCGTTTATCACATTATTAATATCCTCTATACTTAAATGATCAAAATGATTATGAGAAATCAAAAGTATATCTGCATCACTCTTGCGAGCATATGATGGAATTAATTTATACGGATCAACATAAATTTTATTACCATTTACTTCAATTCTAAATCCATCATGTCCATTCCACCTTATTTCGATCCCTTCAATATTCATCATATATGTATAAAGAAAGTAATCAGGAATAATTTAAATTTGACCTAACTTTGGAATGTACAAAAATAATTCTATTGCTTTTTAATGTGAATACATCAACTCCTTTTTTAAGGGCCCTTTTTATTAAATTCTTGTCTATCGTTGCTAATGGGAGTTTTTTTTCTGCTGAGATATTTAATAAAATGGAATCCACTGTTGAATTGGCTTGTGTTATTTCTAACTTATTGAGTTCATCGTTGTCTAAATACTTGAAATCCCCTTTTTTTATCCGATCATTTATTATTTTTAAGGAAAGACTGGCAATTTTTGATCTCTTTATTCCTGCCGTTTTTTCTAACTGTGCTAGTTCATTAATCGTCTCCGGATGAATGAGCCATACCAGTTTTCCAAATCTAGATTCTAGAGCGTCCAGGTTTTTGACCGGATCATAACATAAAACCATTAAAAAACTAGTGTCAGAAATAACCTCCATCTTGATTTATACAGCTATTCCTGCACCTATCAATCGCCATCGATCTGCTATTCTTCGGCTTAAAGCTACTCTGCTTTGGGGCATCAAACATATCGGTTTCTTTATTTTTACTTCGATCTTCTGATTTTTTGAATTCGTAACATTTCCTATCGTAACCGCTGTTCCGATATTCAATCTTAAATTTTCCTTGGTTTTGATGGGTTCCACCTTGACCAAATCCTGTGTTCCAACCGCGGTATCAAATAAATTAATGTCTATCGTAATTTCATCGACAACTGGGGGTAATGAATTCGGTTTTCCAACCACTGCACCTATCAATGAATCACTTTTTATAAATGACGGGTCCAGTTTTGAACCTATTGCGACCAATCCACCTGGTTTCACTTTGTCCACCAATCCTGCACCAGTAGCTAATGACCCTACCTCAGAAAAAATAGATTCATATTTGTTCTTCTTTTCATTGTAAATTCCAGGCAAAATTTCTATTTCGCTGCCTGTTTCAAATTCACCTTGAATTAAAGCCCCTCCTAATACTCCTCCTTTGATGTTTTTAATTGGTGTACCTGGTTTGTTGATATCAAAAGATCTCAATATATGCATTATACCATTTTTATTGTGAATTCTTTCTGGCGTGGGAATATATTTTTCAATGTATTCGATTAATACATCGATATTTGCCTTGTGTTGTGCAGATATGGGAATTATTGGAGCATTTTCAGCCACACTTCCCTTTACAAATTCTTTTATTTGGTTATAATTTTCTACTGCATTTTCTTTTTCAGTTAGATCGACTTTGTTTTGTACGATTACAATATTTTCAATCCCTAATACCTGTAATGCTAATAGATGTTCTCTAGTTTGTGGTTGTGGCACTTTTTCGTTGGCTGCAACAACTAATATTGCGCCATCCATCAGAGCACCTCCGGAAAGCATGTTAGCCATTAAACTTTCATGACCAGGCGAGTCAACGAAACTTACTACTCTTGATAACTGTGCTTCAGAATTACATATACCACATTTAGGTTGAACAGAATAATTTGATGGAGGTTGACAATTGGGACATTTATAAAAAGCGGCATCTGCATAGCCCACTTTAATCGTAATTCCTCGTCGAAGCTCTTCACTATGACCGCTTGTCCAAACTCCTGTTATAGCTTCAATAAGTGTAGTTTTACCATGATCTACATGTCCTGAGGTACCTATGTTTATACATGGTTGATAACCATATTTTTGAATATACCACTCAGGTAAAGTATCCTTCCAGTGCAATACCTGTTGTATTTTTTCTTTCAAATATTAATTTACTTAAAGTACTAAACCAGATAATTATGAGATGAAGATAAAAGAAATATTTTTTGAATTTATTTAGTTACCTGGGCTTCTTCTTGTGTTGAAGATTGTTGCTCTTTTTCAGGCAATGTCGCATCAATCAGTCGACAATTTAATTGATAGATTTCCTCTGTGATCATATTCCCCCTGACCAATTTTCTTTTTCTTTCTCCAGGTGCTAGATTTCGCATTCCGACTCCCCTTGTCATGAGGACATATTTTTTTGTAGCCCCGTGTAGATCTGATCTCATAGGTGTACCTGATTTGTCGCTCCCGCCGGTTAACTTTATTTTCCCTTCCTTAAATCCTAAAATAGACGATTCTAATATGTCTCCAAGCTTAGAACCTAATAGTGGTTGAGCACTCTTATCCTTTAACTCTTGACTAGTGCTTTTACCCGTTGAATCTGAAATAACTACTTTAAATTCTACCAAAGTCTTTATTAGATAAATTTTCAGCCTTAATTAATCTTGCTAAAAATTACATTCTTCCTCATCGTCCTTTGTTCAGTTCAAAGAAATTTTCACTCTAAACTTTTATTTTTTTCCAACAAACCAATTGCATTCAGGTTATTTTTTAGATTACTTAGAATCCTCCCTTATCCCAACTTGATTGAAAATTATCTGCTAAAGTAACAGCTTTTTCTTTCATCTGTTCAATATACTCATCGTAATCTATTTCCATTCCACATTTTTCACATTTTATCTTATTCTTTTCAATATCAAAATTAGCCTTGTTGTTGCAATTTACACATCTGGCATCCATGGAGAACATTGGTTGTTGAATTCTTAAATATTTTTACACTAATCTTTGAAAACCAATTAAAGTAAACAGTTGGTTGATAGATTAACTGGTCTGTCTGACTGACTGTTTAGCATGATCATGTCAACCTTTAAAATCAAATTCTATATCATGGAAAACCAAAAATATTGACTAATGTATCTATTTAATCTGGTTGAAAATTAAAGAATTATTGAATGGAAATATAGTTGGCTCTGGCTCCGATTATCTAGTTATTCAAAAGGAAAGAAAACGGTATTATGTAGAAATTCTTCCACCTACCTTAAAGGAACTGAAAAATTCATCTACACCATATGGTTCTCAAATCGATTAGATTAAGCATGTAATATACAAGGGGCATGAATAACGATTAAATCAAATAAGATATTAATTAAAGTATTTGATGCCGAATAAATCTGCCTCCACTGTCTTAGATTCTGCCGAAGACAAAGTAAAAGTAGAAGTTGAAGAATTAAAGAGGGATATCTCTCAATCAACAACAAAGCGTAGAAAAGTATAAAATTATTTATAATAAGAAGGCAGAATCCGAATTTTTTGTGGATAATTCCGCATTAGCTGGGTTTACCGGTGAACGTATTTTATACATGGCCATTAGAGAGCTGATAGAAAACTCTTTAGACTCTTGCGAAAGTTTTTCGATTCTGCCGTCTATTAAAATTTCATTAAAAATTTTTGATCAAGCTAATGATTTATGGATGTTGGCGTGTGAAGATAATGGAACCGGGATAAATTCAGATAAACTACCCATAGCAGTTTGCTCTTTTCTAACTTCTGCTAAATACATGGAGAAACAGCAAAGGGGACTCTTTGGAGTTGGTTTGAAAATGGTAGCGGCTTTTTCTACAAAGGATACCGATTTTCCAATAAAAGTATGGAATAAATCAATTGATGAGCAAGATGAATATTATTTTGAGTTAAGAACTGATATTGGAACCAATAAACCTATTGTATTGTCAAAAAAATTGCTGCCTAAACAGCAATCTCGTATTCAAGACACATCTGGTTTTCGGATAGAAGTTATTTTGAGAGCAAAGTTAGTACCTATTACTAAGAACAAAATTTATGAGTATGTTTCTGAAACGAGTATTGTAAATCCATATTCATCCATAACCTTTGAAACAGATGATGGTATATTTCAATTTAATAGAAGGACATCAATAATGCCTAATCCGGCACAAGAAATCTTGCCCCATCCTTCTGATATGGATCTAAAAACCTTAAAAAAAGCCATTTCTAAATTCCAAACTCAAAAAATGTCTTTACCAAAAATTTTAAGTTCATCTTTTCAAAAACTTTCTTATGAAAAAGCAAAGGATATTGTTACTAATACTGGATTGTCATTAAAGACCTCTACTGGTGATTTCAGTGAGCATGATCTTATTAAAATTGTAAACATTTGCAAAAAAACTAAATTCCAGAATCCGAATACAGATCATTTGAGTCCTATTGGTCGAGAAGTTCTCACAATAGGAATGATGTCAGAATATACTATTGTATCAAATAAAGGGAATGATAATACAGGAGTAACGGTTACAGTCCCAACCCAAGCCCCACCCATAGCCCCCGCCCTTGCCACAGCTGAAAAACCTATTCTTACTAATGCCAATTCTAATCCTCAAGTAACCAATGATACTGTTACTGCATCAACTTTTGAATCAGAACAAAATGACGAACAAACACCAACACCAACACCATTCAAAAATAGTTTATCAAAATCAAATTTTTCAGTTAAAGTCCTCAAGCCTGTCCTTACCACTTATACATCAAGAACATGTGTCATAAATAATAGGCCCACAGTAGTTGAAACTGGTTTGGCTTATGGTGGTGATATTCCATCATTCAAGTTATATCGTTTTGCTAATAAAATTCCTCTATTATACGATGAAGGGTCCGACGTCGCTAGAGAGGTTATATCAGAAGTAGAGATTAATAAGATGGGGATCACCAAAAAACAAGCAAAGGAACAATTTTCCGTCAACAAAGAATCAAAAAAAGATAGAGTCATTGAGGTTTTGCCATTGCATATTTTTTTCCATATTTGTTCGACCAAAATCCCTTATAAAACCGCCGGAAAAGAAAGCATTGCTTCAGAAGGCGAACTGAAATACTATATGAAATCATGTCTATCTGAACTATATAGGAAATTAAGTACACAAATACGCAAAGAGCTCAAATTAAAGGAGGCAGAAAATAAGATCAGACTATATAAACACTATCTACCGTTCATAGTAGATTCAATAAATGAATCACTTGGTAGTAAAAATTCAAAATTAAACGAATCGTTTACTAGATTGATTGAGAATCATTTATCTAAAAAGCCCCAAATAGACATAGGAGATGCTTCTTCTGCTGATTCTACTTTACCCGTTCAACCATCTCAAAAAATGGATCTCTGTGGATATAGATCTAGAGCCGGACATACAGGAGGCCCAAAAGACCAAAGATATCCAAAAGACCAAAGATATCCAAAAGACCAAAGATATCCAAAGACCAAAGATATCCCAAAGACCAAAGATATCCCAAAGACCAAAGATATCCAAAAGACCAAAGATATCCCAAAGACCAAAGATATCCAAAAGACCAAAGATATCCAAAAGACCAAAAGCATGGCCTTTTCTAAACCAAACCTGAACAAGTTAGAAAGTAAGAAAAAAGACAATAAAAAGGTCGATCCGAGCTTAGCTGGTAAATTAAGTAAGGTTGACCCTACAAGAAATGTTACTAAAAATAAAAAACCCAAAGGAACAAACAAGGAATTAATCATCAAAGAAAAGGGCACTACAAATAAGAAAAACAAGAATCTCGCTGTGAAAATAAATGCTAACAGGGCAAAAATGAATAAATCTTTTAACAAATCTCCAAATCAATCTAAAACCAAAGAAGTTCAATCAACGATAGATTCCTATAGTAAAAGGGTAAATAAGGGTAAAAAGAAATAAATAATCTATCTATTGTCTACTGCAAAAAAACAAGAATTTGTGACTATCATAAAAAGGATTATGAGAAAAATATCTGATGATGTAATCAAGCAAAATCAAATGCCTATCTTGGATTTACCAAAAATAGGATATGATAATACTGTTTGGTCCGATGAAAAAAGAATGCTTACAACAGGTGACAAAAAAATTGAAGTTAGTCCCGACAGTGTAAAGAAAATACCCACTTTTGCTCAATATTTGGTCATGGCCAATGCGGTAAAAAAACTACTTGATGAAGAAATGGAAAGTACTATTCGAGGGATGTATTATGCAACCCTTAGTAATGTAGGAGATGATAAAAACAAGCAAAAATTTTGGACAGGTCAAGAGGATTCTGATAATGCAATAAAAGCTGTCGAACTTTTAACTGGAATCCCGAGAGAAGAGTTTTCTGTAACTTCCAAACCTAAAGGAATGATTTCTGGCCCTATAAAATTACGGGTTGGCGGTGATATTATAGATTGCAATCTTGGAAGCAGAGCCACATCTCAACTTATCCCAACCAACATGGGGGATGTCCAAATAGACGATGTCAAGGCGGACTTTGTAATGGTGGTCGAAAAAGACACTGTTCTAAATAATATAAGAAAATCTGGTTTTATTCAGAAATACAACGCTATTTTATTGACTGGATCGGGTGAACCGGATCGTGCAACAAGAATGATGGTGAAGATTCTAAATGAACAGTGGAAAAAACCTGTGGTAGTTTTTGCCGATGCAGATCCTTGGGGCTTAGGTATTGCGTTAAGGTACAAAATTGGTAGTGAATCGTTGAGTTATGATAGTGAAAGGCTGGTAACTCCAAATGCTCAGGTCCTTGGAATGATGTTTTCAGATATTTATCAATATAACATTCCAGAAGTTGCTCGGTTGACAGCAAGTGATGAAGATATTAATAGAGCCAATGACATGAAAAAGAAGCCTTGGATGCAAAATAAACAATGGCAAAAAGAACTAAATCTCTTTCTAAATAAAAAGGAAAAATGCGAATTAGATGCTTTTTTTAAACATGGATTTAAATATTTATCCGAAACCTATTTGCCTCAAAAGCTCCGTATGGTAGGTTTAATCTGAGTGGGCTCGTGAATTTTAGTGTTTTTTTATAACTAATTGATAGGAAGTATATGTATATGCATGCATATATCGATGCATCAGTCGCTTACTATTTTTGATATCATCGGCTTGTTTAACTTGTGAGTTGTCTTCTCTGTATCTTTTATTCTTCTATTGTAATTTGAGATTATCAAGTCGTGATGATCACTTCTTCTATCTGCATTGCAGTTAATACTCCTGGTAGATTTCACCTTTAAAATGCAGTATTTTTTATATAATGATTTAACATACTCTGAATTAGAATTAGAAAGCAATACTTTAGAGCCAATATTGTCTAGTCTGTCAAACTCACTCGCCAATTCTTGGTGTTGCTGAATTCCAAAACTTTCTTTAGTGTAATCTGTAAAGTTTGATGTTCTTGATACTGGAAAATAGGGTGGGTCCAAATAAACAAAATCATTGTCTTTACACTTTAAAGTAGTATTTTTATAAATATCACAAACAATCTTTACCTCCGCACTATTAAGCAAACTTGAGCAATCAATAAGCTTCTCTTTGTTGCATATTTTTGGATTAAAATACCTACCATGGGGAACATTAAAATTTCCTATCTTGTTTACCCTGTACAATCCATTATAACATGTCTTATTCAAGAAAATAAACTTCGCTGCTGCTTCTGTATTGGTTTTATTACTTTGATCATCTCTAACAGAATAGTAATACTTTTCTCCATTTTTATGATAACCTTTTTGATGATCCATCAGGATTTCTATCAGTTCATTTACGTTATCTCTTACTTCTCTGTACGTGTTAATTAAATGAGGATTTGAATCTGATAAGTAAGCTTTAAACTGTTTCCTTGATTGGATTAAATGAAAGAAAAAAGCACCACTACCTAAAAAGGGCTCAAAATATCTGTCAATGTTAGTGGGTGTAAGTTTGTCTAATAATGTAACTAGCCTTCTCTTTCCACCTGCCCATTTTAAAAAAGATGTTGTATTGGTTTTGTACAATTGGTATGTAATTATTGATTAAATTATCATTAAGACATATGATTGTTTTCTATGTCTTTAAATTATAGTAGAAACTAATAAAATGCTTTTATTAGTATTATTGTTCAGTCTTTATTTGATGTAAGAAATGAATAAGATTCTTTGACTTTATTTGATGCATCTGTGAGAAATTGATTTCTAATAGCTTTTCCGTAATACACTAGATCTCTAGATAGCATTTCTATCCTTAGTAGTGTTTTTTTATTTGTTATGTTGCCTGCATCATCAAAGTCATCGGAGCTTGTGGAGATGCCATATGGCATACTCCAACCGTAGCATTGTCTTACTGCGGTCCTCATTTGTTCCATTACTGTAAGGCCTTTTTCATGAGATGCACAAATGTATCCAAATGTTTTTCCAGAAAATTCCTTCCAAAAATAGTCTAAAAAATTCTTTAATACTCCTGACATTGAGCCATGATAATCGGGGGAAGTCAAAATAATCGCATCTGCCCATTTGACCAAGGTATTTGCCATTTGTAAGCTTTCTTTTTCTGCTGTTTGAATTTGATCATGATTTAAATTGGGTTCATAAATAGGCAATCTATTTTTCCTGAGGTCAAATAAATTAATCTCTGCATTATAATTATTCTTAGCTATTTTTAAAGCGTGCTCCAATGCTTTAAAACTATAGGAATTGCTCCTCATACTTCCTGCAATTCCCAATAATTTTATTGTCATTAGTTTTTTTTCATTTGTTTATTATTTGAATATTTACTTTTCTTTTTGATCTACAATAACTGTTCAAAGACAATAAAAGAAACCAAAGACCAACTAATCTTCTACTAGAATTGAATTATAGTATTGAGAAAAAAATAAGTACATAATTATTAAAAACAATCCTCATAAAGAATATCCACTAAAAAATCATATCAATGTATTACAATAAACTAACTTCGGGTTTCATATCTGCAATTTTCTTATTATTAGTTATAAGTTCAGTTAACTTTTCGTCAATCAAATTGGTTAATGCTGCTACAGGTGATCTGGTAAACTACAACAATAACTTTCAAATGTATACATCCCCAAACGATCCTAATAAAGACTCTGCCATGCAAAATGCTGATTGTGTAGTGAATTTCATGACAAGTTATGTGTATACAGCTTCTTCAGCTGAAAATTGTAACAATAGTGGTAGTGGCATGGGTAGCTAGCAGTAGTAGCAGCAGCAATCCATCAATGTCTTCTTCTACACCAAGTAGCCAAAGTCAAGGTTTGACGTCAACTGATGGTCCTCAAACAGGCGTGACAGATGGTTCTGGTGTAGGCGTAGTTCGAGTCGTGGATACAAATTCTAATGCTGGTAGCTCTACCCCCGCACAATCCTCTTCATTTGTAACAAATAATAGTAATCCTAATGATACTAACAATATGAATGTAAATGTAAATGATGATAACAATGATAACGACAAAGATGCAAAAGACAACAACAATGATGATGATAACAATGATAACGACAAAGATGCAAAAGACAACAACAATGATGATAATAACAATGATAACGACAAAGATGCAAAAGACAACAACAATGATGATGATAACAATGATAACGACAAAGATGCAAAAGACAACAACAATGATGATGATAACAATGATAACGACAAAGATGCAAAAGACAACAACAATGATGATGATAACAATGATAACGACAAAGATGCAAAAGTATACAACGAAAACACTGTGAATAAACAAGAGCGCAAATTATTGCTTACTACCTGCTTTGAAAGAGCATATGACAAAGGAGATTATTTGTCCACTGGTGAAATTGTAGATTGCGCCAACAACTACAACAGCTAATTTTTTTTGACTTTATTTATTGTTCTTGATCTTGCTCGAATGCCTGTCATATTCGATCATTTCATTTCTTAAATGCAATCATTGTGATATTCAAAGTTTGAAGTCTTTCTCTTGATATCCTGTAGATTGCAATTTGCAAACCCTTTAACTAGATCTGTGTTATTCATCACCGTATAAAGAATTGATTGTTCAAGCATCACATTTGATTACTTTATTAAAACAAAATAGACAATTTCATTTCGAAGTGGAAATACTCGAACAAACCACAAATTCCATAATATTTCGGATATTGAACATACTTTTGAATTTCTTATGTTAATAACATTAGAATCAGGGAATAGAGATCATAAATGCTTGAGGTATGTATTTCAAAAATTAAAGAATGAATAATCAAGTGTGTACTTATTATTGTGTTTTTACATAAAAAACCTGATGGATTCTGATTCGATCAAAAAGAATTACTTTGATAAACTCGGACTGCTATTTGAAAATAATCTATTAGATCACGATACTTTTACTCATTATAAGAAAAGAGGTATCAAAATATACGATACTAATAGGGATTTAAAATGTAATCATCTGTCTAAAATAATTCCCTACATAGTAATCGGCGCTTCGGATGAATTCGTCAGTAAGTTGAGTGTGCCATATCAAGCTACAAGTTTTATTGCAGCCGAAGCTTTTTCACCCAATAGTGGAGTTTTTATTTTTAAGTTACTTGGATTAAGAGGAGGGGGTGTTACGTTGCTCACAGGCGGGAGTAGAAAGCTAGGTGACAACATATTTGCTTCTCTGCATCGTATGATTTTAGGAAATCAAGCTATTGTGGTAACTGTAAATAACATGATGGAGAACTACGGTCAAATTTGGTCTTGGGATTTTTTTGGAAAGCACTTAAAGGATCAGCATCCATCTCTGCATAATGACCTTTTGAATCTTTCAAGGAAACTTGTTCACCCAGATAATTTTTATTTTATCATTTCCGTCCGTTCACTAGAAAGTATTGCCGAATCACATTTGGTTGAATTTTATGAAAAAAATAAGATAGCAATGTTGAACCCGAAAAACAATCAAAAGGTAATAATACTTACTACCAGTACGGTTTATGCCCATCTTTCAAAGACCATCAAAGAATCCCGACCTTATCACTTACATTGATACAGGAAAAGAATTTGATATGCATAAAGGACTTAGGATCTTAAGAGAAAAGTATGGTGTTAAGTATTTGTTAAATGACGGGGGCAGAAAAATGTCTGAATCCATAAGGGCCAAAGGGTTGTTAGGTGAAGAAAGAGTTACGTTGGAGCCATTCAATCCTGCTACTCTTAACTATGACATAGACGATACTTGTATTCTGGGGAAAAAATGGATGGGGGGTAGACAAATCAGAATTGAAGGGTTCCATACTGCTGGATTCCTTAAAAATAGACGATGAGAAAGCTAATGTGTATGTATATCCCCTTGATGAATCTAAGGTTTTGAGTTGAAATTAATAATAGTGAATCCCCAATCCAATCAGGATCGGTCTAATCGTGTTGGTATGATTAATCTCGCTTCCTCTAATAGTAATAGAAACATCTAAAATCTAACTACTGTTTCAAACTAAGTATACCTTTATCCTACTGATGATTTCATGGAATTCTTACTCTCAATGTGCTCACTAGTCGCTGTGAAGGTATTTTAAGGGATTTATTCATTTTTGGCTATTGACGTTTGATATCGTGTAGTAGTTGTAGTTGATTTTATGAGGGGCCATTCTGGCAATACTAGTATTGAAAATCGATAAACTCCTGTTATGGCTTTGACTGTAGCACCTGTTTTGTTTACCTGTTTCATAAGGTCTTAATGCCCTCTATGTCTTGAATTTCCACCGATTCTACCCATTTTTTGATGTAGTTTGACACTGTCCCTGTGGAAATACCTGTTTTTGCTGAAATTTCTGATCTCTGGAAGGCCGTTTATATAGTATTGAATGACCGTATAATAGAGTTCTTTGTCATGAATAGTCAAATTCTCTTACACTTTTGATATAGTGCCGAAAGGAGATTTATATTAAAAATAAAAAGACCGTCATTTTCGGGAAAAATCCGGTCAAAAAGGCTCTAAAGACGGTCAAATCGTGAGTTAGGCATAGTTTTCTCGCATATCTTTGAACAATAGAAACGTGATCAAACATACTTGGAATGATGGTAGACTATCGCTATAATCTGGTGGTGTTTTCATAGCATAACCATTCTTTTCTATATGCCATTTTGGGGTCATAGTGACATTTTATGCGGGTTTTTCAATACTTGCTCAACTAACCTTTGGGGTTTCTATGGTGAAGCTCTCGACCATTAGCCGGTATCCCTCTTTTTTTTATTTTTTCCGATTCTTTAGCCTTGTTTCCATCCTGGCCTGTCCTTCTAAAAATCTTCTTTTTTCTTCCTCATCTCTCAAACGCAATTGAGGAACCTCTGTAGGCTTTCCTTTTTCGTCTAGTGCTACTAGAGTTACGTATGCAGTGCCGGTGTGAACCTTTTGGGAACTTGTTTAAATCTTCTGCTTCTATTTTTACCTCAGCTTCCATAGAACTTCGCCTAACGTAGTTTATTCTTGCCTTTAAAATCAAAGCATTTCCAATATATACTGGCTTTAGAAATGTCATGCTATCTATGCTTGCTGTTACAATATTTGCATGACCTGCATGTCTCTTTGCCACTAAACCAGCCAACAGGTCCACGTACTTTAAAATCATTCCGCCAAAAACATTTCCAAGCGGGTTGGCATCGGAAGGCAGCATTACTATTGTCGTCTCTGCTTCTGATTCTTGGACTGTTTTTTTGGCTTTATCTTGTGGTGGTTGAAACTCGTTTGTCAATATACCCATCATATGGAATCAGACTTATTAAATTCTTGAATTCTTAAAATAGTCTGATTTCTTTGGCATATCAAGCCATGCTCGTCAGTCGATTGAGGATTCATTCATTTTATAGAAAATCATGGGGTTTTGATTGATGATATATTTTCCTAGTTTTTCAAGTTTGTCTGAGTAATATATCATATTATTTTGTTAAGAAATGCAGAACTTATTCATGCCCATAAAGTATTTTTATGGTCAGTTTATTGAATTTATATTAAACTTTGACCAATTATTGATATGTTTTCATCTGGCAAGGTTTTGTTTTTTTTTAAGTATATCGTTTTTCTAGGTTTAACATTTCTTGTAAATTATCATCCTTCTCTAGTCAGAATCTTTGGACGTTTTCAAACGTCAAATATTTGGTTATTGTTCTTTGTCTCTTTCTTTTCTTTGTTTATGGTAATTTATTTCTCCCCACTTGACACTGAACAACTAGCTTTTGCACATTCTTTTTTTGGAGGTAATGATGCTAGTTTTAATGGCACTCAAACTCAAACAATAGGAAATTACGTGGTAGAGCTTTTAGTAAATCCATCTAAACCCATGATTGGCAAAGATACCTCCTTTCTTTTCCGTCTTACTTCTAACGCAGGAGATGAATTAATCGAACTTCCAGTTTCATTTTCTATTTTTAAAGACGGAAAGCCTGTATTTTCAAATCCAAATAATTTTACACTGGTTAGACAAGGCCATTACGATTTTAATTATACCTTTAGTGAGCCCGGAAAGTATGTTCTATTTGTGGATATTAAGGACATTTTCTATACCCTAAATATTTTGAACTCTGAATTCGAAGTTGATGTTCAAGTTCCAATTGCAGAAAGAATCTATGATCTTTTACAAACCTTTGTGGTGAATTATTATTATATTTACATACTACTTGCTGCTTTGATTGGAATATCCTTTATTGTGAAATCAAGGAGACACAAAGATGTAAAAAAGGTGAATGAATAATTCGATGATTGTACTAAAAATGACATAAATACAAGTATTTTTAATATAAAATAATGACTAACAAATCAACTAGTACAAAAGTAACTATTTTTGTAGTTTTTGTACTCGCATCAGCAATATTTTCTGTTAATGGAAATGTTTACGCACAACAAAATGTAACCTTGTCTGAGGCTTTGAATGCAACAGATGCAGCAGAGCAGAATTTCACTAATGAAACCGATAGTGTGCCAGTTGAAGAAGAATTATTACCAACAACAACCGATGGATTGGTTACTGATAATGCCACTAGTGCAACACCTGGTGATGATAATGCCAGTAGTGCAACACCTAGAGATGAAGTAGAGGCATATTTCAACGGAAATGAGACCTCTCATGAAAACGCTGTCACTAGGGATTCTCAAACTATATTATTAGAAGGTGAAAGCTTACCAGAAGGCGATTTTATCCATCTGTATGACTCTACACCATATCAAATTATGAATGGTCACATTGCAGCAAAACTACCGTGTAACGATGCTAATTCTACCGATGTGAATGTCCTAATTGGTCAAGCTCCTAATTTACAGCCAGCTGAATTAGAATTTGTAGGTCCATTGTCTACTCCTGGAGAACTCTGTCTTTATCATGTAGATGTTGCATCAGATGAAACAACTCCTATTACAGATATAGCAATTCAAAATAATTCTACAGATAGATATCGACTTTCCAGCAACATCCACTATAGTCATAGGGGTTAATGAAATCGCTCATTTAAGCGGCGACCATCACGAGTAAGATTAGATCAATCTTTCCGTCTTTTTTTTAATTGAATTACTGGTTTTCAAACAGTAGTTTCAAGACTGAATTTTTTCATTCCATATTTTTATATTCTAAATGTAAAGATCCCGTCCCGTCTAATTTATCGATAATTCTTTTGTGGCTTACTTGACTATCAAAATTTCACAGTATGTGAGAAAATTCAGTGACTATATGATGATTTGATAATAAATAGAATATTAAAAAATTTATGAAAGTTGATTCAAACGCAAACACAAAGTGTTACACACTGCGCACGTACGCCTGTCTCTTTTTTTCTCTCTTAGTCTGAGTCTCTGTTATAATTATTCCTTCGACCAAGGGGTCTAGTAATACCGCTCAGTCTTCTAGATGGATACCTGCTATTACTATTGTCATAATTATTCCTAGATGGATACCTGCTATTACTATTGTCATAATTATTCCTTGACCTTTGTTCTCCTGGAACCCTATTTTGACTATATCCTCTTCTACCATAATTCGATCTAAAGCGATTAGGCCTGGGAGCACTATTGAATTTGAAATCTACTTCTATTCCATATTCTGTGTTTAAATTCTTTAGCGAGTTTGCTGCGATATTCTGTATTTTTCTGAGGGTAAACATGTCGTGTTGTGAAACAAAGGAAAGTGCGGTACCATTTGCTCCTGCTCTTGCTGTTCTCCCTATTCTATGGAAATATGTCTCTACATCATCAGGTATGTCGTAGTTGATAATATGACTGACAGTAGTAATATCTAATCCTCTTGATGCGACGTCTGTAGCGATAAGAATGTTGAATTTCTTATTTCTAAATCTTGAAAGGGTACTTTCCCTTTGTCTCTGATTTAAATCTCCATGAATGCTATCTACAAAAAAGTCGTCGTTTCTCAATTTATACGTCAGATCTCTAGCCCTTTGTTTTGTTGCCGTAAATACAATAATATGACTTTCGTCATTGTTTGAAATAGGTTTCAAAGTGCTAACTAATTGTTGAAATTTGTCCTTTTCGTAAAGCATCAAGTATGATTGATTTATGTTTGCCTGTGAAATTGTCTTTTCAATGCTAATTTGTTTCGGATTATGCATTTGATCTTTGGCAAGTTGCATAATAGAGTCAGGCATCGTTGCAGAGAAAAGGCAAATTTGCTTTTTACTATCGATATGAGATAGGATTTCTTTGATATCGTCAATAAAACCCATATCTAACATTCTATCTGCTTCATCAAGGACAAGGAAATTAATCTTGCTTAACGTAATAGTTCTTTGATTCATGTGATCCAAGAGTCTTCCTGGGGTTGCAACTACGATATTTACACCTTTATTGAGTATTTTCCTCTGCATTTGGAAATTCTGCCCGCCATAGATTGCAACGGACCTCAGGTTGCTATATTTTACAAGTTCATTTATAGTGCTTGTAATTTGTATAGCCAATTCTCTGGTAGGAACTAAAATTAGTCCTTGTAGAAAATTTTTCGGATTTAACTTACTCAACATAGGTAGTACGAATGCGGCTGTTTTACCAGTTCCTGTATTCGATCTACCAATAACATCTTCTCCTTTTAAAATAAGTGGAATTATTGATTCTTGAATAGGAAATGGTTGTTCGATTCCAGTTTCTTTCAATGCTTTAACTATAGATTTTTCAATACCAAGTTCTTCAAAACTAACCAATTAATATATTCAGCTCAGGATTTCTATATGTGAATGTACTATATAAAAAGCAATGCATTATAATGTTCCAATTTGTGGGTTATTTGATCATTATTTGATCTAAAAGCAACGATTTTATTTAAAAAAAACTATACTAATCAAAAGTTTTGAATAGTTTTAATTTTGTTTTACTAGGGGATACAACAATTGCGAATGAGTTGGGAAAAAAAGGGACTTCAAGTGATATTACCATATATGATAGAAAAACTAATGATAAAATCATTTCTTATTGTTTCCCTAATACTTATCCTGAAAAACTACAGCCTCTTCTACAGTCTATAGCAATGTCTAACTACGTTATCATCAATATCTCCAAACTCGATTCTTTTCTTGGCGAACAGCTAATAGCAGTTGATATTTTTGGCATAAAAAATGGTTTTATTTTATATGGTTATGAGATCGACGTTGAAAAAATAAGAAATATCATAAAGAATACTGGCTTATCATCATTTCAAATACTGGATAGTTTAGAACAGCTGAAAAACAGTATAGCTGAAATGGAATCAAAAACAGAAACAGAAACAGAAACAGATCTAAAAGATAAAGGAGATGAGAGCCTCCAACCCTCTAAAGCCTGTATTGTAGTGGATCATGTGTTTGACGTTAAGGGAGTAGGTACAGTAGTTCTGGGAACCGTGAAACAGGGGGAGATTAAAACTTATGATGAGTTAGTTCTAAGTCCATCAAACAAAACTGTGGTGATCAAATCCATTCAAATGCATGATGACCCAGTTAATACCTCAAAGAAAAATTCTCGTGTAGGTCTGGCGATTAAGGGGGCATCTGCTAAGGATATATCGAGAGGAGATGTTATTACATCTCCAGGATTTGCTAAAATAGCAGCAGCTGACTTTCAACTAAATTTCATCAAGAATCCATACTTTAAAGAAGAAATATCTGAAACACAGAATTATATGATGAGTGTAGGGCTTCAGATACGGACAGTGAAAATAAAAGTAATGCCCGATTCAATTTTATTGATTTCATTTGAAAAACCACTGGCATTTGTAGAGAACGATTTGTGCATTTTATTTAAACCGGATTCAAAGAGTATGCGGATTATGGGCCATGGAATTATGGAGTGAATTATAACTATTACTTGTCTGTTCTGCCCAAACAAATTGAATCATTTTTTGCATGATTATTAGGTTACGCTTTAATAATCCATTTGTCTACAGATAATCATCCCCTCTTATGTCTATTCGAAGTTTTTTCCCTCTGGATTATGTACGTCCTAACCAGGATAAAGTACCTTGATGAACTTGATCAAGCACTCAAATCTGATTACAAATTCATATTTTTAGAAGCACCAACGGGATTTGGAAAAAGTGCGGTAGCAGTAACGCTAGCACGATTTCTGGGGAGTTCTCATATCTGCACATCAACAAAGGATCTTCAAACCCAGTATAATAGAGATTTTCCATATCTTTCTGAAGTTAAGGGTCGAAATAATTTTCCATGCATCGTTAAAGAGGATATGGGCATAAGAGAAAGTTGTGAATATGGACCTTGCCTGAAGGACGATGATTTTGATTGTCTCTATAAGACTAGAATGAGTGATTATGATGTAAAATCTGAAGGTACCATTTATGAAAACGTAGATATAAACAAATACGCGTTAAAAAAATATTATGACAAAGCAAAAGAACATTCCCAGCTTGTTAAAATCGAGTGGCAGCCTTGTCATTATTATCACCAAAAATGGATTTCTATAAAATCTAGCCATACCATCTATAATTACAAATATTTTCTATCTGATCTCTTTTATTCGTCCGGTGTAAACAAAAGAAAGCTCTTGATCTTAGATGAAGCTCATACGTTAGAATCTGAAGTATCTTCGTTCAAAAATATCATATTTAGTAAAGAATCTTTAATCAGGTTCTTTCCAAAAATAAATTTACCTGATAATAAACAGACCGATGTCGAAACATGGATAGATTTTTGTGCAGGATTAAAAGAGCAATTTACTAGTTATGTTGAGAAATCCGCAAATATTTTGGGATCCGGTGGCAACAGCGAGGATATGCATGTTAGCGAAAAAAATCTTATCGATGCCATCAATTATGAAAAAAATTTGTTTACATTTTTAGAGGATTTACGTATTAACAAAGAAAATTGGTTAGTTACAAACATTACTAAAAATGAAATAGACAATAAACCTTCAAGAATTAAATTAGAACCGCTGGTTGTATCAAGTTATTTTACAGATATTTTTGATAAAGGGTCTATTTCATTATTGATGAGCGCTACTATTTTAAGTAAAGAAAATCTGTGTAAGGCGGTGGGATTAAAGAACGAAGATGTAAAGTTTATACGAGTTGAAAATTCAGATTTCCCAATCAAAAATAGACCAATATATCTGATGAATGTAGCCTGGCTAAATGCAAGGACCATGAGCGAGTCTTTACCAAATATAGTCAAAGTACTTGATAATCTTCTTTCTGTACATAAGAATGACAAGGGCATAATTCATACAACGTCGTATTCACAAGTTCAGTTTATCAAGAATAACTTGTCCAAGGAAAATTTATCAAGACTCATTGAAACCAATCCAAAGTTTGATAGAAATGAAATGATATTAAAACATACTCAAAGTACAAAACCCACTGTCCTTATATCTCCATCCATGTTTTTAGGAGTGGACCTTAAGGACGATCTTTCTAGATTCCAAGTAATAGTAAAAGTTCCGTATCCTGATTTAACTGACAAGAAAATATCAGTACTAAAACAGCGTAATCCAAAGTGGTATGAATGGAATACAATACTTCGACTTATACAAGCATATGGGAGAAGTGTCAGAAATGCTGATGATTATGCTAATACGTATATTCTTGATAGCAGTGTTTCGTTTTTATTAAAAAACGGGAAAGAAATGATTCCCAAATGGTTTTCGGAAGCTATTATTACAAGATAGCTATATAACACACTTTATAGTGATTAACCATACAAATATTCATTTCATTTTGACTATTTGCGGAGATGCTTTCGTAGTTGACAAATGAGGTTAATCATGACTATTCTTTAAAACCTGCTATACGAATGGGTTCATATTTTTTTAAGTGGTCTGTCAACGACTATGGTATTTGTCCAAGTGAATCAAGCGTTTTTAAAAATTTTATACGGAAAATGATCCCACTCTTAGAATATTATATGAATATCTTGAAATTTGAGTACAAGAATAATTCGCAAAAAAATATGCTTGGCGATAAAAAACACAATATTTGTATTATTGAAAAATACAACGTTAATGTCTCTTTTATTATGTTTATTGATAGTGCGGGATCAACTGCATTTTACCGTGAAGAAAAATTCCATGCTAAATCCAAAGAATTTGAGGATCTTGAGAATAAGGATCATGATAGTTTTGTTTTACAAACACGAGATAATAAAATGGCAAATCATAATATTGTTTCACTAAAATGGTTACTTGGAGAACTATTATTTGACAGGCTAAAAACTAATAATTAATTTTTTCTATTAGTATAAGATAAAATATCGATTTTAATATTACAAAAAGAAAAAAAAGAGTTTATTGTTGTCCTGCGGCTATGTTACCGTCTTGGAATTGGAACATTAAACCTACGTTGTTACATCCAGCTAATGTGAAATCTCCAGATACACATTGTCCATTCTGTTCGTTTTCTTGTTCTTGTTCGATTTCTTGTTCTGAGTCATTGTGTTTTTTGGTTGCAAATGCCATGTTGTCGCCAAAGGCTACTACTGAACCAATTAAGGCTGCTGCAATAAACATCACTGCAAAAAGTCCAACTTTGTGGGTTTTTGTTATGTTACTCATTATAATCAGAATGTATAATCGAAATTAATTATATCATAGTTTGGATACTTGTTACTATCATTTTTATATGAAATATTGTAGCGTATTTATTTATTAGAATTTTGTATCTTTTTATTTTTATTATTTATTCTTGCATAAATTAAAGATACTCTGATAACAATATACTACTCACCAAATTTATGATTGAAATAATCCTAGATGTTATACAATTAGTTTTTGATCGGATGATCTGTGCCTGCTCATATGAGATGTATTCTCTCATCTGTTTTAAGTTATTGTAATTATTGTTTGTTTTTTTTGAAAATTTTTATATATGAACTTGTTAGTACTGAGACTATTTCAGAATTTTTATTACAAAACATACAAAGAAATTATTTCAAAAGTGATCAGAATATTCGAAAGCTATTTGGATAAAATATGTAAAATTACAAAATATATTAAAATTTAAACAAAAAAAGAGTTTATTGTTGGCCTAATGCCAAGTTGCCGTCGTTATTTTGGAGTTGTAATCCTACGTTGTTACAGTTAATCAATGATATTGTTCCAGTAACACATTGTCCTATTCGTTTATTTTCTTGTCCTTGTTCGATTTCTTGTTCTGCATCATTGATTTTTTTGGTTGCATAATGCCATGTTATCGCCAAAGGCTACTACTGAACCAATTAAGGCTGCTGCAATAAACATTGCAAAAAGTCCAACTTTGTGGGTTTTTGTTATGTTACTCATTATAATCAGAATGTATAATCGAAATTAATTATATCATAGTTTGGATACTTGTTACTGCTTTTATTGGATAGTATAATTCTCAAAAATATTTATCGATTATTTTTTTTTAGATAATTGTACCTTTTCTGGCTGTTTTTCTTCTTTTCGCGGTTGGTTTATAGGAGTAATTTGGCTGGAGGTCGGTCTACCTCTCATTAATCTATAAAATTAAATTATACTAGTTTTATATAGAAAGGTAATGGGCCCGTAGCTCAGCCAGGTAGAGGTACCGGACTTTTAACTGCTAATAGAAAGAAATCCGGCTGTCTGGGGTTCGAATCCCCACGGGCCCGCAACGATATAGGTTCTTTTAAATGGGTTCTACGAATAAAAAGGTGTATAGAAAAGGTGGTAGAACAAAAAAATAATAATAAAAATATAAAAAATAGCACGAACTTGATAAGTTGGTCACTGTACTTGTATGCAATGAAATCTCCAGTAACTAGACAAAAGTATATTGGAAGAATTGACAAGTTTTTTGATTTCTTGGATTTAGAAGGTACAACTCCTGAAGAGAAAAGTATACAATTTATAGGGCCTTGTAACTCATTTCCATCAACATAATCCCTACAAGGACCATTCAATTGTAAAGCACCATAATATTGATTACACAAGTCCTCAATCATGGTGCCTTGGAATGTTGTTTGAGATGGAGACCTAGATTGATATGTAGATTCTAATTTGGAGGCTGTTGAACAAGAACCAAAACCTGCATCGTATCCGTTCATAAATTCAGAAGTGTGGTAAGAAGGTCCCTTTTCTGGTTGATTTATGTATCTATCTGAGGAATCAGATATGCGGGCATCATCACATCCATGGTCATATCCAGAATCGTATGGACCTTTGCTAGATGCTGATGCAAATCCAGGGTTTGATATGAGAAGAATTGTAAATATACCTATGGTTACGTAATAGAAGCTATTAATAGAAATTTTTCTGCGAAAATTCAACAGTCAAAGTATTAGGAATCAAATATATGAAATCTCCTTTTTTTGGAATTAATTAACAATAAAACTCATTCATTGTAGAAGGCATATTACGGTTTCAATAGAAATGATTCATTAATAAAGAAACTTCATAAAGTAATGTGTGTGAATAACTATACAAGATTTTTTTGTTTTAGTTCACATATGACAAAAGACTTAAAAACAAATGGTGATTAAACCAACTGTTGTTTATTTTAGACCAGCGTAACTCAAAACCATTCTTATCAATCATTTTCTTTGTTGTTTTGATTTCTGTTACTTTGCTCTTTAGTTCTCATACCGTTAGTTTGGTATCTGCCCAACCAACAGAAAGTATAAACGAAAACTTTATTCCTTATGAAAGGACCGATTATGGCATTAAAATGCAATATCCATATAATTGGAAGAATATAGAAAGTCTTGACCAAAACTCTATTGTCACTTTTTCAGCACCCGAGATAAGAGAAAAAAAATCATCTACTTTGATAAATATCTATAATCCAGCCCATGTTATTTTGGCAGTAGAGAATATCTCATCCTCAAATCTTGATCTAAACGATTTTACAAATAAATATTTGAATAGGCTCTCTACTATCAACACAGAATTTCAGATTAACAATATAACTGATGGAACTTTGGCTTGAAAAGCTGCCAAAATCATTTTTTCTAAGGAAATGGATATTTTAAATCGCATTTCTGACGTAATGAGGATTTTTACCATCAATGATGGAGTTGTTTACCGTATCAACTATGTTGCAGATCCCAAATGGTTTTCAGAGTATATGCCTGTTGCTCAAAAAATGATAGGTTCCTACGAGATAATTAGTCAACCAAAAAATAACTTGAATCCTGTATCTTCTGCATTAACTACTACCAATCAAACTCAGATATCGACCTCTGGAGATATTTCAAACTTTACTAGCCCAGACCTCTTCTACTACCGCTACAACTACGATTGGAAATTTGCTTCCTGAGAACCTGGTATTAACTGACAATACTGACAATAATGCTCGTCTTCCGCTAAGATTTGTTACTGATAATAGTGGAATTACAACAGAGACAAATGCATCGGGTGTTCCAGAAGGAAGTGTTTTTGGTTACAATCCTGTGTTAACCTTTCACTTTGTTGAAAGACCAAATATTGGAATTGTAAAAATAAATGATTTGATTATGGGTCAAATAAAGACATATGATTCTTTATCAGATATATTAGAAGGCTCTCAATATTGGAAAGATATTCCTCTTAACGATGAAGTGGTACTTCGGCTTGATAATGCAGGATTGCATTACTTGGTCGCATCTGTTCAATTTTCAAATGGCACCCGCGGGATATATTCTTCTGTTGTAGACGTTGAATCAGATCAGAGAACTAAATCAGGTTCTGATTCTGAACTTGAACGAGAACAAGATAATGGAGCAAACTACAATGTCATTGATTCATTAAATGTAGAAGATATCCTAAATACTCCTGTATTTTATCAGAAATCATCTTCATTGATATGCTCTCATTTGTCATTATATGGATTCAAAATTTGCGAGGAAGGGGGTCAAAATCCTTCTGGTACCGAAGACCTGGATACTATTTCTATAATTGATAGTAATAATGAAAATGATGAAGATAATGAGGATAACAACAAATGATGAAAATGAAAATATATATACGATGATAATGATGACGATGCACGACAATGATGATTAACTCAGGGACTAACTATTTGCTAATACAAAAGAATTTGACACGATGTGGTAACATCAACCACATACTCTAAATCCATTATATTTCAGATCTTCGCAAACAATTATTTGACTTATTTGCCAAAATGGACTGTTAACTTCAATTTCTGGTTTTGAATCATCAACAATATTGTAATTAGCATCCTCTTTATCCATCCTATAATCTAAAAGATCATCAGCACCTGATTCACTTCCATAAGCATCGAGGTTAAAAATTGCATGGTAAACTCCAGAAACTCCGTTTTGAAAGGTCACTTCCATTATGATAAAGTTTAACCCTTTATTTTCAAATCGTAACATTATTTCATCGTTAAGTGGGACATTCTCCCAATAGGTAGCATCTTCTAAAGCATCCTCTACAGAATCATAAGACTTGATTTGTCCTCCTACCAGGATATTTTTTATGTTGCACAAAATTCAAAGCACTCGAATCCTGAAAGCCAAGAATCATGTTTTGATTCCAATCATCAAGTTTGAATTTTACTTGTTTGTTTACACTTGGCTTTTCTAATTGTGTAATCAAACCTTCAGAAAAAAATGCTCTTATTCGAATTTTATTGTTTTTGCCAAAATCATCTGTTAATATAATATTC
>CAVSMN010000008.1:0-100443 GCA_963729045.1 uncultured Nitrososphaeraceae archaeon | reverse complement strand
TCCAATCTACCAACAAATCTAGGGAATTATTATGTCCACATCTACATTGATATTGTTACTATTCAGAGTAGGATTAGGTTAACTAAAAAATTTATTCATCTTTAATTGAAGAATCTTGCCGAATGTTTAGACAAATATAAACACAACTATTCCAAATGAGTAGTATAAGAACTTTATAGAAAACTATTACAAATTTTTTTAATAGAACTAAATTTGCAAAGTATATTCAAAAATTATTATATCATATATTATTACTAAAGAAGACAAGAATAGAATGTTAAAGTCAAATAACACAAAATTAACTGCAGTATTAGTTGTAGCAGTATTTGCTACATTAATTACGCTTGGTCCTACAACATCCAATTTTCAAAACGCATTCGCACACTATGGAGTGGATATTGGTCAATGTAAGGATGACGAAGATTACTATGAAGATAATGAAGAAGCATGTGACAAGAACCTAAGAGCACACTATGATGACGATTATGATGGTGATTTTGGTTCTAAAACTATCGACGAAGATGATTAACGCAATAATGGCAATAACGGCAATGGAAACAGTGCTTCACAAGGCATAGGCCAATCTCAATCGTCTAGTCAAAACTCCCAATGTGTTTCAGGTGATGATACAAATGACTCTTGTAACAACGTAAGTGTCCAAAACCAGGATAATGATGGAAACAATGCAGCTGCCCAAGAGGTGGAAACGGTGATAATGACAATGACGGCAATGACGCTGACCAAGGTATAGGCCAATCTCAATCTTCAAGTCAAAACTCCCAATGTGTTTCAGGTGACGATACAAATGACTCTTGTAACAACGTAAGTGTCCAAAACCAGGATAATGATGGAAACAATGCAGCTGGCCCAAGAGGCGGAAACGGTGATAATGGCAATGACGGCAATGATGCTGACCAAGGTATAGGCCAATCTCAATCGTCAAAACAGAATTCCCAATGTGTATCTGGTGGTAGTCTGGGTAATTCTTGTAACAACGTAAGTGTCCAAAACCAGGATAATGATGGAAACAATGCAGCTGCTCAAGAGGCGGAAACGGTAATAATGGCAATGACGGTAATGATGCTGACCAAGGTATAGGCCAAGATCAAGACAGTGAACAGAATTCCCAATGTGTTTCAGGTGAAGATGCAACTGTTTCTTGTAACAACGCTAGTTTCCAAAATCAAGTAAATAGCGGGAATAATGCGTTAGCACAAGACTAATATCCTTTTTTTTATTATTATTTTTAAGACTATATTAATTTGAAAATAAATTTAATATATCAAAATTCTCAGTCTTCTAACTAAGTAAACTTCATCATTCATCCGTAATCATCTCATTTAAAATCTTAACCTGTTTTAATTTTTTTTTATAACTATTAAGCAAATTTTTGATTTGAATTATCAAAATAAAGGTCAATTTACCTACGTAAACCATGTTACTAGATTACCTATTTAACATATATTCTTTAATTTGAAACATGACACATGTAGCAAAAATAATAGAAATAGTAGGCTCATCGGACAAGAGCTGGGAGGATGCTGCTCAGGTAGCATTAACTGAAGCGACAAAAACAATTCACGGTATAACTGGAATTGAGTTAACCGATATGACAGCTAGGGTGGATCCAAATACGGGAAAAATAACTGAATATCATTCTACGGTAAAGATAGCCTTTGGGGTGGAACATTCCTAAGAATCGGCAGATAAGGGACTTGAATTTCCTTTTTTTCCATAAATTAGCTTTATTTTTTTTGTCGTGATACGCCTTGGGTAGGAAAAATTGTGATTGCGGCTTTCTATAAAGATCCTTATCTTTGATGTGCTTATCGAAATAAAAAAGAACAGTTAACCAGACCGATCGAATAGTCTTTGTTTGCATGAATTTCATATATACTAGTTTTGATAAGCTTGTAGTTATCTAGTCTATTGATTAGACATCTACAAATATAAAGATGATTAGTTAAATTATACAAAAATTTCGTATGATTCGCTGTTTTAGTTTATATGATTTTCTACTATTAAAATAGAAAGAATTCTTTAGTAAGATATCTTGACATTTCTTTTAGCCCAAATGATTATTTTGTGTTTGTGAATAAAAAACATAATATTATTACAAAATTGATTGTAACTTTTTTTATAATGACAATGGGATTCTTGTCATCTATTTCTACGCCGATATCCTATGCACAAAGTGGTGGTATTCCTGATCTTCCTTTTCTTGATTTTAATAATGATAATAAATTTAACAATAATGAAAATTTTTATGGCGATATTAACAACAAAGAGAATAACAATTTAAAAGAATTATACGACATGATTCCAGGTCTAAATACAAAAGACAATAATGATGTAGGCAATTCAGATTCTAAAACTGGTAACAAAGATGCTCATGAAAAGACTTTGAATGAAAAGTCCGTAGATTCAAAAAATAATGATGAAAGCAAAATTAATGATTATGCAGTCTATTCTGATGATGCAATAGATGGGATAGGCAACTCGGGCTCTGGAAACGAAAAAGATAAAGGAACAACAGCAACAACTCCCAGCATTCTTACCTCTATCCTGGATAAATTGCCTAACTCTGATGTTTTATCTAATTCTTTGTCACCATCATCCTCCTCCCATCTCCACCACCTTCTTCCTCAACATCCAAAATGGGACAGGTAATACCGGGCCAATACATTGTGGTTCTAAATGATGATGCCTTGAATTTGCGTGACATTCTTTCTGAGGTTGCAAAAAAGGTAAATATTGAGGGAACTGAAATACTCCATATTTATGAAGATGTATTAAATGGATTTACAATTAGCGTTCCAAATGAAAGAGTTATCGAGGTGCTTGAACAAAGCCCATTTGTAGATTATATCGAAAAAGACAAGACAGTTAAAGCATTTGCTCAAACACTGCCAAGTGGAGTCAATAGGGTTGATGGCGACCTAAGCTCTACAAAGTCAGGGAATGGTGGTGGAGCCATCAATACAGACATAGCCATCCTGGATAGTGGAATACATACTAGCCATTCTGATCTAAACATCTATCACCAGAAATCCTTTGTCTCAGGTACGTCGTCAGGAAATGATGATAACGGTCATGGGACCCATGTTGCAGGAATTGCAGCAGCCAAAGACAATTCCATAGGAGTAGTTGGAGTAGCACCTGGAGCAAAACTGTGGGCAATCAAGGTGTTGGATAAAAACGGTTCAGGAGCCTTATCGACAATAATAAAAGGTATTGACTATATTAGACAATACGCAAGTCAAATAGAGGTTGCTAATCTTAGTCTTGGTTGCGAATGTAAATCTTCTGCGTTTGATACTGCAATAAACAATGCTGTAAAGGCTGGAATCACGTTTGTAGTAGCTTCGGGAAATTCGGGAAAAGATGCTTCTACATTCTCCCCTGCCAATAATCCCAATGTTATAGCTGTTTCAGCCATTGGAGATAGTGATGGCAAATGTGGAGGAACGGGTCCTAGCACGGGTTTTGGAAGGGATGACACACTGGCAAGTTTCAGCAATTATGGTGCAGTTGTAGATATGGCAGCACCTGGAACCAAGATATATTCTACTTACAAAGGGAACTCATATGCGACAATGAGTGGAACAAGCATGGCCTCACCACATGTTGCCGGAGCAGCTGCATTATATGAGGCCTCTCATCCTGGTGCTTCACCTTCAGAAGTACGCAATGCGTTATTAAGCAGTGGATCAACATCATCAACAACATGTGATGGAAAAGGCCATGGTTACTTTACAAGTGATAGAGATAATTATAGAGAACCATTGTTGTATGTAAAAAATTATTGATGATGTTGTTAATACCAATATTTAACCAACAAGTATGTAAACAAGCATAGATGCAGAAACGAAATATGTATTTTATACTATTTCTGTGATTCCTGTTTTAAGCCTCGGGAGTGAGACTCGAATCCATACCATATAATCACAGATTCATAAATTAGAATTACCTCTGGATCCGAACTGACTTAATTTTCAAAGATTAGAAAGAATATATTTTGTAAATTTTAGCGCATTTACAACCGAAATAATATAGAATAACATTAGTTAATGGTAAGTAGATCCAATCAAACCTGTTTTTTCTTCTTAGCCTATCGAAAAACTAGTCGTAATTTCCAATTTTATGATTATAGATTTCACATAATGTGTTTGACAAGAGCATTTTAACGAATGTGGTACTCGATTGCAGGGAAAGTTAGACGAATACACGAGGTGCAGGTACACTTGGGATCATTGGTACGGAACAACAGTCGGTTTTACTTCTATCGAGTAAGAACTTTGCGAGTCAGTAGGTCATGGCGAAGCCACAAAGATATAGAAAAAAGGATTTAGACGGTAATGCTAACCTATTGTGAATACAAACGGTTGTGTAATGTTTGCGGCCTGTCCATTCTCAGTCTGGTAATAAAAAGTGGCGCTCGCTGTTGTTTGTCCAGCTGCTAATGCTTGATAAATTGTGCCAGAAGATGGTCCCGCTACAGTAACTTCTTCTCCAGATTGTAATTCGAAAGGAGGTGAAGTTGCAGTACAGCCCTGCATATATCTTATTACAACATTTTTGAGAAATTGTGCAGATATAGGTGAATCGCATACTCCTGCAGTAAATGTTATCTTATTTGGTGAATCATTAACAACTGTTGCAATAATTTGAAATTTGCTGCCAGACTTTAAATGTAAAGGCGAGGGAAGTATATCTTTCAGCTCAACGCCAGTACTTGTAGTATTTGAGGTCGAGTTTGTTTCATTAGATTGGGAGTTTGCATATTGGTTCCCTAACCCCGGTAAACTTAGGAGGGTAAAAGTGATGATTGTGGCTAATACAGGTAGAATAATACATTGTTTTGTTTTATAAAATTGCATCTGGAATCTCATAAATAATGTCTACCATTCTATTTATATTTATCCGTCGTTGTGAACATGTCGCTGCACAATTTCTAATTACCATATTTGAGATAAAAAACTATGGTCGAGTTCCCGTCATCAATGGAGGGTGGTAAGTTCTATGCCAATTCCGGCGAAATTAAAGCAGTTGCAATAGATACATTTCAGTCAGTAGAAAGATCAAACACATTTGGAAAGAGTACATCATCCTCAAACAAATGGTAGGATAGAAAGATTCTACGAGACATTTCAATCAAATATGATGTACTTTGAATCCTTTGATGTATTCATAACAAGGTACAACACCAAGAGACCTCATATGTCTTTGAACTCGGATGAATTAGAAACATCACCGATTTCATGAAACTACAATCTTATAGCAATAGAAGTAAGCTTAAAATACCATGATTGGAGATTGTGACTTATGACTAGTTCAAATGAAAATGCCAGCCCTCAGAAGGTTAAGGAACAGAGTGATGAGTTGAGGACAAAGTACCCAATTTTTACTGCCATTTTAGAAAGAATTCCGGACATGGATTTGAAAGAAGTCCTTAGCGTATTCGTAGTAGTTGATCCTGTAAGGACTCTATTGAAGACTCACGCTACGAGATTGGCATTCATAGGGGAGGATAAGAATCTTGACCAAATAGTTGAAGAAAGTATTAATCAGTTGAGGACAAAGCACGCCTGTACTGGCTGGTATTCTAGAAAGAATCCATAACATGGATCTAAAAGATACTGCAGTAGGATTATTAGGAATTGATGCAATGGAGTCACTGTTAAAGCTTAGAATGCTAGTGATTCTAACATCCTAATCCTCTTTACCAAGTTTAGAAAAGATGGATTTTTAAAAGATCTCTTATTTTCAATATTCATTTAACTATAATTTTTAGTAATTCTTCAATAATTTTCTCTGTAACTCATATTTTTTTTTCCTTTTCCTTTTCTTATTTTATGCAAGATTTGATTTCCTTATCTTCTCTAACATTAAGATGGTTGCTATCAAGTGATCGCTTTTATGTTTCTCTTATTTTCTTAACTTTCCGTCTGTTTTATGATCGACTTCTGGTGGTGTTTGCAAAGAACAATATTTTCTAATACGATAATAAGTAGCTATTTTCTGAAATGTGTATCTTAAACATGCTGTAAATCGATTTAACCGAGTTTGTGTAGGACCGGAGCTACTCGGGAACCTATTAATTCCGTAGCTCGCATAAGCTTTTCGTGAGGTAATGATGCCGGATTCATCATGAAAGTAACTCGGGATATACCACCGAGCGCTTGACTGTGTCTAATAATTTTCTCTGTAACTTCTTCCGGATTGCCTATGAGGAGCGCTCCGTTGGGGCCCCGCTGGGCTTCAAAATCCCTACGAGTTATTGGAGGCCATCCACGTTCCTTTCCTATTTCGTTCATGCTATGTGCATAGCCCGGAAAAAAGTCATCAACTGCCTCTTGAGTGCTCTCTGCCACATAACCCAGCGAATGTATACCTACGTTAAGCTGATGTGGTAAATGGCCTGCCCTTTTTCCTGCCTCTCTATATAGATCTATTAATGGTTTGAAACTGGGTGTTTGGCCGCCGATGATTGCGACCATCAGAGGTAATCCAAGTAAACCAGCTCTAACAAAAGATTCCGGAGTTCCACCAACACCTATCCATATCGGCAGAGGATTCTGCAAGGGCCTTGGATAGATTCCCTGTCCAGTCAGAGCAGGTCGATATTTGCCAGACCAATGGACATGCTCATTTTCACGAATCTTTAACAGCAATTCGAGCTTCTCTGAAAAAAGGGTATCGTAGTCATCCAACTTCAGGCCAAACAATGGGAATGCCTCGATGAATGAGCCGCGGCCCACTACCATCTCCGCCCTACCTTGAGACAAAAGATCCAAAGTTGCGAATTCTTGGAATATCCTTACGGGATCGGCTGCACTCAATACCGTTACTGCACTGGTAAGGCGTATATGTTTAGTTCGTGCTGAGGCCGCTCCTAGGATGACAGCTGGAGCAGAATCAAGGAATCCATGACGGTGATGTTCGCCTACTCCAAATACGTCCAACCCAATTTGATCTGCATATTCAATTTGTTCAACCAATCTTTGCAAGCGTTCGGATGAACTTATTGATTTCTTGGTATCAACATGAAAAGCTGCAAAACTGTCAATTCCTACTTGCATCTGATATACATCAAATATGAATATTATTTAAACAAAGTAGTAGTTCTTAGCTTGGTAAATATGAATTGCCATACTAGTTTTATCATAATCTTCTAATACTTTCAATAAATAATAGGAATAATCATGACGTCAACTTATAATCAATATAAATGGTATATGGTTTACGTATTGAATGCATCCTAAAGCGTTACTGCTATCTTCAAATATTTAATAATAATAAAATATTATCTATGAAAATTCTAAATACAAGTCTTGGCTTCGGAAAGCCCATGACAGAGAGACAGTTAGAGGATTATTTGGATTAAAGCATCCTTCAGATGCACATCGAAACATTAGATGATAAGAAGGATCCAAACATCCATCCAATTTGGTATCACTATGAATCCATCTTATAAGCAAAAATAACAAAGCTCATGAGGTTAAGTTCATTGTGATAGTAGGGTTGTCGTTGTCGCCAAGATTCCAGTGATGGATCCTTATATTATGGATCGCATGGTAAGGTGAACGAAAAGGTGGCACCTGTTCCATTCTCATTATTCCTTGCCCAAATCCTTCCACTATGGGCTTCTATGATACTCTTTGTGATGTATAATCCAAGGCCAATTCCTTTTTCTGACATGGTTGTAAATTTGGTAAACAACTTAGGTAGTATCTCCCTGTCAATGCCTTTCCCGCTGTCCCTTATGGATATAACCACACATTTTTGGTCATTTATGAATTCTATATCTAATATAATATTTATAGTGTCACCATCATTTGTAAACTTAAATGCATTATCCAATAAATTGCAAATAACTTGTGCGATCCTTGACTTGTCCAGTTTGACCAAAAGAGAATCGTGAATTATGTTATTGTTTAATTGTGAATAAACCATGCGAGTTTTGTATCTGTCACAATTTGTTATATTATGCAGGTCCATAGGTTCCATTTTACTAGTATATTGATTTTCGTATTCCATCACCTGTTCTAGCAAAAACAGTCTTAGATCAACGGTCTCTTTCCTAAGAGTCAAGGAGTTTGTTTCTATTCTGGTAATATCTAGAATACTATTTGTTAATGATACCAATTTTTTTGCATTTCTTATAATAGCATCAATATAGTCATTTATCTCTTCTCTGTTCACCTGAATCTGTTGAGAGTTTCCTAATTCCTTTGAGTTTACATTTGATTTGAGCATTTCAGAAATTGCCAGTATTGGTTGTATAGGGCTCCTTAATTCATGAGCAGCAATCCGAATAAAGTCTTGCTGCAACTCTTCACTTTTTTTTAGCTGCTGATATATTTCGGTTTGATTCCACAAGTTCTCAAATATTGAAACATAAGATAAAACACCCGCTTTGCTGTTTGAATATGTCGATATCCCTATGGCTTCATGAAACTTTTCTTTGGAATCATCCTTTAGTTCCATTACAAGTGATACCTTCTTGTCGACTATAAGAATGGTGGATCCTGTTTCAGTTAAAGTTTGGGTGGGCCTTATCTGAACTTTCTTGCTGTTATTGTTGTCATTATTACTTGTGTTGTATATCAACAAACTTTGTTTTTTCAATCTTTCAACAAATTTCTCTGTCTTCTCGTTGTTAGGGATCAGCATTCGTATCTTTACATTTCTGTTCACTGCTGCTTGGGTTATCAATTCAAACACCCCTAGTTTCCACTGCCTTAGAAACGCGTTTACAGTTGGAAGTATTAGCATTATCTCTTTATTTGATGATCTCAGCAGATCAAGATATGCGGTTTCCGCGTTGTTTGACCTTGAGATGATATCCACTCTTTCAGTATCAAGTCCCCTTTCTGTGTCCTCTATTATGTCTATAGCATCTATGCCATTTTCCCACAGTTCCTCAAATGTTAGTTTGTACTGGTTGATGTATAGGACGTCATTTGTTGTAAACATCTGCTTAATGGTTTTTCTATCTTGATTGTGATCAATTTTTTCAGAGTTTGAGAAAAAGACTCGGTCAGTTACTAGGAAGTTTGGTGGAGGCAGGTTTCTAATACTTCTTATTTTAATGCCAATGTCCATGAATAACTTGGCTACGTTGGCGTCCTCTCTACGACTCAAGTCTGTGATCCACCTTACACCCTTGTGATAACCCTTGTCATACTTTTCCATTATTTCCTGGTATACTGAAAAAAAACAATCATGTACTATTTTTAGCAAGCCGGTATCTGAGCAAATTAGTATTTCTTCACCATCTTTACTCAAAGACCTTATCTTATCGTTTATTTCATCCTGGTCATCAAGAACCCTTGTTTCTATTCTCTCATGACCATCCTCGATCTCCCTAATCCTTTGTATTGCGGGTATGGCATTGGCCCAAAGACTCTTAAAAACATACTGCTGCTGCTCCACTATTTCCATTACGTTACTATGGATAAGGTGGGACACAGGTTTGGCTTCTTGTAATTTAGCTGTAGCAATATATTCACTTTCGCTTACTGCCATACCCCCTTTCGCATTGTCCACATGACGCACCTCAGCTATTTTCATCAGTTCTTTACAATAATTGATATTGTGTTTTGTAATCTCAGAAATGTATTTGATTTTGACTCCCCTTTCATATGCATGTCTCATGCCTTTCCTCAATTTTTCCACACCCATTGCTACTGTAGGCCCTTGGGAATCAGCGTAATTATCCCACCTATCTTTCGCATTATTCAGTGTATGTACAATTAATTCCGTAGTTTTATCCTCGCCATAGACAACCACTGTTTTCTCCCCAATTGAGTTATTGTTATTTTTATCTTTATCACTTCTAATAGCTTTGAGATTTTTGTCGTAACAAGCGCTATGTTGATTATTAGAATTATGATTTTTATCTTCCTTGATTAATCGGTAAGACGACTTTTTATTCTCTTCATCTCCATGCCTTTTTCCTGGTTTTTCCTTCTCGGTATTGTCTTTGATAGTCAATACTCAACAATATCAATATCATTTCGTAGAATTTAAGCATATCGCTTTTTTGTTAACTTCACCCTTTGGTCAAAACACGAAGTTATTGGATGGGAGGAGGAGATGGGATTGGAATCTGTGTCTTTAAGGCGTGGGTTCTATCGACATCCTAGTATTAAGAGTTAGATCATTATTTGAGAAGAGGATGAGAGATGAGATGAGATTTATCTACGTGACAGGTAATCATGCATTAATCCAAAGTAGTAATTTATTTCTGAACAAACATCCGACAATGTTAAAAGACTATTGTGTGTATTGGAAAAATCTTAACTGGCATATAAATATTAAAACAAAATTATGAAAATAATATGCTTAACATTCACTAGTTTCTACCCTAACAGTTACTACTATTTTTAAATCATTATTTTGGCTTATTTTTATTCTTCTACGATTAAATTACATCATAGTTAATTTGGTTCTTTTGATGTATTAGAATAATTTAGATTTATTGTAATAATTTAATAATTCTATAATATTAAATTTTAAATGAAGTATTAAGCGTCTGTGGCGCTTTCACATAAATCTCTTGAATTGCCGTCTACTGACATGCACCCTTCAATAAAGCCTTGATAGTACCTGATCTCTACAGTTATCGTATGTTCTTTGATTAAATGGATGATCTTCACCATCGATTATTCCACGTTCGTAACAACTTGCGCTATCATCACTACTTGCATTTACTGTAGTAAGAGTCCCTGTTGTAGTCATAAATAGAAGAGGTAACAGCATGATCGACATTCCTTGTACCAAAGTATTGAATTTTTTATCATTTCCAATGTGTAATGATTCCATCAATTAAATTATGACCGTAACTATTTATAGATTTAGTAAATAATGGACTTGATTGATAATGATGACCAATATATAGCAATTTATATAACATCAAAAGTACCAGCTACCTTTGGGATTTAAGTTATTAAACTATTATTGCATCATAAGATTAAAGGCAGTTAGGACAAAAGATGACATTATTTATTTAGAACCAAAATCGAACCTTTGTTTAAGTGTCAAACTTTTGCTCGATCTTAATTAAGAGTGAGATTAATCCATACCGCATAATTGTGGCTTTTCTGTGACCATGATGGCTGTTTTATTAATTTTATGTCTACAAGATTGTAACTTGGGGAAAAATTTGAATATCCCGAATTTAGATTTATCCCAAATTAAATAATTCCTTGTTTCGGGGTGTGAATAGTACTACTAGTTAGTATGAGGTCAACTAGTTAGTTGAGGCTAAAGAATTTTTTAGCTTCAACATAGGCGTTACCTAATACTTCTGAAGTTTCATTAAGAATTGCTCCTGCTGACTTTGACGTAGCTATTTTTTCCGTAACGTTACGTAGGAATGATCCAGTCTCAGTTATTGCTCCTTTTATTGATTCAGTTGCTTCTTCTTCTGCGGATGTTGTTATTGCTGGAGTAGTAGTAGTATTAGTGTTAGTAGTGGGCGGAGTGCTGGTTTGGTTCATTGTTGAATTTGTCTGACCATACACTGAATCCAACGTACCTTTTGCTACTATCAATACCATCCCAAAAACAAATAAGATTCCAAAAACTACACGCATTTCTTTCTTGCATTTCATTTTATTCATATGTTAGTGATATTACATTTATCCTTATATCCTATATCATTTCGTTAGTTCTTGCAACCATGTTAACTATGACGTTTTTGCAACCATAGAGTCTTGTTCTAAAACAAGAAATCTAGTTCTTTATGAATTTGATAAAAATGAGGAGAATGTAATATGAAGTCGTGAATGCAAAATTCGGATTCATATTTGAATTACAAGTCTATAGAAAATTAACTCATAGAAATGACCAGCACAAAATGCTATAATCACAAATCATAGAATATTTATCAACAATAGGGGGGATATTTTATAATCATTTTCAAAATGCAGGTACCTAGATAAAATAAATTCTACTATCTATCAATAGGGTCTATGACTGAAGTAAAAAAAATTCCCGATGGATATCATTCCGTCACACCCGCTTTGATTGTAAACGATGGGTTAAAGGCTATCGAGTATTATAAAAAGGTATTTGGAGCTAACCAACGAGCATGTATGATGATGCCTGATGGAAAGAAAGTTGCTCATGCTGAACTCGAAATAGGAGATTCATTGATTATGCTAGGAGACGAGTTTTTAGAGATGAAGTTCCTTTCGCCTACCACAATTGGGGGAAGCCCCGTTTCTTTGGTTTTGTATGTTGAGGACGTAGATAAAACGTTTAATCTTGCAGTATCTGAAGGAGCAAAGGTGTTAGATCCAGTAACAGATCAATTTTGGGGAGATAGACTTGGAAGCATTGAGGATCCTTTTGGACATCGATGGTCAATAATGACGCACATAAAAGATCTTACCACAGAAGAAATGAAAAAGGCTGCAGAGGAGGCTTTTGCAAAGATGTCAAAGTAACCTTAAGGTAAATTAAAACGAACTAAAATATTATTTTTCTAATTATTCTCGAATATTCGCGCAAGGTTTTTCAATCAGACAGTTATTTGCAATATAGGGAAATATTTGATTACTTATCGTAATTTAATTTGTTTAACATTAATTCCATCAATTCTATTGTTGATACCCTCTCTTACTGATAATTATATACTGGGACAAAATCAAGGAAACGTAAGTGGTGTTCAGACCACACAGATGTATCATTATTTTAATTACGATGACAATGTATCAATGAATTATCCATCAACCTGGTCAGTGAATGAAACAGACATAACGCCTGAAGACAGAGTCAACCTTATCGCAGAGTTTGTATCGCCGTTTGAAACCTACAATGATACTTACATTGAATACGTAACGATAAATAGGGACGATGGAATTTTCTCTGAAGTCGACCTAAATGAGTATTTAGCAGAAGCGATCAACACTTACAAAGATATCGCCAATAACTTTACATTAATTGAATCTTCAACTTCTGACTCTCTTTCGAGTCAACCTGCTTATTCTCTGACTTTTACCGAAGTTCTCAGTGGCGAAGATGGTCAAGAACCGATTACACTTAAAAACTTTGAAACTGGAATTTTGTTAAACAATACTGCATATTTTGTTACTTACGTTGGACAAGAGGAAAAATTTGATAGATACTTTCCTGTTGTAGAGCAAATGATCAACTCATTCAAGTTGCTCTTACCCGCGTCCTATGATGAAGGCCTAGCGCCACCTTTAGTTACAAATCTCAATACATCTACAATTGGATTAGAAGAATCTATAACAGGCACAAACAAAACCACCACTTCAGCTTCTACAGGGTCTAATTCGACCAGTTCTAACCCGATTGTACCAAATAATTTAACTAATAGTCAAATTGGACAAAAAAACAATACAACCGAGTCTGCTTCAAAGGGTGGAGAGGCGAACTTATCAACAGGAGGTCAGCTTCATGAAAGTTCCCAAATTAACGATACTAGAGGTAGTGAAAATGCCCAGTTGAAAAAAGATAAAGCAGTAGATATTCAAATAAAAGCGGCTGAGAAGAACGGCTTCTTTGGAACGGTAAACTTTGTACCAAATGAAATTGTTGTTGATATCGGCACTATCGTCGTATGGACCAACAATCATTCATCCGTACATACTGTTACTTCCATTAACAATAATACTTTCGTAAATAACGGCATCACGACGGGTAGAGTTGGAATTCCACTTTTTGATTCTGACTATATGAATACCGGTGATAAGTTTTCTTACAACTTTACTCAACCTGGACGTTTTGATTACTTTGATAAAAATGATGCTAGTTTGAAAGGAGTAGTGTTTGTCAAGCAGGCACCAAGTCTGATTAATAGTACTTTATCCTTGCTAGATAATGAAGATACTAGCCCAGCTAATGTCAATCCCCTTTCAAATGATTTTAATAGTTCAAATAATAAAAGTGGAATGCTTGACAATCTTAAAGATGTTAATAATTCTAGTGCAAAGTCCAATAATGGAACTCTCTCTCAACTGATACAATCTCTCCGTCAGATCATTAACCGTTAACTAATATAGCGAAGATGGGATTTAAACTCCTTTCTTGCATTCACGGACCAGAACTACTTGACAATATCGCATTAGAGTATGAATAAATAGAAATAAGGATAGGTGGTAGCTATTTACCATATTTACCATATTCATCATGACGACGAACCCAATATTGCAGAAATTCGTGACCTCTCTCATCTCGACCCTTGGGAACCAAGTCAAGATAGTTATATGCTACATTTAACATATCTATACCACGCGCATAGGTTGAATAGGTGTGAAAAATATGACCTGCAGGATCCTTAAAAAATACACTGACTCCTTCCTTCTCTGAAACACCTATGTCTTGTGCAACATAATTATAAAACGCCTCTTTCTTTGCTAATTCTTCCTGCGTGAAAGATACGTGGTAGTCGAAATTAAAATCACTATCATAAGAAGAGACCCAATTAAAATCCCAGCCCATCCGCTTTTGGTAGGCAGTTATCTTGTTGTATGGAGCACGTGATACGGCAATCATAGTCACATCTCTTTGATTCAGGTGTATAATTATTTTATTGAAGTTGTCGGCCCAAAAGGAACAGCTTGGACATCCTGCATCCCAGCTTGGACCAAACATAAAATGATAGACTACTAGTTGACTTCTTCCATCAAAAAGTTCTGACAAAGTTTGTTTTCCATCTGGCCCATCAAAGACATACTCTTTATTAACTTGAACCCATGGTAGATCTCGTCTCTCTTGATTAAGTTGATCACGCAAAATGGTAAATTCTTTTTCTTTTGCTAGCAGATCTTTACGAGCCTCCATCCATTCACTTTGTGAAACTATTTTATGATTATCAGAAACATACTTCTCTTTCTTATCATTTTTCTCTTTTTGTTCTTTTATTGACATTGAATATAGATATGATAGACAATATTTAAAGATTTAAATAACTATATAACTATTTTATTATAGTAATGGCAGGGTCGCTTTGGAAAGCATTGGCGGAAGATAATAGAAGGCGTATTTTATTGCTTCTAAGAGAACACGAAATGTATCCTACGGAGATAGCCAAGCATTTTGATACAACGTTGGCTGCTGTATCTACCAATTTAAGAATCTTAAAGGATGCAGATCTAATAAAGGAAACTAGAGAAGGACAGAAAAAAAGATATTCAATTAATCCTAAAACAACTATGGAAATAAAAGATTTTTTTGATAAAATGTGGGGACAAAGTCTCGAAGATCTTAAAGTGCTTGTAGAGGAAAAAAGTGATAAGGAAAAGGAAAAGGAAAAGAAATGAATGATAAAAATTATGACATTATTAAAAAAGAAATAGTAATAAATGCATCAGTGGACAAAGTATTTTCATCTCTAATCGATCCTGAGCAACTGACTCAGTGGTTTCCCAACATGGCGACCGTAGAACCACGAGTCGGGGGAAAAATATTTTTTAGATTTTCAAAGGAAGTCACTAAAGAAAAAAAAGATCACGATGTTATTGGAACAATCATTAGTATCATCCCAAATAAAGAGCTATCTTATACTTGGAACTTTACAACAAAACCTGATTACAGTAAGGAAACCATTGTTACTTGGAAACTAGATCAGATAGACAAGGATAAAACGAGATTAACTTTAGTCCATAGCGGGTTTACAAATGCAGATAGATTACAATATGATGAACACAATGAGGGTTGGGATTGGTATGTCAAAAGACTTGAGAATTTTGTTGGGACTGAGGTAAATGGGAGAATGAATAATGAGTAATCTACATTTAAGACCTAACAAGTGAGAATTTCATATTCAATAGGTAAAATTGACTAGGGCTGTTTGGACACGAGTCCACCCACTCACACATTCATACATACATCATAGTCGGATTTATCTAATATGTCATATGTTCATGGATATATTGTCGTGACAAAATTTTTCCAAATCTGCTAATTCTTTATAAAAAAATGTGATAATAAATTAAAAAATTATTTCAATATGTTATCGGTTATTCACATTTTTTTGTAACGGCAGAATGGCTTAAATCATAAGTTAATCTTTTTCCAACTCAAGTAACAAGTTTTATATTTTTAATGGTTTTTTATTCTAAATTGTTTACCCTTTTTTTGTGGTTTTTCTTTGTGATATCTTTTCCATTATCTCTTTGGTTCTCTCGTTCATTATCTGATTAATTTTGGTAGTAGCATCGAGCATAGACTCCAGCTCATTGTTGGAGTAATTTGAATAAACCTTTGTCATTATCTCGTGGAGAGAATTAAAGACGGGGAAAACCTCCTTTTCAATCCTAGACATAATCGGCTTTACATATACCAGTCGACGGTCCTTCAGATCTCTGTCCCTGATAACGTATCCACGCTTCTCTAACCTATCGATCACTCCGGTTATAGCACCGCTTGATAGGCCCGTGATATTGGCTAGATGTGCACCCGTCAGTGGGGAATCTGATTTGACTATTATGTCTAGGCACTTGTGGTCTATTGTGTTAAGGCCCAATAATTCACTTATCCAATGGTGGAACAGGACGGTCCGGCTGCTAAGTTCACGAAATTGCTTATGCAAAAGTTCTATCAGGTTTTGACGGGTGTAGTCAATATCCTTCTTCATTATTCTATGATTGTGTTGATATCCTTTATCATATATGTTTAACTTCTAAAATACTCAAAAACTAAAACATTTATATTTTGAGTAATATGTAATATGGCTATGGAAAATAAATCGAAAGTAACAAAGAAAATCCAACTGGTTTTTCCAAGACTTAAAGAACAAGATGTGCACTTGCCGCAAGATCTTTCACATTACAAGGACAAGAAATTTTTTGACCTGTTTGAAATAGATATTGACGATCTTTCGACTTGGTTCGAAGGGTTTAGGGTTGAATCTATCGAACTATTTGTAGATAGCATAATCAATTCGAGTGATCAAACTAAGCTGATTGTTGGAGGCAGACAAGATCAAAAAGGTGTCAAGCTTCTCCTAAAGCCAAATGACAAAATGATCGTTGAATCCCAACTGCACAAAAGCCAAAATTTTGGGGCGGTGACGAAAGATGCCTGAGACTGACTCAAAAGAAATACAACAACTTTACCAAAAAAAGATATGTGGATGGAATATCGGTGATGCCGCAAAGTTTGCAGAACCCTATTCAGAAGATGCTGATTTTATTGGGTTTGATGGAACCTATTTGGAAGGAAAGCAGCAAATAATAACGTTCCATGCAATGCTATTTGACAAATTTGTAAGAGGCACCCGCTTGGTCGGAAAGGTTAAGCACATAAGATTCCCCATACCCACTGTCGCTATCGTTGTAGGAATAAGCGGAACGATTGAGAGAGGTAGTAATAGCATTAACCATGAAAGAAATTCTATACATACTATTGTTGCAGTTAAGACTGATCAAGGGTGGAAATTTACCTCTTTTCAGAACACAAGAGCCCAGTACTTGGGAAATCCTGAAAAGATAGATGCTCTAACCAAGGAACTGAAACAGTTGATTCAATCTTGAGAAGAAAAAGTATGAAAATAAATGATGGTAAAGAATTCAATAAAATTATGTACGATGGTGCTGTGACTGTATATCAAAACAGCATGAACCTTTCAAACTAGTTGTAGCTCTGCTTAGTGAGTGGGCGAATAGATATGCCATTTGTAATTTTGTGTCGACCGTTCTGTGATCAAAGAGGAACTCAAACATAGTTGGGTGGAGGAGGGGGAAACGGAATGAATCTACGTCTCTCGAACTGAGGTTCAATGTCCGTATATTAAGCAAACCAACTATAGAACCGAGAAATCGGCACAAAATAAATAAAAAAATGACATGATGTTTGTTAAGCAATCCTTTAAGAAATCAAATTTACTGAATCTATATGAGCCCGTACAAAGAAGGATTGAGTAGGATCGCGATCAGCTCCACCGGTTATTGTCAGGCCATACGGATCTTTCCAGTTTTGCAGAATGGGAGGAATTGGAGCTGACTTTAATGAGTCATTAGAAAGTGCATTTCCTGTTTCATCATCTAATTGCCAAGAGATATGCTCAATTGGGATTGTATCAGATAGTGGAAGATTATTGTAACTTCTTAACAAATAGTGATCTGTGTCCCGGTTCACAAGTTCAACTAAGAAATTGACATTCTTGGGATCGGTTTTAAAAACAAATCCCCCTACATTGACCGTTATTCCAAATGCCTTTCTGTCATGTGGATAATCTCCCACAGTCTGATCTGTATTTGTATCCTTTGTTGGAAGTCTGTAAGTGTATTCACCAGTTATTGGAGTTCCGACCTTCACATTGCCATATAATAGATTTGATCTATCGTCCATCTGTGTCACTGTTCCTGTAAATGATATCTTTATTTGATTGGATTTTGGTTCATCAGAAGCATCGTCCAATGTAGGTACATTATTTGTACCCTGTCCTTCTTCTGTACCTGTCCTTCTTCTTGTACCCTGTCCTTCCTCTGTACCTGTCCTTCTTCTGTCCTGTACCCTGTCCTTCCTTCTTCTGTACCCTGTCCATTATCAGCTGTAGGCACATTATTTGTACCCTGTCCTTCCTCTGTACCCTGTCCATTATCAGCTGTAGGTACATTATTGAATCCGGTTAAATTTTGCAATCCTGGAATTTTACTTAAATCGACGCCTCCTATCGTTTGTGAATATGCTAAATTCGACATACGAACCTAATATCCAACTAGCTGTTAATACTAATGCAATTAACAAAATAAAGTGCTCTTTACAATTTTTAATTGTCATACACTTCTTATCAACTCATATGGATATATAAAATAATTTCATCAACTGATCTTATGTTATAGAAAAAGCCTTTATAGCAATGGAAGTAGAATCAAAATATGATAATGGTTAATAAAAAATCTCTGATTTTTCAGTTTCTTGTTTTTACTGCTTTATTGGTTACTCTTTCAACAACTTCAATCAATTTAGACCTAGATAATAAACTTCAAAAAGTTTTCGCTCAAGATGAGAAGGAAACTTCTTTGATAAAGGACAAATCAATATTGGAAAAACCTAATGATGACATGGTGATAGTCAAAGAGCCAAACGAAGAGGAACAGAGTCCCTTTGTGAAGGACAAATCAATATTGGAAAAACCTAATGATGACATGGTGATAGTTGAGGAACCGCTTCCTGATGAAGACTTTGTAGAAAGTGGAGATGCATACTTGACTATTTCTACCATCTTTAAAGGAATTAGTGATGATAATTATCGATATGTACAAAATGTTGGTGTTTGTGTAGGGTCTGAATTGATAGTAAGCAATAAAGAAATATCTGCTGTTCCTGCTTGTGCAAAACATTCTGAAAATGGTGTAAAATATACCGTTCAGGCACCAGGGAAAATATATGTATATTTATCCTACTTGCTTGAGAATTATGCCATGGATTTAGGCTCCTCATCATGTGAAAATAGGATATTTCCAGGAGAGTCTCAGTCGTGTACTCTAACCGTCACACTCAAGCCATTACCTTTTAAATAACCTCTCCTTCTTCCTCCTTTTTTAGAGTATAGAATTACTTCTATGAATGGTTCAGTGGACCAATGACAGAAGAAATGGAATGAGTGTTTCTTGATATGGACCAATCATCATAAGATTTGCGGGCCAACATATGCTATATAATTTTATGAAAAAATTATAGCAATATCAATATGATGCACTTGTCTTTAATAAATAAAAAATTTAAGAGATTTAGAATAATCGAATGCGAGGTCATATCGTTTTCAGGTTATCGTTAGTTATTGCACTTTCCATCATTCACAGTTGGTGTACCATTATCCTTCGCAACCTATGCCATCGCCATCAGCATCAAGGTTATTTGGATCATTGCCTCCAACCGGGATGTTCTTCTCATCAAAGTCCTTACAATCTAAATCCTTACCATCATTATCCAATTGATTATTATTGATACCACTAGACTCTACATTGTCATCATTATCTTTATTACTACTGTTTGATGAACAGCCATGCTCTTGTGCCCAATTTGAATCAGCAAATTCAGATACATCACAGAAATCTTGATAAACATCAGCAAAACCATTATCTAGTATCGCTTCATTAACGTTAACACCGTCACAATATACAACTGCAACTGTTCGACCATAGGTAAGTCCTTGATTATTATCTGGATCTACCTCTGAATTCTTATCCAAACATTGTTCTGTCATGAAATTTTTTGCCTCATCAAATCCTGATTCATCTGTTTCTGGTGCATCTATTAATGCAAGCCTTACTGTTATTGTTTCTCCCTCTGTTGTCGTTACATCAAGAGTATCTCCATCTATGACTTTTGTTACTGTTCCACTAAAGTTTGACGAAGAAGTGGTAACTAAATCAGAATTTGGGGAAGTCGCCCAGACTTGATTTGAAAAGGTAATAGTTCCCAAAAAAACTAGAAAAATAAATATTGTCTCATAAAATAAGAAATGATGCAATACTGATTATTATTATATTCGATATATAAATATACAAAAAATAAGTAGGGTTATTCTACAACATCTACTTGTCTAGTTTAGTTTCATCTTACATCAATAGTGATCACTAATTATTTTCCTCCTCCTCCTCCTCCTCATTACTATCTGATTCATCATCGTTTTCTTCATTTGCAGTTTCATCGGTAGATTCTCCGCCATCATCACTTCCATTGTTGGACGTATCCTGCTCTTGTTGTATATCATTTCCCGAATTTTCCTGTTCTTCACTTTGTTGCTCTTCTAAAATTTCATCCATCACTTCGATTGTCAGGTTCTTATCTGGGTTATCATCTTGCCAGTCAATTGAATCATACTTAGGATCATTTCGTGGATTTGTTGTTTGTTCTGGTTGTTGTTCATCATCATTATTTGTTTGGTTATCATTCCCTTCATTAGTTTCACAACCAATGCCATCGCCATCAGCATCAAGGTTATTTGGATCATTACCTCCAACCGGGAAGTTTCTATCGTCAATGTCCTCATAGTTTAAATCATTGCCATTACTATGTCCTCGACCGTTGCTACCACTTGACCCCGAGTTTTCATCTTTATCGTTATCGTTATCGTTATCGTTAGACCCTTGATTATTATTTACCAAAGGAAAAGGAGAAGGAGTAACAAACAATCCACCAGTAATAAATTGTTCAGTTGTAGTTCCACCATTATCAAATGTAAACTTGGGATTAAATGGAGGACTCATAGAATTTTGAGTTGAATCTACGTTAAGTGAATAGAATGCAGCTTGGGATTTAGTCTTATTGTCGGTAATGATGATATCAAATGGAGCCATTTGATTCTGAGACAAATTAGCAACATTTAGTCCAAAACCTTGAGTTCCAACTATACCAAGACTAGAGTCGTCATAAAATGTTGCAACAAGATTTAAGAATTGTTCTGGGAATTGTCCTTTGTTAATTATATTGCCTGTGATATGAGGATTACCAACATTGTCAAAGAAGGGACTACTACCGTTTAAAATAAGATTTCACGGTTTTTCTATTGCAGGTTGAGAACTAGTAGAGAATTCAATAAAGTTAAATTTTCCTACTATTTGATGGTCATGTATCAATATATCAAATGGAGAGGATTCTCCATGTCTCAGGGTACCTATTAATGAGAAAGCAGAATGATTGCCTAGTATAGTATTGTTTGTTGTATTGGACAAAATTGTTGTAATTACAATATTTGTTTGAGGATCAAATGAGGTATTGTTTACTTCCTATAACATGAAAATCACCCAAGTCATCTATGAAAATTGATGTGCTTGTAAATTGAATTATGTCATTATTATTTAGCAAAAGATTGAGCAAATATAGAATCTACATTCCCAAATCAACTCCTGGATAAATGTTCGTTGATGAAGACATGGAAGGCAGAGATACCATCAAAATTACAATGATTGAAAATAATTGTAATGCTTTAGAAGCAATATAGGATAGTCTGATGTCGACTTGTTGAAATTATAAATCTTTTCATTACAATTACAATTATAGTAAAAGAAAATTTTATTGAATAAATGAAACAAAAATAGTTTCCCATTCAAGACTATAAGCCATCCTAATTCCGGATGTAAATCTAGTAACTTAGCAACTTCTTTATTTTGATTTTGGTGAATGATTTATCTTATCAAAACAATTTCCAGAATGAAATACAAAATACTAATCAAAAATATTAATTGGTCCCGCGATTCTTTTAGGGAATTCAATACAAACTACAAGATATTTGTTGATGATATCGAGAGATGTGTCCGAGAATTATTTGAAAAACCTAATCATTTTTCAAAAATAATTTTCTCCTGTCAGCAGAACTTAGTCACTTAGTGGGGATTCTGAAATAATAAAATTAATGAAATATAAAAAGGATGATTTTCCTTTTTTAGTGATGCATTTAGAAAAAATTTCTGCGTTCGCTCCTTTGCCTATAAGAATAATGGCTGGAATTGCCTTTATAATCCATGGTTTACCAAAATTTGAAAATTTACAAGGCACACAAGGCTTCTTTGCTTCCGTTGGTATTCCTGCAGATTTAGCTCTACTAATAGGGCTACTAGAAGTAATAGGAGGAGTATTATTAATAGTTGGACTACTTACAAGAATAACCGCGATTCTTTTTACTATAGAAATGATTTGTGCTGTCCTTATAGTGAAAGCAGACAATGGTTTTATGGGACAAGGTGGTTTCGAAGTTGATTTGTTATTGATGTTTATTTCAATTAGTCTGTTATTATCGGGACCTGGCAGATTATCTATAGAAAGAGATGTACTAAAACGAGAGATTTTCCCAAAAATTTCGTACAAAAAAGAATGACAGTTCTGACAAAAAGTGAAGTAGTTACTTTGGATAATGCCATGAGTTCCTAAAGAGTAAGTGGTATATATGAGAAATAGCTTAATATGGGAACTTCTGTTTCCATCAAAAAGGCTAGGTATTCTCCTATCTTTTTTTCTTGGAAGAATAAGAACTTGAAAATACTGTAAGAGATAAAAATAAAGCAAGACGAAGTTGGGAGACCCGAATCTCTGTCTTTCAGACATGGTGGCTTACAAAAAAAGCATTAGTGTTAATAAAAAATTGATTTTAATTGAAATGGAAATCCTTAATACATTACTTTAGAAAGAATTCATATATCATTAATATTTAGAATTCTAATTCCCACTTTGTAAGTTACAGAAAGTCTACTATGGGACTAGATTTTCATTTAGTTTTGATTTCATCAATGACCTCCTCTAGATATTTCTTAATTTCAGCCTCCTGTATTGAGGGGGAAACACCGGTTTGACGTTGCATTTCTATCTCACGTTCATGAGCCTTTTTCATTACTATGTTTCTTGCCTTTTGTATCTCTTCTTCCATCTGCGCAGTTCCTATATCATGAACAAGCTCTAACATCGATTTTCTAACAGATCTCCTTAGATCGTTATCATGAGAGAAGATATTGCGGAAGCATACAATCCAATGCTAAATAAATAGGAGGATAATAACACCAAGGAATGACCGGCTACACCATAGGTCGGTTGCAATGCAGAGATCTCGTTTGCTATGCCAATTGCAGTTATTCCCATAGCTGCAATTGTCAAATAATCTTTGACTTTCTGGGATTTTAAATTTTTAGTAACTAAATAAAATGCCAGTCCAAATAGGAGACTACTTGCTATAGTGCCTGCACGAAATATCAACCTAAAATAATATTTGTATGGAAAATCTGCCGGCAGGGAAAATATTAATCCGCTACCTATGAGATATAAGACTAAGGGAGCAGCCAAGATTATCCAGAATTTGAAATCAAGCTTGTGAGTTTTCTTGTAGTAGTAACCGAGCAAGAATGCAGTTCCAATCCAAGTCAGAATATATGGACTTAATGAAGTAAGATAAATAATTTGATTGTACAGGGCCAAACTTGAATTTGGTACTAAGTAAAGCGTAGTGTAATCAGGATTTACTATTTTATACATTATTGCACCATCGTATTCATCAAAAACCTTGTAAATAAAAGAGGCCGTCGGAATTGCACCTTCTGCGGATTCTTCCTTCACTATTTGAACAAGGATCAACTTGTCAAAAGCATCTCCTGATATAGACAGTGCAAGTGCTGTTGCTGCTAGACCATAAAATAATACCACAAAGTTTCTTTTATGTAATTTATACCATGTAAAAAATTTAAAGCTAATTATTCCCATTATTGCGGCAGTTGTCAAGGATGCTATTGCATTAAAGGCGATAACAAGATGTTCAGTCCCACTACATACAGTAAAGTATTCTGGACAGTTTGTGATGTTAGTATACAGTATAAAGAGCAAAATTCCAAATAATGAAAACTGAATAACGCTAACCATTATATGCATTATTCGCATCAAAAGTGACCTCTCTAAGAGATCCTTGGTAATATGCCTGGTAAAGCCCAAAAGGATTAAAGATCCAATGCCGTACCCAAAGACTGTTGTAAGTGTAAAAAGAGCAATCTCGCCCGCATTACTCAAGTAAATGATTTGGCGGGTAGTTAGTAGATTTAATATTATTAGAACGACTATAACAGCTGCAGTAATTATGGATAATTTCCTATTGTTAAAAAGAAAACTGTATAGTTGCAATTTTTCCAATCAGATACAATTCCTAAAGCAGTATAAAAGTATATTTAAGTATTCAATTCAATTTCAAATTAGTCTTATTTTGAAACATATATCAAATGCTTGAAATAATTGGAATATTAACGTGCCATTGTATTGTTTTGGTATCTCTTAGTCTTGAGATAATATTATGATTTGTGATATAGAGACAAATTACAAATCTTTGCTAAAGATAACAAGTTGACAAAAGATCTGGTGAATAATAAGTTGCTGTTGAAATGAATATTAGTTCCTTTCATATAAGTGGAGTTATTTCTCCAATTGATATCTCTTTAAACTCGTCCTCAATCTGATCCTTGAATTTGCCTTGATTCTAAACAAAGAAAGGTAGTTTATCTTTTACGTTCCATATTTGCAGGTCCAAAGTCTCGAGAAAAAATGTTGATATTATTACTCCTACTCTATCTACATAACAAATCAATGTCAAAAAAGTAATAGACATAATTAATCGTATAATGAAAATTAAAGAAGTGGGGGAGGAAAAGGGGTATTTCACATTATTTCTCAATTGCATTAGGTGTCAGAAATTATACAAAATCCAAATCCGTCAAAATGCAAAGGTAAAATTCGACGTAAATACTATGATATGTTCTGAATCTGAAATATCCAGTTGCACCAAGTGTGGAATTAGTGTTCATTCATAAAGTACACACCAAAAAGTTCAGTCAATTCTAAAAGCATGAGTCTATATATATCTTCTTGAGTTCTACAGACTACAAAATTTTCTGAACCTAGTTGTAAGATTCTACAATTATTTAAATATTAATGTTCCCAAATAAGTAAATGATGAGTGATGAGCGATAAAAAGGATATCAAAGCCTTTTCCCAAGACTACAACAAATTAAATAGGCAATATAATCTTAATGGGATAATCTTTAAAATTCTTGTATCTGGCAATCAAACTGAGAATAATATTCGATAATTGAAATTACCTTTCCTCCAGGTGAAGAGTCAGAAGTACCTTTACACAAGCACGGAAACGAAGCATTGGTAATGCACGTGATTGAAGGCAATTTTCTCTTTAGATGCGGAAAAGAAACCTTAAAAGGAAATAAGGATACGGTGTTAAGATTTGAAAAAGATAAAAGTCATTCTTATAGAAAAATTGGAAATGATCAGGGCAAACTACTTGTAACATATGCTCCAGGAGGATTGGAAAACTTTTTTAGAGAATTAGGACTTTCCAAGATTGATGATAATAGAAAGTCTATAGAGTTTGATCCAATTAAAGTTCATTTGTTAGAAAGCAATTACAACTGGAGATTTATTTTTGATTAAGTTTCTCTATTTACAAAACGAAAAAAAGATAGGGCTGGGACTCGAATCTCTGTTTTTCAGACTTGGGGTCCAACTTCGATACTTAAACCCAATATTTAATTATGCAAAAAATACAATGATCTTTATCCATTAACAAATCTCTAGTTCTATAAATTTAAATAATACCTTTCACTATTGTATTAGTATGAGATTGGTAAACAAACCCAAAAACCATTTAATTGAACTCGCTTTAAAAGCAATCGAGTTAGTGAAGATTCATTACCAACGTTCTACTAGGATATTCTGTATGGTATTCGAATATATACGTAATAATTGCATTGGAAGCTTTTGAAATGAGTGAATATTCAAGTATCGATTCGTCTTTCAGTAGAAAGCAACAGAATGCTTGCTAAAAAGCCATTTAGTGGTAATCAAAAAATAACCGCTGATAGGATCGAAACACATACCCGTTCAGTATTAGATCAAGTGAATACCGATAAGTTAAGACAAAATCTGACCAGCTTATCTAAATTTCATACTAGACATTCAAAATCACCTCTCTTGAATGACGCTAGTGATTGGATAATGAATCAATTTAGAGGATCAGGTTACAAGGATTCTTTTTATCATTCCTTTAAATCAACCATTGATGATAAAGAGTTTAGACTTAGAAACATAATATGCAATAAGAATGGTTTTGATAAAAAATTGATTATCATTTGCGCTCATTATGATTGTATTATGGAGAATAAGGGAGATTCAAATAGTCGTGCTCCGGGAGCAAATGATAACGCTAGTGGCGTAAGCGCCATCATCGAAATAGCAAGAGTTTTAGCAAATGAGAACCTTCAACATTCTCTCCAATTCGTTCTTTTCTCTGGAGAAGAACAGGGGCTATTGGGATCCAAAAGCTACGCGAAATACATCGAAAATAACAAGATGGATTTGTATAGACTAATTAACCTTGACATGATTGGGTATCCATTTTTTGCAGATAATACTGTAATCATTGAAAGAGATGATAATATGGATCTGAATCACAACAAGGTTAGAGAAAACGATCTTAAATCTATAGTGTTTGGAGAAGTTATGAAAGATTTAGCCTCAGAGGTTAATCTTAAATTCCATTTGGATTCCATATATGACAGTGACTATGAACCTTTCGAAGCAAGTGGACATGTAGTAATAGGTGCTTACGATGGATCTGCAGATCCGAAAAAAAATCCACGCTATCATTCATCCTCGGACCTGCCGGAATTTATAAATTGGAACTATTTAACTGCAGTTACTAAGTTGGTATTGGCAACAGTTCTAAAGATCGATTCTATCAACAGTCACTAATACAAATAACAACAACAGTTCCATATTTCAATGATAAATAGACCAAATGACGTTGAGACTAGAATCTCCGTCTTTCAGACATGTAGTCTTACAATAAAATAGATCATTTAACTTCTGAATTTAAAAAAATGATATGTGGTCAAGACAATTTCCAGTCAGGACAACATCAATTTTCCATAAAGCCTCAAAGATCTATCCATAGGATTTACTTCTCTTGAAAGGTTGGGGGCCGCTCTGAACCGTAGTAGAGACCCGATCACTGGTGAACCCTTGATATCTTCTAACAGTACTAATTAGGAGTAAATGCAAGTATGCACTCATACTGTACTCTATTTTTTAAATGGACGAATATTTTGCACACATGATGGACGAATTGCATTTTCCCTTCTCATAATGTCGGTAAACCAGTCGAGTGAGTTTTATCATGATCTTTGTTTACTCGCTCATATGAATAACCTCATATAATCATCCACACTAGGTGCAAAAATCTACAAGCTCCTTCGCTTGCATTATTCATCCACTGTTCATCCACTGTTCTTGACATGTTCGTAGTAAATAGTCTATTCGTTCTAACTTATCATCAGTTTTAAACTTGGGAACTCCATGATGTTGCTTCCAAGTTTCTTTGGTTTCAGGATCGGACAATCTTGTCATACAGATCCTCTGCAAATATCTTTTATATGTAAACTGATCGAAAAATAAATAATCATCATGAATCAATTACAAATTATGTATCATAAAGTATCTAAAGAAATAATATTGATTTTTGTTATAACGACGCTCTTGACAGTGTTATCGTCGGTGGTGCAGCTTTCATACGCACAGTCAAATACGGATCTCGAAAATGACATGCTGAATATCCATAACGATGAGCGCGATGCCGTTAGAGTTCCACCGCTAACGTGGAGCAGCAGTCTTGCAGCCGACGCCCAAAGTTGGGCGAATCATTTGACGACGCTCGGACTTGTATGTGATCCCGCGCGAGCCGAGCTAGTACCACCCAAGCCCGTATGCGATACTACTCCACACGGTGCCAAAAACGAGAACATTGCGTCTGGGGTCGCGGATTTCAATTCACCAGGGGAACTTGCCCAATTGTGGGCTGACGAAAAGGCGAAATATAACTCCGGACAACGTTCCGGGCCAGGTATCGGCCATTACACTGCAATGGTCTGGAAGAACACCCAAGAGATTGGTTGTGGATTCGCCAGTAGTGGTCAAATGGACTTTCTAGTATGTCGCTATAACCCGCCGGGCAACGTTCCGGGACAAACACCTTACTAGAATATAGGACCGTTTGTTTGACGGGACTCAGCTATTCATTTTACAAAGTAGATCGATTAGCTGTTAAAACTTAGTATTTAATACATAAATCTCATTCCGCAGTATCGTATATTCAATCTCTTGCGTAATTAAAACTGGCTAGCTCCGTCTCCTATCCAATATCGTCCAACTAGCCTAACGAATTCATTATCCTATAGTTTACCAGTCCTGATACTATGTCCGATGTCTTATCGTACTTTCTTAATCTATTCCTAAACACATCATTCATCATCCTGTACTTTTTTATCCTGCAGATGGTATGTTCGACTACTATTATCCTTCTTTTAGAGATCTTTGTTGTATTCCTTTTCCTCTTCTGTTAGATCCTTTTGATTCTTTTCTTTCTTTCTTATCGGTAAAGAGGTTTTGTTTTGGATAGTCTTTTTGTACTCCCAGCCCAGGAATCCTAGATCAAATGTATTAATAACATCTTTTGGGATAACAGGATGATTCTTCTTGTATATTTTGTAATCATGTCTCCTACCTACCTACCTACCTAGCTTATGTTTTGATTTGTAGATTAAGACCGAGTTCGTTTACTGTGTAGATTCTTTACTGTATGTTTTTTCTTCTTGCCAGAGTAGTATATTTTTCTTCTCATCCTGTCCTTTGGTCTTGGTATTTCTTGCTCTGTACAGTCTAAAGCCATAAAGCCTGGAAAGTACTGCTTCAACTTCCTCCTCTGGTCTGTTCAATCTTTTGGTCATCTGATAGTTTTTGAGGAATGGGTACACTGTCTTATCAAGCCATCAATCTTTTGAATGTCTCTACATACGTTACTCTGGTTTAAATCAAACAGGTATCCGGTCAAAGTCAGGTCAAGGTCAAGGTATAGGTTATGTATAGTTATAGTAAACCAAAATCATAACAAACCTGTTTTTTATGTCTAGCTTAAACTGCCTTCCTCCCTGTCCCCTCCTGATCTTTCTCTCTTTCTATCTCTTTTTCTATCTTTTCTACGAGACAGAAGACGTTTTATCATGTTTGGTATTTTGATTCTATCGTTTGATAGATGTCATCAAACTGTTTGATTAAAAGACCAGTGAACGATTTGAAAAGTAAGTAATGGTTTTGTGGATAACCTTTCATACCATACGATAGCAAAGGAAGGAAGAAAGGAAGGACAGGCTTATCTAAAAGATATAAGGACATAAAGCTGTTTGGCTAACTATGTAAGATCTGATTAACTCAATTTTGTAAGATAATTAGGAATTTTAATAAAAACCAGCAAGAATTATGAGCCGTGTTAAATATCGGTCAAATGATTATAAAACATCAACCTAATTTTTTGATATTATAAAAACCCTGCAACTAATGCAGATTCCCTTTTATCTTTATATCTTTATATAACTTGGTTAATATATTATCTAATATTAGTGCACAATCGGGTGATTGGATTGAATTTTATTATCGGTAGTAGGAAAATTTGCATATATGAGAAAAATTAACCTGTGTCACTTGAGACACAAACCCTTAATTAATTTTCCTTAATATATCTATACACGGTTCCATTTATAAGCAAATCAAACGGTCAACAACATATTCAACCTCATTTGCAAGACAAATATTCGTTTGATTTTTCTTCTTGTATTATCTTTAAAATAATTTACAGAAATTGCGATATATTCACACATCTTTTCATAAAAGCTGTTTGGATTAATTACGCAAGAGATCTATTGATTAATTGTTTACGGACCATTTTCGCATCCATTGAAGTAAATTAATTATAGATTCCACAAGTTCTTGACCTTTCGGAGTTAACCGGTATTCCACTCTGGGAGGAATCTCATTAAAGGATTGTCTGTTTAAGATACCACTTTTTTCCAACTCCTTTAATCGTATTGTGAGAGTCTTACTGCTGAAACCTTTCATTGACTTTCTAAATGTCAAGTATCTGACTGGGTCAGTAGAACAGCAAAGAGGAATCAATATTTCTAACGTCCCTCTCTTAGTAATTATCTTTCTTAATTCAGATGTTTCTTTCATTAGATTTTCCACATCATAACCATAGAAATTACAAGAATTATTTTCCTTGAGGATAGGTAATTTACTTGATTCCAATGTGGCTTTATTCAGTATGTCTCCCTTTAGTTTCCTTGACTTCACTTACTTTACCATTTTACTCTTACCAATTTAAATAGTTTCCTTTGTAAACCTATATCTATGGATAAACAATTACAATTAAAGGAGAAGATTAAAGAACAATATGGAAAGATTGCACTAGACGGAAATTCTAATTCTTGTTGTATGCCCTCTAAGGACTGCTGCGGTACATCTGAAATTATACTTTCTCCATTTGAATCATCAAAGACTGTGGGGTATGATTCAGATAAACTAAAGTTGATTCCTGAAACTTCTGTATTAGGAGTAGGATGTGGAAATCCCACTAGATTTGCAGATATTAATGAAGGTGATAACGTAGTCGACTTAGGTTCAGGAGCAGGGATTGACGTATTTCTTGCAGCCAATTTGGTAAAAGAAAGCGGAAAAGTCATTGGAATTGATATGACAAAAAATATGCTCAACAAAGCAAGAGAAAATGCTGAAAAACATGGATATACCAACGTCGAGTTCAGACAGGGAGATATTGAACAAAGAATACCTGTTGAAGATAATTTTGTTGACTTAGTTATTAGCAACTGCGTTATTAATCTAACAACAAATAAGGAAAATACGTTCAAAGAAATTTACCGAATCCTTAAATCAGAAGGAAAAGGAAAAATGGTTATATCAGATCTAGTTACTTCTAAGGAAATAGATCTAGATTCTGTTAATACGGATAATTGGTGCAGTTGTATTGATGGTGCATTAACAAAAGAAAACTACATTGATAGTATTAAAAAAGCTGGATTTACCAACATTGAGATACTAGAAGAGAAATTATATATGGAGTTAGATGAAGGCAAAGAACAAGAAAATCAAGAAAAAAGACAAATTACTAGTATCTCCATCAAGGCTGTTAAAAAGTAAGACGGTTAGCAAGAGAAGTGATATAGATGAAATTTTCATTTGGCAAAAAATCCTCCGATAATACAAAAAAAACTATCCTCTTTGTATGCGTTCAAAACGCGGGGAGAAGTCAGATGGCAGAAAGTTTCTTTAGAAAGTATGCACCAAAAGGCTACGAAACGGTTAGTGCAGGTACAGTTCCAACTTCTCAAATTAATCCGATTGCAGTAGATGTTATGAAAGAGGTTGGAATAGACATCAGCAGTCAAAAGCCTAAAGATTTGACAGAAGATATGATGCGAAATGCAACAACCATAATCAATATGGGTTGTATGGACGATAAATACTGTCCTGCATTATTTTTACCAAAAGTTATAGACTGGGGTATTGAAGATCCAAAAGACAAGCCGATAGAGAAAGTGAGACAAATAAGAGATGAAATTGAAAAAAGAGTATTGGAAATAATTGACTCTGCCAGAGACAATAAAATTCCAATTTAAGATAATAGCACTTTATTTCGTTCAGTTAAAGTGAATCCAAGTAACTCCTAGTAAATAATCATGTCAAAGGAATCTACTTTTGAATCTGTAGTTAGCAAGCTATCTACTAATCAAAAAAGGTTTATCGCAGAACTGGTGGGAACGTTTGTCGTTGTTGTTTTAGCTACAGGTTCGGTAGTTATTAATGCAAAGTTAAATGGTATTCTTGGACTACCATTTGTTGCATTTGCTCCTTTTGTGGGCGTTGCAATAGGTGTATATCTTTTTGGAAAAATCTCTATGGCTCATTTTAACCCTGCTGTATCTGTTGGATTTTTAATCACAAAGCACATCACAAAAAAGCTACTAGTTTTGTATCTTTTGGCGGAGATAGTTGGTGCTTTTCTAGCAAGTCTTTTTGTGAGTATAGTAATAGGTAATGAGGCAAGTCTAGGAGCTAACTCTCCTAACTATTCATATCCTTTACCTCTAATATTTGGAACAGAAGTTTTGGCATCAGCTCTATTAATGGCAGTGATATTGACTGTAGTTTATACAAAAGGTTTGAAGGGATTCAGCGGTATCGCTATCGGAGGTATTGTTGGACTAGATATTTTGTTTTTGACTTTTATATCTGGATTGTCAATGAACCCTGCACGTTCTTTGGCACCAGCGTTATTATCTGGTGTATGGACTGATCTATGGTTATACTGGACAGCAACATTTGTGGGTACTGCAATGATTGCATTAATCTGTAGAAAAAAGGTTTGAATGAATAACAAATATTGATCTACTATTGGTAACATCCGGTAACTGATGCCATTCGATTCGACCTGTAGCTTTGAATAGTCAATATTTGATGTACATACAATAATATGAATAATAAATATTAGAGTTTGTTAAGACCGTTCTGCAATATTTTATAGTAACTTTTTTTCTTAAGGAACAGGAACTTAAGTTGAACAATAAAAAACCAGACGAAGTTGGGGCTCGAATCTACGTCTTTCGGACGTGGGTTCCAACGATAATTATCGCTTAGGTGTTAGGATATATGAGGAGTAGACTTTGATTTTATCACTCCTCATGATTATTTCTTTATAATTACTAAATTTAGGTCGCATTTAGAATATACTAAAATACAATAATCAAAACAAATGATTGGATAAGTTAAGTTTTAAGAAATCAAACACCCCGAGTATATGTAATTGAATCTAAAAAAATGTTATGACCACTTCTTAATCTGTTAGTTTTATCTTTGACTACAACAAACTTAAATAATACTACTTAAAAAAATTAATACGAAATGTCAATCTCTCGTTCCATCATCGTAGTGGATGACGAACCAGAACTTGCATCTCTGTTCAAAGCATTTTTGAAAAATCAAGGGTATGATGTAGTCTCTTTCACCGACCCGGTATTGGCTTTGGAGTATTATAAGAAAACTTCGGATAAACATTCATTGATAATAACAGACTTGAGAATGCCAGGTATATGTGGGATCGACCTTGCCATGAAGGTAAGGGAATTTGACAATAAAATAAAAATTTTCTTGATGACTGCTTTTGATGTAAAGATTTGGAAGATAGAGAAGACTTTAAAAATGCAAGAATTGACCGACTAATTCAAAAACCTGTTCGTTTTTCTGACCTACGAGAAATGATAAACGATGCTTGGAAAAAGTGAACATGCTGATTCATATTTTTACTGCAATTAAGTGATGATTTAGTAACTTTTGCTTTTGCTCCTCCGACAATCTATTAAAATCTTTTTGATGATATACGCATATCCTCTTCAACTCAATATCGTATTTAGAAGGAAGAGATAACTCAAAATTTACAAGGTCGTCTATGCGATGTTTAAAAGGAAAGGTACCTTTATCGGCTATGATTGATACACCTGATTTCCCCTTCGACTTAGCATACTCAACCAAGGTTTTGTTATAATTATAATCAGAGTCTGGTGATACGTTACCTATGTATTTCTTTAATGAATCGACGATTATTAATGATTTTTCGGCCTTTTCCCATTTTTCTATATCTATGGATGTGAGTCCTTCAGAAAGTATTTTTCGCACAGAATCTTCGGTTTCATAAAAAGGTGCCAGTTGAATAACTTCATTTCTTTCCTCAATCCCTTTTTTTACATATTGAGAATAAAATTCTCTTAGTATTACTAAGTCCTCATAAACAACTAATGTGTGAATCCCATAATCTGATTCTGATATGGTATTGGATGCATTTGCTGCATTCATCTGAATAATATTATTTTCAACAGATATGTAATAACACCTACCTATATTATTTTGTCCAAAAAACTTTATAAACTTAACCAAGGTTGCAAGAAGTTATTTTAAAAAGTTTGAATGAATAACAAATATTGAACTCGTGTGATAATAGGTATTTAACAACGGTAGTAATTCTATAATTCTGTTTGACGACACAGAATAAAATGGGTTAGGATTGTAAATTTAACCATATTTGTACTGTTGTTGCTGAATAGGAGAAAGTCAAAATTAGAATGATACTAAAGTTTTTTCTATGACCATCTAAATCTAATTCTTTAAATCGTGTATTCTAGAGAGGCCGGGCAAATGAAAGTTGAAAGCCATCTGGCTCGCGTATGTCTATATAATCTGAATTATCAAATAATATATGCAGATGTGCAGAAAATTAATAATAATAGTTTCTTCTTTTTTTTCTATATTACTTGCGTTTTCTGAATATAATTCTAATGCTTTTTCTTTAAATGATACTAATCCGTCAATCGTTAAAAACGATAGTTGGATAAGCGAACGGAATAATTTGAATGTAACCGTACAACTTATGCCAATAGTCCCAGTTATCGACGAAACTACAAAAATATTATTTGAAGTGACCTCTCTTAATAACTCCAAACCTTTTGAGGACCTGAATACTAGAGTTACTATAACAGACCATGATGGACGATTATATAAATTTGAAAATAAACTCTTGCCTGTAATTGATGGACAATTTTCTGTCGATTATATTTTTCCAGATGACGGAGAACATAGAATAATTTTGCAATTATATAAAAATACTACTCCTTTTACGGTTAGTTCTTTTGATTTACTCATTCCTCATTCTATGCCTCCATCACAAACAGACAATATACTAAAACCGTTTATCGACTTTTTCAATTCTTTTTCGTAAATACTATTTCGATGAGGATACAGAATTAATCAAGTATTCATTAGTTAACTTTCAAGGAACAAATTTTATTTATCGGGATTGGGCTAACATTTAGCCGGGCAAAAATTTGGTTGCGCCCGTTGTACAGTCTCCATCACTCTCTCATCAAAGAGCACACATTAAAGTAAATAGAAAGGTGTTGGTCCAGTCATATTGATAATAAATTTAATGTAGATCCTCTGATAGTCCTATTCTACTCTCGACCAGGAAACCGCGTCTGGATCTCTTGAAGCAGCCAGCCGTTTCCGTCTGGATCCTCAAACGAGGCAAAGGAGAAATAGGAACGAGATGGGATTTGTTTGCGTGTTAGGTAGTCATGGGTTAAACTTATTGTGTGATTAATTTTGATTGACGAATTTATTAGACATATATCAATCAAGTAAATCAATCCATTAGATGACGAGTTTTGTTAAAGATTAGAAAAATGCTACGAAACTATGTGTTATAAATACTATAAGAAGTAAGTACTTTAAATGAATATATACAAAAAATTGATGTTACTATTAACTATTGTCTTCATATTTACTATACCTCTCGAATTTAATACTGTTATCAATCAACAATCTTTTGCTCAAATTTCCTCTTCTCCTGAACGATTGCCGCCTACTTCCCCACCGCCATTTGAAGAACTACCTCAACAACAAAAAGCCACATCGACAAACAAAACTTGTACGCTAACACCTTCCTTAATCGAAGTTGAAGGTACACCTCAACAGATTGAAGGTCCATATTTCGTTGACAATATGCCAAACCGTTCTGATCTACGTTCTGAACCATCTGATGGTTCAATACAGGAGGGTATTCCTTTGAACATAACATTCAACGTATATAGAGTTGATGACACCGATGGAGATGGAAAGGGAACTTGTGTTCCTTTTAGTGGTGCTAAAATGGACCTTTGGGAAGCAAATTCTCAAGGTCTTTATTCTGGAGTAGAGGAAGATGGAACACAAGGATTGGTATATCTTCGTGGATATCAGATTACTGATGAAAATGGAACTGCAAAGTTTGAAACAATCTATCCAGGATGGTATGAAAATAGAGCAATACACATTCACTTAAAAATAAGGGATTTTGAAGGTCCCGAGAAAACCTTTGAATGGACTTCCCAGTTGTATCTTCCCGATTCAATTAATAAAGAAGTACATTTACAACCACCATATAGCAACCATGGACCTGTTCCTATGACAAATGAGCAAGATTTCATTTTTACAGGACCTTCTACTGATGGTTTAATAAAAAATAACACTGGAAATCACCTAATGCTTAATGTATCAAAGTCCGATGGCGGATATAGTGGCATGTTCAATGTGGGATTGAATACAACCATGGATAAATAACAAACACAGACGAAGTTGGGACTCGAATCTACGGCTTTCAGACGGGGTTCCAAATTCGATACTTCAAATTTTACAATTTGAAAGAATGATTCAAGAATTAGGTCTTCTTAGTGGACATGATGATGGTCACTCCATCCAAATTCAGATATATTGATACTAAATCAAAATTATTCTTAGAATACAGGAATGCCAGGGTAGAAATAACGATGACTTCAACTTATAATCGAAAATTTTAGAAAATACATGATAAACTAAAGTTAAAAAATATATCAGTTTGTGTGAGATTGTATTGCTGGAGCCCAAGACTACTACAATTTAATTACAAATCCTTAGTTTGTTATTGTGAACAAATAACAATATGTAACAATATATAGCAGTTCCGTGTGATATATAGTAGGATTTGCAGATAATTGGAAGTATTAAGTTCTAATCGTATAGATTATGATAAAGATGCCTATAATTATGTTAGATCAAGACCTGATAATCTTACAAATGCTAATCTTACAGATGATAATGATCAAATAAAATTCATTAACTATACTCAGCAATATTGTATAGGCATTATTGATATTGTTAATTCAACTAATGAAACCTCAAAAATATCTAGTCCACCTAAATTGAGAAAATATTATTCGTTATTTCTTAATACAATGTCATCTGTAATCAATAATTGCAATGGAAAGGTTATTAAAAATATTGGGGATAGTCTGTTTTTCTATTTTCCCAAAACTTGTGACGAAACCAACGAGCCGGCCTTTCATGAAGTATTTGAATGTGGAATGAGAATGCTTTCATCCAGTAGTATACTAGATAGTCAGTTATGCGAGAATGAATTGCAGCCTATCAATTATAGAATCTGTATGGATTATGGAGAGGTGGAAATAGCAATGTCTGATAATTCTAATGAAGTTGACTTGTTTGGATCAGTTATTAATGAATGTTCAAAAATGAATAATTTTGTGTCTTCAAAAGAATTGTGGATTGGGGAAAAACTATATTATAGAGTTAGTAAATCTCAATTCATTAACAACTATGCTATACATAAGGTAAATCTACAAAATAATGGCTTTAATAACATCAAATCCGTTAAAAATTTTGATTGTTTGTATTCTGTAAGTATACTAGATGAAATTCAAAGGAATAAAACTATACTTGACTACAGAGAAATACAAAATACACTAAAGAAAAATAATTTATCAAAACCTATTGCTAACACCATTATCAATATTCTAATAATAGACGATGAAGAAGATATTCTTTACACCTTTACTACCCTTTTAAATAGACAAGGTTATAAAGTCAAGGCTTTTTCAAATTCAATTGAAGCTTTTACACATTTTACAGAGAAAAGCCCTTACTTTTATAATTTGATTCTGATGGACATTCGAATGCCTGGAATAAATGGTATTCAGCTTTATCATAAACTAAGAGCAATAAATCCCTATGCGAAAATTTTATTGATATCAGCACTGGATGTTGTACACGAATTAATAGAGTCGGTTCCTGGAATAAACATGAAAGAGATCATTAGAAAGCCCATAGAACCAGAAGATTTCATATTAAAAATAAAATCAATAATAAATGATTGATCAATAGAAATAAGTTCTGTTTATAACGATTCATAAAAGTTTATTCCATAACAATAATTCAGTATTCTTTAGAGTATTAGTCAAATTTACGCTCTTACCTATGATACCTCTCATAATACTAACTATCATATCTTTTGATCCTTTTTTGTGGGTGGCATCAGAAATCCATCATTTTTATATTGAATTATTTGCAGTTATTTTAGTTTCAGCATTAGCTTTCTATTATATTCTGCGTGCAAGAGTTTTAAAGGACAATTTTAGCCTTTTTGTTGGTATCGGATTTCTAATTAGCGGATTAATTGATATGTTACACGTAATAGTATCAATAACACTAATTGAAAATATTGATTTCTTGAAGTATTTCATTCCTCAAACATGGTTTGCAGGAAGATTTTTTCTCAGCGCTATGCTCTTAATTGCAGTAGTGAAATATTCATACACATCTAAAGAAGAAGAAGAAGACCTTGTCAATCTTGATAAACAGTATGATACTGATCAAAAGATCAACCCCTCTAAAAATCTAAAAAAAATATAATAGACAACTCCATTCTATATATAATAATTTTAGGTGTATTGGCATCTAGTATTGCTTTGAGCTCACTATTTTTGGTCTTTCCTGCCTCTGTTTTAGATGATTACTCCGTTCATAGGCCCTATGAGATTCCACCTCTGATATTGTTTGTCCTTGCTTTGTTCTTTTTCTATAAAAAACGACTTTACCTAAAAAAAGACGTTCTTTATAAAGGTATTCTTATTTATCTCATAATTGACATATTCGCTCAAATCATAATGTCTTTTTCTGCCGTTTCTTTTGATACTGCGCATAACCTAGCTCATGTGATTAAAGATGCGGGATATTTTGTCAACATCATAGCACTTGCTTTATCTAGTATACACTATACCAAGAATTTAAAAAAAAGCAATGCTCTTATACGAAATCAATATATAAAAGTCAAAGAAGCAGAAAAGATGAAAGATCAATTCTTAAACATTTCTGCTCACGAATTGAGAACACCGATTCAACCAATTATCGGGCTTTCAGGAATGCTTAATGGAGATTTTCAAAATAAAAAACATGTTGATATGAAAGAAATAGAACGTGGTGTGTCAATCATATATAGAAATGCAAGAAGGTTACAAAAACTGACCGACGATATTCTAGATGTAACTAAAATTGAAAGTAATGAATTGAAGCTTGACATAGGAGAATTTGATCTTCTTGACGTCATATCAAATACAATAAATGATTGTACAATAGATATGGAAAAAAAGAAAGAAAATGTATTATTTGTATGTAAAAATGACTTTAACAATAAAGAAAATGACGATGGTAAATTAAAGATGTCACCAAAGGGTCACGTAGTTGTAAAAGGAGACAAAAATAGAATAACTCAAGTATTGTCAAATCTTGTAAATAATGCAATAAAGTTTACAACAAAAGGATCGATAGCTGTAACAATGGAGAAAAAAAATAATAGCGAAGTCGTAATTGCCGTAATAGATACAGGATTAGGAATTGATCTGGAAATAATGCCATATTTATTTAAAAAATTTGTTTCAAATTCATTTATTGGAACTGGTTTGGGTTTGTATATATCAAAAAGCATAATAGAAGCTCATGGCGGAAAGATTTGGGCTGAAAACAATAGGGACGGTAATGGTGCTACATTTAGTTTTAGTTTACCTTTAAAAAAATAATTTTATAAAAACAAATGAAAACCGAACTAAAAAAATACATTTTAAAGTTGACCAACGAAAAGTTACCATTTCAATATGAGAATAAACAAACTTTCTTTTTGAAATTTAGTATTTTTATACCTGTAAGTATTTCATAATATAGACAAATATTGGCACAATCAGTCAATCAATATAAAAAAAATATCTTCTTTGATCATGTCTTGGTATCTTTTTCTATCGTCAAAAAAGTTTGAGAGCCGTACCAATATCCTAATTTTCCCTCCTTTGTGCTATTCTTGATATTAAATTCGGCTTGTTCAGTTAGAATATGTTTACATATTGTGTATGCATTTTCTTGGTTGTTTTCACGTAATTTCTTTAGGATGTTACGAAAATAAGGTCTAGATAATCCTAAAGTTATTTGATCGACCACATCTGACAATTTACTAATAACTTGATGATATTCGTCAAATTATATAAAAATATGGTATGATTCCCTGTTTTAGGCGCCGGGAGTGGGACTCGGATCTACGTCTTTCTGACGTGGGTTCCAACAAAAAAAGCCTCCTACTCTTTCAACTGGTTGACTAATCAAGGTCCGGGCCCTGTGGGGATACGGTTCAAGGTTGAATATAATCCTGTGCAAAAAAACAATGTCTATCTAAATCATGAATTAACTATAGATCTTTCAAGGTCCGGGCCCGTGGGGATACGGTTCAAGGTTGATTATAATCCTGTGCAAAAAAACAATACCTATCTAAATCATGAATCAACTATAGATCTTTTGTAAGGTTTAGTTATGTAACCGAGGCAGAATCTCCATATAAAAAATTAATAGACGTCTATAACGTTCACATTAATGAAGATCAATTATCTATCTTTTAATTCGAAGTTTGTAATCTTATCAGCATATTTTTTATACAACTGATCAATAACTCTAATTCTTTGAGTATGTTTGCATTTCTTGGGGTTTCCAGCCGAATACAAATATCCTTTACATGTGCAAAACCAATGGTTATTATCCTTTAATTTATTAACCTTATATCTCTCTCCTGAAGTAACCGATTTCACATAATAAACATCCTCCTTATCATCATATTCTACCGATTTAGTGAAATCAATTCGCTTTACATGATTAGAATTCATTTTTTTAAAAATTCCTTAATTTAACATCGCATACTAGACATATTGATTTATGAGATATGTCATTTCCTTAACTATTCATTTTTAATTTATTTCAGCAACTTGTAGGAAGTAAAAATAGATAGCCCTCAAAAACTGATGATATGATATGATTATCTGATATAAACATGGTCCATTAGAGTATGATGATAATGGACGATTTAAAAGCATTAATGATTTCTTTAGCAATAGATGACGATTACTCCACTACTAGGACCCAACGGTAAAATTCCTATTTTAATTCGAGATGATGATACTAATTTTTTTACAAAAAGCAATATGCTCGAATCAATATATTCTAACGCATGGAATAATCAATTCAAAGTAAGTCTATCTGTGATACCTTATCAAAAGACAATTAATGATGCTTGTGTCCCACCTGATTTCAGGAACTCTCCAGAACATCATTCCATTGAGAACAATGAAGAATTATGCACATTTTTAAAAGAAAAGATCAGACACAGTAAGATTGAGATTATTCAACATGGTGTAACTCATGATTTAATTGATGGTCGAGGAGAGTTTAGTCAGCAGATTGACGGAAAGAGTGAAGATATAAACAGAACTATAAAAGATACATTTACTCATTATTACAGGTCACTAAATACTGATGGTTATGAAAAGAACAACAAGATAGGCTTTGAATCCTATGTAAATATTGGAAGGGATATAATAAGAAAATCCTTTGATATTAATCCAGTTTTGTTTGTTCCTCCATTTGATGACTTTTCTACGCACAATCTAAATCTCCTATCAAGTCTTGGCATGATTCCTATCTATGGACAATCAAACTACCATAGATTTTTTAGATCATCATACGTTCCCAGTTATTTTAAAAAATATTTTGCAAGTAAACTTTTAAAAAAATTTGCCAATGTGGGATTTATTATTCCCTTTATCATGTCTAATGTCGATTACTATAATAACAAGCATAGTCAGGGAATAATGCTATATATCCCTAGAAGGCTAAAAATAAATCCTATATCAAATTCCAATAAAAATGCAGAAAAAGAACAAGAATCTTCACAAACATTTGTAAAATGGATATCCAATACCATCTCTTATTCCATGGTTCAAAGAACACCTCTAGGTATTCTAAACCACTATCATCATTATTTTTATGATTGGAATCATGATTCTATTACTAGAAAAAACTTGTTTGAACAGTGGAATCAAATTTTACATCTGTTCAATAAAATTCCCTTTTCATGGAAGACAACTTTCTTCGATTTATACCAACGAATAAGAAAGATAAAAAAAATTAATATTGCAATTACAGGTCAAAAGATAACTATAAAATCAGGCAATGAGTTGATTGAAGAAATCTCTTTTAAAGTAGACAAGGTACTACAGTTAGTAAAAGAAGATGTGGTTTATGACGAGCAGGACAAGACAATAATTACCATTGATCAATTAAAGCCTAATTCCACAAGTGTTCTTTATGTCAAATAATGGACATAATGAGTGTACATTATGCTGCGACAAGTGCTCTCCATAATTGGAAAAATTAATAACTCAAAAACTACGAAATACATCAGATCAGATGTATCATATATGGTCAATAATAATACAGAGTAGAACTCTAGCCAATTTCTGAATTTCTTTGCTTGAATACATCTGTGGGGATACGGTTCAAGATTGAATATAATCGGGTATTATATCCATTGAAAAATAAATCATCGTGCTTGAATTCTTATAAGACTTTATGGCCTGTTTAATAATCTGTCAGTTTCACCCATACAAATTATTTGAATTGTAGCAGTAGCATGCATACATTCTAATAATTTAAGTGGTGTTAATCAAGGATTTGGAAATTATTTAAATATTAATAAATTTACCCTAATAAGTAATGATTAATGATGAGCGATGAAAAGGATAATGAAGTCTTTTCCCAAGACTACAAATCGATTGAACAATATATTCTAAATGGAATAATTTATAAAATTCTTGTATCTGGAAATCAGACTCAAAATAAATATTCGATAATTGAAATTACCTTTCCTCCAGGTGAAGAGTCAGAAGTACCTTTACACAAGCACGGAAACGAAGCATTGGTAATGCACGTGATTGAAGGCAATTTTTCCTTTAGATACGGAAAAGAAACTCTAGAAGGAAATAAGGATACGGTGTTAAGATTTGAAAAAGATAAAAGTCATTCTTATAGAAAAATTGGAAATGATCAGGGCAAACTACTTGTAACATACACTCCTGCAGGATTGGAAAACTTTTTCAGAGAACTAGGAACATCCACGATGGAGGATTTTAAAAAGTCTATACAGTTTGATCCAGTTATAGTTCATTTGTTAGAAAGTAATTATAACTGGAGATTCATTTTTGATTAAGTTTCTCTTCACATAATGCTAAATACATCCGTGGGGATGTGATTCAAGGTTGAATATAATCAACGTTAAAAGTGATGGCCGGTACATTCATATGTAAACAAAATCAAAGTCAACCATTACAAAGATCTAATGATTTAAGAGAAAGCAACATACATCAAATTTCAATACAGAGCGCCTCTTGTCTAATCCGGCACCATTAAATCATTGACGGTTATCTGGAAACTCAATAGTATCGTCAATTGCAAATATTCGGTTATTTAGCACAATTGTGCTCATTTCTTTACTGTGTCAAGTATTATAGGACGATTGGACGATTCGGACGGTTATTTATTGAAAATTATGGAGGATAAATATCAAAGGAATCTATTTCACAATGATCAATCCTAGACAAAAAGGTTTTTTGATAAATAAAATAAATTAAATGCATGACACCAGGTACTGTCAACCATTTTTCCTCAAAATCCAGAGAATATTCTTATGCTAGACCAAAATATCCAGAGGATCTTTTTAAATTTCTAAATGAGATTACTCCTGTTAAGGATCTGGCTTGGGATTGTGCGACAGGAAACGGACAGGCCGCCATAAGCCTTTGCAAATACTTTAAAAAGGTGATAGCAAGCGATGCAAGCAAGAATCAAATTGATAACGCATTTGATCGGGACAACATCAACTATGAGGTGTTTCCTGCAGAGAAACCCAATATCCAAAACAACTCTGTTAACCTAATCACTGTAGCGATGGCAGTTCACTGGTTTGACTTTGAGATGTTTTATCGAGAAGCCAGACGAGTAAGCCGAAGTAGTGGAATAATAGCAGTATGGGCCTATGGAATGCAAAAAATTAGCCCTGAAATTGACAAAATAAGTGAAAGACTCAATGTTGGCGGAGATATTCTCGGAAACTATTGGCCAAAAGAAGTCAAATTTGTAAAAGAAGAATACAAAACAATACCGTTCCCTTTTAAGGAAATTGAGGTTCCCAAATTTGAGATAAAAGTAGACTGGAATCTTAATAATCTTTTTGATTACATGCAAACGTGGTCAGCAGTAAAAAGATTCTATGCGGAAAATAAATGCGACCCATTGAGTGTAGTCAAAGAAGATTTGAAGAATTTGTGGGGAAAGGATGATGAAATAAAACTAGTAAAATGGGATCTAAACCTCAGGGTAGGAAGTATCGATAGTTGATATTCTATTGTCAGGCTGAGTTATTTTTTAACTTTAAACCTGACGCTTGTGGTGAATCATCTAATTGAGACATATTAGGATTTGATTGTATTGTTACACCATCAAATAGTTTCCTCAGAACCATAAAATACACTGGACTTTGTAATCAATCCATCTTGAAATTCAAATTTCTCAATAACAGATGTTCTATGTTTACCATCCAATGTTGCATAGTATTCAAGTAGAATCTTGTTTTCTTGTATCAATACTTCTTTGGGCGTAAAATTCAGTGAAGGAAAGTTATTTTTCAAGGCTTTTGACCAATATTCCTCTAATTCTTTTTGGTTAGATATTTTTGATGAGGTGCGATCTGGAAATACAACTTTGACTTTAGGGCTAGAGAATTCAATATTTTCCGAATACATAGATAATACTGTTTTTATATCGTGGTTATTCCAGCCATCAATCCAATTTTTCACATGCTGGTTTACAAATGATTCAGAAAGAGCCATATATCCTATTGTTATTCTTGATTTAAATATAATTTTCCGGAGCAAATAAAGATTTGATTTTGAAAAAATAATAGTCAAGTAGAAAGAAATTTAACAGTTCATTTGTCCGACACAAATGTAACGCGAACCCAATCGAGTCATTGTATATTTACCATTTCAGAGATCACTGAGTTTGGGCGCGTGGGGATATGGTTCAAATTTGACTATAATTATCGATTGCATTGCTGAGGATACAATAACTAATAGACCATGACGATGGGATTCCTTGGGCATCCCTTAAACTCGGTTATTATCCAGTTTAATTGTCGTTTTCTTCACTTTCTGGTTCATCGTCACTATCATTGCTTCTTGTTATCTGATTCCTCAGAATTGTGATTCTGTCTTCGATACCTTCATTATCATTATGTTCTCGCTTTCATTTACATCCTTTTGCCGTCAGCATTAGTCCTCACCGTTCCTCACTTGTCGCTCGTATTCACTGAGGTCACTTCATCTATTTTCTGATCGTTCCAGTCATCATTTGCATCATTGTCTCCATTACTTGTAGAATCCGATACTATTAGCTTCTCCGATCCTGTACATGGATTACTTTCATCGCTGTGTTTTCATTGTTGTATATTCTCATCATTATTGTTTGGGTATCACTCGCATTTTTCCGCATCCTATCCCGTCACCATCAGCGTCAAGATTATTCGGGTCATCGCTGCCAACTGGGATATTTGTATCCCCGATGTCTCCACAGTCCAAATCATCACTTTTTCCTGGTTGTCATTATCAATGTGTGTTATTATCTTCCGTATCTTGCACTGTCCTGACTTGCCGTGCCATCAGTTCATCAAGATTCTTAATTACTTTAAAAGTCGTTGATTCCAACCGTCACAATTGTTTCCATCTGAATATTTACACATTTAATGTTCACTCACCTTGCTAAACGTCCTTTATTATCAAATCACCCTCATAGACTTCACAATCCTCCTGCCATCTATTGTCACCATCAAAGTCATTATAGGTCATTGATATCCGACTTATAAGTTTCTGCTCATCAATGTCTTATTTCTAAGTCATTTCCTGACGATGCTACCAGAATTACCATTACTAGATCCATGAGTATGATTGGCCAGTGTCATCGTTTACTATCCCCTGATTATCACTTAAACGGTAGTGGGAGTTGTAGACAAATAATCCACCACTATCAATGAATCTGTACCATTCTCACCCCCAAAACCATCATTATTAAAAAGAAACTTTGTATTGGTTGGAAAAGCTCATTGAACTTTGAGTAGAATCCATGTTTAGGGAATAGAACTTGCCTTGAGATTTTGTCTTGTTATCTAAGATAGTGATATCAAATGGTGTCATCTGATTTTGAGATAAGTTGCCAACATTTAGGCCAAAACTTTGAGTCCCTACAACTCCTAGACTTGAATTATCATAGAATGTTGCAACTAGATTTAAGAATTGTTCAGGTGACTGTCCTTGGTTGATTATATTACCAGTGATGTGAGGGTTTCCAATATTGTCTAAAAAGGCACTTGTTCCATTTAATACAAGGTTTGCTGGTTTCTCTATTGCAGGTTGCGAAGTAGTAGAAAATTCCATAAAGTTAAACTTGCCTAATATCTGAGGATCCTGTATTACTATATCAAATGGAGATAGTTCGGTTTGTCTAAGAGTTCGATATTGACGAGAATGCAGAGTGATTTCCAACTAAAACATTGTTGTTTGTATCAGATAAAAGTGCAGTAATTATGATATTTGTTTGGGGGTCTATTGATGTGTTATTTACCTCACCTATAACATGAAAATTACCAAAGTCATCTGTAAAGGTAGAAGTGCTTACAATCTGGATAATATTGTTATTAGTAAGTTGAGCAAAAGCAAAGCCTGTATTCCATGAATCGGATCCTTCGAGGTATGAAGTTGTCAGGGGGAAAAGAGAAACCAAAGAAACTGACAAAATTACAATGATTGAAAAGAATTGTATCGTTTTAGAAACAATATACAATAGCCTGACTTAGACTTGATGAAATTATAAATCTTTTTATAGCAATTACATTAAGAATACTAGATATTCTGTTAGATAAAATAAAGAAGAAAAGATTTTTTTCGTTACCATGATCGAAGTTCTTAATGAGAATCTCCATTCAAATACTTTGGTTCTAGTTAATAAATTCTAAATATTTTGAACTATGGTTGAAAAAAGATTATGTCAATATGTATATATTGTATTTAACTCATGAAGAACATAATTCCACTATTAATCCATCGCTCCATCCGTATTTCTTATCCATCATCTGTGAAATTCTATTAATCAAATCTGTCTCTACAGCATCTTCAATTACCCGTCCATAACCGTGGAATGATTGATTATCTACATGAAAAGATATGGTAGGATCGTGAAGGATATTCTGAACCCAGTGTACTTTCTTTTTATACTCTGATAAAACATAATATTTCTTATTTTGCTCAACAAACCAAATTTCTATTTTATGTAATTTTCCTGATTTCCATCCTTTAGTCGTTAGATAAAGGAATTGTGATTGTGTATGAGGAGGATTAGGCAACTAATCTAGCATATTTATTAGACTTTAAGATAGATATGTTAATCTATAAAGCATACGATCTCATTTTTTTATGAAATGATAAAGTCATCAAGTCTAATTGATGTTTATTTCTGGTGGTGCTGGCGGCATCATTAAGAAAAAACCTTTGGAAGGTAACTGAGGATCATTTAACTTGTACTGGCAATTTACAATATTTTGCTCATAGCATATCAAAGTAGTATCATTCACTGAAGGAACTTTATAATATTTTATAACTTGGATATCTGAAAGAATTATTGCACCTTGATTTTCTAAAGTTCCATTTATTTTGTAAAATCCCGAAGAATTCTTAAAACTCTTTACGATTTCTACCAGAGTATTATCTAATGGTTCCTGGGCGGTAGACATTCTATCTGCATAGTAGTGTATTTCGGGTTTTTCATGATCGTTATAAACAAAGGAATTAACCTTGGATAACAAATCTGATATCGATAAACTGTATATAGCCAAGAGACCAAATAGTACCAAAGCAACAGCCAATACAGTTGATCCAAGTCTCATATATTAGAAAATAGTATACCAAACTATTTCATCAGTTGCAAGTTTTTTAGCAGAAAAATGAACTTCTTTTTTACTATCTATCTTATATCTATACGATATCTACAGGGTACATGATTCTTAGATATATAAGTCCGATCCAATGTAAAAAGTGGGATAATTACATTCGATCTGTTATACCTAAGTAGAGTAAATTTTTTTCTTAAGAAACAAGAACTTGATAAGTTGAACAATACAAAACCAGACGAAGTTGGGGGACTCGAAGCCTTGCTATAAAAACAGGGAATCTAATTATTGAAGGCTAGATTAGAAATGAGAAAGAATTGGATTTGTCATGTCAGGTAGTCGTGGGTTCATATCATAATCATAAACTATCATAAACCTTAATTTTGACAGGTTGTTCATTGTCTTTTGACCTTAATAAGATACAAAGAACTTGCGACTATTCCCACTTAAAATAAATTGGTAATTAGATCGAATGGACCAACACGTTCTATCCCTATTTGAGGAATTCCTATAGTTCTTGATACGATATATATTCCAATAAGGAAACCTGAACCAATCATTATACCGATGGAGAGTAATCGTAATGGTATTTGATAATTTGTAAGAAACGCTGTAGCCACTCTACCTGCTCCACCGAAGGTTGAAATGGTTATAAACCCAATAGATGAACAACTAACACAAGTGCTAGTTACAATTCCTAAAAATGAACCTGAAATCAATGATTTACCTATTTTCAGGTTTAAATTTTTTATCAAATAAATATTCATAGACACTACTATTCCCAAGAGAAGGGCTTTGGCTCTTCATTTAGCATGTCCAAATATTCTGTAAGGTGACCATCAGGAGCACGAAAGAAAACAGAAAACAAATTAAATCCAAAATAATGTACTTGGCTCTTCAGATTCTTGTCCAAGGAAGGAAAGAGGGTTATTCCAATCGACCTTAAACATAAGGTTGCATTCAGCAAATCATCCAGATATTATGGTCCCCTCGAGTTAGGTTACTAATGGATTTGTGTCTATTTGTGTTTCCTTTTGCTTTTCAGACTTTTCATATAATCAATAAAAAATGTCGCAAAGACTCCAGCTGCCCCACTGCCGAGAATCACTATTGCAGTCCCGTATGTATTCCAAAAGGCCATAAATCCCTCATTAACAGTTAGTGGCGGTAGTACCTCTATTGTTAAATTACCTTTACCTATTATATCGCCGGTAGTTGGATACTTTTTGGACACTTGAAACTCTGGGTCCACAATTCCAGTTACTGTTTCATTAAACATAGGCGCTGTCGACGATGTTGTTTGTACTAACATTGAAGCCTCAAAAGGTACAGTATACACACCTACTGGTGATTGTGGAGAAACCTCTACCTCAAATAATGGGGGCTGGATTCTTTGGGCAGATACACTTAAGCCGTTAGAGCTGAAATTAGTGCCATGTTCAAAAGTTATACTAGTAACATTACTAGAGAGGGGTGTCTCTATCTCAGTCGGTACTATTTTCTTTTCTCCTTGTCTTATGACTATACTCTCGGGATGTGTTAATATGTCTATGACAGGTGGAGGAACAGCAACCCAGCTTGTGAAATCCCTGACTTCGCTTGACTTGAAGGATTCTGCTGTATAAAAAGATAAGCCGTAATTGCTTGGGGAATTTATAGAATCCAGGTTCAATAGCAGTTTGACATATCCTGGCCCTATTTTGGGATTATCGAAAGGTTCAGTATAGTTTATCTTGGATTCTATAAGCGCAGAAGTACCTGTTGATGATAACTGGTAAAGATATTCACTCCATTTTCCATTAGCTGCTTCAACATAATAGTTGAAATTGGCTCCGTTATATCCTGAATTTTGAGGCAAGGAAACAATGGCAATAAGCACACCATACCTAATCTTTTTGAAAGGTTGATCGTATACAGAAGCATTTTCCGAATTTGATTTCACCCAAAATGTAGTATCTAGAGTTTTTCCATCACTAAAATAATCCACTGCCAGTAGGTCTGCAGGGTCGGACCTTAAATTAGCACTATCATTACCATAGGTTTGAACCCAGTCGTTTTTCTGATCGCTGATATTTTTATCATAAATTAAGACTTGATCAAACGCAGGCGGTGCAGCAAAAGCCTCATGAAAGGGCGAACAGGGGTTTAATATCAATAACAACACAAAAATAATACTAGCTGAAGCAAAAGCTATGAATGAGTATTTTTGTGATTGCAAGTCCGTATTGAGTAACCCTTTATACTCCAAATAAAATCATACATAGATAAGGTTTTTGTCAACAATTCGCATGTTTTAAGCACATTAAATATGCGAGGTTTCGGGTCTGAACCCGCTATGCTCCTTCTTGTAACCTCACTAGCCTGACTAACTTGTTTCAATTTATGGATGATCATAAAAAGAACAGCAACCAATGCGGCGCCCAATTGTAATATTTGGTTTAAAGTGTAGCCTTTAAGCGGATTTGCGTATTAATTAGGAAAACTTCGTAACCAAGAGAGGAATTCGAAACTCTGATATAAAAACAGGGAATCTATTTCTGTTAAACAACCCATCAAATGGAGGGAATGGAATTTGAACTCGTCTCTTGATTTCACGGGTTTCCATTGATTTCCATATGCTAATTTAGCTACTTCCATATACATTTGAAACAGTGAATCTTGATTTTTCCGCCTAGAATTGTTCATCTCTTATGACAACCCTCTTTGTTAAGCTCTTTCTTTAGATTCATCTTTTTTTAGCATAATAGATAGTATCACGGAAATAATACACAACAGCGTCATACAAAGAAATATTTGCATAAATGAATTAGATGAGGGAAAATTAGTCATATTGGTGGCAACATCTACTTTTAAAGGTGTTTGATTTATTTGCATTAACATTCCTGCAAGAGCTGGTCCTATAGCAGAGCCTATAAATCTAAATAATGTATTTACTCCAAAAGATATCCCTATGAATTTGATGGGTGTAGAAGCAGTGTTTATGTTTATTTGACCTACATTTAACAAAGATAATCCCGAACCTATTATTGCGAGACTTATCGCGGTCCATACAAGGTTATTATAAAGTAATAAAATACTGCCAAATCCAATCGTTGCTATTATTGATCCTGCTATAATTACCCTAAATGATCCAATTTTTGATATTATGAAACCAGATGTAGGTCCAAATATCAATGACATGATGGAAAATGGAAGTGTTAGGTAGACAACATCTAAAGCACTTCCCCCAAAACCTATTGGCTGAGGAGTCCTCACAAGCACTGGTATAGTTTGAAAAATGGTAAATGTAGCTATTCCCCAGATAAGTATGATGATGTTTGTTAGAAATATCGGTTTTAATTTTAGCAATTGAAGATTAATTAGAGGAACAGATACTTTTCGTTCGAGCAATATGAAAACAAACAGTGATACACCGCTCAATGCGAACAATAAGGTCGAAATTGATATACCTGATTTCACACTTTCATTATTTTCTGATTGAACCAATGTTAGTGCTGAAATAAATGATATGATAGTAACAGCAAGGGTGATGGTTCCTTTAATATCAAAATTTGAAACTACTTTATGGGATTTTGTATACCTATGATTTGAGCTGAGATTTGTAATATCATTAGATAACTCCCATTTGTTGGCTTCCTTCACAACGGGAGATTTATCTTTTATTTTGACAAAATACTTTATCACGATGGTTACAATAATTGTAAACGGAAGTATAGATAAGAAGGTCATGTGCCATCCAAAATTATGTGTAATATTTCCCCCAATCATTAATCCTAATACTCCTCCGAAAGCAAACATAGATGCCAGTGTTCCTTGACTTATAGCTATTTTGTCTTTTGGAATTTCAATTTGGATAATTGCAAAAACTAGGGGAAATACAGACATCCCAATACCTTGTATTATACGGAAAAAGATTAACCAAAAAATATCATTAGCTAAAGAACCACCAAGAATTCCCACTGTATAAATTACTAATACTGTCAAAAGAATAAGTTTCCGTCCGTACAAATCGGATAGCTTTGACACTATGGTTGTAGAAATCAATGCAGATATTACAAATGATGCAAATATCCAAGAGGACATACTATAAGAAATATTAAACTCTCTAATGATGTCTGGGATTGCAGGTAATAACATTGTTTCTACATACATTACCAAAATGGAGATAGAGCTCAAAATCAAAAGGAGCTTCCAAGACGAAAAAGATGATTTTTTCATTTCTAGCTTACATTTTTCTCCAAAAATATCATTACAGGCGAATCATCTAAGGACAGTCTTTTAAATTCATGATAACCATGTTTTTGGTACAGGTAAATATTTTTAATACTTTTGTATCCGGTAAATATTTCTTTTATATCTTCTAATGACGCTACTTCAATATGGACGTCATTTGCTTTTACCATTTTCATGAAGCCGTTATCATCTATGAATAAATTACAAATTATTTATCTGTTAAATTGAAAGAGAAAGCTACATGAATAAATCATTAACACAAAAAATACACCGAAAAATTAAGTAGATGAAGTTTTGGGACTCGAATCCTTACCGTATAATCGCGGATCCAACTAATAAACTTATTAATTTAAGGAGGTGATGGGATTTGTTTACATGCCAGGTAGTCATGGGTTTATACTTCGGAATATGGATAGTCGTCTGAAATACTAAGTGAACCTGGAGTGGGACTCGAACCCATGCCGTAAAATCATGAATTCATCTTTAAAAGATAAACTATGATCAACTTTTTGATAATTGCTAGTATGAAAAGAATGGAATTTGTTTATATTCACTAGTTATAATTTTGTCTTTTATAATTTAAAATATAGGTCATCACAAGATGCTTTTGGCGTCTATTGAATTAGGGCATTATTGCATTTGAGCCAAAATCACAATTGCATTTTGAACATTTCTGTCCCTATTATGGCTCAGCATTTTGCCGTGTCATAGTAACTGTTCTTAACTTGTTAAGAGAGGGACCACCTGTTATTAACCCAAGGTATTAAACTTTTATCGATAAACAATGGTGGGTATTACGAAGTGTCCTTTGAGGATGATATTATTAATAATGCATTTAGAAAATGCATCAGATACTATATCAGAATCAAATGATTGGACTCATAAGTTAATTGTTTATCCGAATTTGGATATACTAAGAAAGTTTTATTCTTATTATGTAAAAAAAAGGGTTGAGGAAAGAAACGAAGTTATTCAACTAGCACCATTTTATGAAACTGAAGATTCTGTCAGAAAGTCTCTATCGGAGGGTGAGATATCAATAGACATAGAAAAGTGGGAAAAAGAAGAAAAATCACTAATAATTGTCGATTCATTAAAGAAATATTCAGACCATGATTCTCCAGAATCTGATAATAATTTCAATAAAAATTTAGTAGAATCTGCCAAGACAATGGGAAAGGCTGGTGTTTCGATTTTAACTGATACGGGCGCATTTCCTTTTAAACATCGTGAAGAGGATCTTGTAAATTATGAGTTGGCTTTGCCTTCAAAATATGATATAGATTTAAAGAGAGTGTGTTTATATCATCAAAAAGATTTTAATAAGTTATCAGAAGAACAAAAACTAAAGTTATTGGATCATCATGAGTTCGCAATAAAGATATAAAAAGTGTTTTAATAAAATGTTACAAAACTAATTATATTTTACGATTAATCTGTATAAAATGATTAAGAAAGCCAACTATCATCAATTTTTAAGCATTTTTTATCCATTCCCTTAGATCAGAAAAACGAACGGGTTTTTGAATTAGTCTATCAATTCTTGCGGTTTTAAAGTCCTCATCATCTTGTAAACTGTGTGTTTCAAAAGCGGTCATCAGGAATATTTTGATATTATTATTACTTTTCCGTATATTTTTTGCAAGATCGATTCCACATAAACCTGGCATTCTTAAGTCAGTTATTATCAAAGAATGTTTATCAGAAGTTTCCTTGAAATATTCTAGAGCCAATGTAGGATCGGTGAAAGAAACAACATCATACCCCTCATTTTCTAAAAATGTCTTAAAAAGAGATGCAAGTTCTATCTCGTCATCAATTACGATGATGGAACGAGCAGAAGAAGACATTACGATTTTTATTTTTCTATTGCTATTTAACTTTGTCTAAAACAAAATCCATTAGATAACAAATATCTAGATATTCTATTGGAAAATCCTTCTTGATATGGTTATCTACAAATTGGAGCATAAACTAATCTAACATTAGAAAGAAACTACTTTTTAATAGTTTGATTTAAAATACTGTCAACAAAAAAGTTTGAATGAATAACAAATATTGATCTACTATTGGTAACATCCGGAATTTGATGACATTTGATTTGACCTGTTGTTTCGCATAGTCAATATTTGATGTACATATGATAATACAAATAATAAATATTAGAGTTTGTTAAGACTATTCTGCAATATTTTATAATATCCTTTCTTCACATTCACTTTTCATACTTTGCTTAAAGACGAAGATTATAGAATTGTTATTGAGATCATCTATTTAGGTAAGTAATGTTAAAGACGATCTAGTCCTTGAGTTTAGTAATAGATATATCGTTTCTAAATAATTATTGAATAAAACTTTTCCTACTTTTGGATATTATTTTTTATGAACTATCCTCATCCATTATATCTGATTATTTATGCTATCCGTGAGGATAAAGTTCCGTGGTAGTCATGAATCTAGTTAATATTAAGATTTGATAAATATGACTCGTTTACTGATGAATAAAGTTCTTACTTGGTATTAAAAACCAATTGATACCTGTATTTATATAGTATAGAAACTAAATAATTAATACGAAATGTCTAAAAACGATAAAAAAGAAATTAATGACCATACTTCATCTTTAGTTAACAATAATATCCGATAATCAACAAGATATTTACCAAAATAATCAAAGATTATATAATAGAGTTGTAGAACAAAACACCGAATCACTTGAACAAGCTTTTGATGAGTCAAAAAAAAGATATAGATGAAAGTATCAGAGAAGCAAGAAATCAGATTCCACGTTATACTGAAACTGTTAATCAAGTTCAAGAACAAACACTTCAAGCTACTAAAGATATTGCAGAAAGTTATCTTGAATATCAAAAACAAACAATCGATTCTTTTCAATCAGTATCTGCCCCTTATATATACAATGTAAATAACCAATTATTGGATAACCAAGATTACTTTAGAAGAATACCAGAAATATACTACAAAATTAGTAAATAATTATGCAGAAAATACCATAGCAATGAGTAGAATTTTTAATGATATGGCATTTTCTAATATTGAAGTATTTAAACACGTAGTTGATAACACAAAGAAACAATCAAAATATCTTGCAGAAATAGGAAAAAGAAATGTATCAGCATATGAGAGAATTGAAAGAGATAGCGACGATACATTATTATCAACTCAAAAAGATCATCAGTCAAAATATTAGAAGAGAAAGATAAATTAATCATGCTTTCTCTATTTTCTCAATATTTCATTATAGATTATAGTTTATAGTTTCTTCTGGATTACTATGTATTGGCTATGTATTTAAGCAATGTTTGTCACAAACTAACCATGAGAAATACATTCATATTCCTAATCTCTCGTTCCATTATTAATTTCATCTGTAGTGAATGACGAACCAGAACTTGCTCAAAATCAATATCCAAGCCAAAACCAATCATCATCAGTAGTCATTCCTGAAAATCAGACGATGGCAAGCATTTCTGTTAGTCCTCAAACGGTTATTGCAAATCAAACTACAGTCCAAGTAGAACAAACAACAGTAACTGTTAATCAAACATCTGAGCCAGTAAAAGATCAATCTCAATTACAACCACTGCAAAACCAGACTATATCTTCTCAAACTGGAAATCTATCTAATATAGAGAATAAGACAATGGTACCAAAAACTGGACCCGCAACCACCGTTATAGCGAATAAGACCACTGTCCCATTCAATCAAACAACCATAGGAACAGCCAATAGCACTAGTGAACAGGTTAATTTTTCATATTTTTATTTTTAAATTCTGAGGATATTTCTTCGTATATAAATTAGCATGTAGTAATTTAGAGAGGTAATGAATAAGTAAATTATTTCCTATCTAATCCTGTTCTGTTTTACTAAAACTTTCCAAATTTATTCTTTAATTCTATAATATATTCATCAATGGCAAATTCTTTGAATCTATCAGATTCTAAATTAGATAAACTATTCTCTATCTGTCTACCCATGACATTATGTCTGACATTATTTTTCATACCTAATACCTCTACTCCTACTAGCTTGTTGTTTTTATCCAAATCAACATAGATATTTTTGCTTATAGGTTCTGTTTTTACTATTCTATTATCAGTGAATTTGACATAGCCAGCATCCACATCATCATTATAATATGAATTCATACTATCTCACACTAAGATGAGATAGATCAAATCCGACCAATAAAAGTATGTCAGATTATTTACTACTTGATATATATGAGATCTTGCTGGAATTTACACATTAGAGAACTAATAAAATCATTAATCTGATTCTATTTAAGATTTACATCAGAAAGTTTGTAACCATAGTTTTTCTGCTCAAATTCATCTTTAAATGAGATGATTATATCTATAATGACAGAAAAGTACTTAGTAAATTAACATCAACTTTCTTATTTTATGTTTATACATTTGATATAGAGACTAGTAAGACTTTATTTATCAATTCTTTACAAATATTATGAATTGGTGACTAAATAGTATCCAAAAAAAGTCCGTCTAACCTTGAGTTCTCCAAAGTCCAAAGTTTTACATCAGGGGAATCCAAAATAGGATATACATGTAGATTAAATGAAATATTTAAGACAGATGCAATCCCTGTTATTTTTTCTAATGTTTTAATGATTTTGTAATAGCCTCTATGGCATTGCTTTTTGATATTATGAGATCGACAAGTCTTATCATATGGAGGTATCGCAGCTGGTAAGAGTATCTGTCCCTTTTCTGTCAAATCAAATGCCATTATCATGTATGGTGCATATTAGAGATCAACAATCTAATACTAGCTTCTTTCATACAGCATAGACTGAGCAAAAGACATCCAAAAATCCCTCTGTTTGATAGCAAAGTTAATTTTGTGTATCGTATTACTATCTTGAGGATCTGCAATAATAGACCTATTTCCAAGAGCTCAGAGACCCCATTCACCACCACTTGTACACCTAGCAAGAACTTTACCCTTTGAAAGAAGTTCACCCGCCATACCATCAATGTCATCATAGTAATCGTAATTGAACTTACCATTGATACCATTAGAATTAAAGTTATTACTTTTTTCATTGCATTTTTTTATTATGTCTTTAATCTCATCGTTGCTATTGGAATGTCTATAGTAGGTATGTTCAACCTTAACACTTAATGGTTCCTTTCCGTCTCTTTTACAATACTGATAATACCCTTCCATATCACATCTGACTGGAAGCCCGCTATCGTCAGGAGCAGGATATACAAAAATCATTCCATTTTCATCATTGCTAGAGGAAAAACTTTGCAAAAACTTTCTTAGAATCATATTCATTTTTACATTCAAAAAAATTCCACCTGCACAAACAATTTTCCTGATACCTGTTTTTTTAACAGCATTACTAACCCATTTTTTCATCAACTCTTCGAGATGTTGTTGTGCAGCAGCAACAACATTATCAAATCTTTGATTCTGCAATAATTTACTTAATCTACATTGTATCGCAGACCCTCCTATCCAAAGGGACCTATGGTGTTTTTAATTCTTAGATTATGAGATGCATTTATTTTTATCATTTTCCTCTTTTTGTCTATACAGTATTCTGGTTTATCGTATGGTGCTAGACCCATCACCTTACTTTCATGTTCCCATGGTTTTAGTCCCAAATATTTTGTTATTTCTGTATAAAATGCATTGCCTATCGAATCGTAATAGGATGAAGAAGCAATTCTTTTTATATCTCCTATAGTTTCCTTTTGTAGGACCACGCTGCTGTCCGTTTTATTCGTAATACCTATGTTTACAGATGAAGATAATCCGTCGCCTGAACCATCAGCAGTGACAATTAGTATATCTTCTTTGCTATATCCAAATGGAGAACTTCTATATGCAGCAGAAGCATGAGCAAGTTGATGTTCAATTATTGTTGTTTCAATCTGGTTAGGATTTATTCCTAAACTTTTAAAAATTTTTTCAAACTTTTCAAAGTTCCTTTTGTTTTTGATATACCTTAAGTAAAATTTGATAAAAGAATCCGAATGGAGTAATGGGCTGAGTCGTATCAATGACTTGGTCGATAATGCTTTTAGATTTTCTCCTCCTGGTGGATAGTAACTAGCCAAGGCAATCAAATTTAAATCTGATGGATTTGTATGAGAAATGTCAAAAACCTTTGGAATAGCCTTTTCATGTATTCCTCTGAAACCTTTATCATTGTTTATCTGCTCTTCATGGACAGCAATTATTACCTGCCCGTTTTAAACCAAAGCATCTCCAGCGTCATGTCCATCATTTATTCCAAGAACAAGTATATTTTTTCTACTCATTTTCAAATTCCTGCATTTGCAATAAACCGTGTTCTAAATGCACTATGACAAAATAGTATGGAAATATTATATAATCCATTTTTATTTTTATATCACTTATTGAGTTTTACGAATTATTTCGACAGCTAAAAGCGATTCTGTCAATTCTACTCTTGTTATGATTTTGTATATAGAGATATGTTGTTTTGCTATATTGTGCCAAATTAAGTTTTTTCTAAACTCTTCAATTCTATATTTAAAAAAAAGATAATTCCTATCCATTTGAACGAAAACTTGCTCAAAACTCCTCATATTTATCTTTGTTACAATGTCAAAATTAATTGATAAATACTCTTAAAAAAATTCCATATACGAACCCACAAATGTTTTTCCATCTCTTGTTCCATCATACATGATGCCAGAACCAGAGCATACCTTGTATGGTAATAAAACTGCGTCACAAAAAAAAAACAATAATGAAAGTTCTTCTTCTGAGAGATACCTTTTATTTAAATTGATTCTTTTATCATCTTGAAATTCAAAATCCATTTTTTTCGTTGTTATAAAAGTTCTTTGAATAGTTTACTACATATCTCCCAACCCTACACATTTTTATTTTTCTTATTATATCCCATCCTTTAATATTAGTGATAAATCCTTAATCTAAAACAAATCTTCCTTTTTGTGAAATATGCAATCTCTTTCTTTCTTCATTTCTTCTTGTATCACTATCAAAATGTGTTGTACTATTTATGATATAGTATTTTCTTTCTATAATTAGTTCTTTCATATAATTTGAGAGAACTAATCCATAAAACTCTCTTAGACATAAAATACTTGTTAATCCTATGCATAGAAGAATAATTAATAAAGTGTCGCCATATTTTGTAAAGTGAATAAAGCCTTAGAAAATCTTTGTCTTTACCTCTTTCTTTTATATTTATCAATCTTATCCATTGTCTACTATACATGGATATATGAAAAGTAGTTACTATAGGAGTTTTACATTTATTGTAGAATTCATCAAGTTCTATCTATGCTTTGTAAGAGAGTAAAATATTCAGAAAAAAACCATATAATCCAAACTCATGTTATATATGTACTATATCCCACTCAATCTCTTTTATAAATTTCTATAATAGTTCTCAATTATTGTAATTATTAAGTGAGATTCCCTTATGCTCTCCCGAACCTGCTGAACCAGATACTACTATGCCCTCTAAGCCTTTTAAATGCAATGATTTAACCAAATTGTACATATAGCTACCAACACCTCCCTGCATAAAGATATATACAATTACAAACCATTAATATTTTAAAATCTTCAGCCACTCTTTTTTTATTATAAAATAAGTGTATCAAACTTAAAATAATTTCTATAAATAGTCATACCCTTATAATCCAATCTAGTGTTTTGTGAGTTGTTTACTCTGTGCTAAAGCTAATAATCCTCAAGCATTTACAAAATACTTAACCATCTCTCTCTATATTCAATTTATTATTGATAAGTAGTCAGTTAAATTCATACATGTATAAGATACAAACTGTTAGTGCTTCCTAGGCTATATTTACAATAATTTTTTTTTATTATTACATAAAAAAATATTAAATAATTCTTCATACCAAAGAAATTATAACTAAAGTAAAAATCTACTACAATCAACAACTACCTGAACTTGAAAAAAACATAAACTAGTTTCTCAAAAAAGAAGAGTTAAAACAGTTAATCTATGTCAAGTTTACTGCTTTTAGTAAAGATAGAGCCTACAAATTTGCTGCTATTATTATCTATCAATAAGATATGAGTTTATGGGAAAGAGAATTCTCAAATATATGAATAAATAAGTGATAACAAATGTAAAATATATCTCAAAAAAGAATAAAGATACCTTTCTCAATATATCTAAATAACAAAATCAGTAGTTTCAATATAATAAAAGTAAATCAATTATATTATAGTATAATATATCTATACATTAATATCTACAATTATCCTACATCTTAATATCTTAACTTTTTTAATTATTTTTTACTAACTTATTCTTCTTTTTCTCATTTCCGCAATAAATACATATATTTTCTTTAAATGTTACATCTTTATCTGTAAAACTTTTCATCTCATTACAATAACTACATTTAAATAAAGAAACCATACAGTTACATAATCCTCTTTTAACTTATCTAAGTTATAAAGCATTATTGAATATCTACATCACCATTAAAATCATTACTTAAAGTCAACCATATAACTTTAAACAAATCCATTTCCATATTTTATCTGATTTGGTTTTTTAGTAAATCATCTTAAATGATTAAAAATTTTAAAAATTAATTAAAACATGATGATATAAGTTATGGTGACTCTATTATTCTATTCCAGTTGATATATAATGCGTGTCAAAACCCCTCAAAATAAACAAATATAATATTCTCAATCTTCAGAAGAAAAAGAATTAGAGAAAATACAAATTTTGATTACAGAATCTGAAAACTAGTTAATTTAAATGCTTTGAATCTTATTTATCTTTATTATTTATAAATATCGAAATAGCAAGCAGTTCTGAAAAAACCTTGGACTGCTTTCTTGATATTAAGAAAAAGAATAGTCCATATGACGCCATAATACTTGATACTCATCTGCGTAATCCTTCTATACTAGATGTTGTTAAAATAATACATAATGAAAAGCCAAACCAAAAAATTGTATTAGTCACAACAACACCAAAATAATATTTACCCTACAGCAACATTAGAAATAACAGTAATAAAAGACAGAGATATTCTTACCATGCCATTTAGAATGACAAAACTTAATATAGTATTAGTAATTAATATTCAATCTATCTTCTTACCAATTAATTTTTACTCTGTTTGTAAATATCTATATACTTATTATCTTTTTCAATTCCGTTATCACAACAAAGAATACCAAACATTGTGTTGTTAAGAGGAGAAATTTCAATAATAGAAGAGTCTTCCTATTGGCTATAGCAATAGAGTGTTTAGTAATTACTTATAGTGTGTGATGCTAGAATGTTCCTTTAAATCCTGTATTGAGTCAAAAGTTTGTCCACATGTTTCACAGGAAAAGGTTGCCTTTACATTTGTTGAATTTTTTTCCCTCAACGCAAGAACTCCTGCTATTATATATAATACTAGACTTGGGATGGCAAAAAATTGGATAACCAAAAATAGCAATATTCCGCAAGCGATTAAAGTTATACCAACAATCTTTGTGTTTTTAACTTTAAAAGCTGTTACGATTGCACCAATATTTATTGCTATGATTGCAATGGCAACAAGTAAAGCTCCTCCTAAAAATAGACCTAGAATAGGAATTCCTATGACACTATTGATAAAAAAATACAAGAAAAGTCCGATAAAAGGGATTACTAATCCTAATGCTGCTGTTATTATTGTAAGTTTTTGATATCCTCTCACAATCTTGAATGTTTACGATACTTTAAAAAGCGTCGTGTATGGGATTTTATTATTCGAGGTCTAAAGATTTGCTCTCTCGGTGGGCTTCAAGACAATATTTGTCCTTTATGATACGTTCTATTGATAATTGAATCGCACTTTTGTGGCGATATAACGTTAATATGATGCTTATGCCGTGTAGCGTTACTCAAGTTAAATAGCAAATATTATAGTCAATAAAAGATAAGTTATACAACGTAAAATAGATGGTAGATCTTCTAATAACATTCATCGGCCTTTTGGCCACTGTGTTCACAGTTGCAAGTACGGTCCCGCAGATTAAAAAAGCATTAAACACAAAAGATACGGAGGATGTATCGATTCGTTTTCTTCTTGTCTTGATTGCTGGTCTTTCTCTATGGGTTATTTATGGAATTGGAAGAGCAGATATTGTTATTGTTATTGGCAACTCCATTGGAGCATCATTAAATATTTGTATGTTGGTTCTTAAGGTAAAATATTCGAGGGAGCCATTAGAGGAACAATGATACTTCTTATGTCTGACAACAAAGAATGCATTCGTTCCTCTATTCTGTCAATAACAGAAAGGTCATGTTTATTCTTCTGTCTGAAAGGATTGTTGCTTATCATTAACTTTGCATCAAGTCGTCCATTAGCATGATGGCCTATCCATAGACTTTGGCGCCGATAAGAGCGGCGCCTGAATTACAACAATATTTACCATGTCACCTTCACTAGTTGCGAACGTAAATGATAACACCTCTTCATCCGCTTATTGGACAGCATAGGTAATGGGAGTCCCTCATTCATGCTCATCCTTCACAATTAGCATGAGGGTAAGAAGAAGTATGAATACTCTCGTATGGACATATTGGAAATACTAAACAATCCTTTAGCATTAAAGGCCTTAGATAACTTGGCTTCGCTTGATAGGACTAATAATTCCGATACAAATCATGAAGAGCAACATCAACAACAGCAACCTCCGTCCCAACGCTCTGACATATTATCAAAATATGACACCGTTACACTCCTCTGCCATTGCAAAGATGAAAATCATTGTCACAGGTTTTTGGTTAAATGCATGATGACATGGGTTAGAATATAGTCCAACCTATTTTATCTCATTTGGTAAAGTCGTTGGTTTACAATTAGTAATCCTTGATCGTTGAAATTTCCATAGTTCAGTTTGAATCAGTTCGACGCTTTTAAATCCAATTGCATTAGGTATTATTGAAGAATAAATAATATATTCTTTTCATTTATCTATTTGATTTTAATTTTCAAAGAAAGTAATATGTGTCCTTTGAGACACAAAATTATCTATAATTATCCAAATATATTCTATATATGTTGTAATTTATTTATAAGACAAAATTGTTTTAAGGCAGTAAAAACCAATCCGAGGGTTGATATAGTATATATTACTGGTTCTTCATATGATATGGACTGCGGAAGATGATAGCTCCGCCCTAAGCGGGCGGCTTCCTATTTAGTATTTATTATGTATTATTACGATAAAGTCTATTGAATCCCACTACTATTATTGTTGCTAATAGGGGCATCATTGAGAGTAAAGGAACCGGTATATCTATCTCCTGAAGTACTGTGTGCTTGTATGCCGCTTCCATTAAAGCTTATAGATCCCTCAGTTACATTTTTTAAAAGTGTGCTGGGTACAAATTTCTTGTCTCCGACTTCCCAAATCTTTTTGGTTGCGTTTGTAGGCTGCCCGTCCGTAATCTCATCAAATGAAATAACATCTGCAGGCTTTGAAAGACTGAACGTAACCATTCCTGTATATTTTAAACCATCACTAGAATTTTGGAATATAATTACTTGATGAGACTCGTGTCCTTTTGCATTATGTGGTATTGATGTTTGATTATTTTGTTGTTGTTGTTGTTGAGTTAATACATTGTTGCCATATTCGACTAATATCTGACCTATAACAAATGTTAAACCAGCTAAAATTGCTATGGATAAGCCATAGATTAATACTTTTTTTCAAAAGTTGGTAGCATATTATCTCATCCATGATCAATATTGGTAATTAAAGCAATGAACAGGATCAAAATGGTATTAGAGAATGTAAGGTCACACCCACAATTTATCCCTGTAGTAGTTGGTATTGGAATCGCCACAATGTTTGTTGTCATATCAATATTAGTTGGCTCTGTGGAAGAAGCAGAAGCCTGGAGACCCGCTCAAGGCGTAAAAACAAGTCGACTAGTTAGATTACTCTTTAATATCACAAGACCAAGCACTAAAACAATTCTTTTTGAAATAAATGCTTTGAAAGTCAACAGTATTGATACAAATACTATATAATAGTGACACTAATATGAGAAAATTTAGAAAGGACATCAAAACTGTAGTAAGATCACATGCACTTATGAATGAGTAATCTTCTACGTGGTCTAATTTTATTCTAAGATTAAGATATCATTAGTCGAGGATGAGTCTACCACAATCAATTACATTAAGGAACGGTTTTTGATTATAGATTTGATTTAGGACTGATATACGAAGTACCTATTCAGGATTCTTCAATTATCTCTCTTATTGCTTCATCTCTTGCATTGATTGAAAATGTCTGTGACTGATCTGCGAGTTTTGCAAATTATCAATTTTATTTGTCTTCTTTAAGTTAATAAAATCTTCGTATGAATCCACGACTAAGGCGCCGGGAGTGGGACTCGAACCCACGAGTCCGGAAGGACATCAGCTATCTATCCTTTACTTCCTCATTTATTAGATCTCGAGGCTGACCCCTTTTAGGGCTGGATTTTTTGATTGCTTACCTAGCTTCGGTACCCCGGCTTTTTACCTTACATCACTTTGCAAGTGTTATATTTTTAAACTTATGTTAATAATTTTTATTTCTCCATAAATAATTAATACCCTACATTATTACCTAAGATATGCTTTCATTAAATATCCAAGGGCCTACTCTAGCTACTGTAAAAGCGTTGTCTCTTACTGATCTAGCAATCATGTCTTATTCTGCACACATATTGAGAAAAAGATTGACTAGTAACTTCAATATAGATTGTTTTACCGCCCCTGATCCATTTTCTGAAGAGAATGAATTTAACTATTTCATAGTTGTAGACAAAGCAAATACTAACAGGATTATTTCTTTCATTGCATTAAAAGAAGTTCTTGATATTGATTTATGGGATTTACTCTTTGGTAAAGATATGTTAAGATTGGATATATCAAAAGAAGATGCATTATCTTTAAAACAAGAATTAATGCCTAAATATACTGATAATTTTTTCCCGATTCGAAAGGATAGCTCCATAATCGGGTATATTGCTTTTAGTTTCGAAATCTGTGGTATGAAAAATTAACGTACCTGTTATTACTAATGGCAAATTCCATTGTATTTTTTAAGGACACTATTATATCTCCAGATTTAACGAAATTGGTAATTCCAATTCACCATTTTTTAGTATGATTATTTTCAAATCCTTTAAAATTTCTCTTGCTCTAGTAATTCCCTCTCTCTGAATAATCTTATATGCTATGTCCCTCCTAAAGGAATCGGACCATTCTTGTCCGATTTTATATTTACCGTTAATTGTATCAACTTTAATTTTTATTACTGTTAGATGTATAATGGATTTTGCATCTTGATTTAATTCCGTATACTTGCCTTCAGATTGATATTTTTGCATCATCTTGTTCATTGCAAATGCTTTTTCTTGATTATCAGATACAATAGATGCTTTTCCTTTTATTACTATACTTGTATACAATGTGTCCGCAAAAGAAGCATCGGTAGGATGAAAATAGTATGAAGGTAAAAAACAAATTTCCTTATCAACCTCAAATCCTACTTTTTGATTTCGCAGGAGGTTCTCAATTTTCTCTCCCCTGTGATGGGAATGCATATAAATTACATGTTCATAAAGAATCGGGTTTTTGGTAGAGACATTGTTTACTATCTTGATATCATTGCATGTATTTTCACTCTCGTCGTCTTCTCGATATGTTGGCTTCCCGTAATCAAGGCTAAAATTTTTACCGCTTACATCTGTAACCGTATGAACAAAATTCATTGGAATTATTTGAGGATATCCGTTTACGTCAATTGTTGCTAATCTTCCAACATGTACCTCGTTCAAAAATTCTATTATGTTATTGATATTTTTTATTCTAAATCTGGATGTTAATTGCATTTTTCTGTTCTTGTAGAATTAAAAAACTGACAATTTAGATTCATTCCTCTTTCATTCCCCTTCTTCTGTAGTAGTAACTGGAGAAATTCTTTCTTTCCTTGCTAAAAATATTAATAAAATCCCAAATAGTCCTAATATTAATGATAAACCCTGAGCACCGCCATAGGGTATAAATATATAATAACCAATCGAAAAGCAAAAACAGATTATGGCTTGCAAGACATAGGTGATGGTCTTTCTTAAATCTATTTTTCTTGTGATAAAGCCTATTGCAAAAAATGCTATACTGGGATATATAATCAACAGAATATACTGATCTATATCTATGCCATTGTGTGACATATTGTATTCTATCTTTTTGTATTAATTAAGATATCAAAAAATATGCCAAAAGTAAAAAATTAACGGTATGATTTCTGTTTTCTTCGTCTTGCCCCTGGGCCGCCATATTTCTTTGACTCTGTTTGTCTTGGATCCCCTACTAGTAAATGTCTATCAAATTCTGTTATCTTTTTCTTGATTTCTTCTCTGACGTTTCTTGTAAATGGATGATCCCTTGGATCTTTTGCACCTTTTGTTTCTCCTGTTAATGCACGTGAAATTGCTACTGCACTGGCAAACGCTTGTCCCATAAAGCCGCCGCCATTGACGTGCACATTAACATCAACTCTCTCCCTTAGTTCACCAATTATATTAGTAGGTGTTAAAATGAGTTCCTTTGCTACTTCTGGTTGAATAACTTCTACAGGGATATTGTTAATTCTAATTTTTCCATTTCCCTTTACTATGGTAGCTACGGCTCTACATGTCTTTCTTTGCCCCGGATAAAGATCTATTTTATTCATATTATTGAACTACTCCTTTCCAACCTATCTGTTTTGCCACGTCACTCATAGATATGTAAAATGATTCGGGTCTCGTAATTTTTGCGTCCTCAAACGATATCATTGCTGAATTTTTTAACTCATCTGGTACGCCCATATATACCCTTAATCTTTTAAAAGATTGCATTCCACTGGACTTTCTTTTTGGGACCATGCCTCTTATCATTTTTGTAATTATGGTGTCTGGTCTTCTTGGATGAAACGGACCATGAATTGGGTTAACAATTGATCCAACTTCTAATCGTTTCTTGTAACTCTCGATGACTTCATATTTGTTTCCGGATACCATCACTTTTTCAGCATTTACTACGGATACTCTGTTACCCTGCAATAATAATTTTGATACCTTCGAACATAGCCTTCCTGAAATACAATTTGTTGCATCAACTACTATAAGCTTATTTTGTTGAGATTGACCTTCTTCTGGTTTTGTCTCCAACTTTGTTTCCTTAGCCAATTATTTTTACACCTTTACCATCAGGATATTTACTTATTAATGATTGCAATGAAATAACTTCTGCCCCTGCAGTGTTCAATTTATTTATGGCAGTTTCTGAAAATGAATATGCATATACTGTTAATTTGTGCCCCAGCGTTCCATTGCCCAAAATCTTCCCTGGAACTACCACTATATCCCCATTATTAGTAATTTTATCCAATCTTTGGATGTTAACTTGTCTCCTGTTTGATCTAGATTTGGAAAATTCTTTCTCTAATGCTTTCCAAATCTGTGCCTTGTTACTTTTAAATGCTTTACGTAGAATCCAAACTGTATTATCTATTAAAGTATCGTTAAACATTACTTGCTATTCCAATTAAAAAGAGTATAAAGTACCAAATAAATTTACCTAGAGGTTGTTTGGTATCTGGAGTGCGTTAACTGTTTCGCCAAAGTCTTTTATGCTTTTATTTAGTTGCTCAATTGCTGCTATGATTATTTCCTCTGCAGTTAATGCTCCATTAGATTCCACAGTCAAAAAAATTTCATTTTCATTTTCGCCATATTTTACTACTGCTATTGTAGCAGGCTGCCATTTTGCATGATCCCTGCCAAATCCCAGCCTCGCATATGCCTCAAACTTTAATTTTTGACCAGGAGCTAGTACTATGATGGGAATATCCTGACTTACAGGTTTTACAAATTCATCTTCTGAAATTAACTCTGAAGTAGTAATTGTTTTAGTTTTTTCATTAGCTTCTGCATCAAGTTGCAATAATACTCTACAATTCGTACAACCCAAGGAACTCTTACAACTGCATTCTTCGGGCAATGAAAATTTCTTCAAGTCAGTCCTTAGTGGAATTAAACCAAGCCTATGAGCAACTGCTTCATCATGCATTACTGATGAATTTTCTAGAATAACTACGTCATCAATAGCAAAAGTAGGCACCTCGCTAATTGATAGTCGTCTAATTGCATTTACATACTGACGAGGTACGTTATTAAATTTAATGGTTATCCTTTCATCATGTTTCTCAATAACCTTTAAATCTATGGAGATCAAATCAAATAATTTTAATCTTACGTATATTAAAAATGTAATGAATCTATTAGGAATGTTGCAACCTACCAAGCATATTATTATATTAATATATCACAGTTAATTTTCTATTGTATGGCTGATTCAAAAGTTACTGTTGTAAAATTAACTATTGGAAATGATAAATTTGAAATTTTAGTGAAGCCAGATCCTGCATTAGAATATAAATTAGGTAAACGAACCGATTTGTCTTCAGTATTAGTCTCAGACGAAATATATTCAGATGCAAATAAAGGATCTCGAGTTGCCGTTGATAAATTAAATAAACATTTCAAAACTAGTGACTCTAATGAAATACTTAAACAAATATTACTTAAAGGAGAGCTAAATCTTACTACAGATCAAAGGCGCAAAATGGTAGAGGACAAGCGAAAACAGATTGTTCAATACATAAATAAAAATTTTGTAGATCCTAAAACAAAACTTCCTCATCCTGTTCAACGAATAGAAAATGCACTAGAGGATGTAAGAGTCACGATCGATCCTTTCAAGAAAGCCGAAGACCAGGTCAAATCTATAGTTGACTCGCTTAGAAAAATTCTTCCATTAAAATCTGAAATGTTGCAGCTTGTTATTCTTATACCAAGCTCGTTTTCTTCCACCAGTTATAATTATATTAAAAGCTCAGGTGTTCTAACTTCTGAAGAATGGCTATCAGATGGTTCTTTAAAAGTAAATATAGAAATAAATGCCGGTATGAAAGGGAACTTTCTCGAACGCATAGGTTCATTGACTAAAGGATCCGCACAAGTTAAGGAATAACTACTTACAGATTATATTATAGAACAAATTCTAGATAATTAGATATAGAAATATGAAAACATTTCATTTTACATCTATTTTGTTAATGGAGGTAGACAATATCTAAAATGCAAGAAATAAAGAGGAGATATGTTATACCTGGAGATAAAATTATTGAGGGTAATTATAAACCTTTGATGAATGTTATTAAAAGTGGTAATTATTTGGTATCTACCAGAGTTGGAATTGCTGAAGCTGGTAAAGATGGCGTTAAAGTTATACCTTTATCGGGTGTTTATATACCACGTGTTAACGACTTAGTAATCGGGAAGATTATTGATCGATCTTCTTTATCTTGGGATGTTGATATTAATGCATGCTTTTTCGCTCACCTGCCCGCACAAGATGTATTTGGCCGAGATTTTTCACCAGCCAAAGATGATATGGGTCGACAACTAAGCATAGGCGACTTAATTATTGCAAGGATTGTATCTTTTGATAGAACTAGAGATCCCATGCTTACAGTTCAAGATAAGGATTTAGGAAAGATCCCTTACGGTGAATTCATAAAAATTTCTCCTACTCGAGTTCCACGATTAATTGGAAAACGTGGTTCTATGATTCAAACTATAGAACAAGCTACCCAAACAAGAGTGATAATCGGTCAAAATGGTATAGTAGTTGTTACAGGCAGAGACCCAGATGGTCTAAGTTTGGCTGCAAAGGCTATTAAAATGGTAGAGGAAGAGTCTCATACTACCAACCTTACTCAACGAGTCAAGACTTTACTAAATGTTCAAGACCCTGTTGATCCAGAACAACCAGAATCAATGAATGCTTCTTCCAGTCCTGAATCATCAGCACAACCACAACCACAACCATCAACCACCACAACCCAACGATGAATCATCAGCACAACCACAACCACAACCAACATGACCACCACAACCCAACGATGAATCATCAGCACAACCACAACCACCACAACCACCACAACCCAACGATGAATCATCAACACAACCACAACCACCACAACCCAACGATGAATCATCAACACCGAATAATAGTAAATCTGGCTCCAGTACAAAGGAAAAACATCGAAATGATAATTCTGAAAAGTCATCCAACAACGATAGCAATAGCGATCAAAAAGAAAAAAAACAAGAGTGATCAAATAGGATGTGTATAATTTGAAAGAGTTAGCTTTAATGGATGAAAACGGAAAAAGATCCGATGGCAGAGGGATAGATGAATTACGGTCAATTAAGATTACCGTGGGCGTGGTAAAAAATGCAGACGGTTCAGCTTATATAGAATTCGGAAAGAATAAAATAATTGTCGCTGTTTACGGGCCACGTGAAGTTCATCCAAAACATATGGCTCTTCCAGACAGGTGTGTTCTTAGGTGTAGATACCACATGTCTCCATTTTCCACAGATACCAGAAAGAATCCCGCTCCCTCTCGACGAGAAGTGGAGATATCTAAAGTAATGCGTGAATCTTTGGAACCATCCTTAATTTTAAGTGACTATCCACGAGCAGTAATTGATGTTTTCGTTGAAGTATTGCAAGCCGATGGTGGATCTAGGTGTGCTGGCATCAACGCGGCATCAGTAGCATTAGCTGATGCTGGAATTAATATGCGTGATTTAGTTTCTGCTTGTGCTGCTGGACGGTTATCAGACAATATTGTACTAGATATTAATGATCTTGAAGATAAAGAAGGAGATGCAGATATGCCTGTAGCTTATTTGCCCAATTTGGAACAAGTTACTTTGCTGCAGTTGGATGGTAAGTTAACTACAGCTCAATTTAGTGAATGTTTGGAAAAAGCAATCACTGGATGCAAGTCGGTATACGAAATACAAAAAGAAGCACTAATGAAAAAGTATTTTGGTGATGAAATGGAGTTGAAAGAAGAAGCATGAGCTCCTCTAAACGTTCTACAGTAATAGTTGAACAATTACGAAAACAACAAATGCTAGAAGCTTTGTCAAGAGGGAAAAGATTGGATGGTCGCGATTTTGAATCGTACAGAAATTTTGAAATTGAGGTAGGAATAATAGACAAAGCCTCTGGTTCTGCAAAGGTAAAGCTAGGTAATACCGAAGTTATAGCAGGTGTTAAAGTTGAAACAGGCGAACCATTTGAAGGATTAGAAAATAAAGGTGCATTGATTATGTCTGCAGAAGTTTTACCTACTGCCTCTCCCCATGTTGAACCTGGACCTCCTGACGAGGACGCAATAGAATTATCAAGGGTTGTTGATAGAGGGATACGCGAATCACAAATGCTAGATTTAGATAAATTGGTTTTGATTCCTGGAAAAATAGTTTATACTGTTTTTGTTGACTGTAGTATAATAAACAGCGATGGTAATTTGTTAGATGCTACCTCTTATGCAGTAGTGGCTGCTCTTCTAACAAGTAAATTTCCGATCTATGAAATTAAAGACGAACAGGTAGTTGATACTGGTAAAACTATGCCTCCACCCATTACTACAATGCCGGTATCTATTACCGCAGTTAGAATTGGAGAATCGGTCTTGTTGGATCCAACAACAGAAGAGGAAGCTTGCATGGATGCCCGCATAACTATGACAACCCAATCCGATGGAAATATAGTCGCTGTACAAAAAGGCTTTACGGGCCCATTTTCTGTCAATCAGATTGTCCAATTCTCTGAAATAGCAAGAATTAAAGGAGAGGAAATGCGCTCTAAAATAAAGGAGTTGAATTAAAGGTTAAAAGAAAAAAGGGTTCAACAGCACTAAAAGGTTTGGGTGTTAAGTTTGGTGCTACCGTACGAAAAAGATATGGTAAGGTCTATAGGACATTAAAACAAAAAAGACGATGTCCGAGCTGTACTTCATTAAAATTTAAAAGAGTAGCGATGGGTATATGGCAATGCAATAAATGCGAATATAAAGTCGCAGCAGGAGCCTATGACGTAAATCTTGGAAAGCTTCAAGGCTAAAATTTTTATTTATTTTGATGTAGAACATATTAACCACAATAAGGGATTTTTCCCATCAAATAACGATGACGGTGATAATTTAAAAAAACCCTTGAATTCTATTTTTGTTGCATTAAGAGGCGATATTCAATCCACTCCTGATTTTGATACTGATGTTACTGTTTCTATAGAAAATAACCATATTATATTGTCAATATCCGGTAACAATATGTCTAAATTCCGTGCGTCATTACTATCTTTTTTGAGACTAGTAGATTTAGCATATTCTGTACTGTATATTGACAAATGATATAATAGTGTAATAATTTTTATCTTAGTGAATATTTAGTTACTTTGTATTAACAATGAGTGAACAAGAGCTTCCTCCATGGCTAAAAGAGCAACTTGCAAGATTGCAACAATTACAGCAAAACCTTCAAGCAATAATGATGCAAAAACAACAGGTTGAACTAGAAATATCTGAAACAGAAAGGGCCTTGGAGGAGTTAAAGAAAACTACTCCTGATGATGTCGTATACAAGCTTGCAGGCCCTTTGATGGTTAAATCTGATAGGGATAATTTAATAAAAGAACTAGAAGAAAAGAAAGAGCTTTCAAATACCAGGACTATAGTTTTAGGCAAACAAGAATCTAGGGTCAAGGAAAATCTAAAAGAGGTGGAAAATAAGATTAATCAAATGATGCATATGGCCCAAGGGGGATCACAATCCAATAAATTTAATCAACCTCCACAATAACAACTTTTTTCTTATGAATGTTAATTAAGAATATGCTTTTTTATTATTGCATTGGCTATTCGGATTGTTGCAGATGAGCGAGAGAAAAATAGTCGAGTTCCTAATTTACTTAAACTTAGTGGGGTATTTGTCGATTATAAACAATTAGCAGTTGGAGATTATATTGTTTCCTCTGAGACCGTTATTGAAAGAAAAACCGTATATGATTTGATAAATTCTGTCTATGACGGTCGCATATTTATTCAATGTTCAGATTTAATAAATCATTATACTAAGCCATTGATTATTATAGAAGGAAATTTAACAGACCTTGATACAAGAGAGCATTTTGAAAATGATTCTAAATTAATTATCGATAAGATACGAGTAGCATACGAAACTTTGATAAAAGTAGCACTTGATTTCCGAATCCCAATTTTATATACTGATTCTGTATTTTATACAGCTGAATTGTTAGTTTTACTAGCTTCCAATCAATTTAGGAGCAAAAACGATGGACCTTTGCTTAAAAAGATAAAAAAGTCAAATCCATTTCTTCTTCAACAATTATATGTTCTTACCTCTTTACCTGGAATAGGTTCTAAATTAGCTACAAGATTATTGGATAGATTTCATTCTCCTACAAATGTTTTGAATGCTTCGATAGCAGAGCTTGCCAGGGTACCAGGTCTTGGAAACATGCGTGCCGAAAAAATTCGAAAGATTTTGGATACTCCTGTACCCAAAGAAGTAAGTATCTATACCCAAAAAAAATTGATGATTGATAATACAGACGAAAATACTGGTGATGATTCGCGTGAGAATAACATAACTTGAAAAACTGATATTGCCAGTATAATTTTATTCATAACTTATTAACCAAAGATAGTCTATGTCGCTAATGACTTCTCAATTACGGATATTACTTTATCATTCATCTCAGTATTTCCTATCGTGATTCTCATTGCTCCATTGTAGTTTCCAAGGTCTCCAAAATTCTTTATTAGTATTTTTTCATTTAATAATTGGTTTTTGATTTTATTGTAGTGATTAAATGTTTGAAAGAAAAAGAAGTTAGAATCTGATTTAAATATTTTGATCTTGTCTAATTTATTTAGCCTATCAAACATTTTTGTTCTTTCTCTCTTTATTGCTTCTATACTTCTATTTACAATCTGAATGTTTTCAAGTGCTTCAATTGCCAATTGCATGGAGAAACTACTTAATGGATATGGTAATTGAATATATTGGTTGAAAACATCTGATATTTCTTCATTAGCCAAGATATATCCTATTCTGGCTCCAGCCAGACCAAAAGCTTTTGAAAATGTTCTCATAATTAAAACATTACGATATTTTGTTACTATATCAGATAAACTATACTCAGCAAATTCCACATACGCTTCATCGATTATTATCAACTTGTCTTTTAAAATATCTATTATACTTGAAATATCGTCAAGTTTAAATTGATTTCCAGTAGGGTTATTCGGTGATGCTATGTATATTATATCATAGTCTCTCGCTTTCTTGATAAATAGTTCCAAGTCAAAGGAATTATCAATAGCGGAAAGATCTATTAATTTAGTGGGTATTTTATACAGATTACATCTGTCTGTAAAATAAGAAAATGTAGGGTTTATTGTTATGACTTTTTTTCCTTTACCTATTGTTGACAATAATAAATCCATTATTTGGTCAGACCCACTACCTATGCCAATATTTCTTGTACTTAGTTTGGTATAATCTGCTAATTTCATATACAGTTTTTCAAATTGTTCTAATGGATATTCTCTAAAATCGCTTTCATGAAGAGATTTTGATGCAATTGCTTTTATAAATCTCCGTTCTAAAACTAAATTTTCATTTGAATCCAGTTTATAGAAATCATGAATTTTTTCTGGCCTTTTATAAGGTTTGTGTGATTTAATGTGGGCAAGTTCCTTATCTAACCAATCCACCATTATTTTATCCTTCCATTTACCGCTTCATAGTGATTAAATAATCCTTCTGTTGATGTTATTTCTTTTATGATTGGAGAGATTTTCTTTAAAGCATCCCTATTCATTTCTATCACATTTACTAGTTTAATAAAATCTAAAACAGATAGTGCTGACCTCGATTTTGCAAATCTATAAGTTGGAAGTACATGATTAGAGCCAAGACAATAATCGCTTACAGATGATGGAGTGTATTCGCCAATTAATATCAATCCTGCATTATAAATCTCCTTCAATATTTTTTTATCATTAATTGCAAATATTTCAAGGTGTTCAGGTGCAAATTCATTAATGAATTCTGTTATTTCTTCATTATTATCGCATAATGCTATGAATCCATTATCATTTATACTTTTTTCAACAAATTCTCTTCTAGGTATTTCATCTTCTTTAATTATTCTACTTAATTCTTCAGAAATCTTTGTGGCTAACATTTTTGATTTCGTTACTACCCCGCATAATGTATCTTCGCTGTGTTCTGCCTGAGAGATCAAGTCCAATGCAATATACCGTGGATTTGACTTTTCGTCAGCATACACTAGTAATTCGGTCGGACCGGCTATCATGTCTATTGATACATCTTTTGATACCACTGACTTTGCAACAGACGCATATACACCACCTGGTCCAACTATTTTATCCACTCTTTTTATAGTCTTTGTACCATAAGCCAGTGCTGCTATTCCGTACGCGCCACCTACCTTATAAAACTCATCTACACCACAGATGTCCCCTGCAACAAGAGTCAAAGGGTCCACTTTTCCATTTTTCATGGGTGGTGTAATAGCCACGATTTGTTTTACCCCTGCAACTTTTGCTGGTATGGCACACATTACTATCGGTACTTGGATATCTAGCTTTCCCGCCTGGGATATAACATCCTACTCTGAAAATAGGCATTATTGTTTTGTTTATCTTGATTCCATCCGAATCAATTTTAATATTCTTGAGATTATCGATTACAGCTTTTTCACTTTTCTCCAACTTGGATTTCATGTATTTTATTATTCTTATTTGCTTGGCTGAGACGTTTTCATAGGCTTCTTTAATTTCAGACTTACTAACAACAAATGAATCAATCTTAACGTTTTCGTATTTCTCAATACATTTTAACAATCCTTCATCTCCGTTTCTTTGTATGTCATCGATGATTTTTAGAACATTCTTTGTTGGAATTGAAAGATCCTTATTCCAAGATCTTTCTCTTAATTCATTAGCTTGTTCTCGTGGTTCTTTAATTCTTATAATCTTAATCAAATTTTATTTCATCTTTATCATCTAGAATGATCTTATCCATTGATAATATTTGACTTGGTTCTAAAATTACCAACCCCTGAGCAACTTTTCTGATAGTTGGTATAAGTCTAATAAACTCGTTCTTGTCTATTATGGTATTTACTCCATACCATCCCTCTTTACTTAAATTACTAATAGTTGGACCTTTCAATGATGGGAGAATACGTAATAATTCTTCAAGATTGTCTTTTTCTACATTAACGAAAATATGTAATTTTTTTCTTGCTTCTACTACTCCTCTCAATAAGACAATCATGTCTATTATTTTTTCCTTTTTTATAGGATCCTTTAGCGCATCTTTATTTGCTATGAGTACTGCTGTAGATTCCATTACTTGATCTATGATTTTTAAATTATTTTGAATAAGGGTGGTTCCTGTTTCTGTAATGTCAAAAACTGCATCGACATCTTCTGGAGGTTTTGCCTCTGTTGCTCCAAATGATAGAAAAATTTCCACCATTTTATTATTACCTGTCCTAGACCAAGGAGTTACTATTGTGGGTTCCAGATCTCCAAAGTGTTTCTTATAACTCTCCTTTGATTTTATGTATGAGGATGCTGATTTTAGATATTCCGTTGAAAATCTCAAAGTCTTTTTGTTCTGAGCAAAATTATCTATCAACTCATCAAGATTGTTGAACTCAAAAAATTCTGGAATAGCTATTACCTGCTTAACTTTGCCATATTCTAAATCTAACAATACTTTGACATCAGCATTAGTTTCCCTTATCCAGTCTTTGCCTGTTATTCCAACATCATGAAATCCCTCTTGTACGTACGTAGGAATTTCCTGAGGTCTTAGAATTTTGACCTCTATGTCTGGGTCTGCAATCTTTACCCTGTATATTCTACCCCTTCCGCTAACACTGCATTGCCATGCCTGTTCTATCATTTTAAAAGTAGCCTCTTCTATACTGCCTTTGGGCACCACGAATTTAATAAGACCCATATTTGATACCTATATCGAATATACTAATTATTACGTTGTTTATTTGTTTTATTAATCCGATTTTTTATTCTACCGAGTCATAATGCTAATTTTCTTTTAATGATTCTAGAATTTCCTTGGCTCTTGAAACCGATACATTTCTCTCTTCAACCATTTTTCTGGAGACCGTTTCTATTTTGTCATTTGTAGCTCCTGCGATTATTGCAATATTTTTTGAGTGCAGTTTCATATGTCCCTTCTGAATACCTTCGTTAGATAAAGCTCTTATTGCTGAGAAATTCTGAGCTAATCCTGAAGCAGCAATAATGGTTGCTAATTCCTGCGAATTTGATATATTCATTAATTTCAAACACGCTTTAACGATAGGATGTGTGTTTGTTATCCCTCCAATTATTCCCACCGCCATTGGAATTTCTATTTCTCCCACGAGATCTCCTTTAGAATTTTGATACCATTTAGTCAAAGATCTATATCGTCCATCTCTGCACGCATATGCATGACATCCTGCCTCAATAGCTCTAAAATCCTGACCAGTCGCTATTGCTACACTATCAATCCCATTCATAATTCCTTTATTATGAGTAACGGCTCTATGGACGTCAGTGAACGCTAGTGAATAAGCAAATAAAATCCTTTTAAGAATTTCTTCTCCACCAATTAATTCTGTCGGAAATACAGCTCTACATTTTACTAGGCGTTGCGTCGCATAATTAGATAAAATTTTTAGTATTACCTTACATCCTGTTAATGCTTCTATTTCGGGTGCAATAGCTTCACACATAGTATTAACAACATTTGCACCCATTGCATCTTTGGTATCTACCATGATTTCTATTATTATCATCAGTCCGAGTTTGTTTATGCTTTCATCATTGACTTGTTTAATTTTAATGTCTAAACATTTCGCAAATTTGCTTTTAGTATTTGCTAGAGATATTATTTCAATCTTATTATTTGATATCAACTCAATTAAATTTTGAACTCTTGTTTGATCGTATGAGCTATTTGGGATTAATTGAATTTGCCCTATCATGATAGAATCATCTGCGTGAGCCGTAAAACCTCCACCTTTACTTGCTATCTTTGCGGCGTTGCTTGCAGCAGCTATCACAGATGGTTCTTCTATTGCCATCGGAACTAAATACCCCTTATTGTTGATGACAAAATTGTTTGCTATTCCGATAGGGAGTGGAAAAATTCCAATAGCGTTTTCTATCATCCCATCGATATTATTAAATTTAAATATTGATGTATTTCTAAACAAATCAATTTCGTTATCATCCAAGCTTGTTTTTACTTTGATAAATTGAAGTCTTTCTTCATGAGTCATATCTCTAAATTTTTTCTTATCCAAATTTTTACTCATTTTTACTCATTTTTAACTATTTTTAACAATTTATCGACGGCACCACCACCGTTATCAAAAAAGTCTCTATTGTTTGTTATCAGATATAATGATCCATCGCTATCTTCTGCCACATCTTTGATTTTACCATATCCAGTTAATATTGAAGATTGATCTTTTGATATAGGATCAATACTTCTCAAATGTTCCCCTTTTAAAGTAGCCACAATTAATTTTCCATAGTAATCTAGTTCCGTAGAATTGCTTATCAAAATTCCAGAGGGATATATAGAAGGCGTAAAACAAAATTCTGCATTAATGAATAAACTTTCTTCTAAATTACCACACTCTTCTATTGGCCAGCCATAGTTTTCACCTGCTTTGATTACGTTAATTTCATCATTTCCAATCCTGCCAGCTTCACTAGCATACATTGTATTATTGTTAAAGTCCCACGTAATACCTACAACATTTCTATGTCCATAGGAATAAATTGAAGAGTTAGGAAATGGGTTGTCATTGGGTGTGGTTCCATCATCGTTTATACGGAGTATTTTTCCTGCCAAACTAGATAAATTCTGAGATAACTCTGAATTTGTAGTATCTCCAACACCTATGTACAATTTTCCATCCGGTCCAAACTTTAATACTCCACCATTATGGAGTTTTGAAGCCGGTATATGATCGATTATTGTCCCTGTTTCACTAAGTGAGTTATTTTTTTCTTGTAATCGTATAACCTTGTTGAATGTCTGATTTTCATTATTTTTATAAGTATAATACAGATACAAATAATGATTATTAACAAATTGAGGATGAATTGCCAATCCTAATAATCCTGCGCCTTCATCAAAATAATTATCCTTTACTTCGTAATTATTCAACTGAGATCCGTTACTATTGAGAATTAATGTCTTTCCTGTTTGTTCTGTTATTACGATTCTTTTATCAGGTAAAACTGCTACACCTGTGGGAAACTCTAAACCATCCGCTATAACTTTGACAGCAGAAGCGCTATCTTCTGCGTACGGTGAAGGTAAAAGGATCGTTGTATCTGAGGGAGTATTTAGTATTGTTAATGCACTTATTATTACAACTATAATTCCAATTACTATGACTACATACTTATTCATCATCTTATCTTATGACCTATAAGTTGCATTATAGTCAATATAAAATATTATTCTATAGCAAATTAGAGTACTTTATGTTTCTATATCCGCGGCAACTATGCTAACTGCTAACTACTCTCTATCTGGTTGACCCACAACTCATAACCATTGATTTTTATTTTTATTTTTCTTTTGATTTGGTCCATATATTTTTAGACCGTATGCTTTTTCATCCTTAATTGGAAAATGAAGAGGATTTAGCAGACCATATGAATCAAAATTAAAAATTTTCAGCGCAGATGAGGAGATTTGAACTCCTGATCGCCATACGGCGAATCGGCTTTCTTTTAATCTACCTTGTTATTGACTCAAGGCCGACGCATTACTATGGTCCTAATAATTCTGCATTAGGATGACCACTCTGCCACATCTGCACTAAAATTAATTATTATTGCCCTCTATTATATTTTAACACACATTGTATCCTCACCCATTTAGGAGAAATTACGGCCTCTGCCTCTACGCCGAATACCATGGTTTGTGCTTAATCACAAAATGGCATAAAAAATCTAGTGTTAACGTTTTACAATCTTTATGTATTGCCCGATAAATGGTTAGTTCATTACAAAAGTTTGTATTTTTATGATATTTGAATATCACAATCACAATTTGATTAGGTTTTTGATTTGTCTTTTTAATATTTATTGATGAGCTTTAACATACTGAACTAAACAAAACTGATACATTTCTAATTATTTAATTCCGTTTATTACTGATTTTTATATCTGTTAGCTAATAATTATCAAATAATGATTCCGATAAATAAGCCGTGGTTGGATGATGATGCTAAACAAGAAGTCATGAATGTACTTGATGAAAATGCATTGACTTCTCCAGCTAAGAATGGTGGAAAACGGGTTCAAGCATTTGAGAATCTCTTAAAATCGTATCTCAAAGTGAAGCATGTAATAGCTGTTAATTCGGGAACATCTGCTATACATGCCTCTTTGTTGTCTTTGGGAGTTAAACCAGGCGACGAAGTACTTCTTCCATCCTTTACTTTTGTAGCTACGGCCAATTCAGTTATTGCTACTGGAGCAAAGCCTGTTTTTGTCGATATAAACAAAAATGACTACACAATAGACGTTTCAGATATTGGAAAAAAAATTAATAACAACACAAAAGCAATTATTCCAGTTCATCTTTACGGTCATCCCTCTGATATGGATGAGATCAATTCTATTGCAAAAGATAATTCATTACAAGTTGTAGAGGATTCATGTCAATCATTAGGTTCTTTGTATGATCAAAAACAAACTGGTACAATGGGAAATTTAGGTTGTTTTAGTTTTTATGCCAGTAAAGTGCTCACGACTGGCGAAGGGGGGGCAATTGTTACTAACGATGACAGTCTGTATGAAAAATTGCTAATGATAAGAAACCATGGTATGGTAAATGGGTATGATACGGAGATATTTGGTCTGAACTTGAGGTTACCCGAAGTAAGTGCTGCCATCGGAATTGCTCAAATGCGAAAGCTAGACAAGATGCTACAAATGAGAAAAACAAATGCTGAATTATTGCTTGATGGATTGAAGAAATTTGAACAAAAAGGCTTACTCACATTGCCTCATGAACCTGAGAATAAGAAATTCAACTGGTACCTCTTTACTATTGGGTTCAAGGAAAATTCTCAACGAGAGTTGATCAAAAATAATCTTATTGGGGAAGAAATTGGTGCTACTGTATATTATGATCCACCGATACATAAGACTCCTTATTATAATCACTCTGATGATCTTAACTCTGATACTTTTCTCTCTAATACTGTTTGGGCTTGGAATCATGTGTTATCATTGCCTGTTCACCCGCTGATAACTGAAACCGATATTAACAAAATTCTAAAAACATTTGAGAATCTACAGTGATCAAGAATACTATACGAATTAGTTTAAACTGGGGTTTTCTCTCTATAAAATACTATTTTTATAATGGTTATTAAATCGGTTCTAATGTAAATGAAATTAACCATAGAAAAAGACGAACTTCTTTCTAGGAGATTTTATCTCGTCATTTTTTATTTATGTGCATTTGTTATGGCTGCAATTACATTTTATTCATTATATGTGAGTCTTTATGAATATTTGAATACTGGAAAGGTCATAATAGGGGAGGTATTGGTTAATACCGAATTTCCAGTAAAGGGGCTAGCAAAATTGGTAACCTATCTTATGATCGTTTCTGTGGTAGCGTGGTATTGCGTTACTAAACTCGGAGAAGATAAGGTAAAAAATGTCCCAAAAAGTATAAGATCCATTTTGCAATTGATAGTTCTTGCAATACTAATAATTTCAATTTATGAATTCTTTTATAATTTTATAATATGGAACGCATTAATCACTGCTGACTTAGTTAATGGTGAATTAAGATTGGATGATTTATTTATGCCCTATCCTAATCCTAATACCCCGTGGAACTTGGTATTTGCTACAAAGATGTCTTTGGCCGCTTTGATTATTTCTGCTCATGGTTTCTACATAATATCGAAAAGAACCTGAGAATAGATCTGAGAAAGCCAGTGGTTAGAAATTGATACCTTTTTAATTCTTAATTTTAATTCAATAAACTAGTTAGTTATCATTATTAATGCTACTATTATTATTACTGCCCTGTTTAATTCATTTTCGAAGACTTGCAAGCCAACCTATTAGAAGCAAATAAGATTTTATTACAGAAAACTGAAAAATTTTACCATGGGTAATATTGATAAAAAGGGTATTCAATTAACCGAAAAAGAGTGGCAAGTAATACTTGATTCTTTGAGCAATACAATTTTTAACGAAGAAATTACTGAAGAAGCCAGAAAAAATGCTAAAGATCTGTTTCTCAAAATAAATAAAAATATCTAAATTTATTGTGTTTGACTAGATTACTTACAAATTAGTAGATAGATTACATTTGGACATAACATGCAAGATAGAGTTTCCATTTTGATCCTTTTTGATGGTTTATCTATTATTACAACCGAAATTTATCATATTTGTAGCATCTTGAGTTTCTTTACCACTTACTATTAATCATTAGTTGGATCTATTCTCAATTATGATTGGATGTGTTGATTGATACAAATCGGATGTCAGAAAAATCTATTGTAGTATTCCTAAAATTCGAATACCAAATGTCAATTTTGACAATCAATTCGGATAGATTCTTTTTCTGTTCAATTAAAGCTTTTATATATTATATGTATACGAAATTACTGTATCGTTTTATGATGGATTGATTGATTGATTGTGACTTTAATATATTAATAATTTAACAAACAACTAGATGACATGGAGAAATGAAAATTCATGGTCAGTCGTCACATGATTCCGACTAGGCAAAAATACCTTATTTAACCATTCTAAGAATATCTTCAATATCAATTATAATTTCAAATCTACTTTGTAAGTATATTTCTAATTTGCTTTACTAAATCCAATATTCTATCAATGTCGATTGCTTCTGGATTCAAATCTATATATTTATAAAGAATTTCTAAAGCTTGCTGATATTCCTTATTTCTATATAGGATTATACCTTTGTCTCTGAGTGCTTCAGAACTAGTGCTATCCAAGGAGAGAATCATTTCGTTTATTTTCATTATTTTGTCTAAATCATCTACTTCCATGTATCCATTTTTCAAATTATTCAAGACCCTGATTATGATTTGTAGCGAATTTGTCTTCTTCATCAAATCGCTAGACAAAGAAATGGTAGACCTAGGATATGCCTTGTTCAAAAGATCTTGTAAGACGTAGTCATCCATGATTCGACCCTTGTTGAATGGATCAATTACTATAGATTCGTCCGAATCTTCGTCTAGTATATATTTGACTAAAAAGTGAGATGGAAAATTGACGGGATGGAGTTTAAAATCCATATAACTAGCAAGGTGGATATAGATTAATGATAGCGTTATTGGAATTCCTGTCCTTTTTTCTAATACTATGTTTAAATAATTATTGACAGGGTTATAATAATCACTAATATTTGGTTGAAATTTTTTATCATCAAAGAAAAAATCATTCAATTTTTCAATAATGTGGGTTGGTCTCATACCTTTTGTATTTTTTATTTGGGAGGTTAACTCTTTTCCCATCTCATTTATCATGTTCATGTATTCTGATATTTTCAGGTTGGGATAATCGATAATTCTAGCAATATGAAGTACATATTCAGTTATCTTTACTATGTCATCATTTTCTTGCACTTTCTCAATAACTGTCTCTTTCCAATCTGCTAGATAGTCTTTCTCTATCTTATCTTCAAAACCCAATATTAGTAAAAGCTTGTTTCATCCTTATAAGTAAAATCCAAAAAAATGTATCATGTTACAGTCGTCGAAATATTGTCAATGATTTTTATCATACACTTTGTAGTTTTTTCAAGAAGGTCGATCTTGGCAAATTCGTTGGGCGAATGTATCCTTGAAAATATGTAGGTCCCACCAATTGAAATGCAAGGAGCTTTAAGTAAATCAATAAAATCATACATAGGTCCAGTACCTGCAGATGAAATTGATATTATTGAATCTCCAAAAATTTCATTTGCAGATTTTTCAATTATTTTTACATATTGATTATCTAATGCAGTTCTTCCAGCGGCTTCTCCATGAATAAGCGTGACTTTGATATCCTCAAATCCGTTTTCTACTAGATGTTTCTCTAGCCTTTTAAACTGAAGACCAGGGTCCATATTTGGAACCAAACGAAAGTCAATCTTTACCATTGCTTTTGAAGGCGTTATGGTTTTTGCACCCGGTCCTGAGTATCCCGAATTTAATCCAGCTATGTTACATGTTGGTTCACTGGTCAAAGCTTTCTTTACTCTTTTCCCGCTAATATTATTGATAAATTTGCTTATTCCGTATTCTTTCTTAAAACTTTCTTCATCAAATGGCTCGCTGTCTATGATCAAACTTTCCTCTTCAGATAATTCTTTGACTTCTTTAAACCAATCCTTTATCAAAATATTTCCCTCTCTATCGACCAATGTTGATAATGCTTGGACAATTCTCAAAGCAGGATTTTCTATCAAAACAGCTAAACTAGAATGAACATCTCTAGAGGCACCTTGTGCCGTCAATTCTACGTATAAAAGACCTTTCATCCCCAAACTGATAATGGGTTTTTGTTCCTGATCGATATATCCAAATTCCCAAATAACTACATCGGTCTTGAATTTTGTATTGTATTTTTTTAGATATTTTGATATATTCTTGCTTCCAATCTCCTCTTCTCCTTCAATTAGAAATTTTATATTCATTGGAACATCGCCTCTTTGTTTTAGAAAAAACTCTATTGCTTTTAATCTGGTTACAAGTTCACCCTTATCGTCGGAAGCACCCCTCCCATAAATCAAATTCCCTTCTACTTTACCTTCAAACGGTTCATATTCCCATAAATCCCTAGGTTCTTCTGGTTGTACGTCGTAATGATTATAAAATAATAAAGTCTTCCCATTTGGATTTGATTTGGATTTGACTTCTCCATAAACTAGTGGAGGAGGTGCAGAATTTTTCTGATCATCATAAATATATCAACTCTGCGTTGATTCCTATTCTTTTCATCATTGCAACGATCTCCTTGGCACACTCTTCCAAGTTTTGCTTTCTTGCAGAAACACTCGGAATTTTTATCAATTTCTGAAGATCGCTTATCAGTCCATGAGTATCAATATCTATGGTCAACTTGTTTGAAGACATTTAGCTATGATGATAAATATTTCTTTAATATAAAAACTAAATTTTTTTAATATTTTTATAACCAGATGATATACTTTTTTTTATTGAGTAATGAAAATTTAAAGAACATTTTCCTTTCACCATCTTCTATTGCTGTAATAGGAGCATCAGAAAAACCTGGAGTAGGTAAAGCTATTTTTTCCAATATATTGAGCGGCTATAGGGGAAAAATATATCCGATTACCCCAACTAGTTCATCGGTATCTGGCATAAAAGCCTACAAAAGCGTACTTGATGTAGATGACAACATTGACCTTGCGGTAGTCGCCACCCCAAATAGAATCGTTCCTGCAGTTATGGAAGAAATAGGAAAAAAAAATATAAAATCTTGCATAATTGTTTCTGCAGGCTTTAAAGAAGTTGATGAAACTGGTGCAAAATTGGAACAACAAGTACAAGATATTGGTAAAAAATATGGAATTAGAATAATAGGGCCCAATTGTCTTGGAATAATGAGTCTTACCGATCAAAATCTTATGAACTTAACATTTTTGAAAATTACTCCTAAACATGGTGAAATAGCTCTTGTTTCTCAAAGTGGAGCTATTTGCGCAGCTACGGTAGAGGATGCAATAGCTCAGGGAATAGGATTTTCCAAAGTAATTAGCATGGGAAACAAGGTGGATATGAATGAAACTGATATACTTGAATTATTAGAAGATGATCCTTATACCAAAGTAATTGTGATGTATTTAGAGGATATTCATGATGGCCGTACGGTTCATGAATACTTCTAAAAGAATTACTTTGGAAAAAAGAAAACCAATTATTGTTTTAAAAGCTGGTAGGACTCCGGAAGGCGCCAGAGCCGCAATGTCTCATACAGGTGCATTGATGGGTTCAGACGAAGTATACGATGCTGTATTTAAGCAAGCTGGTGTGATTCGGGTAGATACAATGCAGGAATTATTTGAATTAGCGACTGCTTTTTCAAAACAACCTTTACCAATGAATAATATGGGGGTAGTAATTGTTTCTAATGCGGGTGGACCTGCAATCATTTCCACCGATTCTTGTTCCAAATATAACATACAAATGGCAGATATTTCTAATTCGAGGGAAAGTATATCTAAAGTTATCCCGCCGCATGGATCCTCACGAAATCCTGTTGATATAGTAGGCGATGCGGATTTCAATAGGTTTGAAAAAGTATTGATTGAAGTATTGTCTAATTCTAATGTTGGGTCTGTAGTAACAATGTGTACCCCATCTGCGACTTTAGATTATAATGAATTAGCCAAAACAATAATTCGAACATCAAAGAATAGTGGAAAGACAATGCTAGCTGCATTAATGGGTTTGGCTGAGGGTGTTGAAAACAAATCTATATTGTCAGAAGGAGGAGTACCTCATTTTATGTATTCAGAACCTGCCATTAGAACATTAGATTCGATGTATAGGTTTAGTAATTGGTTAAACAGCAAAAAAGAATCTATACCATCTTTCTCAGTTAATAAGGAGAAGGTTAAGGATGTTATATCTAACGTTTACGAACAGGGCAGAACAAATCTTTTGGAAGATGAGGGCTATGCTGTACTTCAAGCATATGGATTTCCAGTTCCAAAAAGTATGCTAGTAAATAATGAAGATGATGCTGTTAAATCTGCAATAGAAATTGGTTATCCTGTTGTCATGAAAATATCTTCAAAAGACATTATTCACAAATCAGAATCGGGTGGTGTAAAAGTTGGTTTAAAAAATACCGATGATGTTCGAAATGCGTATAATTCTATCATGTCTAGTGTAAAAAATTATAATCCAAACGCAAGAATTGAAGGCGTGTTGATTCAGGAAATGGTGACCAATTCCAAAGAATTAATCCTTGGTGCAAAACAAGACAAATTATTTGGGCCACTGTTGATGTTTGGATTAGGGGGAATCTACGTTGAGATTTTGAAGGATGTAAATTTCAGACTGGCTCCTATTTCTGAATCAGAAGCCAGGGAAATGGTGGATTCAATCAAAACAATTTCTTTATTGAAAGGTGTTAGAGGTGAAAAATCATCAGATATTCCATCCGTAGTTGATTGCTTGCTAAGATTATCTCAGCTAATCATAGATTTTCCAGAAATCGAAGAATTTGATATTAATCCGTTACTGGTCCTAGAAGAAGGACGTGGTTCACGGGTAGTGGATGTGAGGATTGGATTAAAAAAATAAATAAATAAATTATTTCATTCCAATTTTTTGCCACATTCTTCACAAAAAATGGATTCCGCTTCATTATTGTATTTGCAATTTCTACACGTTTTACCATCTAATTTTGCTGTTGTTGACGATGTGGATGAGGAACCATTGATGTCTGTATTACTATTACCACTACTAACGTTATGAATACTTCCAGAACCTCTTGATTTATTCTCGTTAGGTGAATTTTGATCTGCCAAAATAATTATGTCTCCTATTTTAGAAATCTTGTTCCATTCTATTTCTTTAATTTCATTGTTTGAATTTTTTATCTTGAAACTAAATTCAACATTTCCATCTAATAATTTTCTTAAACCAATTTCTTGTACTTTGCCAATTAAGTGTGCATTATTATCATAAGTTGACATCCCAATTATTTTTTCAATATGCACATACGTGGATTTCACATCTGAAATGGCTTTATCATCATTGTTGTTTTCAGTTTGATTGATAGAATTACTCGTATTGCTCTTGCTCTCGTTTCTATTTTCTGTTTCTATTACTTCATCAAGTCTGTCCTTCTCTTGCTCTACTTCTCTTCCTCCCTCCTTCTTGTACTTCTTTTTTTGATTCAAGATTAGTATTATCTTTTGATTCATCAAATTTTCTATATTGTGCTATAATGTAATCACAGTTTTTGCATTTGTATTCTCCTTTTTCTTTTAATATTATGTTCTCACCCAAATCTTCGTTGGGGTTTTCAAATTCAAGATTAGGCGCTCCTTGATATTCTTTTTCACATTTGTTGCAATAATATTTTTTAAATCTGTCTTTATCTAACTTGCCTATGCCTGCCAAAAAAAGTTCAGGACCACCCAAATTTGCTTTCTTTTGTTCGTCGTCACTAACCTTTGCAATTGCATATCCTCCAGAACCTCTCAATTTTTTTTCGACAAATATTTTTTCTTTACTCATGGTTACAAGGCCAATTAAACGGTGAAATTCAAATAATATATAGGTATCTTGATTCGAATGCTACAATCGTCTTTGTGAACAAGAAAAAATGTTAATCAGGGCCAACTATAGGTAATCCCTTGCTAGCGGGCAAAGTTATTATTTTTTCTTGTTGGTCCTTATCTATTCTTTCAAATTCAAGTGTCATCTCAATAGGTGCATTATATCTTGAACTCAGTTCTTCTGCGAGTTGAGCTATAGATTGTTTATCTGCAAATTCTTTAGATCCTTGCAAGAATCCCCTTGTTTGTCTATATGCTACTTTACCCCCAAACTTTGAATTGAGAAAATTTGCAATATCTTTAACCTTTTCAATCGGTATCTCGTTGTAGTAGAAACATATTCCATTAACGGGTTCCTTATCAAATGGTGTCCCGTATCTATACCAAAATACACCAAAATGCTCATGGTCTCCTTGTAAACATTTAATCTCCCAATGATTTACGTTGTCAATAGGATAAGTTCCATCTCTTAAATCATTTAGGCTGAGCCTCCAGTATCTTACACGCATATTTATTTAGGGATAGGATTATGCATTTTATATTTGTAGATTTATTCTGATGTTCTAGAATCCCTTTTGGTTTACAAAGGCATATGGATGTCAATGTAATAAGCTAGGAAAAAAAGATGTATGGTAAATTATCATGCGGGAGAATTTTACAAACCGTTATAAATCCTTGTAATTTGTCTAAATCTATTTGGATAATAGATTGGACTTGTTAATGGAAATGGAACAACGCTTTGATAATAGAGACGAGACATATTTTAAGAATCTAGTTGACCACAAGGATTATGTAATAAGAACTAGAGCCGTATGCATACTAGCAGATATTTCTGGAGAAAAAGCCATTGAACCTATTGGACGAGTTCTATTAAATGATTCAGACCAACTTGTAAGACACGAAGCGGCCTTTTCTCTAGGCCAATTAGGGCACACAAGTGGAATAGAAGTACTATCAAAAGCTGTGATAGAGGACCCAAGTTTTTTTGTTAGACATGAAGCCGCAGTAGCATTAGGGGTTATAGGATCCGAGCAATCACGAAAAACACTTGAGCGAGCACTAAATGATGAGAGTGAGGAGGTAAGAGAATCTGCTATGATAGCAATAGCAAATCTCGATTATATCGCACATGTAAAAAGAAATAACAAGTTTACTAGTTTGACCGGTGGATAATTTTGATGTTTACCGATTCAAATTCAATAAAAAAGAAGACTATCTATATTCCACAGGGAAATATGATGTTATTTCATATCTGTAGATGAGCTGGTAACTATAAAAATCGACAAATTAATATTGATTCTCGAAAAAATAGTACTATAAAATGTCTGATCTCAAACAAGATGAGGGCCTTACACTACTCCTTGAGGAAAAAGTAAACGAATTTAATGAGTGGCGTTTAGAAAATCTCACTCTAAAATTAGACTTTACAGGAACTGATTTTTCAAATAAAGATATCTCTAACGCTTATCTTAATGGTGTTAATTTTACTGGATGTAATTTTACAAATTCAATAGTGGTGGGCACTAATTTCGTACAGTCTAATTTGTCCGAAACTACTTTTGAAGGTTCTGATATGTCTGACGCTTTGGTTATGTACGCTACAGCAAAGGGTTCTAATATTGTTAAAAGCCAATTAAGCAATACTAATTTTATGTGGTCTGATTTACAGAATTCAGATTTTAGGGAAAGTAATATGTACAAAACTATTTTTGTTGAAGCAAATCTTTCAAATGCCAATACCGAAGGACTAGATAAGAATAATGCTTATTTAAAATATGCAAAATTAAAGGGAACTTCTTGGGAATAGTATTCTTTTTCAATTACCTGTAGCCCTTAAAGCAACATCATTAATATAAGAAAATCACTACGATTAATTTCAAACTAAATTACTTCAAATTTTTCTCTATCTAAAAACCAAGTTTAGATTAACTTAGATATAACAAAAAGTATTGTCATTTTATGTTTTGTGTCTTTTTTGGTTTTGTTAACCTAATAAAATCAGTGTAGCATTAGTAGTATCACTTTTATTTGATAATTGATATTTGTTATTGATAGATATTGAACAGTCAATCCAAAATGAATACTATAAAGGATAAGATGGTTTTAACTGTAGCAGCAATCGCATATCTATTAATGATTACAATGCATGTAAATACATGGAACGCAAATGCAATTAAATTAAAGAAGGAAAATAATTATGATATTGGTCAAAGTGCAAAATGTATTATTGTAGCGGTAGGATGGGTTACAATTTTCGTATATATTTCCTTATCTACTTTGGTATCTTCATTTTATATTGTTGTCAATATAAAACAATCTAAACCATTTAATACCATTTTATATAAAAAATTAATATGTATGCATAACTTTTTAGATAAGATGGAGGGAATAGGTACTGCAGAAGGATTAGAAGAGTCCACCAAAACAATCCTCAATGTCTTAAATAATTCTACAAACAATCTGTTAATTTGTGCAGACCAGTACTGGCCTTCCGTCGCGATTGGCATAGAAGTATTTAATAAAGGGATGTTTGACTTGAAGAAAAGAAATGTAAAATGCAGGTTTATTACCGAGGTAACTAAAGAAAATATTGCTTTTTGTAAAGAATTATTGAAGATAGCTGCAGTACATCATTTACCTGGATTAAAAGGAAATTTTGCGGTAAATGAAAATGAGTATATCGCATCAGCGACAATGAAAAATTTACAATTATTGTCTCAAGTGGTATACAGTAATTCAACGGCAGTGGTAGAACAACATAATTTCTTTTTTGAGAACCTATGGGATAAATCTATTTCTGCAATAGAGAAAATTGACGAAATTGAGAAGGGCATCGTTCCCGAAATTGTAGATGTCATTAAAAATCCATTCGAAATAAAGAGCATCTATTTTGATATTTTAAAATCCAGTGTTACTGAAATAATGCTTATTCTTACAACTTCCACTGTTTTTCTGAGAGAGGAAAATGATGGATTAATGCAATCTTTGATAGACGCTTCAAATAGAAATGTAAAAATAAGAATAATTACTCCATCATTTAGTAATGCAGAAAATGAGATTGATAATCTAAGTCAAACGGACAAAATTGAAGTTAGACGTATCGAATCGCCTTTTGATGCGCCGATAAATATACTGGTCGTAGATGGAAAGTACTCGCTGATAGTGGAATTAAAGAATGACACAAAGCAGAAATTTACCGACGCAGTTGGCTCGGCAATATATTCTACAAGTCAACCAAATGTTATATCATTTGTTACCATTTTTGATACATTGTGGAAACAAACCGAGCTATATGAAAAACTAAAAGACGCAGATAATCTTAAAGAGGAATACATAAAAAAACTGCGACTGGCTGACAAAGCAAAAGACGAGTTTGTTAATATAGCTGCTCATGAGCTAAGAACTCCAACACAAAGCATTTTGACTTTTGCAAATTTATTAAAATATGATGTTAATAAAAATGAATCCATAGAAGCGATTTATAGGAACGCTAAAAGACTCAACGTTCTGATAAAAAATATCTTAGATGTTACTAAAATCGAAAGCAACAAACTTGTATTACATCAAGAGAATTTTATCTTAAACGATTTATTAACTACCATCATAAAGGATTACACAAGACAGTTAAAAAAACCTACTTTTAAAAGGCATATAAAATTGCATTATACTCTACAGAATGAAATCTTAGGGCCCGATGCTCTTATTCATGCTGATAAGGAGAGAATTATTCAGGTTATTTCAAATTTGCTCGATAACGCTATAAAATTCATTGAAAAAGATGGATTGATCAGGATAACTCTTAAGATATCAAAAGGAGATGGTCCACATGCGTATGGATACACAGAAATAATCATTAAAGACACTGGAAGTGGGATCTCGGAAGAAATCTTTCCTCATCTTTTTAGTAAATTTTCCACTAGATCGTTTCAAGGTACTGGATTGGGGTTGTACATTTCAAAGAATATTATTGAGTCTCATGGTGGAAGTATGTGGGCTGAAAATAATAAAGATGGGAAAGGTGCAACTTTCTCTTTTAGAATCCCATTAATTAAAACCGACCTGATTCAAAATAGTTCTGGAGTGAGTATATGAGATGAAAATCAAAAAAAATAAAATAAAAATTCTTATAGTAGATGACGAGGATGACATTACCTTATCTTTTAAACGTATCCTAGAAATTCATGGATTTGAAGTGGATGCGTTTAATGATTCTATGTTAGCTTTGTCAAATTTCAAGGTAAACTACTACGATATTGCACTTCTTGATATTAAGATGCCATATATAGATGGTTTTGATTTGTACAAGAAAATAAAGGAAATGGACAATAACATTAGAGTGTGTTTTTTGACTGCTAGCGAGGCATATTATCAACAATTTCGAGAAAAAGACTATCATGAATTAAGTAGAGATTTATTTATCCAAAAACCGATTGAACTCGAAGAATTATTAAAAAGAATTGCAGATATGATGAAATAATTATGGTGACAGGATTGTGTATCATCAACCCAAAGGGTACGTCTTCATAATCTCACAACATCCACAAATCCTTAAGATATAATGTCATTGTCTTCATTTTTGCGATCTAACTTCTAATAGCTAATAGCATTAGCATTATAGTTTTACAATAGCAATATTTTTAAACCTTGTTTTAATAAGCTATAGTTATTAGTCTATTGAACCACAGTGACCAAAATTTCAAGTATTTCACTAAAACGAACCTTATAGAATGATATTGGTATATATTTGCAATATTAAACAACAACCATAAATAGTACCTGATCCATATCATCCATATAAACATGATAGATAACCTAAACAATCTATCTAATTACAATAAGTATGATAACTCTGAAAATACTTTCAATAGTTCCAGTGGTGGTATTCCAAGATCAAATTCAGATTCGAATAGTTTGACTAAAGAAAGTAATCAAGAACAAATAAATTTTATTAATTTCACACAACAATATTGTATAGGATTTATCGATATAATTAATTCCACTCAAGAAACTGCAAAAATAAAAGACCCTAAAAAGTTAAGAAAATATTATTCACTTTTTTTGAATTCCATGAGTACCATACTTACTCAATACCATGGAAAAATTATTAAAAATAGCGGAGATAATTTGTTTTTTTACTTTCCAAAAACATCAAATCTTGATGATCAACAGGCATTGCAAAACGTTTTTGATTGCAGCACTTCAATGATTAAATCAAACAAACCTTTGAATCAAGAACTGGCAGAAGAAGACTTGCCTCCAATCAATTATAGAATTAGTATGAATTATGGGTTAGTAGAAGTTGCCTTGGGGTCTAATAACAAGGAAGTAGACTTATTTGGCTCGGTAGTAAATGAATGTGCCAAAATAAACAGCTTGTCTAAATCAAATGGATTAGTAATAGGAAAGAACTTGTATACTTTATTAATCAATTCGACTTTTAGTAAAGAATTTGAAATATCTGAGATTAAACTATCATTGGATGGGAGTAGCAAAAATATTACTTCCTATTACACAATAATGGACAATAGAAAAATATTAATCGCAAACAAACGAGGTGAAACACTCAAGCATCAAGCCCCTTCAAATGAAATCAAGCGACCTGAGTCAAATAGAAAACAAACAGTACAATATCTTATTAATAGATGATGACGAGGATATTCTATACACATATCATTCACTGTTAAAAAAGGAAGGATATCAAGTACATTCTTATTCAAATCCTATTGAGGCTCTAGAAAACTTGGCAAAAAAAAATTCACATAATTATGACTTGGTGGTTATGGATATAAGAATGCCTGAGGTGAGCGGAATAAAGCTATTCTACAGGTTCAAAGCGATAGATCCATATTTGAATATTCTTTTTGTAACTGCTCTGGATCTGGTTGGCGAGTTCGTGGAAGCATTGCCTGAAATAAAAATGACTGAAATTGTGAGAAAACCTTTAAGCGGTGAACAGTTTATCTCGATCATAAAAAAGAAGTTATCCAAAGCCAATCGTTGGTAATTGACAGTATTGGATTCGTTAATTTTTACTGTCTTTGGTATTGAAAATAAATTAGGACTTGAATTCATAACAAATAGACCAGTAGACTTTCCTAACCTGTCAAATATTTTCAATTTTTTTATGATTATTGTTTAAAGATGATGTTTTTGAAAAATCTCAATCATATTTTCTCCCAGGATTCAATTTTATCAAGTCTAATTAAACTAGTAGTTTTGCCATCTCTACTGCTGTCTCTGTTCTTAGCTATCTCATTAGATCCTACTTTATGGGTTTCTTCAGAGATACATCATTTTTACATCGAATTGATTGCAGTAATACTAGGCTCGGCTCTATCCTTTTATTACATTTTGCGCTATAGGGTTCTACGAGATCGATTTAGTCTTTTTGTTGGTATAGGATTTTTCATTAGTGTTTCAATTGATTTGTTCCATGTTATAGTATCTTTTGCTTTAATAGAGAATATATTATTCATAAAGTATTTTATTCCTCAAACTTGGTTTGCTGGACGTTTCTTCCTTGGTGCGATGCTCCTAATTGCTATTTTAAAATATTCGTCGCTATCTCAAAGAGAAGAAATAGAACAAGTGTCTGATATCAGATCACCATCATATACACAAGAAGAAATGAAAAAAAAGGCCATTACTGAAAAAAAAGATGGTATAATTTTTTATATATCCATTTTGGGGATTATCGCAATAGTAACGGCTGTAAGCTCACTTTTTTTGGTTTATCCCTCATCTGTTTTAGATGATTATTCAGTGCATAGGCCGTACGAGATTCCTCCTCTAATACTATTCTGTTTGGTATTGTTCTTTTTTTACAAGAAAAAACTCTATCAAAAAAAAGATGTTGTGTATAAAGGACTTGCCTTGTATCTTGTAATTGATATATTTACGCAGGTCGTCATGGCCTTTTCTGCTATGTCTTTTGATACTGCCCACAATATGGCACATGTTCTTAAAGACGTAGGATATTTTGTAAATATTATTGCACTTATTATGTCAAGCATGCAATACAGTATGTAATCTAAAAAAGGCCAATTCATTAATCAAAGAAAATCTTAAAAAATTACAGGAAAACGAAAAACTCAAGGATGATTTTATTAATATAGCTGCCCATGAACTACGTACACCAATTCAACCCATTCTGGGACTTTCTGATCTGATTAATCGTAGCCTTCAGAATAACACTAGCGAGATCGATAAGTCCGAATTGAAAAATGACATTAAAGTGATATATAGAAACGCAAAGAAATTGCAAAAGCTAACCAACGATATTTTGGACGTCTCCAGAATAGATAGTCATATATTAAATCTGAATACCTCGCGGTTTGATTTTGTGGAACTTGTTAAAAATACCATCCAGGATTTTACCACAAATTCAGAAAAAAAAGAAGAAAATGTATCCATTGATTGTAATTTCCATCGATGAAACTAAATCAAAAGAAGTTCTTGATCAATCAATCTTGGTAGAAGGAGATAAGGCTAGAATATCACAGGTGTTATTAAATTTATTAAATAATGCAAGAAAGTTTACTGAAGAAGGAAAAATAACTGTAACAGTATTGATGAAAAAGGACAGGAAAGAAGTAATTGTAAGTATCTGTGACAAGGGTAAAGGAATTAATTCTGAAGTAATGAATCATCTATTTGAAAAGTTTATTTCAAGGTCAGATAGTGGAACTGGTTTAGGACTATACATTTCAAAAAACATAATAGAAGCACATAGAGGTAAGATCTGGGCATCAAACAACCAGAACGGAATTGGCAGTACTTTTAGCTTTAGTATTCCTGTTGAATTAAGATCTATGCCAGAATCCGAACCCGAACCAAACGCAGGAATAAATCGAGCCTGAACCATATCAAAGATCAAATTTTATTTATTGAAAACTATGATTTACAATATAGAATAATAACTTTATAGGTCGTATTCTCGGTATCAGCATTGGCTTAACAGGTATAGCCTTATGAATCTCTCAATTTCTTATAAAACCTAATCTCACCTTGAGCTAGCAGTAAGAGTGAACATCATTCACTATTGATAGTCTTTTAATCTTAAATTATTTGCCATGTTATTATAGTGAATTACAACGTCATAATTTTCGATTTAATAATTTGCATCTAGATCTTTGGTTTAACTGGATATTCTAAACGTCTTCACACCAATAATCAATATAGTCTTAATTACGCTTCTAGAAAACCTGAAGGTGGTTTATAACAAAAAAATAATATTATAGATCGAGCAATAACAAAATAATATGATCTACTCTTAAAATTCTGATTTAATAAACTTATGATTTAGAAATCGAGAACAATTTTTTTCTATTCTATTAAATGTATGCGTAAATCAAATTGTAATTGTGATTTCATTACAATTGTTATCTACTTGTATTTTTTTTACCTAACATCCTTACAGTAATACAGTATCATAAATGATCTATTACTTTTGTATATCTTGTTAATTCATGTTAGAGTTGTAGATTTTTAAGAAGAATTCCAAATATATGCATATAAATTTAAATAGTGAATAAGATGAAATCAAATTCAAATCTCTTCATAATGACAATAGTTTAGGCAGTCTATTTATTGGATTACTATCTTACATTCAAGTTCAACCCTCAAGCGCACAATCTACAGGGTTGCCAGGTATAGAAAATATTCCTGGACATAGCCTGTTTGAAGAAACCCTTAATGATAAAGCTGGAGCTTCTATTGCTGCAATAGGTACTCCGGATTTTAGAATAATTGATAAATCTGTAATTGCAAAATCTACAAGTAATGTACAAGCCGTTTTACAAGCTCATGGACATATTCCAACTAAAGGAGAACGCGGTGCCTTCGGGTATGGTATTTTAACTACTCAAGGTTTGAACGCTATAATGGTAAGTACGACTGATGAAGGTAAAGATAGTGAAGATTAAACAAATGCTGCCGATACAAGATGGCATAACCACTTTGTTAAATTAGTGTCAAATCCTAAGGACTGTGGAGACGACCTGAGGGTCGAATCTATAACATTCCAATCTCCAGGCGAAGTGGTAATAAACAAGGATAAAGCAGTAATGTCAAATCTTCCAGCTAAATTTACAGGAACAGACGCATTCAGTAAAAAGTCTCTTACACTTAATCCTGGAACTAATGTGCAAGATGTAATACCATTTACCCTCAAACCTCTAGGTAAATCGGTATGTGTGATTAACATCAATTTTGTAGATAGAGACGATATAATAAAGAACTAAAATCTTTTTTTATCTTTTTTTTATTACTATAACAGATTTTAGAATTTAATACCTGTGAATAGTTACAATATACATTAGCAGATAATACAGACTGATTTCACATATACTAAATTCTTATCATATAAAATTAATATGAATTTAAATATAAGAAATCTAGGAATAATGTTTGTAACGCTCGCTATGGTTGTAGGAGTAGGTTCGATGGCTCCTATCCAGTCAGTGCATGCAGAATGGTTAGATGTTGAAGACTTTGGATGTGTTGGAGTAAACAACTGCAATCCTGAGACCTGTACAGATACCAGTGCTGTTGATGTAAGTGCTTCACAAGAACAATCAGCTAACATTAATAGTACAATACAGCTTCTCTTGGTCTCTCTTTGGTCCCAAATACACCTTTCACCTGTACTGCCGGTGAAACAGAAGTCGAAGAAGATACTCCTACAGTGACCATAAACTAACTACCAACCTCAACACCCACTTTTTTCTTTTTCTTATTTGTTTTTTTAACATAACACAACATAACATACCCATGAAATGGCTTCTATTCTCTTGCCTGGCTGTTCAATGTTCCATGTTCAATGTTCATCATATTAGTAAATTTGCGGTTACTAATCCATGGTTAAATGTTAAGTAGCTTATCAGACTAATAATATCAAGTCTGCTTGTTAAAACTAACTTCAGCTTTCCCTGGTTTTCCACAATCTATAACGGATAATTTACTAGATAAGAACAACAGATATCTACCAATATCTCCTTTTAGAAACCAAGTTTATAAATATCAAAGAAATTCATCATACTTTAACAGTTTAACAATTATTGATTTTAGTTGCTATTACATACCTATCTTACTTAGGAACAAGATTCTACTTAAAAGACTAGTATGTCGAATTTTTCTAAAGTCAATTCCATATCTTCTAACTAATTTCTTATTGTCTTATTGCTGTATTTATTTTGTCTAATAATTGTTGGGATTCTACAGGTTTTCTCAAGATATCTGAATCACTAATTTCAGGAAATAAGCTTAACAATTCACCAACAGCATCTAAGGCTGACACAAAAAGTATCTTTACATTGGGGTTCATAATTTTAAATTTAAGTACAATTTAATACCATTTATTCCCGGCATCCGTATATCCATTATGACTAAATCGTATAAATATGGATTCGTTGTGGAAAAGTCATTAAGGGCTTTGTATGGATTTGAAAAAGAGGTTATTGTAAAGCCTTGGCTTTTAATTATAGATGTATATGTAAAAAGAATGTCTTTGTCATCATCTATCAACAAAATGTTAAAAGACGAGTTATTTTTATTTTGATTAATACGCTTACGTTCGGCATGCAATTCTGATATTTTGCTTTCTATTTCTTTTTGTTTATTAATATCTTCAAATCGACGAACAGAATAAGTTGTATATACATTTCTATTATTTTCTGAATAGTCGTTAACACTTTTTTTACGATCTAATTCCTCAAATACATAGTCATCGAAATACGGCATTTCTTTCATAATTTGATAAAGATCTCTATGAATTATCATTTGATTTGATGAAGCTAAATGATTTATTTTAGAACATATATTTACAGGTGTTCCAAAAATATCGCCGCTACTAGAATTTGCTACAATTGCTAGTTCTACTTTTCCATAACTTGCACTAATCCTATAATTAATAGGAGGCAAACCATTTAAATTCAACAACAGATCCAACTGTTCCTTTGCATCAATCATCGATAATCCACATTCAATTACATCTTGAAAATCTAAATAATTACTCTCATTCATTGTACTTGGAAAATAATACAACAAGTTATCGCCAGCATTTTTAATTACTTTACCCCCATGACGGCTTATTATTGAGGTCATGGTATTGAGAAATACAGAGTAGTATTGCTTAATCTTTTTAGATTCTAATATATCATATGTATTATTTGTAGAATCAATTATATCAATCATGCATATACAATAATTATTGGAAAAATTAACAAAGGTTATTTGATTATCCTGTAGACCACCTACATTTGGTGAAAGATATATATTATTTTCACCTGTTGTTATACTATTTTTATTTACCAAATCGTCATCAACCTTCTTATTCATTTTCTATTCGTTTAACTGGATTATTTAATTAACAACCTTTTGTAAGAGTCATCTTCTTTTATCAACACCATGTAATCAACTGGTTTTTATTTCGATGAATTCTTGTAATGATGAGTTACTATTATGAAATAGTGTGATCTTGTTAAGCATTACCAATGTAGCACAATAATTATATATAAAGGTTGTCAGTAAATGTTTTTAATTAACTTCGTGTCACATTTGGTAACTCACTCAATTTCATGAATGATATAATATCAAACAAATTACTGTTTTAATAATAGCACTACTGGGTACTCGATAATTTTTTAATCCTTGATAGTGTTCTGCTTATTTCGAAGAGGAGGATCCTCTTTCTTATATG
>CAVSMN010000007.1:0-185741 GCA_963729045.1 uncultured Nitrososphaeraceae archaeon | reverse complement strand
CGTCCTGTTGGTAGGCGGGCTGGTTGAATCCACAAAAAAACCTTTCAATCATAATGCTCTCAAAAATCAAATTACTATTCAAATATTTCATAAACTTGATTTATATCCAAGCATTGATTCAAAAAAAAATAAAAATAAATTAAGGATAGAATACAATTGTTTATTTTTTTCTGAAATATTATTTGGCTATTTGGTTACATGCGAAATATTCCATACCCTGTTCTACTATACATCCTGAAATGAATCCTTCATAATATGCTCTATCATTAACTCCACATTGACTAAATGCAGTTTGGTTGTATGGTTTACTTTGTTCCGCATCATTAAAGCCTGACCTATAACATGCCTCATTCAACGGATCTCTATTATTTTCATCATCATCATCATCATCACTACTAGCATATGTAACCATGGCATCGGTAACACCCATGGTTCCAATTATGCCTAGGATTGCTATGATCGTGTAAATCCTTAACACTAGTTAGTGTCATCTCCGAAATCTTCTGAACATTTAACTATTACAATTAAATTTTTCATCATGGTTCCTATTACGAATAGCTTAGTTAAGCTTTTCTATCTGATACGGTCTGAAGGTGTCGTTAGTTCCAAATTAATCCCAAATCACTCCATTAATTCATTACCTTTTAGAGATAAATGCCTCATGCCTGGTTGGGGCAAGATGAGGAAATGGGTCATCAACAGAAGAAAATTACAAAATACCTAAATCCAACAAGTGACCTCTGTTCTAAACTTTGGGTCCTCAATTATCCTATTTATAGAATCAATATGATATTGCATGTCCGACTAGCTTTTCAGGTTCAAGGAATCTCTATTTATTAAGGTGGACAAGATTAACAATATATAAGGTAATCTTTCGTTACACCGACAACATTTCAAACCAATATGTAATTGATTGCAAAATATGATGATTGAGGATTCATAGGTGGTTTTGGATAGAATTAGAGTCATGACCTTTATAGTGGTATCAGAATGTTTGAGTCAAAATTTATTAATTAGAAAAATAACTATGAATAGATGCATTCTTCCAATTCGGTTATCCGGAATAGAAAGGTGGTAATGATTTGTGAAGATGAACAGGAATTACTTGACCTTTATTCTAGGGTGTTGGAATTGAAATACGACGTCATAAAAGTTTGTTCAGGCGCAGAATGTATACAAGAATACCTTGAGAAAAAAGCAAAGGGATCACCAATGGATCTCCTTTTCCTGGATTACAAATTAGGTGATATGTTAGGCGATGAGCTAGCAAATATGATCAAGAAAATGAATGGAATTAAAATAATCCTAATTTCCGCATATAATTTGGATGAACCAACTTAAAAAATGAACTTTTAGATAATAAATATATTGAAAAATTTATGCAAAAACCGATTCGAATGAGACAAATAATTCAAGTAGCAGGAGAAGCAATCTGAAATAATTTGAAAAAAATCTTTTTTCTATATATTAAAATATTAATTTATGACTTGAGCATTTAGAGTTTTTTAACATAAGATATCCCATTGAGATAATGGAGATTCCAAAATGGCAACTAATTGTATCAAGGTTAAAATCTAGTAGGCTGGTATGAATGTCAAGTATTCCTTCATAATTCATTGTAGTTGATCTTTTGCTTACATTTATCGGTTTTATAGTACTTTTATTGCGGTATTTAGCACTTTGCCTCATATAATAAAAACAATAACCTCCAAAATTTTGATGACTTGTCAATCAAGTTCATCCTAATCATGGTTATCGGTCTCTGATTATGGGTGGTATATAGAATTGGGAAAAACGATATTGTATTGATATTGGGTAATTCTGCAGGGATGGGTTTGAATATTTATCTATTGTTTTTAAAGGCAGAATATTCTAGAAAACCACCAAAAGCAGATGCGATCTGGTATATTCCATTCGATTACTGGTTTAATAGATAAAACTCGTTTTCAAAACTAGTTGAAAAGTCACATCGATGATTTTATCTTAGACAAGGTTGTGTAGCCTTTAACAAAAATGGTGAAGAATAATTGATTGCTAATAACTGGGACTATCGGCAAAGAAAAAAACTCTGTTAACTATTTTGAGTATAAGGTAAAGATAAGTTCATGAAAGGAGAAATAGTGTAAGAAGATGTTCCATTTTAAGAGTCATTTCCAATTCTTGTTCTTACAAAAAGAATAATTTGATAAAGATTGGACTAAATCCACTGCTAAAGATATCCAATAATAAAAAGAGCCATAGCAGCTGCCATAGCAGCGCCCCATACCAATTTATTCCAATCAAAAATCTTTTGTCCATCTAAGACTCCCATAGGTATAAGATTAAACATCGCGATCCATCCATTAAACGAAGCACCGACTGCAAAGTAAGGATTGTAGGAATCGTAAGTCAAAGTTAAAACCAAAAACGAAAAACCCATAGCCAAATTTGTAAGCGGTCCAATAAGAGCAACTCTGCCAAATTTAGATCGGTCATTTAATCTTACCATCACTGCCCAGGAGTGATGAATTTAAATGGCATTATTGGGAGAGCCGAAATTGCCGTCAGAATGAGACCATAGATTTCCGCTCTAAATTCCGCCCAACTACCATAGGACGGGCCAAAACTTATGAGCTAATTCATGGACTAAAAAAGCACTAGTAAAAATTGCGAGGAATTGCCAAGAGAAATATCTATAATTATTCAGGGAAAGTCCTACACAAATTACAAGCGCAGTAGCTAATGAAAGATGAATGAGTTCGGTCTTTGAAGTTTTTATATTCAATAAATTACCTATGGATCTTAAACCTGCATGATTGGATTTTTCATATTGTTTGTCGTTAAAAAGCGTATCTTGTTTTCTCTTATTGTATGAATACAAAAAAGGGCATGAATGGTGTATTGGATTTCTATGATTACTACAAAAGTATTCTTTACAGTAGTTGCATCTAAATGGAAAACCATCCACTAATCCACACGTATAACACTGAATAGGATTTTCTTTTCTTTCCGTAGTCATAGCGAATAATTAATGGATTCCAATGAGCATGAAATAGCAATCAAACATCCAGAGATAGTCAATAGTGACCTACCACTATTATTTAGACATGATGGCAAATCTAGTTCTTTACCGCCCAGATAATTGAACCTCACAATCCTCATATACTATAGTAGTAGGTTCAATTATATCAAATTACCTTTGAAATTACAATCAGATTCGTTTTGGATAACATATTGATAAATGCCATTTGGCCACACTAACTTTTTTTAATATTGTTCGCAGATAAATGGAATCCATAAAGCATCAATTTTTGAGTTTTTGATAATGAGGAAATTTCAAAATAGTCATATTATTTGATACTTGTGAGGACATAGGGTTCTATTTCAACAAAGCACGTATAATCTAATATTTCAATGGTTTTATTTTGGAAATTATTTTTGAAAATGAAATTGTCAAATATACCATATTTTAAAATACTGGGACATATAGAAATTAAAATATCTAGTTCTAGTAAAACAGTTGTTATTAGGGCAAACTACGCCGATGCCTCAATCAAGACTGCTGAAATTCAGATAATTTCAGAATATAGAGATTTACAACTTATCACCGAGAAAGCGTCTGGGAAATGTTATGAGTATCTATGATGTCTTCTGCTGTATTATTTGAAGAGTTTGTTTCATTGATTGTAGTCATTGGTAAATCGGGTGTTAGACCTTGCGCTTGCATGCTTGGAATTACGGATATTGAAAAAAGAGTCGAGGATACTAAGAGTGCAGAAATCAAGAATACGCATGATTTATTCATTTCCATTTACATTTATATCAAACTATTTAACAACTATTAAAAATATTTACTTAAAGTAAGAATATTTGAAATTACCCTTGTAATAAAAGAATTAGACATTACAATCTTTTGAAAGCCCCACTGTATTTATGCTTGATTTCATTCATCAGATGCATTACGAACTATCCATAATATTTATCAAACATCATAGGAATTGGTTAGATGAGATAAAGGAAAAAATAATAAAGGTATCACGGGTATAACCACCCTAACAACCTGTACAATTTTTATGAAATCCCATCAAATATCCACACCCAATGCTTCGAATTCGTTAAATTAGGTAAAGATTTGTTGGATCATAAAACAAAAGTATATTGTTCGCAATCCCAACAATTCAGATAGGACGATTGGGATCACATTGGATAACACTTAACTTAAAATCAAATGATCCTTATTCAATACAAATAAGAATTTACTAAATAGCTAGCCAATAGAATCAAATTTAGATAGCGATTTCCACAAATACCAAGTAGCGATACTTCTATAAGGTTTCCATCTAGAAGATACTTCCAACATATATTCATGAGTAGGCAGTTCAGATAAATTATATAATTTTTGGATTGCCTTTTTTACTCCCAAATCATCCAAGGGAATTACATCTTCTCGCCGCAGGCAAAAGATAAGAAACATCTCCGCAGTCCATCTGCCAATACCCTTTACTTTAACTAATTCAGTTATCACTTCTTCATCTTGAAGATCGGGTAAATGATGAATATTTAATTCACCGGAAGCGATCTTCGTCGCCAAATTTTTAATATATTCTATCTTCTTGAATGACAGTCCTATTGTAAATCTCAAGACGGTGTTTGAAGTAGAAATAATCTGTTCAGGAGTTGGTAAAGTATCACCATAATACTGTAGAAATCTGGAGTATATGGCATTTGCAGCACTGCCTGCAAGCTGCTGATAGACTATGGATTTTAGTAAAGATTCAAAAAGGTTATCGTGGATCTGTATTGAATAATTTCCAATAGATTTAATTAATCTCCCGAGAATAAGGTCCTGCTTTGAAAGTAATTCTATCGGATCCGGCTTAGTCATTCCTACAGTAGAAATACTTTTGATCATTTTTTAAGATTTACTTTGATATCCAACTTACTTTCGTTAAATTCAGGTTAAACAAGATCTTGGTCTCTTTATAGTGGGTGCTTGCGACTAAATTTGGATTGTATAGTCTTGTCAGGTTAGGATCCTTACCAAGATTTTCTTTTCCAAGATTGGGACTTAATATTAGGAACTTAAATGTCAGAGCAGAGGAGGGATTTATTCGTAAGTGGGTAGAAATAAAAAAAGTAAATAAAGAATATGTTTTTATGATCCCAAACTATGAAACAAGGGACAAATACTAAATAGATAAATTGAAATCAAGGATGAAAAAACATTGTCAGATCCCTTCAAAATAAATCATTTGCAAAAATTTTATTACCTATTAGTTTCGGGTCAATTTGGAGTAACCTAATTCAGATTAAAGGTTAATACATACGTAATTTAGGTTCGATGTTCCATTACGGTAGGCCATTCTAATTTCTTTAATTAACCTGATGCACTCCCACCTACATTCGGGTCAGGGGATACAATTTTAATAAATTGCAAATTCTTAATAACAATATTGATAATATAGTTCTATGACAAACAACAAATTTTTTTCAATTTTATTTATCTCGATGATGGCGACAATTTTTGCCAACATTTTAGCAATTTCAAGTGTAAATACGCTTACTTACGCAACATCATCGCTAGGGGAATCAATTCAACAGAGCCAACAAGAGCTTCAATCGGCCATAAATAGCCAAGTCCAACAATCGATTACAGATACTATCAACAACATAAACGATAGTAATGATTCAACTATTGACACCATCGCAAGCAATCAAACACAAAATTCTACGGGTTCCTCAATTGACGTTATAAAAGGAGGGATTACAAGCTTACAGAATGATCCATCGGATAATACCACCACTTGGATACTGGGCGGTGTATATAGGATGGAAAATCTTAGTTCTGAAGCTCCAACATTTAATGCATCATTCTATATGGTAAAAACAGATGGTAATTCTTCTCATTCTCATGACATCTATGACCTGTCCTTGAACACTCCAATAATTAACAATACATTGAGTAACTCGACACACGTTAATGGTACGACAACTGTGACCATGAAAGACGGACCCATAACTAATGTACCAACAAATATAACCATACTGGGTGACAGTGCTATTAGTATTTGGTTGGACCCATCTAAAGTAAATAACCATTTCGGAGATTCACCCATTTATGGAACTCAGGAATTGAAATGTGTGGATACGCCCGCATATTGTAAATGAGTTGAAGGCAGTCAAAACCCCAACTCGACACTAGATTATACGATATTACATAAATAGAGTCTTTCTTAGCATAAAAGATTTTTATTTTTCCTTTAGTATCATAAGCTAAGATGAGCTTTCCCTGATGGAAAAAAATACAGAATAATGAAACGTCGTATTCGGGACCAGTCTAGATATTGATTCAAACAATGTGTAGACGGTCATGATTGTTTGAATATGCTAAATATGCTAAATAAGAACCATTTATTTGACTTGAGCAGAATACACGATTTGCATATCACTGAGTTAGGACAACAGTTTTCAAATTCCAACAAATAGAATTTTTTGATTTTAACAATGCTACTTACTCTAAGGGATAAAACCACGTTACTTCAAGACATGGATCTTTTCTTGTCAGTTTACATGGAAGCTGATTTCTAGAATTATCTGCAAATTAGTAAAAATATTCCTATAAAATAAACAGTAAATCATATTAGATGTGAACTGCATTTAATACAATATTAACTACCGTCCCTTTCTGATTTGAGTAATTAGACTTTGTAATAGTATTATTTCACCTTTTATCGGTTTAAAAAGGAATTAGTTGTTTGATTGTGCTAAATCATATACTGCCTCTGTTGTCTTTTAGTTGAATATTCAAGTTATTTTCAGGTGACACAGAACTTCACCAGAAATTACTTGCTTGGTACTGTTTTGATATTTGAGATTGACTTCTTGCTTACTTTGCTTTGTTACTCTTTTATGGTTAAGCATCTAATATTGCTAGTGGGACTAAAACCAAAACAAGTTTGAGAATCTGATCTAGAAAGCAATATTGGATATACTCCCTTGTATCTTAGATTATGACATTTTAATAGGATGATTTCGAAGACTATCAAACACAACTTTGATAATCCAAAAAAATTAGAGAATTATGATTAGAAAAGATAAAAGATAGAGGAGGAAGAATAGAACAAGAAGACAAGACCTATGTTTGGAAAGGATATAATTCTATACAAGAAGAACAGGAATAATCAAACGAGGTTATGTACTTCTCACACCATACAAAAGAAAGAGAGGTGAGGAACTCGATGAAGAGAAAACAAGAGTGATACCCATCGTAAAAACATTCTGCAAAATGATGGGTTGTAGAAATAACTAATTCATGGCACAACCGGTTCAGGAAACTATTCACAAGATATGAAAAGAAGGTAGAAAACTATTTTGGATTGGTACAGTTCTTCTGCTGCATAATTATTTATAGGAAGATAATTTAGGATAGGCTCTAAGTAAGCTTATATAATGTAATTGAAGATTGTGACTTATGACTACTTCAAATGAAAATGTTAGCCATCAGAAGGTTAAGGAACAGAGTGATGATTTGAGGACAAAGTACCCCATTTTTACTGCCATTTTAGAAAGAATTCCGGACATGGATTTGAAAGAGGTCCTTAGCGTATTCGTAGTAATGGATCCTGTAAGGAAGCTATTGAAAGCTCACGCTACAACATTGACATTCATAGGGGAGGATAAGAACCTTGACCAAGTAATTGAAGAAAGTATTAATGAGGTGAGGACAAAGAATGCCGTACTGGCTGGTATTCTAGAAAGAATCCATAACATGGATCTAAAAGATACTGCAATAGGAATTTTAGGAATTGATGCAATGGAGTCGCTGTTAAAGCTTAGGATGCTAGTAATTCTAACATCCTAATCGTCTTTACCAAGTTTATAGAAGTTGGTTTTCTAAAAGAGATCTTATTTTCAACAATATCTACTCAACTAGAATAATATTATATCATTTTGCTCTGTAAAGTTAAGACATGATATTGCTGTTATAATGATTTGCAATCAAATCAAAACGATTGTATGACATGTTTTAGTGTACGCCTTTATTGTCACACAAGACATAATATCACTGGGTCATATGGATTCATAATAATTGTTAATCCAATTCCTTATATCTTTTTTACAGTCGATTGGGATTTTGATTGTATGCCTGGGTTGTTTTAGCAATTCAACATAAGGGCTATCCCAAAGTTGTTTAAATGTTTTAGGATGATTTTGGGTATAATCAACTTAATATCTAAAAACAGTTTCGACAAGTGTGTGTAGTAAATCAATTGACATTTAATAAGAATGTGAAAATCCCCAATGGAAGTTCTCTAAAGGTATTGAATGGGGAACTTACCACGGATTAAGAATTCGTTGGGCTTCGAATCCATGAGGTATATGGGATCTGTTACTTTTATTTACCTTATGAATTCGATGACTTAGTTAAGTAAATGTATAATTCATGATGAGTCTGGCAGTTGGAAATTGAGTCCATTGTGCAGGTGGATCTTATACATATGTGGATTGGTAATGTGGCCAGAGGTTTCCGCTGTGCTATCGCCACCAAAAATGGATTCAGGATTCTTAAACATTTATGATACAAGATATAACTTTATTATTAATGTCAATTGCAAATGTTCTAGGATGCAGAGATAATTTCTGCTTTTCACATAATATACTCGCGAAAAACACAAGCGAATTTGTTGAGTGAATTTCTATCAGCCCAAACTTTCTTCAGACCATTTCACAAATTTAATTTCCTTGACCTCATTATATTATAGGTAATGTTATATCTTACCAAATCTCAAATAAGCAAACGTGAATTTTGTTGATGACGATGGCTCAATCATACACCAAAGTCTGTAAGACCGATTATTGAATATTCTGAGACTTAACTTGGTACCAGGTCTGGAGCATTAAAGCAATTCAGAGCCGGGAAACTTCACATTCGAGATTACGGCAGCTACTATTCGGTTCATTCAGATAAGATTAATCCATCAGACGATCCCCTCGGTCATTTGATTGTCGATGCTCCCGAATACTTAATTGGTATGCTTTCAGGGATTACCACTTACTCAATTGTAAAGAGAAAGATAAAAATGAACTCGAAAATGAGCAATTCAAATCTAGACTCCTTAATAGAGCCGAATAATCGGGATCAACTTTCACCCTATATTGCAGGAATAATTGCGGCTTATACAAGTCACACATTCGTCAATTCAGTAAAAAATTGGCTCAAAGGCGAAGTAAGCTTTGGAAAACGTAGAAAATTTGGATCCTTCTAATTCTTTTGAATCCACCACCGCTGCGACAGAGATTGACACAGATACAATAAAATCGTCCCCTCGGGTTTCAAAATTTTATCTTGCAAAAGTAGTGATCAAACTTGTTCCGATTCTTTTTTATCTTAGGAGGGACCGCCGGGAATGGGTAAGACGTGAGGGTAGAAATATTGACAAGAAGAAATATACAAAACACGCAGAGAAGGCACTCGCTACTTTTATTGCTCTTGGACCCTCGTATATAAAATTAGGACAATGGCTATCAACTAGAACTGATGTGCTTCCTCAACCTTATCTGGAAGTTCTTGCAAAATTGCAAGACGATGTACCGCCTGCGGATTTTTCAATGATTCAAGGGATAGTTGAAAGTGAAATCGGGAGCATAGAACAGGTTTTCGATAGCTTTGAAAAAACAGCAAAATCTGGAGCCAGTCTTGGGCAAATTCATCTGGCTCGCTATGGGGGTCAAGACGTGGTCGTAAAGGTATCTCGTCCAAATATAGAGATGATCGTCTCAAGGGATATCCAGGTGCTAAAGTCTATACTCCCATTGGCAACCCGCTTCATAGATCCAAATCTAAAGTACTCTGTCGAAGCAATGTTTTCACAATTTGTAGAAACTATTGATGAAGAGATGGATTATAGAATTGAGGCAACAAATCTAAAGATGATTCGAAAAAACATGGTTCGGGATCCAACTGTATTAATTCCAAGGCTTTTCCCGGAAATAACTTCCAAACACGTTTTATCTATGGAGTACATCCCTGGCACAAAAATAACTGATGTAGCAGCATTGGATGCCATGGGTTTAGATAGGGGGCGGATCGTTTCGAAGGTACATCGAGTATTCTTTAAGATGCTTCTCAAAGACAGCGTATTTCACGCGGATCCCCACCCAGGAAACATCTCAGTGAAACCTGATGGCAAGATCATTCTTTATGATTTTGGGATGGTGGGACGGATCGATGACGAGACACGACTAAAGTTAGTAAGATTGTATCTCAGTATGATTGAAAAAGATCCTGTGAGAGCGGTAGATGTATTAATTGATTTGGGAACACTGGAACCTTCTGTTAACAGATACATCCTTGAAAAGGCATTGGAATTAAGTATCAGATCACTTCACGGGCAACAAGTTGACAGCATGGAAGCCAAGGCCCTTATCGATCTAACTAATAAAACGATGAGCAAATTTCCATTTAGACTTCCAAAAAATTTGGCACTTTACATGCGGATGACCTCCATTCTTGAAGGAATTTATCAACAACATAAAGTCAAATTTAAATTTGCAAGGGTATTGGAAAATATCCTATCGGAAGAAGGGCTTTTTCGAGAAGCATATATCGAAGAAGCAAAAGACTATTTCAAGCGGTTTATAAAGGGCGTAGAAAGTTCAATAAGTCTTGCGCCTATGATAAGATCATATATGGAGGCCGACTTGCGTATGAAGGAGACCTCGTCAAGCAGACAATGGCTAACTTCCCTAAGCATTATAGGCTCAGGACTATTCATTGGATCAGCGGTATTGGTTCAGTATAATTTAATTCTGGGAGTAGGAGGATTCTTTGCCTCCGCAGCAACATTTATCGGACTCATTGCAATCAGTAGAAGAAAACATTAACGCTAGTCTGCAACTCTTAAGAAATAGGAATTGTATTGTACCGAGGGATAGGTATCCGTAGAGTAACGATACCGTCAGCGTACGTTGCAGAACCCAACACCTGGTCTTCCTCAGTAACTGTGATTGGTAACTGAACCTTCTTGTTAATACGTAGAGGTCTTTGCTGGAGGTAAATTGTATCAGCGCTTGACTCTCCTTCCTTCTGCCTTCTTGCGTTTATGGAAAGGACATTACCTAGTATTCTTAATGAAATATCCTGTTTTGAAAAACCTGGAAGATCAATTAAAACGACTAGCACGGAACCTTCTTCATACATGTCTATTGCGGGCATGACGAATTCAAAGAATTCTCTAGACTTATTTTCAATTTCTCTCATCAATTCTTTAGCCATATAATGTGCTAATCCCATAATATATGTAGTTATCATATTGTTATAAAGCCTTTTACGAAAGGACATTAGATCTTAAACCTTCTTTTTGAATCCTACTAGGCTCGATTATTATAGTAAATGATATATCAAAAAAAAGATACGATGAATTTGTTCAGTTGACTGACTGCACCAGACAAGATCCAAATTGGGCTTGATTTAAATGGCCTGTAAGGCTTATGGCTCTAAAGTTAACTAGATTTCTTATTTCTTTTCAATTAGAATATCTTCGAATAATGACTTAAAGAGATAAAATATTTGAGATATAATTAAGATTGAGAAAACCTATTGTTCCCTAGAGAATTAGACGGGGACGTACTATATAATAAGAATTCAGTGGGCTTCGAATCCATATATTACATGGGATCTGTTAATTAATTAATTTTTTTGTAAGGAAATCAAATTCGGATGATCTACAATGATAAAAAGTTATGTTTTCAAAATGAACCCTGTTGATATCAATTTGATATTAGTTCTATTAAGTTGATTTTATCTGGAATCACGAGTCTAATGAGCAGATCCCAGTTTACTTTATTAGTCAAATCCTATATCATAAAATAGTCAGATTGCTATAGATATTTTCACTATCGTTGCCTATTCTTATTATCTTATCGCATCGCCCTTCAGATTACATTGTAATTGTTTCTTGGAAATGCGTAAACAGTTCGAAATAATTTTAAACAACAGAAATACCTGCTGAAATTTCATCGTCCTCTATATTATGATGACTTCAAGTCAGTATTTGTTGAGGTACGGATGTATAATTTCAAGATCTCACAAAACCTTATTTGTGATGGAATATATCATAACTGAATCATCAATGTCTAATACGGAGAACAATGACGATAGCAAGATTCATGTCGAGTCGAAACTAAATATAGTTAAGGAACTAAACGGAGTACTCTCTATTGAAAACGCAGCAGCAGTGAGGATAGCTTCAAGAATAGACAACACGCCAATTGAAGGATTAAAGGAAATATTAAAAAGGCATTTGGATGTAACAAATATTCAAAAGATCAGACTCCAAGATATGATTAGACAATTTGGAGGAAAGCCAACTGATACAAAGGCCGACTTGTTATCATCATTCGTATCTAATACCTACTACTGCTACCAGTACAACGGAGTCTGAAAATAATCTTCCGGAAAGTTTAGAAAAAGAAGAACAGAATAAGATATTAAAACGATCTATACCAGAGGACTATGAAATTGTACTATTGAGGCAAGATTTCGCAATAAATCATGATGAATTAATGGCTTATGAATCATTGATAGAGAACATACAAGTTATGGATATTCCGCGTAAACAAGATAATTTATCTTTGCTTGAAAAGAGTATGAAAGAAGAAGAACTGATGGTTTATTGGTATAAAACACATACACCTTTGATACTTGACAGTCTCTGGCCAAAGGTAATTCATACTTCTGTGAGACGAGGTCAAAATTATCTTCTTGACCATATACGCACCAAGATCCCAATAGTAATCATATACGCTGATCTGGTTGGTTCGACACAGATGAGTATGACCCTACCCATAGACAATCTTGTTTCTATAGTCAGGATTTTTGACTATCACATTTCAAATGTTGTAGATACCCTTGGTGGGTATGTCTTAAAATATGCCGGGGATGCAGTAATCTCTTTTTTTCCAAGTCGTGTTGACAATCAGAACAAATATCTTTCTTCAGATACAGCAGTTGAATCTGGGAAGTTGATGATCAAATCAATCCAAGAAGAAGTAAATTCCTTTATGCATAAAATATACAAGTATCCCGAGCTTTCAGTAAAGATAGGGATAGACGCTGGAGAAAACGCAATTGTTCAGTTTGGTTACGATCAACACTCACCTATTGACATATTAGGATATGGGATGAATGTTGCATCGAAAATAATGTCTGTGACCGGCTGCAAATAAAGTATCTGTTGGAGAGAACGTTTACAAATCATTAAATCCTGAAGTACAGAATGAATTTCACGAACTCACAATCACTGATCGATGGAAATATGTAAACTATGGTACTGATAGGCCTTACAAAATATATACTTTGAATACATAGATCCATATTTGACCGAGTCCAATAAATTAATTAATTATTATATGAATTACACATAAGCCATTCATATAATTGGTAATATATGCGACTACGGAAAAATGGGTATGGATTTCAGTTATTGAAACGGGATCAAATCTGCTTTACGGATGGACCTATTCTATCATCTGGACCTATATTGCTTTTACTTAACGGGATCGTGATAATCATGCTATGGGATTACATCCATGCTGATAGAGTGACTATTATGGGCTAGATCCGTATTTGGACGTTCAACCTACCACAATAATGATTGAAGGTGAACAAAACAGAAAACAGGGTCATTGTTTTGCATGGACAGTATTATAGATTTCATCATAACTTTAGAAGTCAAATCATCTTTGTCCGCATGTAGGGCAATAATGCGAAGTGTTTTGATACGTGAAGAAAGCAGAGACTACATTTTCGTTCAGATTTTCCTACAATTAATATCGAAAAATGGCACGTAAACATCTATTGTACTAAAAGGAATGGGCGGATGACATTACATAAGCAAAATGTTAAAGAAGTAAAGGGACTTCTGAAAGAAGCGCTGAAGATGCTTTCAAAACCTATCCATAATAATGAATCTGAGTGATAAGTGGTTGTAAAGGCTATGCCAATAAAATGACAATCCTATTCTTACTCTGTTGATTTTCTAACATCGTTATTCGAATAGGATTGTGATACAATTATCAGCATGAATGAAATCCATTTTGGATGCTTTCAGACTCATGATTTACTTTCAACATTATCTCGTTGATTGATAAACAGGAGAAGATATTTGAACTCTCATTTTAAGAATGAGGTATTATGATATATACCATTTTGGGGCCAAGTGATTTTTAGTCTGTTTGGACATTACAAGAACTAACAATTTTGATTGATATATATTTATGGTATCAATATAAAAGTTTGGGTGTTTGTAGAAAATTAATTAATCTCAGGGTCTATTGAGTTAATATATGAAAATCTATATAACATTTGTTCCCTTGTGAAGTGATATGAGGGGAATTAGAAATGGATGAAGGTTTTACAAAGATTGGTGAAGCAAAAGATATTCAATCGTCAACGATGAAAGTTTATGATTTGGCTGGAGAAAGCGTCTGTGTTGTTAATATTGAGGGGAACTACTATGCAATTGGAAACATATGTACTCATCAGGGTGGGCCACTGAATGAAGGCACAATTGAAGGATATAACGTGGAATGCCCTTGGCATGGTTCTAAGTTTGACGTAAGAACAGGTATCGTAACTGAGCCTCCGGCCGAGCTGCCCGCTCAGTCGTATGAAGTTAAGATAGAAAACGATGATATATTAATAAGAAAAAATTAACTAATAACAAATATTTCAAGTAAGGGATATAGTAACCAAGGATACTACTCCCTGAAAATGATGGCAAGCTGAACAACATTAATTTCGGGATATCTGTATATTTATCTAAAATTTAAAACTCAAATTGAGTGCTTTGGGAAAATCCTTAACAACACGAATCTACCTACAAGTCACATAATGTCAAATGTAATAGATAGTTCGGATGTCGTTATAATTGGGGGAGGATTAGCTGGGCTTACTACTGCGGTATTGCTTGGTCGAGGTGGAAAGACAGTAACTTTGTATGAGCATTCATCCAGAGAAATCGGAGGGCGTGCAAGGACTACAGAAATTGATAGTTTTTACTTTAATCAAGGCCCACATGCACTTTGTATAACCGACGCAAATGACTCAATATTAAAAGAGATAGGGATATCTTATACTGGAGGAATTGCCACTGGGAGAGGTTATCTAATTAATGGTGGTAAGAAACAAGAAATTGATAGTAATTTGGGTTTAACGGGAAAAGATGGAAGTCAATTTTTTAAATCACCTACCAATATTGATTTTTCACAATTAGAAAGGACCACGGTACAAGAGTGGTTAGATAAAAATATTCACGACTCAAATGACTCCGAAGTAATCAAGGCTCTCATAAGGCTGAATACTTATGGTAACGATCCTGATATTCAGAGCATAGGTTCAGTGCTTCATCAATTCTATATGGGGAGCCAAGGCGGCTATATGTATTTGGATCATGGGTGGCAAACGCTTGTCGATGGACTGGTAACCGCAGCCAAAACTGCAGGTGTAAGAATTATCTTAGGGGAAAAGGTTATCAAGTTGAAAAAAACTGATTCATCAAGTTGGCAAGTTTCGTTGTCTAACAAAACAGAGGTTACTGCAAAAATTGTTGTAATAGCAGCGGGCCCCATGGATGCGCATAATCTTTTTGATGAAAGCGAGAGACCAGAAGTACTAACCAAGGCAGCAACAGAATCAAAACCTATACGCCTAGTTTGTTTAGATGTTGCTCTTCGTAGCTTACCGGATAAAGACACTACATTTGCTATTGGGATAGATCAGCCACTATATTTTTCGGTTCATTCCAAATATGCAAAACTGGCTCCCGAAGGTGGGGCATTAATACATGTTGCAAAATACCTTGGTACTTCAATTCCCCCAAAGCCGCGAGAAGATGGAGGCTGAATTAGAACAATTTCTTGATTTACTTCAACCAGGATGGAGAGAAGGTACTTGTCAAGAAAAGACCGTTACCCAATATGGTCGTTTGTAATGCTGTTGTTACTGCTGCAGGTGGAGGTTTAGCTGGAAGACCGCATCCGAAAATTGCAGAGAATCTATATGTGGTAGGAGATTGGGTGGGTAATGAAGGCTTAATATCCAATGCCTCAGTTGCGAGCGCAAAGCGTGCCTCTCAGATAATATTACAAGGGTGACTCTTCCACCTCACTTCTAATATACCTTATTGACTGAATTACCTAAGTAACTTGGACAACTTATTTTATATAGTCTATTCTATTATAATCAATCACATTATCAGACGATGCTACTTCACTATCATAAGATATCAATATTATTCTGAACGCAAAAATTAGGATCAGTCGAGACTAACTCTAGTTAAAGGACTAGATGAAATACTTTCTATTGAAAATGCGATATAAATGATGATAGATTACAGTTTCTGAAACAGCCTAAATTTAAAAATCAAACAATGTGGATAGACTTGTTCTTATTTTGAGTTAATAAAGTAAATCCTATAAATCGATTACTTTATATCCGCGCTTCCTACATTACTGGTAACACGCAATAATAAAATCGTATTTTCATATCTAAAATATTGTTCTAGAATAAGGATACTATTACCTGCAACAGATGTAATCTACTCTCAAACTTCGGTATAACAAAGATTAGTCCTTATATCTTTGCAACACATCTAATCTCTATCATAAGGTCAAGAAGCTATTTTGAAGGTAACATATGCAAGTGATTAGCTATTTTACTATCATACTTATATACAAGATATTGTCATTGTCGCCATAAGAATGAAAAATACAAAATTTTTTGGTTTACTGTGTCTAAGTATAATTCTACTTTTGGGCTTTGTGTTACCTACATATTCTGGCTCCGCTACCGCTGCCCCAGAGAATAAAACATTAATGCAACCTGGAGGAGTACAGGATATGACAACAAACGCTACGAATATCGTTTTAGTCCATGGTTTATGGGCCGATGGATCTTCATGGAGTAAAGTAATTCCTATTCTACAAAATGCAGGACATAGAGTTATTGCGGTGCAACTTGCTGCGCACTCTCTTGCAGACGATGTAGATACCGTCAAGCGCGCAATTGACCTAGTTGGCGGACCAACAATACTTGTAGGACACTCATTCGGTGGATTCGTAATCACGAATGCCGGTTATAATAATAAGAACGTAACAGGGCTTGTCTACATTTCAGCCTTTGCTCCTGATGAGGGTGAATCTGCAGTGAATTTCGTCCCTGTTGCATCCCTTCCTCCAGGATTGTTGGTTTTCGATAGCGGAGGATTTGCATACCTTAACCCAAAGATGTTCCATGGAGCGTTTGTTCAGGATGCAAATGCGACTGAAGCTGAAACCTTGGCAGTTGTGCAAAAGCCAGCTCATCAATCACTTTTTACTGAAAAATCTGGTCCTCCAGCTTGGAAGCAACTTCCCACATGGTTTGAGGTGTCTGAGAGCGACCACATTATCCCTCCTGATGCACAACATAAATTCGCAGAACGAATGAATGCTACTACTATATCCCTTAACTCTAGCCATGCGTCACTTGTAACACACCCAAAAGAAGTCGCCGAATTGATCCTTAATGCAACAAAAGGGGTGACAAAATAGTATGACTTCAAGTACAATCATCACCAAGGACGGGACTGAAATCTACTATAAGGACTGGGGTAAAGGTCCTGTCGTAACCTTTTCTCATGGCTGGCCTCTTACTGCAGATGCTTGGGATGGCCAAATGCTGTTCCTTGTACAAAAAGGCTTTCGCGTAGTTGCTCACGACCGTCGCGGTCATGGCCGGTCAAGTCAGGCTTCTTCGGGGAACGACATGGATGGCTATGCCGATGATCTTGCCGCCGTGATGGAAGTGCTTGATCTCAATGATGCCACGCTTGTCGGGCACTCCACTGGCGGAGGTGAAGTTGCCCGCTATATAGGTCGTCATGGAACAAAGCGAGTTGCCAAGGCTGTCCTGATCGCGGCTGTGCCGCCCCTCATGGTTAAGACCGACACTAATCCGGAGGGCTTACCGATAGAAGTGTTTGATGACATGCGTTCGGGTCTTACTAAGGATCGCTCGCAATTCTACAAGGATCTAGCCATCGCGTTTTATGGTGCCAACAGAGAAGGTGCCAAGGTCTCCCAGGGAATCCTGGAACAATTCTGGCTCTGGAGCATGCAGGCTGGCCTCAAGAACGCTTATGAAAGCATCAAGGCCTTCTCCGAGACCGATTTCACCGAAGACCTCGAGAAGTTCGATATTCCAACCTTGGTTATGCATGGTGAGGACGACCAAATCGTTCCAGTCAAGGATGCAGCTAAGAAGTCGGCCCGGCTCATCAAAGGCGCGAAGGAAATCTACTATCCTGGCGCGCCTCATGGCCTCACTGCCACACTTCAGGATCAGGTCAACGCCGACCTGTTGTCCTTCCTGAAGTCCTAGATGTCTCGTTCATTCTATGAGGAGCTTTAGCGGCTAAGGTATGTAGGTAGATAATTTTTCTGATGTGACTCGTATTTATGGTGTTGGAGAAGGTACTGGACATCTTCTTACAAATCTGCTCATGAAGTATTCCCAATTGAGGGTCCCTGTTAGATTTAGGGCCGGTAACTAGTAAAAACCATTAATGTGGGTAACGACCCAAATGACTTGGAATACAATCCTAGTAACAAATATGTCTATGTGGCTAATTTAGACTCACATGACGTGTCTGTAATAAATGGTAATACCAATGCGGTGATTAATACCATAGACGTGGGTGACTATCCATCTGATTTAGAATACAATCCTAGTAATGGATTCATCTATGTAGCACACTTTCCTTCTGGAGAAATAACCGTAATAAGTGGCATTACAGTAATAAAATCCTTAGATGCTGGTTCTACTGCAAATAAATTAGAATACAACCCTAGTAACAAGCATATGTATGTAGCTAATTCATATTCAGATAACGTATCAGTGATAGGTACAATACTAATTCAACTTCCTGTATCCAATACAACCTCTGACCTAAAGTAGAGGGTGGTACATTATTCCAGCTGGACTGCCTAGAAGTGTAATTGAGAATAACTACCTAATTCGAAGATTTTTTGGCTTTCAATAACATTAATCTAATCTAGGTTGATTAGGCCGGCTAGAGTCACAATGGGCCCGGTGGGTTTAGTAATAGATATATTACGAGTCTAATTTGCTTGATTTTTTTGATGTCAAGACATAAGAAAATAATGAACAACGCTCATCGACCTTTTCAATAGAATTTGGTTAATCTACTACCAAAAAGAAATAGATTTGGTTTGTCTATCATGGTGTAAGACGATAAAATCTCCATAGGAAATGCTCGATTGGTAAAACATCAACTTTTGAAAAGCCCGATTCAATTGCATATTTCTTAAAAGTGGAAGTAGTCATTGCAGCTCCAGTAGCTATAGAATTTGCATGGTTGACGGATTGTGGAAGACAAAGCAATACACTGAAATTATAATATAGTTTGCCTGCAAAATCATTCTTCTCTTCTAGTTTATCTTTCATACTAACATCACCTATCAAGACTGCTCCATTCATAGAAACAACGTCTCTCATTTTTTGCAATGCCTCAATGGGATATGGCATATCATGTATTGATTCAAAAGTTATGACTAAATCATATTTTTCTTTAAAGTTTGCTTTCTCAATCAGGGACTGATATAAAGATATTCTATTTTCTAATCCTTCATTATGAACATTTTTTCTAGCGTTATCTATAGATTGAGAATCTGCATCTACAGCATCTATCTTAGTTAAAGGAAAAGATTTAGCTAATGAAATACTCGCCCATCCGTCGCCACAACCTACATCAAGAACTCGCCCACCTTTTGATTCTAATTTATCAGCTATATCAGGCATAGATGAAATCCATTTTGCAACATCATTTACAAACATGGGCCTATTTCCTTCACCTTGTGCATATATCATATCTGACCCATAAATAGAGTAAGGAACACCACTACCAGTTTTGAAAGCTTCAAGTAACTTGTCTAATGCTGAGGCTAAACTCGGAATCCAGTAAATAAAAGGAATTGTATATGCAATATTCTCACGATCGCATAATACTACGGCATGCTCTTTTGATATAGAGAACCTGTTTGTTGAGGAATCGTGTTCTAAATATTCATTAACCGTCATACACTCCAACCATTCTCTTAAATATCGTTCAGAATATCTAGTCTTTTTTGACAATTCCTCAGAATTTATTGGACCCGATCCATTGATTATATTGAAAAGGTCTAGCTTGTGACCAATATACAAATTTAGACAACTTAGGGCAGAATTTGTATCATTCATAATTCGTTCTGAAAGTTTATCAATTTTTTCCTGATGCACGATATACCATTCTAATTTACACTTAAAAAGGTTGAAATTATTTTAAATGATTTAATATAATGCGTCTTTATTTCCTAACGAGTGGAAAAGGATAATTGAAATATATGAAAGAAAATAACCAAGTGGAGAATACGTTTTTAGAAATAAATAATGACTCCTTTAAGCAAGTATCTCTTCATGAGGTAGATGAGGTTTCCATTACCATCCTTATGGATAATTTTATTGATTTTCTCTTAACAAATTCTGAACATGCGGTAAGACCTTCGTTAATAGAAGATGAAAAGATAACACTACTGCCACCTCCCATTGCCGAACACGGATTCGCTGCATTAATACGGATAGGAAAGTGTGCCCATACTCAAGGTAAACAAACCGAGATTAAATATGATAGTTCAAATAAATCTAGTGTCGACAATATATTTCTCTTTGATACAGGTATTAGCGAAAATGGCATAATCCACAATGCAAAAGTATTTGGAGTTAATCTTTCAAAAATAGATGGTATAATTTTAAGTCATGGTCATTTTGATCATTTTACTGGTCTTGTTAATGTACTTCGAGAAATATCAAGATCTGGTACAACATCTGGTGTTGATCTCTTCTTGCATCCTGACTCTTTCCTGAAACGATGGGAAGTTTTTCCTAATGGAAAAAAAGTAAAAATGCCCTTCTTAAACGAAGATCAATTAAAGAAAGTAGGAGCTGTAATACATAAAGATAAGGATCCGGTTTATCTTCCAAACCAAGATTCTCCTTCAATATTACTTACAGGACAGATACCAAGAGAAACAAATTTTGAAAAAGGATTTCCATTTCAATATGTAATAGATTCTATGAATGATTGTCTCATTCCCGATCCATTAGTTAAAGATGATCAGGCATTAATAATTAATGTTAAAAATAAAGGACTGGTAATTTTAACAGGTTGTGGTCACGCGGGAATAATAAATACAATAAACTATGCAAGGAAACTGACTGGAATTGAAAAGATCTATGCAATTCTAGGTGGGTTTCACCTTCCTGCTGATAATGGAATATATGAAGAGGCAATTGAACCCACATTAAAAGAGTTACAAAAGGCAAATCCTATTTATATAATTCCATGTCATTGTACAGGTTGGAAAGCTATCAATAAAATAATAGATGTGATGCCAGGAAAATTTATACAGTCAAGCGTAGGAACTATTTTTACTTTTTAGACATTTGTAGGCTCTTCATAATAAAATCTTATAGTTTGAAGATGTTTTATTTGATAATCGTTACTATAATACATAATGGACCGAGTGGGATTCGAACCCACGACCTCGGCAATGCCAATGCCGTATCCTACCAGGCTAGACGATCGGCCCCTTCTATCTACATTAATTTTTGTGACGCATTAATATTTGTTGAGATGGAAGTTATTTTTCAGTAATAAATTTTTGAAATAATTTTCACTTGTATCGTAAAACGATATAAATTAAACGGCAAAATTTGCATAAATTATTCAAATTTTTTTTGTTCCAATTGACTTTTAATTTTTATACTACTAATATGCATAATGGGTGGAAAAAAGAGAATAGAATTTGAAAAAAAACCCTACATTGCAGTAATAATTCCAGATAAGATCGAAGGAAAAAAATTTAAGCCAATTCCTATCGAATACATAAGCGGCGACAATAAAGAAGAGATATGCTTTATTAATGAGAGTCTTAAAATTGATTCAACTGGGATCACCAATAAGGAAGTAATCGATGATTTTATAAAGAAATTCCTATCGAACTGGAAAAATATTAAAAGCAATCAGCCTTTGAAAAATTACATGTACTTGAATGCTCCAGACATACAACCCTCTGAGTATGAGAATTTGAAAAGAAAGTATTTGGAACTGGAAGAAAATTATCATAACAGATAACCTTTTCGTGGCAAAGATCGCAAATTTCTACCCATAAAAAATTGACAATAAATCAAAATAAAAAGCTTCTATCATACACGTTTTTGCTGACCTTAGTTCAAAAACTATCTCAAACTTGATAATCGTAAATACTCCCCCTATGACATACTGAATTTTCTGATGGAAAACAAAAATATCGATTGAAATTTACTACCTTGTCTCCAAGATAAGATAACTACTCATTGTAAGACATTTTTTATCATTTCTTGTATTAACAAGGCAATAATCTGAGAAACAAGATCAATAGGGCTTAAGACTAAACATTGCTCCACTTAAGAAAGGGTTTTATGAAATTTATCCAAACTAGAATTCTTTTCAAGACTACTATCAGGCAAGGATAAATTCATCGGTTCAAAGCGTTTGAGTCTAAAAATATCTTTGATCTGTTAATCTTAAAACGAATTCATAAAGTGGTACTTGGAAGAAAAGATTAATAAAATCAGATTCAAAGGCTGCCGTTGCAATGGTCTGTCGTAATTAGTAGAATTTTTGATTGGAGTAATACAGGGCTTTGCATAAAGGTAATATTGATATAATATACATCGTGTAGAATTTTATCTGTGATGAAAGTAGTAATGCCAAGCTGTAAGAATTTATTATTAAATTCGTCATTTACAATTCTTTTCTTCTCTATCTTGTTTCAATTCCCATTGTCAGCAAATAACATGGTTTTCAGTTCTACGGTTAATGACTCTGCTAATATGCAGGCCTCACAACCTGACCCTGACAGAAATATCATTACTAGTCAAAATACAGGAAATTCTAATAGTAATACTAACGATGATAGTCAAAACCAAATACAACAAGATCAAATTAGCAATATATCCCTAGAGGATGAACAAACAAATGAAGAAGCAACTAAAATTCCACAAGAAAATCAAGAAGGAGTAAATCAATTATCCGAAAGTCAATCACAACCTGCCGTAGAAATACATCCAGCTTGTGGTCAAAATGTACAAGGTAATGTAAAGTTAATTTCTAATTTGATTTGCAAGAGCGATGGACTCATAGTTGGAGCAAATAATACCAACATAGATATGAATGGATTCTCACTGAAAGGTCCAGGACTAGACAGCAACAAGGTCGGAATCATGATCGCTGGCCAGCATAACGTAACAATATCCGGTAACGGTATCATAACAGGATTCCAATCTGGAGTCTATCTATCTGGAAGTAATGATGTGTCCGCTCACGACATAAATACTAACAACAACAAGGTTGCCTTTTATGTAACCGGTGCTCAAAACTCCGAAATAACCAACAACATGATAAACGATAATACCATAGGTGTAGCATTGCATTCGTCGGATGGTGCAGACATTAAATACAATCAACTTAGTCAAAACAGGCTGTCAGGTGTCACTTTAATCAATACTGCAAACAGTTTGATCAATGGAAACAACATATTGAACACAACGAATGGTATTTTCATCGATACACAAAGTTCCTTAAATTATGTGGACTTTAACAATGTATTCAATAACGTACTGGATATCAACAATGCAAATAATCTCCCGATAAATATTAACAATAATCATTATACTAACAACAATTGTATGACTAGTCTCCCATCGGGTTTATGCATAGGTAGGTAGCATTCACTAGGGTAGCAAGAAATACATCTATTTTAGTTTATTAAAAGCCTCAGAGAAAATCTCATGAAAATATAAATGCTAAAAAAATATAAGAGTATTTGTATTTGTTTAGACTCTAGGTCAAGGAATCAGTCTATTGAATCACCGTGTTATTGGCCATATTCATTTCCATAGGGTTATTTGAACCTGATTGATTCATCATTTGAGGCATCGCTGTCATATTTTCACCATTTATATTTAATGTACTCATCATATTTTGCATCATCAATGGAATCCATTGATCCATGAATTTTGAATCCTCCATCATTTTGTTCATTATATTCATTTCTTTCTCAGGCGTTAATGCGAGTCCATAAATTGGGGATTCACCAAAGTGATTGTTAATCATTGAAGGATCCAACTCTATGGCAAGAGTATTATTATTAGAAATTGTCCAAGTAGTCGGCACATTTAACACAGGTCCATCTTTCATTGTTATTGTTACAGAGCCCTGAATGACTGTATTATTTCCATCCATTTTCACATCACTAATGGTTGCGTTAGATATCTGATGCATATGAGGAGCTGATCCATTTTTCATTACCATATCAAATGTTGAATGAAAACCTGAATCAGTGAGGTTTGATGGATTATGATAACCCATCCAATGACCTGCTAATATCCAGTCATTATTTATGCTTGCTATAGGACCATAACCAAATTCATAATCAGCAAGAGATCCAGATAGTGCGAATGCATTTGTGGCTGTGAGAGATAACAAAGTTCCAGCAATTACAAAAGTGCTTAAAATTCTAAAAAAGTTAGTGTACGTAAACACATGAATATTTTATAGAACACCGTCTATTAAGTTTTAAATATGAATATTCGTGAAGGTCCAAAACAATGATGCATCAAATTCAAATTTTGTAACATAACAAAATTAGCTTATCAATTATCAATTTCAATTTGGCTAATTTCATGCTTCGCTTAAAAGTATTTAAAATAGACCACCCCTATTATAGAGAATTAATTATTTTGCACTTTGTGAATTGGCAGAGAGATATTGCAATTTCAAAAATTGATGGTAAAATGGTAGTAATCAAAAGAAATAAGACGATAAAGAACATTAACGAGTATCTTTTAGTATTCGTCTTCACATTTATTTCATTTGTACTATTGCACCCTACATCCCCGTTTAGGACTGGAAAATCTATTCTGATAAATGAAGGTTCAGTTAGTAGACAGAAATTGAAGGATCTGGGGATTCACACACCTAGATTAATAGAAATCAATAAGGACGTCATCATTGAAGAATATATCGATGGCGGCAATCTCTATGGATTTCTACAAAAGGGCCACAACTTAGAAATTGTTTACAAAGTTGGCACAATAACGAGGAAGTCTGCACAATAGCGGCTCTTGCTTCATTGACAACAAAGCTCAGAATTATTTAGTAAGGGATTTAGAAATAATACGAACCGACTTGGGTTTGATACAAAACCATGCCTCAGAATATACAAAAAGCGTTGACATTGGTATTTTTTTGGCTAGTCTATTGGACCTAGATAATGAAAAGTATAAAATTATAGAAAAATCTTTTTTGGATGGATATAAAAACAATCCAAACGATAAATTGCCATATTTATCAGTGATTGTAAGAAATATTGCCGCCCTCGTGTTAGTATCTAATCATTCTAACCTAGCAAAAAATCTACTAAAGAAATCAGATATCAAATAAAACTAAATTGGTGGTAATTCCACCTTTTTATCAAAACCGCCTGACCCAAATTTGCAATAAAAGCACTTGTCAGACATCATATATGGAATTTGTTGGATTACAACAGCTCCCAATTTCAATGCAATTTTGGTAATTATTCTATATTTTAAAGGCATGGCAGGAATCACTTCTTTGAAATAAACATTATAATGATCAGGACAAAATTTAAGGGTAACATTTGAAGCAGGTTTTTTATCAGTATCTACATTTTTACTATTTGTATTTAAAGTTTTGGCAACATTAATTTGCTCTCTAATATACTCGTGCTTCGGACAAGGACAGTCTTTTCCTCCTGGATGTTTATAAGCGGGAGTATTTTTCCAATCAAATCCTGGAAAATCTTTATCAAAATCATCCATTATTACTCATCTATTAATCCACAAGATAGAATATAAATATATGTTTGTATGATATTCACAATCGTCTGAAATATAGTCATTATCTGCAGTAAATCAAGATGATATTTAGATCTGAAGGTGATATTTGACTTTTACTGGCTCGATGAATAACAAAGTCAATCATCGTCTTTGTAGCCAATGTAGCCTTCAAAATCAATTTATTTTTCAAAAATCCTATCAGTGGACTTTGAATTCACCTATCCTCGTTGATTTGAGAAGCAGGTAACCGAAATGCAATCAGAAAAAATATATCTTTCCATATATTAACAGGTTGTAAGCGGCGTGGTTCAAGAACAGAACAGTGGAAATCCAGCTACAGCTCCTTCTGCTGCAGCTTCAGGATCTACGACAAAAAAAGACAATAGATCGGAAAATTCAATAGATTCAAATCAAAAGACTCTGTTAGACTTCAAAAAATCATTAATAGAAGAACAAAAACTAGGGGAAACCCAAATTGAGAAAATCAATGAAAGTATTGAAGAAACAAAGAAGGTTATTGACGAAGAAAGAGTAAAGTTAGAAGCTGAAAGACTAAAACTAAAACAAATTAATGAAGTAAAGGATGCAGATTACGCAAAATTTACAGAATTAAAGAGCAACCTGATTGAAGAAAGAAAAAGAATGAAAACACTGGATACCAAAGCATCTAGCGGAGGAGGTCCAAGGTCTAGAAGAGACAAGTATAATCTATCAAATTTGACAAAAGCACTAGAGCAAATAGAGAGGGACATTCAAACAAAGAAATTATCAAAGGATGAAGAAAGACGGTTGGTCTTAAAATCAAAGGAAATAGCTACTAGGTTGCATGCCCTAAAAGTAATTCACAAGAAGGAAGATACTTACAAATCACTGGCAACAAAGTTTGATGACATTAAGGGAAAAATGAATGAAATATTTGACCAAAAAGCTGATGTTGGAAAGGGAATTGGTAAAATAAAGTCAAATTTAGATGAGTTGTTGAATAGGAGGGAAGAACTTTATGAAGAAAGACGAGGTGTGATTCACAGAGTTAGAGAAGCCGGGGCTAAGATAGAAATGGTAGATACCCAACTTAATGCTATAGAGTTTAAGAGAAATAGGTTACAGCATTCTTCAGAGAGACAGAGACGTTATAGTCCAGAAAGAAAGATCAGGCACGAAATACCTCAAGACAAAATGCGCAAAAACAGAGAAAATCAAGATTTATGGAATTCGCTAAAGGAGGTCGCCATGAAGAAAATGTCGAGCGGAGAGAAACTCACTTTCGATGAAATGAAATTGATTTATGCAGAAGAATCTGACTAATAGTGATTAGTTAAGGTAAATCATTTTTATTTTTTACGATTATGCTAATTGAATGCTTTGAAAGCAGACAATGTTATTTCAAGCATCTATTACTTTAACTCTAATCTATATTTTTTTAGAACAAATGAGCGACAACCAAATTTCCAAGTTTTAATTATTAAATTCAAAAAAATCAGTCCCACATTCCTCAGGCCCAATCTAAAATGCTCCTTCTCAATCTAAAAAATAAAAATAAAAGAAATCATAATGACGCTTAAATAATGCCCCATTTTCAAAAGCAAATTATTATGAAATTAGATAAGCTGATCATCAATCTATCAAAGAATTAGTGAATCAGCAATTAAAGGATGACCATAAGGAAATCGATACAGTAGTTTTTCATGAGTAGGAAAATAAAACGGATCTAAGTGAAAATAACAGGATAGATAAATCAAAATAATTTAAGGTATTAAATCGAACACCATATAACGATTCAAAACTATTAGTTTAAACCTAGGCCAGCCTCTTAATGCCTTCTTAAGCACTAATGATCATAGAAAGAGCATTACATATATTACACTATTAATGCAAAGAAATACGAATTGCAAGGACTACAAGATCCTTTTAAAGATTTAAGTAATAATTATAGTATAGAGGACTTGTACTCATACTTGTCTTGACTATTTATGTAAAAGATAAAAAGCGACACCGAGTATACAAAACGACACCAAGTGCACACCGTTACTGAAATAATTAACCATATTATATCTGTGTACAACCAAATTGCTTATATAACATTATTAGCATATTTGCTCATTTAAAAAAACCAAGCACTATAAACCCTGTTTGTTAGTTTGAGGACAGCACACGATAATTTTCTAAATTTAGAATTACTATTGATATAATTCTATATTCATTTACTTAAAACTATAAGTATTTTAAATAATTAGCAATAATGTATAAAATTTTATATTTTCTATAACTAGCCAAGGATATATTTCCTAATGACTAAGCAACATGCCCATGAATTGATTCCTCTTTGACTCTATCAATATATTATTCAAGCTGGATGAATATTGAAATTCTGGAATAGTCGATCCAATCGACATGAGAGGCCTAAACTAGCGCCGTTAGTGGTTCGGAAATTCCCATTCCATTCAACTCGAAAAATGTTCAGGTTTCAATTTCCATTAATGTCTTCGTTCAAAAGGCTGTCTAATATTCTACAAATAACAAGTATTGATAACAGCAATAACTTTTTCAATAGAAACAGCAAGATTGTCAAGAGAACCAAGGTATCAAAAGGTGCTGGTCCATAGAAATTTATGACGCGTTGTAAAGACCCAAATAAACTTCTTAGTCCTCAATGATTGATTTCTGAATTTATCGTTTCTGTCCACTTTTCTTGAGCCTACGAAGTTTTTTATCCCTTTGAATGCCTCCTGATTTGCGAATGGGTCTTGTTTTCTTTATCTTTTCTCCTTGCAGAGAAAGAGTCAAATGCAATAAAAATATTAATTTCACTAACATATTATAACATGTTATATCTATGTTATAGTATATAATAATATCTAATTACATTTTATCACATGTTAATAGAAATTATTAAACAGGAGCACATGCTATTGTGAATTATGCCCGTTAAGAGAGGAGGAAGAAGTGTAGTTACGGTAGAGATCTTTGTAGAGAATTATCAAAAGATGAAAGAGAGAGCAATTCAAAAACGCCTAAATATTAAGGAATATGTAAACGATTTTTTGAAAGGATATTTAGAGAAAGAGGAATTCCTATCAAGGGTTGCTCCGTCTTTATCGGTTGATTCCTATGAAGGAAATAGAATAACCCTTAAAGACGTCAAAAAAAAAATACTAGTTGATGTGTTCTATGTAAATGGGGAGTTGCAATGTGAAACAGATCAATCGAATAACTGCATTCACACAAAATTTATCTGGATGATTCCTGAAATTTCTAAAATCAAATCAAATGGTCAAAAAATTAAAGAATAGGATGTATGTATGCTTAATTGGGCAAAGTCTGCAGTAATATTATGTATCTATAGTTCAGAAATCAATAATTATTGTTTTAATTACCAGATTTTTTGATAATTTCGTTTTTGCCTACAGTTGCTATCAGCATGAAGATGAGACTTAGCAACTGAACACTTTTTAGTCTCTTCAAAAATCGTGTTTATGATGCAAAGGGTTTATTTGGCACCATATGGCGTGGGTTTAGGTCACGCCAGCAGACTTTTGATATTAGCGGAAAATATAAAAGAACCCGGCATCGAATTGCGCTTCTCATCCTTTGGTGAGGCCCGTAATTATATCATGAGCCAAGGATTTGAGTGTGAAAAAGTTCCTCCAGTAGAATTCATGTGGGGGAGGGATGGCGAATTTTCAGTTATGAGTAACATCAATAAGATACCACAATGGCTGGTCAATTTACCTATTCAAGTAAATAAGGAAATAAGATACTTAAAGAAATTCAATCCCCATATTATTATATCTGATTCCAGATTATCCCCCCTTATAGCCGCAAGAATATTAAACTTACCAAAAATCTTGATAATTAATCAGATCAAACTTCTACTAACTCCCAGACTGCGAGAGTTTAAGGCTGCGAGATTATTTGAAACGTGCAATGGCGAGTTAATGGGAGGTTTTTGGAATATGTCAGACAAAATTCTAATACCTGACTTACCTCCTCCCTACACTATTTCAGAGGGTACAATAAATTCTGTAAAATCAATTAAATCTAAATTAGATTATGTTGGATTCATAACCCCGAGAGCAAAAATTACTGAAAATAGCCTTTCTAAAGCAAAGGAAGTTCTACAAATTGACAGTGACAAAGCCGCTTATTTTTGTCCACATAAGTGGACCCATGGGAACCAGGATACCAATAATAATGAAGCTCATCGAAGTTTTCAAGAAGGCGCCATCCCTTCAATTTGTGTTCTCAGAAGGAAAGTCAAACGGCAAGGTGATCCCCAAAAAAATTTCTAGTAATATGTGGTATTTTGAGTGGTGTCCATACAAAGACGAAATTTTTTTTCTTTCGGATGTCATTATTATGCGTGGAGGACACACAGCCATATCACAAGCTATTCAATATGGAAAGCCAATTATCTCCATTCCTATTCAAAGTCACGGAGAGCAATTGGCAAATTCGTACAAAATAGAGAAACTTGGCATAGGTAAGGCGATTAATTCAAAGACAATGAATCAAACCATACTTATCGATGCGCTAAACGAATTAATTTGTGATAATTCTTACCAAGACAAGGTATCGAAATTGATGGAAATAAGTAACAAACTAGATGGAATCCAGAATGTCAAGGATATCGTTCTTTCGTACGTTAAATGAAAATTTCTTAAAATTCAATTGGCCAATTGAGTTTGCATTTTTGTCCACAACCTTGGCAAAATTCTTTGGTTCACTGTCAACTAAATAATTTCGGATTAGAGTATTTTGATGTATGGTATAGTTTGTATCAATTAATGTTGTCAGTTTCTTTTCAAATGCTCGTGGAGTAAAACTAAAAAGAAGTGGTGTAAGGAGTATTTTTTTTGATTCGTTGAACAGTTTAATGTTTTTCTCTATAAACCAGCTGGGATGAATAAACGGAACAAATGGAAAGCTTATAAACATAGAGTCAAGATTGGAATTTAGCAGAATCTTGATGATAACTTGTTCATATATTAATCTTAGAACTTGGCTCCTCCATTCCTTGGATATATCATCATCTTCAGATGCTCTATTGACATGTCGGACCGACGGCCGCTGTATATCGTTCATAGGGAGTAAATAGAATGTAATGGAATCAATTGGATAGTTCCTAATTATTTCATCAAATTTTCTTATTATTTTTATCAGTTGAGCTCGATTACGAAAGAAAAATATTGGTAACGGCATATAACCTGAATCTAAAACCTGTACTAGTGACAGTAGAGAACAATCATCATAAACAGGACATAAAACAATATCCTGTAAGAAATTAAAAGGAGTGCAATCAGAACCTTTAAGCACTAATAAGCTTATGAATGCTATTTTGTTCCCAATTAGTATGTACAATATTTTATCGGCCTGAGATTCATCTTGTACAGGTACAAGGTCTAGTGCTTTGCTAGATAATTCAGTTTGAATAAAAAACTCAAGATCATGTCTAAAATATGTAAAGTCATCATCTTTGGACTCCGTCAATTTTGAAGTTTCTATCTTGATTAGGTATTTTTCACCATTCAATAATAATTTATTTGCTATTGATAAAACGTTACTTGATAAAGTAACGTATTCAAGCTTCATGACTGCGCCTATGAAAATATATAAAAGTCCAGATATTTTCCTTAATAACTCAGTAGCTTGAACTAGTTGTGAATCATCGTGTAAGAATATTATCAAGTAGAATCCTTCCGTTTTGATAGACTCTGGTTTATAATTATTTGATTTTAACAATGCAACGGCTGATTTTTTCAAGAATTTCATGAATGAAATGGACTTGATTGTAGGCTCCATCACGATAGCATGTTTATTATCTGTGGAGAAGCGAAAATCTATGTTGCTCATATTGATGTCATGCAAACTTGATCTATCACAATAACGGTCTTCTGTCAGAGCAACAATTATGAATTTATGAAATCGAGAATATTTTTCCTATCAGGAGCATTGGGGACACGTTGAAGATATTCCCTAAACGATTCTTTTGCAGATGCGTCGTTACCAAGGTTTAAGTAAGTAATACCAAGGTTCTTGTAAATTGGTCCGTAGCGTGATGGGTTGATATCTATCGCATTTAGATAATGCTGTTTAGATTTTAAATAATTTTTCCTTTTAAGGTAATAATTCCCTATTCCCCTATGTGCCAAATAAAATTTTGGATTTAGTTCTATAATCTTTTCATAAAGTTCAACACATTTTTCATCATCCTTCTCATTAAGAATCCCTGCGATCATTAACAGCAATTGTGGATTGTCTTTCCCTTCATCGTTACTGGCAAGTGACTTTGTAAGTAATTCTAAAGCTTCTTTGGTCTTACCTTGGATTTTTAATCTTTCAGCTTCTAAAGAAATTCGATTAGTTTTTTCAAACATAAAAGAACTGTTTTTGAGTATATCTTTGGCATCTTCCGGGTATATTATCATGGTTAAAAAATCCTCCTGCGCCCATTCGCTAAAAAATTTTTCTTCTGGAATGGCTCCAAATGAATCAGGTTCAGGAACATAGGTTATTAATCTTTTTTCCTCAGGATCATAACCTGTCACAATAGTAGCAAATTGGATAGTCTCATTTATACCAGGCAAGATAACGATTAGAGGAATCCCTTGACCAAGTCGTTTCTTCAGATCATCTAAAGAGCCTCGATATACTTTGGATAATAAATTGAATTTTTTCTCAATAATTTCTAACCCTTCTATAAAAATAGTGCCTCTATGATTCGCATATAGAGTAGTTCTCTGTGATATTTCGTCATCTGGTGTTATTTCACCCCAGAATTTTGTTAATACATTTATTACAAGCGGAAAAACTACATTATCTTCATTTTTACTAACAAGGGGAAGCGATATCTGTATATTATTATCTTTTTCATTTTTGTACACAGCGTAACTATACTAGATAGCAAATAAAAATCATAATGCTAGCGCCTAACCTATTTAGAAATTGCGCCCGGTAATCCTAATGTATGTTGAGAAAGTTCTCCAAAAGGTCCCTTCCGGGCTTGCCACTCTTTTCGGGATGAAACTGCGTTCCAAATAATGGTTTTTTATTCAAACAGAATAACTCATTATTGCAGTGAGAAGAAGTTCCCAACAACCTAAAATCATCGGACAGAGTTGAAATGCAGAAATTGTGGCTCTCATACATCCTAACTGATTTATAGCCCTCAAGTATAGGAGTTGGTTCTATTAGATCAATTTCTATTGTATCTTTAATTTTTTGAATTTTTCTTAATGTGCAACCCAGGGTCAGTCCTAGAATCTGCCCCCCATAACAAATTCCCAACAATGGTTTGTCCAATACTAAACACCCCTTTACAATACGAGAATTTATCTTGTTAATAAGTGGGGAGTTTTGTTGACGACCTGACAAGATGACATTATCAAATCGCTCAAGAAGCTCTAAATGGGTGTCAAGGGCATGAATTTGATTACAATCATAGCATTCAAAGTTATTCTCAAGCTCATTCAATAGTTCTACAATGTCTCCTATGAAGGGTGAAAAGTTGTTTATTAAAAGCGTGTTCAAGTGTGTTTTAATTTATTATATAAATTGAAATTATTTTTAGTTTGCTATTGCCCAAGTGAAAATTCTCAAAATAGAGACAAATTATGATAAAATGTAATCGAAAAAATATTAAACTGATTGTCCTTCCTGAATGATAGTACAAGGGATTTATTTGAGAGCCAGAAAACCTATTATATTAGTTGATGATTCACCCCAATCACAAAAAATAGTAGAACTATTCATGAATAATGGAATAGAATTCGTCAAATACCACATACAGAAATTTGAGGAAAGTTGCTGTGGTGAGTTACCAACTACAAGAACTCCTTCAGTTATAGCGGCGGAGGGGATCTTTAAGGAAGAGTCACTAATTATGAATTATATAGAATACATGAAGGAAAAAAAAGATAAAGGATATTTGGAAGACAGGAATAGATAAAAGCAAACAGAAAAATCACATCGATGAAACAGATAGTGCATATTGGTAAGCGACGCGCAAAAATTTCAAATTATGTTAAGGTAGACAGTTGTTTAGACAGAAACGAGTGCGCTTCCTCTATTTTAATTCGCTCCTGGTTCATAGAATCACGAAACCTGACCGTGACGGTGTCATCAGTAAGGGTTTGATGATCGATTGTAAAGGCAAAAGGGGTTCCGATTTCTTCAAGACGACGGTAACGACGACCGATTGAGCCAGATTCATCATAGAAAACATCAAAATCCCTCTTAATATTGGATAAGAGTTTAGCAGCTTTATCCTTAAACTCTTGTTTTTTTACTAATGGAAGTATACCTGCGTGAATGGGTGAAAGGTATGGCCTTAGTTTCAAGACTACTCGATCGTCATTTTGCCTATCTATAAAGTAAGAATGCTCTAGTATTGAATAAATACACCGATCCACTCCTAATGAGAGCTCAAATACATGTGGCAATACTTTAGTATCGTCATCCATTACTTCAAGATTAGTTTTACTAGTAGCCGAATGAGACTTTAGGTCATAATCGGAACGATAGTTACATGCAACTAATTCTAACCATCCTATGGATGTATCTACCTCGAAATCAAATGCGACGGTAGAGTAAAATGCCTTCTCTTGATCTGACAAACGTCTGAGTCTGGTCCTTTTCTTGTCTATTCCAGTCTTATCAAAGAACTCTACAAGTAATGCTAGATAATAAGCAACTAACTTATTTGGCAATATCTTTTGCTCTAATGCTTCTTCAACTGATAGTTCAATTATACGAGTATCATAAAATCTCAAAAGAGTATTCTTTATTTCATCATACTTATTCAAATCATTTAATTTCGCAGGATTACAAAATATCTCAATCTCGGCCTGATAAAATTCCCTCAATCGCAAAAGTCCTTGTCTTGGTGATATTTCATTTCTAAAGCTCTTGCCTATTTGTGCTATACCTAACGGTAACTTTCCTCTGCTAACTTTAAATAATCTAGAGAAATCGACAAAAATAGATTGACATGTCTCAGGACGTAAGTAAGCCTCATCTCGATTTGGACCGATCTCTATCTTAAACATCATATTAAATCGTTCAGATTTAGAGATTTCTCCCTTACAAAGTGGACATTTAATATTGTTCTTTAGAATTAGCTCATCAACGTTTTCATTTTCCATTCGTTCTGGTACATCTATTTTGACCACCTCTTGTATCAGCTTGTCTGCCCTAAATGAGCTTGAACATTTCTTACATTTAACTATAGGATCGGTGAAATTTGTCAAGTGACCTGAAGCCATGAATACATTTTTGCTCATTATTTGTGATCCATCTATTTCAAGCATGTTGTCTCTTCGAACTAATTCTCTTCTCCATAATTCTAAGAACTTATTCTTCATTCTTACGCCATTGGGTCCATACTCCCAAAATCCAGCATTTGCATCAGAATATAATTCGCTGCTTGGAAAATAAAATCCTCTCTCTAGCGCTAGCTGTATTATTTCATCATAGGTATTCATCGATAATTAATCATATATGAAAATTCAGATCCTTAAATCTATTTGTGGGCAAAAAATATTTTATTTGCAATTTTTTCATGAAAAAAGTAATATAAAATACGTTAGATTGCAATAAAAATTATTCAATAATGAGATTTTAATGATATTGAGTAATTTAATACATGGTATGAAATTAGATCAAAATGAAAGGAGAAAAATGAATGTGCATATTACTCCTATTAATCAAAAGCCATACATTCAATCTAGTCTTGGTGATGCCCAATAAAAATGGTTCTCGCATCTTCCAACAAATGCAGTTTTAGTCAATATCAGATAATTGAAACTCTTAAAATTAGTTATCTCAATAAATAAGTATAATCGAATTTTTATGTCAGATCGCGATTGGATTTGTCCTCAAAAGTAACCTCCTCATTTGTCACATCTGAAGTAATTATTTTGGTTTCCTTCACTGGCTTTTTTCTTATGACTACCTCTTCCCGAACATACGGATTCTTGATTACTATCGGAACCTCTCTTTTGAGCGGAATGGAAATTTGAGTTCTAGAAGATACCGGCCTTTCAATATCGGATCCCCCTAGTCCTTGGTTTTGGTCAGGAAGAGATTGAGTTTGAGAAGATACTGGCCTTTCAATATCGGATCCCCCTAGTCCTTGGTTTTGGTCAGGAAGAGATTGAGTTTGAGAAGATACTGGCCTTTCAATATCAGATCCCCCTAGTCCTTGGTTTTGGTCAGGAAGAGATTGAGTTTGAGAAGATACTGGCCTTTCAATATCAGATCCCCCTAGTCCTTGGTTTTGGTCAGGAGATTTTTCTATTCCAGTCTCTTCACTGTTAAATGGTATACGTTCAATGGTAACTTTTTCATACGTCAAATCTATCTCAACGGTTTTTGTTTCTTTAACAGGTTCCTTTATGATATCGACCTTATCCTCGACAACCTTTTTTGAAACTTGCAGATTCTCCCCTATTACAGGAATTCTAGTCTCCATTTCTTTGGACATATCCGATGATTTAAATTTAGAATAGTCCTTGAATGCAGGGTCGGCTGTTTCCTCATATCCCGTTAACTCTTTTTCGTTTACTTTAACACGGAGTATATCTCCATCAAAACTTTCAGCGGTTGATTTTGGTATTACGAACCTTCTCTTGTTAAATAGCCCCTTCTGTATCACAATGAAATTATCGCCAATTTCTACCACTTCCCCCAAATCCAAACCGTCGGTGCCAATTACCTCTTTTTTAATAACATTTTTCCAATCTATATTATCCTTATTGTTACTAACACGCACAAATTATACTTATAGGAAGATATATAAAATAATATGGATTGAGATTTTAACCATCACCAATAAAATAAATTCTGAATTAGGATATCTCTTCTTTGAAATTGCCAGGAAATTTTAAGGTAAGTTTTTCTCGATTAACCTCTACATCGATTTTCCGTTTTTCGTTCACTTGATACTTTTTGATAACAATCTCGGCTAGTTTAACCATTTTCTTATCTATAATAATTTCTTCACCCCATAGTTCAAAAGTCTCTTGAGTCTTTGTTTGGTCGGCCTGTTGGATGTTTGTTTGGTCGGCCTGTTGGATGTTTGTTTGGTCGGCCTGTTGGATGTTTGTTTGGTCGGCCTGTTGGATGTTTGTTTGGTCGGCCTGTTGGATGTTTGTTTGGTCGGCCTGTTGGATGTTTGTTTGGTCGGCCTGTTGGATGTTTGTTTGGTCGGCCTGTTGGATGTTTGTTTGGTCGGCCTGTTGGATGTTTGTTTGGTCGCTCAATGTAACATATGAAAGCGAAATAGCTTTTTCACTTATTACATTCTTGTTCAATTCCATTCCTTCGGGTTCCCAGCAAACAATTTCTACCTCGCTACCAGTTGGATCAGGCTGTTTGTTGTCCTTCTCATCAGTTCTTTCTCGTAGAAATGCATCAGATATCTTGCTTTTTATTTGGAAGAAAATTTCACCTTTCTCCTTGTCACTATAAGAATCAAAAACTTTGTCGTTTATGAAAATCTCTTCATATTTTAAAGGAATCTCGATTTCCTTCTTCACTGTGATCCATTTCTTTTCAATTTTCAAGTTGCCATTCTCACTTTTTTTGGTAACGTCAAGCTTTTCGTTATATAACGGAATTTTTTGCACTAACTCCTCAGTTTTGATCAATCCATTACTATCAAGATTGCTGATTCGTTGATCATCCGATAATTTTATACCGAATTTATTCTCATAAGATTGAGAGACCATGTATCTACCCTGTACTATGATGACATGATTGGTATATACATCTTTTAATAAGAATTAACCGAAATCACTACCATTGCTTTATTTGTTTTTCCATAATTGACGCCTTGTACATAAGATGGTTCATGTTAGGTGGTTTAATAACAACAGGATAAGAATCGTAAATTATTTCGCTATGATTGTCAAGCACAAGAAATACTTTCTCAGATAGGTCCGAGTTAGGTTTTCCCTCCTTTATTCGTATCATAAATCTGGTTAACTATCTTGATTAATAAGTTTAATAATAATCGAGAATCTGTATCAAACATCCTTGAAAATCTTGATTTTTAATAGCGGATCAGCGACTCTTAACATCTTACTTTTAATCAAGGGCTAACTATTAATTCAAGAAATGTAAATTTCGAAACCAAGCTATTTGGGAATAAAACTAAAAGAATCCTGATAACTATATTGATTTGCAGACAGCGAAAAAATATTTTTTGGAAATTCTCTAATCAAATTTGTAAATTAGTATGCGTTGAATTATATTTTTAAAAGGTAATAAAGGCTCTGCAAAGGGTAACAGTTCTTAAAATGGTTGATCATTTCTTACAAGGCATGAACATCAGCACTAAACTGGGATTTACCTAGTATGCATACCAATAGACTTTGCCTTTACTACCTTCTTTCAGTGGAGCTTGTTAATGGGTCTGGTATATATAGTATCGGTACCCTGCTATTTAAACTATATTTTATTCACACACATGATGTAATATTTTTATATTGAAATCCAAAATTTTACCATATAATTACAATATTGAACAGTATATGATTTATTCCAGATGTAAAGTCGTATTAGAATTCTAAAATTAAATTATAACCCTAAAATCAATTACAAATAAGTTACATCAATGAAATAATCCTAATATTCGCTACCTTTTTGATCATGGAGAGTATTTTTGTATGATAAAGCTTCTTAATTTGATCAAATAAAATAAGTAATCCATATCGTTGTTTAACAAAAATGAGCCATCCTCAATAGTCATGTACTTTATCTTATGAATATGAAAGCAAAATTAAAGCAATCATGATTATCAATTACGATCAATTTCCCAGGACATTTCTTACGAATTCGATGTTATCAAGATCATTTCTAACCGAGTCAATAGGCGTTTCCATAATGAATGGGACCTTGTTTAATTTCTTGTAATTTACTAAATATCTTAAGCCACTTTCTCCAATTTTTCCTAAACCAACGTGATAGTGTCTATCAAGGTTAGATCCCAAGTCTCCTTTTGAATCGTTTAAATGAATTATTTTTATGTTTTCTATACCAATATGACTATCTATTTTCTCAAAAAGGGTTGAAACACCACTTTCAGTTGATAAATCATAGCCCGCGGCAAATAAATGGCACGTGTCTATGCACAAGCCATAATCAGTTTTCCCAAGAATGTTGAATATGCTTTGGATTTCCTCGATTTGGCTTCCAATACTATTTTTTTGTCCTGCACTATTTTCCAAAAGGATTTTAACTCTGTTGCTTGGTAAGCCCAGGTCACTGTATGATTGCAATGATTTTGTACATCCATTTACGAGTTGGTTTATCCCATTTTTTAGTTCCTTGACCTAGATGACTTCCCAGATGTATAACAAGATAAGGTATGCCCAACATATTGCAACGTGTTATTTCATCTGTCAATACTAATATTGATTTTTCATACATTTCACTGGTCGGTGCCGAAAGATTAGGCAAGTATGGCATATGTACAACAACGGATTCAGGATCAATTGAACTATTACCCAATTTTTCCTTGAACATATCGGTTTCAGATAAACTCAGTTCCTTAGTCTTCCACTGTCTAGGACTTCTTGTAAATATCTGAAAAGCTGAACAGCCAATTTTTAGTGCGTTATCAACTGAATTTGAAATACCACCACTAATAGACACATGAACACCTAATTTTAGAACCAATGTGGATAATCTTGTAGGTCTGAAATTTATAAGTTAATCATTTAAAGATCCACTCCAAACAACATGATTTGTAACTAAACGAACTGAAAGGATTCCATTTACAATGTTTGGAGAATGGATATTCTGAATCCATATCCATATTTTATGTTGTATTGAACTTATGAAAGAGTCATTGTAACGTGGATAAATTTATAATAATGACAACTCTAATTCAAAAATAACTTTTAGGTTACAATCTAATTGCGGACATAATCCTAGGGGTAAGAACAAATGAGGAAGCAAGGCCACAACTGGTTCGTTAACCCTATTCATACTCTTATAATGTCCGATGAAATGCGTTCATCTAAAAGTATGCTATTTCTAGCGAAATAAATTAACCTATATGAAATTTATGACGTATTGTCATTTAATCTGTTAAAAGATTATAGAATAAATCCAAGTTGAATTAATCTATCTAGATTCAAGATAATCAGAATGTTTTAAAGACAGATTACAAAAATTTGAATTTAGTCATATAACTTTGAGGTGAAATTGATTTCTACTTTTTTAGTTTCGAGATATGGTTGAAGGATGCAAATGCAAGTTCCTCAGGACCGCGTCAAAGGAATCCTTCGTGACTCTAAATTTTTTAAAATATTAAATTTACACTAACAATATCAAATACTTAAACAAGAAAGATTTGTAACAAACCATTCTATTAACTAATACTTAGATTGAGTAATGATACAAATATTTAGTTATGATAGGATTTGTTTTTGCTTCACAAAGGAACAAATCTGATCTTTAAGTAAAGCGGCATGATCATTTCCGTGGTTATCATGGTGTAAGAATTAACAACGTCGAGAAATTTGCCACAATTATTAAACTATCCAAAAAATGTACTTTATAATTTATGGCAATCTTTTATAAAGGATGTCAAGAGAGTTTGATTAATACATAGAAATATCATGTAATAAACACTCTGAACAGCGCCGTATTAAAATAGTTATTTACAGTTTATCGTTATAATAATTGGAGATATTTTTACTAAAGAATAATCAAAATAAATTAACATTATTTGTTTTCAAACTGCTTATATCGTATGTTTGAATCGTATGCTTAGACAAAGACATGAATGACAAAGATCTAAATATTGTTTGGGTATGTACTCAATGTAATCAAAATTTTCTATTTTATTCAGATGTTCAAGATCATAAGAGTAGCACCGGCCATTCAAAGATTTATAAATTTGATTTGTTGTCCGGTCGGATGATTGACAGGATAGAGATGAGTTAGTTTTAAAATATAAATTAATATTAGATATACATAAAAAGAGGACAATTATCATTTAATCAAAAGCCGGGGTCGCCTAGCCTGGAAGGGCGCAAGCCTGGAAATTAGGAAACTATATAGCTTGTGGCCCGTGAGGGCCTCGAGGGTTCAAATCCCTCTCCCGGCGCCTTACTCGAGGAGACAATTATTACAGTTTCTTTGTATCAACAGATGCTAAATTTTTTGATTTTTGAATATTTTGTATCCCAAATTGGATTCAAAATTAATAGATACCGCAATACAATATTAAAAGAAATGGTAGGACAGACATTGGGATTCGAAGCCTAGGTTCCAAAATCAGGAAGTCTACTTTATGCAGTTATCAAATATAGGACGGCAATGGATCTAATACTTCTGTTATGAATCTGTGTAAAAGATGCAGCTGTTAACGTTATAAAATGGGTTTGAATGAATAATGTGTGACAGATACAAAGGCCTTGAAGAAGAATGAGAAGGCTGCGATTAACCGCAAATTTATACAAGTTATCATATTACCGTTAGTAGCCATACTAATTACTACTACTATCCTCGGTGTTTCATTGGTCCAAGATCGATAGGCATATTCCCAATCTTCCAATACCAACTCCACAGTGAATGCAACAAATAGCGGAGTCGAACTGGTCGTATATTCGTCCTTCACCTTCAAATGTAAAGGCAGGGAGCACTTTTGAACTACCAGCAACAGTGGTTAATAAATCACCAGACAGTATAATGTTACCTGCTGGCCGTTGTGATTCACCTTTAACTGCGTTCTTTATGCAAATGTAGTCATAAGACAGGATCAATTCCAAGGCTGCACCGCTACTTCATCCCCATTCGAATTAAACCATGGAGAAGAGGTTACAGTTGCTGGTCCGGTTCCTGGTACATTATACCAAGCAATCAAGGCTGGGAAGACTCCAGCAACCGCCACTGTTTATCACCTGACAGAGAATATGCAGCCCGGTAACGTTACGAAACCATTTGTATTTACCATTAGTTAGGCTAGATGCTGCTAATTGAAGATGACGAAAGATAGTTTCTTACTAAGGTATCCAGGCAGTCGTATTTCATAGAATAATCAAATTGAAGTTTTGGATGTCCTTAATTTTCGGCTCTGTTAACTTCTAGAAAATGTTTGGGGCCTCAGACAAGTATCTCTTGTAATAAGAGACCTCATTCACAACATAGCAAGAAGATAGAAGTATACTTAATAGACTTTGTAAACAAGAAATTAACTATTTAATCGAATACTATTCAGGATATCTATTTTTGTGACGCCAAATAAATTAGATAAGACAAAGTTTGGTAATAAGCCCTGTAACGAAAACAGGGAGTATGGCCATCTCAGTGAAAACAAAATACAATTAGCAATGAGATTCGGATTCCAAATAACGCAAAAACTTATTGGTTCAGGGATTAAGCCAATTCACCAGAGCCACAAACATCTGTGAAATTGTTATATACATCACCTGTAATAACACAACATAAGATATGTTCTCAATAGTTTTTGCAGGATTAATTTTTACGCTTATGATCCTAACTTCATCAAAAGGAGTGGATCATGTCTTTGGAGACAGTATAATTTCGACCATTTCGGTAGAAAAATTCCCTCAAGCAATTGTATTTAATCCAGCTAACAACAACACTTACGTAGCTAATCGTGATTCAGGAACTGTTTCCATTATTGAAAGTACTAATAATACTGTAATCAACAATATTGACGTGGGCATGTCACCACAAGCAATAGAATTTAATCCAGCTAACAACAATATCTATGTAGCAAATACGATTTCTAACTCAATTTCAATAATTGACAGCAATACTAATACAGTTATAAAGGAAGTTGATGTTGGCCGTGATCCTGTTGCATTGGAATTTAATCCAGCTAACAACAATATCTATGTAGCAAATACGATTTCTAACTCAATTTCAATAATTGACAGCAATACTAATACAGTTATAAAGGAAGTTGATGTTGGCCGTGATCCTGTTGCATTGGAATTTAATCCAGCTAACAACAACATTTACGTAGCTAATTCGGGCTTCAGGAACTGTTTCGGTAATTGGAGGATCAAATCAAACGTTACTGGGCAATACGGTGGTCGGTACCGAACCTGTTGCATTGGAATTTAATCCAGCTAACAACAACATTTACGTAGCTAATCGGGATTCAGGAACTGTTTCGGTAATTGGAGGATCAAATCAAACGTTACTGGGCAATACGGTGGTCGGTACCGAACCTGTTGCATTGGAATTTAATCCAGCTAACAACAACATTTACGTAGCTAATCGGGATTCAGGAACTGTTTCGGTAATTGGAGGATCAAATCAAACGTTACTGGGCAATACGGTGGTCGGTACCGAACCTGTTGCATTGGAATTTAATCCAGCTAACAACAACATTTACGTAGTTAACGTGGTATCAAATTCTGTATCTATTATAGACAGTATTTATAATGATATATCAGAAACTCTAAATATCAATAATGCGCCCTTGGCACTTACGTATAATCCTTCAAACAATGCTACTTACGTAACGGGTACACTCACTGGTACTGAAGGCTTAGTGACCATAATTCACTAATTTGCATGCGTTTCAGAATGCACTTTTAAAATTATGTATTTTTGATTCAAGATCGTATTGAAATCTCATCCCATTTTTTCCCTTTTTTAGGATTGATGAACTATAAAACTTAATTGTGCTTATAAGGCGCCGCTAATTTAACGATAAACCTATAGCTTGAAGATACTCTATTTCAATCATGATTGGTGAAAGAAAGAAACAGAATATCCCCATTGTACATAGAATCCAGTCAGGTAGTTATCGGTGATGACGCTTACATATGCTTTTTTTGGATACCCTCAAAAATTTCTCTGGAAATTTATAATGAAGAAGCAATATTCTTTCCCTATCATAATCTGCTGAGGAAGGCTTTGATCAATTCAATGGCCTTGTAAGATTCATCGGATTGCAGCCTCGTTAAGGTAGTAAACAATATAATGTTGGCGCACTCCTTTGGCAATACGGCTATTGAAATTTTGATCCACCTCAACATTGAAGAATAATATCTCTCATTGTTGTCAAAAATACTTCCAAAGACATCAAAGCCGCCCTTCTTGCGCCACTTGAGTTGATATCTTTTGATCAAATTCTACCACTAATCATAAATTCCCAAGTATTTTGATAATGAGGCTAAGGACTTCATTACATGCTAGCGTGTTTCCATAGAAACCGAAAAAAGATCTTGAGTATTTTATTTTTCAAGAATATAATAGAACCTCTTGACATATTGAACCTTATTCCACATCGTATGAGGACTTTGTTGCTGCTTAACCAAATGATCTTTGAACCATATCCACAATTCATCATTGTATTCAATACTGTCATTACCAACCATAGGGTTCAAATCCCTCTCCCGGCGTCTTACTCGAAGGAGACAATTATTAGAGTTTCTTTGTATCAACAGATGCTAAATTTTTTGATTTTTGAATATTTGTATCCCAAATTGGATTCAAATTAACAGATATCGCAATACAATATTAAAAGAAATGGTAGGACAAGGGTTGGGATTTGAAGCCTAGGTACAAAATCAGATATTTCTTAAGAATTAATGTAATAGGCATTACTGATAAAATGATTAGTGGTCGATAACACCTTAATCAAGAGGGTTTCAAACAAGACCATTTCACATTCAAACTGTTCAGATGCCAAAACCTCTAATTGGAATATGGTTACAAATGAAATTGGGTGAATTTGGCATGTAATTGAGTTGTTTTAAAGTAGAATACTACATGTGCAAAAAAAGTTTTATTCTTTTCATTATGAACCTGCTAAAAACCCATAAAATGAAGAGCGAAATAAACTATTCAACTAATATTATTTCTTTAAATTACTATCGGACTCCCCTGAGCCATCAGTATTGGGAATAAACTTCTCAATGTTAGGTATCTTATGATATTCTTCATTTAATCTAGCAGCATTAGATAGGTAATTATCTTTAATGAGGTCCAACTGGCTGATCATTGATTTTTTTGATTCCTCATTTAGAATTAAAAAATCAGATTCCATCTTTTCAATATTTTTTACTATCTCGCTATTTCCAAACATGCTATAATAGGTTTTCATTATAGAAGCATTCGTTTTAATAATTTGTATCTGCTGATGATATGCGGTTTCAATCATGCTTTTGAATTGGGTATAATTTAATTCGATCGCTTGTATATGCTGAAGATATGTGGTTTCAATCATGCTTTTGAATTGGGTATAATTTGATCCGATTGTCTGTTTTTGCTGACGATATGCATTTTCATATATGTTTTTGAATTTTTCATTTGCAGTCATAATACATCTAATTTTTTATTAAAAATAATTATATAAGTATTGTTATTTAATAATTGGATTGTTCATTCAACCATTTTCGATTCACGATTATAATAACCACAAACAGGGATTGTGAAAATATGATTCAAGGTTGAATAAAGTCCAATACTTCACTGGCATAAGTATGAGGATAGAGGGTAAAGTCCCGATTTAAAATCCGAAGATATGGGTATACTTTGAAATGTCAGATTAAGAGAAATAGTAATCAAAGGTAGATCTAACCTTTGAAAATAATAAATTGCACGAATCTGACATGATCCTTGAATTTAATTTTTACTTTTTCAAAATTTTTATTTTAGAAACAGTATTGTTGGGGGGTTTTAGGATTTGGATTTCGCTTTAATGAAAGTGAGTCCTAACTTATACGTACAAGAATCATGGAAAACGTTACTACAATCTCGATAGGCTCAGTCATGTATCTTCAGTATACTATCGCAAGGTCTGTCAGTAATAGATTAACATAATAACATCCTTTCCAAACTCAGTTCATATGGGTAAATATCAGGATAACCAAAGAGCATTAGTCTTACAGGGTGGAGGCTCACTTGGTGCATATGAAGCAGGAGCCTACCAAGCACTATATGAAAAGGTTACCAAAGCAGACAAGGAAAAAGGAGAAAAAGATAAACCATTCTTAAATATTGTCGCTGGAACATCAATAGGTGCGATAAATGCTGCAATAATTGTAAGCTATGTGACAGAAAATAATACGTGGGAAGGCTCTTCAGAAAGACTAAATGAGTTCTGGGAGTATTTGTCAAAGGAATCACCACTAGACCGTATTCCGGGTTTTACTGCTTGGTGGGATTTCCTACATAACTACATTCACCCCGGTTTTGCTTCTGGTGAAGCCGCAAGAAGATATTATTCATCAAAGCTATCTGTGATTACAGGAGTACCCACAGTCTTCTCCCCTTTAGCCCCGCTAGGTGATACTAGGTTTTTTGATCCTCTAAATGTATGGTATCGTTTTGACAGTGGACCGTTAAAGAGAAGTTTAGAGAGATTCGCAAAATTCCCTATCGCAACAAGTTTCGATGAGAAATCATCATTACCTCAACCAAGACTCATCCTCGTGAGTGTTGACGTAGCAGAAGGGGCCCCTGTAACATTTGATAGTTATGAAACGGAAGATGGCTCCAGAAAATCTGGATATGGAAAATATATTACTCATGATGGAAAAGAAGTTGGACATGAACATGTTATTAGATATAACGACGGAATTACTTCAGATCATGTTATTGCAAGCGCCTCGGTGCCTATCAATTATAGTTATACTCCCTTAGAAGTAGAAAGTTACAATAGCAATAGCGCTAATTATGAGAAGAATATGCGCTACTTTTGGGATGGAGGAATAATGAGTAACACTCCCTTAACACAACTTGTTAGACTGCACCGTCTTTATTGGCTAAAAGTAAAAGGTTTGAAAGATTCAGTTCCAAAATTAGGGATAGGTATCGTCAATGTTCATCCAGTTAAACAAGACACAATTCCTTTGGATCATGATGGTGTTATGAACAGAAATAGTGACATAACCTATTCAGACAGAACAGGACGAGAGCAACAGGCTTTGTTGCTTGTATCAGACTATGTGGATCTGGCAAGGGAATTGATCAAGATTGCAAAAGATGCTGGTGCAAAAGATGATGTCATCAATAATTTATTGAATAAAAATACAATGAACCACGGCCAAGCAATCAAACCTAGAAAATACTCGGACATGCTAATAGGACAATTTGAAATAGAAAAAGTTGTAAGAATAAACCGCAAAAATGATGAGAACACGATATCAAATAAGATATTTGACTTTTCACCTAGAACAATTAAGCACTTGAGAGAAAGTGGATATAGAAATACTATGGATCTTAGTGACGTTGACTTTGGTTGATACAATGGCAGATATAGCTAGTAATGTAGCATTATCTTTCTTGCTTAATCAGTTATGGAACTTTACCGTAGTGACCTATAAAGAAACAACAATCATCATTATGATGGTTATGGTTTGAGAATTGCCAACACATTCAGATAAATCCTGGATTTATCTGAACTGACAAAGAGTGGTATCCAAGAACCGAGTATAAAAGTAGGAATTATTCAAACTAAAGCTTGATTAACATGCAATCTTTATCCATAATCTAAAAAAACAAGTATACAAACTCCAGGCTATGTAACATCGAGTCGTTCTCAAGTGCTGTCGATCTAATATCATGATGGTAAGGCCAGATAAATCTGACATGATAGTTTTTACCTATCTTTAGTAAATCGAAGCCAAAAATATTTTGGAGGTATGAGATAATATATAGAAATCAATGCAAATAATATAATAGATACTTGAGTATTTAGAAATTAAACAGCAATCGCTATCGAGTAAGGTATTAATCCTACAATTACTCTTCTTGACACTATTGTTATGAATTTGGGATCGAGATCGCTATCTACTAAACGATGTTCTTTTGTAGCGTACTTCCATTGCAAGTATGCCCAAATTAGTATTATAATAATATTGATTCCATATATGATAATGAGATCTGCTGATCTCCATATTTTCTAATTAGAATTAGAAATTGATATGAATGCTATGAACATTAAATAAAAGATAGTTATCCAGAAAAGCATTCGAATCGCACGCTTGATGTAGTGAAATTGATCATCATGAGCAATCCAATAAACTTCAAGATTATGAAGCTAGTTGCATAGTTCCAAACATCCGTCCCCAATTCAAGTAATCGTTTTGGAAGCTCATTTTCAGCTTCTGGACTAGATAGATCAGGTACAACAATTTTCAATACTAACAGGGTCATAACAATTGCCAAAACCAATTTACTACGATGAAGATAACGACAACTCCGATAGAGGTGACAACTATTATTACACTGATGACAGTGGTAATAACTACTACAAGGATCAAAATGGTAATAACTATTATACCAATGCTCAAGGTCACCACTATTGGTACGATAATGATGGTCACAAGTACTATTATGTAGATAACAATCATAGCCAGAAATTTCATTATGATGATAATGGTAACAAGGTGATTCATGATAACAGAGGAGATAGCAGAACCGCCTATGATAATCACTCTAGTGGTACTCACAGCCACTATGCGATATACAATACTGGTAATCATGTGCAATCAAGTGGTAGTGGGGCATATGTCCATCACACTGGAGTTACACATGAACACTATGGCGGAGGCTTTTCACCACAGAATGGCGGGGGCTTTTCACCACAGAATGGCGCAGGTGAACATGGCGGCTTTGGAGGTCGTAGATAATTAGATATATTTAGTATTCAATATCCATCAAGTAAGCATCCAGCCCTCACCTGTGTGTGTTTTTCAAAAGAATGTTAGCAGTGTATTGAAGTTGGGTAGTGATCAAATGTTTACAACTAAAAGTGAGTAATACTACTGCAACATTTATAGCAGACATTAACTTCTCAAACAAACCAGGAATTATATCATTGCCATAATTACAATATTCTCATTTATTGTGTGAGTACTCTACTCCCATTAAATTCTTTATTAAAGAACAAAACATCTATTCAAAGGTGATTAGACTAGCCCTACTCTTGTTGCATCTGGTTTCTTTTAATACAGTAATATAGCCAATCTTAATTAGTATGATGTTCTTATTAGTGTAATTATTCTTCCTTTTTCGGTATCTATACTATAAGGATATTAACTCATCTCAACGTTCAAATCGGCCCTATCTGCCAAATCTTTAATTAAAATTCCATATTCCATTTATTAATATCTGGGAAATAGGTGCCTCTATTACCTATCATTCTTACCGAAGAGACCCTTCAACAATAATAAAGTTGGAATCATTACAATTGGTAATATTATTGAAAGTTTGATGCTATAAAATGTTAACAGAATGGATATGATGTAAAGAGTTGGAATTACAAAAAACATATTATGAATACTTCTTAATTCCCTATTTCCATGGTCAACACTCAGTGATTTATTGTGTATGTACTTCCATAAGAAAATTAAGATCAAGTCAGTAAGAATCATTAGTAGTGATAGAAAAACTACTGCTGAAGCACTTTCGTACTGTACTTGTGCCAGAGTAAACACCGGTATTACTAGTATAAATAAAAAGAATACCAACGAAGTCAATATTACTATGTCATCAGGCACTGTGAGATGATCAAGTATCTTCATATATAGCATCCAAAATACAAAAATTACAAAAAAACTAGACACCATGCCATAAAGAGTATCATAGAAACTGTCAAGTTCTGTTGGATCTGCTTGACCATTTACTAAGTTAGGAGGGATAAGATTATACGCAAGTATCGTTAAGGCGACCAAAAGAACAGAATCACTCAGACCTTTTAATCTTTCTACAGATAGGAATCCCTTCACTAAAACAAAATAAACGCTAATCTAATAATAACATTACAACAGAAACCATTAGTTAACTAATATCAAATCATAGATATTTATTAACATTAAAGGATCGAAATTCCAGAATCTAGAGAGGTATATCTTTATTTGTAAAGAATGCATTCAAAACTTTTCTAAATTAATACATGCTAATTGATATAGAAATTGGCAAAGATTTTTTTGCTAGTATGAATGATATACGTCAGAGGATTCTGACATTTGTTACTTTAAAGAAGATTATTATTTATTATACTTTTATACAAATCTTTATTGCTAAAATATTTATAAGAAAACCCCAAGTCATCACGACAGGTTAACAAATTTCTGTGAATGCGTAGAAGAAATTATTAACATTGTCGTTGCCAAGTAAGAGATTAAACCTCTGCAGATTGAACTTTATTTTTAATGGAACACAGACAGTGGTACTAACTCCCAACTATTCTTGAGAATCATGCAAGTTTTCGTTGTCAAAATGGACTAAATATACAACATGATTTCCCTCCTTAGGATGCACTTTAACATATTCCAGCTGGTATTTTCAACCTTGCTTACTGATTTTTGCCGAAATAATTGCTTACGGAGAAAATCATAATGTTACCAATGAAAAATATCATAACATTTTTATGAAAGAATTTACTATAATATTCTTAGTCATGTAAGATGAGTCTTGAATCTTCCTTAAATGATGAAGCATTCGTAAAATTTGAAAAATTAAGAGACAATTTTGAATGGTTTTATTCTAATTATGATGGATTGAAGAGAGATTTTAGCAATCAATATGTAGCGGTTAAAGACAAAATCCAAATAGATAATGATTGCAGCCTTGAAACATTGATAAAGAGATTGAAATTATCAAACTGTGACGAATCAATTGCAATTGAATATGTGAACAATTAACTTTAAATACTTTTTCATAAAAAAGAATTAACAAAACAGACGTATTTAGAAATTCTTTTAATGTAATAATGAATTGAAATATTTCTGGTCTCTTTAGAAGACTGCTCTCACCAAATTGATATCAATTGCAATTGTCCCCATAACCGATATTTACTTCAATTTTTGGTAGTTTTATGAAATTCTATTTTGTGCTAATTCTGGGTAAAACATTATCAAGATATCTATCAAATACGAAAAAGCCTCCCTCAGATAAGTAAAAAGACATTAGTAAAATGGTCTAGAGTATAAACAAGAGACTTTGCACTGATAGTTTATTGTACCTTTACGGTAGTCCCGAGAATCCTGCTTACGCTGTCAACCCATGTCTTTTTGTTTGCTTCCTCTTCTACTCCGAGTAGCCTATTCATCATTAGGCCGTTGTAAACTGCAATTAGGCTCATAACAATACAATCAATCTCATGATCTTCTAGAATAGTGATTTTTTGGTCATTCTTGAAGTAGCTAAGGATATGTTCTTTCATGACCTCAAAAATCTGTTTGTGTTGAGAATATAGTATTGATCTTAATTTTTCATTTCGTGTGGATTTCGACAAGATTTCTAGAAAAATTATGTAACTATTTTCAAAATGGCTAAAATTATTGTAATATTCTTTTGTATCGGAAATTAATTTTTGATTCTTTGTATTATTGAGTTCATGATTGGTATCGAATAATGAAAATAATTGTTTTCTTAGTTCAACCAAGTTCTTTTCACATAATGCATAAAAAAGGTCCTCTTTACTCTCAAAATAAATATAGAGAGTTCCCTTGCTCACATTTGACTCTAAAGCAATATCGTCCATTCTTGTTTTATCAAACCCTTTTTTAGAAAAAGAAATTAGTGCAGCGGCAATGATCCGATCTCGAATTTCTAACTTGTGTTGTAAAGTAACCTTTGCGCACATTATTCAAAAATCACTTTATCAGATTTTGAATTTTTTTCCTTGAAACCATCGATTCTTTCGTAAATCCGGGAAGACAGTATCCCCAGAATAGCACCGATAAGAATGGTTATTGGCAATACCACGTGTAAAGAACTTTCAAAACTTGGAATTATATCAACAATAGTTACAAATCCGGTCTGCTCCAAATCCACAGGCATCAGGTAATTAGACAGTGTCAGAGGAAGAAGAGGATATCCAATAACATAAAAAAGCGAACCAGAAATAGCACCAGCTATTGCGAATTTGAGTTTATTGCTAATTATTCTATTGCCCAATGGCAATTTGTCGTAAACTAGCATGTCGACTAATACAAATGGAATAATTGATAATAGGTAAAAAGGGAGTAAATTCGAGAGTGCTTGAGAGGGTAATATATTAGTAAATGCTGTTAATAAGATGACTCCTGCTGCTATGGCGCTAGCGAACCCGAATGTATGGGTTTTCCTCAAAACAAACAGGAACAGTCCTGAATTAATCAATGGCAATAATACTAACGCGATTAACGATTCTGCTATTGGGTTTAGATTAAAGTTAAACAGTTCGCCATCAGAAATTGGCAAAGCAAGCATGTAAACATAGGATAGCAAATTTAGCCATACTGCTATTAGAGCGGGGACTATGAAAATCCTCCCAATTTGATAAAAGGTGCCGGTCTTGACAAATGAAGTTAAACGAACCAGCCCGATTACTACAGCTAAGGAATTGATTAGCATTCCTGTAATTAACATCAGATGTGTTGGACTCAGAAATCCATCGACACCGAAGGTTTGGTGCCAAATAAAATCACTTGGGCCTGATATAATTGAAATTATTGATCCTATAATAAGTAATTTGAATGATAGAGTTAAACCGTGCCTCTTTAATTCTCCAAATTTTAGCATTAGGATAGCTCCAATGATGGAAGAAAGTGATAAAATGCCTATGCCAGTGTAAAGTAAGGCATGAGAAGGTGTAAAAAACGATTCAGGGCTTGACAATAAATGTGAAGTGACATCCCAATTACCAGCACTTATTTGCATTAAGGAACCAACAGATGCAAACATCAACACAACCATAGAAAATTTAAGAGCATTGGTCGATGGAGAAAGGATCGGTTCCATATATCTACCTAGCAAACAAGTCATATAAATATTACTGACTGGTCAGTCAACAATATTATGTTAAAACCATTATAGAAAATACTATCACCTTATAGAACATAAATGATACTAGCTCAGAATTTTGAAATAAATATAAAATAAATGACAATATCCAGTCCATTAGATTACCATTTGAAAATAGAAAATTTGAACCACTGAGTGACCAAAGGAAGAAAAATTAATAAAATATGAACCAATCGGGTATGAATTAAAGGGGTTACCCACCATGGCATCAGTGGTAGGCACTAGATTTCATAATCTCTCTTGAAAGATGGAATATATTCTATGATATTATCATATTTCCTTACAAAGTCATTTCCCTTGGGAGTCGCTATGAATCTTTGTTTTTTCTCATCAAACAATAATAAATTCAAACGTATCAAGTCTGCCAAATAATCATTCAATCTTTTATATGAACTGTAATAACTTAGTTTATTCTTGGTTTGATATTTCCCTATGCAACTCTTTACAATTAGGTAGAAGATTTGACACTTATCCCGATACTTTGTTTTACCCCTTTCTCTTCCCTTTATCAGCAAACTGATTTCAATGTCTCTAATAGTCTAGTTAGATTAAATACAGGATAAAAAAAAATATACTCATTTGTCAAATAATAATCGTTTCTTCAAAATGATAGAAGATTCTTATCAGATGTTCTTGATTGGTTTTATTGTCTCCAAATAGCACTTTTAAAAGAAATGTTTTGATAAGATTCTTCTGCTACCTCTTTGTATTCACATATTTTACTTCACAAGGTTTTGATTGACTGATTTGAAAAGGGATTCTCTATGGTGAATAACAATAATATCTCTATTGGATGCTGGATTATTGATGGTCAGACTACCATCATAATGCAGTAAGATAATAAATTCAACAATTCAAGTCAGTGCAGAAAATGACAAAAATTCAATAATTATACCAATTAATGGTATTATTATGAGAAAAGAACTTCAAACCCAACAGTTGTTACTAAATCAATTTTTTCTGATTTTTGATCTCTTATCCTTTACCAGCCAATATGTAACCAATATTATTCCAAATATTGGAAAAGAGGAGATGAAAACATATGGGAAAACAGCTAATAAGGTGGAGGGCTCAAAAATATTCATACTGATATAGCAAAATACCATATATTTAATTCATATTTTGATACAAGATAATTGTAATAGTTTGTTGACTTTATGATATTTCTAGGGCCATCAAATTGGCATCTTCCCCATCTCTATAATAAGATTTTAATACTGATTTGATTTGAAACCCGAGTTTTTGGTATAACGAGATAGCAGGACCGTTACTAGTACGAACTTCCAAATATATCTCGTCACCCTTTCTTGTTGATATCCCGTTAATTCCCTCCATCATCAATGCCTCACCGATATTTTTTCCTCTGTGCTCTTGCAACAATGCTATGGATACAACATGTCCCTTTTTCACGAACCCGAGTTTCCTAAAATTCGAGAAGCCAAACTCTAATTTGCACATTATATAGCCCACTACCATATTATTAATTTCAGCTATGATGAATGCTTCTGGAATTTCGCGTAAGAGAGACTCAAAAAAATACTCAGTATAATGTTCCGGAAGAGTCTTTAAATTAATGCTGATTACTGAATTTAAATCCTCGTAAGCACATCTTCGGATTAAATAGCCGTTAACTCTCCTTAATGCTAATTGCAAACAATATATGATATTTAAGACAAATTATTTAACTTTATCAAATAAATCTCGTCAAAATTCCAAATTGATGGTGGTCGCATGAGCTGATGGTTTAAATTGGATACTTTGAATAGAAAATTTAAAATTAATGTATTCAGAGGATAGGAAAGCGATATTAATCACATATCCAAACCAATTTGCCCTATCCGAGGCGAAAGGCCTTGCTGAATCAATTGGGTATTCCATCCTAGAAGTGATTAGCCAAAAAAACATTACCCGTTCTAGATTTGGTGTTGGAAAGGGGAAGGCAGAAGAGATCAAAGAAAGAGTTGCAGCACTAAAACCTGATGTAATCATATTTGATGAAATACTAAAACCAAGTCAACAATACAATCTTGCAAGATTGTGCAAGATAGACATTGTGGACAGAGAAAAATTGATTCTAGAAATTTTTCTAAATAGAGCGGTAACAAATGAATCAAAGATTCAAGTAAAGTTAGCACAACTAAAATATGATATTGTCCGAGTGAAAGAAAAGGCAAAACTTGCAAAGTTAGGGGAGCAGCCCGGATTTTATGGATTAGGAAAATATGATGCAGATGTGCACATTTTGGACATTAAGAGGAGATCCGCGTTATTGAAGAAAAAACTACAAGCAGAAGAGAGAAAAAGAGCTCTCCACAGGGTCCAAAGGCTCTCAAGTAGCATTCCATTGATATCGTTAACTGGTTATACTTCGGCGGGTAAAACATCGTTGTTTAACATACTAACTAACGAGAATAAAGAGACAAGTACGAAACTTTTTACAACATTGACGACCTTTACCCGTTCTTCTGAGATTGAAGGGAGGAAAGTTCTTGTATCAGATACAATTGGGTTCATTAGTAAGTTACCCCCATACATGATTGAAGCCTTCAAGTCTACATTATCTGAACTGAATTATGCTAATGTAATTTTGTTGATAATTGATTTTGCTGATGATGTTCCCATTATCAAGAAAAAATTGATGAGTTCCCTGGAAATCTTATCAAAATTGCAAATTCCATTTCAAAAATGTATACTAGTACTTAACAAAATAGACATGGTAAAAAACAATGAAATCAAGGACAAGATGAAAGAGTCTGAATGTAACTGAAAACATCGATCAAATCATCCCAGTTTCAGCTCAACTGGGTTATAACCTTACAAAGTTAAAGAAAGTAATTTCCATGCAATTTGCAGATTCGCCATCAACAACATAAATCAGCCGATCCATCGATCAGTTGATAAATTAAGATTTGCTTTGATTACTATGTATTATTAAATCGAAAGAATTAAAAAATAATAATATTTATTAAAAAAAGAACTTGAATACTGAAATTCTATCATTCGAATTTGAATGGTATCTGCGAGATTATTTCTTTCGAATAAACAATAGGAATGATAATGACTTTAAGAGCATATTTGATACTAACGAAATCTGCCGTTTCATGAAAGAAAATTACCTCAAATATAAAACATGGAACATGGAAGAGATAATCAAATTATTTAATATCGTTATAACTGATCTCCATCATAGAAATGTTTTAGTCATCAAGGAAGACTCTGGCGCAGTCATGCTAATATCAAAGTTTGTACGAAAGCAATGTGCAAATTGCTATTACATTAATTATCTCGCCTCATCGGAGTCACCGAATTGCCACAGGTGCAAGTCAGATAATTTGAAGGATTTTCCACCTAAAAAATAATTATATATTGAAATTAAAACTTCGGTCCATAGTAGATTAATTAGTAGGGAGTTATTGAAATTAAATGAGACTAACAAGGGTTATGTAGGATGAAGTTATCTAATCGATTTCATGGGTTGGATTCACTGGGAAGTAGAGGATTGGAATGGGTATATATCGAACAGCCGACCAGGGAAAAAATGGACCTGGTTTCCAAAGAATATTCACTTCATGAATTAAACATTGAAGATTGTTTGTCCAAAAATCAATTGCCCAAAATAGATAGGTACGAGGATCATGTTTTTATTATTTTACAATTTCCGACGACCCAGAAGGAAAAAACTTCCCCTAAATTTAGCCAACTCTCATTATTCATTGGAAAAGACTTTTTAATATCCATTCATCATGGTGACTTGAAACCACTCTCTGAGCTATTTCAGGCTTGCAAATTAGATAATGGAAAGAACAAACAAAACATAATGGGAAATTCTCCAGGATACCTTTTGCACTCAATCTTAGACGCTCTGGTGGATGATTTGCTTCATATATTGATGAAGGTAATAGGCAACCTGGATGATATTGAGGATGCAGTTTTTGATGACCAAGTGGCTGTGGCAAAAGAAATCTCCATGTTGAGGCGAGAAATAACTACTCTTCGACGAATAGTAGTCCCTCTGAAAAGAATCATGTTGGAAATCATTTCAAGGGACGTAAGAAAATTCTCTACCGACTTAGAAGAGGAAGACCTTATTTCTTATTTTAATGACATCAATGATCATGTTTCCAAAGTACTTGAAGCACTAGATGAGTCAAAAGAAACCATCGAAATATACAAAGATACAGATCATATGCTAAGCAGTGAGAAAACTAACAAGATATTGAGTTTCTTGACAATCCTGTTTACATTATCAATTCCAGTAACAGTAGTCGGAACTTTTTATGGAATGAATATCAATATCCCAGGAAGCACGAATTATGGCTACAATTTTATAGATTTTATGCCATTAATCGTTACCGCAGGATTTTCAGTTGGATCGGTAATCATAATGCTATACTATTTCAGAAAGCTAGGATGGCTTAACAATCTTACAAAGTAATAAAAGAATCAAGCCAAACTCGTCATTATTCTTTTGGTTACTGATCCTGTTCTAAATAATATAATAATTTTCAATATACTTTTATAAAACATTAATACTTTTTTATTCAATGGAAAATAGAAAAGTCATTGTCACAGTTTTTACTTTTGCAGCAATACTTGTGAGTTTTAGCATTGGTAATGCGTTTGCACAAAATACAACAGCCATGTATCCTAACGATACCGAAACAGTCCAAGAATTTGAAGGAATAGAAGGAAATAACACTGGAATTCTTGAAAACGATACAAGCATCAGCAATCCAGTAAATGACTTAGAGGATAGTCTTTCAATTAACGAAAACGAAAGTAACTAGCCATCATTTTTTTGATTCAAACATCACTTTTTTCTATAATTTATCGGGTCAGAGATTCTTGTCCTTTGCCCATGCATAAACGGCACTTCGAATTTTTTCAGAAATTCTATTCAACTCATTTAATATTTGAGATTGATCGTCTGATTCGAGTTCTTTAGCGATAATTTCATAACCCCATTTTGTTAGTGTATGAACTGGTTCTGGTTCAGTCTTTTCAGATCCTTGTCTAGTTTCAAACATCTTTCTAAATGCCATATGTGAAAAATTTTGACCTGGAGAAGCACCATGAAAATGGAAAATATTTGGTTTGATTGAAACGATTTCTCCAACATTAAGTGATTTTATGATCAGATTCTCAAAAGTCGAATCCAACAAAGAATTAGACTTGTTAGTCTCGATTTCACCAATCACGCCATTTCCGTACACAGGAACTAAGAATTGTTCAGTTTCATGAAAATGAATAGTAGTCAATGCACCAGTAGAAAATTCTACAAAATATACTTCCTGATCATTACTATTAGATTCATTATAAATTTCTCTAATTATTACCTGGCCGTCAAAATAATAAGGATTAACTTTTTTTTCATTTGAATAGTACAGATTTTTTTTATTCACATTGATTATTAAAAAATCTAGAATTTATTCTAACTGGTTTAGATATTCCGGATTTCAGCATCCATGGTCAAGACAGGTGATTAGGTTATGCTTGATGAGAGCTTGGCGGGTAACAAGTATGCAAAAACAATTACAAGATGCAATTCGTGATTACATGAATGAAAATGGCATTAAATAAGTGTTTAATCGCAACCTCAGAGAAAAATATTTTAGGATAAAGGATAAATTGAAAAAGATTGTCAAGTTGATTTCATTATCATTGTATCATCAGGAATCCCCATTATGCTAAATGGTGTTTACCAGAAATTTCCTTTATCAGAACAAGTCAATTCCGCTCCACAGTTTAGGCATTTTAGATGACAGACTGTAATTTCCCCCATTATCGAACCACACCTAATGCACTCTATTTTTGTTCTTTTCAGGTCGGGTTTTACGGTGTCAATTTCTCGCTCCAATTCGCTATGCAATAATTAAGGGACTAATTTGTTTTATATTTTTGTGTCAACTTCGGGTTCTACCACAAGAATAGTTATACTTATCTAGAAAGGTTTAGGTTTAGTTATCAAATAATTGTGCGAAATTAGAAATTAATTTTCTTGTTCAAAAGTGATCCGGAGTAATTATTTATCACAATCGAGAGCGGTAATAAATCTAACATGATTTTTGAGGCGGATTTAATTGTAAAGTGAGCTGTAATTAGTAAAGAGTTAGAACCTAATCCATTTATAGACCATTTTTGGCTAGGAATAAATGAAATGGATGGAAATAGCGGGAGATTCGAAAAGTTCAGAATGTTCTAAAATCCCAGACAAACTAGAGAATGTAAGCATTGAAAATCCTATTTTGTTTGCCATATGTGTAGATGCATTGATCCAGAATTATTTCAAACTTATGCGGTAGCTACAATCACTACACACATCAACTGATAATAAAACAACATTAGGTTGGTCAAAGTAATACTTTACCTTCTTTTCAATTATTTTATTACAGTGATCACACTTGATATTACGAAAAAATTGGTCGATTTCTGTCGTCACGATATTAATAATCTAGCCATAATACTTGAGCTTTTAGAAGTTCAAAGTCTTTTCAGATAAAGCGTATCAAAGACCCACTCATTACTATTTATCTCTTCTTGTAGGAATCATCATCTGACCTGGGTCCAAGTAATCAGTATCTATGGAATAAGGTACAATTTGACTTATTCTTAAGATTCGAAGATGGTATCATTTCCATGTTAAGTTCAGCCCAGGCCAGCAATCGATATCTGTCTCATAAAATCTATCTATCGTACTTGATTACAATACCAGAGATATTTTAAATACATTAGGAGAATCTTTATCAAACCCAAGTGTTTCAGCAAGTCAAATTCGGTCACAGATGTCTTGACCTCATCACCAATAAATAAGAAACCAGCCAAACCTCTTTATCACTAATATTTATCTTTCTAGGGATGACAAAGAATCAATTGCTTTATTATATTCATCTATGGTATTAAGGTTAGTTGGTAGAAAACGTTAGACATTCTATATATTCATGTCTTAAAAGAATGTTATTTAACATCAATAGCCGCTTATAATCCTCATTTGTCCTTTTACTTCATTTTACATAATAAAGGATCATTTTTTGGCAGATATAGACAACATAGCTTTAATTATCCTTTCCTGTACCTAATATCAGGAAAAGATGAGCCTGTCAAATACAGATTATGACATCATAGTAGCAGGTGGAGGGTTAGCTGGACTAATAGTAGCCTCATCTGCAGCATATTATTCTAAACAAAGAATGAAGGTTTTAGTACTAGATAGGAACTCTATCGACATTCAAGGAAGGAAGACCCTTTCGGGTTGGATTTGTGGCGATGCAGTTGGCAAAAATACTGTTGATTACATGACCGATAGAATCAAAATATCATGGGGTTACCCAGAAATTGAACATCCAGTAAAGGGAGTAGTTGCTTTTTCACCGGATCATGAAACTCGAGTGTCATTTGATGGAGAGGGATATATTTTAAATAGAAAACAATTACCTCAAAAGCAAGTTATGGAGGCGACCAAAATGGGTGTTGAAATAGCTAGTAATATCATGATTAGACAACTAACAGTTGAGAATAATTTTATTGTAGGTGTTGAAGGGGAAAATACAAAAACTAAGGAAATATTTAAGAAAACAGCAAAAGTAATAGTTGATTGCACTGGTGTTACTTCAGTACTACGAACAAATCTACCAATTAATTCTCACATACAAAGAAGGATTGATAGAAATGATCTAGAATCTACTGGTAGATATATTTACGATTTTGATAATAAAGGTAATGAAGACAAGACGTTTTTTGACCCTGAATATTGTATTATTCACTTAGATCAAAAATTGGCTCCAGGTGGTTATGGATGGGTGTTTCCAAAAGGAGAAAATAAAGTGAATATTGGTTTGGGTGTTCAACAAAAGCTGTTTGATAAAGCAAACAAGGAAATTGGAACAAAGAGGGATTTGAAGAAGTTAATAGATGATTATGTTGGAGTTAATCCAGTTATATCAAATCCAAGACTAGCAATAGGGGAGGAAGACCTAGGCAATGAATGGGGCACATGGCAGGTTTCCGTAAGGAGGCAGAACGATTGTATGGTTGCCAATGGCTACATGATGGTTGGAGACTCGGCATGGATGCCAAAGCCGCTGGATGCTGGTGGCATAGGTCCTGCTATAATTGCAGCCACAATAGCTGGAAAAGATCTGGTTGAAGCAATAGAATCAGGAGACGTTTCAGAGAATGGACTTTGGAAATACAATAAGAATTTCATTAACGAATATGGCTACAAGACTGCTGGTTTAGAAGTATTCAGAAGAATGCTCCAACAACTTACTAACGAACAGATTAACTATGGCATGAAGCACTTTCTGTCAAAAATGGACGTTGATAAGATAACTAATGGGGAGCATCCAGAATTTAGCACCGTTAGTAAACTTAGTATGATGATAAGAGGAGCACTTAACAAGAAACTTGCAGAAGACTTGAAATTCACTTCTCAGATGAATGAAGAGTTAGTGAAACATTATAGAAATTATCCCGATTCATCACAAGGATTCCCCGATTGGTCCAAAAAGCTAAACAGATATTTATCTGAAGCTTTTGCCAAATTCGCTTAAACCCTATACTCTATATTTTAAGTTAGGACCAGAAGGTGGATTCCAATGCTCTAGGTATCCATAATAACCAATTATTTAACGAGAGACACACGGTCGATCCGATCTAGAAAGCTCTTTCGCCGGTATTCCTCCGTAATAGAGATACGAACGTCATCAATTATCCGTTTGCCAACATCTAGTTTCTTTCTGACCCCAGAGACAATATTGTCGTAGAATGCAAACGGGTATATTAAATCATATAAGGATTGCATAATGGTAAACAAGGACAAGGATGACTCAAAATCGTCCTTCCTAAGATTATCATAGATCATTCGCTTGATTTCACCAATGCAATCTAACAACCCTGTAACATATGCGTTTAATGAAACCTGCAGTTCGATATGTCCGCTAAAATGATCTTTCCTTTCAACAATCTCTTTTAAAATAGCAGCTTCAACGTATTCTTGTTCCGCAGGCCACAAATAACGTTCCAAATCAGAAATAACATATTTTTTGAGTTCTGAAAGCAAAGAAAACGCATTATTAATTAGTTCAGTTGCTTCAACAGTCTTTCCGCTATGTAATAATATAATTGCCTTGCTACTCAAGGCAATTATTTCCCTATTTTCCTTTATTAATTTCTCCCTGCTTGATTCCACTTGTTTTAGATAAGACGAAAATTCATTCAACGAATCCTGTAATTTGGTAGAATCAATATCAAAAGTCATAATTAGAGTTTCTTGGCTGGTTATAAATAGTTGCTACGAATGCATAAAAAAAAATTTATGGCATCTAAATCAAACGTTGAAATGGATGACCAATATTCGCAGGAGCAGAGGGTATAATTTTGAGTATCGTTTGGTTAAGCAACTTAATTCTGGAGAATGGATTGCGCGAAGATTGGGAGGATCGAGTACAGGCTTACCCGACATTGTAGCGGTAAATAACGCAGATTCTATATTATTATCAATAGAGGCAAAAACGGCTACCAGTAATAGCATTTATGTTCCCCAAGATCAAATTGTCAGATGTTATCTCATTACACAAATGTTTGAGGCTTACCAAGACAGATATATAATTTTGGCATTTAAATTTATGAGAAAACAAAGACTAATAGTTAAGGGGGAGATAAAATACCTACCAAGAAAAACAAAAGAGTATTATAAAATCATAAGGTTTAAAAAAAAGCCAAAAATATTTCCTATGATTAAATGCAATTATAACGGAGACACATTTGCAATTTATGATTCTAAAATCAAAAAAGTTAAACTAAAAAATTATCTTATGCCTTTTGATGTATAACAGATATTTATGGGATCAGATTACCATTTATTTATTGGTCAACGTCTTATGGAGAGAGGGATGGCTAAAACCGTTATTAACTGAGTCATTACCCAATGAGAAATGCAGTTTTTGCAAGGATGATTTCAAGGAATTAGAATTTGTAACATCTTGTGAATTCTGTGAATTAGGGATCCTTCATGATGATTGTTATAAAATTCACATAGCAAAAGATCATAAAGACCCCCTTGATCAGAAAGTAAAAGCTCATGAAGAAAAGAGATTACATTCATATCAGTAAAAGATTTTAGGCCATTTTTTAGGAAAAAATTTATTAATAAAGTCTTCAAGGTAAGTAAATTCATGAATATGAAAAGCAATTATGCCATAGAAAAAGGGTATGAGCCGATATCTTCGGGTCAGATGTACGAGATAGAAAACAACGGAGAATCCAATTATTCTATGAAGAAAACTTTGATGATGGAGAATGCTGGTTCTAGAATTGCAGATTTCTTGATAGATGAATTCAAAGAAAACATACTAGATAATTCTATAGTAGCCGTTTGTGGAAAGGGAAATAACGGTGGTGATGCATTGGTTGCAATACGTCACCTATCAGGATACATTCTTGCACGAAATAAATCTAATAATAGAATCAACTTATCGGTGATCCTCTTATGTTCCCCTGAGGACCTAAAAACCCCAGAATCCATTTTAAATTGGCAGATCATAAGTAAAATGGAATCGATAAGAAAATTTACATTAGAATCAAACAATGTTACTGAAATTGAGGACGAGATTAAAAAGTCAAATATTATTTTGGACGGGATATTTGGAACAGGAATCAAAAGAGAAATAAAAGAACCTCATTCAAAAGTGATTGAAACAATAAATGATAAAAAAGGAACTACTTTTATACTCGCAGTTGATATCCCTTCAGGATTAGATCCGGACAGTGGAAAAATTATTGATAAAGCGATTAGAGCAGACGCAACAATAACATTTCATCGACCAAAACATGGGTTACTCAAGAATCCGGAGATCGTTGGGAGGCTAATAGTTAAAAAGATCGGCATACCATTTGAAGCAGAAAAAGGGGTTGTGTGATAGGGCTTGAAGGTAGAACAATTTCTGGTAGGAGAAATGGCAAACTTCACATACATTATTGTAGATGAAAAAAATAACGATACAATTATTGTGGATCCTTCTTGGAACTTGGAAGTTATCTTTGAATACCTGAAAAGAAATTCGCTTGGTAATAGATATATCCTAAACACACATTCACATTTTGATCACATATTTGGTAATGAACAAGTAAAAAATACTACTGGGGCAAAGGTGATACAACATAAGTTATCACCATTAGAGAAGGACATTGAGGTAGATGATGGCCAGATTATTGAATTTGGTGATTCAAAGATCAAAATAATCCATACTCCGGGCCACTCTAAGGATAGTATTTGCCTAATAATTGATGACAAAGTAATGCTTACCGGAGATACCGTTTTCGTAGGTAGTTGTGGAAGACTAGACCTGCCCGGGGGTAATCCACATGAAATGTTTAACTCGATATACGGTATACTAGTAAACCTGGATGGAAATTTGACAATCCTGCCTGGTCATCATTATGGTTCAAGTAAAACATCAACATTAAAAAAAGAATTTGAATCCAATTTTGTTTTCAAGTTCAAGAATGAGGATGATTTCCTTAAATTCATGAGCTCATAAGGACACTAACCCACCACCACCACCCTTATCAGCTCACCTTCCCCTTCCCGCCTTCCCGCTGCTGCAGCTGCTTGCTGCTGTTGCTGTTGTTGTTGTTGTGGTGTCCGTCTCCGACCCAACCTTCTTAATGGAATAGAAATGATACAATGATTGGATGGGGAAAGGCTTTATTCACAAACAACAACCCTTTTTCTTCTTCTTTTCCTTTTCTCTTTCCTTTCCTTCCAACCAGCAAAGGTTATTATTAATAGAATTTGACAGAATTTTGTTGATTACTGACGTTATCCAGAGTCTGCCTTCTAAAAGAGGCAATAATGATTTATTGTCTTTTAAATCAAACAGAACTTCTTTTATTTTGGCAATATCCTATACGGAAACATCTACTATTCCCGGTCTTACAGTTGCCGGAGCAAACACAGAACTATTGAAATATACCCCCGCCGCCGATGCAGAGTATATTTATTATGGTAGGTGTAAATGCATTGATACAATTCCTGCAACGCCAGATGGAAAGCCAACTCCTGCAATAATTTCAAAAACTGCACTGGATTTATCAAATATCCCGATATCAGTAGTCGACTCTGGGTCCAAAATCAAACCCAACTTACCTTATGTTAATATTGATTCCGAATTTGGCAAGAACATACTTCAAGAACCGGGTTTAGAAATAGGCAATGTAATAAAAAACTATGATATGGGCAAATTGCTTGGGAAAGAATTGGCCAAAATAAATGAAACTGTAATTATAGGAGAAAGTATTCCAGGAGGTACAACAACTGCGTTGGGTGTCATGCAGGCTCTTGGGGTTGATGGATATAACAAGGTCAGTAGTAGTATGCCAGACAACCCTAATGAATTGAAAAACAAGATAGTAGAGAAAGCTCTCTCGAGATCAAAAATGAGAACTGGAGATTGTTCAAACGACCCCTTTAGGGCAATAGCAAACTTGGGGGACCCCCTAATGCCCACAGTTGTTGGGTTAACTGAAGAAATCATTTCCAGTAAGAAGAAAATTATCTTGGCCGGAGGAACTCAAATGTGTTGTATCCTAGCTTTATTAAAGTCATTGAATGTAAAGTTAAGAGATAACATCTGTATAGGAACAACTTCTTACATAATTAATGATAAAAAATCAGACATTGTTGGATTGATGAATAACATTTCAGATGAGGTACCTATTTTCTACATTGATCTCCTTCTAGAAAATTCAACCAAAAAAGGATTGAGATCTTACTCTGAAGGATTTGTAAAGGAAGGTGCGGGTGCAGGTGGTTGTTCTATTGCTGCCTTCCTTAATAATGACAATTTAACTAAAGAACAATTCTTACACAAGTTAGAGGAGAATTACATCAAAACAATTGAAAGGCCTAGTTTGGTATTTACAAACAAATAGCACAATATACTTTATTACGGTAATTCGATAGTTTAAATACAAGAGTTTTAGAATGAAAAAACTATGAATGGAATCGAAAAAATCAAGGGAATCGTATTAATTTTGATAGCAATCTCCTTTTTTACTGCTTATACTTATACTCTTTTTGCAACAGATTTGGGTATTCTGTTGCTAAAGTTTACTGTGGCTGTAATCGTGGGCGTAGTATTCTTTATAGTCGGGTGGATTGGAGTTACACTTACAGTCAATGAAAAAAATACGAATGCAAAGTGAGATTCCCTTACTAAATAGATCGGATTATTTGGAAATAAAGAGATCCGTAACTGTTTGATAAATTCGTGGAGCTACATCTCGGACTATTTGGGTATGTTCTATTTCAAAGTTGTACTTTGAGAATAAGTTGCGAATATGAGCCTCAGAAATTGGGACAACCCCAGCTTTGGTATCACTTTTTATATGTGAGAAGAAATGTAAATGCCCTCCAGAGGTTTTTAAGCAATTTATGGAAATATCTACAAACTCATGAGCTCTTTCGGGTAATGGGAGTAGAACTCTATCGATACGCTCTTTAAAGCTGTTTGAACGAAGTACTTCCTGGGAATCTCCGTGTATTGAAAAGACGCGATCCTTTAATTTGTTTATTTTTGAATTCATAATACTCAAGATGTATGCATCCAAGTTAGAATCAATGTTGTATACCTTTATTTGATGATTTTTTGCCATTATAACTGAAAATGTTCCTACCCCTGCAAACATATTTACTACTATTTCTCCGGGAGAAACCAGATTTGAAATTCGGAGTCGTTCGGTAGACAATCTAGGTGAGAAATAAGAGGTGGCCACGTTAACTAAAAACTTGCAACCATACTCCCGATAGTAGGTAACGTATTTCTCATATCCAGCAATGACTTCTAGCCCACGTAACCTGTATTCTCCGGAAACCGATGAACTTTGTAAGCAAACAGTTTTTAGATTTTTTATACTTTCTAGTATAACCTCTCCAATGATATTTTTTTTTGCTAACAGAGAATCAGGTATCTTAATGATAGCTATATCACCTATCATATCAAATGAAGAATAAACTTTTTCGAGATCCTCATCCGCTAATACGCCTTTGAGAAGTTTTTTTAAAAATTTACTCATTTAATGATGCAACTGGTAAACCTATTTGTTCTTCAAGTAATAGTAATTGCCAGCTGTTTTTTGCTGTCTGTCCAACCTGCTGCTATCTTTGTTAACTCTAGGTCTACCAGTTGTCTCATCTCTTCTAAATGAAATTGAGAGGGATTCAAGAAAGTTGTTCATACCAATTTCTTTGGTAGTGGGAGATGTACCAGTCCCCTTTATACCAGGGTTACCTTCGAACATAACTAATCGATCCGAAACCAGATCTATCAATTGAATATCATGGTCTATAATTAATGCAGACTTGCCATTTGATTTAGTAAATCTCTGTATGAATTTCGCAAATGTTATTCTATCTTCTATATCGAGAAATGCAGAGGGTTCATCTAGTGCGTACACATCAGCCTGCCTAATTAATGATAATGATATTGCCACTTTTTGCAATTCACCCCCGCTAAGGCCCTTTACGGATTTGTCATACAACTTTTTGATTCCTAATGGAGAAAGGACGTGTTCTTCTACTGTGGTGCCTTCGAATGGTCCAGTGTTTGCAGAATAGATTAAAGAGCGCACATCACCATCAATATCTTGGTTGAGATACTGAGGCTTGTAGGATATCCTTACGGTAGTGTCTAAGCCACCTTGATCGATTTTTTCCATGCCAGCCAGCATTCGCATGAAGGTGGTCTTACCCAAAGCATTTGCCCCAACAATTCCAACAACCTCCCCTTCATAAATTTCTCCCCTATCAACAGTAAGAGAAAATTGACCAAGTTTTTTGGTAAGGGCAGTATATTCCACTATAGGAGAAGATGAGAGAACAGTCTCGGTAATACTCGATATATCAAATTTATACGCTTTATCTCTGAACCTAACATTTTCAGTAGGAATATACCCTTCTAAGAAATTATTTATACCAACTTTAGTGCTTTGAAGGGACGATACTATACCATAGGCACCGGGTTCTCCATAAGTTAGGTAGATGTTATCTGATAAGTAATCAAGTAAAGACATATCATGTTCTACAATCATTACGCTTTTACCCTCTTTAGCTAAATTATTTATAACCCGTCCCACAGCCAATCGTTGATAAATATCATTAAAAGAAGAAGGTTCATCGAAAAAGTAATATTCTGCATCCTTAGCAGCAGCAACAGCAACTGCTACCCTTTGTAATTCTCCTCCACTCAGCGTTGAAAGGTCTCTATCTAGTGAATATTTTAGACCTAACTCTTCTATCAAGATATCCGAAACCCCCCGTTCATCGTATTTTTTCAGTAATTCAGATACTGTACCTTTGAAAACCTTTGGGATTAGATATACAAGCTGAGGTTTTATTGAAGTACGCAATGATTTGGAATGAATTTTTTCAAAGTGTTTCCGAAGCTCAATGTTAGATAACTTTGTTAAAATTTCATCCCAACTTAATTCCTTATCATAGTAACCAAAATTGGGTTTTATATTTCCTGAAAGCAGATTTATTATTGTAGACTTTCCCATACCGTTTCTACCCACAATACCTGTTACAGTACCTTCTTTTGGTATAGGAATTTTATATAATCTAAAGCTATTGATTCCATATTGATGTATTTTATCTACACCAATTTCCTGGGCCAGATTAACTATTACAATAGCATCAAAAGGACACTTTTTAATACAAATAGTACATCCCGTACATAAATCCTCAGAAATAACAGCCTTCCCATCATCAGGCCTTTGAATAATACATTCTCCACCAGTCTTGTTTACAGGGCAATAGATTATGCACTCTAGACCACACTTTCTTGGTTGGCACAATTCCTGATCTAAAACAGCAACTCTATGAGTCAAATTTCCATGTTTATCCAATTGCTTATAATAATATTCACAAATCTTTTATATAAATCGTGAATTAGAGGGAGCAAAATAGTCAAAAGACGATATTTAAGAATTTTCAAGACTTTATAATGAATTGGTCTTTAACTATAAAGATCAAACTAGCTATTAAAGGCACAAAAAAATCATGATCTAAGCAGAAATTAAATAATAAAGATCAGAATTGATACAGTAGGATTGATATGCTCAGGTTTTCAAAATCACAGCATGAATATTAACAGAATCATTGCCCTCTAGACGACAATTCACTAATCTTTTTCTTAATTGAATGGTAACTCTGGTATATATTCAAACTAACACTTTTTTGCAAATAAACTTTGTTATGAGTATCTTACAGGTTTCCTATCTTAGGAAACAACCCTGTAATTCTAATCTTCATTGCAAATGAAATTTGAAAACCACATAAACTTGATAGTGTGAATTATCATTAATTGTACCCATTCTTAATAACTGGTCAAGTAGGTATATACAAGAGACACATATTATCTACGAATTCACCATCCGACGAAAGATATGTAATTCTTGTTTCACAGGTTGAAGACATAGGAAGGATTAAATTGACGGAAATATAATAAAAGGTAGCCGGCCATAGCGTTAGGGTCCGACCCGGTCCCATTCCGAACCCGGAAGTCAAACCTGATGTCGCTGCTGGATACTGACGTGCGTGAGCCGTTGGGAAACAGCAGTGCTGGCACCTTTACTTTTATCCATTTAATCTATAATAAAAAAATAGAAATATGTTACAGGTTTTGATGTTCTTCGAGGAACTTTATAATGGTACGAATTCCAAACCCAGTAGAGCCTTTAGGGTTATAACTCTTTTCTGTAGTCCCATCTTGGGTCCATGCAGTTCCGGCAATATCAAAATGAGCCCATGGAACATCACTCACAAAATGTGACAAAAATGCTGCAGCCGTAATCGTTCCACCGGTTCTGCCACCAATGTTCTTGATAGTAGCAACATTACTTTTTATAAGATCTGAAAACTCCTCGGATAATGGTAATTGCCAAATTTTCTCCCCAGTACTACGAGATAGCGATATTAATTTACTAATCAATTTATCGTCATTCCCTATAATTCCTGCTATGTTTGTTCCTAGGGCAATTATGCATGCACCTGTTAAGGTAGCAAAATCAAGGATATATTTTGGAGAATATTTGGCAACACCATAAGCCAATGCATCGGCCAAGATCAATCTGCCTTCAGCGTCCGTGTTCAAAACTTCGACGGTCTTACCATTATACATTCGAATAATATCCCCTGGTCTATACGAAGATCCAGAAGGCATATTTTCTACTGCCGGGATAAGAGCAACTACATTTATTGGGAGATCCAAATTCCCCAATGCCTTCATTATCCCTAAGACTGTACACCCACCGCTCTTATCAAATTTCATTTCATCCATCCTATCACTGGGTTTGATCGATATACCACCAGTATCAAACGTTACTGCTTTTCCGACAAGAACTATTGGTTTGTCTTTTGATGTGATTGAATTATTGTATTCCACTATGATCAACTTGGGTTCATTTTCACTGCCTTTTCCAACTGATATAATGCCATTCATACCCAAGTCCTTAATTTGGTCCTGATTTAATATGTCAACATGAATGTTTTTCATTTTTTCTAGAGTTTTAGCTGAGTTAGCTAGAGCATTTGGATCTATCACATTTGGTGGAGAATTTGCAAGGTCTCGAGCATAAAAAACGGATTCACATATATTCACTATCTTATCAATTTCAATTTTATTCCCAAGATTAGAATCGTCTGGGGCGATAATGCTTGCAGAATATTTTTCATAAAAGGTTAGGAGAGATTTGTCTATTCTATCCTCCTTAAATTTATTAAATTCGTACAAGGATAAGACTAGGCCCTCGATTATTGATTCAATATTGGTGGAACTCGAATAGAAATTAGATATAATGACATTGTGAAAATTTAACTCCTTTGCTTTAAGAGAGATTATTCCCCCAAGTTGTCTAAACTTATCTTCATTAAGTTTTTTACTATCTCCAATCCCTAATAACATTATCTTTAATAACTTATCGCCATCATTCATGTATAGGATTATATTTTTTCCAAATTTCCTCATTTTTTCTAAATGTTCCTCCTGAATGACTTTGTCTATATTCAAATTATCTATCAATTTAGTATTATTCCTCAAGTAATCTAGATCCTTATTACTCTCATCTAGTCCAATGACAAATAATCCTTCAAATATATCTACATCATCAATACTCTTTATTGATATTTTTACCATAGATGTATTGAATTCATATTTTATAATTACTTAACTGATTATAAAAAATTCGACTTTATGTCATCTGATTTCCTTATATTCCGTGCATTAACTACTCCATTTGATTGAACATCCAATTGATGGATCAAAATCCTTTTCGATACTAGATTTTTTTCCATCCAGGATTTTTTGAATATTGTTTTCCATAATGTTGACTGTGGCATTAGAGCCAGGTTCTAAAGCGTCATTAATTTTGCCATGAAAAGCAAGTTTTTTGGATTCATCAAATAGAAATGGATCTGGGGTACACACTGCTCCGTAGTCCTTAGCCACTCTTTGAGTTTCATCTATAAGATACGGGAAATTGAGGGAATATTCTTGAGCAAATTTCACCATATTAGCAAATCCCTCTCCTTCATAATTTGAGTCGTTACTATTGATTCCAATAATTTGTAAATCAGAGCTATCAAATTTAGATTGCAAAGAGATCAAATCATTTATTCTTGCTTTAACATAAGGACAATGATTACAAATAAACACTATCAAAAGGGTACGCGAATTAATATCCTTTAAAGAGTAATTTTTATCGTCAACTCCCTTTAGCAAGAAATCAGGTGCCTGAGATCCAGCTATCAGTTTTTGTGAAGACTGTGTCTTGACCATAAAGATAGTTTGTTATGAAAATAAATAAAAATGTTATTAGAAATCAAATTGAGGTAGAGTCACAGAATCATGGCTGAATTGGTCTACCTATTCCTCTATACAGTTTTTTTTCGAAATCATCGGGGTTAAGATAGCCTCGCCCATCATAAATAGGAGTTTGCCTGATTATGGAGGGATTGAGCTTCAAATATTCTTGATGATTGGTAGCCAAGATTATTAGATCGCGATTGGTAACAGCATAATCTAAATTATTAACTAGTTCTACATTTTTATATTTTGAAATTAGATTGTCTTCTGTTACCAGCGGATCATGAACTATAACGTCCTTAATTTTTAATCTTGTCAATTCTTTTAAAATATCATAAGTGGGTGAGAGTCTGGTGTCAGACACTCCCCCACGAAAAGCAAGGCCTAAAATTGTTATTTTGGATTTCCTAATTACCTTTCTTGGAAGCATTTTTAATGCACTATTCAAAGAGTATGAAGGCATATCATTATTAATTGCTCTAGCACTTTTAGTAATTCTACAATTTATCTTATTTTTTGTTGCAACATCAAGAATGAATTGAGGATATATTGGAATACATGCACCACCAACCCCAATTCCTGGATCATGGATATGACAGAAATTCTGTGAGTTGGCTGCCTTTTTGGCTTGCCAAAAATCAATATTTAATTTATCACTCAACTTGGCAAGCTCATTTGCGAGTGCTATATTTACATCCCTGTAAACACCTTCAAATAATTTTTCAGCTTCAGCGGTTTTAATTCCCAAAATTCGTACTAGTCCTTTCTTATAAATAAGACCAAACAATTTTTCCGCAAGATCTAGACTATAATCATCATTTGAGGATACTATTCCAGGATGACCCTCTTCGATGTCAAAAATGGCACGACCCTCATAAATTCTTTCGGGATTATAGATAACAAAGAAATCCGATGCAGATCTCATGCCACTTGATTTCTCTAGAATAGGAATCAAAAACTTTTCAGTGGTTCCAGGCGGAACAGATGGATGTATAGAGACGATGTCATTTCTCTTCAAACCAGTCCCAATAGCTAAGGCCACCTCTTTTACAGCATCTAAATCAGCTTTGTTTTTTCTTATCAAGACAGGAACGCATATCATCTTCAATTTTGAATTTCGGGACGCTTGAATCGGGTCATCATATAGCAAAAATTTGTTATTGTTTAACCCATTGGTAAAAGTTTCATTAACCATAGGTTCCGGAATATGAGTTGATCCTTTTCGAGCATTTTCTAAAACTTTTGCAGACTTATCAATGCCGATTACAGTCACACCCGACCTCAACCAAGCAGAGGCAATCGGAGCTCCTACATGACCTAAGCCATAAACTGATACGATGTATTCACCTGACTTGAATTTTCTAATGAGATTGTCGAAAGGTTCTAAGATAACATCGCTCTGTAAGAGACTATTAGGCTTTTCCTTGTTTCCGCCTGATTTCACAATTTGAATATTTTATTATCTTGTTATTATATTTTGACAAAGATTTTCATTTCTCCTTGAGGTAAACAACTAAATCAAAGGTTAGTCCTTTTGGAAACTATAACGCTAGTAAAAGAAAAATTACTGCATTTGTCCATTAATTGTAGGCAATGTTTTTCCCAAGCTATGCGCTAAATATCGCAGGTTCTGAATGGTTTATCATTTTTATTGTTGTAATTATTTTCATATTTCCAAAGAAAATTGGAAGTATTTCAAAAACCATGGGTAAATTTGTAGGAGAATATGAAAAGGCTAAAGGGAAAATAATGGATCAAAAAAACATGTTCGTTTCAGATGCGTCAATGACTACCGATGATCACGTTTACAAAGGGCCACAGATTCAAGGACCCATATCATCCGAACGGCAAAAACTAGAAATTATCGCCAAATCCTTGAACATAAATTCGGATAATATTGTAGACGATGAATTAAGAAATCTAATCTCATTGAAATTGAAGGAAACTCACAATAAAGAAACCAATTGATATCAAATCAAGGCGTCATGATTTGAGCAAATTGGGATGCTCTTGCATGATTTGGTTTGATTGATTTGGGCTGATCAGGCTGGGTCCTACCTATCTAAACCCGATCAATTCGCGTTAGAAGGCATTAACAATTCCGCTTCCATCAGTTGTTGAATCAACTGAACTACCTCTTGTTCTACCTGTTGTCGTGGGAGACTTAATTTTTCTGAGAAATTGTCGGCTAATTGGTTTATGGTTTTATCTCCAGTACAATTTTCCCAAAACTCGATAATGTTTTCATTAACCATGAATCCTTGACCCTTTTCATTAACTAGAGCTAAGGACTCATCCTCCTGCTTAGTTACTTTGCCAGCCTTCATGGGCATATACTTTTCATAGTCAATCTTAAATCTCAAGGTTGGTTTGCCGAATCCTAGTTTATCCCTAACCGCCGGATTCATTTTTTCAATAGACCATGGAGGATCCCACACTATTTGTACGTTGATATCCCCAACACCCTCTATGGTATTAACATATTTTTTTACGTCACTTACCAAAGTATCGTGTAAGGGACAACCACGAGTAGTCATAGTCATTTTAATATCAATATTATTTTTATCAGAAACATCCACATTATAGATCAAACCCAAGATCTACTACATTAACTGGAATTTCTGGATCCATACATTTTCTTAATTCAGAAAAGACTCTATCCTTTGTTATTTGCTCTGTATGCACTATTCAATGTGTAGTCAACCGCTTTTTAAATTTTTTTGATTGGATTTTAGACGTAGCATTCCTATTATTTGTCAGACTTAAATAGTGACCTCAGGCTTAATTCATATGGTGGATAAATCACACCCTTCTCCGTGATTATTCCAGCAATTAGGTCTGGAGAGGTTACATCAAATGCAGGATTAAAAATTCTTACCCCTACTGGTGCTATTCTTTTTTCACCTATTTTTACTACTTCATCTACGGAACGCTCTTCAATAATAATATCTTCCTCGTTATTATCCATATCAAAAGTTGACAATGGTGCAGCAACGTAAAATGGGATATTATGCACTTTAGCCAGGAGAGCCACCTGATAAGTACCAATCTTATTAAAAACATGGCCAGATTTTAGTATTCGATCAGCTCCTACCACTACTTTATCTATCATCTTATTTGACATAAGATAACCGACTGCAGTATCTGGGATTAAACTAACGTCGATACCATCATGCACTAGCTCAAAAGCGGTAAGTCTTGATCCTTGCATTACGGGTCTGGTCTCTGTTGCAATAACACTAATCTTCTTCCCCGACTCCATTACTGACCTTATTACACCCAGCGCTGTTCCGTAAGAAACTGTAGCCAATGCTCCAGCGTTACAATGAGTCATTACTACCTCCCCATCATTGATCAAATCAGAGCCAAATTTTCCCAACAGCTTATTGGTTGTAACATCGTCATGAGACATCTGAATTGCTTGAAGAATTGTATGTTTCTTGATATCGTCTACCCCATCGTATTTCTTTGCTTCCTCAAGTATTCTATCTAATCCCCATTTTAGGTTAATGGCTGTGGGTCTGGTTTTGAGCAAAATATCGTACGCAAGTCCTAACTCCTCCATCATCTTTGCCTTGTTATTGCAGGTGCTATTATTAGCACACAGGGCAAGCCCCATAGCGGCAGCAACACCAATTGCAGGTGCGCCACGAATTGCCAACTTTTTTATCGCGTCTGCAATGTCCATATAGTTTTTACAGGTTATGTATTCAAGTGATTCAGGTAATTTAGTTTGATCAATCAATTTCACACCATCATTTTCCCAAGCGATTGTAGTAAGATAACTCCCGTTGTTAGGCTTAGCCATAATTGATAGATTACTTTATCTACTCATTATTTATTTCTACCAAAATACCAGATACAATAAATATTTTTATGAGCATGCATTCTCTTAATCGCATGGTCTTTAAAGTATCAGGGACACTGCAACTTCCAAGGCGGAAATTGATAGTTTCATCTCAGGAAATTAATTTGAACCTAGTAGATGACACTAAGGAATGAAAATACAATATTTGTTTTGATGGTTAAAGAATCGAGCTGGATCAGCAGGAGGTAGGGGCGGAGGATCAGGTATGCGTAAGATTGACAGGATTGTGGCATTCAAAATTACTGGAAATAGCGATGAACAAATTTATGAAACTCAAGATTCGCAAGAGATTGAGGAATTTGATATCCCCTACAGTGCAGTAGCAATGGATATAGTTTTGGAATCCGGTGCTCCCTCGGTGGTTCAAGGTGTAATTGATCCGGAAATGGTAAATAGATACTTAGAAATAATAAGAAAAGCGACCTGATTACAAAAATCAAGTAGTCATCTAACATGCTTAAAATAAAAATGTTCCTGCTTACAATCTAAAGAACAAAATTCAGACTTGCAACTGAAGTTATTTTTTTCATAATTACACTTTATTGGCTCAATATTATTAAACTCTTTATTGCAAAAAGTACAAAAGCTTTCCAATAAAGGTATACCTAATTCTGTGAATTTTGAATCACACTTTCGTTTCTCTTTATACCAAAGAATTTGACAAGATGTTTTTTCAGAAAAAGTCATCACAATATCAAAAGCTTCATAAAATCCGGCAGCCATGAATTGCCTGTAATATGTTCTATTTTTTGAATGTGATTTGAAAAATGCAATGACCCAGTATTCTACAGTTGGCTCATAATCTGAATTCATGGTCCATTACTCATAACCTGGGCATCATAATTTAATACTATGTTTATTCTTGAATATCTCCAATGCCCTTACAAATCACATAGGCTGCCACATACTCTGGAAGAGTATTCATTCCAGTTTTTATATTAAATTGTTTTCCTTTCAATGATATTTTTATGTCTAATTTTGATTCTATTTCAACACTAGAATCTCCGATAAAACAGGCATCCACAAATGGATTGAATGAATCCAAGTCTTTGCAAAAAGCTTTGATTAATCCACTCTTACTATTAATGGAGCCAGCAAGTCGGAATATTCGATGAATGTCCATAGTGACGTTAGGATCGATTTTTGCAGATAGGTCAAAAATATGGGTACTAATAATGTCCTTGATGTTGTTACTATTTGCATCCTGCATGCGATTATATTTCTTGACAAACTTGTCATCAATCCTATGATTCTGAATGGGTAAATGCATGGAATCAAAAATTCTTTTTCTCCAGCCCTGGTTATAGAGAACCTTGTTGTGCATCGGAATAAGTACACCTTCGGTGTTTTTTCTAATATCCTAAATTCTCAATCATGTATCCTTTACACATTAAATATTGTGCAAAAGCATTTCTTTTCTTAGCAGATGCACCATAAAAATTCTTATCGACAACGTGAATGTGATATCCGTTGTTGCCCGAAAAATAGATAAATATACATTCTTTATCAATCCCAAAATCATCATGAAGTATTTCTATTAGCTTTTTGACTTCCCCGTTTAAAGATTTGATACATCTAGTGCACGGTATATCGATAATTTGTAATCGAGTACTATTACATACTTCACATTTGGAGATGATACCTTTAGAAATAAAACTACAATCCTTACACATAACCAAGTTATGACTTTGAGCACATTCTAAATGAAGATCCTTTCCATCAATATCAAATATAAGATCAGACCCGATCCAACCTTTTTGATCGATTTCTGCCCTCGGATTTTGATACCTGGATGAGGAATAAAAGATATCTGAAGGAGAAAATTTTATGATATACGCATATAATTCTTTCTTATCGTTAAAGGCTAAGTGCCGATGGATTTTTCCGTCGAACAGTCTAAATCCAAATTCATGTTCATTAATCAACTCATGCAGTTCAAGTTGTGAGTAATGATAAAAGTAGTATTTCCTGAAGATCCCTTCAAGCCAATTCTTATTCTTATCGTCCAGGCTCTGCATTTTGGTATTTGGATGTATGCTTGCCCTTTTTGATGGAATCGTTTGAATCAAAGGATAGTGCATCAGACATACTAGATATCCGATTTCTTCCTAATGAGCTGAATAGGATTGCTAATTCCCTGACATATTTTTGTCTCATAACATAAATTTTCTAGTTTAATCTTTTCACAAGAGGGAACATAATATCTTTTAGAACCACCTTTTTTACCTGCAAGATGTTCCAACTGATAGCGAGTAATTTTTTCATCGAAATCGGGTAATCGTTTGAAAAGATCTAACATCTCATCCAGAGTTTTATTGGAATAAATTAGAAATGTGCCCAAAAGCAACCTTGCAGGATGGGGCAAATTCTCACCTTTACTAATTTGATCATATATGTGTTGGATGCATGGAGGTGTAACTGCTTTGTAAACAGGTGTATTAAATGACGGGTGCATTTGTTCCCAACGAGTTTTGATAGAACTTGAAATCGCCATTATGGTATCTGGGATTCTATCAATGTTCATTTTCTTGATCCTGTCAATTATTAATAAATAAAGTTCATTTCTGAATAACCTTACTATTTCACTTCCATCCAAATACACAAATCCATTGTGAAGAGTCCTATTGACTAAATTCCATTCTTTCTCTTGAAATGCAATGGGGTGATCCAAATAATCAGTGATTCGGATTTTGTAAAAGTTATAAACATTTTCTTCTAACAAGATTTTAGTACTAAATAAATCCTCAAAAATCTTGTAGAGTATTAGTTTGATAGTTTTATCATCTCGATTGGCTGTATTTAAATCAGAAATAAGGTACTTTTCAAATCTCATTGATTCCAACAATGCAAATTTTTTAGTCACTGCTTCGATTGAAACAGATTTGACTAATAACAATGAGATAAGGAATATGATAACCTCTTCCTGTACTATCGTTTCATGTGTTTTGTTATAATTAATTTGATATTCATCTCTTTCAAAAAATAAATATTGCTCTATTTTTTCATTAGCCTTGTTTACTAGATGCAGATAATCTCTACTTTCGAGATCATCGAGTTTAAAATCATATTTAGTAATATACGAAAATGCTTCTTTTAAGAAAGGATATTTAGCCAGATCCTTATTACCAAATCTCACCACCAAATTGTACTTGATGATATAACACATCAAAATTAAATAAAATTTTCTATGGATTAAACAATTAAATTTAGAACACGTTATCAAAAGATAGGTATATGGAAAAATTACAACTTTCAAACTCTTGCAAGAATTTAAAACACATAGAATGTGATGACTGCATGTGTAATTGTCATTTGCCCGGTACTATGGAAAACCTCGCAAGAAAAATATCGATGCTAGATAAAACAAGCCCAGGATTCGGGGAGACTATTTAATAATTTAGTTCTGATCGGTCTACTTCGAATTAAATTGCCTGGCAATCACATGTTGTGGTTGGATCAGCAATTCATAATTAGGTAAAGATCGATTCATCACTGGTTACATTATGGTTGGCTGGGTTCGCATTAGTGTCGGATGTGGACCAAAATTTGGGATATGTGTTTGGTTTCATAACGATCCGCTTTATTTGGAAGCAAATTCCCTTCTTTTTACTAAGAAATTCATCAAAATCTAATACAGAAATACCCAGTCCGACGATTTCTCCTTTTAGTGAATAGATACCTACTAAATCACCCTTTTTTAGGTTTTGAGGAATTGAGACTATGCCAGGCAGTGCTAACTGTGCGCCGTGGCATAGAGCATCAATTGCAGTATCCCTAATAGTTATTGCTGGAATATGAGTCATAGCCATTTCAATTGGAAGCATGATTCGTCGAAGTTTCTCTTCATTGCCGGATTCTTTATACAACTGAAATGCATCTACCAGATCATGTAGTCTAACAAAGTCGGTTTCATCTACAAAATTACAAACTTTAGTCCTCCGTAACTCGATCATTGAAGCACCAACTTCAAGAACTTCCCCTATATCATATATTAGTTTACGAATGTATGTTCCAGACTCACATACTGTTCTTAATAATAACAATCGATCAAATTGATCATGTAATTCCAATTCGTAAATCGTTCTAATGCGTGTCTCACGTTTTACAGATGATCTTTGGGGTGGTTTTTGATATATAAGACCCGTAAATTCCTTCAGTACTTGACCAAGTTTTTCATTGGAAACATGACTATGAAGTCTAGCCAAGGCAACATATTCCTTTGGCCCCATGAGTAGTACCTGGGACTATTTTTGTTCCTTCATCTAAACCAATAGGCAACAATCCAGTAGTCCCTGGATCCAAGGTACCACTATGTCCAGCTTTTTCCAAACCAAGTATTTTCTTAACGTATGAAACAATTTCGTGACTTGTAGTGCCAGGTGGTTTGTCCAACAAAATCAGTCCATAACTTAATAATTGGGCAATGGGTCTATTATTAGGATAATATCCAAATTTCTCATCGGACGTTCCATCATTTATCTTTACTAATTTGTCTAATTGAGGAAGATTAAATTCCATTAATTTTCGTTACCTTTAAATTTCATAATATTCAAGATGAACTTAATACATTCTCTACTATGTTTTTTGAAATAATAATTAAAGATTCTAATGACAAGATATCAGTATTCATGGCAAAGTCGAATACATCTAGCTTTTCCCCAAATTCGAACTGATATAGTTTTTGATAAATTAATTTATTTTCAACATCGCGTCGTTGTACTATTTTCTTGGCAGTATTAATATCTATTTTATCTCTCATTGACATACGTTTTGATCTATTATCAACAGAGCCCTGCAACCAAAAATTTATTGTTGCGTCTGAGATCCATGGTAACGTATAACTAGTAATGACGACGTTTCCCTCTTTGACAAGCTCAATCAAACGATTATCTACCTCTCTGTCAAAGTTTGGATTATTGTTGCGTTCTTTCATAAATTTAGCTGCCTCTTCTGTATCCCACCAATCATGATTGAGTGACGAAGAATAACCTCTTTCAAACGCCATCATCTTTAATATATCTCCCCCGTTCCAAAGTTTTAGATTAAAATCCTTTGCTAGATTTTCAGCAATCGTAGTCTTTCCCACAGCGGGCCATCCAGAAATTACAATACTCATCTTTCGATCCACATTGTCTTCACTTTTCTTAATATCCTTAATTTGATTCGATCCCATTTTTAACACTAAAACTAGATTTTGGTCAATAGTGACCTATGTATATATAAAGCTATCAATGATTTTTTTGCTATCATTTGCTTAATATGACCTCACAAATATCATCTGTAGCCTTTTCAATCTCATTTGTATTATTTTGTATAATATAGAAAGGGCAACCAGATATTATGGAGCTTGAAGATATCATACTCTCAGATAACCTTAAATCATCGCTAATACGGTCAATAGAAATCAGATCTCTTTGTCTGCTATTATCGTCAGTCCTTCTTTTATGAATCTCTTCGGATTTTGCTGTGATCAGAATCAAGTGCGAAGGATTTATTATATTTAATAATTTTAACGGCATACCTGGATAATACCCGTGCTCAGTTCTGATAAATAAGTGGGTGTCGATAATTACAACGTCATTACCTAACGAATTAATATAGTTTGCAGTCATTTCCTGTAAAGACCTCTGCTGCTCTATAGATAACTTCCTGAGTTGGTCGCGATTGTTGATCGATAGGAGTTTTGCTTGTTCGAACATGATCTTACCAAATTCGGCGATTTTAGTATCGATACCCTCTTGAGAGAGCAAATTAAATACATTTGTTATAACAGTAGATTTTCCTACACCTGGAATCCCAACTATCATAACGCGCTTAGTCATATAATTCTATTTAGAAAATAAATCCTTTATTTTTAGCTTTATAATTGATAATAATAGTTTCATTAATTTGCAAAGTATTAAAATTTGAGAATATATGGTATGATAATGATTTTGATTTTGAAATCATTATCATGTGACCAAATTCTTCTATGTGCGTCCTAATAAGGAAGCCAATTTTGGCATATGAACGTCGACTTGTTCTCTAACCAACAAGTTATAGTAGTTCACAAGTATATCCACCATCAGTAACAAACCTATTCCAGTTCCGAAAACATTGAATAAATCTGATACAGAAGCCAATAACCCGATTATTACTCCTCCTATTATAGTCACAGACGGGATATACCGGTTCAGCAGGGATTCCACTGAACTTTCCGACCGTCTAAAACCAGGTACTTGGACATCCGCATCCAATAGGTTCTTCGCCGCCGCCTTCGCAGAGAGTCCACCTAGCTCCACCCAAAGCCGGCCAAAGATGGTAACAATCGTCGTCAAGAACAGTACGTATACAACCGCTCTAACGGGATCCGCTACGACAGCCTCAAAGGATCTAGGCGCAGTAATGTAATAAAACAGACCTCCAGTAGGTTTCTGCGATTGCGCGTCGTACTGCGCTATATAGTTGAAGGCAGGATTATCGTTGTTAGGATTGTAATTTACCCAGAGCATTTGCCCTATGAAAAGCGCGTTCGCCAAAAGCGCAGACGCCAAAATCACGGGGATGTTGGACGTATAAAGTAATTTGATGGGATATGTCGCAGTAAAGCCCCGATACCGGGTCGATACTATAGGTATGTCCACGTGTATACCCTGAACGTAGACCAATAGCAGCAATATCCCCGCGGTCATCCCAAATCCAAAGAGGCTGGGCATATTTGGTACAGGTGCAGGTGGTGACGCACGGAGTATAGCGTCTCCTATATTACCCTCCATTCCGCTTGTGATCATGAAGGGTATCAAGCCACTAGGTTCAGTGCCACCAGGTATTGGTATGGGATTAAAGAGACTCCACATTATCGCTTGCGCGACCCCGGCCATAATGAATATACTGATTCCTGAGCCAAGCCCCCATCCTTTCTGAACCAATTCATCAAGGTACATGACTATGATGGACGCCGCCATCAACTGCGCTATTAATACGGCCAAGTGGAGGCCCGACGGAGTAGCACCTCCATATACACTTACACCATACAGTAGTGTTTCTGCAACGATTACAATTATTGTCACTATTTTTGTAGCAGATGTAAAAAGGGATCTATCATTAGGATCCTTAAAGTTTAGTTTTAATATATCCGAACCTTTCAATAACTGCATTAACAATCCAGCAGTAACAATAGGACCAATTCCAAGCTCCAACAAAGTTCCCTGTTGGGCAGCAAAGATTACTCTGGCAAAAGCCAATGGATCATTTGCGGGATCGATAATTATTCCAAATAATGGAACCTGGCCCATTACTAAGTATATAAGCATAGCAATGCCAGTCCATATCAATTTATTAGTTAGAGTAATTTTCTTTTTAGGTTTCTCAACTTGTGGGATAACAGGGGAGATTGTCTTTACGATTGTTCTAAATATACCATCATTCTGTACTGAGCTCATCTAAAATTAGCACCTCTCCTCCAGCTGCTGTGATTTTGTTCTTGGCAGAGTCTGAGATCCTTTTTACCCGAACTGTAAGGGCAGAGTTTATGGCTCCATTACCCAATACCTTATCATACCCTAACTTTTCTAAATCAAGTATGACCTTACCATCTTCACTAGTTTCTGAATATTTTACCAACTCATTCAAGTCTTTAAGATTTATCCATCTTAAAGAATCGCTTGGTCTTAATGCATGAAATTGTTCATGCCCAAAATGATTCGGTTCCTCTTTAAGTGTTCTGATGAAGAAGTGCTTGTGCTTTCCAGCGCCTCCTACACCTCCTCTACTTCCCGAAGCTCTATGTTGACCAATTTGGCCCCATCCGCAGAAGCGACTTCCGCGCTGTTTTCTACTTTTTCTTAATCGAGTAGCCATCCATTATCACCAAATGTCCCTTAGTGGATAAGCAACTTTGGGTATAAATATTAAAGTTTGCAATGCTTTACTAAACGACAAATAATTATTGTTCATAGATTACATCATCCTCTTTACGATTTCTAACAAATCTTTATTCTCCCCCAATATTCCGTTTTGAGAGTGCAAAAGCTTTGATTTTTTCTTAAATCCGCCTCTTGGAGGATTCAACGCAAACCATGGTTTTATTCCATCTAATTTGGAAAGATATGTTTCATTCTTAGAGACATCAGAGACAACCTTGTTAATGTCAGTATTGGATGTTTTTCCAGATTCCTCCTGCCTCTGATTGGAAAACAATTTAGATGATGATGCACGGCCTTTTTGTTCTATGAATTCTCTGATAAAGTTTTCCTCAACGGAAGTCCAAGCAACAATTTCTTTTATTTTCCTGAGCATCCCCAATGTTTGGTCATTTTCTGGAATCAAAGTTGCACGAAATTTCTTGTTAAGATGTAAACTTTCAAGTGTTACATTTGCCCAATTGGGAATGTTAACAGTTCCTTTCATTCTAACTACTAAATACACCATTTCAATTCCTATCCTGTGATAAACGTACTTCTTAATGCACTAAAAATTGCTTTTGCAGTAGACGACATCGTATTAGTAGATCCAAAAGACCTACTCCAGCAATCCTTTAATCCCGCTAATTTCAACAAGTTTCTAATATTCTCACCAGCTACTATACCTAATCCACGAGGGCCAGGGATCAATTCAATCGTTACACTGCCACCTCTACCCTGCACTTTAAACGGCACCGAATGAGCTTGGTGACATCGACATTCCCAACTTCCGCATCCCAATTTTACTGGAATGACGTTTAAATAAGAAGCATTGGTGGCCTTGTCTATAGCGTTTCTCATTTGTGAGGCTTTACCTTTTCCTATTCCAAACCACCCAGACTCATTGCCTATTGCCACAAGAGCATTAAATCTAGTGAGTTCGCCAGCATCGGTTTGTTTTTGTACTATTTCGACGCTTACTACCTGAGTTTTGATATCAGGCAAAAGGTGTTTCACAATCTCAGATTCCTGAATCCTCATTCCATTCTCAAATATTTGCTCCATAGAGTTAATTTTACCACTGGCTACCATAATACCTAGTGTAGTTCTGGGTTTCCATTCTACCTCAGGTTCACTAGGCCTAGACATCCTACTCATTAATTACACCCGATCCATAAGGCATTATCAATCCATTAATCATAATAACTTTCATTCTCAACACATTAGTACCTTATCAAAATCAGTTATTTTTTTGTTTATTATTCTTTCGGTGAATATTATTGTAGTCAAGTTTTCACCCTAATTGAAATTTCCGGCAGAAATTCGAGTCTTTACTTCTTCAAAATGTTTTGGATATTCTTCTGGATTAATATTCTTACTAAATAACCCGGAAAATTGTTTCTCATATTTATTTTTATCCTCCTTAAGAATTGTGGCATATAGTGATATGTGGGTACCATTTATTCGATTTTCATCAGGCAAAGTTTCTTCAGATAATGGAATATTGACTCCAGCAGCAGCAATACCTTTAAGACAGGCTGCTACTTTGCTTGTGAAAGATCTCTGACCAGTATACAAAATTGCAGAATCAATTTTTTTGGCAAGCATTTTTTTTCCAAGCATCAATCCGACCAGATAACAAGCAGATAAGTTATTAGTAGAACCTTTCCACTCAAATTTTGCCAGCTCTTTACTATTGGAAAATGAGAGGACGATATCACCTTTAATCGACGGTTTGATCAATTGACAGTGAATATTTTGATTACTGATTCTTACCGTTATGAAATTTCTTTTGCTAATTAACACAGCCTTTCTTTTTCTATAATTTGTTTTATTATTTCTTATTCTTTTAAGCGTTTTAATGTAAGACATTCATTACTTCTCCTTTATTCTAACAATCAAAAAAATTCTCTTAAATCTCTTATAAACGTTTTAAAAAATAGATAAAGAAATAATGTTAATGAATGAGGAGATCAAACATATCATCAAGTTCAAAATAAGATTCATTGTATAACTGTTAAATCAATCAGAATATTTTAGTCATTTTGAATCTGTTATGCATGGTAGACTTTATGAAAGGTCGAAAAACTATGATAACATTAGATTATTCTTTAATCTTGGATTAGCCTGTCAGTCATAAAAAACAGAATGATTACATAAAGCAAGGTATGCATTTTCGCATATAATTGTTGGAAGATCCCAAAAAAGTATTGGAAGGCTAATTGTCCAAGCAAAAGGCAGGTCCATTAACCCTTTGTATTCTTGTCTGTAAGGGCAATCAGCTGAACAGGAGTTTATAGATCATATTTTCTCTTAGCGAGAAGATAAATAGGCTTTTCAAAAGGAATTTACGAACCGTCATCAAAAACTTTACGAATGAGTCAAAAACAACGTAGGGTTAACAGATATTTTGTATAAGAATCATAAAAGTATTTGAACTCTTCACCGGCCCTTGTTCGCGATTATACTTGCAAAAATGCCTCCCCCTATTCCGTTATCTATATTTACAACAGAAAGACCAAATGAACAGGTCTGCAGCATGGATGCCAACGCACCTTTACCATTATTGCCATAACCATATCCCACAGAACAAGGTACACCTATTACTGGAACAGATACCAGAGAAGTTACCACAGCTGGAAGTGCCCCCTCCATTCCAGCAACTGCTACTATCACATCGATATTGCTCGACATCATTTGCTTCAATGAGTTGAGCAATCTGTGAATCCCAGCTATACCTACGTCATAAGCAAGATAAGACGTGCAACCCATTGCTAAAGTTGCCAATCGTGCCTCTTCAGCAATCCCCACATCAGATGTACCAGCACAAATGATTCCCACTTTACCTCCTCTATTTTTAGGAAGAGAAGTTATCTCGTCATACACTAGTATAGAAGTTCCATTGTGGCCTCTGTCTACCACAAGACCCTTTTCGCTATAATAATTTACCAATTTGCCTACTATCAAAGGCTTAATTTTACTCACAAGGACATAGCCTTTTTTCTCAAGGATTCGATTAATAATGATCACCAATTCGCTAGTTTTTTTGTGTGATGCCAGAATAATCTCTGGAATAGATTTTCTAAAATCGCGGTTAATATCGATTTGGGCTATATCGTTCTCGATGTATTCTACAGAAAAAAGGGAGATAGATTTGATCACTTCATCAAGGCTTTTCTTGTCATTGTAATAATCTAATAAAATATTTCTTAAGTCCATAAACCATACAAACAAGTTAAAGCGGCAGAAGAGAGATTGCTTCTTTCACATTTTTAACTCCGTTTGTGAACTCTTGTTGTTCAAATTCGTTTAGGGGTAATTCTACAATCTTTTCTACTCCATCTTTCCCAAGTACCGCAGGAACCCCAATACACACATCTTTTACCCCATATTCACCATCAAGATATGTAGATAATGGAATAACAGTTCTTTTGTCTTTTACTATTGATTCAACCATAGTTGCCACCGCATTGCCTGGTGCGTATACTGTAGCGCCTTTATATTTAATGACTTCAGCAGCCACTTGTTTGGTTTTTTCATAGATTTCTTTTGATTGCTTTTCATCTATGAAATGACTTAAAGGTATTCCAGAAATCGAAGAAAATCTAATTAGTGGTAACATCCTTTCTCCATGTTCACTAATCACCATTGCTGAAATTGAATTTCTAGACATACGAGTATATTCATTGATAAAACTAGAGAATCTCGACAAGTCCAGCATTCCTCCCATTCCCATTACATTATTTTTAGGAAATTTTGTGGTCTTTAGAGCAAGATATGTCATTGGATCCAAAGGATTAGTTACTATAATTAGTTTACATGTTTGACGATGTTGAGCAATTTTTGATGAAACATCCTTAACAATAGAAGCATTTGTTTTAAGAAGATCCATCCTCGTCATTCCAGGTTTACGCCCAATCCCGGCAACTAAAATGACTATCTCCGAATCCTTCAAAATACTAAAGTCATTGGTGCCCTGGACAAAACTGTCTATACCTTGTTCAGACAATTGATGATTGATATCCATTGCTTCCCCTTGCGGCAATCCCTCGATTATATCGATTAGATTTATTTGAGGATCTAATTCTCTTATACCGCAATTTAAGGCAACCGAGGCCCCCACTCTACCAGAACCAATAATAGATATTGTCATACAAATGTGACATTATTTTTTTTATTTATAGTTTTAAATTCTCCTAATATTCAAAGATTTAATAATCATATCAATGTCTTATCGAGGCATTCGATCCGTGATTAATTATCTGGACTATAAAACCCATTATAGAGGAGTCTATATAATAAAATTATATTTGAGAAAAGTAGTTGTAATTGATCCACAGGTTGCAGGAATTTCAGGAGATATGTTCTTATCTGCTTTGGTGGATTGTGGTGCCAATAAGAACAGAATCATAAATAACATAAAGAGTATAGAGAAACTATTTTCCGATACGAGAATAAAAAAGATAGAATTCATAAATTCTGAATCAAATGGAATAAGGGCAACAAAATTTCTTTTTGAGATTGAAGAGAAATCATTGGAACGAAATGCCTCTGAGATGTTAAGAATTTTGGCCGATAGCTGCAATGTTACAAATCTTTCTGAAATGGCAAAAAAATTTGTAATGGAGACGATAAAAACTATAATTAGAGTAGAGGCAAGAATTCACGGTAGAGAAGTTAGAGACTTGCACCTCCACGAGTCGTCTAGCCTTGACACGGCTGCAGATTTAATTGGAAGTGCAACTGCTCTGGATGACTTGGATTTATTTTTCGATACAACTTTTTATTCTACTAAGGTTGCTGTTGGAGGAGGAACAACCCAATTCTCACATGGAACGATTCCAAATCCTACAAACGCAGTGTTGGAAATTTTTAGGATTTTAGAGCTACCAATAACTGGAGGTCCAGTGCACTCTGAAATAACTACCCCTACTGGAGCAGCAATATTAGCAGGATTGAATCCCAAAATTATTAGTACATATCCTGAATTTATACCTCATAAGATAGGATATGGTGCTGGATTTAAGAAATTTGAGGGTATTCCTAACATATTAAGAATTTCTATTGGAAAATCGAATATTCACTACTCCATACATTCAGATACAGTATCGGTTCTTGAGACAAATATTGATGATATGACCGGTGAGATGATTGGTGATTTGGTAGAAAAGTTATCAAAACAGGATGTAGGAGTGAAGGATGTCACAATGGTAAACGGAATAACTAAGAAGAACAGACCAGTACATATTCTCAAGGTTATTTGTTCCGAGGACATTGAAAAAAATATCATTGAATGGATTTTTAATGAGACAGGAACATTAGGTATTAGAAAAACAACAAATGAAAGGTATAAACTGGAACGGTTTAGTGTACTGCTCCCTATCATAATTGAAAATCATGAATATGTCATAAGTGTAAAGATATCAAAGGATCAGCAAGGAAGAATAATTAACGTAAAACCAGAGTTTGATAATATTAGAGAAATCGCAAACAAGCTTGGCCTTTCTTTGAGGAAGACGATGGAAACAGTCAATAATTTAATATTTCAAAGGAATCTATACGATATATAGCTGATCTTAGATGTCGATTAATTCAATCAAGAGTGAGGAGGATTCAAACCAAAGTAAATATTATCTACTAATTAATTGGTTTAAATCCAGAAATTGTAAAGTTCTAGTCGCCCTATCCGGAGGAGTAGATAGCGCATTAGTGACCCTCGCAGCAAGACAGGCACTTGGAAAAGAAAAGGTTCTGGCAATCACAGCAAATTATCAGACTTTGGCAAACGAAGAATTAGAAACAGCTAAAAAAGTGGCCAAAGAGATTGATGTAATTCATCTTTTACTAGAATACAACGAATTAGATAATCCAAATTTCACCAAGAACGATAAACTTCGTTGCTTTCACTGCAGAAATGAGCTGGCCATTAATTTGCTAAAGTTAGCTAAAGAGAAAAATATCACTCTGATCGTAGATGGTACTAATCTTGATGACTTAGATGATGATAGGCCAGGAATGGTCGCACTGCATTCTAATGGGATCAAGAGTCCCCTATTGGAAATTGGATTGGGCAAGAAGGAAGTGCGTCACTTTGCCAAAATCAATAATTTATCTGTTCATGATAAACCTTCGAATTCATGCTTGGCGTCACGGGTTCCTCACGGAACGGAAATTAATTCTATCAAATTAAAACGCATTGAAAGATGTGAGATAATAATAAAAAGATTATCGGATGTAAGACAGGTTAGAGTAAGAGATCATGACACAATAGCTGAGAATTGAGGTAGAGAAGAGTGAAATCATCAAGTTATACGATCTTGACAAAATTGATAAAATAGTATTTGAGATCAAAGAGTTAGGCTTTAAACATGTCACTTTAGATCTGGAAGGTTACGGAAAAAAAGATACAAGAAAACAGAATGAGAATGAGATAATAACAATAGATAAATATGTCAAAAAATAATCGTACTAAAACCAAGGAACCCATTTATCTGGATAATGCATCTTCCTCTCCGATTGACGTTAATGTAATAAATGAAATGCTGCCATTTTTAACCAGTTTCTATGGTAACCCTTCATCACTTCATGGGTTGGGTAGAAAGTCTACTATCGCCATTTCTAAGGCCCGAGTACGGATATCTAAATTAATCGGCTCCAAATCTAACGAAATTTATTTTACCTCTGGTGGGACTGAATCTAATAACTTGGCCCTGATCGGATGTGCTAGACTGATATCCACTCTAAAACCAACAAGTAAAAGATTATTGATATCCAAAATAGAACATGATTCAATAATAGAGACTATTAAATTCATAGAGAAGGATATGGAATTTGAGGTAGATTATGTACCCATAAAGAATGATGGATTGATTGATTTAGATATTTTTAGGGAATTGGTATCACCAAAAACCAGTTTGATTAGTATAATGCTAGCAAATAACGAGATAGGAACTATTCAACCCATCAGAATCTATGGTTGAAATTGCAAAAGCAAAAAATAATAACACTATTTTTCATTCAGATGCAGTCCAAGCCCTTGGCAAGATTCCAATAAATGTTAATGACTTGAAAATAGACATGATGACGATTTCATCTCATAAGATAAATGGGCCAAAAGGGATCGGAGCGCTATTCATAAAACAAGGAATGCATATTAAGCCGATAATTTTTGGTGGTGGACAAGAAATGAATCTGAGATCAGGAACAGAGAATGTAAGTGCCATTGTTGGCTTTGGCAAAGCATGCGAAATTTGGAAAGAGAAACTAGAATCCGCCCAAATCAAAATTAAGGAACTTCAGAGATACATGATTTACAGAATAATCAATGAAATACCAGGGTCCATATTAAATGGATCAATTGAGAATCGAATTTCTAACAATGTTAACTTTTCTTTTCCTGGAATAAATGGAGAAAACTTGTTGATAAAACTAGATGAATATGGTATCGAGGCTTCTACAGGTTCTGCTTGTTCTTCAAACAAGAAACAAAAAGAATCTCATGTTCTAAAAGCTCTAGGTTTGACTTTTGATCAGGTAAGTGGTTCGATAAGGTTTTCCATAGGATACCAAAATACTCTAGAGGAATTGAAAATTGCTGTTGATACTTTAAAAAATCTAATCATAGAATTTAGAAAAATAAACGGGGATGTTTTTGTATAAAGCAAAGGTGTATGGCTATATCTTCTGCATAGCATTCTAAATAATGGTTATGCCTTAAATTGCTGATAGTAATATAGAAAGGTTCTTTTTAATGCTAATCACATATTATCATAATATGTCTTCGAACCAGAAAAATAATTTGAATAGTGAAACTAATAGCAAGAATATGAATGTGGGCGATAAGGCACCAGACTTTGAGCTTTTAGACACGAATCAGGAAGTTCATAAATTATCAGCCAATAAAGAAGGGTTGACAATCTTGGCTTTCTTTCCGGCCGCAGGTTCTCCAGTCTGTACCGTGGAAATGTGCAATTTCAGAGATACTCTTAGTAGCTTAAAAAAAGAAAACATAATTATCTTGGGAATATCGGTTGATAGTCCTTTTGCAAATAAAGTTTTTGCTGAACACCATAACCTAAACTTTCCAGTTTTAAGCGACTATAATAGAGAAGTAATCGAACAATACAATGTTGTGATGCCTAGTTTAGGTAAATTAAGAGATTTCAAAGTAGCTAAAAGATCCATATTCATTGTGGACAATAACAACCATAAGATAGTATACAAATGGGTAACAGACAACCCCCTTATCGAACCCAATTATGAAGAAATCAAGACCATAATCGCATAAAAATCAGATTTTCTTTAATTTGTTAAAATGATTAATCAAGTGCGGTAACTATAGACAAGAAAATGGGTATGTTAATCAAGAATTGCTACAACATCATTTCTTGATATACTCTGACCTTCTTTAACTTTGAGATCTCTTACCGTCCCATCTCTAGGCGACTTGATGGCAACTTGCATTTTCATAGATTCCAAAACCACAATATTATCCCCCTGTTTGACAGCATCACCTTTATTTACTGAAATTGATATAACCCTTCCCGGTATCTGACTGGATATTGTATTAAGGGAAGTGGCACCTCCTGTATTGGCTCTTGATTTTTCAATTATTTCAGTTAATTTTGCATGTTTCTTGAGCGACATTGATTGCCCATCTAATAATATCTTTAATTCTGTACTTGTGACTTCAAGAATCTTAATTTCATGGAAAGCATTGTCAAACAAGAATTCAAATTTATCTGATTTCATATCTAATACCTTTATGAGGTGATCTGATCCATTAATTTGGACAACTAAATTACCGTCCTTATCAAAACCTATAATTTTACCTTCAAATTCTTCTTGTATATCATTAACCTTTATTTCCATTCTATTTCAAGCAACTCCGCCAAATTTCCAGATATTCTGAACAGAATGATCCCTTTTAGTGGGACGTTTCACATTTTCGGTTTGAATGATCGCAGATGCAACCGCCGGTAATAGTCTATTTTGTCTATCAGAATTCTTAGCCTTTAATTCTTTTCTCATTTTCTCTATGATAGAATACCTATCAAGGTAATCTGTTGACAAATCACCATTAATAAAGTGTTCATCATTCATTATTGTTTTGTACAATGGGATAGTAGTATTTATTCCCTCAATCATGAACTCATCTAACGCATTTCTCATTCTTCGACGCGATTCATCAAATGATGATCCCCAAGATATTAGCTTAGCGGTTAAAGAGTCATAAAAGCCTGATACGGTGCATCCAGGATACAAATAAGTATCCACACGTATGCCTGGGCCATATGGCAAATTGCAATAAGGTACTTTACCTACTGAAGGTGCAAAGTCATAGAATGGATCTTCTGCATTAATACGACATTCTATTGCGGCTCCATGAAATGCGAGATCATGTTGCTTAAAGGGGATTGGTTCGCCATTTGCAATCGATATTTGCAATTTTACCAAATCTAGGCCCGTAACAAGCTCGGTTACAGGATGTTCAACCTGCAATCTAGAATTAATCTCAATAAAGTAATAATTGCCTTGAGGATCGCACAGAAATTCTGCTGTTCCCGCATTTAGATAGTCAACTGCATCAGCAGCTCTCTTTGCTATCTCCCCAATTTCATTTCTCTTTTCAGAGGTCATTATAGGAGAGGGAGACATCTCAATTAATTTTTGATGTCTTCTTTGAATGGAACATTCTCGTTCAAACAAATGTCTGGTGTTACCGTGGGAATCCCTAACCAATTGAAATTCAATATGGCGAATTTTCTCCAGAAACTTTTCCACAAATAAAGCCGCCTTGCCAAACGCAGCTTTCGACTCTGCTGAAGCCATTTCAAATTCTTGCCTCAACTCTTTTTCGTCCTTCGCAAGTCTGATACCGCGTCCACCCCCACCGTATGCAGATTTTAGTAAAACTGGGTATCCAGCTTCATTTGCAATTTCGACTGCTTTATCAACGTCATCAATAACTCCTTCACTACCCGGAACTGTGGGAACTTCAGCCTGTTTCATTATGCGCTTACACTTCATTTTATCTCCAGTCAGCTCCATAGCTAGACTCTTTGGCCCGATGAAAATAATATTGTTCTTCTCACATAATTCAGCAAAAGTTTCATTTTCTGAAAGAAATCCATATCCTGGATGTATCGCGTCCACCCCTGCTTTTGCAGCAACTTCCATAATGCGGTTCATGTTCAGGTAACTTTGAGCAGGAGCTGCGGGTCCAATATGATATGCCTCATCAGCTCGTTTAACATGGATAGAATTCTTATCTTCATCCGAATATACAGAAACTGACTTTATTTCAAGTTCCTTGCAGGCTCTAATGATTCTTAGGGCGATCTCTCCACGGTTTGCAATCAATATACTGGTTATTTGTTTTGACATCCAATCACCTATCTACAAATTGATATTCCCATGCTTTTTCCATGGTCTACTCTCTTTTTTGTTAGAAAGGGCGTTGAGGGCGCTTATTATTAATGGTCTGGTTTCCATAGGATCAATAACAGAATCAATTGTTCCTCTTTCTGCAGCAATGTATGGGTTTGCAAACTTGTTTCGATACTCTTTTGCCAAACTTTTCTTTTTGCTTGCTGCATCAGGAGAATCTTTTAGACTTTTCCTATGTATAATAGTAATGGCTGCTTCTGGCCCTAGCACTGCGATTTCAGCTGTTGGCCATGCGATGTTCAAATCTGTACCAAGATTCTTACTGCCCATCGCAATATAAGCTCCTCCATATGCTTTGCCGATAATACAAGTAATTTTTGGAACAGTTGCCTCACAATATGCGAATAAAAGTTTACTTCCATGCCTGATAATTCCATTGTGTTCTTGATCAGCTCCCGGTAAATATCCAGGGGTATCTACAAGCGTAATTATAGGAATATTAAATGAATCACAAAATCTAACAAATCTTGCAGCCTTATTAGAAGAGTGTATATCCAATGCACCTGCTAAAAATAAAGGCTGATTTGCAATGATACCTACAGACCTACCACCCATCCTTGCAAATCCAACCACTATGTTTTCTGCAAAGAGTTCGTGAACTTCGAAGAAATTACCATTATCAACAATAGCAGCAATGATTTCCTTCATATCATAAGATTGATATGGATTGTCAGGCAATACATTTATCAAATTAGTATCCAGACGGTTAGGGTCGTCAACATCATCTGCTAAAATTTCGGGTTCTTCTTTATTATTTTGAGGAAGGTAAGAGAGCAATGTTTTAATCTTATCCATACAGTCAACCTCGTCCTTCGCTACGAAATGTGCAACTCCTGATTTTGTAGCATGAGTTCTAGCACCTCCCAAATCCTCGAAGGTAACTTCTTGACTAAGGACTTCTTTTACAACTTCTGGTCCTGTCACAAACATTTGTCCTATATTTTCAACCATTATAACAAAATCTGTCATCGCTGGAGAATACACAGCTCCACCAGCGCACGGTCCAATACTAGCAGTTATTTGAGGTATAACACCCGAAGCAAGAGCATTCTTGAGAAAAATATCACCATAGCCATCTAGACTTGATACACCCTCTTGGATCCTTGCCCCGCCTGAATCAAGAATACCAATAATAGGACATCCCACCTTTAGTGCGTGTGTCATAACTTTAGATACCTTTTTTCCAGCCATTTCTCCTAATGAACCACCCAAAACAGTAAAATCATAAACGTAGATGAACACTTTTCTACCGTTAATGGTGCCAAAACCAGTTATCAAACCATCACCGTAATATTTTTTTACTTCAGGGTCATCACCTCGATGAGTTACAAATTTGTCAATTTCAGTAAATGTATTTGGATCTAATAAAAGATTTATGCGCTCTCTCGCAGTTAGCTTCCCCTTGGAATGCTGAGATTCAACTTTATCTGGACCTCCACCTGCTTCAGCACTGTGTTTTCGGTCGTAATATTGTTTTAGTTTTTCCTCACGCATATATTATGTTTTTAATCCTTTATAGTATTAAATATAGATTTTGCTTTGAATAATTGCTGATTCATTTTATGAACCATGCGGATTTATTTAGTCCTTTTCTCGAAGTTCACGTAACCCATTCCTGCCTCCCTTAGCCCGTCTAAAATAATTCAAACCAAGGTTGTAATTTTCATATAAGGATTCAAGGGTTTCGATTTCCATCCTTAAGAAATCTTTTTCATAATTAGAAGATTTATCTGAATTTTGCAAATCTTGTAATCTTTTTACTTTTTCTGCCAAGAGCTTACTAACATTATATTCATATTCACTTGACAACATATATCACTAGTTCATATCGTATAGGATTATACATTTTAATCTTTTTAAAAGCGTAAAATAGACTATGCTAACCGGATTTTAAATTTTTTGAGAAGGCATGCTTGTATTCTTCAAATATATGAAGATCTGAGCGAGATAAGCACGTTGAACAAAAAATTGTTTCAATAGTACTAATATTTCGTTCAAGTTTTAATAGTGTCAATATCAAACTCTCTTGAAAATCTATCTGACTACCGCAAATGAAACACTTTTCCTTATTTTCTCGTTGGGTGATAAAGTCGGCGAGTAGGTTGTCCCCATTATTTTTGCTCTGAACCGGATTGTTGTTTAACGAATCTTGATTCTTTTTAGCATGAAGACCAGAAAGATTATAACAATCTTCATGGAGGATTGATTTAGCTGTCCTAGACCAATAACCCACTTACTCCGGGGTTGATCCTCTGTTTGCAAATTAAACAAAACCCTGGAAATTTCATAGTCATCTTTATCCAATCACGGGCTAGTAAAGGATCCTTGTCCATTGTAGAATCTATTTAAGTATGAGAACCAGATCCATTGTTTAAAGTTTTGTTTTGTTTGATTGTTTTTCAATTTCCTTGTTTATGACTTCATTTAACTTTAAGTTATCAGGACTATCAAAATCAAGATCTTGAATCGCTAGATTTTTCAGAATCACAATGAAGTTGGAATAATAGAAAAGACCAATTTTTGATACGCTTGTATGAAAAATCTTTGATAGTTCTGTTCTAAGAGGTCTTAATGATTGCCCCCTCATAAATATTGGACCCATTGATGAGAAGGGAACGGAATATTGGTTATATTCTATAGCCTTATCTCTACTAATACTAAATAATTTGTGGAGGAACAAGTCGTTGGCATATCTTAGTAAGCTCCAATTTCGTTTTTCATAAATCCGGTTTATAAATAAATCAATCTCAGAAAGCTTTTCTAGCATATTTGCCAAATCATCTGATGGTATATTTCTCTCACTGCTAATAATGCTAGTATACAAAGCATTTATGAAATCTTTGCTACGTTCCTCTGAGGTAAAGCCGTATTTTGGAGTTGAGTAACGAATTGAGGATGTTATCAATAATTGTTTTGCTTGTGAAATGTCAGTTAGAGTAAAAAATTTGTTAATACACTCTTCAATTGATAATTCAGTACCGGTGTTACCATCTGAATCTACTTCTCCTTCCAGCTTTGCTTGCAAAGTATTCAAAAGGGTCCTGGCATCGCCACGACTTTGACTAATAATCTTAAACTGCTCCGAACTTTCTAAATGCTTTCTCTCCATCCTCATGACATTTTGGAGCAACATATAACTTGCAAATGACGACAAGGGTCTAAATTCAACAAGCTTACTATTTTTTATGATCTCTTTCATTTTATAACTCTTTGAATTGGAGGCCATAATTATCGGAACATCAGCAATCTTTAATATGTTTGACAAGAATGGCATTCCACCATAATCATCCCTTCCTGAGATGCCATCTACCTCATCTAAAAACAATAGCATCCGCTTTCCAAAAATACTACTGTTTAGAAGGATCGGATTGATTATAGCCTCCAGATTAAGTTTATTCCGAAGGTCACTTGCATTAAGTTCAATCAAATCAAGATCTTGCAATTTAGCTAATGATTTTATGAACGAAGTCTTTCCAGTCCCTGGAGGTCCTATGATTAGAAGTGGTTTTGTGCCCTTAATCCACTTTTTTAGCCAATTTATGATTAGAAGTCTTGATTTTTCATTCCCAAAAAAACTGTCAAATTCATTTACTCGGTATTTTTCTACCCACATTATTTCTTACAGCCTATCTCTTTAAACTAAAAATTATTTTTTATCTAATTCGTTCTGAAATTTACGTAGAAGATCGGCTCTTTTAGTTACAAGCTCCCTATACCAGAATTCATTATAATGACTAACTGTCAGGAACAAAAATTCGAGAAAGGGCTTTATCTTTATATCATTATCTAGCATTTCTAAAGCCAATGATGCCTCAGATAAATATGCTTTACTCTTCTCCAAGGTTAACCTGAATCCTGATTTTACATCATGAGTAAGGTTTGAATAAAAAAGAGGCCACGACGGTGACTTGATTCCCTTAGTAACAATTGCATCTTGGATCTCATTCCCACACCCAACGCACTCTGCAGCTTTTGCCATACCTATATAATAAATTTCTGACAAGGGCCTTTGATTAAGACTCATATTTCTACCGGCAGTTCCGAGCACTGATCGGTATTTCTTGTAACTTCGTTCTAAATTGTCATACGTAAGTTCAAGTTTTTTGGTTTTCAATTCATAATCGATTTGTTGACCTAAAAGTGCGTCATCAAAACCAGATTGAAATTCTTCCAATACTCCAGGTGCTGTTTCACTTATCTTTTGTTTTGCCAATAAAAGTATGTACGGATTAATAAATTTGTAGTCTTCAAGATAATCAAGGTCTTCATCTCTATCCAAAATCCTATCCATAGGCTCACTCAAATCAATGGCAATCAAATGTCCATCTATCACATTATTTCTCATTTTGTCATCGTTTAAGCCCGTACTCTCAGCATATCCATCAAAAAGAGCATAAAATACGGGAAAAGTCATTTTTATGAAATTAGAATTAAGTATTCTATTTATCCGGTCAAACAAATCAGCCGGATCTTCCAACTTCAACTTCAGAGTTTCAATTTCTTGGGAGGAAAGCTCTAATTCATGAGTGCCACCAATCTCCTTTATGAAATCCCTGTGTGTCTGGATGGGAGAATTATCAGACTTTATTAATCCATATATACCATCTTTGTATCTTTGAACAAAGCCATCATATTCCTTCTTTGACTTATTAAGATAAAATTTGAATGAAGTATATTTTTTGTCCCTGATCAAGCCACTTTTAAAAATCTTTCTCCCGGATTGGGTTGTCAATAAATTCTGTTTTCTAAAAATATAGTCATCTTTTCCACTCATTGAATGTCACTAAATAAATGATAGAAATCGATAGTTTGTAATCATCTAGATGACATTGCAATCCTTTCCTGCTCATTTTTCTTTTTTATTGCATAACTGTTCATGTCGTTCTCAGAGGCTAACATTATTTCTCTGGCAAGTACCTCTTCCATTGCTTGAGGTGAAGAATAAGTCGACTCGCGCACTCCCTCGGCAATGAATCTCAAAGCTAGGTCCACTCTTCTTAAAGGTGAAACATCAACTGAAACATGATAAACCACACCACCATATACTATTCTGGTAGTATCTTCATTTGGAGCGGCATTTTCTATCGCCCTTATGAGTAATTCTACAGGATTCTTACCGGTTTCTATTGATATGATTTCGAGTGCAGTTTTTACAACGTTCATAACCTTTGTCTTTTTACCACCCATTCGTCCCGTATTTTTAGCATATCTTTTTCCAAAATGCATAAGTTTGTTGACCAGTCGTTCAATAATGTTGACCTCTGCTTTTTTCAATCGTTGATGCTCATGACGTCCAAATGTTACCGGTATTGTCATTGAGGGATGTAAATGGATTACATTTTTCAGACCTTCATCAACTATTTCAATATTTCTTGTATCCCATTTGTTAAATAGGAGCATATTTACTTGTTCTTTTCCACTCATTGTTATCGCCTTGGTTTCTCCTTCTTTCCTCTTACCAATTGATTTAGAGACACACCATTAACTTTGAATACTTGCCATCTAACTCCGGGGATATCACCCATTGCACCACCCATTGAGCCGCCTATCCCTTCCAAGACTACTTCATCGTGTTCATCTACAAAGTTTAATGCACCGTCTCGGGGCAAAAATGCAGTAATTGATTTTCCATTTTTTATTAATTGCACCCGCACACATTTTCGGACTGCAGAATTAGGCTGTTTTGATTCAATTCCGACCTTTTCTAAAACAATACCTCTGGCTTGTGGAGCACCCTCCAACGGATTAGCTTTCTTATCTAACATCAACATTCTACGTTTATAATACTTGTTTGACCATCGGGAGCGCTTTCGTTTGGTTTTTAAAACTCTACCCGAGAATAATCCTAACGGTGATTTACTCAATAAATATCACATCTTTTCACTTTTAATTAATTGTTCCGGACTAACAACCAGGACATTCGTAATATTGAAATATCTCTTTGCAAGTAGTCGGGCTTTGTCTACATTCCTTCCATCCTTACCAACGACTAGTCCCTTTTTCTTTGCATCTGCAACAACTAAGGCTATTTTGGTTCCATCCATACGATCGTTTATACGAATTTCTTGAATAATATTTGAATTGAAAATATTCTTGACAAAATCAGTTGGATTCTCAGAATGTTCGACCAATTCTATTTTCTTATTAATCACGTTCTGTAACTGCTTAATATTGGAGCCCCCTTTGCCAATTGCCATTCCCATTTGTCCTCTGTTTACAACAAAAATTACACGTTCCATCTTTTCATCAATTATACAGTCCCGGGCATCTGCGGCCGTGACTGTCTGAAATAACGATAATAATCGAAATTCATCTGGAGATAACTTAATTTTTTCACTCATTTCATACGCACCCAATAACAAAAGAATAATTCATCCAAGTATAAATAATTCTCTCAAAGTTATCCCAATTTAAGTCTATTTTAAGATGAAAATTTAAGATATACAAATAATAATAAAATGAGGAACTTTTGTATTTTCTAATCAGATTTCCGCATAAGAAGTGGAAATATTTAACTACTCATTAACTCTTTTACTTCTTCATCAGAGACATTTTTTAATGAAACCACACTGGCTCCATATGATAAGCTGCAAAGCCTTCCGAGCAGTACGGAATTTCCAGGGTAAGATATCACAGAAATAGCGCTTTCTTCAGCAGACTTTTTTATTTTTTCTTCTTTTTCAGGGGTCAATGTCTTTGAAAGTACAATTAACTTTGTGCCTTTGATGTACTGTAAAACTTCTTTATATCCTGTTTTTATTTTGTTATTTTTTACACCTTCCTTTAGGATTTTTGCCAACTTCTTTTCATTCATATGCTTCTCTATTCCTTGACACTCATATATAGATCAATCATTCCAGTGCCAACTGGTACAGTTGCTCCGACTATTACATTTTCAGTAACTCCCTTTAATGGTTCCACTTGTCCCTCTAGCGCAGCCCTAGCGATTGTAGGGACAGTAATTTCAAAGGCTGCCCTTGCCAATACAGAAGTCTTTGTCCCTGCTATACCGTGACGGCCAATTTGTTGCAGGTATCCTTTAGATGTCATCAAATCTGCCACTAACATAATGTGTCGGATGTCAACTTCCAAACCCTGTTCCTCTAAAGTATTAGTGACTTCTTTGACTAGTGCGGTTCTTGCAGCTTCAATCCCCAGAGTTTGCCATATTTCGAACACATTGTTTGTAGTGATTCTGGATACATCTATTCCTTCTACTAGCACCACTTTTGCCAAATTTGAACCAGCTGTCTGAATCACCCATTCGTCATTTTGTTTTACAATTGTTACTCTTTCGATATCAGGGACGCCCTTAACGCGCCCGTTCAATAATTTATTTCGTAGCGTTAGTAAAGTTTGAGCATCTGGTTCTTGAGACAGGGAAACTTTTATAACGAGAGTATCCTCGTTTATGGTAACTTCGTATCTCTTCTTAGAACTTTTCAAAACTTCATGGATTTCCTGTATAGACGTTCCTCTATCGGCTATCTTCTTTTCAGAGAAGAAAAATGACAAATTCCCACTGTAATCGGTATCTACCTTGTTTACTAAATCGGATATCCGTGTAAAAATAATCCTCTTTGCAACTTCTAAGGCTTTCTCCCTAGACAATTTGTGTTCATCATCAAGATAAATATCCATTGTTGGGGTAACCGGTTTCTTTCTTGCATCCACTAGCTCAATAAGTCTTGGTAGACCCTAATGTTACATTTCTTTCTTTTACTCCAGCAAAATGAAAAGTTCTCAGCGTCATCTGTGTACCAGGTTCTCCAATAGACTGGGCAGTAACAACTCCCGCTGCTTCTCCTGGTTCTATCATTGCTTTTTCGAACAAATCCATAATTTTATGAACTACTTTCTTAATCCCAGTTTTGCTAAGTGGATAGGATAACAATGCTGCTTCAATTTCCTGGGTTAATTTAGGATTCATCTTCTCCTTGAATTTCAGCAACAAATCCTTCATTTCGGACTCATTAGTTTTGACTCCTTCATCAATAACGGATTCGCTCTCTACCAACCTAGTGATATTAACGGCATCACCATGATCGCTTTTGGCCGGATCAATACCATCATCTCCATAAACATATTGAATGATATTTCCATGTGGGTCACGAACAGTTAAATCATATTCAATTTTAAGATGTTCTAATGCATTAATGAGTCTGCGCTGCATATATCCTGATTGTTGAGTACGCACTGCAGTATCAACTAGACCCTCTCTACCCCCCATGGCATGAAAGAAAAATTCGATTGGATTAAGTCCGTCTCTATAATTTGATTTAACAAAGCCCTTAGAATCTGGATTTTGATCACCGGGCCTAAAATGTGGTAACGCCCTGTTCCTGTATCCTTTGATAATCCTTTTTCCACGGATTGATTGTTGACCCAAAGCTGCAGTCATCTGTCCAATATTCAAAGTGGAACCTCTTGCCCCGGTTGAAGCCATGATTACACCAGAATTGTCATCAGGAAACGATCGGTCGGCAATTTTTCCAGCTCTGTCTCTTGCCCTTGAGAGTTCATTAACAACATATAACTCCAAGGCTTCCTCAGGAGATAAACCTCTGGTTAAAGGTAATGTACCGTCATGATATTGTTTTATCAATTCATCGATTTTATTGTAAGTCTTTTGAATTACATCTTGAATTTCTTTTCGAGTTTCGTCACTCAACCATAAATCAGAATACCCATAGCTAAATCCCTCTGTGAGTAATGTAGGTCTTTAACATAATAAGTATAGCATCAAGGAATTTTTTTGCTTCATCGTTACCGTAGTCCTTTGCGATTCTGTGAAGTACACTATCAGGTTCTTCTGCACCTATTGAAGCTTTATCGATTACGCCTGACATCAACTGCCCGTTTTTAATGACTACATCCTTGCCCTGCAACTTTGAGGCTTTATTCCACTTTGAAGTAATTACAAAGTTGAAATCCTTTGGTAAGAAAAGTGAAAATAACTGTTTGCCTGTAAAAAATGCTTTTCCATCCTTTTCTAAATGAGGTTTCGGTAAAGGTCCACTATACCCACCCAAATACGCAAAATTAGCAATTTCATCAGCAGTTAGTATCGTTTCATCCTTTGTCAATAGGAAGGCCCCAGTTATAAAATCACGTATACCACCAATAATAGGCCCTCCATATCTTGGCGATATTAGCTGATCTTGAACCCGCATTAACAAGGCCGCTTCTGCCCGTGCCTCCTGGCTTTGGGGAACATGTAAATTCATCTCATCACCATCAAAGTCTGCGTTATATGGTGGACAAACTGCCGGATGGAGCCTAAAAGTACGATATGGAAGTACTCTTACATTGTGAGCCATAATAGACATCCTGTGCAATGATGGCTGTCGGTTAAATATTACAACATCCCCATTCATTAAGTGTCGCTCCACAGTATATCCATTCATTATTGAATCAGCAATAGCAGCTCGATCCGTGACATAGTCCAGTCTTATTTTTACACCGTCTGGCCGAATAATGTAATTAGCTCCAGGATAATTGTTGGGTCCATTTAGAACAAGATTTTTCAGCTTATCAATATTCCAGGTAGAAACAGTTTCGGGTATTGTGAGCTTTTTTGCGACATCACTTGGTACACCCACGTCGGATATGGTAAGATTTGGATCAGGTGAAATTACGGTTCTGCTTGAAAAATCAACTCGCTTACCCGATAGGGATCCTCTAAATCGACCCTCTTTACCCTTTAACCTCTGGGTTATGGTCTTTAATGGTCTTCCGGACCTGTGATGGGCCTGAGGGATACCCGATACTTCATTATCAAAGTAAGTAGTAACATGATACTGCAATAAATCTACCAAATCCTGAACAATCAAAGGAGGTGTTCCAGCTTCTTTGCTCTCTTTGAGTCTCTGATTTACTCGAATAATATCCACTAGCTTATGAGTCAAGTCGTCCTCTGATCGAATACCTGTTTCTAGAATAATAGATGGTCTAACTGTAACTGGGGGTACGGGCAAGACTTGAAGAATGAACCATTCAGGTCGAGCAGTCTTTGGGTCATATCCTAACAATATTAGGTCGTCATTTGAAACATTTAGTAGTCTCTCCCTAATGGTAATGGGTAATAACCTATTCTCCCCTACATCAGTTTTTTCAACAAAGATTGTAGGTTTTGTAAAAATGAGATCATATTGTTCTTTCTGGCAATGTGGACAAACTTTAACTTTCTTTGCTTTTTCAATAATCTCGTCTTTAACGTTTTCAAGAGTAATTACAGCATATGCTGCCTTGCTGTCACGTAAATTTTTGTATTTTTCTAAATCCTCATTACTAAGTTTAATACGATTACACGATCTGCATGTAATCAAAAGCAATTTATGAATATCATCGATAAATGCGATGTGTAGAACGGGTTCGGCAAGTTCTATATGACCAAAATGCCCAGGACATCTAGCAGATGTATTTCCGCAGGTTGCACATTTTTGACCAGGCTCCAATGTTCCCAGTCTGTTGTCCATCAACCCCCCCTGAACGGGCATTCCATCTTCATCGTATGTTTCTGGTGCTGTCACCTCAGTAACACTAAACTTTCTTACCTCGACAGGTGACCAAATGCTAAATCTAATACCATCTAATATCTTGACAGATTCATCATTCATTTAAAAAGACCTCCATTATATAAAAACAAAAAGATTAAACCTTCTCCTTTACCAATAAGCGTGGAGCGACATTTAAACTCATCATTTCTTGCAATAACAATTTGAAGGCATATGCAATTATAACACTAGAAATTTTTGCCTTGTCACCGCAGACCCTGCATACATATTTTCTCTGTTTTGTATCAAAATATGATAACAAACCGCATCTCTCACATACGTTTATCTCCGCTTTATCAGATTCTTCTAAAAGTCTGTCCTTTAGCATCATTGACGCACCATAAGCAATTAAACAGTCTCTTTCCATTTCTCCAAACCTTAACCCACCTCCACGAGCTCTACCTTCTGTAGGTTGCTTTGTTAGCATTTGAACTTGACCTCTAGCTCTACTATGAATCTTGTCGGCTACCATATGATGTAGCTTTTGGTAATAAACTACGCCAACATATACATCAACAGGGAATCTCTTCCCGGTCCTCCCGTCATACATTACTTCTTTTCCACTATGCTTGAATCCGTATGACTTCCATTACATCCTTAATATCATTCAATTTTTCACCCAAAAATGCAGAACCATCAACTATTTTGCCCCTCAAAGAAGCTGCTTTACCACCCAATGATTCCATGAACATCCCAACGGTCATTCTAGAAGGAAACGCATGGGGGTTGATCATCACATCAGGAACTACACCATCTTCTGTATAAGGCAAGTCCTCTTGGTTTACAAGCATACCAACAACTCCTTTTTGACCATGACGGGAGGCAAATTTATCCCCTATCTCAGGAATTCGCATATCTCTGACTCGAATCTTGTACATTTTGCCGCCTTCTACTGACTGTGTCATGATAACAGTATCGACCACTCCGTTCTCTGATGGTCTAACACCGATTGATGTGTCCCGTCGATATGGACCCTTAACTTCAAACTCTTTATATTCCTCCATGAATCTGGGCGGGGAGGTTCGGCCTATCAAAATATCACCCCCATTAACTACTGATTCATGCATTATCGCACCATCTGGTTCCAACAAACGATAAGATTTTTCTCCACGATAACCACGAATGTTAGCTTCAGAAGAAGGGATTTCAAATGTATCCTTCATTCCACCAGGATATTGTTTAGCTTCAGCCTCATAAACACGGTAGAAGAACGTACGTGCTAATCCTCTATCTACAGATGATTTACTAAAAACCACAGCATCTTCAATATTATATCCTTCAAATGGCAAAACCGCTACTACACAATTTTGACCGGTTGGTCGTTCATCTAATCCCAATAAGTTAATTGCTTTAGTACTTACAACAGGCATCTGGGGATATAGCATAAAATGTTGTCTCACATATGTACTTGCATTCATTAGTGGAGTAGAGAATCCCAAACTTTGTTTTGCCATTGCACTCTCGTATGTATTCCTAGGTGATTGATTATGTTCAGGGTAGGGAATAATAGAAGCTCCTACACCCAATATCGAAGATAAGAAGATCTCAACATGAGTATGGTCGTTTGTTATGTTCCTTAGTTCACTTGCAATATAGCAATTTTCTTCCTCATTAGCATCTACCAGTTCTATAATCCCCATGTATAAAAGATCAGTCCATGACAAGAATTTCTTTGAAATTTTTTCGATAACTTCCTTTGTCAGTAATATATTACCATCTTTTACAATTGCCAGGGGTCGTAAAACCCTGCCTGAGTTACAACTAATATACAATCTTTTTGTTGCATTGTCATTTAAAGAAGAATAAAAATAGATTCCCATGTGAGGATGCATTCTGCCAGATCGCCTCATAGTACGCAACCTATTTGATAAATTACGACCATCTTCTATGTATCCAATTAAACGACCATCGACAAATATCCTAGCACCTTTTTGTTTCAAATCATCATTCGTCTCGTTCACATTTTGAACACCCAATTCGTATAACTTTTCAATTACATCTGATGATAAAACGCTGACTGATATTACTGCAGACAGTGCCAAGTTTTTAACCAAGCCACAATTTGATCCTTCTGGGGTTTCGGATGGACAAATACGTCCAAAATGAGTTGCATGCAAATCCCTAGCTTCAAAATTGGGTTGACTTCGACTTAGTGGGGACTGGATTCTTCTTAAGTGACTAACTGTAGACATGTAATTTGTTCTATCTAGAAGTTGGGTAACACCTACCCTACCCCTACCCCAATTTCCGGTAGCTATAGCATTATTTAACTTGTCAGAGATAATTCCAGGCCTGACAGCAGCTGCAACTGCATTGATTCCTCGCTTTTGACCAGATCTTTCTAATTGATACTTCATATCTCTTATTAGGTTCCTAAAAGCGGTCCTGAATAAGTCTGCTAGCATCTGACCTGCAAATTTTATGACTTTATTGCCATAATGATCCTTATCATCTGGTTCAATCCAATTAAGATTTAATTCAACTAATTTGCATGCGGATTCGCCTAGGAATAATGCCTTTTCGTACCGGTTATCAGGATTCTTACCAAGATGTGGCAATAGCCCCCAGTCAATAATGTTTCCGCTCGTTTTATTTGAAACTCCTCTAGCATGCCTGGTGCAATTCTTTTGCTTATGTAGATTATGGCATCTCTGCTGGTAGCAACTTCGCCAGATTTTTCAAATGAAGGTTCCAGTTCGTCCTGGATAGTATCATTCAAGGAAACTGCATTGGCAATATCTTTATCAGACTCCAAGCCTAATGCTCGTACTAATATGATAAGTGGGATATCAACTGGAGAACCTGGAATCTTTGAAACAATGGAACCGTCGGGCCTCATAATCAACTCTAATTTTGCACGATATCCAACAATTGAAGAATATACTTTAGCCTTGTATAACATGGTACCCGATGTTTCCTCGATATCAACGATAATCTTATTATAAGAAAGATCCTCCAATCCAACAATTACCCTTTCTGACCCGTTTATAATGAAATATCCACCTGGATCCTTTGGGTCTTCCCCTACATCGACTAATTTTGATTCAGAATAATTATGAAGCATACAAGCGTTTGACTTCACCATTACAGGCATATCACCAATATGTATAAATCTGGATTCCAAAGTTTTGCCCTCTTCAACTATGCTGCATTCCAACATGATTGGAGAGGCGTAAGTTAAATTGCGAAGTCGAGCTTCGACTGGTGCCACGTGAGTAATTGAACCATCTAACTCCATGATCCTAGGTTGCTGCATTTTTATTTTTCCCAATTTAATTTTATATGGATATTCGGCCGTTTCAATTTCTATCTCGTTAACTTCGTCAATTATGCTTTGGAGTCCCCGTTCAATGAACTCATTGTAAGAATTAAGATGTTGTCTTGCTACTCCCTCTCGTCGCAAAATATCATTGATTATAGGCCACATATCTATAGAATTATTACTGATACTGACTGTCATTCCCTAGATCAACCTTCTACTACATATCGGTAATATACACTTTCACCTGCAGTAGAACTCTTTCGGGTAATTTTAATAACATCCCCAGGTTGAGCTTCTAACCCTTGAATGCCTTTATCAGAAGACATCATATATGGGAATTGACTGGGTTTAGAATTAAATTTCTTAAATACAATTTCAGCTTCATCTTTTGTTAGAATTTCATGTTTAGGTTGGTATATATGATCAACTATTCTTATCTCTTTCTTCTCAGCTGACAATATACAAATCCCCCATACCAATTGCTGAATCACGTAATAACAAAATAAATGTCAAGTATCGAATAAAGCTGTAATCGAATATATATAATATTCCATCAGGATACTCAGAAGATGGTAAAATAATCCCGAAATCCAATTGTATATCGGTATAGGGAATGAAATTTCAATGTTGTTAAATAAATATCAATTTCATAATAGTCTATTTGAAAAATTATCCCCCATGGATCACACCGTTATCAATAATAGCTACATTGAAGGGCACACTTTGACTGTTAAAGCAAATAATCCACGCAGAATTCTTATATCATATGATCGAATCTATACTAAACTATTGTGGAAGTATGGAAGTTCGGTGTTGATTGGAGTATGCCTACTCACGATGTCAACGTTTGTAGTAATATTAAGTACCACCGACTTTGATTTTAGAGATGCATTATCTAGTTTGAATAATGAAAATACCACTACTATAGGTGCTCCTAAGATTCAAGACGAAATCTTTGGAAACACATCCACAAATGGAAATCAGCCTGGTCATCCATCTTTCAAAAACGATATCTATTATCAAGTCAAAACAGGTAGCATTCTTAATCCAATCTCAATCTCAAGTGCAGGAGATAGAATTAATAACATACTTTATGATAATGATCAAAGGAGCATAATTCTTGTATTAACTCCAGGTCAAAATAAGTCAGATATTGTAGAAATTGATCTGCCTCGGAACATAATAGATTCGAGGATAGACGAAGAAGATAAGAACTTTACAGTACTAGTAAATAACCAACCAGCAAAATATCAGGAAATTATTGACAAAATTGATTCAAATATATCATCCTCCAGTGTAGGGAGCAATACATCATCTGGGGAATACACTTTAGATAACGATAGTAGAAAATTGGTAATAGAATTTGGAAAAGATGCTAGAGTAATCAAAATCATCGGTACGGAACCTAATAACATAACCAGTCAAAATCAGTCCGGATTAGACAAAATATTACAACAAATTATTCCCATAACAGTTAATAATAAAATTGATTACACAAGCGTCGAACTAAAAGGCGGAAGCCTAAATGGTCTCCAATTAGAATCAAATTCAAAAATCAAGACCCTAAATCTTGATATTTTATCATATGACGAAAATGGTGAGCTATCAATTGATCTGCCTCGGAACATAATAGATTCGAGGATAGGCGAAGAAGATAAGAACTTTACAGTACTTGTAAATAACCAACCAGCAAAATATAAGGAAATTATTGATAAAATTGATTCAAATATATCATCCTCCAGTGTAGGGAGCAATACATCATCTGGGGAATACACTTTAGATAACGATAGCAGAAAATTGGTAATAGAATTTGGAAAAGATGCTAGAGTAATCAAAATCATCGGTACGGAACCTAATAACATAACCAGTCAAAATCAGTCCGGATTAGACATTTCTAAATCTAATGATATCCAGGGTGATGATCAAAGTCCTTTTTTCCTGATACCCATTATTTCATTCATCCTCGGAATAATTATTGCTGTTGTTTATTTCATGTATCGCAGGAGGAGGGTCAAATCGAGTAAATAGAAACAAGGGGTAAATTGCATACTTTGGTAGTAGATAGAGTTCAAATATAAAACCATTATAAACCTTAAAAAATTGATTTAGAAGCTGCGACAGTTGAAAAATCAAAGATATTCCCTATGCTTGAAGTATAACTATTTCGTTTGCTTAAGCATATGGACTGAAAATCTACTGCATCAAATCAATAAACATTACCTATCAATCTGATGATAGGTTTTCTTTTGGAAATGCGTGCTCAAAAAATAATTGCAGGAATCTAAGAACCCATTCTACATGTCATATCTAAAATTATTTTGCCGATCAAAAACCGCTAGCTTAGAAATATCCTCTTGCGATTTATATAAATAGTCAACTTTATTATTGCAAATCCATCAGGATTCATCAGTCTAATGGGATTCTTAATTAATTTTCCTATGACATAGATAAGCAAATGGTTAACAATTTCACTTGAAACGTGAATATTGGATAAAAATTATATGCATATCAGTTAACATTCTACGAAAATTTTTTTAAATTAAAATATGTAATGTAAATTAGATCATCATAATTGGCACTAGACTATAATAAAATGATTGAAATAATATTGGAAGAAAAACACGATTTAAATTTTGAGAAATTAAAGACAATGATTGAAGAAAAAAAGACCAATGTGGGTGCAGGGTATTTGACAGACCAGGGAGCATTATTCCTAGTGGCCGCAGATTTAGGTATTTCCTTGGAAAAAACTCCAAAATCAGAATATAGTCTTAAAGATGTATTCGTTGGCGCCAGGGATGTAACTACTGTCGGGAGAATCATGACCATTAATCCGATCAAAATATTTCTAAAGAGGGATTCAAACCTGGAATCAAGGAATAGAATTATCCATATTTATGATAAAGACTCAAATGTCAAAATAAAGCTTTGGGATGATTTTGTAGATTTGCCTGAACAGCTTGATTTAAAGCTGGGAGATTTGATTAAAGTTTCAAAGGGACAGGTCAAAGCAGGGATGGACAATAAGCCCATTATCAACTTGAGCAGCAACGGATCAATTGAAATAGTTTCAGAAGATGGATAAATATCAAATTCCGTTACTCTCTGAATTAACCGAAACGATTGATGATCTTGATGTTCCAAAGGAAAATATGGTTATTTCTGGAAGAATTACTTCAGATCCGAGGATTTCTGCATTCACCAATAGTAGAGGAGAACGTGCAAAATCCCTACACATGGAGTTATCAAATGATAGCAACACCAGGAAAATTCGATCAATCATTTGGAATATTAATGATGAGAAGGTACCAAAATCTTTGACGACTGGCTCAAAAATTAAATTGATCGGTGTCAAGACAAAAATAGGCAACCCTAATTTTAGTAACGGTGATTTAGAAATACATGGTGACGAGGGCACTGGATTTGAATTTGTGGAACAAATAGAACCTGTAGAGAGCTATACATTGAGGATCGTCTCTGCTAGGCTCGATCCAACAGAAAGGAAAACGCATTGTATGGCGATAGATAAAGATGGCAAGTCATATTTATTATCAATAGATAATAAACTATTTGATATTCATTTTGAAACTGATGACATAATTGAATGTTACCCTAGTAGGGTTCTTGGAAATACAATCGAAATAACTGGTCAAGAATCGTATGTACAGATCTTGAAGGAGGACAAAGATATCCCCAAAAGCGACCAGTTTGAAAGCAAAATAATGGAAGTAGATAGCATGAACAAGCCATATGTGGTCGAGGTCATAGTTCTTCAGAATCCAAATAAGATGGATGTAAACACTAAGAGTGGAGAAATCGTGTCAGTAGCAGACACTATAGTGGGTGATGACACTGGAGAAATTAGACTAGTGGGTTGGAGAGAGAGTAGCGGCCTAGTAATTGATCTTAAGATAGGTGAAAGAGTAAGAATTTTAGGAGTAAACGCAGCAAGTGGCAAAGAAGGAAATATTGAGTTATCACTTAAACCTTATTCAAATATTATGAAAATAAGTTAAGATGGGCAGGTTGAATCATAATTACATAATGATTCTAGAAAAAGACAAGATTCATCAGTTGTCCCAAAATCCTCTAGTCATTACATATTGTTTTTCAGCTTCATAGATTGTTTTCAACAAGTTCTCATCATCAGTATAGTTACGTAAAATCCTGGCACAAGTATCAGCTCCAATTCCATGACCCGATAACACAAAAACAGCCATTTTTCCAAAATTATTTATTAAAGAAGCTATTTTCCAGGCCCTATCAAATTTATGTTCTTCATCTTTTGAGAGCCTGGCCCCTGTAATTTTCCTACCAATGATATTACCCAGATCGCCATCCTTCCAAAAAGTAGCCGCAACTAATTTGGATTTGCAGAATGGACAACCCAATTTGTTTGGTATATCCTTAGTTTCAAATATCCTTTCCCATTTACCACATCTCATACAAACTAACTTATGCTTTGTTGTTGTCAAGCGTTCTTTTACCAATTCTAATATCCCATTTTCTAAGCCAAGTGGGGCAGAAATTGATTTTTTAGAACGTGACAATATAGGTTGCGCGAGTCCCGAAAATTCACGAGTGTCTAACCAGTGCAAATTGATGGCTCCAGATTTTATATCCTTGATTATCTGCGATGTCTTTTTTACATCATACTTATCATGGACTAATTCTCTAATTGATTCCTTACTAAGAGAAGTCTTATAATATCTATCGTAAAGCATGCGTGCCACCCTCTTGTCGTAAATAGACTCTTTTTTTATAATTCCAAATCGCTTTGCTACACCCCACACTTTCCAATTGATGTTATATGTCCCACTAAAAGATGCTATTAGTACCTGATTCCACATCAAATTCATCATCAAATAAAGAGAAAATATGATTCTGTCTTAATCTAATATTTACAGAGCTTAATAATATTCTATATGGATCTGATCTAGTTTCAATTATGTAACCCGTCTTTGATGAAAGAAATGTAGACAATAATGAGCCTAAGGTGTTATTGATTTTTGAGCCAAGGGTACTGTGGACTACTACAATACTTTCAGTAGGTATCGTCTCAAAGACTAGATTTGAAGAATCTGGAATTACATCCAAAGATTTCATATTTCTGGACATATTAGCTATTATTTTTGGATCTGTATCAGAGAAACTAATATCAATTTTTTTGGAATTCCCTGACCTAATTTTTTTTCTTAATTTGCCTACCATCATCGCAGTTTCATAGTCAACTGGAATCATCTCCCCTACCCAATACGGAACATTAATTGGAGCACCGCTTAGCGGTTCAACGTGAACTTGAAATTTTCCCTCATCTATTACTAATATTCTCCACTGTGAGCCCTTGAGCACAAACACATTACCTTTTTCACCGTAATCTCCCACAAATTGTTGATCCAATGTGCCTATTCTCTTTTTTGATATCGAATCAATTACATCGAATTTAACAATATGAGGTATTGTGGAAACATTTTCATAATAGTACCTATAAGACTTTCCCGTTCTTGTAATATGTTTTTTTTCCACGTCTAACCGGATTAGAAAACTATTTAGGAGTATATTTATGCAATCCATGAAATCGAAATACGATAAAGATCTGAACAAGTAAGCAGAGGAAAAGGACCCATATAATTTTTCCAAATTCAACTTTTCTCTGGTTTGTAAAGTCATCCCGACAATATTATGTGCCAACACATCAAGTGGGCACTCATGTGGAATCTGATCTTCAATGGATCCTCTCCTAACTCTTTGGATTATGCTCAGTGATTCTAAAAAATCATCATAGTTATTTGTAATTATCAAGCCCTTAGCCGATAATCTCCGAGTATGCCTACTACGTCCAATCCTTTGTATTAATTTTGATACCTGTCTTGGAGATCCGTAATGTATTACAAGATCAATTGATCCGATATCTAAACCCAATTCAAGGGAAGACGTACACACCACAATTCCAGCGATACCAGTCCTCAAAAATTTTTCAGTTTCTTCTCGAGCATCTCTTGATAGAGAACCATGATGTATTTGAACCTGTAAATTACATTGATTTTTCAATACGGTACCCATAAATTCAGATTCATCCCGAGTATTGGTAAATAACAAAACAGAAGAGTTTGAATGAGTTTTAGATACATAGTCTAAAATATATGTGGAAACTTCTTTAATTGATCCATCTATATGCTTAAGTTCAATATCGTATTTTCTAAGAGTTTTGTCCACTAATATTGCACATTTTTTATCTTTTCCCACCAAAAAACGAGCTGTTTCAGCATGATTCCCAACGGTAGCTGATATACCAATTCTACAAAAGCCAGTAGAAAAAAAAGTCAGACGTTCCAGACATAATGATAGGTAAGATCCTCGTTTGGACGATATGATCTCGTGAATTTCATCAATGATAATCCATCTTACCGTTTTCAATAAATGACCCATCTTTTCATTTACTAATATAATTGACAAGGATTCCGGAGTTGTTATCAGTATGTCAGGTGGATTTTGATAAATTTTTTTACGCTTGGTGTATGATGTGTCACCATGCCTAATTTCGACTTTTAGATTTTCAGAAGTTGCATACTTTATGATTCTTCTAAAAACATCGTTATTGAGTGAGCGTTGCGGTGTAATATACAAGCACCTTATACCGTCACCATCCATGGATGCCCCACATTTGTCCTCAGCCAACATAGTAATTACAGGAATTATAGCAGATTCAGTTTTTCCTGAACCCGTTGGAGCTACCAATAGAGAATCTTGCCTTCGTGCCAAAACTCTATATGATTGGTCCTGGATTGAAGTTAATTTTGCAAAGGATTCTTTTGAAAATTTATTTAATATATGTTGTTCTAATTGAGCGTAACTACTTTTCAACTCTATCAGGCTGTTGGTTTTGTTTAAGTTTAGAACCCTTTTTATTTATTTTTTGTATCATTCTAGATTTTTCAATAATATTGCCTTGACTCCTAAAGATAAACTCATAAGCAAATATACAAATCAGAGCGACAACAAATATAATAATTGATGATGAAAAAACCAAATTGTCAAAATAATCTGCCATAGTTTGGACTGATAGATATTGGTAATCATCTTATAAATATGTTAAACATCAATAGGAAAATAAAGAAATAGGTTTTTATATTCAAAAGTTCCTTGTTAATTGTTTTACTATTTGATTTTAATCAAAAACTGTGATTCAAATGTACTCGAGGTCCTTTGAATCGAGCCAGAACTTACAAGATAGTCAATCGGTAATGGCAACAATATTACAGAATCTTCCTAAAGAATGTTCTCTGACCAAAATTGAATATGAAGGTCCTAGGATAGCACTTCACACAAACAAACCTCAATTTTTGCTCGAGAATAACAAAATTCTGTCTAATATAGTTGGTCAAATAAAAAAACGAATTGTATTGAGGATAGATGAAGCCATCAGAATTGACGAGAGAGAAGTTCAAAAGGTAGCAGAAAAGCATATTCCTCAGGAATCAGGAATAACGGACATATTGTTTGATCCCGCATTGGGAGAAGCCACCATATTTGTAAGAAAAATATCTGAAATAATAAAGGATGAAAAGATCATAAATAATATCATCCTAGAATCAGGTTGGAAAATATCATTTAAAAAGGCCCCAAAAAGCATGGTCGCAATCAAGAATATTAACAAGATTATTAGGAATGCTTCAGACTATCGCATTCAGTTTTATAAGAGAATAGGTGAAAAAATATTTCGTGAAAAGTTGGATCCGAATATTGAGGCAAATTTAAACTCCTTGGGGGGATTTGCGGAAATTGGCAGATCGTCAATGATATTAAGCACCAATGAAAGTAACGTTTTGTTGGACTGTGGTATGAACATATATACTAAAGATCCTTTGTCAAGGTTTCCACGATTTGACTCTACCGGAATCAAGCTTTCTGGAATTGATGCTGTTTTGTTAACACATGCCCATTTTGACCATACTGGATTTTTACCTATGTTATTCAAGTACGGTTACGATGGTCCTGTTTATTGTACAGAACCCACCTCATACCTAATGTATGTCCTGTATAGAGAATATGTGAAACGCTACGGATCTGATTCACATTATACGGACAAGGAATTTGAAAAGATTTTTTCGCATCTAATTCATCTTAATTATAATATCGTTACCGATGTTGCCCCGGATATTAAAGTCACATTTTACAATGCAGGACATATTATTGGCTCATCGTCGTTTCATATCCATTTGGGAAATGGGGATCACAATTTTGTTTATACTGGAGATATAAAATTTGGAAAAAGTTCATATTTGGAAAATGCAGTGTGGAATTTCCCCAGAGTAGAAACACTCCTAATTGAAGGAACCAATGGTGGAAGAGAAGACTCATATTTGTCTCGAGAAGATGCGCAAGAAAGATTAATAGAAGAGATCAATAAGGTGATCGGGAATCAAAAATTGGTTTTGATGCCGTCTCAGTTAATTGGAACGTCTCAAGAATTACTAATTACGTTGGATATGCTTATTAAACAAAAAAAAATAATGAAATGCAAATTATATATTGATAAGTTGATAACCGAAATTAATTCTATACACGAATTCAACTTGGAATTCTTAAATCGAGAGTTACAACAATCCATAATCTCAAATGATTATAATCCCTTCCGCTCAAGAAATATAACATCAATTTCCGATATAAATACGCAAGAATTGGATCCAGGCATCATCATTTATCCTTCTTCAATGTTAAATTGCAACTACTCCAAGGATTACCTAAAAAAGGTCTCAGCTGATCCTGGGAATCTAATAATTTTTACAAATAAACCAACTGGTATGACTTTAGGGAAAGAGATTATAGAAGGGCAAAGAAGGTTTTCGTTAAACGACGAGGACTTTGAGATAAAGTGCGCTATTGAAACAATGTACTCATTTAATTCGCATTCTGATTTTAATCAACTAAATGCATATATTTCTAGACTTAGACCGAAGCTTAGAAAAATATTGGTAAATCACGGTGAGAAATCCAAAGTCCAAAACTTTTCTGGTTATTCTAGCAAAGTCCATAACATTTCAACACAGTACTTGCAAAATCAAGAAGCCATAAAACTATTGTAATGTAACAAACTCGTAGATATTTGGATTATGGTGTATCTTGATTGCTCTGCCATATTTTTACTTCAGGAGGCGTTATTATAATACGTTCTTCACCCAATCTCGCAATATCTCCCCCTAAGATGGTAACGGATTTATAAAGATCTTCCACAACTACTTTCAGTTCTCCAACATCTCTCTGTGCCAACGGTGTTATTCTGATAATAATTATCATATTTTTTTCGATATCTTTTTTAATTTCAATAATATCCTTTGGATTACGAAGTGTAAAAGTCTTTAAATAGATAGGCCTTTCCCCAATTTTCTTTGTTTGCATATTATCAGATATATAATTGGTGTATAACCTGCTTGATTAATATGAAGATTGAAAGATACTAAAGACAAAATATAACAGCATATTCAAATTCTGTAATCTTCTATTATATTTTTTGTACATGGCAGGGACGAAATTTTCCTAACCAATTTCTGTCTTCTATTAACCACTGAAACTTCGTATTTATATTCCGCCTCTGTATCAGAGTAACGCAAGGTAATTTGTATGGATAATTCTAATAGGTTCTTATGCTTTCGTAAATCTGGACGAACATTTAGCCTCAATATAGATGTTGGACCTGGGACTGTCATTGGCTGTACTAAATAATCGGTATCATTGCACAAGGATTTAATCATCTCATTCTCAGCATGGTTGCGCCCTACAATTAGTTTTGAGAAGGAATTCAATCTAAAGTGCCTCCCTATTTTCAAGAGTTCTACATCATTGATACTTGGCTCTTGAACTGAAAATTTGAATAGATCCCTAACTCTTTTTGAAAATTGAGGATCGGTTAAAAGACATCCACCAGCAGAATTAGGCGGATTTGCTATTCCATATTTATCGGCTAAATCTAGTTGGCCCTTTCTGGAACGTCCTCGTATGGCTCCGAGCATTGAACGATTTATCAATCCATTATTTTCTGGATTTGTTAATGGCAGCAATCGTGCGGATAATGGTCTAAGTACCTTCCCTTCCATTTCGGTGCCTTTTTCAATGATAGACAGAGCGTTTGAATTTTGACTCATCGGTCTCTGATGTAGGACTTCACCGGTAATGATAAAATCGGCTCCAATTTCGTCCATATGTTTCTTAGCTTCATCGTACATCATCATCCTACAGTCGATGCAAGGATTCATCCCTGAACCATATCCGTGTTTAGGATTCTTTAACATGGTGAGATATTCCTTTCCTAAGTAAACAGTTTTTAACTTTATGTCAAGTTCAGAGGCAACTTCTAGGACCTTGTGTCCACACCCCTTCCCACAATCAAAATCGCAGAATGGCGTCTTAATTGCAACTGCCTCTACCTCAATACCTTGTTCCTTCATCATCCTAACTGCCAAGTGGCTGTCTAGACCTCCCGATAATAACGCTACTGCCTTAGTTTTTTCCCTATCCCTTGTATCTTTGGTACCATCGTTAAGCAGTTCTTTTTTTTCTTCCGATGTTGATTTCGTTGAAGTTAATTTGAACATTATGTCTCGAATTGTATATAGTTGCTTACTGACATCTTTATACTTAGCTATCTTTGAAGTTAAACGTCAGATCTTTTTGATTCTCAGAAATATAACCCAAGAATGCCAGTATTTTTTTCTTGAGTTGCTTTAGCGTACCTGATATAGAGATAACCATCAATTCCAAATCAATAAGGCTCAGAGATATCAATGTATTAGTCAAAGATTCCAATCGGCATTTTAATATGATAATTGTATCAGGAATATTATTAATATTGATAATTCTGATGTTGGCTTTACTATAATCAATTGATCCAAATAATCCCAAATATCTTCCAGAAATTTCTTCTAGAATCGCAGATTTATTTAAAGATAAGCGACTGGATAGATAAATACCAATATAACGATATTTTTTTTTAGAGAGGGTCATAAATCATACCCCTCTTTTTACGCGGCAACCATTGGTTTAGGTCAGACCAATATTCGGTAGAAGAAACTTCCAATTTATCAAGAATAGAATTGATCATTCGCGAAGAAAATAGCTCATAGATATTCTTTGCACCACTGGATAGTATAAATTGATGTCCATATCTTTTACAGAGACTATAAAAATATTTCATAAATGAAAACCATCTACCTACCTGTGATGTATCTAAGTATCTTAGTTTTGAGACCAAAAATTCAAATCCAATATTCTTGCCTGATAATTTCCTCAAAAGATTCTTAGGATTAAAAAAATCATTTATTGTCAAGATATCAGTGTTGCCATATGTATTATCAAGATTTCCAAGGAAATCTTGATAATAAAGATAAATATAGTTCTTTTTAATGGTAGTGATACCTTGTTTGGTATTTTCTATCCTCAACACTAGAGAGTCCTTTTCTATAGCCAATGAGCTGGTGTCATAAATTCCCATTACATCTAGGGAAAAGAATTTTTTGATGAACGATATTGTCCCTTGGGGAAAAGAAAAACCAACTGAAAGGTCTATAATATATCTATTTTTAGCCAACAGTAATCAGTCTATTTTTCAAATTTTCCTTTCTTTTTGAAAATCATTCTAACGGCATCTGTATCAGAAAGTAAAAGAGCCCTTGCACAAAGTTTTTGCTTATCTAGACGAATATATACCGAGCCTTTTTCATCAAGGTTGTTTTTCAAATATTGATCAAGTTCCTCAGATCCATAGTTAATTCTTAACTGATTGCAGAGGTCCGTATAGAGACGATCTATATTGGATGATGTTGATATGATTAAACGCATTATTGGATTCTTCCAATGGCCTTCAGTTTTTACATAATCAATTGTCACCATATTGGTAGAGAGTCTAAAATTTTCCAAAATATGATTCAATATTTTGTTTTCATCCTCCGTTGCATGAACTAAAATAGAGATATCTACGGATGAAAACAATTCAAAAATTAAGAAATACTAAGTGCCTACTTCTTTGTCTATTTCTTCTTTGAAAGAAGTTGCAACCTCTTTTTCTGTAGAAACTTCAGAATTAGCTTCTGTAGAAACTTCAGAATTAGCTTCTGTAGAAACTTCAGAATTAGCTTCTGTAGAAACTTCAGAATTAGCTTCTGTAGAAACTTCAGAATTAGCTTCTGTATTAGACCCATCCGCATCGGTTTTATCCTCATTGACCTCTAGAGGAGAGGAAAGAAGCTTAGTTTTCTTTACACCCACATGACGGATAATGGCTATTTTCTTTGCAACATCCATCATTTCAGAACTCATTTTTCCCATAGTCACTTCTTTTACAAACTCATCAAGAGAGAGTATAGGAATCTTTTCAGCCAGTAATTTAGCCATAGAAAGTCTAATTTCATGTTTCTTTGCTGAATTTATTCTTCTCTGACTAAAAGCTGTAGCAGACACCCTAAAAACATAACCATCAGCTGTTGTGTATTCGTCAACATAATTTATCATAGAGCTGCCTCGTCGGATGAGGCTTCGCAGAAACTCTTTTGCATATTCATGTCCTTTAAATATTGTTGAAGCCATTCCAGAATTAATCCTATCAATCTGAACAAAAATCTTGGTTTGATGTTGGGTTGGATCTTGTTTGAGCACATCATATAATGTATTTTCAATTACCCTTCCTTTTGCATTACTAACATCGGAAATTGGGATATAATTTAGAGGGACTCTGTCAAATGCGGGCGGAGCATTTACTATAATCCATTGTTTATCTCTCCATTTATCACGAACCCTGCCCCCTCGTCTGGAACCTTTTGCCATATGCAGGCAATCCTTGAATCCAAAATATAAGTTATGCTAACTCCAGATATTTTGGACAGGCAAATAATTCACTAAAGAATATTTCAAATAATTATAGACTCAAGTATCGCATATCAAACTCCGTTTATATGGCTGAAACTATCCCCTGGCTACCCGAGAGTCCTAGCAAATATAGATGATTCCGAACTGAGAAATTACTCCAGAATACACAAACAAATTAATAAACATTGTAGAAAATATATATGACGAAATCTTATGTCTCAGATCCCAAGTATAGGGTACGATATTATGCTTAAAAAGATGGTTGTTGTAATCCTTTCAATTATCCTATTGTCAATTTTTGGTTTTTCATTGATTATTGGTTATCCGAACGTATTGGCGTCTACAATGAAACAACAAACGACCAATCAAATTTTGGAATATGAAAAGTGGAATTGTGGAATGGAAAGTGCACCAAATTCCAATTATTTTGTAACAGAATTTAAGGTACCGGAGATATGTAGTATCCCCATAGCTATTACTTTTGATAATGCAGAGAACAAGGTATGGTTCATCTCCACCAGGAATGGAACCTTATTTGGATTTGATCCGTCTAAACAGATATTTGAGTCCTACAGAATACCTTTCTGGTACTCAAGAGACCTTCCTGCGGGCAATTCTTGGAGTTGGGACATAAAACTAGATAATACGTTGAATAGCCTCTGGTTCACGGATGAAAAATTAAATTCGTTATGGAAGTTTGATAAAATAGAAAAGAAATTTTATAATTACCCCATTCCTTTTCATTCAGAGTTTTTTTCTACCTCATATCCGATATCAATGGGATTTGAAAATAATAATAGCATGTATTTTGTAGGAATAAGATCTCTCTCTTTGTGGCATGGTCAAATAGATAAGATGATAAATGGAACCTCAGAAGGATCTCAAAGAAATACCAATTCCGCTAAAGAATGTATTTCAATCTATTCCAAACTACGAAGTAGGGCTGGGATCGTTGGCAATTGATAAAGTAAACAAAAAAATTTGGATAACAGCTCTAGCGTTTGAAAAAAAAGGTGTCTTAATCAGGTACAGTATAACAGATAATAAATTTGATATCTTTGAATTACCTACGAACATTAAATCTCCAACTGGTATAGCAGTGGATTCGCACGGTAAAGTCTGGATAACAGACCATGCTACTAGCTCTTTTTACAAAATATCTCCTCCAGGGAACTCTAATAACCTAACAAGTCTAAATATAGAACATGTTGTAACATCACCACTTTCATCTAGAATTGTTGGAATTGATTATAACGACATCTCAAACAAATCTGTAAATCTATACAAAAATACCTTACCCTATTGGATAAAGACTACCAAAGATAATTCGATTTGGACTAACGAACATGTCGGAAACAAAATTGCGAGATTTGTCCCAGACAATGATACATTGATTGAGTATTGGATACCAACACAAAATATTCATTATTCTGTATGCGATCCTATCAATAGTAGCAATCAATGCGGCTATTCTAACGTACTGCAATTTGACGTATCGACAGAGTCATCCAATGATTCGTCGGGCATTGGATCAGGTGTCTGGTTTACAGAACAATCGGAAAATAAGATAGGTTTTATTAATTTAGATAAAGTTATCCCCATATCTCTGTCCGTTAATCCTAAAGTAATAAGCCTGCGTAATGGTAACAATAGTATTGAAAGTATAGAGATATCCGTTAACAAAAGTGATCCAGGTTTTGACTTCCAGAAACACATGCAAGCTTTCACCAACAATGGCACGATCTTCTTTAAGCCAATAATCTCAGGGACATTTGTACCTAATGGAGACTTAATGGGTATGCAGGTTTCTTTTAATCCTGAAATTATTGAAATTGACTCCCAAGAATTAATAGAAAATGAAACAACTCACCTAGGGAAGATAGATGTCACCCTGGGAGGAACGCAACATATTCCCCCAGGAAACTACTCCTTGATGATAGGATTAGAAGGCCAAGATTTTTCTATTTTAAAGAAAGTAGAATTAAATATCTCAGATTGACAACCTGACCCAATTTTCTCAATTGAAAATTTATGCGTCAGCTGCACATCTAAAACCTGAAAAGAGTATCCGATCATGAGGTTTGAAATAGTTTCTGTAGCTACTACGTATTTGCTCTTTTGGAGTAGCAAAGCTCCCTCCACGAAGTACCTTTTGATTAATTGCCCATTTGTCAGTATATTCCTCAAATCTGGATTGAAAACCGGGATATAACACATATTCAGACGAAGTCCATTCCCAAACATCGCCGATCATTTGATAGCACCCGTAGTGACTCTTGCCCTTTGGGTAGCAACCGGCTTCAACAGGATGCCATAAATGAGAATCTAGAAGATTGGCGTTTTCATTAGTCATTTGAGTATTACCCCAAGGATAAATTGTTTTGGAATTAGAATTGCTATCCCATGAAGCAGCTTTTTCCCATTCGGCCTCAGTTGGCAACCTCTTTTTGGCCCATTTACAAAAAGCATCAGCTTCATAATAGCTCAAATTTACAACTGGTTCATCCATTCTAATTTCCTGAGTACCTCGAAAATCCTTTTTTTTCCATTTTTTATCGTCTTTGTTAAACATCCAATAAAGCGGTGAGTTCCAATTTTCAGACAATACCATATCCCAGCCATCCGCTAACCAATATCGGTAATTTTGATATCCGCCTGCTTCAACAAATTCCAGGAATTCCTGGTTTGTAACTAATTTATTATCAATCTTGTACTTATTCAAATAAACTTGGTTTTCTGGTAACTCATTATCGTAACAAAACTCTTTACCTTTATAGCCAAGCAAAAATAAACCGCCATCAATATGTATCATTTCTTTTGGAACTTGTTCCACGACAAGAGGGGTATTAACCTTTCTTGGAACATAGTTGTCAGAATCGTCAGGAAATCGATTATAATAGTATTGAAAATCATAAATCATCAGCTCCTGATGCTGTCTTTCGTGATTAATTGCCGTATAGATGTCTAATATTAATTCATCTGAATAGTCTTTTGGGTCATTGGTTCTCAATTTTATAAAGTCTACAAATAGTTTCTCAATTTCCTTCCTGTACTTGATAGTTTGCATTACGGTGGGTCTTGGATATCTCCCTCTGTCACTTTTCTTGAGAATTGACCCGTATTTTTGATAATAAGAATTCAAATATGAGAGGTTAAAATCGTCATCATAGCTGTTATAGCTTTTAGAATATTTCTCTAATATCTTGTGAAAAAACCATGTCACGTGTGCTATGTGCCAATTAGGCGGGCTTCCAAAATCACTCGACTGCATCACTGCATCCTCAATTTCCAGAGGAGAAAATAATTCCAAGGTCGTATTTCTCACATCCATGAACTCCTTGATCAACCCTTCAACTTGCAATGAGGTTTGCATACAGTATTTTAATAAATAAAAAAGTATTTTAACATAATTTACCTATTTCTGTGATCTCATAATATCAAAGTTGAAATATCCAATAATATTATAGTAGTGTACTGATATAGTTTGGAAAACAGTGAATCACAACCATCAGGAATAGAACAAATTTCACAAGGTGACAATGGTCAAAGAAGATACCCCAATAATAGGAGTAATAGCAATGGAGGCAGTAATGGCAATGGAGGCGGTAGCTACAATAGATTTTTTAAGCCATCTCCAGTAAATGCAGGAGAAGAACACGAGATAGATATAGAATCTATGAGTAAAAGAGGGGATGCAGGTGTAGGAAGGATTCAAGGATTAGTAATTTTCGTTCCGAATACGAAAGTAGGAGACAAAGTCAAAGTTAAGATTACTCGAGTAGGAAGAGGTTATGCTACAGCAGATTTGGTAGAAGCTAAACCTGAAGAATAACCTTAAAAAACTTTTCTAGTTTTTTTCACAAATTTTCTCAATTATTTATGAATAAATGAGTTACCGCTTGACTCATGTAATGCAGTTACCTAGGAAGGTAATAATAGGGAACAATATTTTAAGGAATTCAGGAGAGTTCATCAAAAATAGTGACCAAAATATTAATAAAATTGCGATCATAACTGGTAAAAATGTTAAAAATAAAACAGCAGGGATTATAGAAGAGAGTTTAGCTGAAAGTAATCTCCAATTTGAATGGATAATTGCAAAAGAAGCATCATTCCAACAAGTCGACTCGATTACGAATCTACTAAATGATAGGAACATCTCCATCATTATAGGCCTGGGAGGAGGTAGATGTATAGATCTAGGAAAAATGATAGCGACGAGGCTGAGAGTCTCGTTTGTCAGTATCCCCACATCAGCATCACATGATGGAATATCTAGTCCTTTTGTCTCGCTTAAGGGAAATGATAGACCTTATTCTATAAAGGCAGATACACCTATTGAGATTATAGGAGATTTAGACATTATTTCAAACGCCCCCTATAGGCTAATCGCCAGTGGATGCGGAGATTTGATTGCAAAGACAACTGCTATCAAGGATTGGGAACTAGCAAGAGATTATAATAACGAGTACTATGGCGAATATGCAGCAAAGCTGGCCCATCTAGGATCTAGAATGGTTATAGATATTTCAAAGAAAATTATCAAAAATGAAATTACCGTTCAATTAACAAGGACTATAGTTGAAGGATTAATAAGTTCTGGAGTAGCGGCAGGTATAGCTGGAAGTAGCAGGCCGTGCTCAGGGTCAGAGCATCTCTTTAGCCATGCACTAGAATACATAACTGAAAATAAGTGCGGATTACATGGTGAAAGGGTAGGGATTGGAACTATCATAATGGCCAAATTACATAATTTAGATTGGTTAGAAATTAAAGATGCACTAAAAAGAATTGGTGCTCCCACGACCTCTAAGGGAATAAATGTTGATAAAGATCAATTAGTAGAAGCATTATTGCTTGCAAAGAAAATCCGACCTGAAAGGTACACCATCTTGAATAGGCTTGATTATAGTCCGTCAAAATATCAAGACATTCTAGATGAATTAGGGATTTTAGATTAAAAAAGATTTCTATATCGCGTATCAATGACAATAATAAAGTTAGGATTTTTCCTTTTTAGATTTAGTACTGACCTCTGCGGATTTGTCATCGATCTCTGTATTTTCTTTCTTATCCTTATCAGCATCCTATCATTACTAGTATCATTGTCTACACTAGCATCAGTATTTTCCGCTTCTGAGGGTTTCTCCGCGGTTGAAACAGAATTGGTGTACTTCTCCAAAAATACTATGGATTTCAGGGACGGAATAAATTTGAAAATATCTGTAGATATTCCTCTTTTGATAATTTGAATACCCTCTATCAAGAATGTATTTTCAGGAAGAGATATTTCTAGATCAGATTCTTTATTTACATATTTAACTTCCGCTAAATCTATAGGCAACCGTCGCCTAATCAGGTTTGAAATTTTTTCATTGTCATCTTCCAGTTTTTTTACAATATTTGCAGAATATACAAGAGTCCTTCCTGCATATTTGTGGTTAAAATCAACTTGAACTCGTCCAGATCCAATAAAACGGATGATTCCAATTCGATCATCTAATTCTATTACATCTCCGATACTTACTTCATTTGCTTTTTCGCCTAGTTTCCGTAACGGGATCATTCGGACTTTAGAAGGATCTCGTTCACCAAATGCCTTTTCAGGCGGAATTTCAATATTTAGCGGTGTATCGGTACTTGACTCTAGTAAGGCTTCGTCCAAGCCTTTTCAGTACCCAGCCTTCTCCCACACCCAATAAACGCGGTTCATATTTCTTATTTGGATCATAGTCGGGGTTATTTTTAACATCATCCGCTCTAGTTGTCTCAAAAATCTCATTAGTATCTTTAATCTTAGCAGTATAATCAAGTAGAATAAGAGAACCTTTTTCCAATGTCATAAAATTCGCTATTAATTTTCCCTATATTAAGTTTGACAATAAAACAAAAATTAGGGTTTTATAATTTTGCAATGGCTTTGTTGATGGCACCAGATGGCACATCGATGTTCATCATTCTCAATGCAGACTCTATGGCAGACAATGTCCTGACGACATGATATTTGTTAACTTCCCCCATTGATCCGATTCTAAAAACTTTACCTTTGAGGTTTCCAAACCCTCCTGCGACTAGGATCTTAAAATCATTAGACAAGATATCTCTAAATTTCTTGTCGTCTATTCCAGGCAAATAATTAACAGCAATAACGACGTTACTGCGTGCATCGAGTTTCGCGTAAGGAGTCAATCCCATCGCTCCCAAACCTTCGTAGAAGGCCTCCGCACACCTTCTGTGTCGGTCAATCCTATTTGCTAACCCCTCCTCAAATATTAGATTAAGGGCTTCATCATAAGCATAACATAAGGGTAATGCAGGAGTAAAAGGTGTTTCATAATGTTCCTGATAATATTTAAAATATCTCTTGAGGTTAAAATAGAGAATAGGTGCAGAATTCTCTTGGATGTACTTTTTAGCCTTTGAACTTATGGAAATCGGGGAAACTCCAGGAGGAGCAGCTATAGCCTTTTGAGAAGCAGTGAGACATAAATCGATATTCCACTTATCTACGGGCAACTCATCACCACCTAATATAGATACTGAATCTGCGATAAAGAAACAATCATTTCTGGAACACAGGTCACCTAACTTGTCCATATACCTAATTGTCGTTCCTGTTGAAGTTTCATTGTAAACTGCATACAACGCTTTGATATCCTTATGTTTGTCAAAAACTTCTTCGAATTTTTCGAATGGAGGGTTCTCACCATATGGCGATTCGATTCTAATAGATTTCCCTCCCCAGCTATCAATCAAATCCGCTAATCTTGTGCTAAATTCACCGTTTACAGGAATTACCACCTTATCATCTTTTTTTATTAGGTTTACTACTGATGCCTCTACTGCACCAGTACCAGAGGAAGATAATAATACTATGTCACCTTGTGTCTGAAATAGCTTTTGAGTTTTTTCTATTATCGATCTATACAGTATTCTAAAATCTTCACTTCTATGATTAATTATAGGAGCTAACATAGCATTCATGACTCTGTTGGGAACATTGGTCGGTCCTGGCAACATTACTAGATATTCCATGGCAACTTTCAAAAATACAGGAAGCCTACCCGTTATTTATAAGTAATTCATTTGTTTTGGTCTCATATGGGGAGAGGTATTTGAATCAGCACCATAATAGGCGAGAGAAATTAATCAAACTCATAAATACTCAGAGAGAAAAACAAAAGAATACTAATAAGGTGGCCATGATTCTTGATAAGCCCGAAGACATTTTCTATCTTACGGGTTTTTGGGGTGAAGGCATTTTAGTCATATTTGAAACTTATTCAAAACTAATAGTTCCAAAACTAGAGTACTCACGCGCTTTAAGAATGTCCAAGGATTGTGATGTGATTTCATCAGAAAGAGGCAAAACCTTAACTAACTCTTTATTTAATCAATTAGATGAAAATTATTTCGTTTTCTATAGTAATAATAATCATCACATCATCAAAGAACTCGGTAAAAAAATAGGCAAAAGGGATCTAGTAGTTGACTATAACCCGGTAGAAAAACTAAGGGAAATAAAAGATGCACAGGAAATTGACAAGATAAGAAAAGCTTCTAATATAATTGATAAACTTTTTGAAGTTGCTACCAAGGAAATTAAAGTAAATATGGTCTGAGGAAGAAATTCAGGCCATACTTGTATATGAAGCCCTCAAAATGGGTGCCAAATTTCCTTCTTATCAATTTACCTCTAACCCATTAATAATTGCAAGTGGATCACAAACTTCTTTTCCGCATGCTGAGACATCCAGGAGGATAATTAGGAAAGATGAATTCATAGTAATAGACATTACTTTAAGTTATGATCATTATGTTTCTGATGCGACCAGAACTTTTGGAATAGGAAGAATTTCAAATAAGATGAAAAGTGTTTATGACATTGTAAAAGTTGCTCAGGAAAACGGAATTAGACGATTATCGGAAACTGATAATTTCGCATTGGTTGATGCAGCCTGCAGAGAAATAATTCAAAAGGAAGGGTTTGGAGAATATTTTATTCACTCAACTGGTCACGGCATCGGCCTAGAGGTCCATGAATCACCTTGGATAAGACCCAAAATAACAAGTCACATCCAAGAAAATATGACAATAACTATAGAGCCTGGCATATACTTGGAAAATAAATTCGGCGTAAGAATAGAGGATAGTTTATGCATAGGTAAAAGGAAGAATGGAAAAACTGGATTCAGGATTTGATTCGCTAAATTTTAATTCCTTTAACAAAGAGTTGATTATCCTATGAATTGCTTTCAGCAAAGTAATTAAAACGAATAAAGGTGTCTAAATACCATCAGAAAAAAGATGTATTTGGGGATGAAGTAATTAGCTGCTCCAGTCTGAGTATCACAATGATGACCCTGCGACGAACTGACCCAATTGATCTAAATAAGAACAAATGCAAAGGTTCATCAGGGAAACATTTTGAAATAATAAAATGATTCTAAATGGAGGAAAACTATTTTAATATAATCAATGTAAACAGCTTCTTAACTAGCAAATGAAACCAATATCTCTATACAGCCATTGAGATTCACATCCACTCTCATAACTCTATTCGAAAATAAAATTGAACTTGCTATGCAATCAAAATAGATACAATAGGTTTAACTCAATATTTTTCTAATTAAAGTTTCTGACAGGTAAATTGCAGCGGTTCTCACACGAAGTTAATCATGTGGATTTTTTTGTTTTGGAGGCTGACCTATTGTGTCAAGATATAATATTTCTTGAGTTACTCAGAGTCACTCTATTATTTAGAATCTTCTTAACACCTTTGGTTTTAGTAATTCGGGATGCCCTTTTAAATATCCGATTTTCTGTAAAATATCTGACTTGTCCTTAGGGAGTGTACCACCAATAGAGTATACGTTAGAAGCATGATTTGCCCTAAAAATCACATCACGACTCACATTTATACCATTTATCAAACTGTTCAATTCATCTAATACACCAAGGTCGTCAAGTGGGATGAAATGGTTCTTTGAACTTTGTATAAAACTCCTGCTCGATTTCAGGTTCCATATAAAGAGTTAATGCTCCAATATAATTCGGCTCTATCTCGCTTATTATTTTGGATGTATCTTCTGCATGCACCTTGGAATAATTCTTTCCTCCTAGACCTAAAATGATCATACATGATAGAATGAATCCAGTGTCCTTTGCCTTTTTACAACTATCAACTATCATCGTAGACGTTGCACCCTTTGTTACTTTTTTAAGTACAGTATTATTGCCACTCTCGATGCCTAAATAAACCATATCTAATCCTGCTTTTTGCAAGGATTCCAACTCAGTATGTGATTTTTCCAATAAATTTTTGGGCATCGAGTAACTTGATATCCTTTCTAAGTTGTTGAATTTTTTTCGTATCTTTGAGAGAATATGAATCAATTTGGTTGTTTCCAAGTTTAGCGCGTCACCATCTGCCAAGAAGATCCGCTTGGTGTCTGGATAATAATTAGCCATCAAATCAATTTCTTGGTAAATTTCGTCAATTGACCGTTCCGAATACTCCTTTGTTCTGTACATATTACAAAATGAGCATTTGTTGAATGAACATCCTAATGTAACTTGAAAAATTAAAGATTGTGATTCAGATGGTGGACGATATAAAGGATAATCATAAACCAGCTCCATTAGGTAAGGTGTGATAAACCACAATAAATAACTTATTCGATCAAATATTCAGACCAATTTTTTTATTTCTTATTTTGTAGAAAGCAGATATCACAAACCCCACTTACCAAAACCAAATTCTAAATTAAATCTAAAGCATTTATCTGAAAAAAGGCCCTTTATATTAGATCCTAGGCTTGATTCTGTACCATCGCGGAGTGGTCATTTTATTTCTTGGATTGATAAAGAATCCTCACTTCATGTTAATGTTAATATAATACCAATTATTTTATTTTATAAAATATTTTACAAATCAAAAAAGAAGTAAAAAAAGAGATAAGGATAGATTCCTACTGATTGTCCCTTGAACAAATTCATTAGCATTTCCAATGGATTCTTGGATTCTGTTGCATTTGTGCTGTTTCCGCTTGTTGCATTATCTGCAGCTTGTCCAGTTTCGCTTGCTGTATTATTTGCTGCTTGACCTGCACTTTCTGTTGCATTATTGGCTGCTTGACCTGTTTCATTTGCTGCACCGCTTAAGCTCTCTGTTGCATTATCTCCAGCTTGTCCATTTCACTTCACTGTATTATTTGCTGCTTGGCTTGCACTTTCTGTTGCATTACTTACTGCTTCACCTGTTTCATCTAATGCTCCTCCTATACTATTACCAACTTGTTCACCTAAAGATTGAGCATTTACAGATTGGGTGAAATAATTTCCACCACTACCGGCTATTAAAGAGATAATTCCTGCAAAAACGAACATCCCTAATGCATATTTAGTAAAATTCATTAGAAAGTATTAGTATGGGGTTGTTTTTAAAATTTACACATAATATTTTTATATAAAAATTTAACAATTCATAAATTATATCGTCAATCATATCGAATTTTTTACTACATTTTTGATATTAACTTGTAATTATTGAAAATAATACATAGATAAATTAATTATGAAAAAAAGTTAATGGGGTTTGATCTCTACAGGAGCAAAAAATTGGATCACTATGCTAAGTATGTAGAGTCCAAGGAGAAATACTCCAACACGGATGCCAATATATCTCCTAAACAGTGGAATCAGCGCCACAATGTGATTGAAGTAGCTAGCATCATCTGAAACCATAACATCTCGCTATTAGGAATGGTAGTAAAGAACCCGCCATGATACATGGCAGCTATGATTGCCACACCCAGTAGGAGAGAATTATTTAGTATTTTTGACCCAAGAACATTTGCAATAGCGATTGCAGCCCCAGCAGCCCCCTTCCTGGCTAATATCATCATAGAAATTTTTTCTGGCATTTCTCCAGCAATAGGACTAATTATTACTGCCAAAACAATAGTGGATACTCCAATATCTTCAGAAAAAGTCTGAAGAGAATCAATGAATGGACCAGCAGCGACCAAAATGCCAATGGTCCCTGCTGCGAAATGCCAAAATAGCTTTTGTCATATCATTCTTATTAGTTAAAACATGAACTGGAGCAGAAACTGATTTCCCTTCCACGGTCTTAACAACAGCGGGTTCGATGCTCTTTTGTTCTCTCTTCATTTCTATAAAAGCTATTAAAACGTAGGCTACAAACATTCCAATAAAAATGAAACCATCTATAAAATTATAGCCGTCAAGCAATAGAATTGCACTTATTAAAGCAGAAACCAATAGGAACAATTTATCAATTTTGAAGGTGCTAACATCAATTCTCTTTAGCGGTGCTTTTGATAACCTGGTAGTTGCAATTAGTAACATTAATGCTAGACCGAGAGTCATCATCAAAATATTACTTCCAAGCCCTGCACCTATCGCAACTTCATAGAGACCCGCAGATGCTGCATAAATGACTATTGCTATTTCTGGAAGTGTGGTTGCGACACTCAGCAAGGTTCTACCTACAAACTTGGCTCCAAATCTGGTAGACAAATGTTCCGCACCGTATGAAAGTACCCAGCTTGCCAAGATGAGCCCACCCAGCCAAGCCAACATTAGTAGAAAATTCTCAATATTCAAAAACAGCTAAAATTTATCTCAAAACAGCATATAAATTTAATATTTTATCTTAAATAATTTGATAACTGAAAGGACAAAAAGCCCAGTAAAATCAAATTAAACAACGCATTAAATAACGATATGGATTTTGCAAGTAGCAATATCAACAAATACAATGAAATAAATAACTTAGTTTCAACCAGAAAGAATTCAATTATTGTCACATTTAAAAAGATGGAACTGAGAGAAATTCAATCCGATAGTTTATTGGAAGTAGCAGAAAATAAAGTCCTACAAGCATTCACGATTAATCAAAAAGAAATATTTGTTGAAGATGACGGTCTTTTCATAGAAGCCCTAAATGATTTTCCGGGTGTTTATTCTTCGTATGTAAGTAAAACAATTGGAAATGTAGGTATTCTCGACCTTCTAGCTAATAAAGTAAACAGAAAAGCGAGTTTCAAATCTATAATTGCATTCCATGATGGTCATAAAATTGAATCATTCACTGGAGAGATAAAAGGCGAAATCCCTCTCGAACTTACAAACGGGGGTTGGGGTTTCGATCCGATTTTCGTACCGGAAAATTCGGATTTAACGTTCGGTCAAATGGATTTGAAAACAAAGAATAAAATATCACATAGAAAGGTTGCTTTAGACAAATTTCTGAAATGGTATTTAAACCCAAGACCAAAATGATCACAAGGCCTTTACTAATGGTGAGATTCTATCCATCTTGAAATAAATCGAGATTTGTTCTGCAAAACAACAATTCTAGATACTATACTTTCATCCATTATAGAGTAGTCTTCAAGGTGGGTTTTTAATCCGCTGGAAAACGCCCTTACTTCATCCATCTCCAACATATTTAATTCTTCCAACCTGTTTGTAGACATTCCAATATGCATATATGATTTCAATTCAATAAAATGTGGATTTCCTATTTCAACTAATTCGGCAAAATCCTTAAGAAATGTAGGATTATCGTTGAAATTTCGAATCAACGTAAAGCGTAAGACTGTGCGGGTGTTAACTTGGGACATAAAACTAAGACTTTGAAGCCATCTCTCCCATGCATTTCTATGCCTTGGTCCATTTATTTTATAAAACATATTCTTGTTTGACGCGTTAGTGGACAAGTAGATTTGAGTTGGTAATGCATTTTCGTTGGCTAGCCTATACAACATTTCAGGTTCTTGGCCATTAGTTACCAAAAATATAGACTTTGTGGCCTTCAGCCCTGATAAGTATTTTATTAGCTCAGGCAATTTGGGATACATAGTTGGTTCCCCTGAAAGAGAAACTGCATAATGTTCTGGAAAAAGAGATTCATCCAATTTAGAGACATTAACTCCTGTCTTCCCATAATATCCAACAATTAATTTTCGTCGTTCCTCTAAAAGGTTCTGAACAATTATTTCTGGATCATCAACCAAATGGGCCGGCATCTCCATCGTGTCGTAAAATTCGGTTGGTCTCCAACAATAAATGCATCGATTCTCACAATTTAGAGCTGTAGGAGTCATTTCCATACATCTATGAGTAGATATTCCATAAAATTTGTGCTTATAACATGAGCCACCATCTGAAAATGATTTTTTTGTCCAATGGCATAATTCTACGGCTGAATGATTAAAAACTCCATATTTGGCTTTTTTTAATTTTTGTTTGGCAGCAGGTGTGATTTGAATAAGATCAGTATCAGTATTACTGTGAGAATATATTTCGCCAGAACAGCTCATCCCTTTAATGGATGAATATAGAAATATAAGTTTTGTACAGCAGCAGGATTAGATAACAAATTTTTGTTAGATATGCAGAGTTAAAACAATTATATATTAATAATCAATATAAAATTTTGATTCAATTCGTGGCCTTCGTAGTATAGCCTGGTCAGTATAGGCGGCTGTGGAATTCACTTAGTTTCTTAAAGAATACGGAAACCGCTTGAGGAGGGTTCAAATCCCTCCGAAGGCCCCTCAAGTCTATTTGCAATTTCTGCTAAAAAAATATTATTTTTATGATTGTAATATCCCCAAAGGCAACCACTACTTAATAATGAACTAATTTTTTTTATCATAGTCGGCATCCCTGCAGCTCTATCCATATTTAATTGTGGTAGCGGACTTTTATGAAAGGATCGAATTAAGGGATATTTTGAAAACAATTCGAAAATAATCTAACTTGCAGGACAGGAATAATACTTGTTGAATCTACAACACAATTTTCCCGGATCAATTTGATGTGTATTCATAATAACATCACGATAATTCTATTTCAGGAACTGCAGTAGGACATAGTAAAAAAAGGCTATTTCTGAATAGGGAATGATTCTTATTTTCCTGTAAAAATTAATATCTCAAAGTCACTGAATATAGATATGAATTCAAACAGCACAACTACAATTGATAACAAAAAACTCGAAGAATTTGTAATTAAGGCAATTGGAGATTTAGGCAGCAGTTTAGGGTCCATGATGATAATATTAGGAGACAGACTTGGCCTTTATAAGGCCCTGAGTCAATTTGGATCGATGACGTCAGATGAGTTAGCCCATAATACGAACACGGCAGAACGTTATATCAGAGAATGGCTTGCAAGTCAGGCAGCAGCAGGATATCTAGCCTATGATCCTGAAAATAAAAAATTTAGCTTATCAGCAGAGAATGCGATGGTCTTGGCAGATGAAAATAGTCCAGCATACCTTCTTGGTGGTTACCAAATTTTAAGATCCATATTTAAGGACGAAGATAAATTTGTAAAAATTTTTCAAACTGGAGAAGGACTGAGATGGGGTGACCACCATCACGACCTTTATGAAGGGTACTGCAAAATTTTTCAAGCCTAATTATGCGAGCAACCTAGTTCAATCTTGGATCCCTTCTCTTGAAGGAATCGAACAAATACTAAAAAAAGGGGGGAAAGTTGCAGACATAGGTTGCGGGTATGGTATTTCGACGACGATTATGGCACAAGAATATCCCAATTCTCAATTCTTTGGATTTGACAACCACCTACCCTCTATTGAGGCTGCAACTGCGAATGCCAAAAACGAAAAGGTAGACAAAAATGTAAAATTTTCTCAAGTTTCTGCTAACGAATCCATTGGTAACGACTACGACTTGGTGACTTTTTTTGATTGTCTCCACGACATGGGAGACCCCCTAGGAGCATTGAAATTCGCAAAACAGTCTCTAAAACCGAACGGATCGTGTATGATAGTAGAACCCATGGCAAATGATAAAATAGAAGATAACCTGAACATGGTAGGAAGGATATATTACGCAGCCTCATCTATAATTTGCGTCCCCAATTCCCTTGCAGATAAAGGAATTGCGCTTGGAGCACAGGCAGGTGAGAATAGGATCAGGAATTTGGCTCTCGAGGCAGGATTTACAAAATTCAGACGTGCTACTCAGACACCGTTTAATATTATCTATGAAGCAAAATAGATATGGAATCAAACCATATCGAATTTGATTCAATGATTGTTTATATTCACTCAATATTTCTAGCTTATTGGAAAAAGATTGTCTATTCGACAGAAAAATCAATATAACGTTATATATGCACAAAATTCCAGTGAATCCTACACGGGCTAACAACACTTTGGAAGTGCAATTATTCAATCATAGACTTAAAATTTTTATATACTATCTTTGAGATACTTTCTAACTCTGACACGTTCCTATCGATATCATTAACCAATCCATCTCTACTTAAATTTTCATTTTTCAACTCTTTATGATACTTGCGAATCCAATTTTGAATCATATTTTTTGTTACCTCCAAATGAAACTGAATTCCAATAGCATTTCTGAATCTAAATGCTTGGATATATAAGTCCGATTCGGACAAAATTTCGGCTTCACTAGGCAAGGTAAACGTATCACCATGCCAGTGAAACACCCGGATTTTACTCCCTAGTATTTTATCAAATATACTCGATTGGCCTTTACTTGTTATTCGTACTTCGCCCCACCCGATCTCTTTTTTTGGTCCTCTGTAGACTTTCCCTCCGCAGCTTGAAGCAATCAGTTGTGAGCCGAGGCAAATTCCAAAAATCGGGATCCCAAGATTGAAAGAAGAATGGATTAATTTTTTTTCTTCAAGGAGATAATCAAGGTTATCATTAACAGACATTGGTCCGCCAAGAATAAAAACTGCGTCGTAGTCTGGTAAGTTTTGGGACTTTATTGTCTTTGTAGTGGCAAGGATTTCTTTGACCTTGAATCCGTCTGATAGCAAATAACTTTTCATGTTGCCCAAGGTCTCAATCGAAATATTCTTTATACAAAGAATTTGGTTAGTATGACCCAAATTAACAGATGGTATTCAATACATATTTAAAAACATTATATAACCAAGAGTTCAACTCCTCATGACTAGACGACATGGATTTTAAAGAGATTCTTTTCTTAACGTACAGCTCCATTAAGGAGAGAAAAACAAGGAATGCTCTAACAATCCTAATGATCATAATGGGTTGTGGATTATTAGTTTCTCTTAATAGCCTATCTCAAGGTTTAATATACTTTGTAGAACAAAATTTTAAGAAAATTCTTCCTAACCAAATAGTTATATCGAATACAGATAAAATACAAGGATCTAGCATAGATGGGATACGGAACAAACTACAAGTGCTTTTCGACCAAAATATGACCTTAGTTGGAAAAAATATTCCCTTTGATAATAATGCCATGCAATACTTGAAGAACATACCCGGTGTTCAACTGATAAATCCAGCTTTTCAGGGTGTAGTAATGTTAAATTATCAAAATTATTCCCAAGTAACGAATGTATTGGCTGTAGACTTTAATAACTTGACTAACATAATCCCTGATTTAGACAAAGGATTTGATGGTCTAAATTTAACATCTCAAAATCATGTCATCATCCCTCAGAAAATAAGCGAGAAAATTTTCCTGAATTCTTCAGGTCTAATCATCAACAACGCTGTAGAAAACAAAGACAGAGACCAATTTATAGATAATAATAAGGTAACAATAAATAACTTAAAGGAACTTACTAGCGGCAAATCAAATCTGGATCTATCAATCATACTTTTGCAGTCCTAGGAATCATAAATTCCACTGGAAATCCGATCATAGACAACTCTATCTTCATTGACGTACACAAAGGAAAAGAAATTCTGGAAAAATCAGACGATTACGATTTGTTATTTTTAACATATGACAATATTGACAAAGTAGACAACATTGTAAAAGATGTTCAAAAGTACTTTAATAATCAGGTAACTATACTTAATTCACTTGAAATTATCAAAAGTTTGACTAAATTCATCATTGGAATTAGCACATTTATTTCAAGTATTGCCATATTTTCTCTGATAGTAGGGTCCATCGGGATAATTATCACTATTTATACCTCAGTAGTGGAAAGAACCAGGGAAATCGGGATAATCAAGGCATTAGGTGGAACAAATCGAGTCATACTTGGAATGTTTTTAACGGAATCTGTATTTTTGGGGATCATTGGAGCAATAGTAGGAATTGTATTTGGGTTTTTAGGTTCACACGTCCTTCTAAGTGGCTTCCTTTATTTTCTTAATCTACCTCTAAATATTTATCCCGTATTTAATATCATAGAAATATCGAAAATTGGCATTATCGTTATTGTTTTGAGTATTTTTTCTGGTCTGTATCCGGCCTACAAGGGATCTAAAATTTCTCCAGTTCATGCGTTGTCAAAATATTCTTAAGATAAATAATGCAAAATATTATCTAGCCGTTAGAACATATAGATTTAGATAAACTTGTTGAAGAGATTCCTTTTGGAAAGTGACATGGTCTATCAGTTATATATGAGGTAGTCAGTCTTGGGCAATTTTCAATTATCAAACAATCTAGTTCCCAGTGGAGATCAGCCAACCGCAATTAAAGGATTAATAGATGGAATAGAAAAAAATAAAAAAAGACAGATACTCCTTGGAGTTACTGGCAGTGGTAAAACGTATACAGTTGCCAATGTAATAGCTAAATACAATAAAAATACTTTAGTTATATCACACAACAAAACATTGTCGGCCCAACTGTATGCTGAGTTTAAAGAATTTTTTCCAAATAATAATGTTGGCTATTTTGTGAGCTTTTATGATTATTACCAACCAGAAAGTTATTTGCCTCAAACTGATACCTACATAGAAAAGGATACCGAAATAAATGAAAAAATCGAACAAATGCGTCTTGAATCAACATCGATGTTATTATCGGGCGAACCAACAATCATCATTGCCACTGTTTCATGTATCTATTCATTAGGTTCACCCCATGAATGGAAAGAGCAATCTCTCATGCTTAAGAAGGAAATGGAGATGGATAGAAGAAGCATCATTCGGAATCTAATAAAAATAAGATATGAAAGAAATGACTTAGATTTGACAAGCGGGTCCTTCAGTACCAGAGGAGATATCATAGATATAATTCCAGGATATTCTGAGGATATAATAAGGATTAATCTTTTCGGACAAAATATTGAAAAAATTACGGTGATTGATAAAATAACTAGAGAGATAAAAAAAGAACTAGATTCGATAATCATTTTTCCGGCCAAACACTACATCGTGGACGAAAATAGTCAGAAAAGGGCGCTGGTATCAATAAAGAAAGAATTAGAAGAATGGTACCCCAATTTGCCCACCGAACTTGAAAGGCAAAGATTACTGTCTAGGACAAATTATGATCTCGAAATGCTATCGGAATTAGGATATTGCAGCGGAATAGAGAATTATTCGAGACATTTTGATGGCAGAAAGAGAGGTCAACCGGCTTATTGTCTTTTAGATTTTTTTGATAAAGATTTTCTGTTAGTCATAGATGAATCGCACGTAACTTTACCCCAGATTATGGGAATGTACAAAGGAGATTATTCAAGGAAAAAAACATTGATAGATTATGGATTCCGATTACCCAGTGCATTTGATAACCGACCTCTAAAGTTTGAAGAGTTTGAAAAATATCTCAACAATGTAATATTTGTATCCGCAACACCCGGAAAGTATGAAATTAATAACCATGATAATCTTATTGAGCAATTAGTAAGACCCACAGGACTAGTCGATCCACAAATAGAAATAAAAAAGACCGAAGGTCAGATTCCAGATCTAATCCACCAGATTCGAGAAAGAGTTTCTAAGAAGCAGAGAACATTAGTAACGACATTGACAAAGAAGATGGCCGAAGACATGGCAGACTATCTGTCTAGAAACGGGATAAAGGTAAGATATATCCATTCAGAAATTAATGGGCTGGAACGAACTGAATTACTGAGGCAGCTTAGGATAGGAGAGTTTGATGTATTGGTTGGTATAAATCTATTGAGGGAAGGGTTAGACTTGCCTGAAGTTTCGCTTGTGGCTATTTTGGACGCTGACAAGGAAGGGTTCTTAAGAAATTATACTAGTCTTATTCAAACATTCGGAAGGGCTGCTAGGAATATTGATGGCAAGGTAATTTTGTATTCAGGTTCGGTGACCAAATCCATAAGGGAAGCAGTAATAGAAACTAATAGAAGGCGAAAAAAGCAAATCGAATTTAACTTAGAAAATAAGATCGAACCTAAAAGTATCTTAAAACCGATACCTCAAAAGAATTCAAATATCTCAAACTTGGAAGTTAATTTGAAAACAATGACGAGAAATGATTTAATAGAGTTATCAACCAAAATAGAGACTCAGATGAACAAATTTGCAGAGGAATTGGAGTTTGAAAAAGCAATTGAACACAGACAAAATCTCAAAAAGGTAAATGAAATTCTGCTAAAACTGACATCTAGTTAATGTAAAATGGAAAATAAAATAATAATTAAAGGAGCAAAACAACACAATCTAAAAAATCTCAACTTAGAAATTCCAAAGAATAAATTAGTTGTAATTACAGGTTTATCCGGTTCTGGGAAATCCACTCTAGCATTTGATACCATTTTTGCTGAGGGACAGAGGAGATATGTAGAATCGCTTTCGGCATATGCAAGACAGTTCTTGCAAATCATGGATAAACCTGATGTAGATGTAATAGATGGGCTTTCACCAGCAATAGCCATCCAACAGAAAACGACCAACAAGAATCCTCGCTCGACTGTAGGAACAATTACTGAAATCTATGATTACCTTAGATTGTTGTTTTCAAAAATTGGTATTCCATATTGTCCTAAATGCGGAACAGAAATATCCTACCAATCCTTAGAGTCAATAGTTAGGTCAATTCTTGATCTAAGTAAAAGTAAAATAGACGAAGGAATGTTATTAATTTTAGCTCCTGTTATTAGAGAAAAAAAAGGGACATATGAGAAGATCATGGAATCTCTAAAGGAACAAGGTTATTCTCGGATCAGAGTTGATAAGGAAATAATAGATATTTCAGATAGTAAACGACTTGATATCATTTCAGCAAAGGAGAAACATTTAAGACATTCAATTGAGATTGTTATCGACAGAATATCAAATAACAAAATATTGGAAGAAAAAGACAGAGTTTTTGAGGCAGTACAAAATGCAATTGATAAAGGCGGTGGCATCGTCATGGTTTTAATTGAGGGCAAGGAATATTTATTTTCCCAAAAAAATTCATGCCCTATCTGTAACATAAGTATTGGGGAAATGGAACCTAGATTTTTCTCTTTCAATTCCCCATTTGGAGCATGCCCAAGTTGCCACGGATTAGGCGTCGAAACAGAGTTTGATGTTGACTTGATAATACCTGACAAGACCAAAACTATTTTAGATGGTGCGATTAAGCCATGGTCAGCAGGTCATTTTGCAAGTTTTAGAACATCTATGTTAAAGGATGTGGGTAAAAGATTTGGCTTTAATCTAAACACCCCAATCGATAGAATGAGCGGAGAGCAGATTAACGTCATACTAAATGGAACAAATTCAAAGATAAAATATAATTATACCTCAAGATCGAGTGATAGTTCATGGGAATACTCAGGTAAGTTCGAGGGCGTAGTTTCCAATCTACAAAGAATATTCAATGAGACTGATTCAGAATCAAAGCGCGAAGAAATTAGAAAATTTATGATTGAAAAACCATGTGAACAATGTAGCGGTCAAAGATTAAGAAAAGAGGTACTCTCTGTAAGGATAGATGGAAAATCCATAATGGACATTTGTAACCTTCCTGTAGAAAAGACTATAGATTTCTTTAGTAACATTACTCTCAATAGTAGTGATCTAATAATCTCAAAACAAATATTAAAAGAGATTAATAGCAGACTAAAGTTTCTATCAAATGTGGGTTTGAATTATTTGAACCTGAATAGGAATGCAGGTACTCTTTCAGGTGGAGAATCGCAAAGAATCAGATTAGCTACCCAGATTGGAACTAATCTTACCGGTGTCCTATATGTTTTGGATGAACCAACTATTGGACTACATCAGAGAGACAATAACCTACTGATAAACACTCTCTTCAAATTGAGAGAGATCGGAAATACCGTTATTGTTGTAGAACATGACGAGGAAGTAATTAAAAGTGCTGACTGGATTATAGATATTGGCCCAAAAGCGGGAATACACGGAGGGCAAATAGTTGCACAAGGAGAACTACACGATATATTGGAAAATAAGGATTCCCTGACTGCAGATTATTTAATTGGAAGAACCGTTGTAAACGAAAATCATCAACGCAAACATATTGGAGACAGATTTATCAAAGTTTTTGGTGCAAATGAGAACAACCTTAAAGATATTAATCCCATTTTTCCATTAGGTGTAATTACAGTAGTCACAGGTGTTTCTGGGTCTGGAAAATCTACACTCGTAAACGATATATTATTTAACCATTTGACTAATCATTTTTATAAATCTAAAGAAAGGGTCGGAAAACATCATAAGATTGTCGGGATAGAGAACATTGACAAAGTTATAGGGATAGATCAATCTCCAATTGGACGAACGCCACGATCTAATGCTGTTACCTACGTAAATGCCTTTACCTTCATTAGAGATTTATTTTCAAAGACACAATTATCAAAGGAACGAGGCTATAAGATGGGAAGATTTTCATTTAATGTGCCTGGCGGCAGATGCGATATGTGTGACGGTGCCGGTGTCAGAAAAATAGAAATGCAATTCTTGCCTGATGTATATATTACCTGTGACCAATGTAAAGGATCCCGATATAATAGCGAAACTCTGACAGTCAAATATAAAGGAAAAAGTATTTCGGATGTTCTAAATATGACTGTGGAGGAAGCACTAGAGTTCTTTAAAAACAATACCCCAATTCGAAACAAGCTAAAGTTGTTAGATGAAGTAGGTCTTGGGTATTTACATCTAGGTCAACCTGCTACCACACTATCAGGAGGGGAGGCACAAAGGATAAAATTAGCAACCGAACTATCAAAAAGGGATTCAGGTAATACGATGTACATTTTAGATGAGCCAACAACAGGACTGCATTTTGCAGATGTAAAGAAATTATTAAAAATATTATTTAGATTAAGAGAACTAGGAAATACAATCATTGTAATTGAGCATAACCTTGATATCATCGCCTCTGCCGACTGGATTATTGATTTAGGTCCTGAGGGTGGAAATAAAGGAGGACAAATCGTAGCCACTGGGACTCCAGAAGAGATATCAGAGAACAATTCAAGTTTCACCGGACAGTATCTAAAGAAAAAAATAAGAACATTAAAAGAGAAAGAATTGGTCGTAAAGAAAAACAGGTAAATGGATATGTGGTTTGGGAGGAAAGAATCATCATTCCCTTTAAATAAATGATGGTTATTTTTCAAAGGTAAAAAGAATTAAATTGAAAACAAAAGAGATCAACTATATCAAATATCCTTACCCGCATAATCCCGGCGTATACATCATGAAGGATGATAAGGAAAACATTATTTATATTGGAAAAGCAAAGGATCTCGACAAAAGAATCAAAAGTTATTTTTCCAAAAACATTCAGAATATGCAGGATGGTAATTGGAAAACAAGAGTCCTTGTAACCAAAATCAAAAGCATAGATTACATTATCACAGACAACGAAATTGAAGCCTACCTCCTAGAATCAAATTTAATCAAAAAACACAGACCAATTTTTAATATTGAACTTAAAGATCAGCAAAGATACACATATCTAAAAATTACAGATGAAACATATCCAAGGTTACTAGTAACAAGGAGAAACCGAAACGGACAATTTACGGGTACAAAAGGAGAGGTAGTAGGTCCATTTGTGAAAGGCAGTTCAAGATACTTGTCTGTCGGTCTATTAAGAAAGATGTTTAAGATCAGAATCTGTACCAAACTTCCTAAAAAAGAATGTTTAGAATATCATATCGGAAACTGTGATGCGCCATGTATTAATAAGATTAACGAAGAGCAATACAAAGAAAATATAGTATCGTTAAAAAAAATATTAGATGACAATGAAACCCTAGGGTATTTTTATGAAAAACTTGAGGCAGAAATGAAGATTGCTTCTGATAACCGAGATTATGAAAGAGCTATTTTCATCAGAGATACTCTAACCAGACTTCAAAATTTATTACACCATCAAAAAATGGAAAATAATTCTATAGATGGTTACAAATCTGAGGAATACATTGGATTTCTGAATGATGAGAATCAAAAAAATATGCATGTAATGACACTAATGAGCAAGAACGGGGTTATCAATGATATGAAAAAATACCAGTTTGAATTGTTAGGGGATAATTCCATTGACAATTTCATTTGCCAATACTATCATTCTAGTGCAAAAGTACCAAATGTCATTTATCTGAACAAAAGCATTGGAGAAGAAACAAATTTACAAAAAGTCCTATACAAGATGACCGGGATGGAAGTTAAAATAATTCCTATGGATTCCGATTCTTTTTTAAAGAAACATCAATATGAGTCCAATGAAATGAACAAGTATAATATTATGCAATTGATACTGAACAATCTAAAGACATATATTGAAAAGAATCATGAACCTGCTCTTGATGAACTACAGGTATTACTAAGATTGAAAAAATTGCCATACATTATAGATTGTTTTGATATTTCAAATTTTGGAAATGATTTTGCTGTAGGAGCTTGTACCCGATTCATGAACGGTATCCCAGAAAAGAAAGGGTATAGGAAATTCAAGATAAAAAAGGTATCATACCAAAATGACTTTTTGATGATGGAAGAGATTATAAGAAGAAGATATTCGCCTGATAATTTCGGCGAGACTGTTTCAGAAGACAAACGAACTGATAGATTCCCTGATTTGATTGTAATTGATGGTGGGAAAGGTCATTTAAACACGGCAATCGCAACATTGAAAAAGATAGGAATAGAAGAGATCGACTGCGTTTCCTTAGCTAAAGAGAACGAAGAGGTGTATACACCGTCATCTACCGCACCAATCCTAATCCCAAGAAACAAGAAATCATTAAGGATTTTACAACATATAAGAGACGAATCACATAGATTTGGCCTAACATATAACAGATATTTAAGAAAAAAAATGATTAAACTCGTGAGTAATGGACTTTAGCCATAATTAATGACTATCGTAAGGTCACCCATCGCCCAGGAGAAGTATTTTTTGATACAAGTTCGATGGCCCAAAAAATATGGTTGAAATAATATTTTTAAGTGATCTATGACAAAGTCCTATTATGAAAACCCCTGGAATTGTTATAGCAGGAATTACTAGCGGGGTGGGAAAGACAACTATATCAACTGCTATAATCGAGGGGCTTTTAAAAAGGGGATATAAGGTTCAACCATTCAAAATAGGACCCGATTATATCGATCCATCTTATCATAACATGATTTCAAAACGCAAATCAAGAAATCTTGATGTATGGTTGATGGGAATAAAGGGATTACAAGAATCATATTTAGAAAATTCTATTGATTCTGATTTTACAGTTTTGGAAGGCGTGATGGGGCTGTATGACGGGATGTCTGGAAGGAACAATTTTGCAAGCACTGCACATGTATCAAGAATCCTAGGCCTTCCAATTCTCTTAATTGTGGATGCTAAAAAAGCAGCCAGATCATTGGCTGCAATCACCTTGGGGTTTATTAAATTTGATAGCAAGATAAGGATTTCAGGAGTGATATTAAATAATATTGCAAGTGAACGACATCTGAGATATATCGTCGAAGCATTTGATTCAAAAATTAAGATACCGATTGTAGGAAAGATATTTAATAATAAGAGCCTAATTTATCATGAAAGACATCTAGGCCTGATACCACGTATGGAGCTAAACGCCAGATTACAGGATAGTATCATAGACAATTCCAAGATTGTTGCTGAACATCTGGATTTTGAAAAGATTATCCAGATAGGTAAGAAAATAAATTATCTAGATAAATCAAAAATTGAAAAGTTTTCATTGGACTTGGTAAAAAGAAAATCCAGATATCAAGAATCTAAAAAATTGCTTGGTCCAAAAGTAAAGATTTTAGTTGCATTAGACAAGTCATTTAATTTTTACTACCAGGATAACCTAGACATGTTACACAAAAGGGCAAAAATAGAGTTTTTCAGTCCTCTTGATGACTCTTGTGTCTCACAAGATACAACAGGCATAATATTAGGAGGGGGATTTCCAGAAGTAATTGCAGATAAACTAGAAAACAATTCTACTATGCGCAGGTCAATCTTGGATTTAGCACAGAGGAACATACCGATTTATGCCGAATGTGGAGGATTAATGTACTTGACAAAGACAATTTCAGGCTATAAGAACAAAAAAAAGAAGCACAAAATGGTGGGTTTATTTGATGCAGATACCATTATGACTAATAAGGTTACCCTAGGATACACAGAGGCCTTGTTAAATAATAATCAAACTTATCTTGGAAAGATGCACAAGGTGAGAGGTCATGAATTTCATTATTCAAATATAGTTATTAACAACACGGATTTAGAATTGATTTATGATCTAAAAAAGGGGAAAGGCATAATGGATGGGAGAGACGGTTTCCATACTCATAACTGCATAGCATCATATATGCATACACATTTTATCAATTCAACTTTCTCAGATAGATTTTTAGAATGCTGTGTTAGGTATTCAAGAAAATAAAATAAATATACTTAATGACATTGACAAGTAAAACAATTTTCGATTTAGAGGTTTATGGGTTTAAACTAAAACTAACATAATCAATCTGTCTTAGTTTGAGCTTTAGATCTTTTTGTCGAATACAACAACATGAGCGAATTAATAATAGATGAGGCCGCAGAACTCCCACCCTTCCTTCCTATATTTGTAATATAAGGAACATCCATTTTTGATAAATCAATTTTAGATTCAACAGCTGACACGAATCCAACTGGGATTCCAATTATGAGCAATGGTAAAGTTTTTTTTTCCTCTATCATTGAAATTAATTCATAAAGAGCGGTTGGCGCATTTCCAATTACTACAATACCACCATTTATCCTGTCAGCGGCCTTCTGCATTGCAAGCTCAGATCTTGTTTTGTTTGATTTCTTTGATATTTCTTTTAATTGAGGATCATTTATGAGACAAATGCCAGTTAAATTTAGATCCAATAATGATTTCTTATTTATTCCATGCAATACCATCTCCACGTCGGTGACGACAAAAGATTTCTTGGAAAAAGCTAAGAAAGCAGATTCTATTGCTTTTTCATGGAAAATAATTCTATCTTTCTTTGCAAAATCAAAGTCAGCTGTAGCGTGGATAACTCGTCTTACCACCGCCCATTCATTGTCAATATAACCATGGTTCCCGATCTCGGATTCTATTATATCAAAACTTTGTTTCTCAATTCCAAAAGCCCTCGTTGACATGTCTCGAGATTGAGGATTGCCTATACTATAATCACCCATTTTAGTATCAGAAAACTCCACTTTTAATTTCGGCCTCCTTAGCTAATGTGATTACCAGATCTATTACTGCAGGATCCACTCCTATATGTCCAGTTATAAACAAACTGTTAAAACTATATTTTTCTTGTGCATTAGCTAAATCAACCAAGATGTCCTTTTGAATATGGATCCCTTTATGTAAAAAGTATGGAACTACCACTATCGTATTTGGGTTAGAAGTTAAACATTCCTTTATACCTTCTTCAATATTTGGTGGTTCTAATTCCAAGAAACAAAATTTAACCTCCATATATATTTTTTTCAAGCTATTAACAGTATACAGAAAAGCTTCTCTAGCACGTTTATCGCTACTACCATGGCCTATTAACAATAAACACAAGTTCGTTTTTTCCTTATCGAGTCCCTTTTCGACTATCAGTGAGTTTACCCGCTTTAGTACTATTTCAGATATTATGGGTTGATATGACAATGGTTTTGATATTACCATTTTCTTTTTTTCTTGATGAATAATTGAGGCAGTTCGGGTAACAGCATCTTTAAGTTTCATTCCAGGATATAGGAAGTAGGGAACAATAGTTATGGAATCGACGCCTCTATCAATACATTTTCTAATTCCTTCATCAATGTAAGGTGGAATAACTTCGAGGAAGCAGTAATCAACGTAAGAATAGTCGGTTTTATGTTTAATAAAGCCACAAGTATTTCGCAATTCCTCCTGAACTTCCTTCATTTTGCTTCCTCGATCTATTATTAACAATGCTTTTTTCATTGATATTTCACCCTACTTATAGCGACAGTCAAATCTGGTGGAAATTTTTGTTTAGGTACTATTAAAATACCCTTTGAGGCTGCCAATGAAGAGGCCTCAGAAACGCTTGATGTTCCTTCATATCTTCCAACCAAATCAGATGGATTTGGGACATGTATCTCATTTAATTCAGTTTTTGAAAAGAGAAGGAGAGGAAGACCATTTTCAGTGCAAAAATCATCCAAGCCAACTACACGTTTGCCTTTATCGAGGGACGTAATTGCCATTATACTTTTTGTACTCAACTCATTTTCTTCAAGAACTTTTATTATGCCCTTCTCGATTGTTTCCTTGGAGGTATTCCAATGCAATCCGATCCCCACATAAAGTGATTTTGGTCTATATATTACGGATTTAGTAGTCAGTGATTTATTTGACACTAGCTTATCCGTAATAATTATAGAGCCCTTATATTCTTTAGATAACAAGTCAGTAATCATTGTGACCGTTTCGACATTCTTTGGTAGTTGATCCATATTCCACCAATTCTTTTCTCCAGTATCTTGATACACTCCGATTCTTTCTTCGTTCACCATCATGGCACTGACCTTTGTTACATTTTCAAAATTATCAATAACCCAATTAAATTTTTTTCCCAATAGATCGATGGCAATGGTTTTGTTTACATCAGCTGCAGTAGTAATTACTGGAATTGAATTTAGGATCTCAGCTACTTTAAGTGTTAATTCGTTAGCACCACCTAAATGTCCAGACAGTGTGCTTATGACAAATTTTGCAGTATCATCTATTACAATTACAGCCGGATCATTCTTTTTGTCTTTTAAATGAGGCGAAATCAGCCGAATAACTGCTCCTAATGAAAATATACAAATTAGCGAAGTATATCCACGAAAAAGTGATTCTATTCTATTCGTTACCGATTCTGAGAAGAAAATGATAGATGGATCCGAGTCTCTAAATTTTTCCGGTACATGGATTTCCGATTCGCTCAACATATTTCGAATTCTCTTAGCGATTTCAATGCCTTTCTTAGTTATAGCGACAATAGCGATATCCTTTTTGTTTATATTCTCATTCAATTCCTAAAATAATCCTCCTATACTTTACCATTTTATTAGAATGACTATTTTATTATAGGTTTGCATCTTAAGATTTGATAATACAGGTCTATAACCTCTTATTGGACCAAAAGGAATATGAAGATTTATGATAGAAATTTAGTGTTGTGAAAATATGAAATATGATGAATCAGTAATTTATCACCGCTCTAATCCTGCTGAATTCAAATATATACTAAAATATGCTAGTTCATAGAACTAGTGCCGTCAATTTCTTGGGAATCTACCAATGACGTATCCGTTAAAGTCGAACATAATAACATCTATGGATAACTCGTTTTTTGAGTAATTTTTTAGCTGGCTAGCGGCGTTACTACATATGAGATCATAAAACCCCTTAATATGGTGAGAGTCAATTATTTCTGAGACATGCCGTGCAGTATTAGCGTCTAGGATTAGTTTCAGAACGTTTTCAGAGGCACCGACTGTCTTCTGCTAGTTTAGCCATAAATTCCATATTGACATGAGATCCTCTTACATGCGTTTGTTTGACTCCCATTGCTATTTTTGTTAATTTTCCAATGAATCCAGCAATAAACACTTTCTTAACTCTCTTGTCGTGGCATTGCTTTACACTATAGCCTGCAAAATCACCCATCTGAACATAACAATGATCATACGTATGTATCACCGAACAAGCTTTTACAAAAATCTTCACTTCTGCCTCCTGTTGTAAGAATAAAAGTATCTGCGCTTAGTGCTATTCCAACATCCAAACTCTGTCTTATTGCGGCAGCAAAAGAAGCCGTTGAATAAGGGAGTACTATGCCAGTAGTCCCTAGAATTGAAATCCCTCCAAGTATACCTAGTCTGGGATTGTCAGTTTTTTTTGCTATTTCTTCCCCACTTGGAACTGAGATTGTTACTTTCAATCCTTGCTTTTTAATTACCTCGGGATAAAGATTTAATACTTCTTGTATAGCTTCGGTTATCATTTTCATGGGTATCGGATTTATTGCAGCATGTCCTAATAACAGTCCAAGGCCAGGTTTAGTGACTTTACCCACCCCAGTCCCTCCAATGATTTTCACTTCACCTTTATTACTTGTCGATTCTACAGTAGAGCAAATTTCAGCACCATGAGTTACATCAGGATCATCTCCACCGTCCTTAATCACTGCAGAGGTAATCGACTTTTCATTAATTTTTGTCCATGCAACTTTGAGTGTAACTATTTTACCCTTTGGTAATGTAATCTGCACATCTTCGACGCTCTTTCCCGTTAAGAGAGTGATAAGAGCAGATTTGGAAGCAGCAGCAGCTGAGGTCCCAGTGGTATAACCGGTTTTAAGTTGGCCTCTTAATTTTTTCTCTTTAACTTCTTGAGGGAGATCCTGTTCGCTTTCCGCGATAGACAAATCATTAGAAATTTTCTCATCTGACTCGCTCAAGACCCTTCATCGACTATAATTACCATGCAAACATATCAAAAGAAACTTTATGATTATTTAATTGACACGAATGCTTTTCAAAGCTTCCGCTTTATCTGTTTTTTCCCAACTAAAGTCAACATCTCTTCGCCCAAAATGTCCATATGCAGATGTTTTTTTATAAATTGGTCTATTTCAGATCGAGAGTTCTAATGATGCCAGCTGGACTAGTATCAAATAATTCTTTAACCTTAGCCTCTATTTTTTCTTCGTCTACTTTTGATGTCTTAAAAGTATCAACCATAATTGACACGGGTTTTGCTACACCTATAGCATATGCAATTTGAACTTCACATTTAGTAGCCAATTCTGCTGCCACGATATTTTTAGAAATGTATCTGGCCATGTAGCATGCAGATCTATCCACTTTAGTTGGATCTTTGCCTGAGAAAGCTCCTCCCCCATGCCTTCCCATCCCTCCGTAGGTATCAGCAATGATTTTTCTTCCTGTCAATCCAGTATCGCCAGGTGGTCCCCCAATAACAAATCTACCAGTGGGATTGACAAACACCTTTGTTTCGGAAGTAATCCAATTTGAGCAAACGGGATTTATCACAAATTTAGTAATTTCCTCATTAATTTGTTCTTGAGAGATTTCAGGAGAATGTTGGGTTGACAACACAATAGTATCAATAGACTTTGGCTTGTTGTCCTCATATAGAATTGAAACTTGTGATTTGCCGTCTGGTCTAACCCAATCCAATTCTTTTTTCTTCCTTACTTCGGATAAACGCAATGATAAATTATGAGCGAGTGTAATGGGCAAAGGCATATACTCTGGGGTTTCGTTAATCGCAAACCCAAACATGAGTCCTTGGTCACCTGCTCCCTGCTCTTTTAATCCATTTGATGTAACTCCAATGGAAATATCTGGGCTTTGTTCATGAAGTGAAACTAAGACCGAACACGTATTTCCATCAAATCCGTATTCAGGTTTATTATAACCAATATCGTTTATTTCATTTCTTACAATATCTTGGACATCCATCCTATGGGTAGAAGTTACCTCCCCTGCTACTATGACTACCCCTGTAGTCGTCATGGTTTCGACTGCTACTCTAGCATTTGGATCATTAGTTAGAAATGAATCAAGAATGGAGTCAGAAATTCTATCACATATCTTGTCAGGATGTCCTTCTGTTACACTTTCAGATGTAAATATATATTTTCGTGGTTGCATTATTATCATTAATCAAGAATTCGGAAATTGTACTAATTATTAGAATTCTTTCTCTAATTTAATGAAAAGCACGTTATTACCTCTTATAACGACTTTACCGTAATTTGCTAACAGATCAGATCCATCAAATTCTTCTGCGTCAACTAAAATCAGATTCATATAAGAATCTACATTCGACATTTTGCCTCTATATTCGATTTCGCTTTTTAACCTTACAGCAACTTTTCTGTTCAAAGAACGCTGTAAAACATTTAATGGTCTCTTCGTAGGTTGTTGTGAAGGTGATGCTGCCATATTGTTATTCAATTGTGAAAAGACCCTAGGCTACAATAAAAAGCTTCCTTTACGAATCGATGCCTAACAAATCAATATTTTTATTCATGAAAGAATATCTAAACTCATAGATTCAGGAGTAAAAAAATTAGATGGTCTTTTGCTCAGATTGACCCAAAATGGCACACTTATCGAGTTGGTTGGTAAAAAAGGTGCTGGCAGAAGCCACCTGGTATATTTGATATGTTCATTAAATAGCATACGAAGTAAAAAAACATTATACCTAGATGGATCAGGAAATTTTCGGCCCGAAGTAATTAACGAATATCTTCTAAAGATAGCAAATGCCAACGATGGGGAACTAAAAAATTTTTTGAAGAAGATAACTTATCAAAGAATCTATGATTCAGATAAACTAATCCTTGTTTTGAAAAGAATCAAGGTATTAGAGATAGATTGTGTAATTTTTGATGATGTGATCCCCTTGTTTCTTTACAATCAGAATAAGAACATCAGACAAGAGGTTAGAAGATTCATTAGAGAAATAGCTTTAATTGCCATAACCAAAAAGATAAACATATTTTTTACAAGTACCCTAATTGAGAAATTTGAGGAGACTAGTTTAGAAAGAATAAATTATGAACTTTTTTATCACGATATCATCAGGTATGTTCACGTAAAAGCAAGTATCAAAAGAAGAACCCAAAATACGATCGAATGTGAATTTATTCATCCCAAACATTTAATCGATTCAAGACTATCAATTAACTTGGATAAATTTTAACATCATTGGATTTAAAACATAGTGGAAATTATTATAGTAAAAAGTAATAGATTTAAAGAATGATAGAATCATAAGAAATCATTATGTATTCTTTTACGGTAGTTGAAAGAAGAAATCAAAAGAATGTATAATTATAATTATAAAAACAACTACAACAAAGTAGTTATCATAGGACTTGGCCAACTTGGTCTTCCAGTTGCAAAATATGTTAAAGAACATGGTTTTGATACTTATGGATATGATATAAATCAAAAAACCATGCAATCAGCTGAAGCCAACTATGGAATAAAGCAAGCATCCAACTTTGGTGATTTTGACGTACTAATTATCTGTGTATCTACACATAGACCAGATGATATGTTTACACCACAAGTAGATGGTTTGATGTCTGTTGTTGAAAAGATATCTAGAGAAGCTAAAACAGGCGCACTAATATCAATTGAAAGCACTATACCAAAAGGTACATCTAAAAAAGTATTTGAAAAAGTAGACCATAGACTACACGTTGTACATGCACCACATAGATGGTATGCATTAGAAGAAGAAGTTCACGGTGTTAATCAATTACGTATTGTAGGAGGTGTGAGCAACTGCTGCTTGCAACACGGTCTTAACTTTTATGATGGACGGGAGGTAGTACCCCAGACAACAGAAACAACAAAGGCTGAATTATCAGAAACACCCCTAATTGACAACAATAATACAAAAGTTAGCATCAATTCAAATAACCATTTGAATCAACCGACAAATAATAGTCATGTAACTATTCCCTCAACAACAGTAGCAAGGGCAAAAACCACTGGGATAAAAACTCTATCAATTCCAATGCATCCAGTATCGTCAGTTGAAGTAGCAGAACTAACAAAAATAGTAGAAAATGCTCATAGATATCTTCAAATAGCATTTGCAGAAGAGCTTTACCTCTATTGCAAGTCTAACAGTATCAGTTTTTCTGAATTACGTGAATCACTCAATACAAAATGGAATGTAGAAGTTCTAGAACCTAGGGATGGAATAGGAGGTCACTGTCTTCCCAAAGATACAAGGATGTTTATCAATTCATCTAACACAATAAGAAGCAAAATACTTCAAGCAGCCATGGAGATTGATGAGGACTATAGAGAATACATCCAAAGTAGAGAGAAAAGAGGTAGTATAGGGTCTGTAGCAATTAGTAAAGATAGAAAAACACAAGAAGTAGAACCAAATCAACTACTCTATAGTAAGAAAATTAAATGAGATTGTTCACAGTCTTAATTATTTTATCCATATCATAACATTCGCGCATATCAATTAGTTTTATTTGCTCCCTAAATTTGTTAACTAATTTTGGATGGCATCTTATAAATGGATAAGGTGCCTTGGTTCCTATTATTTTGTTCTGTTCATCTAATCCAAAATGCATTAAATTCATCAATGCATCCGCTGGGTAATGACCGTTAGTATCTTTTCCGCACAAAATCAAATATCTCATAGCTTGGAGACAGTTGTGCAAAACTGAATTAGCTGCTCTATTCCTTTGTTTTCAGAAAATAAACGCCCTACAATTAAAAGCTTGTCCATGATAGCATCACTAGAAATCTTTTTCAAAAGGGCCATACTCGAAAGTGTACAAACAGCAACCTCCGTACCTTTTCCTTTAAACGAAGAAACAGGGATTGGATAGATAACTTTACAGACAACTCCAGCTGCTTGCTCCAATCGAAATTTAATGTACAAATCAGTTAATTCCCCAACAAGCATTTGTTTAAAGTTTTATTTCTAAAAAAGGAGACTCCCCTTCATTCCACGGATCATTTCGAACCCACTCAAACTTGCTATAAAAAAGCAGATAAATTTTGTCATATATTTGATCATTTTTGACTATTCTGACTACCCATTTACAGTGAACCCCTACTTCAAATTTGGTATGTAAATATCCACAGTTAAACTGACGTTAGGATTTTTCTTAATGTTGAATAATTTTTTGCTTTTTAATCGGTTGAAATATAAAAAAAATTGTCTTTGTAGATGTGTGAAACGGGTACTACGTGAGGTTTATCTTTAAAAGAAGTTACTAATCTGCAAAAGTCATTTTCTATGGTAAACTTAATCTCGCTTGGCGTTAACTGGAACATAGGTTATAATTATAAAACCAATAAGTGGTAGAGTTAATTTAAATCAATTGCGATCGGCCAATTTTTTTGAATTCGATTCTTCCCGTCCATAATTTTCCTACTTATACAACGGCCATGTAGGGCTTGAAAATGAATTTTAATGATATGGTGAAATACATACGACGTCATAGTCAAACCAGGGGTCATTAGATGTCATTTGCATTGGATGAACATAATAAATAGAGATATCGAGTAAACTTGAATCAACACTATGGGAGACGACTATGGATAAAGGATTAATAATTGTATATTATGGTAAGGGAAAAGGTAAGACTACTGCAGCTTTAGGTGTTGCCTTAAGAGCAATAGGATACGAATTGAATGTCTGTATGATTCAGTTCATAAAGGGAGAGTGGAATTACGGAGAAATATATAGCTCAAACAGATTAAAACCAAATTTTGAATTAGTAATAACAGGAAAAGGATTCGTTGGTATAATAGACGATGATCATGATTTTATGGAGCATGTAGAATCATCAAAAAATGCTTTGGCAATCGCTAAGGAGAAAATAGATTCTGGAAAATATAGTATTGTCATATTAGACGAAATTAATTATGCTTTGAAGCTTGGATTAGTAGAAGAAAAAGAAATTATTTCACTCTTAGATTCAAAACCACCTGATGTAACTGTAATATTGACTGGGAACCACTTGACGGACAACATACTTCAGATTGCTGATTTGGTTACGGAAATGAAAGAAATCAAACACCCATATAAAAAAGGGATTAAGGCGAAAAAAGGCATTGATTATTAGAAGTTCATAAAAGCAAAATTAATTAATCTAACAAATTGGTTTAAACATAGTGAGTATTTCAGAAACCAAAAAACTCCCCGATTTGGGAGAAATAGTTATAGTTACAATCAAAGAAGTTACGGGTCATGGAGCATATGTAACCCTTGACGAGTATGACAATCTTACTGCGTTTTTACATATATCAGAAATTGCTACGGGCTGGATCAGAAATATTGAGAGGTATGTAAAGGCTAAGCAAAAAACAGTCCTCAAGGTAATCAGAGTTAATCCAATAAGGTCAGAGGTAGACCTTTCGTTAAAGCAGGTTACTGGCGAAGAAAAGAAGGCGAAAGTTATGGAAGTAAAAAAAGACGAAAAGGGCGCTAATTTTATGGACGTTATAAAGACTAATCTAGGCTATGATCAAAATAGTATAAGAGAGATTGAAGAAAAAATAAGTCAGAAATATGATTTCATCTATGATGCATTTGAAGCAGTAGCCATTAAAGGGCCTGAAGTATTATCTACTCTTGATTTAAAACCAGAAGTCATTGATGCAATAGAACTAGAAAGTAAGAAGATTCAGATCCCACATATTGAAGTCAGGGCAGTTTTAGATATTACTGTAAGGAAGGGTGACGGTATCGACACCATCAAGAATATTTTAGGATCTGTAGATGGATCCAAAAATAATTCTAAAATAGATATAACCTATATAGGTGCCCCAAAATACAGGATCACAGTTACAGCGGAAAATTTTAAAATTGCCGAGAAAGCACTCAATCATGCTATAGAAAAAATAAAGACGAATATAGAAAAAAATTCGGGTACTTTTAAATTTACAAGGGAAGAATCAAAGAAAACTCATACAAACATTTAACCAATCGAATAGCTATGAAACACCGGATTAGAATTTGTAGATTGTGCAAGCAATATACGTTAAAAGATAAATGTCCAATTTGTAAGTCTGAGACTAATGATCCACATCCTCCGAAATTTTCCCTTGATGACAAGTATATAAGGTATCGAATTATGGATGCCTACACAGACAATTCGGTAAATGGTCAGATATAAAATATATCATTTGATCATTATTTCAAATTCTCATATGTAATATCATTTTAGGAAATTCGTATTATTTGATTCAGAGGTATCGTATCCTGGTAATGCATTAATAATTCGCATAAATCCCAAGTCGCTGGCGTTGGTGTTTTGAGTCATATTAACAACGACTGGAATGAGATCCTGAGGTCTAGCTGGGTTGCTGTTGTTGACAGTAGCATTGTTTAAAGTAGCACTGTCATTGTTTTGAGCAGTTTTATTAGAATTATTTTTGACAATATCTTGGAGGGCTGTTGCGTTGGAAGGAACAGTATTAATTACATTTTTGATAGGAATATCGCTGGCGTTGGTGTTTTGAGTCATATTAACAACGACTGGAATGAGATCCTGAGGTCTAGCTGGGTTGCTGTTGTTGACAGTAGCATTGTTTAAAGTAGCACTGTCATTGTTTTGAGCAGTTTTATTAGAATTATTTTTGACAATATCTTGGAGGGCTGTTGCGTTGGAAGGAACAGTATTAATTACATTTTTGATAGGAATATCGCTGGCGTTGGTGTTTTGAGTCATATTAACAACGACTGGAATGAGATCCTGAGGTCTAGCTGGGTTGCTGTTGTTGACAGTAGCATTGTTTAAAGTAGCACTGTCATTGTTTTGAGCAGTTTTATTAGAATTATTTTTGACAATATCTTGGAGGGCTGTTGCGTTGGAAGGAGTAGCCTCCATTATTTGTTTGATAGGAATATCGCTGGCGTTGGTGTTTTGAACTTCCTCGATCATTAAGGGAATTAAAGATAGATAAGTTTGATTGATGTTTAATAAGAATTCATCATTATTAGAAGAATTCGTTTCTTGGCCATGTATGTAAATTTCTGAAGTCAATTGGGGACTCGAAAATGCCAGAATAAAGATTGGTACGATGATAAAAGATAGGGAAACAAAAGCGACTCTGTCAAGGGGAGGGTTAATATTCATAACAAGTCTGTTAATCTGCGATAAAATAAATATATTTCTAAAATGCTGATTGATTTTTAAATTGAAAATGAAATTTTAGATATCGTCCTATTTAAAAAGAAAAAGGGAGGTTTATCTACCCAAACATAAACCGTCTGGGACAGATGTATTACAGTTATTGTCGCTGAACACGTTGTCATTTATGTTTGTTGGTAGACCGTTACCGTTATTCAAATCTACACCACGGTTTTGCAATACGTTATTTGAATTCACGTTGTTCTTTGTGCTTTGGCCATCTAGGAAGATACCGTTAACAGACCCTTGGATTGTATTCATTGATAACTCATTGCTTGCGGAGTTAACTAATGTCACACCTGCCAAGTCATTTGCTTTGAATAGGTTTGTGGTTAACTGTGAGCCTGATGAGGAGTGAGCTGCTACACCAATGCTGTTTCCAAACATTAGATTGTCTTCAATTACTACGTTCTTTGATCCTGTTTCAAATACTGCGATTTCATTTTCTGTGAATGTGACTCTTGAAATTTTGTTGTCTTCTCCACCTGAGAATAATGCACCTGCTTGGAAGCTCTTAATTGTTCCTGGACCTTGAACAGTTACGCCATCGTTGTCTGCAAACATGATTCCGACCTTAGAACTCTTTTCTCCTGGACCACTTAATGTAAATCCATTCAAATCGATTGTAATACCATCAGCACCTACAATTATGCCATCAGTCTTACAATCAAGGTTGGCTGTCAGTTTTACACTTTGTTTAATAACTTGACCACAAGATAAGCTGGTGCTTAATGGGACTGCGCTGCTGCTGCTGCTGCTATTTTCTTGTGATGGTTGATTATTATCATTAGTATCAGAGGAGGGGAGAGCACTGTTCAAAATATTGTCTATCATGCTGCTTTGTGCTGATGCTACAGTTGGTTGTATTAACAAAGCACCAACAGATGCAAATGCAATTAATGCCGCCATGAGATATATTTTGTTATTCATTCAAACAAACAATCAATTGTATAATATATATGGGAAACTGTTGTTTTTACGTAACTCAAGATTACTTTCTATCAGATATAAATAAATAATAATCAGATTGATTAGAACTTTTTTTGTAATAAATCGTTATATATAATCGATCACTCGGGTACATATTTCATCTAAGGGTATACAAATATTAATATTATTACGAGCCTAACTATATCAATTGAAGATAGCTGTGATTGGAGCCGGCGTAGCAGGAAGTTATCTAGGCGGGATGTTACATAAAATTGGCCACGAAATAACTATCTTTGAATCAAATAAGAAAGAAATGCACTGGCCGGTATGTGCATGGGGAGCGTCAAGGCATATGTTAGAGTACTTCTCTAATAAGGCAGGGCTTAATTTTGATAATTATGTTTTTCATGTAGGAAAAAGACTAAGAATGGGATTGCCCAATCAAAAAGAGGAGTTTCTTGATTTAGATGGACTAGTTACCTACAATAAGAAACAATGGGAGAGTGATTTGCTCGCTGGTATCACGGTAGAGTATGGTATTAACTGTGATAAAAAGACGTTTCCCTATAGATAAATATGATTATGTTTTAGATTGTACAGGTTTCCACAGGAAATTTCTACCTAAACCCCGAGAAGATTTTGTGATTCCAGCGTATGAGTATATGGTTGAAAACATTCAAGATATTGATGAATTCCATGTTATTGGATATAAGGGTGCGAGAGGGTACTTTTGGTACTTTCCTTTAAGTAAAGGCGCGGGTTTTATGGGGGCAGGAGATATTGACAGGAAATATCACGGGGTAAAAGAATTCTTAGACACTCATCCGGATGCACGAATAATCAAAAAAATTGGCAGGCCCATACGACTATCGCCACCCAAACTGATGGAACCTTTTTACGACGGAAAAATCATAGGCGTAGGAGAATCTATAGGTACGGTGTTTCCAATGCTTGGTGAAGGCATTATCCCATCATTGTTAAGCTGTGAAATATTTTTGCAAGTGATGGAGGACAACAAAAACAAAAAGGTGAAATTTGACCATAAACAATATAGGGAAAAAATTCTAAAGAAATTCAACTATTACTATGATGTTTATCGAATTGTAAGACTCAAAATGGACGGGAAATTAAGTACTGTGAAGCATTTTAATTTATTATTGAGCATGTACAAGAACATGAAGAAGGATGAAAAGAGGTTTGGTTTTGAAATCGACTTTGAAAAAATGAGGAGATTAGTAAATGCACTATAGTAAGGAATTACATCAGCTCGTCGAATTTTTCTAATTTAGTTGTTGAAAAATATCTCGCCCATCTAAGTAGTTCAATTTACGCATAATCCCTTTCAATATTTCTGTCAAATAATTAGGAATAGGATTATATTTTTTATCTCTGTATCAATTTTAATGGATAATTAGCCATTCAAATCCAGATACAATATTGTCAACCAATAGATCATTCATAAAAATATAATAATCTATTTAAGCCATTAAACCAATAATTTAGGAACTAAAACAATAAGATTATTGAAGCGAAATAGGAACTTGTTATTGCAATACATTATCCAACACACAATGTATGTAAATCACTAATTGTACAGAAAGATAAAGAGACATAGTCAATAGATCTCTTGCGTAATTAGTCCAAACAGTTTTTATGAAAAGATGCATGAATATATCGCAATTTCTCTAAATTATTTTAAAGATAATACAAGAAGAAAAATCAAACGATATTTGTATTGCAGATGAGGTTGAATATGTTGTTGACCGTTTAATTACATATAAAGGGAATGTGGTATAGATATATTAAGGAAAATTAATTAAATGAATGTGTCTCAAGTGACACAGGTTAATCTTTCTCATATATGCAAAATTTTCCTACTACCGATAATAAAATTCAATCCAATCACCCGATTGTGCACTATATATTAGATAATATGTTAACCAAGTTATAAAAGATAAAAGATAAAAGGGAATCTGCATTAGTTGCAGGGTTTTTATAATATCAAAAAATTAGGTTGATGTTTTATAATCATTTGACCGATATTTAATACGATGTCATAATTCTTACTGGTTTTTATTAAAATTCCTAATTATCTTACAAGATTGAGTTAATCAGATCTTACGTAGTTAGCCAAACAACTTTATGTCCTTATATCTTTTAGATAAGCCTCGTCTCTTTCTTCCTTTACTATCGTATGATGTGAAAGGTTATCCACAAAACCATTACTTACTTTTCAAATCGTTCACTGGTCTTTTAATCAAACAGTTTGATGACATCTATCAAACGATAGAATCAAAATACCAAACATGATAAAACGTCTTCTGTCTCGTAGAAAAGATAGAGAAAGATAGATAGAGAAAGAGAGAGGCAGTGAGGAGCAGGAGGAAGGCGGTTTAAACTAGACATAAAAAACAGGTTTGTTATGATTTTGGTTTACTATAACTATACATAACCTATACCTCGACCTTGACCTTGACTTTGACCGGATACCTGTTTGATTTAAACCAGAGCAACGTATGTAGAGACATTCAAAAGATTGATGGCTTGATAAGATAGTGTACCCATTCTTCAAAAACTATCAGATGACCAAAAGATTGAACAGACCAGAGGAGGAAGTTGAGCAGTACTTTCCAGGCTTTATGGCTTTTAGACTGTACAGAGCAAGAAATACCAAGACCAAAGGACAGGATGAGAAGAAAGATATACTACTCTGGCAAGAAGAAAAAACATACAGTAAAGAATCTATACGCAATAAATGAACTCGGTCTTAATCTACAAATCAAAACATAAGCAGGTAGTTAGGTAGGTAGGTAGGAGACATGATTACAAAATATACAAGAAGAATCATCCTGTTATCCCAAAAGATGTTATTAATACATTTGATCTAGGATTCCTGGGCTGGGAGTACAAAAAGACTCTCCAAAACAAAACCTCTTTACCGATAAGAAAGAAAGAAAAGAATCAAAAGGATCTAACAGAAGAGGAAAAGGAAAAGGAATACAACAAAAATCTATAAAAGAAGGATAATAGTTGAACATACCATCTGCAGGATAAAAAAGTACAGGATGATAAATGATGTGTTTAGGAATAGATTAAGAAAGTACGATAATACATCGGACATAGTATCTTGACTGGTAAACTATAGGATGATGAATCCGTTAGGCTAGTTGGACGATAATGGATAGGAGAGGGAGCTAGCCAGTTCTAATTACGCAAGAGATTGAATAACCAACCTAATACTTTTACTAGAACCGTTGAATATTTTTATTTAAAAATCCTTGGAAATTTAAAGTCTGCCAAAATCAATCTGTTGGGAAACTTTTAAGGATAACAACTTAAGATAGATTACTATGCCATCAAGCCAGTATTATCATATCTCCAAATTAATGGAAATGATAATATCTTTAAATCCTAAATCAGTTCTTGATATAGGAAGCGGATTCGGAAAATTTGGAGTATTATGTAGAGAATATTTAGAATTATGGGATGGAAGACAGAAGTATGAATTCAATAGAAGGATCGACGGTGTAGAAGTGTTTCAACAGTATATTTCTCCGTTACACAGGTATGTATATGACAATATCTACAATGAGAACATATTAGACATTGTGCAAAAATTGAAGATTCGCTATGACTTAGTTCTACTTATTGATGTACTAGAACATTTTGAAAAAGATCAAGGTAAAGAGTTGGTAAAAACCCTGCTAAAAAAAAATAGTGGGATTATTATTAGTACTCCAAAAAAACCTAGTCCTCAAGAAGATGCATTTGGTAATATTTATGAAACTCATAGATCAGTTTGGTCAAAAGAGGAATTAATGGAATTAGGATTTACATTTTTTATCAAAGATGATATATCCTTGATTTGTATAATTTCGTTAGAGACACAGATTATTAGTGATTTTAAAAAAGATCTAAGGATCTTGAGAAAACATAGTAAAACCCCCTCGACTATTGCGCTAAAAAAGATTTTGATTAAGATACCTGGGGTGCGAAGGGCATATCATGGTGTCATATCAAGAGAAAACTAGATTCTATTTGGAAGTTCAAATAAATAGTAAGTCGGCATAGTTTAGTCAGACTTTTGTTTTAGAATTTTGACTAAAAAACTTGATTGATTGAAAATGATATCTTTAACACAATCACATAAATATTATTTTTTATCATCATGTTTTTCCTCTTTAGTTAATGGACTAACACCATGATCATCTCCCAATAATTCGCTTTTATTTGTCCGTACCAGTATATCATTCAAATAATTAATAATATATTCGTCTTCTTTTGGATTGGTCTTACCCTTAATTAATCGAATCTGATATTGACTTATCCAAGCCCACATCCAGTTCTGTCTAAGCAATGCTTCATTTTCAACAGAATATTGATGTTTTCGATGCCAGACCCCTAAAGTAATTGCTGTTGGTATGTAAATAAGAACGAATAATAGGATAAATGATGGAAGAGTCATGGAATCCCCAATTCCAAATGGCAATTGTTTAATCAAGAAATTATAGGATATCAAAATAAAATTAATAAATGTCAATAGAAATGCAAGATAGATACTATGTCCGTTCCTAAAATCCAACCATCGACGCCTTATAAATCCCTTTGAAAGTTTCTGCTTCATGTATTATATAAAAAAAGTTATCTAATTTAGTCTTACTATTAGAATTAATTATATACTAATTTTCTCATTTAGAAACTTTGCTGAATCTATGGTTTCAGTAATTTTGTAAATTTCATATCAATTATTAATTAGATACATATATCATACAAATTGAACCAAACCCAATCGCAACATGTAAGTAGAGATTATCAAATTATTTAAATACTCAAAAAATTTTGAACAATCTATAATTTTGTATTTGCGCTTAATGTACCAGTTACGAAAATCCTGTACCAAATCTCGAAAGACAAGACCGATAGTAATTTGCTTATGTACCGAATTTTTAGTTCTTTATTAATTTCATCATCAATTAACTTTATAGAATCCACTATCCAGTGCAGATTGATGATATTTTCCTTCACTGAATCAGAGTCGTTATTAAGATAAGTCATGATTATTTCTCTCCCATAATTTTTCCACATATTCAGCAGATTTAATGAAAACCCCTTCTTATTACCTTCGAATTTATCGAACCCAGAATATTTGTTTAAAATAGATAATAGCGGAAGTTTGCCAATATCTCTTTTATAGTCATACTTCAAATTCCAAGGTATATTTGCTGATAAGGTTATCAATTGAGGATTTAAGAATAAGGAGTTTATATCTATATTCAAATACTTACCGAATTTATGATTAGACGGTATCCAATCATGTAATAATTTACCATTAAAGTCGGCTAAGAGTACTTGATTTATGGGATGGAGATCGTTATCAAAATAAGGTTTAAAGTTTTCGTAAATTTTTACCCATGAAAATTCTAATTTCTTATTAAACAATTGATCTCTGATTCGGAACCCAATCACGTTCATGACATGAAAGATATATTTTTGATTTTTCTAGCCATGTATGATTTGTAATGTTTTCTATATTCTGTAAAAATTTTTTATAACGAAATGTATATCCTGCGAAAGTTTCATCACCCCCATCTCCTGAAAAAAAAATATTTGAATATTTTTTAGATTCTTCTAATGCGTAATATTGATAGAGATTCCATCTAGGCTCTCCTGCTACAGATACGAGCTTTGGAAGATCCTCTAATACGTTATGCACTATTAATTCGTGAAAATTGCAATCATATTTTTCAGCAATAACCTTTGCTCTAGTAATTTCATCATCGTCATCCCCAAACCCAACACAAATAGAATCGATATCTAAGTCTGGAAATAATTTCCTTATCATTACAAGGGTAAATCCGGAATCTATGCCCCCAGATAAAGCAAGTGAGATCCTTGAAACTTTTTTATCCAATAGTTTTAGTTCTAAATCCCTTTTAACTATCTCAGATATTTTCTCTTCAATATTTTCAGATGATATTTTCCGCAAAATTCTCCCTTTTTAATGGATCAAATAAATTATTTATGGTAGGATCGTATCTTAGGGTTAAAAAATTTGCAATATTATCGTTATTCAAAAATTTTGTCATATATTAGCTCTATGTTCTGATTAATATAATAAATTTAATGAATCGGGTACATAAATTGATTCATGTAGTAGTATTAATAAAATTTTCAAAACAATACACATAGATAAAAAATACATACTACTGCCTTGATTCATTAGTTATGTGTATTTCCAAATTCCTACTAGATGTAGATAGGATAACACGAAGTGATTTTGCTTCAAATATACCCGCTATGAATGGATAACAACATGATCCTAAAAAAACAAGGTTAACAATGGCTTTAGTATCGATCGCTATCTATTTTCAATTCAAATCTCAAAAAAATACCCATCGTATATTAGACAAAAATATTTTTGCTCATAGGACATATTATATGAATAGATATATCCAAATGATTCACAACTTTATTTCATATGGACAATTAAAGTACGAATCTGTATACTGACCCCTATCCGTTTTACTCCTAATGACAAAATTAATATGTATTCATAAGAACTAAATATATTTTCTATAATGAAAATAGCACATATTAACAATATATCAGGAATAGCATCTGTAATTGCAGATTATCAGAGGAAGCAAGGATACGAAGTGGATGTGTATGTTTTCAATAAAAAAATTTACAATCAATTTGGTGGTACTCTGGTTAACTATCGATCACCAATATCTAGATGGAGATTACTTAGCAAACTAAAGAAAGAATACGACATATGGCATTATCATTATCCATACGGAACCTTAAAGAGAAGTCTAGAGAAAAGAAACCATGATAAAATATATCTAAAGCATTATCATGGGAACGACATCAGAGGAAAGAATGATAATGATTTTTGTTTGGTTTCTACGCCTGATCTTTTAGAATATGCTCCTAACGGGAAATGGTTACCAAGTCCCATTGATTACAATGAAATCGAGAAAATCATCTCTTTCAAAAATAACTTTCAAATTGGTGATACAGCAAATAAGAAAATAAAACGGATAGCACATTACCCTTATTATAAGAATTATTCAACCTCACCCAGTGACTATTATTCTCAGGTATTAAACGAATTAAAAAGAGAAAATAAATGTGAAATAATAGAAATTTTGAATGTTTCTCACTCTCAAACGTTACAAATGATATCTTCTTCAGATATTGTTATCGGAAAGATAATGCCTGAAATAGGTTGGTATGGAAAATTTGAACTTGAAGGTATGGCTTTAAACAAACCAGTTATAGCTTATGTATCTGATTATTTATATGATAAATATAAGCCACCAATTTATAGGACTACCAAAAATACATTCAAAAAGGATCTAATAAGTTTAATTGAAAATGAAGAGGAGAGTGATAGATTAGGCAAGGTTGGATATAATTATGTCAGAAAAAATCATTCTATAGAGAATATTTCTAAAATGGTAAAAGAGTGTTATGATTTCTAAACAATACTTAATTAATAGAATGTTATAAAAAATCCTGCTTCTGTAGATTGACAAGCTATATAATAATTATTTGTGATGTTCAGTCAAGCTCTTAATATAGAGAAAAAAATAGACTGCTTTGTATCGATCTTGGAAAAAAATCCTTTTTTCTTTACTATAGGTATTCGGTGCACTGATTCTATAGAAGATAGACTTTTGTAAATTTTTTCATATTGATGAATGAAGTTGTGTGGTGCTGCATTCCTTGGGGTTTTCTCTTCATACCAATCAATATTACACATATATTTATTTGATAAACTCACTAACTTTCCAATTACTTGCTCAATCTCTGAAGGCAGTATGTGGAGTAATACCTCTGATGCGATGACTAGGTCATACTTCTTAGGTGCCTGAAATGATTGTATATCGGATACAGCAAACTGAACGGATTCGCTTTTTGGCATACCTGTGATATTAATTTTGGCATTTTCGATTTGATGTGACGAGAGATCAAATGCATAATAATCTGTGATTTCAGGAAAATTAGAAAGTAATAGTTTTGTTATTCTTCCGAAGCCACAACCAACTTCTAAAATACTAGAGAATGAATACTTTTTTAGATATTCAATTAACATCTGCTCCTGTAATTCAAATTTGTCAGAATATTTGAAATTCTTTTTATAGTCTTTTCCTCGTTCTGCCCAGTACTCTCCAGGGATGTACGACATGACTTCCTACTTCACCTCCAAGATATAATTTTTTTTATTTTAGAAGGAATGTTCAAAATAAGATTAATCATTAAATGTAAAATGTTAAAATTAACAAGCTCGATATGCATCGAATATTTTTCCTGCATTTTGTTCCCAATTGAGATTATTACGAGCAAAATCGAATAATTTTAATCTCCTTTCATATAGTTCATCCAGGTTGTGCTTAAAATATGATAACTTTAAAACCATATCATCATAATCTTCAAATGTCATACAGTGTTCTTTCAAAACATCTCTTAAGGGCATAAATGAGTTTGTAAACATTACAAATAACCCTGTATGAGCATATTCATACGCTTTGTTAGGATTAATATATCCATGTGACCAATGTTTCTTAAATGGTACTAAACCTATGGAGTGGTTTGTCATCTCATCATACATGTCGCCTCTGTCCAGGAACCCGGTATATCTTACATTTTTAGATGATTCCCCGCTCCATCCTACAATAGTTAGCTCACCAATATCTCGACTAGCAAATATATCCAATAAACCGTCTATATTTCGGCTAGGATATTTTTTTTTATTGTGTCCATCTGATCCCGCATACAAGCTGGACAACCGCTCATGCGGCCGCGGTCTTTTAAATCCATCAGTTTCAAATTTCATTGGGAAATTAGGGACAACAAATATTTTATCACTATTACCAATCACACGTAAATCATCTGCAATTTCATTTGACACAGTTATTGTAGGAATGGATGAAACTAATTCCTCCTCCCATTTGGTCCAGAGATGATTGACATGCCTATTTATCAGAATTCTTTTTACTTTTTTTGGCATATTCCTAATTTTTTTACCTGCGTTTGCGTTTTCAGATTTATCCTCATTTAATTTTTCCATTTCTAAGAGTAACCGAGAATGTCTAGACCAATACTCGTGATCGTCGTAAATAAACGGTAAATCAAATTCAAGCATCATCTTAGCAGAAAAAATATTATGAGCATGGACCATCTCGGGACGTGCCTCTTTAATAATCTTCGATAGTTGTTTTTGAACCAAACTCCAGTAATACGGCAATCCATATCTAGCTTTTGCTGACCAGGTGATTTCATAGACTTTAGAAAATGTCTTTCTATTGTAATTAAACGGACTTTTAGATCCTGCAAATAATACATCATGTCCCTGACTTTTTGCGGTAATCGCAGATTTTTCGATTCTCCAGTCTGGGAGCCCCTCAGTAGATAAATGCAAGATCCTCAACTAGAAATATTGTGGATGGGATAGCATAAATAAATATTCTCATACATCAAAATCATCGTAAATTATGGAAAACACATATAATGAATAGTAATAAACTCAATTCTCACTTTTTGTTAGAAACAGTCCAGATTGGTCTTGACAATCCAGCTTTACAAGATACTATTGAAACTATGACCAATGATATAAAATTGTTTTGCGATTTATCAAATTTGTGAAAATATAGAGGACAATATTATTCATTAATTCAAAGTTGAGCATATTCTTCAGAAAGTTTAGAGACAGCCGCTAATGGACAATGTTCTATGGGTAGACCGTGTCTAAATCTAAGGTCAAAATCCAATACATCTAGGCCACAGGCCAATGCCTCTAACCCAGTCTTACTTAAATTAGGTAAGATTTTTCCGTCAACATACCTAATATCCACATATATCTTGTAGCGCTTCAAAAATCTAGGTAATTCGGAGTACATCAAAGGATGTTTAATTCGATCATATACATCAATGTCAAAATTAATATTATTTGTTTTTAAATAATTATGCACCCACGACATGTTAGTCACTTCGGTATCCATCGTAACGGCTTCCGCTGGTGGACTGTCACTAGAATAGTCAGAAGGAATAATGTCTGGATTAAAAAGATCAGAATCTACGGGATTTGGAAGGTATATTTTTTTTATTCCTCCTTTTGCTGAGACATACTGAAGTAAATCGGGAGTTGAGACGATTATCAAATCTGACAAAGATTGAACCTTTGAATGTATTCTTTTTTTTAGTAAAACAGCATTCCTTGTGCGTCTATATAGATATATCAGTCGGATCGCAGCATCAGAAATTCTTGAACGGTGGGGAAGTTTTTGGTTTTTTAATCCCCTTATATCAGTCCCATGATAGTGCAAAACTATTTTTTTTGATTTCCCATATTTATTACGAAGATATGGAACCAATTCTACTTTGCTATGCACATGAATAATATCAGCTTTTTTTGATTCTTCAAGAATGGAATTGAAAAATAATTCTTCCGATGTTGTGATATTTACGTAGTCTTTGTAAAACTTGTAAAATCCAAATTTATCATATTTATCGAGCTTAACAACTTTAGATTTACACTCATGTGTTAAATTTTGATATTTAGCCAGTATACATGCCACAGCGGCAGCATCTTCTATGTGGAGAATACGCATTCTAATAAGAATAAGATAAATGCATGAAATTATAAACCATGTGCTAATTGATATCTTATAGGGATTAAATATAAAGAGTTAGCTGTCCTCCCTCCTCTAAGTATTAAAACAAGAATTTTATAAAAAATTAGCATAATCATTATAGGATTAAAACTATCTTTATAATAAACTTCTTTAATATTTTCTCATATCCGAAGTATTTTTTGTGATTTTTTTGAGATATCTGGCATCATGGACATAGCACCGAGTGTCATTTTTAGAATAATAATACTAAATCAACCTGACCAACCCTTAATCAGGGTATTAAATATATTGAGATTATTCAAGAATGCATATTGCATAAACCTCCAAGAAAAGTCATCACAATTCTTATTTGACCACATAATCTAAAAATTATATATGTATATGAGTTTAATATAATATTTAGATAACAGTAGCCATGGGAACTTATTTTACAATTGTAACATGTAGAAATTCCGAAAACGATATTGAAAGGGCCATAATGTCGCTATCTAACCAAACAATTCAACCATCCTATATAATTGTAATAGATGACGGCTCTAAAGATAATACTGGAAAAATTTTAAAAAAAATATCTAATAAAATCGATAATTTATATATCATCTCTAATCCTGATTTGGGTTATGATATTTCTAGAATTGTCAAAAACTGGAACAAAGCCTTGGCTCTGAAGGCTGAAAAAAAGTTGGAGGAAACAGATTACCACATGATAGCCACAGATGATACTATCTATGACGAAGATTATGCTGAAAAAATAATTGCATTTATGGATAACAAGATAGATTATGCGGTCGTATCTGGGAATCTTGATGATGGTAGTTATAAGACTCCTCGTGGAGCAGGTAGATTTGTCAGAAATTCCTTCTTTTATAAAGAATACGTTCAATACCCTGAGAAAATGGGATATGAATCCGCTATTTTGATTGCATCGAGAAAAAATGGGTATAAAGAGACCATCCTAAAAGAGGCAAAATTTGAGCACACTCGACCCCTTGGGCAAAATCACCATTTCTATGAATTCGGCGCTAGTATGAGAACCCTGGGTTATCATCCATTATTTGCATTTGGGAGATTTTTCCTATATTTTGGTACCAGTAAGCCTATTGGAAGGATTGGAGCCTTGTATATGTTATATCATTATATATCTTATAAACCGAAACTTGAGGGATATGATAGCATGTATCCGGATGATATTAGAAAATTTACCAGAAAGACCCAGATAGAAAAAATTAAGTCATTAATAAAGCCAGGATAGAATTAAGCATAGATCAACCACAAATTGAATCAGTAATTTCATAAATATTAATATATTTTGAATCATGAACTACCGGATAAGATGAATAATTATCATTGTAACCTGATTTGGAATCGATCAAGTAAATATTTCTTTCATTTCCAGAAACGGAACTAGTGTTTGTGTATTCCCCCACTTTAACACACTGAAAATCAATTTTGCTTTTCAGGTTATCGTACAAGGCAGTTCCATTTTTCTCATTTGTGTAATAATTACTCGGTAAAGATACAGTCTCAGAAAAAATATACTGACGGGGTTTTTCTAAAAATAAATGAAACCACCCTCGCCAGTGCAGTGTTCCAATAATTTCTGAATTATTCTTAGTATTGGTATTAATCCAATCGATAGAATTCACCAAGTCTTGATTCTTGGATATCTCTAGTGAATTAAAAGACATTGACAGCGGGATTGTTAATCCAGTTTGGGTTTGAAATATAGAAGGGATGGTAAAAACAATTCCATAAGGGAGAACTATAAATAAAATTCCATAAGTAATAAAAGAAGAAACAAATAAGACCGAAACTAGATTTCTAAGTTTTGAATTTAGAAATCTATCAGCGATAAAGAAGAACCCATATAGTCCGAAGATGGAAATAAAAAATCCTGAAAGAATAATCCAACGCTCCGGTACCAAATAACTATGATTAGGGATGAGGAGCCAACAAAATGATAGTAAAATTGTCACTAGAGTGGGAATCTTGAGGATTAACGAATTTGACTTTTTAAGAAAACCTACTATAAAAAATGGAATGAGGATCCCATATAGTGAAAGTTGCAATACAAGTAAATCGTAAGGAGAAAGACTATTTTTGTTATATGCAGGATTCACTAATGTATCTACTGGATTCAACCCAATAGAAACAAAAGTTATATCATCTAACAGAAAGAAGTAAGTTAGAAATAATGTTAGTAATAATAAATTAATAGTACCTAGAAGAAGGAGTTTGTATCTAATAGAAAAGAAGATTGATGATATGATTAATAAAACTCCCATCATTCTATCAGAAAATAATGTAACCAGATAAAGAACACTAACAGTAACGTATTGTAAGAGTACACATCTATTGAAATTATTCGACTTCAAATGATTTATAGTAACTAAACTAAGGTTAAGACAAACAAGTGCCAAAATATCTCTATGTAGATCCCATGCCATTCTAAGGACACTTAGCTGGAATATAACAAAAATGGCAAACAATATACTTTTACTAACTGATTGTCTAAGTACACCACTAACCAAAAGGAACGTGGTAACGCTAAGAGATCCATATAATACAATGTTTACAACGTTAAAGGCAAGATATAGATCGGAGAAAGAGATCAAATGAAAGGAATATACCAAAAATACATAAACTGGAAATAATGTTCCCCCAATTACCGGGTTAGAATTCAGATCATAGAGAGCAGGTAGATAGTAATTTATAGAATCGTAGCCTACAGGAAATGGAAAGTTTTGGATTATTGGAATGATCCCAATTAAACAGCCAATGCCAAAAACTATTAGAATAGCAAAAACAGTATATGCATTCAAAAATAGTCAAGTTTAGGTTATTGACATAGAATCAAACATATTTGTTTTCCATGGTCATGTATTTATCCAGGCTAACTAGTTTATTAAATTCCTTAAACTTCATCATTTTATCTTTTAGCGTCTTCGTAGTACCTGTCTCTTTCAAAGTTTTAAACGTTTCAAATAACGCAAAGGCGGAGGAATATAATCCAGAAAGCGGGAAGAGGGCAATTTTGTAACCCATCTCTAAAAGTTCAGTCGAGGTCAAATTAGGTGTTATACCTTCCTCTATCATGTTAGCTACTAATGGGGCATCAATTTGATCGGCAATTTTTTTCATATCTTCGACAGAACGCGGGGCCTCCACAAAAACAATGTCAGCACCAATTTCTCTATATAACTTTCCCCTTTTTATAGCCTCTTCAATGCCCAGTGGAGCCATAGCATCAGTTCTGGCCACGATTGTGAAATCTGAGCCTTTTTTCTTAGCATCAATAGCAGATCTTAGTTTTTGAATGTATTCTTGAGAATCGATAACTTCCTTACCCATCATATGACCACACCTTTTTGGCCAAACTTGATCTTCAAGAAAGATCCCCGATGCTCCTATTCTTTGTAAATCATTTACTAATTTAGATACAGTCAAAGGGTTACCGTATCCAGTATCCACATCTACAATTAATGGTATATCAACTGCTCGAGTTATCCTCCGTGCATTTTCAACAGTTTCTGTAATGCTTAAGAATCCAAAATCTGGCAATGCTAACAATGACGCCGATGTTCCGTATCCAGTTTGAAAAATAGCCTCAAAACCTACTTGTTCAGCAATCTTGGCGGTCAAAGCATCGTATACACCGGGCATAACTAAAATATCATTCTGACGACTCAATAACTTACTTAATGACAAATGATTGTGTTACTTTTGACCTCTTTATATAATTTTATTTGTATAAAACAGAGGGATTAATCATAAATATATGGATATTATTAGGCCGTATTTATTTGGTATTAGACTCTAACCTAGGATTCATCATTTCGTTGCCTACCAGATAAATTTACGTATATCAATTTTAGAATGTTTTCTGCAACAGATTCTTTATTTTGAAGGGGAAAATCATAATAATTCTTGAATTTATCTACAATCATGATCTTATTGGAATCTGAGCCAACAAGTGCTCCTTCAGTGCCTACGTCATTGGCAACAACCATATCGGCATCAGAATCCAGTAGTTTCCGATATGATCTTTCCATTAGAATTCGGTCTGAAACGTGATATTCAGCTTTAAAAGCAACTAAGAATGTCTTTCTTTGGATGTTTTTGACTTGATTGACTATTTTGCTAGTTGGCACAAGTTTAATGACAAAAGAATCGCGGTCGGTTGTGATTTTATCACTCGAAGAAAATTCGGGTCTAAAATCAGAAACTGCTGCAGCAAGTATGATTATGTCATAAGGTCTTGAAGATAACTCCCCCATTACACTACCCAGCATTTGTTGACTTGTTCTAACTTCAACCATCTTAAAATCAAACTGGTCCTTCAATTTAGTATATTCTAAATCGATCATTGTCGATCCTTTAACAAGAGTAACATCTAATCCCAAATCAATAGCCTTCTTTAACAGGAAATAACCCATTTTACCGGAACTGGTATTAGAAATGACCCGAATTGGATCTATGTGCTCAACGGTACTGCCCGTAGATATCAAAATCTTTCTATTTTTCATAAATGATCGCATTTGTTCATTACCTAATTGAATCGAATCATTAATCGAACATTTACAGAAAAACCAATCTAAATGATCGTTTGGGATTGAATTATTCTTCCCAGAATTTGAAGTTTGATTTTTGACAAGATCAACACTTTGTAATAACACGGATTCAACGGTTGCAGCCTTGGCCTTGTCTTCTTCAAGGATCGGATTTACAAACACTATTCCAATTTTTTCTAAATCTTGTATATTTTGTTTGATTATCGTGTTTTGGTACATAGCATCATGCATCGCAGGAGCAATTATTATAGGTACTCTTGCTCCTAGCCCTATCGATAAAACTGAAGTTACGGGTGTATCATCAATTCCATTTGCAAATTTGCCTATGGTATTAGCTGTGCATGGATATACTATTATCAGGTCAGATGTTTTAAAATTAGCTATTCTTACATGTTCCAAATTTCCAGAAAGTTCTGATATAACCGGATTCCCACTGGCCCACAAAAAATAATCTTTATTCATAAATTTTTCAACCGTCTTTGAGATTACCACAAATACTTCAGCGCCATGTCTCATCAATAATCTGATCAAGTCAATCGCCTTGTAACAAGCTACACTAGCGGTGACACAAATTACAATTCTTTTTCCAAATAATTCATTTCCCAAAGTGCATTTAATATCCTTTGACGGGTGTACATCAAATTTATCATCGTTGTTACTATCAACGGATCTTCTAATGAGGGATTTATCTTCTACCATTTCAATTCGATCCGATTTATTCCAGATTCAACCTGCGAATATTCGCTTTTGTATTAAGATATTTATTGAATCTCAATAACTCCTCTTCTGCAATAAAAAATGAATGATCAGCGTCTGGAAATTTACCATTTTTTACGTCTGAAACATAATTTTTCATCGCACCTAATATTAAAGGAAAAGATTCCAAGTATCGCTTTACAAATTTTGGTTTAAAGTTATTATAGGATCCAACTAGATCTTGAAATACTAAAACTTGGCCATCACACCCGCTACCTGAACCTATCCCAATCGTTGGAATAGTTAGTGATCTGGAAATTTGTTCAGCCACTTGACTGGTCACTAATTCTCGTACTAAACTAAAAGCTCCAGCTTTTTCTAATTCTATTGCCTGTTGATGCAATGAGATTGCAGCATTAGCGGTCCTCCCTTGCACCTTGTAACCCTCCCATAGTAATGAGGTCTGAGGCTTTAATCCAATATGCCCCATAACTGGGATTCCATATTCCGTAAGTTTCTTTATAATAGGAACAACTTCGACACCACCTTCAATTTTTACACCGTGACAACCTAATTTAATAAATTTTGTGGCATTTAAAAAAGCCAATGACTGATCAAATTGGTACGACCCAAAGGGCATATCAGCAATGATTACAGTATTGTTTGATCCATTAATAACACCTCTGCAATAGACCATCATTTCTTCCATAGTAACAGGTATGGTACTTGAGTATCCAAGCATAACCATACCTGCACTGTCACCAACAAGTAATATATCAACTCCGGATTCATCACATATCCTTGAAGTGGTGTAGTCATAAGCAGTTACAACTGTGATCTTTTCACTTTCTTTCTTTTTTTGTTGTAAAATACTGATGTTTGGAATCAGATCTAATCATAACTCCCAACATAAGAGTCTAAAAAACCCAGTAGAATGAATACCTGGTTCATTTTTATTGAAATGGAATCTGTTTGGATTTCATTACTTCAAGTGCCTTTTTTAGGCCATCCAAATTATCAAAGCTCTCAATAAGATTCTTAAGGTCATTTTCACTAGAATGGTTTCTATGATATTCCACGCATTTGATAAGTTGGGGAATTACCCTTACAATATTATCGACTATTGTTATATCCGATGACAATGCAGTTCTTGAAAGTGGGTTCAAATCCACAGTGATGACTTTCTTATTCATCCGTTTTAAGGCTATGGTTCTATCACCATCCTCTAGAGGTACAAAGACAACGTCAGCTTTAGATATTCCGTCCCTGTCGACAAATCTTCTGTTGCTCTCTAGTTCAGGAATGCTTACAAGATTTTTGGGATCAATACCAAATATTCTTGTCAATCCGTATTTTTTGAATTCTTCAGATATCAACTTTTCTCTCTCTTTTGTATAGTAAAAAAGATTTATTTCAACAGCTGAGTATTCTAGAGATCTATTTAACCCACATATCTGGTCTACGCATAGAGCTGTCACGTTACCATTTATAGAAATTACCGGATATTTAGCGAGTAATAAGATGGCAGAAGCAACATTTATGGCAGATCTAGCGGATTCTGTTGTGCATTCTCCTAGCAAATAGTCAAAGCATTCCCCTCTCCCGTGAGCGATTAGACCCTCTGATGCTACTAAACCCCGCTTGAAACCTGTTACCAGTTTTTCTCGTGCTAACAATGATAAATACCTTGGATGACTCTCGTGTAATTTTATTTTCCTTTCCATACTTAGTCATTTCTTCTAACTAATCTGGCACCCAAATTATCAATGCCACACACCAGTAATTGGCCCTTAAATTGTTCTAGTAATTTCACAATTCTAGGTACCTTGTCTCTTTCGGTCAGAGTAAATAAAGTATGTCCAAAGAGTGCCACACTAGCCTGAATGCCTTCTGCCTGCAGAAGGTTTAGTGGGTTTTGACATTTGCCCTTATCCAAATGATATTCATGAGCAAATTGATAAGACATCTCAAGAAATGATTCCACTTTTGGATCTTGATGTAAAACATTTACCATTTTTCTACCCAGAAGATTCAAAGAGTGTTTGTTCTCATTTGTAACCCACTTATCTAACCATAGTTCTGTTTTAATAGGTTCAAGGCATAAAACGATAACGCACCAGTCTGTTGACAATTTAGATTTGATAACTCGGCCAATGCCAGGTCCGCCAACACTCAATCGAAGCTCAAAACCACCTGTAAATTCCGATATCACTGTTCCCAGTCCAGTTCTACAAACTACATCAGCGTTATGTGCTATTTGAGCTGCTTGGACTTTGGTTAGGTTGGTCTTTAACGCCTCATTAAGGGCATAAGAAAGACTTAGAGCGGCCGAGCCACTGGATCCCAAACCATACCCAATAGGTAAATCAGATTCATGTTCAATTGAAAGATAAACAGGCTCACGGATTACCCGCATATAAGATGCTATGACAAAATTTGATACCTTTAGCTCAAAATTAGGGATCCCGTTTAGTTTTATTTCATAGTTCTTTTCATTTGAAGAAAATACTTTAACGGTAGATGTAATTCCTTTATCAATGCTAAAACCAGCACCCATAGATCCAAGAAATTTTGGATCTATTGTTGAAATATGTGAGTCCGGTGTGGAAAAGAAACCAGTAATGTGACCAGGACTATACGCCTTTGCCACTGCCACAGGCACTTGAGTAACTAAAACCACTACACTCTATTAATATCAAAAGTAAATATAAAAATATAGTATAATTTATTTATATTCATATATACAAATTATGACAATATATACTCGAATATTACAACAAATCGGCAGTAGTATTCTTATATCGCTTCCAAATGATTGGATAAAGAAAAACTCACTAGGTAAGGGAAACAGCCTAACCATAGAAACTAATATCGACAACACCATTTCAATTTATGATAATTACCAAGACGAAGAAATAAAGATAGAATTTGAGTATGGGCAGGAGAATAGTAACCAACAATCAAAAAATGACGCTGCTGAACAGGTAGAAATTAAGGATAAATTAATCAAAATCCTTCTAAACAAGATTTTTGGTGCTTACCTATTGGGGTATAATATGATAAACATACATTCGAAGAATCAGATATCATTTGAAGATAGTGAAACAATAAAAAGGGCTACTAGAAAATTAATTGGACTAGAGATTGTAGATGAGAATCAGCTATAACATACATCTTCAATTCTTAATTGATGCTAAAACTTTAAACATTGAAAAAATATTGAGTATGATGAATTCAATCATAACAGGAATGTTCAAGGAAACTATTCGTTCACTTAGTGAAGGCTTTGGAAGAGATCTAAAGAAGAAAATTGACAGTCGAGACGATGAAATAGACAGACAATATTTCCTTTTAGTTAGAGTAATAAGAACAGCTATTATGAATAAGAAACTTGCAAGCAACCTGAATCTAAGTAATATAGATATGCTTGATTACAGGATAGCAGCTAATTATCTAGAAAATGCGGGAGATTTAATAGCAGAATTGGTATCATACCTATCTGAACTTAAGGAAAAAAAGCAGATCGCTGACTTGATTAGGAAAACGGGGCATTCACTGGAAGAAATGCAGCACTATTCCATTGAGGCTTTTACAAGTACAAGCAGAGATAAGGCGTTTAAGGTAAATGAAAACTATGAAGAATTTAAGGAATCAATTTCTGAATTAAAAAAACATATAACATCTGATAAGGAGATTGTGATAAACGATACATATTCAATTGCAATGATAAACAGTATTTCCTGCCTTGATAAGATTGCAAAATGTTGGATAGATATTACTGATCTAGCAAAACCAACGTATATGCTAAAATAAGTTCAAAAATCAACGTGGATATTGGGCCAATGAAAATAAACCAAATTAGCCTATCGTTCCTTTTTTCCTTCGATAAAATCAATGAAACTAGATTTCGCAGTTGAGTATGACATCTGAACTGGAGGGTGTTTAAAACAATACGCAGAGATACTCTCTAAAGGTCCAGAAATATTTCTATCAAGTGCGATTTTGGCGCCTCTAATTGCATCAATCATCACACCTGAACTATTATATGCATCCGGGACACGTAGTTTCACATCTAATTCTAATGGCACCTTTCCAAAAAATCTACCTTTCATGTAAATATAGCAAACTTTATCATTATGAAGAAAATTAACATAGTCAGATGGACCTATCCTCATCGGCACGTCATATGGTATCATAGCCTGTACCGCTGAAGTTTTGCTAACTCGCTTGTCTTCCAATCGTTCTTCATCTAACATGTTGTAGAAATCCATATCCCCACCAACATTCAATTGATATGTCTCATCTATTGAGACTCCTCTGTCCACCCACAACTTTGCCAAAGTCTTATGAACTACGGTAGCACCTAATTGGCTCATTACATCATCGCCTGCACAAGGAACATTTTTTTCAACGAAACGTTTTTGCCAAACAGAATCTGATGATATGAAAACTGGGATTGCATTAATAAAACAAACACCTGCGTCTAGGCATTTTTCAGCATAATATCTGCTAGCCTCTCTACTACCCACAGGCAAATAATTAATCAAAATATCAGCATGTGTTTCTTTAAGTGCATTGTAAACATCGACATGTGTCTCACCAGAAAGTTTTACTACCTCTGAAAAATGCCTCCCTGCCCCATCTAACACTTTACCCTTTTGAACTTTAATTCCAGTCGGAGGAACATCAACAATTTGCAGGGCATTGTTTGGTGGTGAGAGGATAGCTTCAGACAGATCCTTTCCTACTTTTGATTCGGCAATATCAAACGCAGCAACAAAATTAATATCACTTGGCTCATAGCCTCCAAGGTTAAATGATGTAAGACCGACAGAATCCTTAGACGATGAATTAGAATTGTAATAGTGAATTCCCTGAACGAGAGCAGAAGCGCAATTTCCTACGCCGGCAATTGCAACATTTATTTTTTTACCCATGGATACGATCTCTATCATATACAATTTTAATATAAATTTTACAACTTAGAAATGCGGGTTAAAAGCAACAACACAATCTACCATAATCAATGAGAAATTGTCTGTATTTAGAGGTGATCCTGATAAATAGATTGAATAATATATGAAATATTGTTTTATCTATGAGAATATCAGGCTAAAAAGAAAACATATAGTGAGTCTAGTGACATGGGAAACCGGCAGCGTGTCTTATATCATGAGTAAATTCATGAAGCCACATTGTGTCAAAAGCTTCGCTTCCTTGTACCATACTAAAAAGCTGTCCTTGATCATATCCTACTATATAAATACTAAATATTGCTATGACGGCTAAGATACCAATTGCTAGTTTTGGTACATTGTCACTGTTTATAATTCTAAGCTCGGGGTACAAACTCATAATTTTACCATTTGTCCTTATTATATAAATGATTGTGTAAATTACAATCGTCTCTAGGTTAATAAGTTTTAGTATTTATGAATATTTATCTAAAAGCTCTTTTAATCTAAATTATTAAAAAATCAAAAGAGTTTAATATCACAGATTTGTCAGTCATGTATATGACTATGTCTTGTTTAAGATGTGGAAATATGATGATATGGCTGAACGGATCTATTAGTCATAGGCATGACATTCAATACTACGAATGCAAGCATTGTAATATTCAGGTGGTCAAATATCCAGACGACCAAATTATTGAAGTAGAAGACGGGGACAGAGTAAGTTAAATATAATTTATAAGGATCTATTCCGAATTACTGTGTTTTCAGAAAATATAGTATGTCCAATTCAGAGATTTTCCTAATATAAGAAGACAATTTCTCGTTTATTGAATAAATCAAGATATTGATATTAAAATATTTTATTAGTATTATTCACAATCTCATCATCCAGTTACTGCACAATTAACTCAATCTTAGTTTCAAATACAAAAACTTTAAAGTTTTATTAAATTATTATAACTTTACCTTCCGAAGAACAATTCATATCTAGGTTACGGTATGAAATATTAAGCAGGGAGAGGAAAAAGAGTGAATATAATAAGAAATTCCTTCATTTTGATTCCAAGTGTTCTAATAGTCATCATATTTCTAGTAAATCTACCAACAAATCAAGTAAACTCGCAAGAACAAGGAATTATAAATTCACTATCTAGCACAATAATTAATCTTGAGCTTAGAGAAATTGAAGTAGGGGAGAGTCCAACAGGATTAATAACTGTTAAAGGCACAGCTATAAATAATTCGACATTCGATACTAGGGATGTAAAAGTTCTGGTAGAATTATTCGATTCTAAAAATTCCACCGTTTCAGAAACCAGTAGATTCATTACCCCTGCTTCGTCAACTTTTAAACCAGGGTATGAAAGAGATTTCTATTTTTTTGTTAGTGCAAATAATGTCGACCACTATAAAATAACTGCGGAAGGTGAAAAGATCCCCTAACCAGGATTAAAGATGGAATAAATAAGACTGTGTCACTCTTCTGTGAAACAATTTGTTGATGTAATTCCAAATTAATTTCAATTCGGAAAACTCTGCATTATCAGAATCGGAATCTCATATTTAGGTCAATAAAGCTCTTTCGACACAATGTCAAATAAACAATTACAATTATTTATATAATATATATATTAATTTTTACTGTGGCTATAGAAATAACCCAAATTTTACAAGATTTTGCGACAATAATGATAATCGCAGCGGTAATGACGATTATTTCATACAAATTGAAGCAGCCACTAATTTTGGGATACATAGGAGCAGGTATAATCATAGGACCACATACCCCTCCTTTCAGTTTCATTAGCAATGTAGAAGTTTTAAATTTATTTGCAGAAATTGGAATAATTTTGCTGCTATTTACAGTCGGAATGGAATTCCCCATTCGAAATCTAAAAAAAATTGGTAAAAGAGCTACAATCATCACTTTAGCAGAACAAACTGGAACAATGATTGCAGGGTTTTTTGTGGGTCAAGCACTGAATATGTCATTCTATGATAGCCTGTTTATGGCAGTTGCATTATCTGTTTCTAGCACAGTGGTAATAATGAAGGTTTTAGAAGAATTAAAAATCCTAAGAGAGGAGGCTTCATATCTTACTTTAGGGATTCTGATAATTGAGGACATAATAATACTGTCTATATTTGCCTTATTGCATTCAACCACTGTAACAGGAAATATATCGATAGTAGAAATCTTAATCCCCATAGGCATAACGATAGCATTTATTGCTGGGGTTTTGATAATAGGTTCGAGAACGATTCCACGCTTAGTCGATTTTGTTGCAAGGACAAATCAGAGTGACGTTTTGGTAGTGGCTGTACTTGGTCTAGCCTTTGGCTTTGCATATGTTTCAAACTTGCTTGGGATTTCAGTAGCGGTTGGGGCCTTTTTTGCAGGAGTATTAATAGCTGAATCAAAATCTCATGCTGTTACAAGCATCCTAACGACACCCATCAGAGATATGTTCGTTGCGTTATTCTTCGTTTCAGTAGGGGCATTAATGGATATCAATTTGATACCAGTATTCATAATTCCCGCACTAATACTTGTGGGTGTTACCTCAGTCGTAAAATTTGCTATTGTTTTCTTAACTTCAAGATATCAAGGATTTAGCAAACTCACTGCCATGCAGACCGGTATCGATCTCTCGGCATCAAGAGGTGGAGAGATGTCGCTAATTGTAGCGAAGGGAGGAATAGACATTGGAGTGGTGAGTTCTTTTATATTACCTATTATTGGTACTATAACCCTGATTTCTACATTCTTAGCGCCATATTTGATAAAATTAGGATTAAAATTGGCTGAAAGAAAAAATGATGTCAGATTCTGAGTCCAAGTCTCCAAATGAATCTAAATCATCAGAACCAGATTAGCAGTATTATGGAACCGGCAGAACTGAATAAATCGTAGATATAGATCGAAACCGGGAGTAATAGAGGAATAGAAAAGCGATACGAGCATTATGCTAAGGTATAATTAAAGAGGATAGAATCTGGTTAAATTACAAGCAACAATAATTCTAAATAGTGTGTTTGTGTTGGTCTGAGAGAAAAATGAAATTATCACGTTAATTGAGTTGTGGAGAATTTTATTGTTGGATAATTTCCATATCTAGTAATTTAAGATGCGAAAATATTATGACCTAATTAATCATAAAGATTTTTTTATTTTGAGGCCTTGAGAATTCTATTCTTTATTTGTTTAAAGATATTATTAGTAAGGTATTCTCATAGTTTATCAATTCTTACATAATCCTCGCTGAAATGTCATCCCCAAATGCCTATTGTAGATAACTAAATCAAAACGGTTTCTCCTTTATCTAAAAATACACTTGTCGTTAAAGGTTGGTTTATGGAGGAGGCTTACCAGTTAGAGAACAAGTCATCATTTGAATGACATTTACTGTTAAATTTGGAGCAAGTTATCCAATTCGATCAACTCCTTCTACATCGTATCTAAAACCTCATTCTGCAAATATTTCATCCACAAAACACCACTTCCATGATTCTCCTGGTTCAAATGATTTGATTACAGGATGCATAGTATCCTTAAAATGCTTTGTTCCGTGTTTATTTCTCGAAGCGTCGCAACATCCGACATGACCACATGTTAGACAAAGTCTCAAATGTACCCATTCGGAACCGGTTTTTTCACATTCTTCACAACCCTGTGTATTCCCTGGCTTTTCCAAATCGGCTTGATTAATATGCTCACACTGGCCCTGCTGATCATTTTTAGACATACTCTCTAAACTTGACGGTCTTTATTAAACACCAATCTTGAACCTATTTGTATGATTGCTGTGCTCGGACAATAGGAAGTCATCTAACTTAATTTACCAAAAAAAGATATCTAAATTCCTATCAATCTTTGCCATGCCAATTTCTATTTACAAGGCTCAAGTTTGACAGTGAATAAAATGGAATATGGCGACAGGCCAAACTGGACAAGACTTTTCAAAAAAATGTGACTATGATTCGATATAAGATTACTACTTGATAATTTGGTTGTCAGCAGTTTGTATTAATTATTCAATCCTTAAAAAGGTGGCACTTAATCTAATCTTTCGGATTTCTTTTCGTTGAAGGTCTTAACCGATAGTGGAAGATAAAAAAATTGTAACTCTGAAGATATCATGACCTGCTGATTTCAGGATTAGCTTTCAATTGAAGGATTTGTATTGGTTGGAGATATCACCTTCGTAATTCCTACCGGTTTTTCAATGGCTGCATTTGAGAGTTTGTCAGTGGAGCTTGATTCGTCCTTGGATTTATCGCTCTGAGGTGCTATGGAGTCAGTGAGATTGATTCTTCAGTGGTAGAGGGTTTGTCAGTGGAGCTTGATTCGTCCTTGGATTTATCGCTCTGAGGTGCTATAGAGTCAGTGGAGTCAGTGGAGTCTGATTCTTCAGTGGTAGAGGGTTTGTCAGTGGAGTCAGTTGATTCGTCCTTGGATTTATCGCTCTGAGGTGCTATAGAGTCAGTGGAGTCAGTGGAGCTTGATTCTTCCTTGGAGTTTATCGGTCTGAGGTGTTATAGTCAGTGGAGTCAGTGGAGCTTGATTCGTCCTTGGATTTATCGCTCTGAGGTGCTATGGAGTCAGTGGAGTCAGTGGAGTCTTGATTCTTCAGTGGTAGAGGGTTTGTCAGTGGAGCTTGATTCGTCCTTGGATTTATCGCTCTGAGGTGCTATGGAGTCAGTGGAGCATTGATTCTTCAGTGGAGTTGGTTTGTCAGTGGTATGGAGTCAGTGGAGTCAGTGGAGTCAGTGGAGTCAGTGGAGCTGGTGCAGTGGAGTCAGTGGAGTCAGTGGAGTTTGATTCTTCAGTGGTAGAGGGTTTGTCAGTGGAGGTTGATTCGTCCTTGGATTTATCGCTCTGAGGTGCTATAGAGTCAGTAGAATCGTGAGCTTGATTCTTCAGTGGTAGAGGGTTTGTCAGTGGAGTTGATTCGTCCTTGGATTTATCGCTCTGAGGTGCTATAGAGTCAGTGGATCTGTGAGCTTGATTCTTCAGTGGTAGAGGGTTTGTCAGTGGAGATTGATTCGTCCTTGGATTTATCGCTCTGAGGTGCTATAGAGTCAGTAGAGTCATGTGGAGTTGATTCTTCAGTGGTAGAGGGTTTGTCAGTGGAGCTTTGATTCGTCCTTGGATTTATCGCTCTGAGGTGCTATAGAGTCAGTGGAGTCAGTGGAGCTTGGTTGATTTACAGGCGTTATAGAGTCAGTGGAGCTTGGTTGATTTACAGGCGTCGTAGAGTCAGTGGAGATTGGTTGATTTACAGGGGTCATAGAGTCAGTGGAGATTGGTTGATTTACAGGCATCATAGAGTCAGTGGAGCTTGGTTGATTTACAGGCATCATAGAGTCAGTGGAGCTTGGTTGATTTACAGGCGTCATAGAGTCAGTGGAGCTTGGTTGATTTACAGGCACCATAGAGTCAGTGGAGCTTGGTTGATTTACAGGCACCATAGAGTCAGTGGAGCTTGGTTGATTTACAGGCACCATAGAGTCAGTGGAGCTTGGTTGATTTACAGGCACCATAGAGTCAGTGGAGCTTGGTTGATTTACAGGCACCATAGAGTCAGTGGAGATTGGTTGATTTACAGGCGTCATAGAGTCAGTGGAGCTTGGTTGATTTACAGGGGTCATAGAGTCAGTGGAGCTTGGTTGATTTACAGGCACCATAGAGTCAGTGGGTTCAGGAGGAAAAGTTATGTCAACTTGTCCCAGTGGATCGGTAAAACTGTTTTGAAGGTTATTAAATATGCTATTTATATCAAAATTTGAGTACTACTTTCGTAACTATTTGATCCTTGAACTTTAGCATTGTCGGAATTCAATCCATCTATTGGATTTAGAAAACTGTTTTGAAGGTTATTAAATATGCTATTTATATCAAAATTTGAGGTACTACTTTCGTAACTATTTGATCCTTGAGCAGTAACGCTTTGATAAAAAACCATTTGTGCAGTTGGTCCGGTTATAATCAGGACTGTTAATATTAGTAGCACACTTAATGATAAAATCTTTATCATTCAAGAAGTAATAGCATTATATAATAAAGGAGTTTGATAACTCATTACTTAAAAAAATGTACAATATTTTTTATAGTAAGAAAGATACGATGACAGAAAACAATCTGATAACCTCAAGGGAATCATAATTCTAACATCCCTGCAATTCACTACGATTTCAGTACCGTGATCAAACAATAATCACCCGAAGACGAAGTTCATTTACCAATTGTATGATTTAACGGATTGTAAGTAATCTAACATTATTATCAAAAAATGAGAATGATTAGCGCCTATCAATTTACAAAGGGATGTCAAATTGTAGCAAAAAAAGGATGTTCTCTTCCTACTAGGCTTAAATGTATAATTTTACCTAAGACCGAGAATATCTGCTATCATTACTAATACTAAATGAATAGTTTGAGTGAAATCTTTTTTGCGGGATCACCAAATCTTATTTGTTA
>CAVSMN010000006.1:0-40921 GCA_963729045.1 uncultured Nitrososphaeraceae archaeon | reverse complement strand
TTAATGGTGAAATCTTATTAATTCCGCAATTGACACTTAATTCTCATATAACATGGTTGACAAAGTAGTGGTAACTGTCACAGACTTGGATAAAAAGCATCCAGGTAAATCAGACTATGAAGATATGTATTCTGTTGCTAAACACGTCTACATGGATGATGGGAACATAGATACAACTGGTTTTGCTATTGATAAAGAGAACCCTAAGATATTGAGAGCAAAGATTGAGGCGATGTTCAATAGATGATGATAATTAAACCGAACAATAAAGAAAAATATCAAAATTCATAATAATAGCAGAGATGTTTTTATTCTATATCATTTAATTCATTTTAGTGGATGAATATACCTTTAAACAATTAAAGGAATCATATCAATATCATCCTGAAATAACCCAAGTCATTCATGAGTGGGATAAATTATTAGAACTTAGTCTAAATGCGGTAGAAATTTAAAAAGGTTTTGATAGTGTCTGGGATGCTCAATTTTTATCTTTTCTTCTTAATAACTTTAAGGAAGGGTTTTCTATAGGAAGAAAAAAGATGAAAACCAAAGGAATCAAATCCAGATTTGTAATAGAATTAACACGCGAAAATATTGATTCGTTTAATATTTATAATATTAGGGGAAATAAGACACTTGGACGGTATTAGAGGAAATTTTGGAATAATGGATTCAAGATGTTATATGGTATACATTTTACTTACAGACAATAAGCCTCCTAATCAAGGAGTATTTAGTAATTCCTTCTCTCTAGTAAAAGCAACAAAAGGTATTTAATAAATTATGAATATGGGTATACCTCTTTCATCTCGTATTAAAGAGATAGAACGTCAAGATAGTGATATTGCTCCTAACATTATCACAAATTATGATGAAATTCGTAACGAAATTTACTACTTATTCGAACAGAGTAAAAAGGAATTACTCATATTTTCATCGACTAAATTGATGCATGATATAATGACCTGTAGGTCTAACCTTTTTAATTATTTTTTGTTATTATCAAGTAGAGATATAAGTACCAAAATCTTAGTTGATAATTTTGACGAATCTTTAATGAATACTATAGATATATCAAATAATAAAAGTAAAAGCAATAACAATAACCCCCCGATTCTTTTAAGATATTCAAACAGACTAGGCAACTTTAATGAAATGGTAATAATGAGTGACAGCAAACACCTATTTCAAATAAAATACAATCAAATTGGTAATTTAGAGGCATTATATTCAAATGAGAAACATCAAATTTTTATCCAGGAAATCTTGTTTGAGAAATTCTGGAATGAGGTTGAGAGTCTTTCCGATGTTACAAATAATATGTAAATATATCCTATATCTTCTCCATCTCTGATTATCATTTTGACTGACTTGAATAAATCGTTTTGTGATTTGTTTATTTGATTTGTTGCATATACTCTGGAATCAATTTCCCATTACTGTCTATAATTATATCATGGTTATGAAATAATTTAGAAATATAAGCATTAATTGGAAATTGGCTTAATAATGATCTTGGATGTGGACACAAATAGGAACCCTCTAAAGGATTTTGGTGCCACCATTCTTCAACTAATATACACGGCTCCAGATGTTTATTCTTAAGTAACAACATTGCACAATCTCCAGTTATTCGCATATGGTTGTCCCTTCTATTTTTGTTCTTGAGAGATACTAATCACTCTTCCTTCAGCTTATCAAAAGATTCCAAATTTCCTACCATTGCATCAACATAATAAGGCGCCAAGTCTACAAAACATTTCCTTTTTCTACATTTTCTTGATAATTTGTAATTTGTGATGAGAAAATCTCCAAATAGTCTTCATTTCTTAGACTGACAGACGCATGAACACATATTTGACCTCGTTTTAATCCTTCATTAATATAAGTCGAAATTGCATTATCTAAATCATATTGGTTTTCATAAATTAAGATTATATGTGAACTAGGAGGAGGATCGAGTAAAAGGTTATCATCACTCTTATGTTGTAATAGATGATATTCTTTTCTTTCTCTCGTATTTCCTTTGGTTTAAATAAACTTTCAATATTATAATACACATGGAAATTAGAAGAAAACAAAAGGTTATTCATCAATATATAATGGTAATTGCTATAATAGTATTACCTTTAAATTCAATATCCAATTCTAACATTTTTTTATATAACTACCAAATTTGAACTGTTTGATTATTTTCTACTAAATCAATTCCTTCATCAACTCATCCAACACCGGCCTTATCCTCTTTGTGATTATCTCGTTGATGTCAGGTCTATAGTAATGATTAACAAACACCGAACCACTAATTCTTCCTTGCAATAAATCAATAATCTCTGGCTCTATTCCCTTGTTTCGAAAATAAGTAGCAAAGACCTTGCGACAGAGGTACATGTTCATTTTCAGTCTGCTTCTATCAAAAGCACTTCTCACTGTATAATAGTACGAATCTCTTAGTTCGATAGATTGCACCAAATCTAAAATGTTCTTGTTTATTATTGATATGTAGCACTTTTTAGTTGTCCTGAAGAATATAGTTGGATATAGATAGTGTAAAAGTAATCCTTTGACATCATTGACATATTCGTCTCTTTTGGTCTTGATAAGATGAATGGCTTTTTGTGCTTCTTCTGGCCTTAATCCTGTTAGCGTATTGAATAGTAAGATATTGCTGACTTCCTTTGGTAGTGCGGAAATGCTTGTCTTTATCCACATAATCATCTTTGGAAGACTTTGTTCACTTCCTTCTTCAATTTCAAATATGTTCTTAAACGTATTTAGTGAATTGTAGTTCTCATTCTTCCATTTTAGCTGATATTTCTTTACTATTTTCATCCATTCGTCATAACAACCTGTATACTTTGACAGAGTTGATAAAGCTCTCATAGCGTGGACTCTACATCCATTAGTTACTTTCATAATTCTTGGGCATTTCCCGTTTCTAAAATGTATGAATAGGTCTTTCCATATCCAAGTTTATTTTGTATCTCTTTCTTTGATTTGTTTAGATTGGTTAGATATTCTCTATAACCTTCCCAATCAATCTTTAGACCATTCAATTTTTCCTCATTGATTTGTTGATTTGAATATAGACTCATTGAAGTTTGAATTTACTATCTGAGGAACCGTTTCCTTACAAGGTTCCGAAGACCGCCGCGATATCCTGACTACGCTACGGACCCTCCTTCTTTTCTTCTGATATGTATTCCCATGGCAGTTATATAATTTATTGTGATTTAATCTTGTAGAATTTTCATGAATGTGAGGAATTGTTGGGAGATTTACAATATTACTGTTATCTGTCATCTTACTGTTTCTAGTAAGATTGTTTGATGCCAAGTCGAAACTTTGTTTCTTTCTGGATTTAGTAAGATCTGTTAGGTTAGGAAATAGAACTTCTATCACAGGAATTTCTTTCCCTACAAAATTCAATAATTTTCTTCTTGATAATCGATTTTAGTTTGTACTCATAAGTTTTCGAAACTTGCTTTAATCAATCTGGCTCACCTTCTATTCCTTGCTCCTTTGTAACTACTAATTAAAATATACGAATTTACTGCGTTTCACCAGGCAAACATCATGTGGGATAGTTCAATCTCAGTTTAAGTTGCCCTTCACTTTTGTTGCCCAAAGACTATCGCCCATGGGGTTCCTTTTCTTGGTGACAAGGTAATTGTACAGCCGCTTATGATGTTGATTCAGTCAGAAAACCTCACTCTCATGTGGAGTTTGTTCACTTTGGACCTAAATTACAGCCAAGTTATAATACTATACAATGCTACAAGATTTTCATATAGCAGGAGCAGATTTTGTTGACACTATGATATTTATTCGGAATCTCGGGAATGAGATTATCAAAATAATGCAACTCCCCCAAAATACTTAATAAATATTCTATCGACTAACTTCTAAATGAAAATAAAACTACCAGATTCTAACAAGTCTAAATATTCCAGATTTTTGGTACTAATGATATTATCAGGACTTGGGGTTTTCTTTCTGTCATTCATGGTAAACGATGCCAAAGCAACGGGGGATAATTCAACGTCAATGGTTCTAAATACACAACACATCATTCCGTTAAAAGTCGCCCAACAATTAGCAATGGCCACACAAGCTGCCTGTACCGACAAAGGATTTCCTGTCACTGTCTCTGTGCTGAATCGAGATGGTGTTGACATTCTACTGGCCAGGGGCGACGGAACTACCGGTGCTTCAGTTGAGGTTGCACGAGATAAAGCATATGCTGCTGTGGGCTTTCAGTCACCTACATCCGCATTAGAGGAGCGAGCCAAGAGCTCTAGCCCTGGAATAATAGCGGTTGAAGGGTTCACTGTCCTGCCTGGTGGCCTCCCCATTAAAGCAGGCAATGAACTCGTCGGCGGGTTTGGTGTAAGTGGAGCTCCAAGCGGTAAAATCGATGAGGAATGTGCCACTGCAGGACTTGCAACAATAGCCTCAAGTTTATCTAATTCAGACACAAGCAGTCTCAGCAATCCAACAAACAACACATCTGTTACCAATGCTAATTTAAACTTGAATAGTAATGTTACAGGCAATAACTTGACTTCAATAAAGTCTAGCCCTTAGTCAACAACAAGGATAACAGAGTGGATATAGTATAGACGGATCGAAACCATCTATAAATTTTTTTGTCCACACAGATTTAAAATAATAATTTGTCAGATTCGTTATGAAACAATGTAACATATAAACTATTGATCCTAACTTAAATACCAATACCTAGTAAGCGAATAAGTTCTTCACAGTAGTTATCGATTCTTACGACTCAATACTCACATATAATACCAAGAGATTTTATTTAAGAAATATTGGAATGAATCTGAGCCTTTCGTTATTGAATTTAACTACTGCATTAAATACGAGAACATAAAAAGTGGCAATTAATTGCACTATTGCTTCTATCACGGTAACTCATTATCAATTAAAAATTACCATTTATTCATTGCCAATTATTTGCAAAACTCGAATCGTATGGTCCGGGAACTAACACTTCCCGCCTGAAACATGACCATTATTTTCAATATCTGAATGTAAGCATTTAATGTCTGAATGGATATAGTTTTGAGTCGTTCATAAGACTTTAGACCACACTCTGTTTTATTGCAAAATCAACTTAGTTTATTTTCCAGTTCATCCGACACCGGCCTTATCTTTTTTCTGATTATTTCGCTAATATCTAGTTCCAAGTAACAATTATTATCTTCATGCTATATTATCTATATTTGGCATCTTCAACTCTGTTTTTAATCGTTGTATACAATAAAGTATTTTAGGAGAAGACTGGAATATAGCTTGATTGTTGATTGTCTATATATAATTTGAAATTAATCTCAACTGGAATTGTATTACTAGTAACATTCAACATTTTACCATCTTCTATTTCCCAATTGGCCTTTTCTTTGTCTGTATCCACAGAACCATATTGGACTACAGGGACGTCTATGCCAACGGCAAGGTCTGAAATTGCTGGGGCTGTATTAAATGATAAAATATACATTCTTGGTGGGTTTGACAACGATGACCGCAGTACTTCTACCGTAGAGGTGTATGACCCTATAACTGGCAATTGGACTCGATCGACTTCATTGCCCCAACCACTAGACCATGCCGCTGCAGCATCTTTTAATGGGAAACTCTATGTGGTTGGAGGAGGCTATCTTAACAGAGATACATTATCGGATAAACTGTACATATATGATTCGAGTACAAATAATTGGACTGAAGGAGCAAGTCTTCCAACTCCCCGTGGGGCATTAACTGCCAATTTTATCAATGGGATGCTATATGTGACCGGAGGTGTGGATTCTGAAAACACATTGACAAGTACTTTAGTATACAATCCTTCTCTAGATCAGTGGACGGAAAAAGCACCTATGCCAACAGCCAGAGAACACCTAACCTCAGCAGTCATTAATGATAGACTATACGTTATGGGTGGAAGAACCAATGGAATGGCTTCCAACGTTGATGCTAATGAGGTATATGATCCAGTAACTGATAAGTGGACTATACTGGAACCAATGCCTTCAAAAAGAGGTGGCTTATCTTCTGCTGCAATAGCCGTAAATGAGTCAATCTATGTCTTTGGAGGAGAACAACCAACGGGCACATTTAACAATAATGAAAAGTTTGATGTGGTATCTGATGCATGGACCTCTGAGATGAGTATGCCAACGGCACGTCATGGTTTGGTTGCAGTTGCGATTGACAACATGATCTATGTAATTGGTGGTGGACCACAACCAGGGGGTTCATCAAGTAGCCTGAATGAGATATTCAATCCTGGTAAAGGATAGATGTGGATATCCATCTAACTTCGCCTCCACCATCAATTTAAGCATTCGCTGCTTCTGGCCCCAGTGCATGGAGCCACATTTAAAGGCTGGATATTCACGTTTAATTTGATTCCTATGGAAGTATTAATGGGGCAAAATGTTTTAATTTGACTCCATATTAACAAATGTAATGAATCTATCAAACAACACTTTGATGATTGTAATGGTGCCGACTATTTTTATCCTCCTTGCAACCGCATTCGCAGGACCACTTTCTGGTGTAGCAGTAGCTCAAATAGTAACTGGAACTCCAGGTGAAGTAGGAACTAAAAATAATTCTGAAGATTATTATGCTCCAGTGAACGAAACCGGCCCCGAGACGATTCAAACACTTGAAGGTATTGAGGGTAGCAATGCAGCAATTTTTGGAAATGATACCAACATAAGCAATCCAAACATTACCGCAGCTGACGCTGGAACAGTAAACAGTCAAGAGGAATGTCTGCGATTATCGAATCAGTCCGCCGTTGATTGTCCATAATTTCCTTTTTTTTACTCATTTTCAAATTATTTAATAATCTTATTCTAAATCAGAAAAAAACAGTGCTCCCCCTTTTTCAGTATCTTATAAACAAATAACTATGGTAATATAATTAATCAATCTTATTTGACTGCAGCTGACCTTTAAATTCCTTCTAGTGTCGCGCACATTTATCTCATAATGATGTATTTTCAGCATTTATTCATGGAGTTTCTTTAATATAGTCCAAAAGGGTTGTCTATCCCTAATTTTGCTCCCTCCGTCCACTTCAGAGGAAACAACTTTTACATTGATATCATCAAAGAACCGATTCAAATCCGCCTCTCGTTCAATCGCTAAGGGGGTTGTGAACAATAATCTTTTTCTATCCATATATGATACCCATCAATGTTAAATCTGGCAATTTCTAAACTATTTTGTAAACAGTCAATGGCATTAAAGTTTGAATTATACCATATCTATATCGTAGCGAAGCTTTGCAATTTGCTCATTGAACATTCTATTACTAAATATACGGCCGCTAAATGTTGGACATAATTATATAAAAAAGATATTATCTATTAAAAACGGTTAATATATCTAAAAGTATGTAAATTTTCCATAAAGGAATAAAATATATTATAAACTTTTTATGCAAGTATGATTTTATTTAGTAATTATGCAGAAAACTAAAACTATAACATTCGATCCATTCAAAAACGGAATAGATAGTTTTGTGGTTCAGCTTTATACAATGTGCACGTCAAATCCAGATAAAGAAATTTGGAGTTTAGATGAAATTTATGAAGCCCGGTATCCAAATTCCACTCAAGACAAGTCAAAAACAATGACAATTCTAAAAAATAACTTAAAATGGCTAAAATCAAAGGATGCTGTAGAGTTTCCAAACAATAATTCCATTAAACTAGTAAAATATAGATTAAGCAGTCTGATTGACGGGATCTGAAATGTGAATAATATTTTTTATTTCTTGAATTGATATTTAATTAATATTTTGGAGTAAATTACACTTGCGACAGTAATGGCAACAATAGAAAGGGAGATACAAATAAGAAGATATACCACTAATCTTGCTAATCCCTATATGTTTCTTAGTCATTCTTAGATGGTATAACTATTACTTTTAATCGCGTGCTATAGATCTAGCAAAATATCTCTTAAAAGAAAACGATATCTAAAAATACTTCAAAATAAATCAGAGTATGATTCCAATATTATGTATATTAAATCTCATGAGTTATTGGAATTTACTTGATTGTTGTCGGTTGCGAGTTTACAGTTTTTATTAATACGGCTTTTCCTTATGGAAATCTCTATGAATTTTACTGTATCTACAACAAAAAAATTTTACAAATGTTCAAAATAATACTAATCTTTATGGTATAATTTAAGACCAACGGTAAGGGTTGAATATACCATTAAGCAAATCAAAATAGAGTGGTGTATTTCTCTTATCCTATTTGTCAAGTATAGATATAATATTTAGTAACAAGTTATCAACCATCACTTTTATGTTATCCCTGTACTCTTTCTTCATATTCATTTTTTCGTTCGGATTTTTTTAACAGCGGAACTATTTGATAATCATCAAAATTATTCATTCTCTTGATAATTTCGATCATAAATTCATGTGGAACTATATCAGAACCTTAAAGGATAATGTCCTATTTTATCTTCAATAGCTCGATCCCTTCTGATAACTGATTTTCTTTATTGGCTTCTATAGCTGATTTAATGCATTCTGAACAGCTTTCATTACCATAACACATTGGGAGCCTTTAATTCAGCTAGGCGTCCTTTAGGAGCAGTGAGATCTTCCAAATCGAATTATGATTTCACTTGATCTGTTTCGTTGGTTATACACAAATACTAATTAACTATTGCGGTAAAAATAAGTTTTTAGAAATGAAGTGGGCTCAAACTGATGACTATAAAGAATAAAATTCCATAATGAAGATAAAGTCGTTAATTGTGATCTGGTTATCCAGTTGTCACTTCTGACCAAGGCTCTTCTGGTCCAAATTAAATTAGAAACCCTTTTCTTATATCTGCAATTACTGTCTTATCCAATAAAATAGTTGGTAAATTTTGAAATGGAAAAGTATCATATTTCAAAATTGAACTCAATTGAATGTTTATATAATTACGAATCGTTATCAATATTGTGATATTATAGATAATGAATATCATTGAAAATGAAATACCATACCTGGTAGAAGCAAGAACTTGCGGGTGTAATGAAAGGGGGAAAAGTGTTTCATATCGTTTCATTGAATCTTCTCATGCCTTGTGTATGGACAAAGTAGAATTGATCTCTGGTCAGATCCAAGCCTGTGAAAGGTTATTGAAATTAGCCAAGGAAGATGGTGAGATTGCTTTACTAAGAGATGAAATATCTAAATTGAAATTGGCTTTAGAAATAATACAACATAAGTAGTTGGTAGTTTAAATGATGATTCTAAAAAGAAATTTCTGCTTGATTTCCTTTTTTTATATGACCTTCTCTAAATCTCACTCAAACAATACAGGCTGAACCTTCTTAGATGATCTTATCATTTAGAATTTCTTGTATTTTACTTTAATTATGTATCCTGAGGTTTATTATGATCCTCACTTTTGTCAATTGCATATTGTGTTAATTATGACCAAATATGGACATACTTTAAAGTGATTATTTATAAAAATATAATTAAGATAGTTCTAATTTATATGTTTGAAAAGCATATCTTTATCATGACTGACATCAGATGCACGATTATTCCAGAACCACATCGCGATCGAAAAGCGGTATTTAGACAATCCACTTTAAAGACTCCTTACATCGATGGAGATGACTATGAAGACGTTCAATCTATAAAGATGTCTTATCTCTGTGGTAATTGTGACTTTATTCTTGCAAAAAATATTCACTCAGATCAGATTGCCCAACTTTTAAGTACAAATAGTAAAGGATTAGATATCGTACTACAGTGTCCAGAATGTAAAAAATTCAATGAATTGAATTCAGATATGCATCCTTCTTAAGTTGTTTATCTTACTATCTATGTCAAGAAAATTTGAGTATTAAATGAATTCACTCAAGGCGTCAATCGAATTTCGATGCTTATTATTGAATTAGTATTCCCCTGCTCTAGAAATACTATCTATTAGCCTGTTTATTATATTGTTATTCAAAAATATGGAAAACTACATGCATTCCAACAAAAGATATTTCTCTGTTTTGACTATTTTGAGATTTAATTTAAGCTGTACTGTTTAAAAGAGTCAATATAACGATCCTTGTATTATGAATTGTTTCTGCACCTTACATCCGAACTGATGAATCTAATGATATGAATATTCGACGACTTGGAAATAATTTAAGTTGGATATTAGGGAAATAGGCAGTCTTATTTAAATAAGAGTAATTACATTTTATGTAGAAAAACATAGATACCTTTAATACCTTTTCTGATTAAAATTGGTTGGAAAGGAAAGATAAAACAAGATTGTCTGGAAAGTCCCAACTAATTGATAACGATCATACCATGTCTACACTTGACTTTGGCACCATGGAGTTTATGAAATGGCTAATGGAGGTAGAAACAGGTTCAAAAGAATGTCTAATAATAGTGAAAGATTTTTTCGAAAACAAATATGTGATTTTGTTTGATAAGAATATTTCTAGTTCGGTTATAGTTTGTTACAGAGAAAGCATGCCTTGGTGTATTACTTGTGATACTGATGACTGTGGCCATGTAGGATTCGCAATATGCCTTAAACAGCACTATGATAGAAACGATCAAATTATTTGCTGATTAAGTTGTATATTTAAGGAGCATCTGTTTTGATTCCAGTGTCCGATGATGGCAATTCATTACCATTGTCCCGATCTTTTCTATATCTCTCAGTAAATTTCCAACCGTATTTAATAACATAGGGTGAAATGAACGTGGTGATGATCGTCATAGTTCCTATCATTGGTAATATGAAGGAACTTGCAGCGCCAACATCTATTCCACCTTTTGCTACTACTAATGCGATTTCTCCTCCTGATGAAGACAATCCTACAGCAGTACGGGTTGAAGATAGCTTACTCACGCCTTGTATTCTAGAGGAAAGGTAGACTGTTAAGAATTTTGCACCTATTGAAACCCCTATTAGGATTAGTGCTGGGATTATAAACATTGGAATAAGTTTAAAGTCCATCAATGCTCCAACAGAGACAAAAAATAATGCAGCAAAAATGTCTTTAACGGGTGTAGCTAAAACACTAGTTACAGCATGTGACCTTGATTCTGCAATCAGTACGCCTGCAAAGAATGCTCCAGCTGCTACTGATATTCCCAACTGAAAAGATATGAACGCAAATCCAAAAGCAACGCCGACGGCTGCGACGATTAATACATCATGTTGATTGGTCCTTGCAACAACATCTATTAATTTTGGAACTATTTTTGATCCTACTATAAGTACTCCTGCAATAAATCCAATAGTAATTGCTATTGATGTCATGACTTCATTGACAGAAATATCTCCGCTCACTCCAGCAGATTGGAATATAGCTAACAAAGAGATAATGAGAATATCCTCTATGATAGCGGTGCCTAGTATCAAAGTGGCGGCTTCATCTTTCATCATGTTAAGTTCTCCTAAAACCCTCATCACGATGACTGTACTTGTTACTGATATCGCTAATGCTATGAACAAACTATCATAGAATCCGAGTCCCAGTGCCTGTGCGGTAAAGAATCCTATAGCTAATGTTCCGAAGGCTTCGCTGGTAGCAATGATGATGGCTTTTCTGCCTATTCTTCTTAGTTTTCGTATGGGGAATTCCATGCCCACTGTAAAGAGTAACAAAATTACACCCATTTCAGCAAATAAATTAAGGACATCTGAATTATGGATAAGACTAAAAGGTGGAGTATAAGGACCGATGATAATACCTGCAACAATAAAACCAATAACTACAGGTTGTTTTAGTCTGTAAAAAATCAAAGTCATTACAGAGGCAATTATCATTATAACTGCAAAATCTTGTAAAATTTGTTCAATCGGTATTTCCACAACAGAATTTGTGGTTTACGTTATTTAAATAATCACGCTAGGTCCAAATTTGGCCAATTTAATTATTTTAGTTTTTCAATGTATTACTACATTTTTACCAAACAGTTGATTTCATCTTCCTGTCTTTTTCAAATCAAGAAAATCTTAAACTGGGTAGTTATCCACTCCTAGAACCATGTCAAAATGTAAAAAATACCTTGCACCTAATGCATGGTATATTGAATTAATACAAAAAGATACTATACGGATCCTTTAATCATAGATTAACAACAGCATTGTAGCTCATCCCCTTCCTCTTCTCATGTTTGACCAATTTTTTAACTTTTGACTCTACCATTAAATTCTAAAACTTTCCTAAGGGAAAAAATTGAATTGATGATGCAATCATTTTTTTTATATGCTATGAAATCAGTATCACTAAACGAAATTGTTTGGGTCTTAATAACTTGATAGTTATTTCCTATTCCAGATTGGCCGCTAAATTATACAATCTCTTATCTATAAAATCCTTAGTTATCATTGTGGGTGATTCTATCTTTAAATCCCGTGGTAGAATTTTGTTTATCTTAATAAATAATTTAATTTTATCGTTTGTATTTTCCTCGTAAATACATTTCATGATCATACGTTTAACCGTATTTACATTAATCATATTATACTAATGATAACAATGTTTATATTCATATCTATTACCTTGGATTTAGATATCCATTTTAATTCTTTAAATTTAGTTCTGCTTATAAATAATCAAATTGGATGTGGTTGATTGTTCTTCTTTAGATGAAATTAGGAAAAATATTGATTCAATAGACATGGAAATAGTTTCATTATTAGTCAGACGAGGTAAATATGTACAGCAAGCCGCGAGATTCAAGAGTGATTATCGCAACGTAGAGGACAAAAAAAGGGTGGATGACATTATTGACAAAGTTACAAACTATTCACGAGAATTGGATTTTGATCCTACTGTGATAGAAAAAATATACTCTTTTCTGATTGAGGTTTATATTCAATTTGAAAAGAAAAAGTTTCTGAATCCTTAGCAGTCATCCATTCTATTCTTTGACGTAAATCTTGTCCATTCCGTTCAACTTCATATGCCAGAGAATTTTGCTTAATGCTTCAAAAGGTGCTTTAATACATTAAAATTACTGTTATCCTTTTGCTAAATTTTCTTTGCCAAGTGAAGAAAACAATGCATTAATTATGGTGATTACCTATTTGGATGCCTGATTAAATCTGGCCTACTCTGACCCTTCATTTAACTATACTAATCAGTAAACTGAATTATGAAACTTATAATTAATTTTAATAAAATACAAATATTAATTCAGTCAAAGATAATATTGGAACTAGATCGTTTATGAAAGTATCAGATAGGATTAGTCGAGTTGAATATGCAATTCGAGATGTTATGTTACATGCTAGAGAATATCAAAAAACTGGAAAAGAAATTATGTATTTAAACATAGGTGATCCTGTGGCTTTTGATTTTAAGACTCCTTTGCATATTAAGAATGCCCTAGTAGATGCACTTGCTAGTGATAATGACTATTATACTGATTCTGAGGGCTGGAATGAACTTAGACGATCTATAGTGGGGAAGGAAAAAGGGAAAAAAGGTCTGGACTTGACCCCTGAGGATGTTTTGGTTACAAATGGAGTATCTGAGGGATTGGATATGGTTATGGGTTCCATTGTTGAAGATGGCGACCAGGTTTTGTTGCCTGGGCCTTATTACCCTCCATATTCTTCTTATGCAAAATTTTATGGTGGCAGCATAACTGAGTTTGAGATACATGAGGACGGTACACCTAATCTGGATGATATAAAAAATAAAATTTCATCAAGATCAAAAGCTATCTGTATCATAAATCCTAATAACCCTACTGGTGAGGTTTTCAGCCATAAAAGTCTAAAATCCTTAATAGATATAGCTGCCGAAAATAACTTGTATATCATTTGTGATGAAATTTACGATGAAATTGTTTTTGATGAAGAATTTAGGGGGATTGGGAGTGTTTCAAGAGACGCCCCAGTTATACTACTCAATGGATTTTCCAAGACTTATTTGATGACTGGATTACGGTGTGGATATGTATGCATGAATAACAATTCCAGACAACTCGATCCATTAAGGCAAAATATTTTTAAACTTGCACGTGTTAGAATCGCATCCAACTTTCCAGTTCAAATTGCTGCAAATGCTGCTTTACACGGGTCACAGGAACATTTGCCCATTATGGTACAAAAATTAAAGAAAAGGAGAGATTTGGTATACAAAAGACTTAATGAGATCGATGATTTAGAATGCACCAAACCAAAAGGTGCCTTCTATATGTTCCCGAAAATTGAATTGAGCAATAGATGGAAAAATGATTTAGAATTTGTAATTGATTTGCTAAATTCCACTGGCGTTTTAACAGTCCATGGGTCGGGATTTGGAAGCTCAGGAACTGGCCATTTTAGAATTGTATATCTACCACAAGAGGAAATATTGGAAAAATCTATGGATAAAATACAAACGTTTATCACAAAAAAATCGGTATGATGTAGTTGTCGTTTGTGCCGTTAATGAATTTGTATTTCAATTCATAGAAATTTATCCTGCCTCTTTCTCCTCCCAAAGTAAACAAGGACTAGACCTATAGCGTACATTGCTACCGTAAATTTTTCATTAGTTATTTCAGAGTTGAAAAAATTATCAACAAAAAATTCTGGCCCTAATTCTGTTGATATGAGAATAAGATTTCTTATTAATATGATGGTTGCCATTATTATGAACAGTATTCCAAGCGGGAACATCCATTCTTTACGTCTATCTCTTATTCTCTTATCTATCTTATCAAAGTCCATTTTATGCTCTATTATATGAAAAATTAATGTTTATACCAGCTTTATCCCTGGATGTTTTATCTTATTCTGCTTCGAAGCATTAAGTAACATTGGAGTCATGACTTCTGCTTGATAAGATAATGAAAGTGGGCCCAAATAAATCGACCTAAGACCATTTATTTCTGACACTAGATCCGAGATCTTTGCTAGGGATTCTTTGTTATCCGTGCAAATAAAAGTGTCGGCATCAAGTGTGGCTTCTATATCTTTAAGTTTTATTTCAGAGATTGTATGAAAAGCTGAAACTATTTTATTACATTTTGGTAAATTTTCGGCAACCAAAGTCCCAGCCGATTTTTTTCCTTCTTGAAAGGGAATGTAATAAAATCCATCCTGATTCCTACCCATAGGAACTATCGGTGATACTACGATACAATTGTCATCAATAATGTTTGCTATTTCCATACATGTACTTTGGATATTTTCATAAGGAATGGAAAGTATTAGTATGTCGCTCTCTTTTGCTACGGAGAGGTTATCGCTGCCTCTGATAGTTCCTTTGATTTTATCAACATGTTTGCTATTTTTTATATTTTTCATATGATTTTCCGAAACAGTTTGAGCTTTTTGTTTATCTCGTGAGCCCAGTATGATTTCATGGTTAGCACACCATCTTAAGGCAAACCCTTCGCCCATACCACCAGTTCCTCCAATGATTCCAACTTTCATATTAATGTGTTAGATATCAAGTTCTAATATATTAAAGCACGTTTGGAGAAGATATCGATGGGTTCGATCTCTGGGATTAAATCATATTAATATATTTAGATGTCTTTTTCTTAGAATGTGGAAGAAATTTAGTCTGTGAAAAAACCCAGAGTCGAGCATCTTGTAGCTGATTCTAGCATTATTTGTCTATATTTATCCATCCTCTATTCAATCATCTTGCTATTAGATTAATATACAATCAATCATTCTATCATTGAATCAATTTGAATTCTAAATTGACCGATTTGTATATTTAACTTTCCTTGACAAGAAATCCTATATCTCGTCCTTTGCTATGTGTCTTTAAAGAATGTATCCAAAGAATCTTCTAAAGAAATGATTACTCACGTCACACAATTACAATTGTTGAAATATTTATGAATAGTTTAATATTGAAATAATTTTTAATATATTTTAAGTAAATTATGTCACTTATTATTTTCATGAGGCATGGTCAAGCCTATAACAATGTCAAAAGACTGTTAGTTGGAAGAAACCTTGAATCTCATTTGACCGAATTAGGTCGAAAACAGGTAAAACAAAGCAGCGAATTATTAAAGACAATTCCAATTCACAAAATTTATTCTAGTCCCGTAATCAGGACTAGAGAAACTGCAGAAATTGCATCAGATACACTAGGACTGGATTACGAATTAGATGAAAGATTATTTGAAATCGAACTGGGAAAATTAGTTGGGCTTTATTATGATGATGTTTTATCCACTCATGGTGATTTGTTTGCAAAATTTTATTCAGATAACGATGACGAAAATTCATTACTCGAATTTGAAGTGGAATCCTTTGGTTCTGTAAGGGAAAGAATTCGAAATTTATTACAAGAATTCGTCGAAAAGCATGTAAATGAAAATATACTCTTGATTTCTCATTTGGATCCTATCAAAGCTGCGATTTCACTGGCTATGAATATAAAGCCTTCATCTGTATATAGTGTTCAAGTCCCTAATGCCTCTATTAATGTATTAAAGAATTATCAAAATAATCTAACATTATGTGGTCTTAATATCTTAAATATGGAACGGTTTCTCACTGAATTTTGATACTTTTATTTAAGGTTAATTGATTTTATTTTCATTTTATTTTCTCTTGCTATTTTTTTGATCGTGTGATTGACATTTATCAAATTGATATAGCAAAAACCTTAAATGGCAGAAAGATTCACCAATCCAAAGAGAGTGGAGATTAAGGTATGGCTTTTTCCTCTGTTAACAAGATATTGTTGATTTTCATATTTAGTTCTATGGCTGTAATAGGTATACAAAGTATACTGCAAATAGTTTATGCTGCTGAGGGTGGTGAGACTGTAATCCGTAGAGTTGAAATCTGGGGTCTATTTTATAGAATGATGGTTGCAGCTTTTATTGTTGGGGCTGTAGTTCAGGGTTTGAATGTTTATATTTCTTGGAGGTTTAGGGAGTCTAATCCCCGTTTCAAGAATATTGATAAAGCTGGAGGTAAAATTTAGTGGGGCACAGTACCTCCGGAATGGGTGTATATAGGCGCCGTCACTGCGATCCTTATTTGGGTGGGGGCGGAATCTTGGAATATTGAACATACCTTGGAGTATGCTCCGCCTAACTCAGAAACTGTACGAGTAGTAGGTCAGCAATGGTTTTGGTCGTTTGAACATGCTGATGGCACTCAAGAAATAAACGAACTTCACGTAAAGGAGGGAATACCTTACAGGTTCGAGATAGTTTCAAATGATGTCGTTCATAGTTTTAGCATCCCTGATTTTGCTATGCTCATGGATGCTGTTCCTGGGAGAGTTAATACAATGTGGAATGTATTCGACGAAACAGGCGAATACCTAATTGAATGCAGAGAATATTGTGGTATGCTTCATCAAGATATGAGGGCAAGATTATTTGTTGAACCCAATACCGATAATGCTACTGCTATTACAAGTGAATCTAACCCGACGATATCTCAAGGCACTGGAACTGCTACAGTAATTGCACCAGGTGGAGGCGAAGTAGGGTCTACTGGAAGCGGAACGATGAGAGTAGTTGAACCAGGAAATATGACCCAAACAGCTGCAAACGATTCTACGGCTGCCACTAATGCAACAAGTAGCAACGGCACTTCCTCTGGAAATGCTTCCTCAACAGCTGCAGCCTCTGGTCCAGCATTGTCTATCCCTGCAGGTGCTGCAACTGCCGGAAATCCATCTTATGCTCCAGACACACTAACAGTTAAGAAAGGAGATGTAATTACCGTAACCAATGATGATACTGCACCGCACACTGTAACCAATGGAGCTAGTCCTGGCGATGCTGATGCTGGAAAATTGTTTGATACCAGCATTATGATGCCTGCAGCAACAGCCCAAATAGATACCGCCACCTTAGAAGCAGGAGATCATCCTTTCCATTGTACTGTACATCCCTTTATGACCGGAACACTCACGGTACAATAACTACATTTTTTTATCTTGTACTTTTTTAAGAACAAATAGATATAGATCTTACAATAAAAATGATAATTATTTTAGATATTTCTGGTTATTGAGACTTTTTTATATATTTTAGAATATTTTGTAACAAAGGGGGATCCAAATGCTTTTATAGACTCGTTCCAATTTTATTGGATATAGGGGTGTTATTGTAAGAAAATGGTTCTAGAATTAAAAAAACCTCGACCCATATGGGAGATCATATTTTCTACCCATCATACTGATATCGGGTTATTGTATATTATAGCCTCAATGACGGCACTATTTGCTGGAGGCGCTCTAGCTATGGCGATCAGGGCCGAATTATTTTTGCCTGGAATACAAATATTCTCTGGCCAAGCAGATTTTGCAAGATTTTTCACGGTCCATGGAACAACTTTATTGTTTTTGTGGCTGATCCCATTTGCTTCTGGGGTTGGTAATTATCTAATTCCAATTATGGTTAGATACAAAGATATGGCATGGCCAAAACTTAATGCTGTTGCATTTTGGATGATTCCACCGTGTATGTTCTTGGTTTGGGGAGGATTTTCTGATACTACTTGGAATGCTTATCCACCATATTCTATATTAAAAGCTCCAGGTCCAGCAGCGGATATGTGGATAGTTGGATTAAAGTTGCTGGGATTGTCTTCTGTACTAGGTGCTATTAATTTCACTGTTACTATATTAAAAATGAAGCATCCAGACCTACCGTTGATGAAGATGTCCCTTGTTTAGCTTGGGCAACCTTGGCGACTTCACTAATGATTATTGTAGCAATTCCTACATTTGCAGCATCATTGGTAATGCTCTATACAGACAGGTTGGGAGTAACTGGATTCTTTAATCCTGAAATGGGTGGAGATCCTATAGCGTACCAACATTTGTTCTGGTTCACATTCCATCCGGAAGTCTACATATTTGTGCTTCCTGCGATTGGTATGATGTATGAGGTAATTCCTACCTTCTCAAGGAAGCCTCTATTTAGCTACTATTCTGGTGTTGTGGCGCTAATAGTTATATCGATTATAGGTTTTGGTTCATGGGCGCACCACATGTTCGCAGTCGGTATGAGTTTTACCGAAAAGACTGTTTTCATGGTGGGGACTTTGGCTGCAGTACCATCATCAGCTATGCACGTCTTTAACTTCTTGGCTACTATGTGGGGCGGGAGAATTAAATTTGCCGCGCCTATGCTGTTTTCAGTAGGAGCCATATTGCTATTCTTCTCTGCGGGAGCTGGAGGTGTAGTAAATACCGCAATGCCACTAGACTTTTTGACTCACGATAGCTATTGGGTTGTCGGGCATTTCCACTTGTTCGTAATGGGAACCATATCGTTGGCGTTCACTGGTTTCATCTACTATCTGTTCCCGTTGATAACAGGTAGAATGTATGATACTAGATTGGCGAAAATACATTTCGTAATGACGTTTGTCGGAATTGCTGTAATATTTGGTATACAACATATTCTAGGACTATATGGATTGCCTAGAAGAGTTGTGGACTACCTGCCAATACCTGAGCTAATTATTATGAACCAAATAGCTAGTTTTGGAGGTTGGGCAATAGGCGCATCTTATGCCCTGTTCTTGTACAACATGATAAAGTCCGCAATGTTTGGCAAACCCGCTAATCCAAAGGATCCATTCGAGTTAGGTACCGGAGTTGAATACTACTATGACTACGCACGACGAGAACCACATCACTAGAACTACGCCAAAGCGTTTTATGAAGGGGTTGATAATAATTGTCATCCCTCTCATTTTCCTGGGAACTATTACTATTGTGTATTGGGAATAAACTGCTAGCATTCCTCCACCTGTCTCTGCTCCACCACCTGCTCCACCACCTGCCCCCGTTAACGCTCCAGGAGCCGCGTCTGAAACAACAAGTAGCGGTGCTACCACTACAACCGCGCCAAATGCTGCTGCACCCGCTTCAGCAGGTCCTTCAATCTCAATTCCAGCAGGCGCTGCAACTCCTGGAAATCCGGCTTACGCTCCAGACACTCTGACAGTTAAAAGAGGCGATGTAATCACAGTAACAAACGACGATACTGCACCGCACACTGCAACAAGTGGCTCGGGACCTGAGGATCCCAACTCTGCACAACTATTTGATACAAGTATTATCATGGCCGGTGACACAGCACAAATAGATACAGATAGTTTGGAACCAGCGGACTATACTTATCATTGTACTGTACATCCCTTTATGAAGGGAACAATTACAGTACAATAATTTTTTTTAACGTCAAATTATAAGATAGAGTAAAATACAAAGCCATGAATTACGATAAGTTTCTTCAGGTTTTTTCAATTGGTACCTTATGCGTATTGTTTGGATTAATGACCCTGGGTGGATATGTTAGTTCTACAGGTGTAGGCTTATCTTGTCCGCAGTGGCCCTTATGTCCACAGGGATTGATCCCTTCCTATGAGTTTTTGATAGAATATATCCATAGAACAACTGCCGCTTCTACCGGACTCCTGGTGTTTTTAACTATGATATTTGTACCTTAGGGGAAAACATTCTCTCAAATCGACCAAGATGTTTTCAATCATAGCAGCAGCTGCCGTTGTGGGCCAAATAACATTGGGGGCAATTGTTATCAATGAAAAATTGCATGCAGATTTAGTAACTGCCCACTTGGGTTTGGGCTTGGTCTTGTATAGTAGTATGATATATGTTGTGATAAACATATTCTATACAAATCTCAATCTAAAATCCGCACTGAATCCGTCTAAGCCGTCTAGACGTGATAATAGTAATACTCCTCAAGTAAGTTCCCCAACTTAGCAATAGATAAATAGTAACTGTAATGCCGTCGTTTTCTGTAAAAAACTTGAACAAAGAAAAAAAAACGATTTCGGTCCAAAACCTCAAACCATTTTTCATAATGGTTTTTTTGGCATTTTCTATATATTCCTCGATTCCAATTCCCTTTTTTGCTGCAAATGCTCATATCGATCGTTTTGCTTCATATAATAGCTCTGGAATGGGAATAGGCGACAAATATTATGTAATACAACAGTTGGAACCTGAATATGTAAAACCAAATGAACCATCAAAAGTTATGTTTAGTATCCAAGACAAACACGGTAAGGACGTCCACGATGTTACAATCATGGTTGAAATATATTCTATAAATGGAGAACGTGTGTTAGTGTTCCCATGGACTACACTTGAAACTGGAGATTTTGATATCCCATTTGTATTTACAAAAAATGGTAATTATCAAATTGTATTGAGTATACTAAATGAAGACGTGGCAAATAGCAAAATACTTGATACAGTTCCTCCACCACGAACTATCCTGAATAATAGTGTAAACTGTAATTGTGAAAGAGCTGTATTTAATGTATCTATAACCGAGACTTTTGGACTGATTTCTGCTCTTACCCTATATGGTGCAATTTTTGGGGTTATCATTGTGTTGGGAATCGTATTAATCTGGATATTTGTCAGTAGAAGAAAGAACAAATCCAAGACTGTCTAATGATGAATTCATAAAATGATTGGTGCTTTTTTGGATATGGGTGCAAGAACAATTTTGCAGTATATCATATTCATGCGGCGTTGGGGGGGGAGAGAATAAGGGGGAGTACAATATGTTCCCCACTTTTGCACATGGTATTCAAATCTTTAGGGAATTGACTGTATCTTTTATTCTTTTCTGACGATAAATTGAGTATTAAACAACGGATTAATCTTCAAAAGGATATTAAAAAGAAAATTACTAATTATGAACCAATCTTAATAGATGGATTTCTTTTTCTCATCTGTTTGCATTTATGCACTGTTACTCTTCCATTAACTTTGTCTCCCGATCCATTATCCTGAAAATGTAAATTTGGATTGGAGTTATAGCTAAATCATTGGAAGTAGTAAAATTAGTTAGCAAGGTCTATTTGATGGGAGTGAAAAGAAAAGATCTAGGAAGAGTATCAAGAAATTCACCTAAAATACAAAGTGATGTAACTTTCATTTCAAATCATCTAGAATTTGTATACCTCTTTTTCATTTATGGTGGCGATATCAGAAAATAGTGGTAAATTATCTTTGTTATGGAATTAATATATATAATTTAATATTAATCATCATTTCGTTTTAGTTGTATTTATATTGATGTTTCCTTTTTTACTGACTATGAATAAATTAAAGAAAATCTCTTTAATTTTTATATCAAGTACTTTTGTTATAGCGTTATTGGCATTAGTAACTCTAAATGCCTTATTTATAGTGGGTGGAGTTGCTAGTTTTGTGATGGCTTTATATTATCTTTACTTACAGAGGGCTAGACAATCATTTAAGAAAGATTTGTTGGATGCAATGAAATAACCTTTCAATTCTCTCCCCTATTGTTGGTATCTTTATTGATGTTGTTTGTCTGTTTACAACTAGAAACAAAGTAATCTACCTTTATTTTTTTCAGATTCGAGTTTTAGGTGTGGACATGACATCGTCTATTGTATTAACAGTCATCTCATAGTCATCTGGAGTGTAAGACCATTTGACCTTTAATCAATAAAAATTATCTTATTAACTTGTTGACGCCTTACCCTAATCAAATTGTCTCTTCTCTATTTATCTCAGAAGGTCCATAACCTTAAAGGAAATATACATTCATTGTTATAACAAATGTGCAGGAATGTGATTTGTCTCGTACATATGTTGTTGAAGTTAAGTTTGATCCCAGTGGTCAATTCGTGGTCAATGAGGCAACAATGGAGATCAGAGTTTCATTACGATGTGTCCCTGTTAAAGGGAAGGCGAACAGGGAACTAATAAATACCATTTCAAAACATTTTGACATAAAACCTTCAAATATTAAGATAATTCATGGATTATATTCTAAAACTAAAGTGATTCAGATCGTCTGATTTTTATACTCTTGCACTAAAGTTGTTTGATTTGATATGTAATGGGAGATCAAACTATTATTTTGTGACTGTATTTGTTAAATAAAGCTCGTTAGTAGAATAACTACATATCCATCTATAATACAACTGTTCTCAAAAAAATAGCATTTGTCAGTTTATATAGAGAGTATTATAGTTTGTTACTCAATTTGTCTTTCCAATAATCTTTGGATTATTTTTTCACCTATTACTGCTGATGCTAATTCTTGTCCTTCTTTGGTTTGAGCTGCAATATGTGGAGTGCACACTATATTATTGAGTTCTAGTAACTCCTTGTTTGTAGGAGGTTCAACTTCATAAACGTCTAGAGCTGCTCCGCCTATTCTTCTATTTTTTAAACAGTCTACAAGTGCCTCTTCATCTATGACTTCCCCTCTTGAGGTGTTGATCAAGAATGCACTATTTTTCATTCTTGACAATATTTCTTTGTTAATGAGGTGCTTTGTTTGATCAGTATATGGAACATGACAAGTTATAAAATCCGAACTTTCCACCAACGTTTTAAGATCTGCTGTAATAAGTGAAACTTCTTGAACAAAGCTCTTATCAATGGGAACAACATCATATCCTATCAGGTTCATTCTTAATCCCCTTGCTAATCTGGCCACATTTCTTCCGATCTTTCCTAATCCAATGATTCCTAAATATTTACCTTTTAATTCCACTCCAATTAGATCTTTCTTAATCCATTTACCATTCTTAGTAGCATTATTGGCAGCGGGTATATTCCTGCTTAATGAGAACATAAGGCCTAATACCAACTCAGAAACTGCATTTACTGAAGCTTCCCCTGCGTTAATTACCTCGATATTGTTATTTTGAGCTTCATTTGTGTCTATGTTGTCCAGACCTACTCCTACTCTTGCTATTATTTTTGCCCTCTTTGCATTTTGTATTACCTCCTTTGTTATCTTAGTCCTACTGCGTACAACGATTACATCATAGTCTTTCACTTTGGATATTAATTCCTGATTTGTTATCTCAGGTAAATAATCAACAGTGAGTCCAGCCTTTTTTAAAATCTCAATTCCCTTTTCGTCAATGGAATCACATACTATTACACTGCCATCAATTTGCATATTTGAAAACTTTTTTATGGGAATATATTGATTACTTTTTTAATTTAAGGAAAATGTTTCCAACGTTAGGTAGACCTAACTGATTCGACAAAACCATCAACATACTTATGTTTTTCTTTGATCAATAGTTGTATTAAATAATAAAAATACTTATAATACATAACGCCGTTATTAACAGTATGACCGCAAAAGAACTAGATATGGATTATAGTAAATATGATTTTAAAGATTCAACCCAACTTTATGTATATTTAAGTAAAAAGGGCCTTTCTAGAGGTACAGTAGAAGAAATAAGCAAAATGAAAGGGGAACCTGATTGGATGCGTGATTTTAGATTAAGGTCATATGATGTTTTTATGAGTAAACCCATGCCAAACTGGGGGGGAGACTTGTCTCACATAGATTTTCAGAATATTTATTATTACGCTAAAGCTGCTGAAAAACAAAGTAAAAATTGGGAAGATGTTCCAGAATCAGTTAGAAATACCTTTGAAAAGTTAGGTATACCGGAAGCAGAGAGAAAATTCTTAGCTGGTGTAGGGGCACAATATGAATCAGAAACAGTTTATCATCATTTGCGTGAAGATCTTGAGCAACAGGGTGTGATATTCCTAGATACTGATACAGCAGTTAAAAAATTTCCTGATTTATTAAGAAAGCATTTTGGAAAAGTTATTCCACCAGAAGATAATAAATTTGCAGCACTAAATAGTGCAGTATGGTCAGGTGGTTCATTTATTTATATTCCTCCAAATGTAAAAGTGGATTTACCATTACAAGCATATTTCAGAATTAATGCCGAAAATATTGGACAATTTGAAAGAACTTTGATTATTGCTGATGAGGGTGCCGATGTTCATTATATTGAAGGATGTACTGCTCCTGTCTATTCTACCGAGTCTTTACATTCTGCTGTAGTCGAATTGATTGCAAAAAGAGGAGCACGAATTAGATATACTACTATTCAAAATTGGAGCAAGGATGTATACAACTTGGTTACAAAGAGAGCATACGCTTATGAAAATGCATCTGTTGAGTGGATAGATGGTAATCTAGGCAGCAAACTCACGATGAAGTATCCTGGGGTTTACATGTTAGGTAAGAATGCTCATGCTGAAATAGTGTCTGTGGCTTTTGCAGGAAAGGGTCAACACCAAGATGCTGGTGCAAAAGTGGTCCATCTTGCACCCAATACCACCTCTCGAATTACGAGTAAATCTGTGAGTAAGGATACCGGAAGAACCACTTATAGAGGATTATTGCATGTGGCAAAAGGAGCACATGGAGTAAAATCAAATGTTCGATGTGATGCATTATTACTTGATGAATTTTCAAGAACTGATACATATCCGTATGTTGAAGTTAATGAAGATGATGCAACCATTACTCATGAGGCAACCGTGGGAAAAATAGGTGATGAGCAAATATTTTATTTAATGAGTAGAGGCTATTCCGAATCTGATGCCTTGAGTATGATTATAGGTGGATTTATGGAACCATTTACCAAAGAACTCCCAATGGAATATGCTGTAGAACTAAATAGAATGGTAAAAATGGAGATGGAAGGTTCAGTAGGTTAATGGTAAGTTTAGCTTCATCTTTAGTCATTTTATTTTTTCATAAAGATTGATTCATAATGATTCCATTATCATTGCTTTCAGAAAATAATTTACATGAAATACTGTCCACTAATGAAAGTGAACCCCATTGGATGATGTCTTCTAGAAAGGAGATTTTATCCAAATTTTCTGGCTTGCCTAATGAAGTTTCACCTTTATATTCTAAATACTCTGGATTAACTCTTTTAGAACCAAACAAAGTTTATTTTTCTAACGAGACCACGAATTCTATTTCAAAAGACCTTAAAATGCGACTACAGGAAATAAAGTCTTCTCCAAGCATACTTTTAATAGGTTCCTCTGTTGCACATATTTTTGTTCCAGAGGAATTATCTAAAAAAGGTTTAATTATTTCGACAATTCAAGATGCCATAAAGAACAATTCAGAACTAGTGAAAAAGTACTTTCTAGATAAATCCAACAATTATGCAGATGATCGTTTTCTCGCATTAAGTTCTTCTGCCTTTCAGTCTGGTTTCTTTATTTACATCCCAAGAAATTTGATGATTGAGGGGCCGATTAGGATTGTATATTCTCTAAAAGACGATCGTACATCATCAATTTGTAGAAATATCGTTATTGCTGATGAAGGCTCCAAAGGAACAATAGTACAGGAATTGTACTCATCATTTCCTACATTTGCTTCATCATATTCATCGTCAAACCATAAAATATCAAATACAAAAAATGAAACTCAAGAAAATGATGAAAACGATAATACGACAAGAATGCTATTTTGAGGTTCTTGAATGTATTGTCAAACCCGCTGCGGAACTTGAGTTCATTACTTTGCAAGCTATGAATTCTGAAACTGTTTGTGTTGCTAATAGAAAGGCCTATGTCGAAAAGGACGCTAAGATGTCTTGGTATTCTGGAATGTTTGGTGCACGCCTTTGTCGATTCAAGACCGATAGCGTTATGAAAGGCTCAGGCGCACGAGCTGAAGATGTAGAAATAGTTTTTGGTACAAATAATCAATCATTTGACATTTCATCTAATCTTGATCATATTGGGTTCAGTAGTAGGGGTAAAGTGCTAGTTAAATCAATTGTAAAAGATACTGCCAAGTCCTTATTTAAAGGAATGATAAAAATCCGAAAGGATGCACAAGCTTCAGAATCTTATTTGGCCGGGCATGCAATTTTATTAAATAAAGGTGCCCAGGCAGATGCTATTCCCGGATTGGAGATTGAGACCAATGAAGTTAAAGCTACACATTCTGCGTCAGTATCTCAGATTGATGAAGAACAAATATTCTACTTGATGTGTAAGGGTTTGGATAGAGAAAGTGCTAAGCGGGAGATAATAAATGGGTTTGTGGAACCTTTATCTCGAAAAATGGGCCCATTTATTCGTGCTTGGATAAGTTATCTGTTTGAGAACAAGTGGACTGGAAAACCTCTAATGTTAAAGGGTGATGAGGTCATGGAACAGATTCTTGAAGTAGAAAAATCACGATATAAAGAAACTGCAGATATATTTGAGAAACATTACAAATACAGGTAAAGAAACAATTTGAAAGACGAACCTTTACATCATTACCTTTATTTTCAATACTTGAATTGGGTGGTATAAATTGACCAGCATACAAAAATGGATTGATGTTTCTCAATTCCTCAAATTAAAGAAAGGAGAAATGGACGAATTTGATTATGAAGACAAAAAAATCATGATATTAAACCTAAACGGCGAATTTTGCGCCTCAGATCGCATTTGTACTCATGCATACGTTGACCTGACCGGGGGTATTTTAAATGAATCTGAAAGAACTGTAACCTGTCCATTACATTTATCGTCTTTTGATTTAAAAAGTGGCAGCGCATTGAACCTGCCTGCAGAAAAACCACTTGAGATTTATCCAATGAAAAAGGAAAAGAACAAGCTGCTAATTTTGATATAATCTTTACCCGTAATTATATTTTATGTCTATGTTTTACGTATCTCTTAAATCATTTATCTAAAATATGTCACTATTTGATCAATCGAAGTAACGATTCCAGAGCACCATTAATGGTATATTCAGATGATTCTATAAAATCTATTTTATTTTTCTTTAATTCAAGTGAAGTTTTTGGTCCTATTGAAACTACCTTATTTACCTTTAAGGCTTGAAGTACTTCTCTTTCATTTTTGCGAAACGATAATTGAGAGAATTGATGATAAATTATTTTAAAAAAAGATCTGACCGTAGAGGGGCTTGTAAAAATCAGAAATATTTTTTCAACGCGATCAGGTAATTCCAATAACTTCTTCCACTCCTCTGAATTCGATACATTTTTGTTTTCTCTTGTTTCATAAAAGAAAACTTGATCCAGCATTATATATTCGAATTTTGTATCGATATAATTATTAGACTTTACTGATTCTGCACTGCGGGGCATCAGGATTTTTGGGATTTCTTTTTGATATTCTGTTTTACATTCTCTATCCAAGTTTTCTAAAAACTCTAGTATATCCGATGAGGAATATTTCTTATCGATGACATTAGTAGAAGATCCTAACTTTGACTTAAATCCATACTCTTGCAATGTTTTTTTGGTCTTAGGTCCAATTACTATCATATTTATCTTATTTAGTTCCTCCATGATTCTTTCATAGTTGTGTTGGTTTTTTGCAATTTCAAAAAATATTTTGACCGCATTCGAGCTCAAAAAAATACAATAGTTATAAAAGCCATTACTGAGTCTTTTAAAAGATTCTCTCACTTCTTGTGAATCAATTTTATTGAAAGATATGGTGGGTAACGCAATCAATTCAATCCTATCTAAATGAGCTTGGTCAATGTTTTGGTTTTGGATATCATCCGTCAATACTCCTTCATTTGTAATCACAATAATTATTTTTTCCAACTTATTTGATTGTCTCTTTCTTTTTGATTAGAATCATGATTCCCCACTGGTTTGTTGAATGTACCATTTGATCTTCTTGTGAAGATTTACTATGTTTCCAATTATAACTATGGCTGGGGGTTTTACATTATATTCTTTAGCTAAACTAACTATGTTGCCTAAGTTGCCAGTAATTACTTTCTGATTCTTTAAGGTGCTGTTTTGGATTATTGCTACTAGGGTTCTATCATCAATTTTTCTCCCTTTTATTTTGTTTATGATCAATTCTAACTTTTCTGTTCCCATATAGATCACCACGGTATCAACCGCTTCAAATAATTTATCCCATTTTACTTCGGGAGTTTTCTTTTCTGGATCCTCATGACCAGTAACGAATGCTACAGCGGAGCCGTACTTTCTATGGGTGAGTGGTATTCCAGAATAATTAGCTGCCCCAATACCAGACGTAATCCCAGGAATGATTTCAAATGGGATTTCATTCTCAACCAAAATCTCTGCTTCTTCTCCTCCTCTCCCAAAAATAAAAGGATCACCGCCTTTGAGTCTTAATACCTGTCTCCCCATTTTTGCATACTTTATCATCAACTCATTTGTCTTATTTTGATGTGTAGTCGGGTCCCCGACATTTCTACCGACGTACACTTTCTCTGATGTATCTGGAAATAGTTTAATAATTTCGTCTCCAATCAGTCTGTCATATAAAATTACATCAGCTTGTTTTATTAATTCAAATACCTTTATTGTCAATAATTTTGGATCACCGGGACCTGCTCCGCAAATGAAAACTTTGCCTAGTCTATCGTTGTTTTTCATTCTATCAACTCATCTAATGTATCGATATTCATACTAGTATTATTCCATTCTTTTGTTATTTCTTTAGCCCCTTTTGAAATTAATACTTCTGCTACCATTTGACCCAATTTTCGTGGGTAAGCAGCATTATATTGTTTCTTTACTTTGATAGATTTTCTTCCGTCTAACGAATAAACTACAGCAAAAAGTGTCATTAACCTATCCTTGTTTTTTAAAGTGGCTAACGCTCCCATTGGAACTGTGCAACCAGCTCCGATACTTTCGGTAAGAGATCTTTCAGCCTGGATTTCCTTATGCGAGTTCTTGTGCTCAATTTGCTTTAGCATTTTTACAAGATCTTTGTCATCTTTTCTACAAACAATTGCTAGGGCTCCTTGACCAGGGACTGGTGTAAAGCTCTGAATACTTAGTCTTTGTGTGATCTGATTTTTCATACCCAATCTCTCAATTCCTGCTTCTGCTAATATTATTCCAGAATAAGGATTTTCTTTTGATTTGTTTATTCTTGTTTCTATATTACCTCTTATTGACTTTACCCTTAATTTTGGATACTTGGTTCTAATCTGTATGGCTCTTCTGATACTACTTGTTCCTATTATAGAACCTGTTTTTAGCTCATGAATCTTATTGTTATTTATACTGTTTATAAAAACATCGTTCGGTCTTTCTCTTTTGGGAATACATGCTATTACTAACTTATCCGATATCCCTCCGTGAAGATCTTTAAGACTATGTACTGCAAAATCAGCTTTATACTGAAGTAATCTTTCATTCACTTCTTTTTCAAATACTCCAGTTTGATTGATTACATAAAATGGTCTTTTATCTCTGTCACCTTTCGTAGTAACTTTGTCCATTCTAATGTTTAGGTTTGGTTCAATTTCCCTCAAAGATGAAATAATTAAGTTAGTTTGATAAGTGGCTAATTTGCTAGCTCTAGTAGCAACAACTATTCCCTTAATACCTTTTCACCTTCGATAATGCCGTTTCATAAGCATCTAAAGTTTTTTCAAGATCTTCCTCATTATGTTGAGTTGAAATAAAACAGGTCTCAAACGGGGAAGGTGGGATAAATACACCTTTTGCGAGTAATATTCTAAACATGTCCATAAAGAACTTTGTATTTGATGATTTTACTGAATAATAGTTGCTTATTATTTTATCCGAAAAAAACAATTGAAACATAGAGCCAATAGAATTTACGGTAGCGTCAATTTTCTTGTCTTGTACCATATTTCTTACTGCTTCAACTAATTTGTCACAAGTTCTGGCTACTCTGGGATATATGATGTTCTTTTCATCAATTAAGATCTCTAAAGTTTTCAAGGCTGCTGTTACTGAAATTGGGTTCCCAGCGTATGTACTAGCTTGATATACCGATCCACTGGGAGCTAATCCCGACAATATTTCTCTGCTGCCTGCAAGAAGTGAGATAGGATATCCATTTCCCAAAGTTTTGGCAAATGTAGCCATATCTGGTTTTATACCAAAAAATTCGCTTGCTCCACCCAAGGCTAATCTAAATCCAGTTACCACTTCGTCAAATATCAAAACAATGTTATTTTGTTTAGTTAGGTTTCGAATACTATTAAGATAATCTTTTTCAGGAAGAATTAGACCCGTATTAGCCATAACTGGTTCAACTATGATACAGGCTATGTCATTGCGATTCTGTTCATTATCTATCGCCGAGTTAAGTGACTCTAGATCATTATAGGGAACGGTGATGGTTTTTGAGGCACTCTCTGATAATATGCCATCAGAATATTCTTGATTGGCTGCCCCAGAACCAGCTTTATTTAGGACATAATCATAAGCACCATGATATCCACCCTCAAATTTTATTATCTTTGATTTTCTTGTAAATGCTCTTGCTAAGCGAATCGAATGCATCGTTGCCTCAGCTCCAGTATTCATAATTCTTATCATTTCTGCACATGGAATTATTTTGGAACAAATTTCAGCTAGCTGAGTTTCCTTTTCTGTAGGCGTACAAAATAAATTGCCTTTGTCTATCTGACTCTTTATTTCAGAGCCTATTTGTTGATTACCATGTCCTAGAAAAACTGATCCGTAACCTAGGCAATAATCAATTAATACATTACCATCATTGGTAAATAGCCTACTTGCGTTGGCAGATTCAACAAAAAAAGGGTACGGTTGAAAATATCTGACTGGACTATTAACCCCTCCTGGAATCACTTTGGATGCTTTTTCAAATAGAATACGTGATTTGTCAAATGTTATATCCGTCATGAGGTATAATGATATTGTTGGTTATATGTTCTAGATATACATTATCTAATATTTTAATTATCAACACTTTTGGTCTAAAAATGTCTAACTTTCGATCATCTCATTAATTGGAGTTTTGGATGATTCTTTGATTGTTTCTACCTTCTGGATAGGTGCATACCTACATACATATTTACATTCATTAGCTACTATTCAAGTGATCGAAACAATTTTGTTTTTCCTTGGATTTTCATTTGTTTGGAGTCATATGTATAAGACAAGGACTAAGTAGACATCTATGCTATATACATGCCTTCTTCATCAACAACAAGAAAGGGACAATTTATAAATACTAGATTTTGATCTGCATGGTCAAAATAGTAGAAAAAATATGATTTAAAGGAAACTATGAAGAACTCTATCTTGCTGCTGCCAATATTATTAATACTATTCCAACTATTGCTAGAATAAACCCTACTATCTTCGCTATGGTATTTGCACAAGGAGGCAGCATGCTTGAAATCGAATAAAATATTACACCAATTATGGTAATAATTATTCCAGAAACCCAACTCACATAATATTTGTAACTTTATTAGAATATCATTGTTTAGTGACAATCTTTTAGCAAATTCTAGGAATGGTCTACTAAAAGGCTGACATTACTTCTGTAATGATTTTATCTATTGCAGCGGTCCCAATATTTTGACCTTCAGTGTGATTTAATCACGATTTTGGTTTATTGAAACATCTGAATTCTAAATCTTAGTATTTGGCACGTTAGAGGATGATTAAAAATGTATCCTAAATAATCGACAACATGATTTTAAAAACTAGCTGCTTGTTTCCTGATTTTGGTTTTTTTTCCAAATTTTCTCGCTTTTTCTAGAATCCTGTAATAGGTCATTGTTTGATTAAAAACTAATGAGATAATGAATATAGTTGCGAGTATTACAGCAAGCATAAAAGTTAAATGCTGTAAAAAACTCATACCTATTATAAAAAGTCATACACTTATATGTCTAATCATTTATCTGCGTATTCTTAAATAGACAGAAATTAATAGGTTGTAAAATTCTTTGAATTAATAATTATTTTTTAGAAAATTCAGATCACCGAAAGTGGCTAGGTAGGAAAACCTGTCAACTGCTGGACTATCTCTTTATGGACAGATCTTTCAAAATACTTTAATCACTTCTTAATTTATCTTTAATAAGAAATTCATAAAAGATAATAAAGGCAAATGTCCATAACAGTTAATGCAAAATTATGTAACATTAATCCTTGTTGTTATGTTGATAAGTGGTTTTGCTTTTTTAGGCTTGATTGCAACTACCACTTTGGCATTGCCTATTGATTTTCTTGACAATACTTATGTTTTTGGACCTATTACTGGATTAACACAGGATAATAACGGTACAATTGATTGGGTACTGGCAGGAGTATGGAGAGCAAGTTTACCTAACGCTACTGATACCTCCTCTGATACAAACAGTAGTTCATTTAATGCAGCAATTGAAATGATTCGACCTGATGGTACTGGTAGACATACACATACTGTAACTGATTTTACTTTGTTAAATTCATCGCAATCTGATACTAATTCTACATTCTATAATGGGACTTCCACTGTTAGCCTTGCCAAAGGTCCTGCACTTGACATTCCTACTTCCATTACATTGTCAAATAAGAGTGTAATATCAATATGGCTTGATCCTGAAAGTGTAGATCATCATTTTGGCGATTCACATACCATATTTGGAATAGTGGCGAGCCCTGAATTTGACAGGTCCATTCAGAATTCTCCTCTACAAAATGGACCCGGTAATAATACGCTGGATCATTAAATAACCGAATTTTTCTTCTTTTTATTTTTGGACTTTAAAAAACTATTTAAATAATGGATCATTGATATTACGAGATGAAGCTTATTCCATTTGCTATTTTAAGCACACTTGTAATTGGTGTGATGTTATTAACGGCAAGCCACTTCTCTGCATATGCCCTCGAATTTGCACATAAAACTATGTGGGGGGAGAAAGGTGTTGCTCAAGGTCAATTTAACCAGGTTTCTGGTATCGGTGTTGACTCTGAAGATAATGTGTATGTATCAGATTTTGCCGGATATACAACCAAAATGATCCAAAAGTTTACTCCTAATGGCACATTTATCCTTGGTTTTGGTACATTTGGCAATGGGCCACAGTACTTTACTAATCCTGCTGGCATTGCAATAAATTCCAATGATTCTGTTTACATAGCTGACTTTGGAAATCCCACTTATGCAATAAAAGAATTTACCTCCAATGGCACATTTATTCGATCTATAGGATCATTTGGTCTTGGTCCTGGATTATTTATTAATCCAGGTGGTGTCGGCGTGGACAAAGAAAATAATCTTTATGCCACAGACTTTGGAGAAAATAATAACGTACAGAAATTCGATCCGAATGGGTATTTCATGATGAGTTTTGGGTCTCCGGGTATTGGTAATGGTCAATTTAATAATCCTGCGGATGTAGCCGTGGATTCAAATAATAATATTTTTGTAACTGATTCTAGTAACAACAGGGTACAAAAATTCGATCAGAATGGAAATTACTTGATGAAATTCGGAACCTTCGGATCAGGCAATGGTCAATTTAAAGCACCTATAGATTTAGCAATAGATCCTGCTAACAATGTTTACGTGTCAGATAGTGATAACAACAGAATTCAAGTTTTTACAATAATGGTACGTATATCACTCAATTTGGAAATACAGGTGCATTACATGAGAGGGTTGAGGATCCGGTCGGAATTGCATTGGATTCCCAAGGAGATGTATACGTGGCCGATGGGAAAGATACAGACATTCATGTGTTCTCTCCAATACCTTAATTTTTTTATAATTTTCTATAGTATTATACTTGATTACCTAATGTTTGACTATTCTATATCAAACCAAACTAAACTTTCATTTCTCTAACTATTCCTTAAAATTTCTGCCATTTTTTTTGCATAATAAGATATTATAATATTTGCACCTGCTCGTTTGATAGCCGTCAGAGATTCCGTAACAGCTAGATTTTCATCCATCCAATTATTCAACGTAGCTGCTTTTATCATGGAATATTCTCCAGATACACTATATGCTGCAATAGGATGAAGAGTATTTTGCTTTGCAGCATAAATTAAATCTAAATTGGGTATCGCTGGTTTTATCATTAGTACATCTGCACCTTCTTCTACATCTGATTTAATTTCTCTACTGGCTTCTCTTGAATTATGATAGCTCATTTGATATGAAAGTCTATTTCCAAATTCAGGTTTAGAGTGTGCTGCGTCTCTAAATGGAGAAAAAAAAGATGATGCCTGTTTGGCAGAATATCCCATTATTAGTGTATCCTTAAATTCATTATCATCAAGAATATCTCTTATAGATTTTACCTGGCCATCCATCATGGCTGAGGGTGCTACTATGTCAGCACCGGCGACCGCATGGCTTAAAGCAGTCTTTGACAGTATATCCAAAGATTTGTCGTTATTAATCTCATTTCCTTGGAAAATTCCACAATGGCCATGGGATGTATACTGGCATAGGCATACATCCGTAATTATAGCTAATTTTTCTCCAAAGTTTTTCTTAATGGATTTGATGGTTTCTTGAACAATACCTTTGTCATTGAATGAATTTTTTCCATTAGGGTCTTTCTTTAGTGGGATCCCAAAGAGAATTATTCCCTTAATTCCAAGGGTTGAAATCTGGTCAATTTCTTCTAAAATTTTATCTGGAGAATATCTAAATATTCCTGGCATTGATTCTATTTCCAGATTTTTGTTTATCCCTTCTTGAACAAATATAGGCATAACAAAGTCTTTAGGAGATAAACGTATCTCTTGGAAGAGTTCTCTTATAGCAGCAGTTTTTCTTAATCTCCTTAATCGCATTTTTGGAAAGAGTTCATAACTAGAATGTTTATCTGAGATGAAAGTTGTGTTATCTCTAAAATCGCTATCTATACTTTGGTTCTTGTCTATGTTCCTTGATTTATCTACGTTACGGTTTTTCATAATTAAATAACTTTAAAGCCAAATTTATTAATTCATTTTCATTTTTATTATTTGCAAATTCCTTTCGTAAGTTATTCATAGGTGTAGATAATATCCCTTCTACTAGTGCATATGAAAACTGTTCAAGAATCTTAATATCATCATTACTAACTCTATTACCAATTAATGATAAGGCCTTTTTGAATTCTTTGTTTCTTATAGAATCTGCATTCTTGAATATGGTTATTATAGCTGGTTCAGAACTCTTTCTTTTTAAAATTTCCTTGATTGCTATCAGTTCATCATTTATTATCTTTTCTGCTGATTGAATTTCTTTTTTCCTTCTTCCAACATTCTTTTCTACAATTTCTGAAATTTGATCGATATTTACCAATTTGATATTATTTAGAGTAGCAATCTTATCTTCTACAGTTCTGGGATTTGATAAATCAAAAATCATTAATCCCTTGTTTCTGTTTTTCATCATATTGGCAATTCTCTCATATGTTAGTAAATAATATGGAGCAACCGTTGAGATGAATACAATATCTATATTGTCATTGATTTTTTCCAATGCCGTTTCAAAAGGTATGGGGGAACCAGCTACAGTATCTGCAAATGATCGTGCTCTTTCAAAAGTTCTGCTTGTAACAAAAAATTTCATATTTCTTTGTTTCAGAGCTTTCGCGATTAAACTAGCTCCCTCTCCAGAGCCAATGAGGAGAATCTCTTTTTCTTTTATGTCATCAAAATATTCATACGCTAAATTTACTGCCATAGACCCAACTGATGTGCTTCCTTTGTTAATACCTGTTAAAGTTCTAACTCTGCTTCCTATTTTTATTGTCTTGTCAAAAAGTATGTTTAGATTCGGACCTGCAAATCCGTTTTTTCTTGAAAACTCTAGGGATCTTTTGACCTGACCCAAAATTTGATCCTCGCCTACTACTAACGAATCAAGCCCAGATGTTAATTTCACTAGATGTTTTAAAGCTTCTTCCCCATCGTTTATTATTACATTATTTTTCACTTGATCTGCTGGTAAATTAATTAAAGAAGACCATGCGGTAATTAAATTCTCATAATCAGGATTTATTCCTACACCATAAATTTCAACACGATTACATGTCTGCAAAATAATACATTCTTGCAAATCAGCCAAATTCAACAGGTATTGATGAGCATCAAAAACATCTTTAAAAGCAAATTTTTCTAATATGTGAATAGGGGAATTTTTAAATGTGACTCTTATATTGACAAATTGTGATGATTGTACTCCTAGATATAGCGTCATCTGCTTTTATTATCCTCCCATTTATCTAATGTATTAATAATTCTTTCTTTGACCTTATCTATGTTATTTTTTGCTATTAATTCTTGAATCTCTCGATTGTCTACTATGCTGTACAAAAACTTCCTTCTTTCATGTTGATTCTCGATGTAGTCTCTTACATGTTCTCTGGCAAATTCTTGAATTTTAATATTATCTGTATCTTTTTTCCCTATTATATTTTTTATAGCATTTTCAATTCTGTCTCTAATGATTTTGCTCATTAAGGGGCTTTTCCCCGACGTGGAAATTGCTATCTGAATTATTTCATCAACATTTATTATCGAAGTGAAAAAGAAATCACTTGCTGAGGCATCATCAATGCTATAAGATAGTAGTCCTTTCTCCTTTGCCCTCTCTATAATTTTTTTGTTCAAAAATGGATCATTAGTTGATGCAAAAACTACAAAAATATCATTAAACTCATCTATGATACTTGGATCCTCAATTTTTCTTCTTATTATAATGATTGGATTATTTTTTCCCTCTATTTCATAAAGTGATTCATTGACAGTTTCGCTTATTATTATTATTTTGCAATCGTGTTTAGACAACGATTTTATCCTCTTGGCGCCCTCCATGCCAGCCCCTATCACCAAGATATTTCTGCCTTTCAGGTTTAAGTCAACAATCACGTCTATTAAAGATCGTCTTCAATTAGATTTAATATAGTTTATTTATTAAACCCATGACTACATCATGCTTCAGATAATAAACTAAAATTATGGCATTCTTTTTCGTTAGATTAGTCCCATTCCATATTTTTCTAATTTGCCTTTAACATTGTTTAGTCCGAATTATTAGCATTATTGAAATATTGGATTAGATAAAATAATGTATATTTGAATTTTAGTCCAGATTCTAGTCCGTTCTTTAATACTAAATCGAATAAAAATCCTTTTTCTTTAGATTTATTACCTAATTTACCCGATGATATGATAAAGTTATTAAAAGAATCAGGCTATCTGTCCATAAAAGATCTGGTTATAGAGGGACCGTTTGAAATTTCTACTAGAGCTGGAATCAGTATCGATGATTCTACCTTCATTTATAATCAATCTATTACATTTCTTGAGGAGTTTGGAATAATGGAAAAGCGCTTTACTCCCGCTACCGCCTTGTATCATAAACGAAAAAAAATAGGAAGGATTTCTACGGGTTCTGAGAACTTTGACAAACTTCTTGGGGGTGGAATTGAAACTAATGCTATTACCGAAGTTTACGGGGAATTCGGAACGGGGAAAACGCAGTTATGTCATACTGCTTGCGTAATGGTACAACTCAATCATTCGGAAGGCGGGCTAGAAGGCGGAGCACTATTTATTGATACCGAAAATACTTTTAGACCCGAAAGAATTGATGCCATTTCAAGAGCCCGTGCTCTAAACCCAACTAAAATCCTTGATAACATTGTGGTTGCAAAGGCATACAGTAGTTCGCATCAGGAACTGATATTGTCTGAGTCAAGCAGAATAATTGAGTCTCAAGACATAAAGTTAATGATATTTGATTCTGCGATCTCTTTATACCGTTCTGAATTTCTGGGGTTATCTACCCTATCAATCCGTCAACAGCGTTTGAATAAGTTAGTTCATACTATTATGAGGATCGCTCAAACTCACCAAATCGCCGTCTTATTAACCAATCAGGTTCAGTCCTCACCAGAATCGGGTTTTGCCGGGAATGCCTTTAAAGCTGCTGGCGGAAATATCTTCGCGCATTCTAGTACATACCGGATTTTTCTGAGAAAGGCCGACAGAAATCGGATCGCTAGAATTGTCGATTCGCCAAATCATCCTGAGAGTGAAATTTTGTTTTCAATAGGAGAATCTGGAATTTCTGATCCTATAAAAAAATGAAGTACAAGTAGAGATATTGTATTTTATTGTAAATAATTTTTATTAGGGTATTTATGAAATGATGTTATGCCCTCATCACACGGAACTAGAAGGAAATCCCGATCGATATTAACAAAATCTAACAAAATTACCGGTATATCATATTTGCTCATAGAATATAAACCAGGTGATAAAGTTGTAATTGATATAGACCCAAGTGAGCATAATACTATGCCTCATAGACGTTTTCAGGGCAAAGTTGGAATAATCGAGCATGTTGGCAGACGCATAGTTAAAGTCGTTGTAGTGTTCGGAAGTAAGCCAAAGTACTTGCAAACAAAACTTAATCATATTCGACCAATAGTTGTCTAACTAATTATAAAGTGTGTGCTTGATTTGCCCGAAGTAATAAAAAGAGAGATCGTCACTTTGTCTGAAGTGAAAAAAATATTAGAATCTATTCCTGTGGATGAGATGGATCAAATTCAACGTTGGACATTTGATTACTCTAAAAAGTTTTCAAAGGTTGATTACGAGCCAGCTAAAGAAATGGTCGATAGGCTTGTGGCTGAAGGTGATTTGACCAATGAAGAGTCTGTAGAATTGGTAAATGTAATGCCGCGATCCATAGAAGAATTGAGGGCTTTTACATTTGGGTGGAAAAAATTAATAGTTACAGAAAAACTTGAAAAGATTAAATCCATTTTACTCTCTAAGAGTGAGAATAATGGGGACGAACAACTTCAATCACAAGTTGAAAGTTAAATAAAAAGTCATTTCTTATATATTTGTAAAGGTAAAACAAATTTTGTCAAGGTATAATTCAAACAGGGATAATTATAGTAGACATAGTGATACTTTTTCTCCACGAAAATTCGAAGAGTATGCTTACATTTTAGATTATATTCAAAATGGAAAATCTTCTATAGTGAGAATGAGGGAGGGAGTAATTATTCATGCAATAGGTGAAGAGCATTTAACATTATTAGAATTATTGGGAATTAGTAACGAAAAATTTAGTATTGGTGAACGTGTGTATATCGGTAAAGATGGGCGAGAGAAAATTATTAGTGTATTGGGCAGACTTGATTATACTCATATTTCTCAATCCGCAAAAAATGAATTACCAATTGTAATTGAAAAAATAGTCAATGTAAATGAAAAACGATTTATAGATTATTTCAATTCCGCTCAACCAATGACACCACGGGTTCATTCCCTTGAGCTTATTCCTGGAATAGGGAAAACATATATGAAGTCCATACTGGATGAAAGAGATAAGCGAAAATTCGAATCATTTTCAGATCTACAAAATAGGACGGGATTACGAGATGTAACAAAATTGATTGCAAAAAGAATATACGATGAAATTTCTGGCGAAACCCGAATGAATATCTTTGTAAGAAAATAGGGGTAATTTTTATTCCAGAATTTTCACGGCAATCTATTCAAAAAAGTTAGGAAAAAAAATTTCTCAACTCACATTGAAAAAACCATACCATTTTAGGACAACATTTCCTTGTCGACGATACTATGATTAAAAAAATTATTCATTATCTAAAATCAATAGCAATGATGTTGTATATGAAGTTGGAAGTGGAAAGGGGATTTTAACTAATGAGCTATGCAAAATCTCAAAATTTGTACATTCTTTTGAATTCGATTCTACTCTGTACTTTCATTGTAAAAGAAATTTGAAACATGCTAATCTAGCATTATTAACTAGATGGTTTTAAAAAATCTGACTATTCCCTTTGATGTTTTTTTCTCTAGCCTACCTTACAATGAAAGCCGACATGCTTTTTCATGGCTGTGCCAAAGAGATTTTAAAAAGGGTATACTTTTATTACAACGCGAATTTGTAGAAAAACTTTTATCGCCACCCGGATACAAAAATTATAGGGCTATTTCAATAATTTCTCAATATCGGTTTTGCATGAAGGTGCTGTTGGATGTTCCCCGTTCCTCGTTTACTCCCAACCCCAAGTTGATTCAGTATTGATTGAAATTTCTCCAAGACGTCACCCTTTGCAAATAAAATCATAGATGATATACAATTTTTATTATCTTTTAGAAAAAAAAACATTTCTTTTTTAATAAAATATTTTAAAAAGAATTATAACAGTGAATTTAACTGATTTGATTATAATGGATTTGGAAAAAATAAACTTGTAAAATTGTCTCCCGAAGATATAATTCGTTTTTTTCATACTTGAATAATACCTTTAATGGCAAACAGATAATAAAAAATTGA
>CAVSMN010000005.1:0-48526 GCA_963729045.1 uncultured Nitrososphaeraceae archaeon | reverse complement strand
TACCTTCCCTGAACTCGAAGACCCAAAATCAAAGAGGCCTCTAATGGAAAGAACAATTTTGGTTGCTAATACTTCTAACATGCCGGTGGCTGCACGGGAGGCTAGTATCTACACTGGGATAACAATGGGGGAATATTATCGAGACATGGGATACGATGTTGCTTTGATGGCAGACAGTACATCTAGATGGGCTGAAGCATTGAGAGAGATTTCAGGTAGACTTGAGGAAATGCCAGGCGAGGAGGGATATCCAGCTTACCTTGGTAGGCGTCTGGCTGAATTTTATGAGAGAGGCGGAAAGGCAGTTGTTATTTCCCCAGAAAAAAGAGTGGGATCTTTAACCTTAGTTGGTGCAGTTTCACCGCCTGGTGGAGATTTTTCTGAACCTGTATCCCAAAATACCTTGAGGGTTACACGTGTGTTTTGGGGATTAGACGCTAATTTGGCGTCAAGGAGGCACTTTCCATCTATAAATTGGTTAACAAGTTACTCATTATACGCCGACGATATGGATGAATGGTACAAGAATAATATTTCACCGCAATGGACCACATTGAGGAAAGAAGCACTAGGTATTTTGCAGCGAGAATCAGAGTTGCAGGAAATCGTTCAACTAATAGGATATGATGCCCTCCCTGAACCTGAAAAAGGTATTTTAGATACAGCTCGTTCTATTAGAGAAGATTATCTGCAACAAAGTGCGTACGATGAGGTTGACACATATACATCGATAAAAAAGCAGTTTTTGATGTTGTCAACCATATTGGAATTTGGCCGATTAGAGGAAGATGCTATAAAGAAGGGCGTAACGTCCACGAAAATAAGTTCTATTGGGACACGAAAAGACTTGTCTATGATTAAATGGACCAAGGAAGAGGGGGTTGAACAACAAGTAGAAGAAATCAAGATAAATATGAAGAACCAGTTTAAAGAATTGTTGATGGAGGTTTCTCGTTAAAATGTCTAAGATAGCATATAAAAATCTCTCAAAGATAGCTGGACCTTTAATCTTCGTTGAGGGAGTCAAAGATGCTGCTTATGGTGAAATGGTTGAGATAAAATTAGCCAACGGAGAGAGACGTTTGGGACAAGTGTTGGATACAAGGGAAGGACTTGCAGTTGTACAAGTATTTGGCCAAACTTATGGACTTGGAACTGATAATACATCTACTAGATTTACAGGCGAAACTGCAATGATTTCTGTTTCTGATGAAATGTTAGGAAGGACTTTTGATGGGTTGGGTAACCCTAGAGATAATGGTCCAAAAATTATTTCTAAGGAAAGATATGATCTTGTGGGATCAGGAATTAATCCTTATTCTAGAGAAGAACCATCTGAATTCATTCAAACCGGCATGTCTAACATTGATGGTATGAATACTCTAGTACGAGGTCAAAAGCTCCCAATTTTCTCAGGTGCCGGCTTGCCTCATAATCTTTTGGCCTCTCAAATAGCTAGACAAGCCAAAGTTCTTGGTTCTTCAGAATCTTTCTCTGTTGTATTTGCTGCAATAGGTATCACAAGTGAGGAGTCCAATTTCTTTGTAAAGCAATTTGAGGAAAGTGGCGCATTGGGAAGGAGTGTATTATTCCTTAATTTGTCCTCTGATCCATCTATGGAGCGTATTCTCACACCTCGATTAGCCTTGACTACCGCTGAATTTCTCGCCTACGAACGGGAAATGCATGTACTTGTAATCTTGACTGATATGACTAACTATTGCGAAGCTTTAAGGGAAATATCCGCGGCCAGAGAAGAAGTCCCTGGTCGAAGGGGATACCCAGGGTACATGTATACCGATCTTGCTTCAATCTATGAAAGGGCCGGAAAAATAAAAGGAAGAAAGGGTTCAGTGACCCAAATTCCGATTTTGGCTATGCCCGCTGATGATATTACTCATCCGATCCCTGACTTGACTGGGTACATCACGGAGGGCCAAATAGTTATGAGCAGAGAGCTGCATAGGTTAAATATACAACCTCCAGTGGATGTTCTTACCAGCTTATCCAGGTTAATGAACCAGGGAATAGGAAGTGGAAGAACTCGAGAAGATCACAGAAATCTTGCCGATCAGTTGTATGCGGCATATGCTCAGGGTAAGGATGCTCGAGCCCTCACTGCAATTGTAGGAGAAGAGGCATTAAGTGAGATAGATAGAAAGTTCCTGGCAATTGCAAATAATTTTGAGAGAAAGTTCGTTAATCAAGGTATCGATGAAAATAGATCCATTGAACAAACCCTCTCTATTGGTTGGGAACTATTGTCTGATCTTCCAGAATCTGAAATGAAGCGTATCAAGCCAGAGTTTATTGCAAAATATAGGAAAAAATCCATAACTCTAGAAGAAGAAGAAAAAGAGGAGCAATAGAAAGAAATGCCCTCTATTGCGGATATTAGGCCCACAAGATTAGAGTACATACGCACAAAACGTAGGATTCTAATAGCAAGAAAAGGGCTTAAATTGTTAAAATTAAAACGTCAAGCGCTTATATTGGAATTTTTTAATACAAGTAAAACTGCTGCAGCTTTACGAGAAAATTTACAAACCGAGCTCATCAAGGGATACGAGTCAATAAGGATGGCGGAAATTTTGGCTGGGTCTATGAGATTAGAAAATGAATCAATGAAGTTACCTATGATGGGCAAACTATATGTGAAATCCAAAAGCATAATGGGTGTACATATTCCTAGACTTGAAGGTGGTCAAAATAAGGTATATGAGGAATATTTGTTGGAATTACCTACTTCCATTAATGAAGCAATCAGTTCCTTCAATAGAGTTCATAAAATTGTCTTGGATGTTGCAGAAAAAGAAACTGCATTAAGGAAACTCCTTTATGAAATTGAGAGGACAAAACGGAAATCAAATGCCATAGAGAACGTTTTTATTCCAAGATTGATGGATGCCGTGAAATTTATTACATTTAGATTAGAAGAAATAGAGCGTGACACATTTATAATGTTAAAAACAGTAAAAAGAAAGATGGGTGAAAGAGAGATGCAAGAATTGAGAGAGGTTGAACCAGAGTTAAATGTATAAAGATATGAATGGGAATGATTTTAGAGGTTTTTCAAATGATAAACAGAGAAAATTTTATCGAATTACTAGGGCAATAAAAATTGGAAATGTTATTGCAACAGTTATTTTGTTGGTATTTATTATACGATATTTAATTGGAGTAAACTAGAAAATGTCAAATATTCAAGATCAGGAACAATATATTAAATCATTAGAACAAATTAAGCTGATTGAAGATAAAGTCCAAAAGGAAATAGACGAGCGTAAAGTAGAAGTGCAAAATCAGATCAAAGCCATTGAAGCAGATCTGGAAGATTCAATTGCAAATGCTGAAAATGAAGGAAGATTACTGGTTGAATCCAGTATAGAGAAAGCAAGAATGAAAGCAAACGAAGAAGCACAAAGAACTATTTCTGAGGCTGAAACCAAGGCAAAGAACATTTCTTTTCATTACTATCAAACAATGATGAAAGAAATAATGGAAATTTTACTTTCAGGAATTAAGTAATATGGAGCCTTTATCTTGACATTATTAAGACCTGAAGCTATGTCAAAGATAGCTGTCTTGGGTTTGAAAAAATATAGACAGCAGGTTGTATCAATTTTGCAGGAAATGAGTGTTATTCAAATTGAACAAATTTCCAAAGAAATATCGGCTTACTTGAGACCTGAGAAGGAAAGTGAATCTCACAGACATATTGGTGATCAATTAATTCGAATAAGAGGATTGCTTAGTACACTTCCTCCCACTTCCTTAGGGGAAAAGATTAGATTTCCATCCATAAATGAAATGGAAAATGCGTTATTACGTCTTGATATTGATAATAATGTAGCCACACTTGAAAGAGATAAAGAAAATATACTAACTGAGATAAGAAATGCACAAAATAATATCAAACTAATAGGAGAATTTTCATTTTTTCCAGCCGATTTAGATGTCTTACATCTCAAATCTGCCCGTTCGTTCTTCGGGCGTATTGCTAGTGAAAAATATTCTGAATTTAAGAAAAAACTTGAATCTAATAACCAGGATATAATATTATATTCAAAAGAGGGTGAAAAAATTACTGAATTTGTTTTAGTTGTCTTACCCCATTATCCTTCAAATGCATTGGCATCAATTATTAATCTTTATAACGTTCACATGGAAGCAGTTCCCCCTTTAAAAGGTAAGCCCAGTGAAGTTATAGAAAATCTAAAACATGATCTTGAGGCACTGGAAAAGAAATTAGAAGAAATAGACAATCAATTATTGGCAATTTCTCAAGCAAATTATTCTTTGCTAAAAGGATTAGAGGAACAACTGGATATTGAAAATAAAAAACTGGAAGTAATCGATAATCTTGGGGTCACCCATGACACTTTTACTTTAGAAGGTTGGATTCCCCAATCTCTGATTGACGAGACGAAGGCTACGATTGAGAAGCACAGCAAAGGAACCGTTATGTTTGTATTAAAAACAAATGAAGTTCCGCCTACTCTGCAGAATAACCCAAAGCGCACAAGGGTGTACGAATCCTTCATAAGATTTTACTCCCTGCCATCGGGCAATGAATTTGATCCTACACTTGTGTTTGCTCTTGTCTTTCCAGTATTTTACGGGATGATGTTTGCTGATGTAGGTTACGCAATTGTGATTCTATTAGTTTCAAGATGGGTAATCTGGCGAATTGAGGGAGGACATAAAGGCTTTACTATTATGCCTAAACCTATTAGGAAATTCGGTTTGACAATACTGAAACCTGTTCAAATGGTCAAAATTGCGAAGGCTATTACTCCTGGGTGTATAGTAGCAATTGTGCTAGGCTTCTGCTTTAACCTTTATTTCGGGTTCCATTTGAATCAATATTTATTTGATTTCCTTAATAGTATTGGCGGTTTTCACTTGCCAGAAGATGGCACTATATTTGATCCTATATCAACATGGGGACTACGCAAATTATTGCTTTTAAGCGGATACATAGGATTGGGCATGGTCTCTTTTGGATTCATTCTTGGTATCATAAATAACATTAATCACGGAAATAAGAGACATGCAATTGGAAAAGTCGGTTGGCTCATGTTTGGATGGGGTGTTGCGTTAATTGGTTTAGCGTTAATAGGCCATGAAAATATCAATCCTACTGCCAGTGTACAAGGAGCGGTGTATTTTGTACTGATATTTGGCGGTATTGGGCTAATGTTTTATGGCGAAGGAACTAGAGCCATGATGGAATTACCATCAATAATAAGCCATATATTGTCTTTTACTAGGCTTATCGGCATAATGATGGCTTCGATCATCTTGGCTGACGTAATAGATCATGTATTCATCAGGGTCTCTGATAATGGAATAATATGGTTGATAATAGGAATCGTAATCCTGGTAGTAGGACATTTGTTCAATATCATATTAGGTGTATTTGAACCGGGCATTCAGGGAGCTAGGTTGCTGTATGTGGAATTTTTCTCAAAATTCTATCACGGAAATGGAAAGCCGTTTAAGCCTTTTGGATTTAGACGTAGATATACCCATAATCAATATTCCACCCAAATACAGAAATAATTTTTTTTATATCCACGACCTGATTGTTCATAGATAACTATTAATTAGTTTGAGAACCGAATTCTGTTATGGAAGGAATTCAAAAAATGAAATGTTCTTCATGTGGAACTACGTTTATGTCAGAAACTCAGCAATCTAAATGCCCTACTTGTGTAGAGCAACAACAACAGAATACCAGCGGTGGTGGCCATGCAGGTTGTGGATGTGGTCATAGCCATTAAATAATTTTTTTAGATTATATTATAAAAATACATTAGTTTACAGGCTTAATAGTCATATATTTTCTATTTCAATGTGAAAACCTACAAGGAAATTCTAATTTCCAATATTGCGTACCACATCGTTTGAAACATTATTCAGAATCTTTTTCAACTCAAAATGGGCAGTATCGGTTATATTTTTAACCACTGGGATTTCTGTTACCTTGTCAGCACCTTTCATAATAGCAGAAAAAAAATTTGTCCATCCTATTCCCAAAATTACGAGCCCTATCATTACTATCAGGATTAGAGTTACAATAATCCCCAATTATATTTTAATTAAGTAAATCAGAAATATTAAGTTTTTATGTAAACCCAAAATATCTTATTTAGCATGAGTAGACGCATCGAATTCGCCATTTTTTTATCTTTACTGAAAGTAGCATATGGTGTACAATCTTTTAATTGCAAAAGTTATATTTTTATTATGATACAGAAAATTGTGTTTAGTAATGAAGTATTAGCCCTCTTAAATGGAAGAAATTTTGCATCTCTTGCTACTATAATGCCTAATGGTTATCCTCAAGTCACTCCAATTTGGATTGATTATGATGAGAATCATGATTTATTAGTAAACACGGCCTTGGGAAGGTCAAAGGAAAAAAATACAATAATCAATGATAGGATAGGCTTGTCGATCTTTAGCATGGCAAACCCATATGAAACTGCATCAATTATAGGGAATGTGGTCGATAAGACAACCGAAGGGGCGGACCATCATTTCAACAAACTGTCAAAAAAATATTTGAACCTAGATAAATATCCGATAAGTAAACCAGAGGAAAGAAGAGTAATATTAAAGATCAGACCAAAAAAAATAGTTTACGTTTCAATACCCTTGTCTACATATCTATGAATTGATCCTGCCTAAACTATTCCTGAAGTTATTATAGATGCCATTAGGCAACCCAACACACCAGAGATCTCACATCCTACAATAGTACCGGAGAGGATACCGTTAATCCATTCCTTTTGCTCATTGAGGTCGTATGGAAGATCCGGATATCCTTGAATTCTGTGAATGATGCTATCTGAATCTACTAATAAATCGACACCCTTTGAAGTAATATTTACAATGGAAATGGCGATTGGGCTAGAATCCTTTTTCATTTCTAATTCTTTAATTTTATCATGAAGGGTTTTTCCTAGGGTTGTAGTTGAATTTGTCTGATTAATATCATTAAAAATGTCGGTAATTAGAGTTAGTTCGGACGGTTTGATATTGTTTTTTAGCAAAAGACTTTGCAAATAAATAATTGCTGTCTTTGTATGATTGGTATTTATGTCTGCGGATTTAATAATTGATATTTGTCTTAAGGATTTTTCAAATACCTTGTCCACATTGGAAGCCAAATCCTTATTATCAATGATAAAATTACTAGCCTTGTATGTAATACAGTTAGGTGGACATTCACTACACTGATTCGTTGTATACGATATCAAACAGTTAATGTATCCAGGAAGAATTGTTGAATTTGCCAGAAAAGGCTTTGAGACGTTACCTGTGGAGTGACTAGTTTGGGCTACAGACAAAGTCAATAGAATTGAAGTAAATAGCGTAAATACCAGTAAATGGATCGCTCCTCTGTTCATATAATTAGTTTCTATTAATTATTAGATAAATTTGTTTTTTATCAAAACTTACATTGTTGTTCGCCAATTGGCTACTGGCAATAACCTCTATCTTATTTCCTTTATCAAAATTTGAATTTTTTTTGCTACCCTAAATATCAATAGAATATTACATCTTACCTTTAACGCTATCAGACTACTTTACTGTCTTGAATAGAGCGAAAACCTAGAACCCTGTCAAAAGAGAATTCAGATTGGATTTTTGCTTTCAAATCCATTGGTTTCTACAATATGATGGTTGAAAAAATAATAATTATTGCCTTTGTTATTGTTTAGAAAACAACCTGTCTATGCTCAACCCATTTGGATATTTCATTGAAAATGACTTGGAGTCACTTTTCCTTAATTCACATTATCATTAGTAAAATGCAATTTATCAAGCATATTCTTTGCATTGGAATCTTGAAAGTAAAATTCATCAAAATAAAGCAAATAATCCTGAGTGGATGAAAGCCATGATCTATAGATTCTAAATCGCATTATCAAGGGATAAGTCTTTTCTGTTGGATCAATTAATAAAATTTATTGCTTATAATATATACTACTTTTTTTATATCCTATTATGCGTGTGGATCATATAGCGATAGCTGTGAATGATGCAGATAGAGCTCTCGAGAATTACAAAAAAATCTTAAAAATTGACAATATTGATGTAGAAGAAGTCCCAAATGAGAAGGTAAAAGTAGTAATGTTGAATTTGGAAGACACTCGACTAGAATTGATTGAACCTTTAGAAGATACTAGCCCGATCAGTAAATTCTTAAAGGAAAGGGGTGAAGGAATTCACCATATAGCGATTACTGCAGATGAAATAGAAAATGATGTTAATCATGCTAAAGAGAATGGCATGCGATTTTTGGGGGAATTGAGAACCGGGTCATATGGACGCAAAATTACTTTCATCCATCCTAAATCTCTTAATGGTGTACTTGTAGAGTTTTGTCAAGCACCTCCTCATTAAATCATGGTAAATTCATTATCCTCTTGTTTTATTTAATTATCTAGTTTGATAATAGGTGATGATTAAGATTAAATAAAAAGGATATTTACTGATCTTAAATGGAAATTCGTGAGAATGTTTATAAAATTAAAAATTTGAGTGATAATGGCGTTTCTGTTACTCTTACATTAGTGGAGGATATCGAACTTGAGCCGGTTTCACAGCAACAGATGATGCTAGAAGCCATAAACAGAGCAATCCCTGATAAGGAGATGAAGGAGCAACTACAACCAATAATGGAAGCCATGTTAAGAGCACAACCACAGACTTTGATTCAATCTTACCCTCAAACTAGCATTATTATCACGATGCCTAAACGAAATTACGAGACGTATGGAAAACCTCAAGTGGGGGAGGCTTTAATAATTAATATCCTCAAAAGGTAGAATATTGTTATCTAATTTTACAGGAAAACGATGATTATCTTGGTGAAACAGCTTGACCAGTATGCAATAAAATTTTAATATCAGGTCAATTATCTTAAAATTATATGAATAATGAAAGACGTTCTATGCCAATATGTTTTACTCCCGGACAAATAAAATTACTAGAAGAATATGCCAAGAAGAATGGAATGTTAAACTCTAGCCAGGCCATTGAGGAAATCGTTTTGTCTTTGGACAAAAAATGATTTAACTTTTAGTAATATCAACTAGACATAACAAATCTGTATTATTAAGATACATTAATTTTCTCAATTTATTGACAAATTTATCATCCTTGAAACTACTAAAGATGGAATTCTAGCAGAACCAGATTGCTTTCTCGAATAAAAATACATCATCATTTCATCATGGCCTTCTGGTGATGAGGTAAATATTGCAGTTAAAACGAAATATATCTAATGTCGTATAAGGAAAATAATTGTTAAATAATTAGATAGTAAGCTTTAAGGTAACTTATGGATTTTTTGTCATTGTTTAAGAAGCACAGGTGTGATACCTGTGGAAGGAGATTTCGAAAAATCGAGGATGCAATGCATCATCAGCTTTTGTATCATTCTAATAACCAGTCTTATGATTGCTCAAACTGTGGAGAAAAGTTCTCAGATATGGATAAACTAAAGGATCACATACGAAAAAATCACTCATATAAAAAATAACAATTATGCAAACCTGTGTTCTTTTCCTATTAACATAATCCCAAACATATTCCTTGGGATCAATTGGATTTTCCAATTAACAAATTCGATAATGTTGGAATTAGGGATGTGATGACTATTGCTAAATTCGTCTAACTCTTGGCTTTCTCCCACATATATTCATCCTGGGAAAGTTGTCTCCACGCACCTACCGTCCCGCATCTCGGGCATTTCTTATTAAGCATGAAATGTTCTACCGATTCATTATTTTTTGCTTTTATAATGTCTCTAGTACCACATTTGCATTTCATAATATTTGACATCATAACTGGATATATACGAGATTCAAATATATAAGAACACTGTGTCAAGGACTTTATTCCAAAAATACCTAATTCTTTCATTATTTGAACTATCAAGTAATTTTGAATTTTAATAGTCTGTTTAGTGTTTAGGATCTAAATCATTAGATTCAGCCTCCCACTTGAATCCACCAGTCGAATTGTCTTTGACAACGTGCCAAAAATCATAATTTTCACTTATTCTATCCCCTGCCAAGTTTAAATCTATTTTACCAGTAATACCATCGTATGATTCGGCAGTTTCTATTAATATCTTTTCGAAGTCTTTCTTGTTCAAATCTCCACTATCCCTATCCATAGTAGAATTTTTTTCCAAACTTTTTGAGGCAATCCAAAAAGAGTCATATGCGGTGGCTGCATAGGTCATAGAGCTATCATGTTCCCCGCCTTCACCTCCACCAGATTCTGCTCTCAAACTCATGTGCTGTTTGATTATCCGTGCCAACTGAAAATAATGGATTTATGAATCCAGTCTGTGTAGCGAAGTTCGCAGAGTCTATATTTTTCGTGAGATGGTGGTTCTCAGCGACACTATCACTTCCATACCACCTTATCTTACCAAGATTATCAAACAATTGGGCCTGGATCAATATCGGTGTAATTTCATCGTAAGAAATGATATAAACACCAACGGATTCCTTACCGTATTTTGTTATGGCATCAGATACCATAGTATTCATCTTTTTGAGTTCTTGATTCCACATGATAAAGTTAATCCTGTGTAAGCTAGTAGCAAATTTTCCGGTATGTGGTTTGTAATTGACCCCTTCTTCTGCTATGCCTCCTAATTTTTCAAAATAATATTTGGTGGCATTGGCCAACTCGTTACCGTAAATATCTGCTCTCCAGAAAGGAACGATAACTTTGATACCATCATCCCTCATCTTCTCAGCAATAACTTTACCTTGGCTTTTATCGTCTGGTACTAATCTAAAAAGACTATCTCCGGCTATTGAAAGCTTTGGGGAGGTGCTAGCATAGCTCAGGAGTGTAATATTTTTTTCATTTGCGAAATCAAGGACTGCAGAAACGGCAGTGCTCGTAGCGGGACCAACAATCACTCTCGCTCCAGATGAATATAACTTCTTAATTGCCGAGAGGGATTCTTCTGGACTAGTTTTTGAATCTGCTACCATTAATTTGACTCTGGATGATGAATTATGGGATTCAAAATATCCATTAACGTCGTTTTCGGCCTGTTCAAGTGAAGAAAGAACAGGTTTTCCTATAGAAGACAATGAACCTGATTGTGGGATGATTGCTCCAACTATGTACTCTTCATAGGTCCTATTCGTTTGGATAGGTTCATGAAATGTTGGATAAATCCATGATACTCCTACTTGATTTGCTAAAGATGAAAAATTCATTGGCAAAAACAAAATAATCAAAACAACACAGGCTGCCGGTAAGATGAATAAAAAGATAGCCTTAATTGAAAATATTTTTGTAATTTTTTTTAGTTACAGGGTTATCTGATATATGCAGATCCCAAGTGCTGTAGTGGCGCAGATACCAAACTAAGCCTCCAGCAATCAGTAAATAGTGAGCAGAGAGCAAGATGGCTGATATCCAAATCTGTTCTACAAAAGCCGTCAATACTATAATAGCAAACCAGCTATCTCCAATAACTATGGCTAATAGGCCGACTAACTCGCATATCCAAGGTATGAAATGATGTTTTTCATTTTTGAGATTGAGAAGGATAGTTAGCGCTAGAACTGTAAGAATTGAGTTCAAAATTGGATAAGCTATAGTAACTATGAATAGCATTAAGCCCCTAAAATTGGAAATTTCTGTTAGACTAAGCATTAAGTTTAGAATATAAACAAGAAATAAGCCTGTCCCAATAGACACAAGGTAAATTATTTTCTTGTTCGTTATTTCTCCAAGTTTTTTATAAGTCACTAGTAATCTGTAGATCAAAAAACCATAAGCAGACAATAAGAATAAATCAGCTAGTGATGGTACAGGGGATACTATATCAAGGACTATTTCATAATATCCCCAAATTATATTTGCTATGAACCAAAATACAAGCCCTATGGTAAGATGTATTGCCGTCTTGTCTTTTTTTATGTTGGACCTATCCTTTATTAGGGCTATCAAAGATAATCCTGCAGCGATCGATGAATTAATAATCAACATCCAACTAGAATAAATTATTCTGCTGTCTGAATCTGCAAGAATGATTGCGAGATTTGCAATTGCTATTACAGATAGCAGTGCCACAAAAAAATACAAAGGCCGCAATGATTCTCTTTTTCTTTGGATATTCAAAAGGCCTATTAAACTTTTAAATGAATTTTCAGATCATCATATGGAAATTATTCAGGCTAATAAACCTCAATACTCTTACGTGATCCTATACTTGATTGTAGTTTGAATCATAGTACGATAATATGTCTTTGAAAAACCTTAAACTTCTCTACTGGTTATTCGCCTATTAATATAGCAATATTCGGAAAAATTATTTAACCGGGAATTGAATCAATAGATCTATTTTTTTTAACCCATAGGTTAAAGTTCCAAACTATACCTCAAAATTAAAAAAAATTATGGAATTAATTAATCTTCACGGCCGGACTATTTATGATTACGTTTGATTTTTCTATAGAGATTTCACCCTTTGACTGTGCATCTATTATATCAGCGGTAGATTTTAAGATTCTTGCTTGAGATTCGTTATTCCATTTCACATAATTTATTTCAAATAAGGGACTATATCCTTCATCTCCGGAAGTTGCTGATGCAACTGGTAATTGATGTTCAAAAGTACCGTTCCCTAATATTCCATTTGTAAATACATAACCCTGTTGACGAGCAATTTCCGATGTATTGCTGAGAGTCGGTGCATAATTAACGTCAAATTTGGTCGTATTTGTTACTGAGGAAACAATCCTTTCTTCAGATGCATCTGTACTTATAAAATATGATAAATTTCCATTAACATAGCCTTTTTCAACAGGAATACTAATGAACATGGACTCATTCCCTCCGCTTGTTGTATTATCGGTTGATTTTAATGGTTCATTCTGAGATAAATTACTATCCTGACCTTGAGCTACTCCAGATGATAACAGAGTAATAATGGCGCCCAAACCAACTACAAGAGCCAAAAAGGACTTAGTATATATGAAAGCTTGTTTCATCGTCAATTAGTGTTTATTGTCCTATAAAAGAATTTCTTGAAGACTATAGGATTTGTTTCGAGTGAGTCAAAGATGAATTGATCTCGGTCTAATTGCTTTTATTTTGGATCTAGCCCTTATCAGTCATATGGCGTAGAAATATTAAAAGTCTTTGAGGATTTGCACCTTCTTATTATAATTTTTGATTTAGGAACACATGAAGCTGGTTACCATACTATCGAATGAGGCCACGATCAGCACAGATCTGGCTGTGGGTCTATCACCCATACATGTTACCTTCAATTTTACCCATTCTGCAATCCTTTTTCTGATAGTTGACTTGACTCTGGTCTACCGGATTGTTTCTATCATTAGAAACTAATGTAAAACATAGGATTTAGTGAGGTATTATTGGACCTATGTCATTCTCATTGGTTAGGACAATAACAATGACCACTATTTTACCAACTACTGGATGAGACGGTCCTATAAGTGAGACAGCAGTGAACATAAAAGTTCTTCAAATTGGTTTGATAATTTTACTAGGCATTATTGTACGCTTGAAATTTTCAAAGCAAGACCTGTTAGGAATAATGTGAATTTGGCAAGGTATTCTTTTGAATAAAAATAGCTTTTCATTTTTACTACCCATATATCAAAGATAGGAAGATATTGTTTATGGTTTACCTATTCTCTATTTTATACTATTATTTAGACACTGGTTAATTCTTGGGGTAATTATGTAAGGATTTTGAAAAAAACATCGGATCCACCTTTGGTTTGCAGTAAAATGGTTAATGATGTTTTGAAGGATAATCTTGATATATAAAATGATATTGTAATTGTCACCATACAGAATCAAGATCTAACCTTAATGATTTAATATGACATGCATAATTAAACAATTTGATAAGCATGAAATGCCTTCCACTTGGAGAAGATGTGTTTCAAATAAAAAAATGTTGTTATCATATTGATGTTTCATGATATTTATTTAGGGCAGATTTTGCATGTGGTATATTGATCCTTGAGAAATCGACCACCTGGGTTAGGATGGTCCAAATTGGACGAAGGGTTATTATTTTATCATAATAAATCAATATACCGACAAATTCTCTTACAGGTCAATATCTAATATGCTCTTTCTTGACATCTTGTTGTTATTTGCAGGAACAGAAAAAATAACCAAAGGCATAGTATTCTCTGACAAGTCTCGATATTTAAGCAACAGTTTACAATCAGTGTTACAATCATTACTTTGATTAAACGGACATATCCAGTCGAAGCAGGTTTATTTGTGGTTACTCTTGGGTATTGCTTTGTTTGTAGACGGAATTTCTAGCTTAATATCTCGGAATGAATCAAATAGATCAAAGGGTGGTCAAAAAAAATTGGTGTAGATACAGGAGCCCCACCAAAAGTTTATGCGATCGTCTTACCGGCTCTGTTAACTTAACAATAAATCTATATTTAAAGATGGTCTATTTCCAGTATGTCCAGTACAAGGAAATAGAACATCTTCATCATATATTGGTACGTGCATAGTTCTTCAAGTACTTCTCTAGAGAAGTAGAGAGTCCGAACCGCAGCCAGGTACCAGCCACCGTCGGTAGGAGCCAGATCACAATCGCGAACCGCAGCAGCTCTCAGATAGGCGGAACCGGTCATCCCCAACCAAATAATTCAACCCACCTTAACTAATGTTTCATCAACTATGAATTCTAAATATCTTCCTTTTTATAATATCTTTTTAGGATGGTATTTCTGAATCCACTTCCAAATTGTTACATGACTTTGACCTTATTTAAAAAGAACATTGCTTTGGAAACACCTCTGGTCCACAAACCAAGAAACGACAAATACAGATAGAATTCTATGTACAATGGAGATGTTATGTTTCTTTCACCAATCATGATTGAAATGGAGTATCTTCAAGCTATAGATTATCGTTAAGTTAACCTCCCAAAAGTTTATGCGATCGTCTTACCTGTTTATACTGATATAGGTCTTGCCTTAGCTGACATGATGATTAGAATAAACCTGTTAATAACAACTTTACGATAATTTCAGTCGGGTAACCGGGGAACAAAGGAAACCAAATTCTATCTAATTTTTTTCCAAGTTAATATTAATTTATTGAGCAGTAATCTAGTTATATACTCTTCATGAGGTGAGTCACAGCGTACTAATCATTAGTACACAATATAGAATTACCATAGTTCATTATCCACCTCGCATGATCTTGTTAAACAATAATTATTCTAACATTTCACAATATAAGGTTGATTTCCTCATATTGAATAAAACCTTGTCATAGCTTACATGTTCATTCAATTTGACACGCAGCTGTTTTAATCTTTACTAAGAATTTAACCTTCTATCTTTACCAACATGCTACCTACTTCCGCTCAAATCTTAGAATGAATTTAACAGTTGACCATGCAGAAATGTTTTTTATTTTTGTATGGTTCTATTACTATATGCCCTCAGCATATGTACTCATAAACTGCGAATTGGGATCGGAGAATGAAATAATAGAGAAAATAAGAAAAGTTCCTGAAGTAGTTGAAGTTTATAGAGTGTTTGGAGTTTATGACATTATTGTGAGAATTTCTACAAGCGAGATGGAAACACTAAAGGAAATTATTGCTTGGAAAATTAAGAATTTGGACAAACTCCGGTCTGCTTTGACCTTGATCGTGACAGAAAATTTAGATAAAGGTTGATTTCAATGGCGTAATTCTCTCAATAACCTTAATAGTGAATGTTTCAAACAAGGTCAGGTGATAAAAAACTAGCATTGATGACGGGCCATTAGCTTATTGGATTAAAATGTACTTATTGCCTAACTAGTATTTTCATCATTTTCTTATAACCCAATGGAGTCATGTGATAAAAAGAAACAAAAAGAATTAGTCTCTCATTATTATTGAATTCAAAAATATTGAAACTAATGCTAAAAAAGGCTGAAATAGCATGCAAAAAGGAAAGGTCTGAATTTTAGTAAGAGCATTTCGTAATCACAATGCAATTGCGACTAGGGAGTTACCTGAGAGAAGGGGAAATACAGGTGTTTGATTGCTATAAACAAGCAATTTCCTTTCATTTAGTCCAGAAACTAATAATTCCCGGATCACATTCCTCTTTGTGGCCTGTTTCAGGCCCAGCCAATTTGAATATTAATTGAAGGTATAGAAATATATTTGATTGGAGATAGAAAAGTCAAGTTCTAAATTAATCCTAAACTGAATTTGCGTTTCGAGGTTGGGTGGAAGTCTTTTTCCTATAACTCTCCATTAATACGGAAAACTTTGAATTCTCTCAGTTGGTTTTTATATTTTTGACTCAAGTTATTCACCTCATAAAAAGGAAAACTGATAAACGGACTACAATACTCTAAGAAAAGACTAATTAGTTATGAAAGCTGATTAACTGTAAGACCCTCAGATAACAAACATTTGGGTCACCAGTTCATCAAATTTGCTTTTGTATGTGCAGACAATATCCCTTGACCTATTCATGCTTCCGATAGTTGAGTTACTTTGCCGCCATAATCAATATAAGCATGAATTAAGCTGAACGGGGCAACAAATGTTGTGAATTGTGAAAATAATATTGATGTATAATTCTATTTGATGATTATCATTAATGGTTCTATCTGGCAGAAGGATGCTTTGAAAAGACAAGATTTTATATGCATTTGGGATAATTTTCTTCAAATTTATATATGGTCTTACTCATATGCAAGGAGAATATCAGATAAAAATGAATATTGACGATGAAATTGACAAGGTTATTGATAATTATATCACTTTAACTAGAGGAAACCACTCTTCAGAAAATGAATCCAGAGAAAATCTTGATGAATTTACCGAAGGATTTTCAAAAAAAGTACATACAGTTATTTTTCCTGTTTTTAAGGAAATTAAGAATAAGCTCATTTTACATGATATCAGGTGTGATATCATAGACAAGATTCAAGGAAGATTCGTGACTGAGATGAAATTAGATATATATCCCTACGATGACATATCATCGGCACAGGACAGGCATCCATCTTTGACCTTCTTTATGGAAGAACCAAATAAGGTAACCCTTTATATGCAAAAGATGATGCAAGAGGAAGGTACAGCAGGTCGCGAAGGAACATTTACATTAGATGAAATAACTACAGAATTTGTTAAGGAAAAAATTTTGGATTTGTTAAAATTTTGTTTTGTTCAAAAATAAGAAATAGTAATAATTATCAAACAAGTCAGTAATAAGATTTTCTTCATTTTTGAGTTTACCATCTAACCTACTCGAGTGATATCATATGGGTCGCACTATTAAAAAAGGATAAACAAAATATTTCTCTAATTTTAGTATTATGATGCTAAACTTAAGATCGTACTATTTTATTCCTTATTTCAAATAGTGTAAATTTCTGTTCAAATCCTTACCAAATAATCACAGGATGGTAATGATTTAGATCATGGACTTGGAAATATCATTGTCATAATCACGAACAACAGATTCTTTCAATTGATTGTTTAAAAGATACTGGTAATAATTTTGAATATAGTTTTTATGATAACTTTAACGAGAAATATTCATGATATAACCCATACTCAATCTGTTGGTCAGAGCCTGAATTTTCCAAAATTATCAAACCTTTATCTATGAAAAAAATATCTAAACAACAAAAAACACAAATATCTTTATTTGCATATATTCTATTTAGATTCCAAATTATCGGACCTTGCAAGAAAATTCTTGGTATTTGAGGTATGAGTATTTGATGTATCTTTATTTGTGCTTGGAAAAGTGAGATCAGAAAATACTTGAAAAATATGACTGGAATCCAGTCCTAAGGTTGTTTCATCTTGATGACTACGAAATATACAGTATTGTATATGAATCATGTTTGAACTGATATTTAATAGTAAAGATAGTTTGGGGTTATCTGGTTGCCTAGAAATTAAAAAGGCAAATTTTGTTGATAGTCTTTTATCAATATATGTGTCATATACAGCGTATACGACTCACAGAGATACACTATTTAGGGAATGATAATAAAATAAGGACGTTTCGTTTTAGGAGATTCCTATTTGGTAAGTGTTACATGTTGTCATGAGGTACAACGTAAATTTGATTCTATGTAACGGACAGGGAAAGAGGAATGCACAAAACAGGATTTACAGGTGATAAAAGCCAGAATCCTTGAGTAACAGATGATAATTGAACTAGTAGTGAGGTAATTAGTGATATAAACGTACCGGGATACAAAGAACAATTTCCCCATTTCTAGATATGTGCAATGCATTCTTTATGCTACGCAGATCGGTAAATAGCACTAGACGGGATAGGTTAAATAGATGATACTAAAAATTGGTTAATAGATATTGATCCCCTACCAACCCTATTCCCTCACCGGTGGTTTATCATGATATTTCATGAATTTACATCTTTTGGACCAATGAAATACCTTTGAGTATCCTCACTCTGCTTGAGTGATTCAATAGTTCTAATTATCGTTAATACTAAATTTCAAGTTAAGTGTATTGTATAATAGCAACAGATATTCCCAGTTAACTTTCTAGTATCTTATTCTCCATGGTAGGTCTTCTAAAGTACCTAAAATAACTTTCCTTCTGTCTTTCTCTTGTTATGATCTATGATTTCATCACTGATTATGTAGTAATTTTCAACATCAGGAGAATAAATCAGTGCGTGAAGGATCATGACTTCAATGGCAGTATCTATATCATCGGAATGTGGGCAACTCATTTGATCAGTTATCTCTCAATAATTCAATGATTTGGTCCAGCGTTATGTGTTGCCAACAATATGTATAGTATCCAGCCCTCAATTTTTCTGAGCATAACGGTTTCATCCTCAGAGGTTAGTCCCTTGACCATAAATGTAATAATACGAAATGTTGGATAATTTCTTTATCATGATTTTCAGGGAAATTTTTAGAATATACATTTTTTAATTTATCAGGATACTCAAAAATGAAGAGTAAAGTGATCAAGCAAGAAATATATTTTTTTCTAAGGAAATCTAATCTTCACACAAAGGTTCTACAATCCTAACTACAGATTCTGTCTCCTCTCTAGATTTGTCACATGCAGTAAAGAACCTAAATACTTGGTCATGAATTATAAGTATATCCATAAATTGGAATTATTGGTAATCAGAAGAAGTAATAAAGAAGGGGGAAAAATCTAGTGAATTCGACCGTTGAGTATGATCCAGAGGATAATATTCTCTATGTTAAACTAACGGACAAGAAAATAGTTAGCACCATCCCACTTGGAGACGTAGTATTTATCGATATTAGTGATGATAATAAACCCGTAGGTATCAAATACGTCTTGACTGAAAAGAATCCTGAAACAATTAAGGAGATAGAATCATTGTTTTTATGATATGCATAGACAATTGTTTTACAAGTATAGCAGTAGTAAAAAAATAATCGGTACTGCCTACAAGAAAATAATGATATAGACTTTGAACCAAAAGTTCTAGAATTAGGTAAAATTGGTTCTAGAAACTTTACTTTAAATCCATAAAAGTGTAAGTACTATGAAAATGATGACATACTAAACGACATAACTTAATTATTACCAACTATTTCTCCAGTTCATATTGACATAATTGTCAGATTAAATAACGTATCGAATAATAGTAATTCAAGTTATTTGAAAGTTGGGCATGTTTATGGAGATGGAGATATTCGTACTAAATTTTTTGAAAAGGCAACCGAAGAGGAGGAGAGTAGACGTCCACCAATACCTTAGAAATTATGGTTACTATATATTAATCCATAAATCGCATCTATTTTCAATGTAAATTTGTTTATCTTTTTTTTCATTTCGTATTTGTTTAGGAACTTGAAAAAGGCTGATGGCTCTAAGGTGTAGTCTGTGAAATTTAAATTTTGTATTAATAAGATTACGGATATTTTAGGGGTTCTGTCCTGATACATTTACCATAAAGGGTAAAACACCTAGCAATAACAGATACTGCTGACCGAGCTCATGAACAATAATTATACCAGCGGATTTTAGGCTAATAGACTAGCAATTGATAAACCCTTAATCTGGTTGATTGAAATTGGATCCTGTGCTTAGTTCTATTGAATATCCATCAAACCTAAAAATCAAGAATTATCAAATGGTAATCTCAATTTTTAGGTAAATGATTAACGGCTCATCTTTATCACTCATGTCTATTCAAGATTAGACTGCTAGTTGACTTCCTTATCATGAAATTTGATCTTCTATTTCACTATGCTTGTGGGTTCGATAAAACCTAATTCTCTTTATTATTTTTACTATTATATGATTATATAGAGGCGATTTTAAATTAATTAAGATGTCATTATCTCAACACGAAATATCGCTGAGAATTAAACGATGGCTTGTAGAAGAAAGTGATATTTGGAGATTTGATGAAATCGAAGACCCTACGGTTATTATGAATCTTGTAGCAAAATCTAATAATAGGAATGTCAATATTATTGTTGATGATTTACATGATAAGGTAACGTTAATTACATCAATGAATTTCTCAAAACAACAGAAAAATTCATTGTCTCTATTACCATCGAAAGAAAAGAATCGCTTTATTCCAGATCTATTGATGGCATTATACCAATTGGGTTTGTTGGCTCGTCACAGCAATTCATCAAAAGACAAAATAGAAAAATTTATCATGGAAAAACTAATATATTTTGATGGCTTAACTAAAGATAAATTTTTTGATTCATTGTTCACAATGTTGTTGGGTATAGACACACTTCAGCAATATTTTAATAGGTTATCTTTAATTTCCAATGATGGAACTATAGACTGATTTTATCAATACTTATTGCTGTTTTAATCAACAAGGATTGATGAGGCAATTTCAAGTAAAATTTCAAGAGAAATTGGTAAAGTATTTTGAGAATATGAACTAAAATAATCCTATTATATCAGTTTACAATTATTTTTCCTGTCATAAAAGGATGTAACATGCAATGATAAACAAATGTACCTGCCGAGTCAAATGTATTATCAAATGTCTGAGCTGGTCTCAAATCTTTTGAGCTTAATAAATCCTGGTCCTCTGTTACAGTATGAATTCCAGAGTCTTTATTTGTCCAAGTCACAGGATTGCCTTGGTTTATCATCGCGGGATTTGGGTCAAACGTTTTATCAGCTAATTCTGAAGCATCTTAGACTATTGTTACTTTATTATTGGATTGTGAATAACAAAAGTAAGTATTGATACAACAAGTATCAGAGCCAATATAGTTGGGACTACTATGAATACTCAAAATCAAATGATTACGATATATACTATGAGATATTTTTCTTGTTAGAAAATTTGATTTTCACGGTCTGATTCAACATAAATTCAGAACAGATGGATAGAATATCCTCTTAATCCTGCACGTATCATAATTCACCCAGCTCTAGGACTTTTGATAAGTTCATTTAGAACGGGTAAGATTGAAAATAAGAATTAGCAAAAGGCTAGGATTTGTATAGATGTTAGATAGTCACTTGATTGTGCTACGCAATGCTCGAATTGTATAAGAAACATTTTCCATTTCCTATAAAGATGAGAGAACTCTAAACCATACCATGAGTTTAAAAAAAGTTAAATTTGTAATTAACTGGTATAGAAAAACTACTAAAATTCTTGAAGTATCAAGAACTAAATCTAGCTACGAACAGTATTATGTGCTTCTCCACCTCTACCTCCGTTCATACTGTGATCACCGCTTCCACTTCTGGGTTCACTACTACCGGTACTTCCACCACACTCATCTCCTATAGTCACATGATTTTTTGCAAAACAAGAGCCACCAGGACCTATATCTCCACTTATGGCGTCCCCAGTGTTTCCACCATGTCCACCACTACCACCCACAGCGCTGCAGGCTAACGGTCCCAAACAGAGATTGTTCGCAAACACACTACTTATTAATGAGGTACCTTGAATTGCGCTAACCGGGATAAGGCCTGCAATCACGACCATTCTGAGTATCTTATATGTTGAAAAATTTACTTTCATTTTGATTAGGACTATGTAGTATAATCATTTATTTGAGGTTTTTAACCTATAATTCTATACTAAGAATCTATAATCCAATTCTATAATAAGATTCGAGTATAATTTTGAAGATACAGTCTTAATAATTAGATATCTTAAAGAATTTATCAACTTTATAAGATACCATGGTATGGATATTTTTACTGTATTTTGTAATGCTAATGTACAATAATATTTGACAAATCACGTTTTGAATAACCATGAAATCCATAATATCTCCTTCCAATAAATGTACAATATTATATCTATTTCAATAATTTTGTTTTTGTTTGGCTAATAGTAGTTTTGTTTGGAACTTCCAGATTGTTGACCATCAAAATGCTTAAAGAAGAGAAATTAGTAACGTTATATTCTATTTCCTCTATTATGCATATATCTGATTCCATTAGCTAGGAAAAAAATTTATTTCCGTAATAGAAATTTGATGTTTGAATCATGAGTTGCAATGAAACATTCGAAAGATTCAAGGCAAAAAGAAATCCTTCTGTCCCATCTAGTTATAAGTAAGGACAGAAAAGATGCAGCGTCTGTGGGATTTTTAAAAGATGGAATGCAACTTATTGTCTCTGTTGTAACCATAAATTAAGAACAAGATCGTTCAGATCATTCAGAGGTTTTGAAATGAGAAAGACTACGGAGAACAATTGATCAATAGATATTAAACACTGGACCGGACCTCAAACCAGCAATCTAACCTCCTGTCTGTATTTGAAAGGAAGATTACTAATCATACCTTTTGATTCTTCCTATTTTGCAGAGTGCTTAAAAAAATATCTTATTATTAGGTTTTTCATCTTACTGAAATGTAAATTTGATTGAAGAACAGGGAAGGTCCCCAAGTACCGGTAGATTATTCTGAAGGTCTTCCTCGGTACAACGTCATGTTGATCTCTGGACAAGATAGGCAATTTCCATAACACGATGGTCTTTAAGAAAAATGGTTATAATCATGACTTCGAGTGTTTTTGAAATGTCAGCCTTAAATAATCGCACTAAGTAATTTGTTATATTGAGAAATATTTACAATTCTCTACAATTATTCGAATGTAAGGTAAACTGAATTTCTAATATCGTCTCTTGAGGGTGCTGTATTTACAATTCTGGGTGTTTTGAATTAGAATTGGACTGTTATGACAAAATCGTATTGTATTAACTTCATGAAAGAGATACAATGATCATTTAGATTAAATCACATAGGGTATTGGGTTGCAAAGCATTGGTATAAGAATCAGGGTACCTAGTTTCTGACGTAATTCTAAAATATAAAGTGGAAAAGTAGATTTGGAAAGAGTAGTATTATTAGGGGAGGGGAGAGAAGGCGGGATAATGATCTTTCACATAATGAAGGGATCTTATCCTTTGCTTGTGATTCTATATATTTTACCATCACCATTACTGGATTCATCAAATGATAATACATACAAGTTTCCATCCGGACCCGTTTCTAAATCAGTAATTCCGTCAAATCCCTTACCCCACACTAAATTATCCTTTTCTTCCTCATTTGCTATCCGATCAACATCAATTTCAGGACTTTCAAATTCAAAGCCCGTTCTACTACTGTTTAATTTGAAATAATATATGTTGCCATTATTAATATCACCTACAAAAAGATTGTTTTCATATTTGTCTCCCAAATTCTTGGAATTAAAAAATTCCAAGTCGGTAACCCCTAAGGAAGGTTCCCAACTAAAAATTGGATCTCCATAATACGAGTCCCGTAGTACCGCCAAGTCGTTTTCAGTAACATCGCTATTAGAAATGGGTCCCATTAACTGTTTCCAGCCGCTATTAAAACCCGGATATACCAAATTTATTTCGTCATAGTCTTTATCCCCATTTTCTGTATCCCATAAATTTCCAGTTACCGGGTCTACTGCCAAACCAAAACTATTTCTGATTCCATAACCATAATATTTTTCCACTTGACTTGTGGGAAATTCATTTTTAGTACTTACAAAAGGATTATCAAGTAGATGTGAACCATCAATCCTATTGACTTTTAATATGACGGAGCTGTCTGATAGTCCTTTACCATCTTTTATATTTTGTAGTATACCTTCATTATTGAGATCTCCAATTACAGTATATAAATTACCCTCAGCATCTAGTGCCAGTTTGCCACCTGGATGATTCGGTCCAGGCGTGGCAGGCAATTCCAATATAATTTGAGGGTTTATGAGCTCCCTTCCATCCCATTTGTATTTGATAACCTTATTTACAACCGGGATGTTGTCCTTACCCGCTGCAGTAAGGTAAATAAATACGTCTCTACTATTAGTAGCATTTTGATTATCGATGTCTATTCCAAGTAGTCCTCTACAGCAGGTAAAGGTAGTGGAATCCACTTCTAATTTCAAAATAGGGTCTTTTTTTAACTCACCATTTGAGACCAGTTTTACCTCTCCACTATTTTTTTCCAATACTAGTATGTTTTGAGAATCAACAAAAGCCATACTAGTTGGAGATGATAGGCCACTTACCACCAGTTCGACCTTTATTAAGGGGTCTTCAATAGTAGGTTCTGCATTGATGAACTGTGTAAATATGGTTGAGAAAGCACAGAAAAAAAAGATCAAACCGAAATTAAGCATGTACAATATGACAATTAGGTTTTTGCCTCAATATAATTATAACAAACGTCTTTTGGGATGTTTATTTTACTATTTAAGGTATTTGAAATATCTGATGTTCTTTGTAATCGATTGTTAATAAGTAGTTGTAGGAAATCTAAGATCTGCTCCTGCAGAATGAAATATGAAAGAATATATAATTTATGATATATAGAATAATATGGTTTTGAATAAGAACTACCCTATTGCTTTGATCATTTGTTGCTTTACACTTTTATTTCTGCCCTCTTATGCCCAGAATTCGTTTGGATCTGCTGCCCAATCCCCACTTCAAACTCAATGCTTGAGTTTTCCTGAAGTCTCGGTAAACGGGATTTCAACAAATGAGAATGATAATGGTAATGGAGGAGATGGTCCTAAAGGTCTAAAAATCAATGTCCATTTGTCTAATCAAAATATTGATAATGTAGGTCCTCTTACTATTTTCATTATCTCATCGAATGGAGAATGTGCCATAGCAAAGATCAATCCAGAACCTGTTGGATTGGACGGACAAGAAAAACAGTTAACTTTTGAATTTGATTCTGGCGTTATTGATGTAAATGAAAATTTCAATGCATGTGTTGAAACTTCAAACAATTTTAATTTTAAGTGTGTATTAGGTACCAATAGCCCTTCAAAAGTACCCTGAGGAAGTCTTTTTGGATATACCAATAGAAAATCAAAATTCGTTTGCTAATTAGCTTTTGCTAGATAGAATCGGTTTGGAAAGAGATTTGGCTTTACTCTTTCATCCTTTTGTGCAATTGTAGGATTCAATAGCATTCAGAATGTAGGAATTAGAATCCATTTATAATTTGGTCATCTAACTAGTTCCATCAATACTTTGTTATCCTCAAACAGGGAAGAAAATTAAATCGAAATCCTTTTACCATGTGTTTCCTAACAGGAATTAAACAAACTAAGTAGGGTGTAATTAGCTAGTTTTAAACAAATAATAAAAAGGTTTGAAATTATTTTCAGAACAAGGATGTGCAGACCTAAAATGACTTGTCACCGATATTAGTACTACCATGGCGATTCTATTGGTAAATACTGAGAGAAAATACAGTTGTTGAGAAAAAAGACAAATAATACAGGCAAACTACCCTTCAAAATAGGTTTCCATTCCAAGTATTTATTTGGATGTTTTATCAATTTTTAAAGAGATTTATCCTAATATCGGTAATTTCAATGTGCTAAATTCTTTTTAGCGACCATCTTCCTTTGTTCTAATTTAAAAGACCTATTCTAAATCAAGTCTGTTTTGGGCCCTAATTGTCCTTCTCTTCGTAACTCCGAAATTATCTTCATTAATGTGTCATAATCGACGTTGATTTCATTTAGTATAAATGAATGGTCTGCTTTTCCATGTTTTTTGATAAATCTCAAAATTAACTATCTTTTCTTTTCATATAACCTGTCCTGCATCAAGAGTAGGACCCAAACAGCGCGTATTATTTTTTTCTGTATCACATTTGATTCACATCTATCTGAGATAAGATACCTTTTACCTTTGAAGCCAATTAATTTGGCAATATATATTAAGAGCACAAAATGAGAGGATAAATAGTACAAGAACACATATTATGTAAATTGAGAAGAAAGGAAAGTATTCCAATTATTCTTTTCTATAGGAGTTTGTCTTTATGCTAGATTACTTTGAAATGGAGCGCGTAATAGAAGAACTTGCAAAAGCCTATCCTGCTCAATGTGCAACTACTTGGTTTAAGATAACAAAAAATCACAAACCCTCTGAGGAGGAATATCGCAACAAAGTAGTTGAGTACATGAAAATATTTGAATATTTATTAGCCACTTATCCACCGGGTCCAGATACAGATAGACTCAAAGAACTTGTCAAGAGGATTTTGGCAAAAGAAATTGAAAAGGTCCTTAAAGGAGACAATAAAGATGTAGAAAGGCGGCATAAACACTATGTGATGAATTCTCCTTCTCCAGTTTATTCAAATGATACTTTGAAGGAAGTTTCTGAACAACAATATCTCGAAAAATCTACTGATATTCACCAAGGTTTTAAAAAAAAGACAAAAAAATAGCAATGACGTTAAGTTGAACGGAGAATTAGAGAATCAAGAAATCCATAATGAAAATCACAATATGATAGTAAATAATCGTCGACGTAAAAAGAAGTTGATGACTACACAAGATTAGCAACAATAATAATAATGAGAAGTCGACTATAAAGCTCGTATGGGCAATTGTCTGAAAAAAATTAAATTCTACTAAGGTCTTACACAATAGATAGCGTAAGACCTTAATGGAAGTGTTTCGGCTATGGTAGACAAATATACTTTGAACATATTAAAAAACATTTTGATATTCTATTTTTCATTTAATCATCGGGAAACTTTCATTCACCTAACCTTACACTGTGGATATAGAAGAAAGTAAGGGCAAACAAGATTAACACTTGACATTAGATATACTAGATCAAAACTATTTTGTGGATTTTTTTTGATTCATGGATCCAGTAAACAACTTAATAATTTTATTAAGACATTTTCTCCTCATTAAAAATATGTCTGAAATGATAGAAAAGGAAAAATAGAAAGTTGATGTATTTCATAGGAAACTGTGATAACTAATACAACTGACTACTCAATTTATTAAATAAAATAAAAAAAACATAACGAATGGTTATGTGAATAAGCCTCTCATGGAGTCCAAAAACCTTAGATAATTCAATAAATAGTTATTTCATTCTTTTGGATAATAATTACTATTTATACAAGTCACTTAAGTTAGTATTATGGGCAATATAACGAATCGAGAAAATTTTAACTAACAGATAAATTTTTAAATACCAAATTAAAGAATTATCATTATATAGCTGCAAAGTAATGATTGGTAACATATTGATGGTCAAGTTATGTAGTTATTATCACCCAACGATGTCTTTTCGTATTTGGTTTTTGATTAATAGTGGCATAATAGAAGCTCAAATTTAGATGTTAGCTGGTTGATCATGACATTCTCTTCCAAGAGAGTCGACTTAATTCATAGTGTTTGTTAAGATGCATCATATTGCAGTATGAGAGCATTTTTAATATACCTAATCGAAATTTTAAGGAAAAGTTTAATACTTAATATGAAATATTTTATGCAAATGCAGTCTAACAGTGAAAGTTCTCAGATAAGAGTACTAGTATTGATTTATGCAAAGGAAGGAAAGAAGCAAGAGTTATTAAACCTTCTAGTTCCCCTTGTTGATCCTCCAAGAAAAAGAGAAGGTAGCTTAATCTATACATTTAATTCATCAATAGAAAATCCAAATGAACTATTATTTGATGAAGTCTGGGATAGCAAAGAATCTTACGACAAACATTACCAGAGTCAAGAATCAGTAGCACTGAGATCTAAAATAAAAGATTTGGTGTCTAGACCAATAGAATTTAAACAATTCAAAGAAATTACTGGTCAATAAATAAGAATCTATCCTCCTTTTAAATACCTTGGATTTTACATATTTAAGTTTACAACCCTTTATTTTCAATATTATATCTAAATTTTGTTTAGTTCAAGGATATCATATTTCCATTATGTTTTTGTAGATATCAGATGGAATTCTGCTTGGCACATTAAGATGCTATTTCTTCCCATATCGATTTCTCTAAATGTTTTATCAAAAGGATACAAAATTCAAGCCAAAATTCACAAACCACTTTCTTCGTATGAGTGATATTATTCAGGATAGATTCTGTCAGTGTAAAAACAGTGATAACCCTAGTGATCGATTTGTGATTTCCGGGTGTATTATCCATAGTTACCTATATCAAAAAATGACCAAGTTTGTATAGCGTCTTGTTTCTCTATCATGAATTGAATGTAATTTACACACAATCTGACCGTTAATTAAAAGGCTATTATGAAAATGTAAACACATTTTGTATTTGTAGGTATTGGGTCTTGGTATTGAGATCTGTTACGCTATCTCAAGACCTTTATTGGCTTGCGCCAAAGCCTACAAGCTTTTATAAAAGTATAATATTATATGGGAATCCATATTAAATTAGTTACTGAATAGGAATTATTTGCCCTGATTTTGTTTTTTTTGGAGAGTCCCTTTCATGATAGAGACAAATTAAGGATACGGTTTTATTGGACATCTGAAAAAGTCTGTCATCAAATTTAACTAATTTAATTTAGTTCCGCCCGCTCCCACACGAATTCAATTTGGTTCTAATTCAACTAATTATTCAAAAGGGTTTCATGTCTTCAAGAAAATTTTTCTAGCATAGATTCAGTATATTTATGTGAGAAGATAAAGACATTTTGTTTGTAATGGTAATGCATGAATTATCATATACTTGTTTTGTTATAATTCTTGTAATACTTTAATAGGTAGTAAGAATAAGATGTTATCAATTAATAAATAATATGATGGTATTCGTATTGAATGTATCTTATAATGTTACTATATATCCTCGATTAGTTTGAAAAAAAATGTACATGATAATTAGAGGCAACATTCGTAGAGTATTTCAAGACCCACTTCATATATTACGAACAAAAATATCATAGATTATGCCCTAAAACTGATTTTGGTGGCCCAAGCCATATGATCATCCGTGTCTTGGTAATAATCTCACTACTGTAATTTAGTTACTATTTAATTTATATACTTTCTCTAAACAATTAATGTCGTAGTTAATGAAAAATTTCGACAACCAAGATAGTTCAGATCTGAATTCTTTTTCTCCTACTTTGATAACTACATATTCACAAAAAGCTGTATCTTCGATTCGCTCCATAGAGCGTATTCTCTACGTATTACTCTCAGTTTTGGTGGCCTTTGCATTATTAGTTTTTATAGATACAGCAGCTGTTAAAGGATATATTAAATTTTTACCTGAAGATGAATACGATATTGTTCTCTCATTAATTGCTTTTGTAGCCATAGGAATTATCGTATTCTTATTAAGAATCATTCTAAATACTCGAAAAAAACTTGATAACTGGGCTTATGTTTTTGAAAAAAACTCAATTGGATCATTAATCAGCATTGGTCTTTCAAATCTTGATAAAAAAACACTCCTCTTTTCCATTATTGAGAATATTGGTGAAATTGGAGAGCCCATTAAAAAATATATTTCCAAAAATAAAGATAATATTGACATTATTCTTTGACCAGAGAATTTCTAAAGATACTGTGTTTGATATTTTGATCGATGGTGATAAGATTATATCTAATGATGGCGGTGATGATAATGACTTTATCATAAATAAACTAAATGAGTATGGCGCAGTAGTTGGAAGGATAGTTACCAATCCTAATACAATTGATACAAATGAAATCAAGTTGTTTATTAGATCAGTGTTAGAATATTCTAAATCTACTAATAAATATATTGGACTAGCATTGTTGGCTGGAAATGAAATAACAACTGAAGCAATGGATTATGCTAAAAATTATTCCAACAAGATCAATAGGCTACCTAATCATAATCGAAAAACCAGGTATCATTAATTCAGTTTGATGATATTCTCTTAGTCAAATAAACCTTAATCAAAATTCGGGATCCAATTTATTAACTGATCTGGAAAAATCTAGAAAAGATTTTATCCATTTGTGATATGCTTCTACTCCTTTCTCTGTGATCTTGTAAAATGTTGAATTGGGTGTTTTAATAGATTGAATGAATCCATTATTTTCTAACTCTTCCATCAAATCGTTGATCCTATCTGATCTCTGCTGTTTAATTCCGGGCAATTTATTAATAATGTGGTATTTTGATATTGGTGTATCCTTTGAGGATATACAGAGGTATTCTAGAATGGATAATATGGTATACTCTGGAGATAACCTTTTCTTTCTTTTTATACCCATTCCTTCTCACTTCAAAGTCCTTGTTGATTAAATAGTATTAGTGAATTGGTATTAATATTACTTTTTTTACATCTCTATAATAGGTACTCTGTTTAGTAATCTTTAATTACTAGTTTCAATCTTGGGGTTTTCAAATATTATATCACTTAAATATTGTTATTTTACTGCCTTCAAAGTATGGTCGATTTGACCAAAGAATATTTTCTTGAATTTAAATTAGTTCATATTGTTAATTATGTGTGTCAATATTGTTATTTTAATATGGTCATAAGATGATAAAATTTAAATCATTCTATTCATAAACTGTTAAACTAGAGATTAATTTTAATCCTGAATATTGCCATCTGATTATATCGTCTTGGTCAATAAACCTTTGAAATCAACAATATCTGCAAAGAGAACCTTGAACTTGTATTTGCTTTTTAATGAAATAAAATGTCTGACAAGAGATTGGTTTGATACAATGCACAGTAAATGACTATATTTATGTCAGGCCACCAATTCATCTAGACGGTACCCATGATTTGAGTTCAATATCGCAATTTGTTGGGGGGTCATTGATTCTATATCTTTATTTTTGTAAATATACATGGAAGTAATGGGAAAATCAAACAGGTCTTCTAGAATTTTATCATAGATAATTAAGGCGTTATCAAGTCTTTCCCTCAAAAATTTATTTGTCTCTACAATTATACGAATACCTTCTTTGCCATTTTTAATGGCATTAGCGACCAGAGTCCCCCATTTTTTAATAAATATTTCTGCATTCAAACACTCGTCTGGATGATACCATTCTGCTGTCGGTTGATAAGGATATTACCATTCTCTTTGTGATTCTTATCATTTATGAAATTTATAGACTTGTTCACTGCATTGTAGATCTTATCTTTTGAGTAATTTTCTAAAAAAATGATTACTAATTCATTATGGTCTATACCATTTTTTATGTAGGAATGGAAATCATACAATTCAATTTTCTTTGAATTGGATATTACAAATACGTGACTTCCACGTTTTAATGAATCAAAAGACTTCAATTATCTCTTACAGACATTATCTCGCTTATTCTGTATAAAAGTAATAAGGCAATATAGTTCTAGTATCGATTAACTCTGTTACTGCTGTTTCTGTCAAGGTAACTAATATTAATATCCATATTTTCAATCTCATTGTGTAACTCTTAATTAGTTTGAATAGCAAAAGACGAATTAATTTAGCGTTGCTATATTACGATGGTTACTACAAAAAATGATTGATCTGTTTGTTATATGGAGTTTATATTTTATAGTCTAACTGATAGATGAATCTCTTTGCCCTCTGGAATTTATTAATGATGGATATTATTAGAGGATTCATGACTTTAGTTATAGGAAGCAGTAATAATGTTACATGGACTCTTAACTAGATTCCTTCACTTTTTTTATATCTTTGTTTTGGGAGTTTAACCATGGACAAAATAATAACAAGAATTCCCAAATTAAAAGGTCGAAAATTGAATGCATACAATTACGAATTAACAAGTGGTTCAAACGAGGATGACATACCGTTACCTGATGATCTAAATGATAATAATTTAAATAGTTTAGACAATAGTAACGAGTATGAAAAGACTAACGGAATCAAATGAATTGGGTTATGTGGATTCGAATCAGGAAATATCAAATCAAAAAGATACGATAAATAATACTAAAGCTTTGCTTATTGAGAATTATAGCTGAAGTACTCATACAAAAATTGAAACTTTTGAATAGTAATAATACTAAATTACGTTACTATTACCCTAGTGGTATATAGAATAATATCAAATAAATGCATCAATAGACGGAGCAATGAAAATGAATATTTCTATGTCTGAATCACAATTAATTTGTGAGGCAAAAATTTGTGGCTGTATTAATAATAAGGGGATTGTATATGGTTTTTCTGAACCGGTTCATAGTTTATGTATTGATAGGAAACAATTGATACTATCACAAATCCAAGCATGCAGGAATCTACTAAATTGTACCACTGATAAACATGAACTACTTATAGTTGAGAAGGAAATAGATGAATTAAGTTCACTTTGTTAATTTCTTCATTCTAATGCCTACCTATCCTATATTTAGAAACCTCTGTTCATTTGAATTGAGTATTCGTAGTTATGATACCTATCAGTTTATGCAGTCACCTAAATATGTGATTTAGTCTATCTTTATTGTTTTTGTATCAAGAGTGCTCCTAGCCTTGAACTTGTATTCCCATTAAGAAAATAGTCTTTTCATCATCACAAATTTCCAGATTTTAGATCTTGAAATCTGAGTGGTTGTAATACTTGCCAGTATAGATTTTGGAGGTTCTATATTTTGTCAATTCTTAATCTAAAGATTCCATTAAACACTGTGGCTCACAAAATAGAATCATCCTCATATGATTATCCAAAAATTTGAACAGATAATTTTTAGCAATTAAACTATCTTTCGGTCTGGGATTATGAGTTCTAATTTCAAAATTCAAAAGGGCATCCGAAAATGGCTTAACTCACTACTGAAAACATCAAGTAATCTGATGTAATAAAACCCCATTATAGGGATGATTACATCAAATAGTAACGTTAATCCTAAATAGCATCGTGGGTTTGTCTGTTCCTAGTGGGCTTTAATCTTATTTCAGGATATCCCAACAACGTTCTTATTTTTTCTCCAGTTGGAATTCTATAACCTGAAGGTCTCTGACTCATCGTAATCCAAAGGATTTTATTTTCCAGGCAATTTGTAACCCTGCCACTTCGGGGGTTAAAGGTTAAAAGGGCATTATAACCATGCGCGGTTGAACCACGGTACAATACAATTTGCTGACCAAAGTTGGTAGTCATAATCCAACCCATGCGTACATAAAATCCAAGTTTATTTGCATCAAATTTGTCATCATGAAACGAAGCAAGTTCATTATTTGGATAGAAAAGGTTTACTTTTTGATTTACGCAAGTAGAGGACAGACCACACAAGTATTGCAAATTTGCTATAGGAAAAACTAAATAGAATTGTAAGTATGTCTGTTTCATATTAGTTCTGAAGTATATATGTCATTTCTGCGAATCATGAGGGTAATTTATCTTCTTTAGTCATATTTATCCTTGACACCTAAAACTATTTTTGTTAGATTCAAATTAACATCTAAAATAAACCATTAATTGAACCATATCCTTTTCTACCTTGTCAAAGAACATTGTACCCAATGGCTTGTAGAAGAGAATGTCAGAAATATATAGCCATTAACGGTGATTCCACGCATACAAGGTATGCTATCGGTCAAAAAAGATGTGGAACATGCGAATTATTCTTAACATGGGATCTTGACAATTACTGTCCATGCTGTGGACATAGATTAAGACTAAAACCAAAGAATGCACGGCTAAAAAGACAATTTAATAATATATTAAAACAAAAAGTGCAACAACAGAAACTAGCACGATCGGAAGATCAGGCATCCTTGCAAGTATATGTAATACAATGAAGGAGCAAGAAGTATAATGCCATTCCTTCTTCCTTGTACTAGTTTCCATTTGTACATTTATTGGTTACTAGTGATTACCACTACTATTCAAAATCGCAGCAACTATGGTAACTTTGCTATCTCTTTTTAAGCTAGCCACCAGCGTGTAATCTAAACCCAGTATTAATGATATTATATTACTCACAATGATGGGGATTTCTCTTCTCCTAATATTATTTTTTATGGTTACTATATTCAGGTTTCATTTAGAATACACTAGTTACAAAAGCCAAAACAAATGATTGAGTAGGTTAAGTTTAAGGATTTAAATCAAAAAGTAGATGAGAATCATACTTGACTCCAAAATATGTGAAACGACCGGAAGGTCACTAAAGAAGAGTAATTGTAGTACAATCAAATGCATTAACAGCTTAATAGATCTAGAATTATTAACGGAATAAACGTAAACCCCAATTATTGATTGGAATATTTTCATAATATAATAAAATTAGTAAAATAATTTCAGTGTATTTCTTATCATTGGTTAAACAATTATATCAATTTTTTATAGATTATTAAAAATAAATTGATTAGTAATTTAAGAAATAACAATATTTATATAATTATTTTTAAAAACAAAATCAGGATATATAATGACTAACAATGAGAAGTTCAAAAATATGATTGAAAATGCATATCTTCAACAGAAACAGATGATCGAGTTAAATTATGCTCAATTCAAAAATATGATTGAAAATGCATATCTTCAACAGAAACAGATGATCGAAACAAATGCATCGATAATGAAAAACTATTCTAACATGTTTGGAAATAACGAAATAGTAAGCAATATTGAAAAGGTGGAATCAAATTTTTTAACCCTAAATGAGGAATCAAAAAAATCGATGATAAATCAGTTAGACCTCATTAAAGATAATTTTCTATCTAATGCTATTAGAATAAAGGAAGAATACAATAAGATGCCTAACATTGATAAGTTTATGCCCAATTATGATGGTTCAGTGGGAATAAAAGAGAAATCTAAATAAATAATACTAGTTGAATGATTTACTTCTCCATTCACTCTGTGGCTTTTTAACAGGCTCTTAATGAAAATAGTGAGACTTTTTGATGTATTGTCCTTCACTTATAAACAACTTTATTATTTTCCAAGTTCATCCAATACCCAATTGAAACTATATTTTAATTAGTGGGTTTGATATCTAATCAGGTTGATTGTACAACTGCCTTGTTCAGATCCATATCGAATAGGATATTATCATTCCCATAAACATTTGATCAATATTGTCTATGTCGTTAATTCTTAAGAAATATCGCTAATTTTGGAACTGATCTGGGATCATTTAATTCTAGAAAATGACTTGTGGCTTATGGTGTAGAATTTGGGTTTTTAATGATAACGACAGTATTGGATTTACTCTTGTGTTTAGTTTACCTAGATGAATAGAAGAGCATATAATTAAATCGTGTTCTTTTAAATTATTGCCTTATGATACTATGAGATAGTCTTGACAAAAAGTGAAATTATTTTCTAGAATTCATTTCTTTCTGATGTTAAATAGGAGTGAGGTTCATAGCCTTGTTACAAAAACAGGGAGTCTATTTCTATACCCAATTATCAAATATCGGGCGACAAGGGGATCTAAACTCCTGTTATGAATTTATATTAATAAGCATGCAAATTCGAACCAATTTTTTTACAATTAATTATAAAAACAAAGAAACGGGCCCAAAGAGGGTTTGAGTTTAGTAGATAAAAGGGTCCGAATACCAAATTTGTATTTCTAACATAATTTAATAGAATCTAAATAACAAAAGAGTTATCACTCATCCAAATTGATGTTATCTATTAATTTTTCATAGTATTCCCGGGAGTTTCCTATTTTATCTAATTTTTCTTTCTCCAGCTTGGTTAAATTGTCATTTACTAGGTTTTCTTGTTCATTAAGTAACATATCAGCCATAACAAAAAGTTTTTGGTTTTCCTTTGATAGATGAAGGGAAACATGTTGAACATAATCATCAATGTTTTTTACAAGTTCATTATGTTTTCCTGTAGCGATATAGATTTTAGTTGAATTAACAATGGAGTTTGCAAGTTCTTTAGTTATCTCGTGTTCATATATCATCCTTGCTATGGGACCTCCTTGTCTAGGCATACCTTTTTTTTCCAAGGTTGGAAACAGTGATTCTTCCTCCTTTCCATGATGACAAGTATTTGTAAAATTGATTGCGAAATCAATTGCTTGTTTTAAAATTGATTCAGGTATTTGTTTTCCATTATTTAACAATAGAGAAATGGTTTTTAACGCATTTATCATTTTTTCAATTAAAGCATGATCCCTTCTTAACGATTCTGTTGCTGACATATATTACTAAACGCTCATTTTCTTTTATAATGGTTTAGTTTTAATTTCTTAATTTATTATCTCCTTCAAAGTTCATTCAATCTTTGTTTTAGATACTAACTACAGGAATTATATAGAAAATCGATCCGATTGATAATTTATATGTTTTATCTATTGGATACATCCGTGGGATATGATTCAAGATTGAATACAACCCTATACCCAGAATTATGAAACTATGAAAGTTAACAGATGTTTGGTTAGACACTTAACATATTTGATCGAGATTGTAGTTTATTGATAATAATTTATCATAATGACCTAACAATGTCTCAGAAATATTTTTGACTTAACATTTGCCTTTTTATGTGTCCAATATGATTAGAATTGGTGTTTAACCACCGTCATTAGTAGCTCCAAGGGGTTTAATAATAGATAAACAATAAATCCGATGCTGATTATGATTTATTAAATCTGCTTTGTAATTACATCTTATGGATTTACCTTGGGGTGATCCCCGTTCAAACAAATTTGCTACATCAATAGGCTTGATAACAACGAATGGTCCTCATAGTCATAATATTATGGCATGTGAATGGACCCATCATCTATCTTATAGACCTGGGCTTATAGCGGTTTCTTTGGGACCGACAAAGACAACAGTTGAAAATATAAGAATGTCAAAAGAATTTGGAATTAGTCTATGTGCAACTGATCAAACAATTCTCGCTAGCGTGGCTGGAGGATACGATGGTAGACACTATGACAAAATTGGCGCTTTAGAAGAATTGGGATTTCAGTTCTATAAGGGGGACAGCATAGATGTTCTGATGGTAAAAGGGTCTTCGTTAAGCGCTGAATGTAAGTTATTCAAAGAGGTCACATTTGGAGATCATGTGATGCTAATTGGAGAGGTATCGACCGCAATACATAATTCTGAAAAAGAATCATTAATATACAATAATGGAAAATATTGGTCCTTGGAATCCATAGCAAACTCTAATCAAGAGACGCGTCAAAGTATAAAAGATATTTTAGAGAAACATAGGAAATACTCCCCACAATAACGATGAAATTTTGTAAAATATAATCATTCAAGATCTTGACTCTTTCTGATAATCCAACATGGTATCATTTTAACTTTTTAAAATATCTTTTATCTATTTCTTCAACAATCCAGTTTTAAAATATCTCTAGAACCCTGTCTATGAATAGCAATAATTTTTCAATTTTTCTTTACCTCATAGTGGAGCAAAACCAGACCACAGTCAAACACCTTGGATTCAATTATTGTAAGTTTTTGGATCTCTTTTAAATCTTTGAAGATAGTTTTTCCGTTTCCGAATACAATAGGATTAACTAACAAATAAAATTCATCAATTAGTTTTTCTTTAATCAAGGAAGAATCGAATGAAGCACCCCCATAAACGAGTATGTCCTTACCATTCTTGCTCTTTAACTTTGTAATTTCGTCTTTGAGATCACCTTTTACAATTTCTGTATTTATCCAGTTTGACTTGGTTAGTGTTTTCGTAAAAACAATTTTTGGAATTTCGATCATTTTTTTAGCGAATGTATTCCAAGGATCATCAGGTTTGTTCATCCTATTAGACCAATGTGAAATAAATTCATCAACCATTTTTCGTCCCATAATAATGGTATCAACTGATTCTGCTATATCGTCTATATACTTCATGCAATCATCACAGCAAATTAACCAGTCCATTTCATTGTTGGGTCCTGCTATACAACCATCAACCGAAATACTTACCTGTAGTTTTAATTTTCTCATTACTTTTTTGTTATCGTTCATCTATTCTCTCCCCTACAATTCTTATTGCAAAGATCCTTTTTTCTTCCTGCTTAATTTCATCGAGTCTAAAAAACATTCTTGAAAATTAGGATTAGTCATGAGTAATGAGACATACAAATGCCTAATAAGTATACAAGGGATCGAAAGTATATTAGAATTACATAATGTTCTTTTAATTTTATTTAAATATTATTTTTCTTTGATTTTAACTCCTTGGTTGAGGTAGTCTCATCCGTTTTGATTAAGTGATGATGATCTCTAACTAGTAGCAACAAACTTTGAGGAAGGTGTATCTGACGCAATAGAGGTTAAACTAGAACCTATAGATAATGATGATTCTAATTCAGAGAATTCACTTTATGAAACAACTGTTTCGGGAACCCAAGAAGGGCTAGATATAGAAACAGGTGATTCTAAAATGATTAGTAATGTGAATGGAATCGTGTTATGGAATAATGGTGATGATCCATTACAATTTGCTGAAAACAATTCAGTAGGGTTTGACATCGCATTTGACTAGGCAGTAAACCAAGATCAGGATCATAATATCATTAATTATTGATCCCTTTGTTCTTTATCGAATCATGTCTTCGTGCGACAAATCATTATGACTGGATCAGTGGATGGTTCAAAATAAAATGGTCATTCGACTGGTCGTATATAAATCGATTCAGACCTTCATGTTAGTGACGAGAAAAAACTTACCTTTGCAATTGTCTCGATTCGCTCTGTATACTAAGAATCTTTTATCTTTGTGAACCCTTTTGTTCTCTATCAAAATAGTCATACGTGTTAATGATAATTTAATATACAACACTAATAAATTAGTAAATGATCATCCACATTGCTTTAAATGTTTTTACATCAGTAAATCTTGATAACACCGATAAGAAACGAATTTAGTGATTTAAACCTTTGGGCTATAGATGAGTCCATCGAGTCAAAATGTTGTTTATAGAAAATAAAATTAAATTAATTTATTTTTAATACAGGTATACCATGAACCTGGTGTTAGAACTTATCTTTCTATTCAGTATGTCTTTTACATGGTAGGCGACTATACTAAAAGTTCCACCTTTACGATTACAATGCCTTATCAAGGTTCCAAACGAACGTGAGAAAATCTAAACCTGTTTTTTGCTTCATTCTAAAGCATTTGTTTTTTTTAAAAAATAAATCCATTAACAATTAACATAAAATTTTTCTAAATGGGTTTACTGTGAGGAGGCTTAAATAGCATATCTAAAAATAATAACTATTGCCCATAACCGATAATATTTCTAACAGCAACAAGATAGAGGTCTTATATGGGCATAGATAATATTGCTAAAAAAATAATACTATCATTCAAAATAGTAAAGCATAACTTGATGTAATATTGGATATGGATACTCCATCCATTCTAATTAATACTCCCACTTTTAGCAATGGAGACCATGGTTCTGCCTAATTTTAGTTCTGAAATTGGTAAATTAAGGGGTTGGTGTTAAAATTGTCAATGTCTACCCAAAAGAATAAATTCTATGATTGCAAGATAATGATATTGGTTGCAAATAATTCCAATAAACCATCCAAAAACAATACTTTTAATATAAATAATGAAAACGCGTTTCCAAAATGTGACCTAAATGGAATTATATTCAAGACGATAATCTCTGGAGAAAAAACAAGAGGTGAATATTCGATGTTAGAAATACTATTCCCAGAAGGCGAAGTAGAGAATGAAATTCCTTTACATATTCAGAGCAAGGAAATTGTAATTGTTTATGTGATTAAGGGTAACTTCAAAATTAGATATGGTCAACAAGACATTGTAGGTTCCGAAGGAACAGTATTAAAACTAGAAAAAGATATCTCTAGGTCGTTCCAAAAAAAGGGAAATCTAAATGGAAAGTTATTGGTAATTTATATTCCAGCAGGATTCGAAAACTTTTTCAAAGATATAACATCGTCAAATATTGATGATTTTACTAACGATGGGATTGAGGATCCTATTTTGATTCAGTTACTGGAAAAAAATTATGGTGCCAGGGTTCAATTTGACGAGCCTTGACTACGCGATTTGTGATCTAAAGATTATAAACACAATTAAATATTTGCTATCAATAATAGTTATTTTCAATAATATGGGTTGAATAACATGAATCCTTATACTAGGAAATTTCCATTTTGAAGGATAAAACTTTGATTTTCACGGTGCGACTTTTACTGTTAAAGTTATTACTTCTGAGACAAACGGTCAATAGACTATTTTGGATGTGATCCACCCGCCTAATGTAGATCCCGCATCCCATTTCCACCCTAAAGGTTCAGAGGCCTTTTATATAATTGAAGGCGATTATGAATTCCTCTTAGATGAAAAAGTGATAACAGGTAAGTCTAGAGACGTGATTTTTGTTCCAAAAGGAATTACTCATAGAATCACTGTTGGAGACTAAGGTGGGCAGGCAGTAGTTATTAGTCCTCCAGATCTTGAGATGTATTTTTTCAAAGTAGGTGAATTGCTCACTAAAGCTGTATTATCCTATAAAACTGAATCGAACATATCAGAACAATATATGGTCAGGTTTTCTTAGAGAACAATAAACATTAGAGTTTATCAAAATTTAAGAAGTTCTTGAATTTTTTCATTATCTGTAAATTACCTGAATTGCAAGATTTTGTTGTCTTGGATTTTATACACATGACAGAAGGGTGCAGTAAAGTATTTGTTTAGTTTTGACTTACTATGATAGGCACCAAAAATAATGACCCTATCGTCATCAATTTCTAGAAACTCAGTTGGATGAGCATGGAATTCGTCAAAGTTTGATAGGATTTCTGGGAAAATGTTCTCCAAAAACTGATTCTAGTCCTAAGTATCTATCTCCGCTAGGCAAACCCTCCGATGTAATCCATTCGACCATGTTTTTACAAAAGTTGCGAAAGTCTTGGTTTTTATTTTCGAATGAATCATAGAATTGTTTAACTAATTCTTTGTTAGTTTGAATGATCTTTGATTTATCAAGTTCTCTAACGTAATCGTTCATATAAGAATTGTCATAAAAAAAGAATTTATGTAGAATATTTAGAATTTTCTGAATATTTGTAGTTCTCATTTAAGGAATTCTATATGACTTTCTGAAGTATTGGGTTTGCAAAAAATATTGAAACGAGATTGAGAATGGATGAATTGTACAAAAATCAAATAAATTATGCATTGGGGGGAGGGGAAATAAAACTAAGTAGGTAATGCCCTTTTCATCTTTTCTTCCGCACTATAAAACACGTCAGATTTCGTTATCATTCCTCTATCACGTTCAAACTTCTCAATAACAGAAGTTTTATGCTTGCAATCCAAGGTAGCGTAGTATTCTAAGATAATTTTATTATTATGCACTAATACTTCCTTATCCGTAAACTTTAGACTGGGGAAGTTATTTTTTAACGCTTTTGACCAATAATCTTCCAAGTCTTTTTTATTATTTATTTTTGATACGTTACGATCTGGAAATACTATTTTGATTTTAGGGCTAGAGAATTCAATATTTTCCGAATACATAGACAACACGGTTTTTATATCATGGTTATTCCAGCCATCAATCCATTTTTTCACATGTTTTTTTGCAAATGATTCAGAAAGAGACATGCTGTCTTATTGTTTTTCTTGATTTAAATATTATTTACTTCGGCCATTAGATAATCTGATTTGAACAGATAATAGGATCGCCCCTTTTAAATATTGAATATTTTGATCAATTTAAGATAGTTGTGATCCTCTAAATAGTAATAATTGACGATAGGATAATTAGGCTTCTATTTTTCAATAAATAATGAAATTGATTTTAAATCTTATTCACTGATGAAATAATTGTAACGGTTTTTTACATCAGGCAATTCTTTTGTAAACAAATAAAGTAATTTTTTCAGATTTTAAATTTGGACGTATGATATAAAGCCAGGGGTAATGTGATAATATAGAATGTAATTCTGATATATACATTAATTCCAAATCGTAATGAAATATATCATATTTTTATTATTAATTGAATATATACATACTATTAATAAACAATCATAAACAATTAACTCAATGGTGAGGAAATCTAATTTCACCTATTGATTATGGTCAATTAATGAATGCGAGAGAAGCAGCAGAGACAATTTCACAAAGTGAATATGGACTGCATTGTTTACTTATTTATCGTGATCTTACTACCCTAAGAGAATTTTATTCTAATTATGTTCAAAAACAAATCAATGACAATGAAATGATTCAAATCATGCCATTCTATGAAACAGAGAACTCTGTTAGAGAAATACTGTCTAGGAATTGGACCGCTGACCTCGATCTGGTCAAAACGGAAGAGAAATCATTGATCATTGTTGATTCTTTAAGAGGATATCTTGATCATGATAATGTCGAATCCATTTGGAAAAATATGGAAGAAAGGGTCAACTATTCTAAAGAATTAGGTAAAAAGGGAGTTTCCATATTAGGCGATGCTGGTCATTTCTCTTTAAGCATAAAATACAAAGTCTTTTGGATTATGAATCCTATCTACCCTTAAAATTTGAGAATAATCTTAAGGGCATTTGCATGTATCATCAAAAGGACTTTAATAAAATATCCAAAGACCTTCAACAAAAAATAGTAGATAGTCATGCAATGACTATAACGATCTAAACATAGTTAACCTATACTATGGCTTTTATCTTTATTATTCTGTATTGAGTAACTATAATGATTCATTGATCATTTGTCTTAAATCAGCGAAATGGATGTGTTTTTGCAATATTCTATCGATTTTTGCCTTTTGAAAATTCTCGTTATCTTTAAAATCCGTTGTATCAAAAGCAGTCATCAAGAAAATTTTTATTTTACTATTAATTTCTCTTATACTCTTTGCTAGATCTATTCCACATATAGCTGACATTCTAAGGTCTGTTATTATCAATGAATGTTTTTCCGCAGTTTCTTTAAAATATTCGAGAGCCAATACCGGGTCGGTAAAAGAGACCACATTATATCCTTGATTTTTTAAAAATGTTTTGAAAAGAGTTGCAAGTTCCAGTTCGTCATCTACTACAATGATCGAATGAGTGGATAGCGATGACAATAGTTATTGCTTTTTTTTAAAATATTTAAATTTGTCTACCCGAGGTCGAGAAAATACATGGGGAAAAACCATTCCTGAATATAGTCAAATTAAAAATAAAATGTCGGTCAAAATCATACTATCCCAGGTCTGGTTCATACTCTTATTTTGTTTAATTTATAAGGAATGATGCTTTAGTTATGATATTGTACCATTAAAACAAGAAAATAATAAAAAAATACATGAAAATGGAAGAAAAAAGATAAGTTTAATACAAAAAGATAGAATTAATTTTCAAAAAATTCATCAAATTGCCAGAATGGTCTACCCTCACGACAGGGCTACTAAAAGTGCTATCCCGTGGATAATAAAATGGCTAAAGACGTTGGAATTAATGGAAAAGATGAAATAGATTAGTTTGTAAAATTGTTGTTAAACCATCAACGAGTCTGATAACTACCTCTTTTTAAGAATCTCTAGAGTAAAAAAGAGTATTTTGGTGCCAAGCTACAATATAGTAAATTATGCTATATCCATAGCGGTTTTTAAAGGGATTGTATGTATTATCAAATTAGACATGTAGAGTCCTAATATGGACAAGAATTAGGAAACATATTAAAAATATACCGGATAGATAGGTGAGACTTCACTTATAATATTCATCTGATATATAGTTGACACTATTTTTTTACCACATTGAAAGTTTTTCTACTTTCTTGATCTATTTACTAACAAAACTTGACTTTGAATATAGGCTGCTCTGGCTGGAGTTATGAAGGTTGGAAAGGCAATTTTTATCCAAAGGATATGGAAAATAAAGACTATTTGTCTTATTACTCGAAATTTTTTAGATTTGTCGAGGTCGATTCTACATATTATCGCATTCCTTCCAGATCTTCAGTTAGAGGTTGGAAGGACAAAACTCCTGAAGATTTCAAATTTTCATTGAAATTTCCCAAAGTAATAACCCATGAAAAGAAATTAGAAGATGTTGTTAAACCTCTTTCAATATTATTTTACTCATTAGAGCCTTTGATTGAAAAAACACTAACATTGTTAATACAACTTCCACCTTTTCTTTCAGAGAAAAAAGGCTTTAATCCCTTGCAAAGTATGTTTCGTCATCTAGACAAAAGATTTAGATATTCTTTAGAGGTGCGACATTCATCATGGTTTAATGATAATTTGTATGATTTATTAAAAGAGAACGACATTTCATTGGTTTGGAGTGTAAGGGATAAATTGCAATCTCCTTCAATAGTAACTTCTGATAAGGTCTATATCAGGTTCATAGGCGACAGAAGCATCTCAGAAAAAGACTTTGGAAAGATAGTAAAGGACAGAAGAAAAGATATGCTTGAATATGTTAAAAAGGTTAGAGAAACGCAAGATGAGAATTCAAGGATCCAGGATGTATTAATTGCATTTAACAATCATTTTGCGGGATTTGGTCCTCAATCAGTGAATGATTTCTTAAACTTGATGAATATGTCCGAGATAGACTGGAAGAGTGAATTGGAGCGTTATGAAAACAATTCTACTCAATCCAATGGCCGACATCAATCTAATTATGTCTGATTTTACCAAGTAGGTATACCATAATCTATATCTTGAGTCAGTTCCTGTAGATATGATTAGTCCAACTAAGGATCTTTTAATCTAATTAAAGTGTATTAAGATGTTTAGGTAGTCGACTAAGAGGTCTAAATCCGAAATATCAAGTAAGAAAGGACGGATAATATTAATGAGTTTGAATGAAAGATATTCTAATATGAAATTATCATACCTTATATGTTTGATTTCATGCTAAGATATTTAATCAATAAAAGATTGATTTATTTCGTCTGAATGATCCTTAACAATTTCTATATTGTCTGGACTTATTTTGATTGATTCAATTTTATTCCATAAACTTTGAAATTCTCTAATAATTTGAGATTTGGTATTATTGCAATTTTTACATCTAAAGGAGACTAAAATGTCTATACCCTCATTCGTATTAATATTCTCAATATTTTCTGTGGTAATATTTTTCGAACCACATTTGGGGCATTCAGCATGCTCCATGAGAGCCAAAGGAATTATTTTCCATTCCGTCCACCAATTCGATGGATTATTATCCGGACTGAATTTGTTGAATCTATTCTTCCCATTCATTGTTTTTTGACAATAGCGGCATGTGGCCCTGCCATACACCGTAAATAGTCCATTTCGATTATTCCAATTTACTTGTGATACTTCTATTTTCATCTCACTATTAACCCAAGACATACACCAAGGACATGGTTTCCCAAAATCTTTATACAATACGTAAATGAATGTGTGATGATTATTATTTTTTATTATTGTTATTATTATTTAATAAATATCACAAATACTCAACAACAAAGCATCTTAAATTTCATTGTAATTTTTACCAAATATCGCTTCATTATAAATTTTCTTTGAAACCCGTGAGAGGGCTCAATAATGATGAAGGGGGAAAACCTAAGAACAAAGTTCCAAATTTGGAAGTTTACATCATTAGTGTATGGCCTTCTAAAAACAATAATGATGAAGATAACGGCGATGTCAAAAATGTTGAGCATGTTCCAGATGATTTTGACGGATTAAAGGCTAAACTCTATGACATAGGCCTTTCAGATAAGACAGCCTATGATGAGAAAGTGTCTATCATGGTATCAGATTATGTTAAGATAGTAGAAAAGATAAGCGATTTTGCCGCTAATTATATGAATATAGAAAAGAAAGATGCATTTACAAAGGATCTAAAAGCCCTTTTGAAGAAGGAGAAGGCTCAGAGCAAAACTCGAGATGGAAACCAACGAACATTTGCATCACTTTTAAATGGAAGGTTTAGAGATCGAGGGGGAGGTTGTGCGAATCGAGATGAGATAAGACATCAACGGGATTTCAAACAGAGCATTTGGTCTTTCACCTGCTACAATAGGACATTTAATCACCAAGGGAGAAAAAGATGCTAGAAATATGCTCAAAAATACAGGGGCGGAGACACCAATAAGAAAACACAAAAGTACATGTCTACTATGTAGTGACGAAACAAATCTATTTAAATTCATGTTTAAGAATTTCAGAAATAATTGTTTTTTCTTCGAATAGTAGAATGTTCAATAAGATTATATAGTAAGACTTCTCTATTTTCAATTGAATGCAAATTCAAACAAAAACAGGGGTATTAGGAACCATGGGAGACTTTGGAGTCCTCTCTGAAATTGTAGAACATACCAGTGCCATTAGTAAGAAGGAGAGTGTTGATAATCAGGTAAAAGCCAATTTGAAGCAGGAGAAAAAGGAACTAGAATTCATTACTCAGCAGAAGATTATGGATTATTATTATCTCAAATACCATTATGATCATGTTTTTGTAATTGGTGATAATAAGTTAAAGCTTAATGTTGAAGTTATGACAGGTAAACAAACTCTATATTGTTCTTTTCATGATACACGCAATGCAGAACATGAATGTGAACATATTAGATTTATCAACATGTTGGATAATATACAAAATTAGTCTACTAGTGTTTTTATTGCGTCCTTTAGTATTTTGAACCCCTACCCCTTTAGATTTATTCATAAAATGAATTTTCCGATTTTTTAGATTTGTGTGAATCCCATAATCTGATTCTGATATAAAATTGGATACATTTGCTGCATGCATCTGAATAATATTATTTTCTACAGATATGTAGTAACACCTTCCTATCTTATTTTGTCCAAAAATCATTATGACCTTCGCTAAGGTTGCAGAAACTTGCTTTAAAAAGTCTAATCATCATCTTTTTCTCTATAGTTATGTAATCCTCTTTTGCTATTAGTCAATAGTAAAGATCCTTCTCAAGAAACAATGAGGAAACTATTAATAACTATTGATAAAGAACCATAATCATATCTAAAAAGTTCTCTCGATTGGTAATCATATATATGAACATTTTGTTAACTGTAACCTTTATTCCTTATTCCTCAGCCTATTATTTTTAGGAAGAACAAAGAGTTCTTTCTTACCTTGACTCCATGTACGATTTTCTGTAGCAAGGTTGTAGAGAATACTTTTTAAATATGGTTTTGATTATGATTTTGTTGTCGAGATTATTTTATTATTTATTATATCTTTATTCTCCCTACATTGTTACACTCATTTATTTCCAAGATATTTCAAATTCTTTGTTTTAGAGAAACTTTCTTTTCTTGCTTTTAAAATTGCTGTATAAATCCCCAATATAAGCGCGTGCGGTGGGATTCGAATCCATACCACATAATCGCGGATTCAATTTATATATTTTAATGAGGGATTTGAACATGCTGCCAAGAATTTATTTACATAATTGGATTCAAATGTCATAACCAAATCTTAAAACAGTAATAATGTTATGGTCTGTGGCGGTGGGGATTAATACCGACATCGGTTCTCTAAAAGAGGTTCTATTATTTTAGAAGGTATTGTCAAATTTAAGGATTTTGATAAACCATACCTATTGAATTGGACGATAACAAGTATTAATATTTTACCTTCATACATGAAGGCTACTTTGAACGATTTTATGTATTTGTCCAAAGTTAATCTTCTTCTCACTACGTTTGCGGTAAAGCGCGTGTCAAAGGAACATCTGATGACTAATATTTGGTAACTTTGGTTATGGCATAATCTTGTCTTTGTTCTCCTTCTATCTCATCATCTAGAATCAGGACGGCATTAGGTGGATCTAGGGCAAAGTTGTTTGGCCCCCACCTCCAGTTGCCGATAAAACCGGTTGTGTTAGCAGATCCTACTTTTCTGTCAGGTCTATCTGAAAATAAGCAATTAAAGATATTCCTTATGTTCCCCTAGCAACTGGGGTGAGGTCCAATACAACAAGGTTGGCATACTCCAGTTTCATTTGCGGAAGGTAAACTTTCTGTTTCTGTCAAATTACCTGCTGTGGAATTGCCTGCTGTGGAATTTTGTCCTTGTGCCATCACTTGGTTCAGGGAACCAGAAATTAGACTAAGGTAAGAGACCTGCTGTTACGATCGTTGCTATTATCATTATCACAAATATGGTTTGTTTCGTAGGTAGGAGTAGACTAAAGAGCATCATGTATATAGAATTCTTAAAGTAGGAGCATAATTAAGTCGCTTTAGAGTGGGTCAAAGGAACACAATTAAATGTCCCCAAGTTATCATAAAATGCAAAAAATTTACTCATTATATTAAGCA
>CAVSMN010000004.1:0-24600 GCA_963729045.1 uncultured Nitrososphaeraceae archaeon | reverse complement strand
CGAAGTATTTATAACCACTTCCTTTTAGAATTTGTGGCCATTGTGCATTGTAACCGAATTCATCTGCACCCCAGGCAACTAAAATATTTTTCCCAAATTTCTCCTTTACATAATTTTTACCTTCTAGAATTTCTCTGATCAATACTTCACCTGATGGAAGCATTACATCTGACATAAGATATTCTCCTCCTGCAATTTCTATTCGCCCATCTTTGATAAACTGTTTAATTTCTGAAAATAGTTCTGGATAACTTGTCTCAATATTTTCTAAGAGATAAGTCTGTTCAATAATAAATTTGAAATCTTTTTCGTTTTTTAAAATTTCAATAGCCTTTTTTATAATAAAGTTACAATTAATATCAAAATTTTCTTCCTTGCTGAAAATCCAAATAGCATCATAATGACTGTGAGGAACAACATGTACAATAGATTTATTCAATTCTATGATGTGTTACTTGGAGATATGTAAGTTTTACCTACCATTGATAAATTCCATTGAAATAGAAGATTGTGTGATACTTACAGGACTCTATGCAAATATATACTCTTTTGAATGAAAGACGCAATAAGTGTTCTAAAATATATAGGAATAGAGACTATTTATAGATAAAGAATTTCGTAATTTAAGGGCTTACACTTGACCATTTTTTCCTTAATATTATGGCACTATATCTACGTTTTTTATCAGCGTAGATTCGTAATAAACAGGTTGATTATCATAATTGATAAATTAAGGTGATCGTTTCCAGATGGTCATCATTGATTGGAATTATTCAAGGCCAAATACTAACCCGTCATAATACAACGAGGGTTGAGACAATTACCTAAAGGTAAAGGATTAGGTCTCGATCTTTGTCCCTTTATGAAACTGAAAGAAAAATCTAAGTCAGTCAGATGGATGAAATGATGATATGGATGTGCTATATTGAAATCTAAATGTTTATACATCATTCACATCCTAGGCTTGTATCGACCCCTTAACGCCAATCATCAATTATATAAGCGGAAGGAATGTTGTATCCTTGTTTGTTTCCTTTGTGCATGGATACTCCTTGGAACTCTGATTTGAAACCATAGTTGATCATTGCTTTGTATGCCAAGTGTCGTTCCATGTTACTACCAGCAGTAATTTTAAATATGCCTTTTTCTAATGCCATTAATTCTACAGCATTCAACATTCGAACAAAATTTGAGTGCGAGTTACTATTTGTTGATATAGCCGCAAACTTGATATAACAAACATTGCTGCCTGCCTCCGTACCCTTGCCGTAGTGACATATTGCAATTCCAATTAGCTTGCTTCCAGTAGGATCATAAAGCAATATTGTGTCACCTAACTTTTGACAGTCTACAGCAATTATTTCTTTTTGCAAATCTAGTCCTGGAAAAATACCGTTGGTAAGATATTTGCAGTCGTCTAAAATTAATGACTTTACGTCATTTTGTATTTCAGAGTATCTTACTGCATGCTGCGACTTATGATTCTGAAATAATTCCAATCTTTTCTCGTTATTTTCATCAGTAATTAATTTAGTCATTATAGATGTGAGGAATCTTGGCCAAAAATCATATTTTTGATACAAATAGATATGTTTTGGACTTTGAGCAAACGTAAACAATCCGGCGTATTGGATTTCCAATTTTGATAAGCGTTGTAACACAGGGATAATCAAATGTTTAGCTATTCCTTTGTTCCAATAGTTCGGATGGATTGATAGGGGACCAAAGAACCCAACACTACCCCAGTTAGTAACAAAATTTGAACCGGCTAGGTTCCCATCAACTTCTATTGCAAATGCAGAGTTTGGATCTGTAGCATATCTTGATCTAACGTAATCTGCGTCGCCAAAAAAGGACATGGGATCATTTAGACCCATAAAGGTACCAAATGAGAGCCTGAGTATGGTGTCTGCTTCTTCAAGGTCATCTTCTCTCAAATTCCTCACATTGACATGCATTAAATAATCTCTAATACAATCGTACTTGTATTATTAATATTATTTCACCTTTAAAAATTGCTCGGGATTTGATTACAATATTTTATTTTAGAATTAATTTAGAGAATAAGTATGTAGATCAGCCGGTCGGCGATCTCCCATCTTTAAAATATCTCATCCTAAACCAATTCCTTAGTTAGAGTTCTTAATATTTCCAATTAGTCATGATTTTGTGGGAAAATCTATTTTTTACAGTATTTGATCATGAAATCTGATGCTCATATCTAGTTGTGTGGTCTCCTTTAATTGAGAAAAAATCTATAGGATTGAAACGTAATACACGCATGTGAATATCCATTGAGATACCACCCCAATGTAAATGAATGGTGCATAGGAACTTACATAAGAATAAAATGACCAGTTGCTTTTTGCGTAAGGATAGGTACGTTCATAACAAATGGAAGTCTTTTGCATGAATTTCAATTACCATGCTGTAAGGTCTTGAATTTGTGTTTTTGCTTAAATCATGTTCCTTTCAATCCGATTTTTCGTTGAATTTCCTATCAACCCATATTAAGTGAGAGATGCTGTAATGTAACATGATTAATGATGTGAGTAGAGCAAAATGGGGCAATCGTTTTATTCTCTCAGCCATTATCCGGGCGGTCTACTTACTTCAATGGCCCTTTTGATGGTGGGATCTCAATTCACCAATTCTAGTAAAATAGACATGATCCAATTTCTATCATTATCTTTTGATGGCCCTGCTAAATGGTCCTTTCTTGGGATAATATTTTATCTAATATTTATCGTTGCCATCGCAGTTACCGCGGTGTTTTATATTCAATTGGAGATCAATCTTGCAAAAAAGATCTCAGGTTTTGTGAATATTTTAGCTTGGATACACCTATTGGGAATGAATATTGAGAGGTCTCTTAGCAACCATCCTCATGATTTTTGCAGGACTGGCTGGTTCTGGAATTTTGTCATCTCAGAAAAAGAGTTCGGTTAACAGAATATCGAAATAATGAATTCTTTTATTACGCCTATAGCAATTTCAATTGGAATCTTGAGTGTGGGTGTTATATCTGGTGGATTAACCTACATAAAGATATATTTTTATGGTAACAAAATATAAAAAAAACAATTTTCTAACATTTTATCGAAAGTTGAGCAAGATGTTTGAGTTGTACCTGACAAGGTCATATACGGTAGTTTTTAAATGCGTTATTTTAATATCTCTTGATATCGATCTAACAAATTGGCTTACTTTTACATAGCAAAGGAATTATCGTTATCGTTATCTTATCAATCAATCTCAAGGAAAGTAACTATGAATTGTGATCCCTCAATAAATATTTAAATATTCAAAAAAAGTCATAAAATTGAAGTGGCAGAAATAACTATAAAAATTACTAAATTCATCTCTTTTATCTTTGCAACATCCAAATTCTTTTTTTGAACTTTAGACCATGAAAAGAAAAATAGGCATACATATGATAGAAAATGATTAGTTTTGATATACTTGTATTTAAATTTGCAAGCCACAGGCTGATAAAATATTTAGAACCTCGAACATAGAAACGGGATGCGATGGTAGCAGGTAGCAGAACACATTGCATTCCATCTATTACATCCCATTCCTACGAAAATCTTATCCGTATCAAAGTTTATGTAGATTTAGTATACCTAAAATAGTATTTATACCATATTCTTATTTTAGACAGAATAATAGCATATGATAATATTTAGAAATTTTATAGCTGTTATCCTGTAAATAATTTTCAGATGAATATGAATTCTAACAGGAATGACATCCAGGCCAGGAGCATTTCATTTAAAAAGATTTGTTCGATCTTGCGGCGATCTATCCTCTTATAGGCATTCAATAAATCATGTTCCTTTGTTACCTACTAGTAGGCAAATGAATCCAACCAATTTTTCATGGGTTAGAAGGTTTGATGCTTTTGTGAATGAAGATAGAAATAAAAATAGAAAACGAATTCTGTTCTCTGATCAAGACCTTCATTATTTTCTCCGTTTGATTGAGGTTTAATACGAAAGATGTAGACTTGGTTATAGAATTACTCCAAAAATTGTTTTCCATTCAATCCCTATTCTGAAATTAACAAATTTTTGTTAACTAGGTTTTGTTATTGGGACGAGAATTCGAGAATGAAATAATTTATTGGCTTGATTAAGAACTAATATAGTTGAATAGGATAATTAATCTACCAATGTATTTTTATTAGTAATTACTCTTTAAAATATAGGGGTTGGAGGCGACAAACCATAAAGATAAACTCCGTTGATTTTATTTTATCCCATTTCAGAAGTCCCAATGGTATATTTCCACGCAAAATGATGACTTTGACTTCGAAAGGTCTCATCTCAATAAATTCAAAAGAGGAGATATTACAAAGATGTAGAGAAGCGGATTATAGAGAATGTGTGATAAATGCCTATCCTGAAATTTTAGAAATTAACAGAAGGCTTATCCAATCACCCAATTTTATTTTTATAGATTTGGATCTTTCCCTTTGCAAAACGTGCATTTACCCAATCAGGAAACTAGATTATCTCTTAAAACAAACTTTAATACAAATAAAAGAAAAAATCCAAGGCCTACCTACCGTGCTGTGGACTGGTAATGGATATCATATTTATTTACCGGTACAGGTTCCAATTCTGGATACCGAAGTTGAATTTTCTAAAGGAAGATTTCAGAATCTATTTTCATTGAATAGTCGATTCTATGATTACTATATGTCAGAAGTTTTTTTGCAATTTGCAGAGAGATTTTTGACTGACGGAAAGTCTGATCTTTCACAACAACCCAGATATTCAAACTGTATGGTCAGAATTCCTGATACTTATAATATGGATAGTTTAAGTAAAGGAATGAGTTTAGAAGAATCACGAGTTAAAATCCTCCAAGAATGGGATGGAAATATAATTGATATTAACCCGCTAATACAAGAGTTTAAGATATGGTTAACCCAGCAATGAAATAAATAAGAAATTAAAAAGAAAAGAAATCTTAATAAAAAGTTCATGACAGTTTCCAATAAAAGTAGTATTTCTATTTTATCAACTAAATTAAGCATACGATAAGCGGATAAGAGTAGAGGCAAATATGAGAGGGTAGATGTAGTCATAATCCCCGATTCAAACTCTTGCGACCTATCCTTTATTGTATCCATATTGAAATCCCGACATCAAGTATTTGAAGTACAGGTTAATTTATTATAGGAGAAGATAATCTGTCCCCCTCCTATGATGGCTCAATTTGTAACAGTTGTCTATTTTATTATCGATAGATGGAAGTAATCCAATCTTAATTTCCTCTCAAAAAGCCCGAACAAATTATCCTATGCAAAAACTTATAAAAATACAACATTAATATTTCTTTTGCAAAGTCCTACATCTCAGTTATTTATTTTAAAGTATATTAATCCACGGAGTTACCAAAAAATAATCTACCGTATGTAACGAACACGTTTCATCATTTCTCCAGTAAACCTTTTGTCGTTTAATATGTTTGTTCTACTAGACCATTATTCAAATCGTGAGACACTGCTCTCAAGAGATAACATCCAAGTTCTCAATAATAGTGCTAAAATGATCTTACTATTTCTCGACTTATCCTATATTTCCAATCACATATAATGGGCCCTTGTCCGCTCCTAAACTATCTATATTTTTTAATGAGGATTATTTTTATTTTCGTAAAAGTATATTAATCAATTTATTGCAATAATAAGTGGCAAAATAAGATAATGATCTCTTCAGTAAACCATGATATACTACACTTTTTTAGCAATGAAACCTAGACCTAATCACATTATAAAGGATTCAGAAATCATTGAAGAGGAATCGGAAATAGATACGATAATCTCACCATCTACACAAACTCTTTCACCTTCTATTTTGTCGTTAAAATTTCCTTTCGATTTAAAGGATGATCAGATAGCCGCAGTAGATGCATGGATGGAAAACAACAACAGGGGCACTATCCTCTACAGTACAGGAACTGGAAAAACTGAAATCGCATTCGAATGTGCAAGGAGGATAGTGGGTCAACTTCTTTCACCAGAAAGGATGAAATCTCCATCGAAAATGGATGAAATGTTCTCTGCGGATTTGATATTAAATAACGAAAAAAATACCACTTCTTTTCATAAACAGATTGAAACTACTGTAAAGCCCAATATAGAAAAAATACACTTTCTTTTTCATTTTTCAATATTTTGTTTTTGGTACCGCGAATATCCTTAATAGATCAAACTCTAAATAGATTAGTTTCATATGGCATCCCAAAAGAGAAAATTGGGGTTTATTTTGGAGAACGCAAAGAAAAAAGGGAGATAATTATATGCACCTACCATAGTGTAATACGAAATCCATTACTGGTTCGACGTTCTAATATGGTGATATTTGATGAAGTGCATTTGATAAGAGATACTTCAACATCGTTTATTAAAATTTTTGATATTGTAATTGAAGATCCAAAAAAGGCAATTTTAGGTCTCACCGCCACATTGGATGAGAAGGATTTTAAAAACAGTACCATACTTGCAGTATTACCACCTGTAAAAAGATATTCCATTAAAAAGGCAGTTAAAGATAAAAGACTAGCCAAACCCATAGTAATTCCAATAAAAGTTTCTCTGACAGAAAGTGAAATTAAAGAATACAATGTCTATTCTACGAAGATAAAGAATATTTCAAATAAATTCAAAAGATATGATGTCAGTTCAATGACCAATCTTTTGAAAAAAGGTGGATTTGCAAGTGGGATGGCGAAAGCTTGGTTTGCAAACATTCGAAAAAGAAAGTTGTTGTTAAGCTATGCTGATAATAAATTAACCGCGGCAGCGAATATAATTCAAAATAAATTTCCGGATGAGAAAATTATGGTATTTAGTGAGACAATAGAATCCATTGAAAAATTGAGGGATATTTTGGAAAGTGGAGGAATAGAATCAAAAATTATTGACGCTAAGGTAAGAGCAATAGATCGGCAAAGGATTCTAAATTCCTGGGGTACTACCTTTAACGTCCTTCTATCTGTGCATACTTTAGAAATCGGCTATGATGTTCCTCAAGTCAGGATAGAGATTATCTTGGCTACCACATCTAATATAAACCAAATAGTCCAAAGAATAGGCCGAGTGCTTCGAAAATATGAGGGTAAGAATATTGCGTTAATATATGTCGTATACGTTCCTGATACAAAAGACGACCATGTGATTAGAGTAGTAAATAAAGCAGTAGCAGTTGAAAATGAAGAGATTAAAATCAAGAAACAAGATCTTAAAGCCATATCAAAGGATATGGGGGTAAAAACAGAAGCACCAAGTATAATAACAACATCCAACTGCTTCTCTGTTACTACAGAAAAAACCATCAAATACACCACCACTATCGAATAAGACAATAAAAAGGTCAAACAAGACATCTAAGAAAGAGATCGTTAAAAAAGAAAATCATGAGAATAGAATTCATAGAGCATATGATATTATAGAGTCAACTCTTAATGAAACATCTCTAATAGTTGAAGAGGATCTCAAAACAATGGTCAAAAAAGATAAGAATGACTCAAATCTCGATAATAATTCCTTAGAATCTAGTAGGAAAATTTACAAGGTAAAGAGTTCTATGGATAAAGAAAAAAATTATCTCGTGAACTTGGAAGAACAGAGTTGTACTTGTAATGATTTTATCTACAGGCATGTAAAATGTAAGCACATTATAGCAGCTGAATTTATTTCCACATAAATTTAATATTGGTTATTAACTACTTGCCTTGTTGATAAACGATCTATTCTCAGAAAATACCATTTGTTCTCGAAAAATTGATGTGCCAAGTTTGTGAATACCAAAGCAACTAGTACACATGCTGAACACAAAATATGAGAATTAAAATATAATAATATTTTAAAACGTCGTAAAGAAGTGACTTATTCCATAGTTTGTAAACCGCTAATGCCTTCAAAAAACTAAAGTGATCAAGAATTTTTGGGATATTCCATCCTTTTTTGAGGTATAATAATTGTGAATGTTTTTTTAACTACATTATGGATGGATTCTCTTCTAAATATTCATTGGTACTGCCATGATATATATTTCCAATGATAGTAAATGAGGCTTGTAATTAAGTGTGTGATGGCTATGTATTGATTAAGTTATAGATGATTTTACCCCAAATTCAACATCTGTATTGTGACAAATGAACCGAAATATTGCAAAGGGGTGGTCAATGACTAGCGCAAAGCATAAGAACGGATGTCTATATGGGGTTAACTAGAGTGTTTGAACCGTTACTAAAATTTTTTTCCTTTTGGAACATGAAGTCAAGATCATACACCTATTATGAAAAACCCAAAATTGTGGCTTTTTATAACATAAGGGATACAAATCTGCTTTCCTAACACAGGGAAAATGTTTTTATGTATCTTTTATGTCAAAGTCTTGATTGAAATGTCTATGGGGGATAAAAATTCACTCCATAGAAGTATTGTTATGTTTAGGTGATCAAAACTACATTTTTAATTCTAACATAAACTATTTCTCAATGGCAATCGACTATTTGACTACAGACCATGTCTTATTTTGTTTTGCTTATTTACTTACTAAAACTATAAAAAAATGAGGCCTTTAGTCTCAAATACTTAAAAAGTGGAAATTAAAGCCATGTTTATTGATGACTGCAGCCGGTGCAAATACAAACTTGATACAGATAATCATTTTAGATATAGAAGGTGATTCATGACTTCAACTTTTTAATAAAAAATGAGGTTTATAAGCAATGTTGAATAATTAGTATACAAGGTGGGTTTCGCTGTTTACCGAAGTCAATCAATATGAAATGGTTCAAAGACAAAACCAAGGGCATGAATTAGAAGATAGTACCCTAAACTCATATTATGATGATCGAAGCGGGTATCGGATGAAAATTTCAGCCTTGAACGATAGTAGTATTGTGGCTTCTCCTCCTGACGGCGATAAGAAAAATGAATTGGTTGATATCAAATATGACGCGTCATTTCCAAATTTAACAAGTCAAATACGGATTCTAATTGTCGAATCTGAACCAGACATCCGTTTATTATTTAAAACCTATCTTGATTTGGTGGGTGCTGAATCAATAACTGCTGACGATGGAGATAAGGCTATTGGTATTTTCCAGGAAGATAGAAACCATGGTAGAAATTACGACGTCATTCTAATAGACACTCATTTGAAAGGTAGACTGGGTCTAGATGTTGCAAAGAAAATATACTCTAGAAGTCCAAATCAAAGAATAGTTTTGCTAACAACCTATATGAGAGAAGAATTGTCTCAAGCGGCTTTAGACTCTGCGGCGATTAATGACAAAGACATACTTGTCATGCCATTTAAGCTAGCACAATTGCGTACAGTATTAAATCGGGAAAGTTGTTAACTCATAATTTAACTTGTATTCATGCAAATATGGTTTTAACTCTAACATGATCTACTGTATTAACTGATAATTTTCTTCTAAATTCATATGATTTTGAAAAATTAGATTGAGAATTTTAGTAATATAAAATCCAATTATTGTATGTTTATTTTTTTTGAATAAATCGTAAATTCACAATTTATCATCTTCGGAACGATTTTGAGTCAAAAATTAATGAAGAGGACATGCGCGCTACTTAACTATTCAATTACTATATGTTTAAAAGCCTTCCAAACGATAAAAGAGTGAACCATGTGTCAAGAAAATCTGTAAAAAATAGTGTCATTAGTCCCAAAACTGGAAATATCAATAGCATTGAACAATATTCGAAGGCAAAAAGCGGTGGAAAACAAAAACTTTCAGGTGTGGGGAAAACAATTGTTTTATCAAATAATGTTCCCGGATATAGGGATGAAGATGATTTTAACATCAAAATAACTCAGGCTCATAATAATGAAAGAAACTTGATTTCTACCCTTGATAATATTAACTTAAAAATTATAGAAGAATTACTCAATAATGGAGACATAAAAAGTTCTGAGATTGCTACAAAGCTTGCGATCCCACTTTCAACTATTCAAAGGAGACGGACAAAAATTGAGAAAACCATTGTTCGAAAAACCTATGAAATGAGTTTAAATCAAATGGGATTTAGAACTGCTCTTATATTTGCAGATGTTCAAAAGGGTAAGGCAAAGGAAACTGGAGAAAAATTGCTCAAGAGATATGACCATTATATTCTTAGAGCATCTACAAGAATAAATAGTTCCAATAATCTATGTCTTGAAATTATTTATGATAATTCGGAGGAACTACATGCTCTATTAGAGGAGATAAAGGCCATGCCTCTGACGACCAGTGTCGATTGGTCTGAACAAGTTTATCCAATTGGTGACAATATTTCTAGTGTTGTTAATTTTGCGTTAACTAGGAAAATAAAGGAACTAGAAACCAGTAAGAATAATTAAGTTAGCAATTTCTTTTTATTCATTTAAAAACAAATGATGCAAAAACCCGAATATCCGATATCTAATCTTAATCAAGTTATAGTAAATCATCTATAAATGAAGCACGGTGATTTATTTGTCATATTTTCTATCTTTTTTTGATTTAATGCATCACGAAACAGTTAAAAGATATATTTAAATCCCATAATGAACAAAAATTAGATGTATATTGCCAGAAAGAGTAAAACGGTTCAATATTGGTAAAGTAACCAACTCTAGACAGAAAGACTTGAACGGCGATTCTACTAAGGAAGAAAAATCCAAAAGTAGTGATTTATCTAATAAGAATGAGATAGATCAATTATCTAATCCAAATATCACTGATAATAATTATTCTCACATACATCTTGATAATATTAACTTAAAAATTATAGAAGAATTACTCAATAATGGAGACATAAAAAGTTCTGAGATTGCTTCAAAGCTTGCGATCCCACTTTCAACTATTCAAAGGAGACGAAGTATGTTAGAAAAATATTCTGTATTGGAGAAAACTTATACTCTGGATCCCAAAAAACTAGGACTGAGAATTTCAGAAATCTCCATTAATACTAAGAAAGGAAACAGTCATGAGGTAATGAAAGAAATTTACAAAAGCCATAGAAGAAATATAGTTGATATGTCTTTAAGAATAGGAAATCCTGATACAAATATTTCTTTTAGAATCGTATACAAAAACTCAGTTTTTTTATTTAACCTTTTAGAAGAAATAAAGGAAAATGAAATGGTAAACGGGGTTAGCTGGTCTGAATATATTAGTGAGAAAAAAAATGATCAGTCTTCTTTTGTTGACCTATTTTCCTCTTAATTTTCTACTTTTCAATAGTCAAAAAATCATCAATAGATTTAATCTCCATTTATGCAAAAAATCAAGAAGGAATACATGGCAGAAGAGATATTACTTGGTTATTCTAATGTTGTAAGGGGCACTAGATTGCCTCTGTATCGCCTTGTTCATAACTAAACTATTAGGCACGTAAATATTTTCCATTAGATTGACTTCAAATGCTGGGTAGCGAAAATATTGATAAACCTAAATAATGCATCATTTTTGTTTATTGTATTAAAGAAATGGTTAAAAAGCTGGTTAAATCATATAATAATGGCTTGCAAAATCAAGATCAAAGATACGATAGAAATAATAATCATTTCGATGAAATTGATGTCCAGATCATGGATTTGCTAATACTGGGAAAAAATAATAAAGAAATTGCAACTCAAATGAAAATACCTTTATCGACCATACAAAGAAGAGTCAGAAATCTTATCTATAGTCAGTCAATTATTGTAAAATCAAATATTAATTATGAAAAATTTGGGTTTAAAACAGGCTTATTATATATTTATTTAGTGGATGGAGATATCAATGAAACGGCGGAGAAGATTAGCGAGATTGAAGGAATTGAATCTGTAGAAATTCACATAGGAAACTCTGATATTATTGCAAACGTATTATATAAGCATAGTAAAGAATTACTACATATAATATCACTTGTAAAAAAAACAGGAAAAGTTGAAAAAATAGTATGGTCCGAAATGATATATAAAATCCATTCTAAAAATAATCCATCTCAATTCACAAGAATGGCAACCAGATGAGTCAAATGTCAATTTAATAATTTTTCTCATAGAAATCGATATTGTATTTCTAAACTTTTTCCGTTTCCCATTTGGAGATTAAAAGTAAGAAATACATTCTATCCACCATACAATCTATTAATCAAAAAATACCAAGCAAATTTGGGATCAATCCAGCCTTATGCAGATAAATCTTAGTCAATATAGTATTTAAGGACAAGTGCTTTTCTCAATCCGATCATATTGTGAAAGATATGAGGTCAAATAGTATATGTCTTAGATATACGCCTAGAGAAAAATTAAATGAATCTTATCAAAATGAGTATCCTAAAACAAATATCAAAAGGAGGAGACATTTAATGATCTATACTGTTACAGAGAAGAAAAATTTTGAAATTCAACTTTAATCAAATTTAAGTGAGATTCATGATTTCTTGACTTTTTAATGTTCTGACTAATTCTTGTTCATTAGATTAGGACAACAATTGCTACATGATTACTATCGCATCCTTTTGGTAAAAGATTGCTATGAAATCAACTCAAAGATAAAGCACAGCAAATCATTATAGATATTGATATTGCATACAACTATAGGCAAGCAAAAGGATATGAACGAAGATTCTTCTCAATGAATTTGAGGATTATTCCCGAGTGACAATCAATCTTTGTCAGTAGAATTTGTAATCTGGAATGACTCAATAATTTCATTTACAACTGGCAAGTATAGATCTATAGTACTTGTCTTGAGCCACAAACTCGATGATGTAAATTTTATCATCCTTTATAGTCTAAATTTCTGTAGCATCTTTACTGTTTTTGTCGTAACTGTAATCTAAAAATATTTGATGAGCGGGGTTACCTGCTAATGTTGCATTCTGATTCCAACTTTTAAGGTCAAAATCATGACAATAAATCCCTATTGCACCTATTCTCTTGGTGGCTACAGTCAGAAGTTTATTTTTGTTGTCTGTTTCGGAGTCATTGTTTTTCCAGATAATTAAAGATGTTGCTATTTGTAAAATCTCCAAAGGTATCATAATCTTCAACAACTAATCTAATACTATTATGAGAAGCTCCTATTTTGGGATTATAGTAATCACTCTGAATAGGAGCTAAAATTTCAGCTACAACATTAAGTGTTTTACTTTGATTATGAAAAATTGTTGCCACACCTCCCTCCTTTATTGTCCAATCGGATGGATAATCTATTTTTATTCCATAAGTTGCATTAGAGTATGAGACTGAGGGTAAAGATGAAGAGAAATTATTCTCTTTTGTAATATTTCTGAGATTACTACTATTATCTTGAGTATTTATATCAAATTCAGGTGTTTCTGTTAAGGCAGAAATATTCCAAATTTTGTTCTCACTATTTGCCAATGATAAAACAGATATCAGGATAATAAAAAATGAAATTGAAACAGAAATAGATATTGATAATGTTGAATATTTAACGAACAAGTTATTCTGATTTAAATGGAATACTATTTAAGCTCTTTAATGATAATCGTTCTTACAAAAATATTGATTTCGGAGCAGAATAATGCTGATAATTAATTGACAATCCACTTTCTTATTTGATTTTAAAAATATTGAAGACGAAAGTAAGTGTCGGTATCACATCTTACTGTCTTTTCTCTATTCTATGTTAAGAATGAATTTCCTAAAAAATTAGGATGATGGTGTATTTGTTGTGCTGCCGGTTGTAGCATTTGCTGTAAGTACTATGATGTCACCAAATGTCTGTCCTCTGTCATCACTTATTCTCAATAATGGTGTGTCTGTCCCATCAGAGCCTTTATCCCACCAAGTAACGTATACCTTATCACCTAATGCAGTCTATCTCTGTACGTTCTGACACAATTCCTTTTGATTCACTCAAGTTGATATCTTTACCAAAAGTTTTTCCACTATCGTTAGATACTCTTATGAATACATCTGGTTGATAAGTTGTATCATTTTTATCACCTCCTGTTGCAATTACGTAGACGTTGTCACCCTGAGCAGCAACCTTGAGTTCATATGGAGATGTTTTGACATTATCATACGACTTCATCCCTTGAGAAACAGATGAAGATGCAAGATTGGAATCAGAATTGTTAGTCAATTTAAATTCAGGCCCAAAAGTTTTTCCACCATCGTTGGAGGTCCTAATATAAGCATCGGCATCTCCTGTCTTGTTGTCTGCGTATGTAACGTATACATTATTACCAAATGCAGCTACGTCTGCTTCCACTGAAGTTCCATTTGTAGAATTACTTAGGCTAATCTTATCACCAAATGTCTGACCACCATCATTAGAGGCCTTGAACATTACTTCATAATTTCCGCTTTGATTTCCCCACCAAGCAACATAGACATTGTTTTCAGAAACGGCGATAGGGGCCTTTCCGTCGCTTCTGTCAATACAAGGCCAAGAGAAGGCATGTGCGGATTGGAGGGGTACTGCGGTTACCGCAGTGATTATTGTTACAAAGCATAGCGATAAAATTATTTTTATCTCTAATTTATTTTTCATCAATAATTCTATAGAGGGTATTATAAAAACAAATATTGATAATAAAATTATATGAAAATCAATATTTTTATTTAAAATAATAAAAATTGGTGAGAACAGGTCTGGTAATTTTGAATTTTGTAGTTGCTTTGTCATATTCTAGTCAGTAGATAGTTTGAACCCTCAAATTAATAGAATGGAATTCAGATCCATGAATTTAGCTTAACCATGATGATCCCTCAAGTAATTTAATTAATCATAGTCTTAAGAGAAATTTAAGTCGTTGACGACTTGAAATGTAGAGCGGATTTCCTCAAGAAAAGTGTGATGTTATTATTATGCTAAAGGATAAATTGACAACTTTATGGTCCAATCAATCAAATAGTTTTTCAGGACTCTAATAATGACGAGAATTATCAACCATGTTGATATCTATCGATACTAAGGACAAATGAAATGGAAATTATTTTCTATCATGAAAACAGGGTTGATATTGAATGATCCTATAATAGTTCCTAAAAGGTAAGACATCTCAGCTGACTCTAAAATAAATTTTGTCAACATAATCAAATACGACAATCAAGAAAGTTAATAACTACAATAAATACCTGTCGAGAATTCAAAGAGTCTATGTTAGAGATGATGATGATGTAAGAAAAGGAGTCTTATCTCTTTCTTACCTTATTGTTACTGATGTATTCAAAAATGTTCCTACAATTTCAGTAAAGATTTCGGGATACTGATACATCAATCCATGTCCCGCGTCCTCGATTTGCACAAGCCATGATCCGGGGATTTTATCTACGAGAATCAGTGAGTTTCCGGAGGGAATCGCTTTATCTTCAGTGCCTGTTATGATTAAACTTGGTTTAGTAACTTTTTGAAGTAAATCGCAAACTCCAGACCAATTAGTTGAAAGCCAATCTTCATTTATCTCAAACTGTTTTTTTACTGTAGAGGAAAGGATAGTTTCAGAGGTCTTTGGAATCAATTCTAAAAAGTTTGGATTTTCTTTAATCCATTTAAGTGGGAAGGTAACTTCTAGGAATGCAGAGGCATCTTTCGTGTGATTATTAACAAAATCTGATAATACACTAATTATTTTGGGATCTTGAGGGATCCCTTCTTGCCCTCCGCATGATGATCCATATAATATTAATCTGTTTACCTTTTCTGGGTACGTAATAACCAACTGTTGAGCAACAAAAGAACCCATGGAGAATCCAAGCACGTCAGCTTTTTGTATTCCTAAAACTTTCATTAGACCCAGAGTATCATTTGCAAATTGTTTAACTGAGAAAGGTTTTGTTCCCTCTGTAGTATTTCCAACGCCTCGATTATCAAAAATAGTTACCTTATGATCTTTCGCCAATTCTTTCAGAAAATATGGGGGCCAGACGTCCATTACATTCCCGCTGCCACTAATGAGTAGGATTGGTTCTCCCCTTCCAAAAGTCTTATATGCAATTTCTATGTCTCCTACAATGACCTTTTTTAGGTCGGCTTGATTAATAGAAACGGACTCAAAATTAGTGTCAGGCGACGTTAATTCATTCTTATTAATAGATCCTACCTGACTAGTCAGCTGATATCGAATTTGATAATTGTAAACTTTGATCAATGACAAAGCCGACCAATCCAACTACCATTATAACTGTGACTGCAAGCAAGATTTGGTCAAAGAAGGATGATTTCCTTTTCACTAAACTTATTTGTTTTATCCTGCGTATAATAAGATTGATCGTTCAATTTTACGACGACAGAATGAATATAGGTTTTTTTTGATAAAACTAAACTAAAAGTTTCAAATCTTGAATTTGTTACAAGTCTTCTTACCATTCTGTTCAATCACAAAGTACAAGCGTGGTCAGATGATCCTTTGACAGTATTATACATATAAAAGGACGGTTTCCAGTTTGAAATAATGAAAAACTCACATTGGTAGAAATATCTATTTCTTAAGCACTAATTCTTCAATTTTTCTAAGGTTCAATTAGAAAACATACCAAACATGAAAGTAGAATACAAATATGCTTCTTATTCACATAATCTGTTACATTGATAGATTTTTTTCATAAAATTAGACGTTTAAACTAGTCAATGAATTTTTCATTTTTTGATGCTTCGTTATATGATTTACAATTGTGGCATTGTAATATTATATTGCGATATTTGTAAATCGCTAAAACAAATCCACAACAGCCACAAACGTGGGATTCCAGTTCAACCCCTTTGACTAATGCATCTTTATCATCAGGTACTAAAAATCATTCTTTTCTCTACGTTAGATGGTGATATAACTTGAAGGTTAATTATTTTAGTCATATGACATTTATTTGCATTATCGGATTTAATGTATAGGATTTTTTACTATGAAAAATCGCTGAACAATTCTACTCTAATATTGAAGTTTCTATTAAACAAATATCTGTTTCATAAAGTCTACACAAATGTACAGGATATTTCAATTTTTTGACAAAATGACACTTTCAACATTTCATATTGAATAGTTAGGAAATTCAATAGTCTATTGAAATATATTCAATATGTTATCTCGTGTGTTATCTAAATGTGGATGCAATCTCTAAAAAGGTTTTAATTTCTTTCATTTGAAATACTCCAGTTCTATCCGTTGCCTATTGTCTTTTGACACAACTGATTAGTCAAAATCTATGGCTCTTTTAACAATCCAGTGAAATATAAATAACAGTGACAATTCTTATTAAGAACAAGAATATTTCATAAATGATGGTAAAAGGATTAGGTTTGATGGTAATGCCTTTTTTGTTTCTGATAATCGGAATTTCTGCTATAACATTCATGTTCATTCCTATCATAAGCACATTTTCTCTGATGAACGGAAACCAAAATAGTAATAATACAAATCAATCACAATTATCCGTTACTACCAACTTTACATTATTGAAACAGCTGGATCTCTTTACTCTTTCCCAACGTTTGAATAATACGATATCGGATCTGATGGCAGTCGCAGATGCCTCGATGAATGGATCTAATTCTTTTGGAAACTTACCTCTGGTAAATGTTACGAGTGAAATGAAACTGAAGTATCATGGGATACCAAGCAACCAAGACCTAGAGAAGAGAAATGAAGCTAAAAAACTATTGGCTACTAACAAGGCTTTATTATATGTGGGATTACTTTTACCAAATGGAGATCGCTATTTTGGTGAACCATATTCACCATATCAAACTAATAGTTCTACAACCAACTTTGCGTATAGGGACCATTTTATTGGCGCCGTGGAAACAAATCACCCATACTTAAGTAATGCAATAAATGCAGTCTCTACAGGCGAACCACTTTCAATACTCGCTAACCCAATTTATTCAGATGCGAAAAATAACAATTCATTGATAGGGGTACAAGTGTTAGGTTTAAACTTTACCTACTTCAATGATCTGATAAAATCAACAATGCCACCAGAGGATAGTGATAAGAGGTTTGTGATAGTGGATAATAACGGTACAGAAATAGCTGATACGTCATCTGACAACAATAACATGGAATCATTTAAGGAACTTCAAAGCTTTCAAAATGCAAAAAATGGTGAATCAGGATCATTGATAGAGAAAGTAAATGGCAAAAATATGTACATCTCTTTTACTCCGATAAAATTTGCTCAAACGGACTGGGTTGTAATGTTATTGTCATCGAATGGTTGACTCATAATTATGTGATACTAATATGATGGGTAAAGACATAATTCTTAACCCTCCAATAGACTTCATATTATCCCACTTCGAAAGTTCTTTGGGCCAATTTCCTCGCAAAATGATGACCTTTAGATCAAATGGACAGTTTACAGTTAATACAAAACAAGAAATCTTGAAACGATGTGAGCAATCTGACTTTAAAGATTGTCGCCTTAACGCATATCCTGAAACTATAGTAAAGGATGGTATACTAATTCAATCGCCAAACTTTGTTTTCGTTGACTTGGATCTTGGCAATTTTGATAATGACATTGACAAATTGAATAAAGTAAAGAATAGTACCTTGAGAAAAATGGAACAAATACAGGGTGCGCATCCGACACTTTCTTGGACTGGGAATGGTTTTCATATTTATTTACCTATAGACATTCCAGTCCTGGACAATGAGTATGTTTTTTCTAAAGATAAGTTTCCAAGTCTATTTTCTTTAAAGGGAAAATATTCACAGTACTTTGTATCTGAAGCCTTTATGCAATTTGCAGAAGACTATTTCACAAGTGGAAGGGCTGATCCCAACCATCGACCTAAATACAAAACATGTTTAGTTAGAATTCCTGATACTTTTAATTCCAAATGTCTGAGTAGAGGATTAAGCTTAGAGGAGTCCAAAATAAGAATCCTTCAAAAATGGAATGGGAAAAGAATTAACGGGGAGGCTATCACACACGAATTTATGACATGGTTAACAAAGCAGGAAATTAATTTTAACAAGTCATATTCTAATAGGCCCAATCCTCCTAAAAAAAATAAAACAAAATACCCTGGCAGTGGAGAGAGTCATCATCAAAACAAGTCCAGTTCCAGAATTGAATGGATTGAACGCCTTTTAAAAATACCCATAGAAGATCAAAGAAAATACTGCTTGTGGCGAATTATTGGTCCATACCTACTAAATGTTAAACATATCTCAGAACCAGAGACTGCGAAAACGATGGAAAAATGGTTAGATCTATGTAGCAATCTAAAGAAATTAGACTTTGAACCCAAAATTAAGATATATGGCATAATTAAAGGCAATAAGGGATTCAAACCTATTTCTTACACTAAACTTAAGGATGAAAATAGGGAACTTTGTTTATTCCTACAAAAAAAGAATTTCGAAAATATTTCCAAATAGATTTTTTACTTTATACTTTGTTAAAGTATTGATTGGAATTAGTTAATTTATAGAATGATTCTAACCCGATTATGATACTTATTGTAATAACATTCAAATCTCAGACTGGGTTTGGCAAGCAGTTCGGGAAAATTGAATATAATTATGTGTCTACCGATCAGGATCCTGATATTCCATCATAAAAAATAAAGACTATACTCACAATTATGGTAAACATAATGAAATGATGTTGTCTATTGGAAGGAATTGATTTATTCTTAATCGAATGTCATCTTGTGATTATAGATAATCATAACATAATTAAATCATAATTGAAACTGTATCTATTCGGTACTAAGACATATGCTGACAATAATATTTGAACGTTCTTGTCAAGGCCTTATGATTTGGACAGAATGGATACAGGCGGTATAATGTCCATAATACTAGACCCTATCAAAATTATCAACACATGTTGGACTAAAAACCATCATAATTGCAACGACAATTAAATAGTTTCCATTACCAATATACTTTTGATCCCTTAATTATTTTTATATTATCATTATTTAACGATCTTATGAGTAATTTGGATAATTCTACAAATCAAAAAGATTCTCGAGGTCAGGTAGCTGTTTTCTTATACCGCTCTCCAAAGAAAAACCATGATGCTTTAGTAAAGATTAACAAGCACTCCCATGATTTTTTTAAGAAACACGGAGTATTAAAATTTGAAGTCTTTAACCTCAATTCAAGAGAGAACATGATGGATTTTGTAAATTTATCAAAGACCATTTCTGCTAACGATGATGAGGATGTTTGGCTAGAAATCCAGTCCTATAAGGATGCAAAACATGTGCAGCAGTTTATGAAGGCAATGGAAGGTGATAAAAGTGGGGATGAAATGTATAAGGAATTTATGGAACTTATTACTCCAGGTTCAATAGTTACTTTTGGGGATTTTAGTAAGTTAGAACAAATATCTTAGATATCCAACTTATCGCCGATAATCACGGCTGAAAAGCCCGAAATATTCCTACATTAAGGACTGACTTATGGAGTATTTTTGAAATTCTTGATCTCTATTGTATCAAAATCGGTCCAAATATTGTAACCTGTAATAATAAATACTTGAAAGTGTAGATGTGGAATATAAGTATAACCGGTCATTCCAACTTTGGATATCTTGTCACCGGCTTGAACCTTCTGATTTAATTTGATTCTGGAACTCTTGTAATCAAGGTGGTCATATCTAGAAAATTCTCCATTTGAATGACTGATTATGATAAAATTAGTATATAACCAATATGATGCATCGGGTCCCCCAACATTGGAGTCCTCATTGATATAAGTTACTATACCATCTGCTGCAGCAAGAACAGATGTACCCTATAGGAGCAACAAAATCCACCGCATTTCGAAGCTTACCGACATGGGCAGGAGAAGATGATCTATCCATTCTTTGCAACATTTCTCTAGGAACAGGGATTGTGTAAATGTTTTTTGCCATCATCTATAAAAAAAACCCACTTCATAGTAATAATAATTCAAAGAAGTATATAAAACTCACTTTTTATTAAAATTTTGAAGTCAGAAATCACCATTTATTGCAAAATGATTATCTGTATCATGTTTATATTTGCACCGGCTGCAGTCATCAATAAACACGGCTTTAAATTCCACTTTTTAAGTATTTGAGACTAAAGGCCTCATTTTTTTCAGTGTAGTAAGTAAATAAATAAGCAAAACAAAATAAGACATGGTATGTAGTCAAATAGTCGATTGCCATTGAGAAATAGTTTATGTTAGAATCAAAAATGTAGTTTTGATCACCTAAACATAACAATATCCCAAACTATTGTTTTGATATAATTTTCGGTAATTAGAACTGAACATGATGAGACCTTTAACAAGTCGTCCAATCTTAACTTAATGAGTGAATAGCCTGCGGATTTTAATTTCATGTTTGGGCGTAATCAATTAAACTAAATATGATTATTGTAGCCATGAAACTGCAGGTTATGAATACTAGCATCATTTTATTCACAATTCACAGAATGTTTCTGATTTGTTAGCAAGTGTATTACCTGTAATATTCAATTTTGATGGAATTTAACAATAAACAAAAAAGCGAATTTTTGATAACTGACTCCATGAATGACTATGAATGTTTGAAATAATTCATCATTGCTTAGATAGTTATTAATTCAAAAAGGATATCTCAAACTTTTGAAATTCATCATCATATGTGTATTTCGGAATGGTTGATTATTTCGATACTTTCCAAGGGATGTAAATCTTCTTGCACATGTAGATAACAATAATATTTTGAACACATCTCACATCTAGCGATTGCTTCATCCAGACAATCATTTTTTGAACAATTGAATATAGTTTCTAAAGGTTTTGTCTTACTTTGTATTGAATTTTCTGAAATACTATGGAATGAATTTTTATCCCCCACGGACATTTCAATCATGATTTTGACATAAAAGATACATAAAAACATTTTCCCTGTGTTAGGAAAGCAGATTTGTATCCCTTATGTTATAAAAAACCACAATTTTGGGTTTTCCATAATAGGTGTATGATTACCTAAAAGGAAAAAAAGTTTAGTAACGGTTCAAACACTCTAGTTAACCCAATATAGACATCCCGTTCTTATGCTTTACGCTAGTTATTGACCACCCCTTTGCAATATTTCGGTTCATTTGTCACAATACACATGCTGAATTTGGGGTAAAATCATCAATAACTTAATCAATACATAGCCATCACACAGGTAATTACGGCCCTCATTTACTATTATTGGACATATATCATGGCATGACCAATGAATATTTAGAAGAGAATCCAGCCATAATGTGGTTTAAAAAAACATTCACAATTATTATACCTCAAAAAAGGTGGAATATCCTAAAATTCTTGATCACTTTAGTTTTTTGAATGCATTAGCGGTTTACAAACTATGGAATAAGTCACTTCTTTACGACGTTTTAAAATATTATTATATTTAATTCTCATTTTTTTGTACTCCGAATGTGTACTAGTTGCTTTGGTATTCACAAACTTGGCACCTCAATTTTTCGAGAACAAATGGTATTTTCTGAGAATAGGCCGTTTATCGACAAGGGAAGCAGTTAATAACCAATATTAAATTTATGTGGAAATAAATTCAGCCGCTATAATGTGCTTACATTTTACATGCCTGTAAATAAAATCATTACAAGTACAACTCTGTTCTTCCAAGTTCACGAGATAATTTTTTTCTTTATCCATAGAACTCTTTACCTTGTAAATTTTCCTACTAGATTCTAAGGAATTATTATAGAGATTTGAGTCATCCTTATCTTTTTTGACTATTGTTTTGAGATCCTCTTCAACTATTAGAGATGTTTCATTAAGAGTAGACTCTATAATATCATATGCTCTATGAATTCTATTCTCATGATTTTCTTTTTTAACGATTCTCTTTCTTAGCTGTCTTCTTCGACCTTTTTATTGTCTTATTTGATAGTGGTGTATTTGATAGTTTTTTCTGTGGTAACAGAGAAGCAGTTGATGTTGTTATTATAGTTGGTGCTTCTGTTTTTACCTCCAACCCCTTTGATATGGCTTTAAGATCTTGTTTCTTGATTTTAATCTCTTCATTTTCAACTGTTACTGCTTTATTTACTACTCTAATCACATGGTCATCTTTTGTATCGGGAACGTATACGACATATATTAACGCAATATTCTTGCCCTCATATTTTCGAAGCACTCGGCCTATTCTTTGGACTATTTGGTTTATATTAGAGGTGGTAGCCAAGATAATTTCTATCCTGACTTGAGGAACATCATAACCGATTTCCAAAGTATGCACAGATAAAAGGACGTTAAAAGTAATACCCCAGGAATTTAGAATCCTTTTCCGGTCTATTGCTCTTACCTTAGCGTCAATAATTTTCGATTCTATTCCTCCACCTTTCAAAATATCCCTCAACTTTTCAATGGATTCTATTGTCTCACTAAATACCATAATTTTTTCATCCGGAAATTTATTTTGAATTATATTCGCTGCCGCGGTTAATTTATTATCAGCATAGCTTAACAACAACTTTCTTTTTCGAATGTTTGCAAACCAAGCTTTCGCCATTCCACTTGCAAATCCACCTTTTTTCAAAAGATTGGTCATTGAACTGACATCATATCTTTTAATTTATTTGAAATATTCTTTATCTTCGTAGAATAGACATTGTATTCTTTTATTTCACTTTCTGTCAGAGAGACTTTTATGGGAATTACTATGGGTTTGGCTAGTCTTTTATCTTTAACTGCCTTTTTAATGGAATATCTTTTTACAGGTGGTAATACTGCAAGTATAGTAATGTTTTTAAAATCCTTCTCATCCAAGGTGGCTGTGAGACCTAAAATTGCCCTTTTTAGATCCCCGACTACAATATCAAAAATTTTAATAAACGATGTTGAAGTGTCTCTTATCAAATGCACTTCATCAAATATCACCATATTAGAACGTCGAACCAGTAATGGATTTCGTATTACACTATGGTAAGTGCATATCATTATCTCCCTTTTTTCTTTGCGTTCTCCAAAATAAACCCCAACTTTCTCTTTTGGTATGCCATATGAAACTAATCTATTTAGAGTTTGATTTATTAAGAAAAAACACGGTACAAAAACAAAATATTGAAAAATAAAAAAGAAAAGTGTATTTTTTTCTATATTTGGCCTTACAGTAGTTTCAATCTGTTTATGAAAAGAAGTGGTATTTTTTTCGTCATTTAATATTAAATCCACAGAGAACATTTTATCCATTTTCGATGGAGATTTTATCCTTTTTGGTGAAAGAAGTTGACCCACTAGCCTCCTTGCACATTCGAATGCGATTTCAGTTTTTCCAGTTCCTGGACCGTAGAGGATAGTTCCCCTGTTGTTGTTTTCCATCCAGCTACGACTGCGGCTATCTGATCATCCTTTAAATCGAAAGGAAATTTTAACGACAAAATAGAAGGTGAAAGAGTTTGTGTAGATGGTGAGATTACCGAATCTATTTTCGATTTCCCTTTAACGATTTCTGAATCCTTTATAATGTGATTAGGTTTAGGCTTCATTGCTAAAAACGTGTAGTATGTCACGGGTTACTGAATAAATCATTATTTATTTTGCCACTTATTATTGCATCAATTTAACTATATACTTTTACGACAATAAAAAAATCGTCATTAAAAAATAAGGATAGTTTAGGAGCGGACAATGGC
>CAVSMN010000003.1:0-18452 GCA_963729045.1 uncultured Nitrososphaeraceae archaeon | reverse complement strand
ATGGTTACCTCTTAGTGTTCTCGAATCAAACGTTATTTTGGAGTGCTGCTTACTTGTGTATGTCCAAAAGCAAGATCAGATTGATTTTAAAAAAAAATTGTGGGATTGTTGAAAATATTTTATAATTTAACCGTTACTAGATAAATATCAAAGACAACGGAAATTATTTAAGTAATTTTTATAAATTTTTACTTATACTCAGTATTTACTATTATTTGAGTAAATATTGAAATAATGCAATTGTTATTGTGGTATATCTAAAATCAATTGTTAATTGTAGAAATTCTAAAATCGAAAGTGTTTAAAAAAAAGATTATTGTTGGCCTAATGCCAAATTGCCTAATTGGTCTTGTAATTGCAAGTTTACGTTATTTCCACATATTAATGAAAAGTCTCCAGATACACATTGTGCATTCTGTTCGCTTGCTTGGCCTTGTTCAATTGCTTGCTCTGCATCATTAGATTTCTTGTGTTTTCCGCCTGCATATGCCATGTTATCACCAAGGGCTACAACTGAACCAATTAAGGCTGCTGCAATAAACATTGCAAAAATTCCTACTTTATAGTTTTTTGTTATGTTACTCATTATAATCATAAAGTATAACTGAAATTAATTATATCATAGTTTGGATACTTGTTACTAGTTTTTTTTATTAGAATATCATGACGGTATTAAGTTACTATATTAGTTTATATTAGTTATTTTATAACAAGATTACGTTGATTCTAGTTTTTTGTTAGTTTCTTTCAGTATTACCTTAGTCTGAACCTTTTGTTATATTCAAGTATCCTCTGTCTTGTTTCAGGTTGAAAAAAGACTTCGTCTAATCTCCTTGGCTTTTTGTCCTCAAAAACAAATTCAGGATACCATTTCGACCCAAAAGCCGTTAACAAAAGTAAAATGGGTAAGATGTCTTCTCCCTTTTCGGTCAAACTCCATAATATCATTACTTGGTCTTTTCTCACTTCCTTGCATTTTATGATACCTTCCCTTTCCAACTCCTTTAAGCGCATGGATAACACTCTTGGTGTTAGTCCTGGAATTGATTCTAATATTCTATTAAATCTCCTGATCTTTAGAAAACCAATGTCTCTTATTATTAGCATGGTCCACTTCTTGCCTAAGACTCCGAGGCTTGTTTTGATGGGGCAGTTGACTATTTTGACTTGAGGTCTTATAATACAATCCTCCTCCTCATTACCATTTTTTTCGTATTCGTTAGAGTATCTCAACTATGCTTTCACTCCACTTTTAGATCTTATGCTATATTTTGTATATCTTAAAGTATTTGAATAGTGGACTGTTCTAAATGACTGATTTTTGAGGGAATAGGTGGTTGACAATGTCATTTTATGTAATTATGATAAAATATGAACCCGCGATATTTATAGAAATATTGCATCTTTTATTATATGAAATTGTGTCTCAATATTTCCTATTTGTCGTCAATTTCATTAGCTCTTAAATATTTAGACAAGTTGAATTGTTTCAACCATCTCCTGTGTAATTAGCCGTATTTTTTTTGGCAAATGGCATAAACGCTCGTAAAGTTCTAAGCGATATTGGCTCTAATTTGTAGACGGTTATATACTAGTGATGTTATATATATTAATATGAAATACAGAAGCCGCACCGAAATTGTAGCTATGATTCTTGAAGCAGCCAATGGTGGCGCTACTAAAACTAAAATAATGTACAAAGCTTTTCTGAGCTACGCACAACTTAAAGAATATCTCTCTGTTCTTATAGAAAATGATTTAATTGAATATATAGAAGGATCGGAATATAAAACCACCCAAAAGGGACTAATTTTCTTAAAGATGAATAGTGAAATCGAAGAATTACTTGCGACTCCAACCAGAAATTATAAAACCATAATTAATTAGAAAATTTTTTTTACTACTTTTTCTTAAATCTGACTTTAACTATTGTTGTCAAATTTGTAATTTTTTATGGTTTATGCCATGAATACTCCTTAAACATTTTTTGATATTCAACAGTCTGAAAATCAGGTTATAAATACATTAAAAGCTTATTGGGATTTCGTGTATTGCAATTAACATGTAACTTTGGTCTAATTCAAAGATTCTCTCGTATATAGAAATAAAAATTTTGCTGGTATGTAGTAAAGTTATTACTTAATTTTTTTAATGGTGATGTTATTTACATCGTTCTTAGCTCTGTCAATGCGTCTACTAAGCATCTTAAAAGAATCTAGCGTATCCATTTCTATCATTCCTGGTAAATGTGTGATCTCTGCCACATAATTATTCATAACAAAAAAATCACTGATCCTGGTTTCAATGATTATGTTATCTCCTTTCATGTCTTCTGAAGATGATCTATTTATCACTTTGACAAGTTTTGACATTCGTTTTTCAGTTTCTTGTGTTAAAGGATATTTTCCCGAACGAAATGATTCTTCAATCATTTCACATAATTCTGATATCTTCAACTATACTCTAATGACAACTACTATATTTTAACATGTTTGATAGTGATAAAGTCCTAAATGCTATGTTAGATTGTGGGGGATGTTTGACCTTCTTCGATATAATTAAATCTACTCAAAAAAAAGATTTATTGTTGGCCTAATGCGTTATTTCCAGAATTTTCTTGGTTTTGGAAGCTAAAGTTGTTTCCTGAATCTATGAATCTCCGCCAGAAACTACTTGGCTGTTTTGACTTGAGGATTGGCTTTGACCAATACCTTGTGATGCTCTATTTCCATCATCATCGTCATCATCACCGCCGAATCTTGTGCTAATGCGTTATTTCCAGAATTTTCTTGGTTTTGGAAGCTAAAGTTGTTTCCTGAGCCTTTTGAATCTCCGCCAGAAACTACTTGGCTGTTTTGACTCTGAGGATTGGCTTTGACCAATACCTTGTGATGCTCTATTTCCATCATTATCATCGTCATTGTCATGATGTTTGAAATATTTCTTGCACCAGTTCTTACTGTGATCGTCTCTACAATCATCCCAATCGTTGTATTTTTGTTTTGCAAATACATCACCCACGTTTGATATTTGATGGACCCATTATCATTACTGTTGCTAGTGCTACTACAATTAATACTGTGGTAGATTTTGTATTATTTGACCTAAACATTTTAGTATTAATTTCTATACATAAATTATAAGATATAATAATTTTTTAAGATCTTTAGCATATTTAGTTCTATCCGATAAATTTAGAATAATTTTACAGAATATTTATTTATAACCTGACTAGAGACTTGGCTTTATCATTTAAATGAATTCCTAGTTGTTCATCAAACGTTACTGTAGGTTCTGCGACGAGATCCAGAAACATACTACCTCTTATTACTATAATCAATTGGAGAATCATGTTTCTTGTCTCTGACTTAGATTTCAAACCGATCGTTCCATTTACCGATCTTTTAATTAAATGAGTGGAACGGTGAATTAAGCCCTGAACTGATTTGTTACTATTACATTTCCTTACATATAGGAACTGTTATCTTAAAATATTATTATCGTGTAATTTGATAAATTGAAACAATCGTATTTAGAAGTATTTTGTAGCATTTAGGATGATATTTAGATATCGTGTTGTAGGAAAATCGTATATCAAGGATTTAGAAAAAATAAAGTTTATTGTTGACCTAATGCGTTTTGGCCGTCATTTAGGTTAAATGATAAATCAACGTTATTACCTGAAGCAGTACTGGTTCCATTCTCTGAAAATACTTCACTGGATTGTTCAGACAATTCACCCTGTGATAGACCTTGTGATGCGGCGTCTGATTTCTTATTAGCGTAAACATTTAATTCATCCATGCTCATTGATACTGGGCCAGCGACAAATAATGATGCAATAGCAAGCACTGCAATAATTATTGGTGTTCTAGTTATCGTAGACATTTAAATCATTATTATTGCGATGAACTTTAGATATCTGACTTTTCAAGCTAAAAACTATAAAATTCTTGTGTACTTTAAGATTGAAAACCTTATATTTTAGATATCTCTTACTGATTCTATCGTTGGTTTGATACTTTAACTGAGGCCACGGTGTTTATTACTATAGTCTAGTATGAAAAATCTGAAAATAAATTCTTTTCAATCAAGTATTCTTGATTGAGTCGCTTTACTATGATGATCGATATGCAACATTAGAAATCGACAGTCGATGAAAAAAGACTAAAGGTTCTTAATCAAACCAAATATTTTTACATATTGATATTCACTGAAAATCACAAATTAAGTTGGATCGAGAGTAAGCGTTTATTTGATGATAACACTAAACTAAACACATACACCGTATTGATTTTTCCTTTTGACCACTCTTCAGGAGTGTAGCATGATACTGTCTACAAATTATGTTTAATGTCTAATCATTGTATGGACTTATTATTTCTATTAAATGCATAACGTATCATGGCTGAACACATTTTCTATCTTGATTGGGTTTATTTTTTAAAGAATTAAATCAGAGAATAATTTATTTTTTGGTTACCTCTTTTGATATTTATAAACTCACTATAACAAAACCTATAATCATTATAACTATTAATTGTGGTAAGATAGGTGTTACTATCTTAATGTTAATGTATGAAATAGATAGGTGTGGGATTACAAAAGTCGAAACTATTACAGAAGATGCAATTAAGAACCGTTATGTAATAAGAACAATGGTTGTGATTGTTTATTTTATGCTCATCCCTATTATGAAGGAAGTGAAAAAAATGAGATGGATGTTCCTCCCAACGGCGTACCCATGTCTTTAGAAATAAGTGACAAAAATGGTGACTGATCATTGATAACTATTGCTAAAACATCAACCAAATAGGTAGAATAGGAAAACGATGATGATGGTCATTTATCCTACTATTTTGCATAATATCTGAGATGCTACCAAACTTTATTAATTAATATCATATTCTTGCAAATTAATAAATGAACGAGTAGTCTTTTCCCTTTTGATATCTAGCATTTACTAGTTTTATTGGAGATCTAATCTAAGTTATCGTCTATCTAAATTATTCTATCAACAATAAACCAGATACAATGGCATCCATAATAGCGACACAACATAACTGAACTTGACTTAACAAAAAGCCTGGTTTGTCCAAATATCAAACAAAATCTAAATCTATAGTTTTATTAAAATCAAGGCAAGTGAGATACGAGAAAAGTTGATTTACCCTTTAAACCCTATACAACGAGACCTTTAATACAGTTTCATAGAAATACTGGAAATTGGATAAATCAGATTATTCTGCTAGACACTTGTTGCTAAATGTTATCTTTATGCTATAGAAAATTAGTTAGCTAAAAAAAGTAAATGAAAAACTCTTGACTCAAATTGTAGTCAAAAGTTGGATTTTATTTAAAGGCTGTTTCTGTTATCTCTTTCAAAAGATTCGTAAACTCTTGCGTTTCTCTTTCCTATTTCTGCAAATTGCTTTGATTGTTCTTTTGTGTTGTTGATTACTGTTTTTACTATTTCAACGTTTGAAAATGCAATATTGTTCATTACTCGGGTAATAGCTACTGTATTTTCTGCACAATTATTGGCTATTTTTGAATAAATTTCTGGATATCTTCTAAATATATCTTGGTTGTTCCATAACTGGTTATTTGCATTTTCAAAATATGGTGTTACAATAGATTGGAAGGAATCAATGGTTTGTTTTTGATAGTCAAGGTAGTTTTCTGCCATATCTCTTGTAGCTTGAACTGCTTGCTCTTGAACCTCATTTATTGATTTTGTGTACAAAGGGATCTGATTTTTTGCTTCGGTAATGTTTCTTTCAATATTTTTTTTGGACTCTTCAAATACCTGATTTAGAGATTGTGTGTTTTCTTCTACAGCTCGATTGAAAATTTCAGTATTGATTTGAACTGCTTGATCTATATTATCTTTTGTAGTTGAACTGGTTGTAGAGGTAGATGTTTCTTTTTTATCTTGTTTTGACATTATTCATAGTTATCCATCGTCTTATATAAACATTGGTATAAAATGGTCTTTATTACCATTGATTTCATATACGAAAGATTAATGAACCATTTTTTGGATTGAATAACCCTTAGAACCCAGGATTATTAATGTTGCTTTTATTCGCGGTATTGTAAGTATTATCAAACTCGATTAGAGTAAGAACATACGATTTTGGACTTGGACTTGGATAGGTCTAATAGAAACAAACTTCCACTCTTCTGCTCTGATTTTCTAATTCACAAGTATCAATGATCTTAATATTTACATGATAAAGCACGAAAAGCTCTTAACGTTTTTCTATTTTTGATGAAAAATGGAAAATGTTTCCAATCAAAGTTTAACTTGGTATTTTACACACAAAACTTAAAACATATAATATAATAACATTCGTTGAATAAGTTTTTTATCTTTTAACCATATCATATAATGTGTTTCAAGATAATATGACCTGCAAGACCCATTTTAGACAAGTACCGGGGCTGGGACTCACTGCCGTGGTACCTAAAGAGTGGTTGAATAAAAAGGTCAAATTTGAATATGGAGAAAAGGAGTTTGAAACCTATGTTATGTATCGTGGAAAGCGATCAATTATCCGTTTGGAACAAAAATCTCTCAGCGGAGGACCCGTTACGATTAAATTATTAGATTAAACGATGTATATTTGAATATTATTACAAATACATGTTGTGCTAGAAATATAGTCACCCATTAAACTTTTTGTTGAAATTTTTAGAGAATTGTTTATTAATATCTCAAAATCCTATTAAATTTCTGAATTCTAATTTTGCATTCGCAAGATAATAATTGTCGGCCGTTGAATTGATTGCTTAACTTTTCTTAATCCCAACTGATTGTTCGATGGATTTAATTAACACAGACTTTTGTGCAATTTAGCCATCAGTAAAATTATCATTTCTGAATTTGTACTATCATTTCTCTAATACGATATTATAGAAAACAATTATATTAAAAAGAAAAATAAACTCGGTATGGTTCAATGGACCGTTGAATCACTATTACAGCACATAACCGATTCAGATTATACAATTCAAGGACAAAAATCTACCTCAAAATCAATAAGAAATGTGTCATCATTGCATACTGGAACAGGAGATGATGTTTCATTTTGTTCATCTGAGGAATACAGAGGCATGCTCTCTATTTCACAATCAAACGCTGGTGTGATACTTTGTAAAAAAAGTATGGAGGGGCTGGTATATCCAAATCACAAGGACGGACAACTATTGATATTTGTTGATAATCCTAGACTTGAATTTACAAGACTTGCAAAGCGTATTACCCATGCTCTGCCTAAGGTTGGTATTTCCAAAAGTTCTGTTATAGCCGATTCAGCAAAGATAGGAAGGGATTGTTATATTGGTGACTACGTAGTTATCGGTGATAATTGTTCTATTGGTAATAATACTATAATAGAATCAAAAGCAAATTTGCAAAATTGTAAAGTAGGAGATAATTGTTCTATTCAACCAAATACAACCATTGGTTCTGATGGATTTGCATTTGAAAGAGCATGTGATACTTTAGATCTAGAAAAATTCCCTCATTATGGTAAAGTGGTGATAGAAAACGATGTAGAAATATTTGCAAATTGCTCTATCGCACGAGGATCTCTCTCTGACACGATTATAGGACAAGGAACCAAAATTGATGCTTTATGCCATATAGCCCATAATGTCAATATTGGAAAAAATACCGAGCTAACAGCTGGAACTATAGTAGGTGGTAGTACTATCATTGGCAATAATTGTTGGTTAGGGCTAAATAGTACCATAAAAAATAAGATAAAAATAGGCGATCAAGTTATTGTGGGTTCAGGCAGTTCTGTTATTTATGATATTGTAGATGAAGACATTGTTGCAGGCGTACCAGCAAAATCTATAAAAAAGAAGGTGACTGCAAATAAAGAGAAACTCTTTTTAATGGCTGGACAATTAAAATCTGACTGGATGCAATAAAAATACATCTAGATTTCTCTTAATTTTATATTTACTCATGACATCTGTCTCTTTATTATTCACAAGTCTTCTTACGTCTTTTTCCTATTTTTGGAATTTAAGGTACTATTACTGCAATAGCTATTGAATTTATAGCTACAAAGTAAAAGTTAAAACCTATTGCCATTTCGATTGCTGCGGAAAAACATAAACTTGCTGCTGTCCTCAAATCTAATACTTTCTTATTTCAGGCCTGTCTGAATTCTTATAGTCAAATAACTCGCCTTTTAATTTTATTCTAACCACTAGAAATGCTATTCCAGTGACGATCTGGGAAGTGGTCCTCGATGTGGACTTGGGATCAACTAGTGCAGAAACATATGTAAATATCATTGAACCTCCTATCACAATTCAGAGTCCCGATCCATGTTACCTTCCCCTTTGACTTTCTCTCTTTTTGCTCCAATCCAAAAATCAACCCATAATGACAGCTCCAGTATACAATGCAAAATAAGGTCGTTTATGTTAAATAATCCTAGAAACATTGAAACCAGAGAACATAATACAATATCATATTTAACTTCATTCTTCCCCAACATAAAATAGAAATATTCTTGGTTCTGGTACAAATTGATGATTTCGGATTTGATTTATTCAAACCCGACGGAATACACTTGTGTTTAGTTCAAAACGTAGAGATCTCTGGTAATGTAATAGAAATTACGTGGTATTGAGGTTATTTTTTTTGCATGATTGTTTGATTATTAAATATACAAACACCCTTCTAATTCTAGTGTATCTAAGTGTACCCCGATAGGGAACTGGCAAAAGACTTTGATACGGATCTCACTCTGAAAATAAATCTACCGATATAAGTAAATCAAGCGAATCAGATTAAGATGTCATTCTTAGACCAACTCGAATATTTTTCTATGGATAACATATATCAAGGTTTATCTACCCATAGGATGTATTTTATCTAGTTGTCTCATTGTTTCATTAATGCACCTTTGTTTTCCTCTTTGACCTACGTGTAATTGACTGATTGTTTTCATCCTTATTCCACAGCTCATGTTTTATCAAAATTTTGGTATTAAATAGATGTTCATGTCAAGAAAAGCATTATATGATTTATTTACATATGGAAGAACTGTGGTTTTTGATACCCCCAAGAACAATTATTTGAGGTATACTGACATAATTCATTGCTCATTTGAATACTATAGAGAAAGATTAAAGCGGGAAATCAAAAATGAGCACGAAAACAATAATAATTTTGCTCTCATTGATTTCTTTGAACGACTTGAAAAGACATTAAACAAAACTAAAGATTATTATTTACAAAATATTGGTAACATTATTGGATCCTCGGAGAATCCTATTAAACATTCGAATATAGGTATTCTTAGAAGTGTGCTATTTGTTTACGATAAGGATCTAGACCGCTGTAATGATTTACTAAACCAGCAATACAACTTGTACCCTGTTGGAGAAGGCTCAATAAAGGAGAAATCAACTTTAGTAAAAGAAATATTGGACAAAATTATCCAAAGACCTGAATCGTCAGAAACTAATTAATTTTCCTTTAGTGCTTTTTACACCGACGTAGTTTCGTCATTATCACAAATAACAATCGCTTGAAGGGATTTGAACCAATATGCCATATCACCGTAATCGGTACGGACTTCATTGTTGTACTTTATCTGTTTATTATTGAACTAACAATCATTTTGCCGGTATAAACTGGCATTAAACATTGTCAAATATAACGGTGATTGGATAAACAAACGAGTCTAATTTTTGATTAATTTGTTCCTAGTTTTTATGGCATGACAATTCGGACAAAGTGCCTGACAGTTATTTTCTCTATTATCGGATCTATTGCCATTCTTGTGATGATAATCTATGACCTTTAAGACCTTTCTACAGTAAACACATCTATGATTTTGCTTTCTAAGAATTCTTTCTCGTGTCCCTTGAGAAAACCCTTTTCTAGCCTTATTCGTACTTCTCTTTAACTTTTTAAGAGAATTCAAAACTAATCCAGTAACCACGATTGAAAATAATATTACAATCGATGAAGGTCGGATAAGCGAGTCGAAAATCTTTGAAAAAGATATCTCTATAAAACCATTTAATTCAACATTGCCAGAAAAAGCATTAGCAAAAAAGTCTAAATCAATATTTGTATTTCTGATCTGGTTTGAACAGTCTTCTTCTTCATCTACGTTTCTAGTGGATGACGACGATGAATAATCTATCAATTCTGTTACTAAGTGATTCATATATTGGTCTAATGAGACAGTTGAATTATCCCTTAAGCAATGGGTATCATATGCGTACACGGAATGGTCTTGGACAAATGTTGCGTCTAAGGCAAACATCATATTTAAAACTGCGGATAAGGCAAGGATCAAAATGACCATAATCAAATTGGACCGACACTTATAATGGTATATGCGAAAAAATATAGAATATGATTAATAATGATTGTTGAATTTTTCTCTATTTGAATCAAAGGTACAAGATTTTCATGAATTTGAATCTTCTAAGCCTTTGTGGAAGGTTTTTTAGCTCTAGTTCATGTCTATTTCAGGTTAACTAGTTTATGCTAAAAACATGGGTTTAGGATTTAAATCCTTAATAAATTTAATAAAAAAATTTTTCTGGGTAAGTTCAAATTTTCGCAAATGGAAAATACGATGATATGTTTAGCTTTTAAAACTTTTTGTAATTTTAAGAAAAAAAAAGATAAAGGATTGAATCTATTTTTTAAATTCTTGCAGTTGAGCCTTCACGTCTAGATATTACATATTGTTGATTTTCATTCTGAACCTACGGTGCTTCTGGGGAGGCTCCTTGACTCACGTCGATTGTATTAATAATTTCACAGTTTTGTAATTCACTATCAGATATCGTACCATTTGCTTCTTGAAACATGTCTACTTGGTTAAATTGAGATGAGCAATCCCCATTAGAATCTGTTAAAATAGTTACAATCGCTGTTTCTCCTAGCTGATTTTCAATATCCATGGTATCAAATGCTGTTTCTGAAATGGTATAATCACCTGGATCTAAAGAAATATTTGTTCCATTAGCCGATCCTTGAAAACTAGTCATGTTTGGATTATTGCCTGTTACTACTAAATCGAACTGACTTGCATCAACATTTTCAAGCACAAATTGACAGACGGAATCATCATTTGGAATACCTAAAGAGGAATCGCAACGAACAATTTTGGTTACTATGACAGTAGCTTGTTGTCCTTGAGTTGCGTTTGCTACTACTGGTTGCTTCTTAGTCTCAACCGTTGAGTTACTTTGAGCATATATCTCCCAACCAACCTGATGATACCCTCCTATTGAAACCGCATTCAAAATGAAAATGATTGCAGCTGATATGCCTAATAATTTAATCAATTATCTAGTATGTACAGAGGGGATTAATTAATATTTAAAAGAAATACCGTCATAATTCCCCCATCCAGCACCTTGAAATATCTCATTATGAAAAGGCTAGGGTATGGTATTACTGGATATCATATGATATGATCGGAGTACTAGTTAGATTCTATAACTATACAAGATGAGGATAAGTAATTATTGTTGATCAAAACGGAAAATTTCCTAAATTTTATTTTTGATAAAATTTCCCTATGTTTTGAGAGTATTAAATCATAATTTTAAAGATACCTGATCCTTTTTTATCTTATTTAAAAGCTTTGGAACTAGTGAGCATGATTGTATTTCATATAAATATTAAATTTTCAATTTCCTTGTTTGAATTTTGCACAAATACAGATATTCTTGTTTATTTGTGTATCCAATATCTAGATAAATTAAGGTTTACGATTACTTGTTGAAAGTAAATACTATCACTGCTATTTGTGTTTCAATTTTTGGCCCTCTTTTATTACTCTATGATATGATATACAATCTCCTGCTTTTCTTCATGATCTAAATTTTACTTATTATGCAAGTTGAGGTTCTAGAGGTGAAGGTGATGATGACCAGTTTTCAAATCCTAAGGTTCTATAGTGGATTCCAACGGGAATGGAGGAATAGAAGGTTATGAAAACAACAGAATTCAAAAGTTCAGTAACGATTAAATTTATCTGATTATGTTCTACATCAAATATGATTCAACTAACTATCTAATTGTTTGTTCTTTTGTTAGTCAAGTATCTAATTTGTTTTACCAATTGTAACAATTTTGTGACTGTCTATATTTATATATCAATAGAATAAATTGAACCAAGATGCAAGAATTAAGATTTTCTATAATTATGTTTTGTGCCCTTGGGGTTTTAGGTTTATTGATTGGGTCCCCAACTATTTCAACTGTAAACGCAACCACATCACCGTCATCACCGCAACAAGAATCAACTGGATTATCTGACAGTATCAAAGATTCCGCACTAGCAAACCTTTCTCAAGCATTACAAGAGGACAAAGAAGATGGTAATCAAAATGGTGGAGAAAATTGGGATGAGGCTATAAATAACTTAGAAGATGAAATGGGATTTCCGGTGGATGAAGATGTCGAAGAAGCACTGATGAATATAACAGAGGTACATTTGAATAATATGTCAATCCAATGAGTAATTTATTATATTTTCATTGCATGACTGCAAAAGTTTATTGCTAGAAATACTATTTGATTGCAAAAAAGGATCCATATATTTTTGCTCCAAATCTTGATACTTTTCGTAGCAGTCAATGAATTCTTCAAGAACCACAAAGAAAACGTTACCAGGTTGATTTGTCTTAAGCCCAATAGCTATATAACTATCATTATTTGAAACGATTCAGTTATGGCTAATAAATAGAATGACAAACATGGTATTCTCTATGAGAAGTTCTCCCTCAGGGACTGGTCTTGGACTCTATATTTGCAAAAATATCGTAGAAGCTCATGGAGGAAATATATGGGCCAAAAACAATGATGAGAACAAAGGCGCGACATTCGCATTTACTTTACCAATTGTTGCTCCAAAAATTGGTTCAATTGTAAAAGGGTTAATAATTCAATTTCGAATAATTGTCATTTTCAATAAATTTTGGATGTATATAATATCCAATTGTTTCTCCAGTATGATATTTAACGTATTCATAGCGTTACCTGTAAAGTAAATCAGTGAACCATGAATAAATAAAAATTATTGAACTGATTTCCAATAAATCGTATTTAAATTTCCACACATTTTACATTCAATACTCGTTGGAATTGTATCTCTGTCAGGGTATTTTGTTGACTTCTTGTGATCCGAGTCAGGGGGTGTAGCAATGTATGATTCTCCACATTTTGGACACGCAAACATTGTCATGGTATTGGTTATCATCTATCATATGTAAACATTAAGTCAGGATGTTTTAACATTGATTTAATACTATAGCTTGATTAGCATTATCAGATTTTTCTCTAAACATGTATTTTTCTCAAATTTATCCTCCCGGAAACCAATTATTTCAATTTCCCAAAATATCCAGGATAGATAGCTAAAAATAAATTCCATTTTAGCATTTTAGATCAGGTAGCTGATGAGATCAGATTCATCAAATTCATGAGGATTTTACTGTTTTCAGGAAGGGAGTATACCTATCATAAAATATACTAATCTCAAATAACAGAATCTTTAACTTGGTCTTGATATCCGCATCAATTAGACAAATCTTTAAGCGACAAAATCCTCTGACTAGTATGGCTGAAGAGCCTGAAAAACTAGGTAAAATATTTGATAAACATATAGAATATGAATTCAAAAAAGAGGATGTTGAAGCAACTATGACTACAATGACTGATGAACCATATGTTCATCATGTACCGACTTTGACTGGTGGATTTGGATATGATGCAGTATATAGCTTTTACAAAAATAGGTTTATAGGAAAAATGCCAAAAGATATAAAAATAAAACCTATATCACGTACGGTAGGTAAAGATCAGGTAGTAGATGAAATCATAATTAGTTTTACTCATGATAGAGAGATTGAATATATGTTACCGGGGATAGAACCTACAGGCAAATATGTGGAGATACCTCATGTAGTTATTATGAAATTTGCCGGACCTAAAATTGCTCATGAACATATATACTGGGATCAGGCTTCAGTTTTGGTTCAAATAGGACTCATTGAAGAAAAAAATATACCTGTTACTGGGATTCAACAAGCAAGACGAATGCTGGAGTTATGCGATAATTAATTTATTTGTAATGACCTATTATTTGAGTTCATAATTCTTGGTAACTTTAGTCTTGGAGGTCGTTTAGACCTTAAATTGTTGGACAATTTGGCGAATTTTATTTTGCTGTAATAATGAATGAGATACTGGTCCTACTTTAAAATTATTATTTATGATACTAATCTTGTTATATTCTATTACACAAGATATGTGGATGAGAAAAGACAAGCTTTGATATCCCCCTACAATGCATTATCAATGGAATTCAAAGCAAGAAATTGTTTTTATTCTATCGCTTCATAATATTACTCCTTGCATCCATTGGATAATTATCTGTTAACATCTAGAAAACCTGTGTATCCATAGTTAGGTGATTAATAAAAAATAATTTCTGAATTTTTGTGGGACTATTCAAAAGTGATTACTATTTACCGATAATATTATGAATGCATATAGGTTTATTGTCTCTACTTGGGTATAAAACTAAAAAACATGATAATTCTAATTCAAAAAAGCCAAACCGTTTTGCTTATAAATTAATAATAGTAAAATCTGGGATTAACTAGACCAAAAAAAAGATTGCTTTTGATCCTAGGATTATCTAGGCACCTTCATTTGATGCAGGTGAGTCCCATATCAAATTATTAGCATTATTTTGTATTTGAACCGTTTCATTGTATGCTTGGTTTAGTAAATTCACTGCTTCTGTAATATTGTTATTGCTAATCGCCGACTGCGTTTCATTGATCAATAACTGTGTAGTTTGTACTGCATCATCTAACTGGAAAAAACTATCACTTTCCTCACCTGTAACATTTCCAATGTTACCCATCGAATATGTTTGAGGGTTGGGCACGGAAAATGTTTGAGCTATCGCTGGGTTATGATTATTACCTAGAATAAATGATGTCCCCATTGCAGCTGCCACTAACAAAAATATAAAAGGCAATTTTGAATTCATGACGTATTTCATATTATTCTGTATACTTGATCATAGAGATCTTTTAAATTTTTTCATGATTTATTGATAGAGTTGTCTTTAGTAACTTGTAACTAAATTCAATGTGCTTACTATGAATTAGGTATAAATTTTATGACTTTACACTATTTTCAAAATTTTGAATTTTTAGATAATCTTACATACTGGATGTCTTTTAGCGATCACTATATATTTAATATGACTACTAATTGATATGGATACTTCCTGGTAAAGTTAATCTTTTCGATGATATTGGGATTAAATGGTTAGATTTCTACAGTAACAATAATATTTGCAATCTTGAACCAAGAATGGTAGATATAAGGCACTTTTAACATACCGTAATTTTTAAGCATACTAATAACAATAACTATTACCAAATCAGCAGAAATCAATAGCAAATTAGTATATCATGTTAGGTAAGATAATTTTAGAAAAATTTTACTAATGATTGTTATTGAACATTATTGTGGTTAATTTGAATAAAGTTTAAATAACAAAAATAAAAATAGAAAAATCACTATAATGAAATATCCTTTAATTATATTACCAATATTCATTATGTTAACTTTGGCTCCGGCTTTAATGGCTGCTCCAAGTAATGTATATGCGCAAAATGAAATTACCCAATCTATAAGACAAATTCAGAGTGTCAGTCAGCTTGGAATTTGTTTGGCTGGAATTGACACTTTTATATCATGTCTCAATGCAAACTTCCAAACCCAACAAAACAGTGGAAGTAACGCCGCAGCTCAACAAGGTGGCAGCGGTCAGTCAGGTGGCAGTGGCAAAGGTGGCGGTAACTCTACAGATCAAGGCATAGGACAATCCCAATCCTCCGGTCAAAATGCAGCTTAGTGTGTCGCAGGAGGTAATATAGATAGATTCTTGCAACAATTTAAATACTCAAACCCAACAAAACAGTGGAAGTAACGCCGCAGGTCAACAAGGTGGCAGCGGTAGTGGTGGCAATGGCAAAGGTGGCGGTAACTCTATAGATCAAGGCATAGGACAATCCCAATCCTCTAACCAAAATGCAATGTGTGTCGCAGGAGGTAGTATAGGTAACTCTTGTAACAACACAAGTACTCAAACCCAACAAAACAGTGGAAGTAACGCCGCAGGTCAACAAGGTGGCAGCGGCAAAGGTGGCGGTAACTCTACAGATCAAGGCATAGGACAATCCCAATCCTCTAACCAAAATGCAATGTGTGTCGCAGGAGGTAGTATAGGTAACTCTTGTAACAACACAAGTACTCAAACCCAACAAAACAGTGGAAGTAACGCCGCAGGTCAACAAGGTGGCAGTGGCAAAGGTGGCGGTAACTCTGTAGATCAAGGCATAGGACAATCCCAATCCTCTAACCAAAATGCAATGTGTGTCGCAGGAGGTAGTATAGGTAACTCTTGTAACAACACAAGTACTCAAACCCAACAAAACAGTGGAAGTAACGCCGCAGGTCAACAAGGTGGCAGTGGCAAAGGTGGCGGCTACTATATAAATCAAGGAAAAATACAACAATCCCAATCCTCTAATCAAGATTCATTGTGTGTTTCTGGTGCCGACGCTTATGTCGGAAGTTGTAACAACACAAGTACCTCAAACCCAACAAAACAGTGGAAGTAACGCCGCAGGTCAACAAGGTGGCAGTGGCAAAGGTAGCGGTAGCGGCGACTCTATAGAATCAAGGCATAGGACAATCCCAATCCTCCGGTCAAAGGAGCTTAGTAGTCGCAGGAAGTAATATAGAAGATTCTGGCAACAATTTAAGTACTCAAACCCAACAAAACAGTGGAAGTAACGCCGCAGTCAACAAGGTGGCTACAGTGAAAAAGATGATCTAACCCATGAGGATGACAAGAAACAGATTCATGAGGATGACAAGAAACAGATTCATGAGGATGACAAGAAACAGATTCATGAGGATGACAAGAATACAGATTCATGATGATAACAAGAAACAGATTCATGATGATAACAAGAAACAGATTCATGAGATGACAAGAAACAGATTCATCAAAACAAGAAAAAGATGAGACTGACAGACATCAAAACGATGAGACTGACAGACATCAAAACGATGAGACTGACAGACATCAAAACGATGAGACTGACAGACATCAAAACGACGATGAAGATGATAACTAGTCATTAACCTCTTTTTTTGGTTTTTAGGTAATTTTGAATCTGATGTATATAAAAATACCTAATTTTTATTTAGTTATGAGGTTAAACCATTGAAATCTTTTATCGAATAATCCTCATGTCATAATGTGATCTTTGACAATAAAAAATATTGGATTAAAGAATAAAATCTGTTAAATCTACTAAGTATTAATCTTTTTTGTCTTTACAATGTGCTTGAACATGATGCAGTCTGTCCTTTGAACTAATAAACTGTTTACCACATTTATTACATTTTAAAACTACTTTATGATGCACTTTTCTACCATGCTCAATGAATTTCTCATAATTATCAAATTTTTCTCCATCCTTTTCACACTTGTATTTTTTTTGAAGAATATTCACAAATACCTTGAGTTTAAGATATTATTAAATACATTGATTCTAGAGAATAAAGTTGTTCCTTTTTGATATATTTGCAAATTTGTTTAAAGTTTTTATAAGATAATTTATTCATATTTGCAATAACTGCATTTATCTTTGAGAACCTTCTGATATAACTTTTAAATGAAACTACCTCCGCTTTTTTCAGTTTCCAGCTTGAATTGTGATAGTTGATTTGGACCAAAAAATTGTAATGACTATTTTAAGACTAATAGTTTTTTTATTGTTTCTAACATTCCATATAGTTTTCTCTTGGTATATACATCGTGTCTCCGCCATTGACCTTCCAGGCGTTGGCGATATGTACTGCTTCTATTTCACAAGATGAGATAGTCGGACTTCCAATATCTACTCTTTCAGTCATTAGATTTCCTCTAAAGTTGGCGTGGTCAAGACCAAGTACGTGACCCAGCTCATGCAATGTGATTTGCTCGATTTGTGAGGAACTAAAATCACGATCGTAAGATTCTTCTGATACTGTTATATGAGATTGTCTGATGAATCCAAACTGGTCAAAATAGTTTACAGTTTTCCCAGCTATTCTTTTCCCATCATTTTTGAAAGAAATCTTGATATCTTCATTGTCATCTGATTCAATCAACGTAATTCCAGTCAAACCCTCGTTCCAAGAGTCAACTGCATTTCTTACTGCATCCTTCAGATCATCATCTTCATTATCATCAGTTTCTATCGAATACGTTAAGAGACCATCGGCTAATTCGTAACCCCATGCACAACAGATTTGAATTACATCCTTATCAGAGAAATCGTTATCATCATCATCATCATCATCATCA
>CAVSMN010000002.1:0-53360 GCA_963729045.1 uncultured Nitrososphaeraceae archaeon | reverse complement strand
TCACAAACATTCTTAGTTCTTAATTCCTTCACAATATTAGGAAATGTCCTTATTACCTAAAATGCAGTGGCTAAAAGTCAGATAAATATTAATTGAATATTGACCATCAATTAAGCATTGTATATCGTGTCTTTGATTTAGGTAATAGTTGTAAAAAAGTGTGAAGTATGCTAGCATGGAGCCATTTCAGAATATAAGTACTAAAAACCGAAAGCAATTGCGATTCAGTTTTATAAATAAAATTCTCAAAATATTTGTGATGAAACAGTAAACATTTCTATTGAACAATACAATAAAGAATGAAATCAATAATTTTCTGCAAAGAGAAAACAGAAGGATAATTAATATTCACTTGGTAAAAGATATTGATCCAGAAGTCGCTGGAGTCAATTATATAGTCATTTATGATAAGTATTCTTATATTTTCTGATTTTTATTTAGCATCCACATCCCATAATACCGGTAAATTTTCACAGCAGGTCCGTGATTAGGTAACTCAAATCAATTACATAAGTTTTATTTCAAAAGTTGCTATTTTTGTCGTATGGTTATGATATTATCATATTTTCGATCGGTTGATAAATTATAGATTCTGTTCCAAAGAACATATGATGGGATAAAGTCTCTTGAATGCATTATTAATATTGCCGATATAATTGAGCCGCCTTATTAAGCTGATTAAGAATATACAAAAAAATAGTGGAAGGTTTATCTACATTTGATATCGAATTTTCTCTGATATTAAAGCTTTACAAAACCATATTATGAAATATTTTGTCGTCTGGTGAGAAATTAAAATTTAAAATGGAATAGGATATCAATATTATGGTAAAATCTCCAATTATATAATGAACTAGAATTGTATCTCGAATTTGTTATGTAAAAAATAAATTATTGAAATTGTAGAATAGGTTAAATTATTTCTGCATAATAATACTGCATGAATTATGAACTAAAAAATTCATTAATCTTTTCACTACTCTTCATAACTCTTGCCATAATGATGTTAACGACTTTTGTTCAAGGAAATGTATCGTTTGGTCAGGCAGTAGATTTGATACCAATTCGAACTGGAAATGCCACTCTAGATCAGGGCCTTCCAGGATTTTATGATTGCATCGATAAAAAAATAGATGAGAGTAAAGGTGTTGAAGTAGATCCGTATTTTGAAAAAGAACCAACCAAACATGAGGTAACTAGTTGCTACAACGAAGTATTTGCTTATAATTCTGATGCACAATCATCATATCGATAATTCTGATGCACAATCATCAATCGATCACAATCATCAATCGATAATTCTGATGCACAATCTGATGCACAATCATCAATCGATAATTCTGATGCACAATCTGATGCACAATCATCAATCGATAATTCAGAACTTAGTGATATTGAAAAATTTAATTCCCTATTTGGGTTTACGGGTTGAGCAAGAGGAGTAGATTATCGATATTACTAATGCATAATTACTGAAAATATCTTGTATAGTATTTTCATTCCAATGTTAACAATGCAATTCCTCAACCGTCATTTTGAACTTCTTTGATCCCTGATGGTTGAATGTCTCTATTAGAAAGTTCAACGATAAAGTCATCCATGGAGTAATCAACTTTCTTAGGGATTGCAATTTGTATATAGACCACCAATCATGTTCTTACCTCTTGAATTCTGGATTATTTTATTAGCTTTTGATGGTAAATTTTGGTAAACTTTATTCATCAAATCTTAATGCATGCGTATGGTTGCACTCATCACGAGGGATACCCTCGCAGTTCCTTATACTTAATAGCAACACTAGTCTAAAAATTAGGTGCATAGTAAAGCTATTGGTCGATCCCTGGAAAGAGTTCAATTAAAGATCGAGATAGCCCTATGACTCTTTTTTCAAATCAAAAATCTGACTGATAAGAAACCAGATAAATGCAAGTTTATGGAATGGGAGTAATTAGATATTATTATTTTTGAGTATCTGGCTAAAAACTAATGATAAGGAATAACACAAATAAAATTGAAAAGAGGAGGTGGTTTATTGTTGGCCTTCTGCGTTGTTGCCGTCATTTAAGTTAAGTGACAAAGCAACGTTGTTACATGATGCTAAAGTATTATTATTTGAAAAACATTCTGCACTTTCTCCTGTAGAACTCTCTTGAATGATATCTTGTAATGAGACATTTGATTTTTTTTTGGTTGCAAATGCTGCGTTGCTATCTCCTGCAATTGCGACTACTGAACCAATTAGGGCTGTTGCAACGAATATAATTGCGAATATTCCAAATTTGTGAGTTTTTATTAGACCGTCCATTTTATTACGATGTATATCTAAAATTATACATATCATAGTTTAGACACTTCAAACTGCAAGATTTTAATAATAGAAATGTTTGTATTTTTTGACTTACAATATTTCTATAATTGAAATTAGACTAAGCATTGCTGCAGTCTAAATCATGTATTACAAAATCCAATTTTGAAGATCTGTTCGAATTAAATTTGCACTTGGTAAGGACAACTATGAAAACTTTTAATTGGGAATATATTTCAAAATTCACGAATGAGATACAACATTCATTAAATAAAATACTAGTATTAAATGAAACTACTCTATTTTGATGTAAGTTTAATAAGTTATACTCATTAGACATAGTAAATGCAAAACGATAGACCTTTAGGTGTTACAATTATTGCTATTCTTGCTATTCTTGGAGGTATTGGTTCCTTAGTAGGCGGTATTGCCCTAGTAGCGATAATACCATTCCTAGGTGCAGCTCTCATTATAATCGGATTAGCCTATTTTGGTGTTGCTTATGGATTATGGAAAGGGCTAAAATGGGCTTGGATTATCACGTTGATAGTTACTGTAATAGCTTTTATCTCGGGCCTTGGATCAATCATCGTGGGAAATGTAGGAGCAGTTATTCCGGTAATAATCAATGCTATTATCATTTACTATCTATTCAAACCAAATGTGAAGGCGTATTTTGGAAGATAAATACACCTATATTTTTATTGAATCCTTGTCCTTTTTTGTCCCTTCATCGTTTTAATTATTTCCCCTAAGTATAAATTATAAATTTTTGATATTTTAAATAAAAACAAACTACCAATAAGATAATTATTTTGTTTATTTTCGCTGTATTCGTACACTATTTATCTTTTCTTATCATTAATCCTCAAAATAAAATAACTAATGTAAATGACTGAATCATTTAATTGAGGCTGTTTTTGCAATCTTTATTTCAAGATTCTACCCTCAAAATTCTGAATGTTGGCATATGTACCAGTTGCTAATTATCTGGTTGATAGCCTTCCTTTTTAAAGCAAAACAAATCCTTAATTTGTCATAATTAGGTAAGGGATACCAATAATGAGAAAATCACGGTAAAAAATCCTCTTAAATAATTAATCGCTGATCGTTTGGTACATCAATTGATTACTCATATAAAAGAGTACATCCTTATTACAAACCGATAGCGGGTTTGAGATATTGTAGAGGATCTCAAACCTATGATCCAATTCCTAAAAATGATAAATTTTGGATCCATTCAAAACACCGCCTTATTTTGACTGGCCCCTTAAATCCAACTCATTGGACCAATAATGCGTCAGTACTTAAAATACAATGTTGATCAATACTGGTAATTAAGTAGACATAGCGTAATTATAGTATACGCAGCGTAATAGATATAAACATGTTCTAACATTTATTAATATGACGAATGTCTCAGATATGTCTTCTCATTTGTATATTCATCCGAATAGTAAAATAGAATTCTATTCTCGTTTGAGTAAAATTATTTCATTAAACATGGATCAATACTTACCTCACCAAATACAAACTAATTTGATTAAATATATTCAAAATTTTTCTATTAGCCTCATCAGTTTATCGTTGATTTGCTGATAACCATGAATGGTTGGCTATTTGATATTTATCATCTAAAAGATAGAATGATTTTATGGATAAAAGAAAGAAATGGGAATGTAAAAAGACTAGAGTATTTATGGTCTCCTTCAATATATGTAGCGTCAGACCTAAAATCCGAGTTAGTAGACTTGATAAGGAATGGTAAAATTTCTTCATCAATCAAGGAATATCAATTTGAATACAAATTTGAGTATCCTTCTTCCACTGCTGTTGATAAGCGTAAAAGGGATGTAACTCTGAGATTAACTCTGTCTGATTCACTGCAGATATTAAATTTAGCAAGACAAATTGAAAAACTCTCTAATAGATTTGGACACTATCGACTATACAACGTAGATATATCACCTGAACAGTCTTTCTTATACGAAAAGGATCTCTATCCACTTGGATTATTCAGCCTAGAAGAAACAAGATCCACGGAATCAGTACGAACTAATATGTATCAAATAGTTAACGATGAGAACGACGATATTGACTCATTTGATTACATTATTCCAAATTTTAAATTTCTATCATTTGAATTAATTTCGGAGAGAAAATCAATAGGATATGATTTAGAGGATAGGATTCTAAAGATCAGAATTATCTTTTTTGAAAAGGATAACGTGATCAAGGAAAAATTTTCGATATCTGAAGAAAATGAACTTGAAACAATATTAGAATTCGCTTATGAAATTAATAGAATCGATCCTGATATTATTTTAACTAAAGGTGGAGACCAATTTTTGTTTCCACATTTACTTTATAGAGCCAAGGCCAACAAGGTTGAAAATCAGTTATTGATCAATTTGAATCGCGAATCAAATCTAGAATATTTACTAAAGAAAAACAAGTTGTTTCCAAATAAAAATATTAGATCTAATGACTTGTCCTCAACATCATACCTCTCTTACGGAAAAGTGTATTTCAAACCACGACCGTTTTTTCTATACGGCCGAATTCACATCGACGTTAACAATTCATTTATTTACAGGGACAATGGATTGGAGGGATTAGCAGAATTATCCAGAGTTTGCAGAATTCCATTACAACTAGCATCAAGATCTACTATAGGGAAGTGTCTAAGCAGCTTGTATTTTTATAATGCTCATAAAAAGGATATATTGATACCCTGGAAGCCTATAACGTCGGAAATCTTCAAGTCATTTTCTGATTTATTAAAGGCAGATAAAGGGGGCTTTGTTTTTGAGTCAAAACCTGGAGCATATAACAAAGTAGCAGAATTTGATTTTATATCTCTTTATCCAAATATAATGCTAAGGAAAAATGTTTCTTCAGACACAATCAATTGTGCATGCTGTAGATCAGAAACGGATAACAAAGTGCCAGAACTCGAACATCTTTATCACTTATGCAAAAAAAAGATGGGAATAGTACCTTTATCTCTTAAAACAGTTCTAGATAGACGGTTAGAATACAAAAAGAGAAAAAACCTGTGTATATCTAAGAATGATGAGTATTTAAAAAATTGCTATGACAACAGACAAACTGCTTTAAAATGGATCCTAGTTACTTCCTTTGGATATCTTGGATTTAGTAACTCAAAGTTTGGTAGGATAGATGCTCACATCACTGTATGCGCCTTTGCTAGAGATATATTAATGAAAACGTCTAAAATAGTAGAGAAACACGGATTTGATGTAATTCATGGTATTGTGGATTCTATCTGGATAAGAGAAATAGATAATATAAAATATTCATTATCGGCAGCCGATTCTGCACATCGATATATTAATTTAAAAAAAGACATAGAGGAGCAAACAGGTTTTTCCATATCTTTTGAAGGAGTATACAAATGGATCGTTTTCGATTCATCTAAGATCAATCCTGACTTACCTGCCCTAAATAGATACTTTGGCGTTTTTGAAGATGGGACAATAAAGATGAGGGGGATTGAAACAAGAAGACATGATACTCCTGAACTCTTTGTCTATTTTCAAGAGGAGTTAATGAAAATAATGTCTGCCCATAGCAACATTCATGAAATCACGAAATGCTTGCCAATTTTAGAGAGCGTATATAAAAAATATATAAATTTAATATGCTCTAAAAAAATTTCATACACCGATCTGATATTTATCAAAAGGATATCAAAAGCAAGTAATGAATATGCAGATAGAAAGACAATTGAAAATTGTGTTTTAAAACGACTAACTAGCAATGGGAAATCCTTGAATGCTGGAGAAGAAATTAAATACATAATTACGAATTTTTATGGTGAGAATTTCTTGGAAAGGGCAGTACCAATTGAACTAATTGATGAAAACAATTTTAGGTACGATACGAAAAGATATTTAGAATTATTAAAAGAAACTTATGACTCCATAACTAAATTTTTCTATTCTCAAAATCCTATATTTGATTAATGGGTTTATAAACTAATTTGATTTATAAAATAGAATTACAAATCTATTACTACTGGAAAGTAAACTTGATTATTAATCAATTTAATGGAAAATAAAGGACATTTCTATTGGGATATGGTATACACTGGAGTACAATAGTTCAATTAATGGGTTCTACAAAATAAGAAACTTCGGGTCAAAGCGTTATTTAACCATACATCTCTTGGAGCTTTGATATCCTGGATTCTAATTCTATGTATTCATAGCCCTGTCCCAACTATCTTAAGATTTCCTATTCGGCATCTTAAATATTCTTGTTTTCTTCGAAAGTATATTATTCCTTGATTGCAAACACGACTTCAAATTGTAGCGAAACAAAAACAGAAGGGGTTATGAAAGCTGACATATTTCCGTTATTTTAGATTTTCATCTTGGCTTTAAAATCTTGTTTAAAGAAATAGGTGATGATACATTTGATAGGTTCTACTATGAAATCAATTTTTGTTTTAGGTTTTTGAAGACCAAAAAGTTTGTCCAGACCGTTTCCATTTTTTATAATCGTTCAAAATTTTCTTATGATCAAACCCGAAACTTTCTTCTTCTATGGATGCAAGATCTACCCACTTTACTGCAGCTGCATCGTCTCCTGCCATGGGCTCTTTTATATCGCTCTTATCAGATATTTTTCCAATAAATACTGTAGACATGATGTGACCTCTTGGGTCTCTAGAGGGATCAGAATACACTCCTAATATGTTGTCGATTTCTATATCTAAAGAAGTCTCTTCTTTTACTTCACGTATTGCTGCATCTTCCACCCTTTCGCCTTCATTTACAAATCCACCAGGTAAAACCATCCTTTGTTTAAATGGATCCTTTTTTCTTTTGACTAACAGGATTTTGGAATCTTTTTGAATTATGGTATCTACAGTAGGGGTTGGATTTTTATGCTGTTGTTTTCCTACGTTCACACGGATTACATTACATCCAACCATTTAAAGTGCATGGGTAACAAGAATAGATGGATGTTTTCTTGGTAAAATCTTGATCAACAAAACTTGCCCGTCAAACTATTGACCTAGTTAAATTTTCTTTCCTATTTACAATTAAATCTTAAGGCCAATAATGAGATAAACCTAGGAAAAAATTGATGCTATAAATAGGAATTGTCAGATAAATTACTCTATTATTGTCTAAAAATTGCAAATAATCCTAAGGATTACTTTGATAAATGTGATGATTCTATCATATCAGTTTAGAAATTGTAAATTGTATGGTCAAGAAAATAATATTTATGAATTAACCATAAAATTTTCTTATACCCGAAATTTTTTCTATCTTGTATTATCGGTCCTTATGGATAACTTTACGCAGTTATCAAGCCGACATCTTAATTGCTAGATCATTGACAAACCCGATCTGAAAACAAACCTTTCAACTCAAGATAATTATAAACATGTTTTGAAAAAGATCAATCTAGACTCTCATACTTTATTGATTTTTATCTCGGAATTCCAATTTTATTAAGGATGGTTTTCCATTATAATATTCCAGAGTCAAGACGACCTAATAATGCGTTTCTATTAATGAGCTGTTATGTATTATTTCTAGGTCAAGTTGGTTTTAACCGGTCGGATAGTATCTTCAACGGGCAGGGCCGACTCTTTATATTGTTCTTTTGATAATTTGCTAATAACACCCAATAATTCACATTTAATACACATGATAACATTATCGTAATTCTAGTACATAGGTATCATGTTCGAGGTATTAGTCGGACTTCTAGATATATGTGACTGTGAACAAGAAAATAGACTCAAAGTTAAAGAAAATCTTTTGATTCCTAGTTATTACTCAGTTTATAAAGAGCGATATAGATAGAAAACGATTGCATGTGAACCAAGTTTAATCTGATTGGCTTTTTATGAAGAATAATGGAAGGCAATATCTATTTGCTCTAGAATGTTTGATTTTCATGTTGAATAGATCTCATCAACTCTTTTTGCTTTTTTTATTCATGTATATTCATTTATAGTTACTATAGTTTGGTAATGACAAGAATTCTAATTTTAATTCGGCAGTACGAATGCACGATAAACTCTTTTGTTGACTTTCACATTGTTATATCTTTTGGTTAATTCAACATTCATTAATACTTTATCTGTAATCCACTCGACATCACGCAGTACAGTATACCCTTATAAGATCAAAAGTGCAATAATTGAATTTTTGGCAGCATCATTATTAATGATTCAAAAAATAGTTTTAATAGTTAAAAGCAATTATATAAATAGATTAGATATTTACATTCATGGCTAAGTTTCAAAATGCTGAGGATAACTACTCGTCAATTAATAAGATTGAGGACAGGATATTAGAAAAATTATTTACGCTATCAAATAAACAAACTCCATTGACAAGTGATAATGAATTACGTGAAATATTGACAGACAAGATGGGTTCTTCAAATTTTGATATCGCCCTTCAAAATCTAATTGTAGGTGGTTTTGTTTCCCGAATAGGGGATAACGAATATCAAATTACAATGAACGGTATTGATGAGCACTCAAGACGAACTAACGCAGATGTACTCTTCTAGCTCAAGGTTAATGAGTTAGGCAGCAGTTTGCTGTTTACTAAAATGCCAGGTTCATATATTATTTTACAATTGTGTTTTATTAATTGGGATTATATGGGAGAATCTCGACACATAATGTTACTAAATGTAATATTCATAAAGTAAATTCCATACAATCTGAAAATTTTTTGGTTATTCGATATAAAGTGGTAATTTAGAAACGTTTACTAAATGCAATTTTATTATTATAAGTCTTCTGACCATGGTGTAAAGCCAATAAAGTTCATGAGATGATATCATATTTTTCGACATCCATCTCCAATACATTAAAAATATTAACCGAATATTCATCTAAAATATTTATAACATCCTTGATTAAAGATTAAACCCGAATTCTTTCTATTACTTGTCTTCTAAGTTCTAGTGTGATGATGATCCTTTTAGATCGCATTAGTGTTCTACAAATGGCGGATGTCTTCGATGGGGATGTGTAATGATAAAATAGAGAAAGTTTCAAAATTTGTTCTCTATTTAGGACCTGGTTCAACTATTTCTATAGTAATATAGACCAAAAATGTTCTTAATCGTAGTTGAATTTCTTGTTATTTATTCTTTGATAAAGTTGATTAATAAATATCAACAGTTCTTCGTTTGTTTCTTGATGATTTCTTCTCATATAGTGATGGAGTTCTTCTGTTGATGCATGATAGTCAACTCCTATATTCTTTGCTATTTCTAATGATATCACTGACATCAATAATTTTCGGAGGGTAACATCTGGACCATAATTTATTACATCAGAATGTAATTCAGCGATAGTGTTCTTAAAATTAGAATATATATATTTGTCCTTAGCTTCTCTGGTTTTAATCGCGAATACATTTCCCATCATTCTTTTTTTCATGTGAATGTTTTCTACCATTACAATAAATTCATTGTCTAGTTCTGGAAATTTGGCTAAAACATCTGAAAGCAAATCTGAAGCGTCTTGCTCGCTTACATTCATTTTTTCAGCCAATACAAACAAAACATGGCAGGCCGCGCATCCATTTTCTCTTACAACTTGAGGATTACTTTGTACATGCATTATAGCTTTGGAAATTATGTTTAGAGCCATCTCTTCCCTGTTCATACGGATTACATTCTAATTTGTGATAGAAAAACAAATAAAGGCTTAGATCAATGTTGGCCAACATCCAAAAATTATGCGGTAGTACCAAAAATCCTAATAAATTCCATCTTCCTTTATGATTGTATATTGATACCAACTTTGAGCCTCTTTGATAAGAGTGATATTCAACTCCTTCCTAACATCATCAAGTGGCCTTTCAAGCATTTCTTCAAAATTTGCAGCAAAAAGAGGCTTACATTCCTGTGCAATCTTGATCCCTTTATACAAAGTTCCAAAAATTGGAGAGGAATGAATTATTCAGAATTAGGAATACTTGCTAACCCCGTAAAACAGGCTGCTCCTACTGCAACCAAGTCAATTAACATGAAATCAGGATAAGAATATTGAGTCACATATAATGCTATTACTCCAATTTCTCCAATGTGCATATCAAACCCACTAATTGTGTGATACATATCATACGTTTTTCTAACCCTAATTGTTTCATAATCAGTATCATTATCCAAAAATTTTTTGTCTCTTGAGTCATAAAAATGAGGTTTAAAACTCATCGTCTTTATCAAAAATGCATATGTGTAGCCTAACGAACCCTATCGTAATTTAAGCATCTCATCCAGTTCATATTTTGGTCCCATGTATCATTCTTCGAACATTCTTGCGGATTTAGGATGTTCTCGTAATCTTTCGATACAGTTTCTTCATCCAAATCGTATCCCGGAAACCGTCTTCAAGATCAAAGACTGTATCCAATTTACCACGATTAGTAGCCAAATGTTTAATCACCCCACCAAGTAGTTTTATGTTGTCCACTTTACTCATTAGGTCCATATATCCCATGCATAATACAGCAAACGCTTTCGTACTAAAACTCATTTAGTCTTCAATGAAAAAGTCTTAATTGATTCCATCATCAGTATTAATTTTAATTGAATGATCTTCCATCTTTTCGATCTCTTAATGTCGTGTAATTTCCGCTAGTAGTGGCCGATTCCCAACATTTAAGAAAATTTGAATACTCTACTTCAAAAAGATCATATCGTATCATCTCACTATTTTTTTTTGATTTTGGGGGGGATCTAAATCTGTAAGCTATATGTTGGTGGTCCATCGCCGTCAAAACAAAAGGCTCGATGTATAATTCTGTATTTCTGTTCAGTGTATTGGGATCAGAAGAGATGATAAAAACCACCGACTTGTAAATAGGTTGACTTGTCATCCGGAATTCGATAATATCTGAATACTCTTGTCTGAAAGTTTCATTCACATATGAGAATAACTTGGAGCACTGATTCGAAAAAGGATCAAATCCATTAAATTCTTCTTTCAATTTCTTTGAAAGTGGCGTCAAAATTTCTTTGGTTACTTTATCCTTTGGTTTCTCTAAACCCTCGAAATGGGATAAGTCTTCAAAGTCTTGTCCCAGTATACTTAGTTTCTCTATGGAATTCATCTCTTTTGATCTCAAAATACATTCCATAATTGTGATAACGAACTTAGTTGAAGGTCCACAAATTATTATTATTTCTTTTCTAAGACCGTTATGTAATGATTCCTTTTCTAACTCCTGTATATCTATAATCTCAAAAAACTTTAGATCGGTATGCCTATCTTCAACTTTGATCTTGCCAGAGTATAAAAGAAATAGAATCAATCCTACTATAACTGCGCTAGCAATCGCAAGCATCCCAGTAACCCCTTCAAATGCCTGGCCAGGTGACCAAGTCCCAGTCGCCAAATGTATAACCGCATCTATAATATTTTCAATGTATTTTATTATTATTATGGATAGGAGAATTTCAATAAGCCAAAACCATCCTATTTTCGATCGCTTAACACCAACTCTTTTTAGAGACAGTTCTGCGATAATATGTGACAAAAATGTCCCTACCAATTTCTTAACTATTAAGCAAAGTGGAAATATTTAATTGAATACAAAAATTCAACTTTTTCTTAACTTGTATTTAATCGCAGGCCAGCTTGAACATACTCAATCACTCAACTTGGATATGCTCAACAAATGTTTACAATTATCTTTTTGTATTCTTACATTAAATGTTTTTTTAAGATCCATGGGGCACAAGAAATTTCAACTTTGGTAAATTACAAATCCATTGTTAGGATGATGATGCAAGTTATTTCATTCCGATAACGACTTTCAAATCCATCTCATGATTTTGTTCATGAGAGATAATTGTTGTTGATATTTCTCATTTAGCGAATTTTCTAGTAGGAACCGTCTTGTTATAAATCTGAGCGGTTCGATATAATTATTATTGGAAACGTGATAGTATCTATAATAATTAATCCTCGACAATGAATTAAATCCTTCTTCCAACATTTTTACTAGACCTTCATCACCTAGAATGCTTTACTTATTAGACCGGCTTTGTGTAATCTAATTTAGTTAATGAGATTTTACTTGGATTTGTCTTTTGTGTCTGGACAGCATCTCAATGAAATCTTTAATGCTATCAACCTGATCCCACACCGTCCCATTAAATCTCATGAAATTAACTCAGAAGCACTTTCACAATATGTCGAGTTTGAATTTTCAGGCTCCATAACTGATTTTGAAGATGCTTTGCACTTATCATTGAAAAGGAATTCTATTGTTGATTATGTGGTAGCACAAGACTCTCAAAAAGAAAACACATTCACTTTGTTAAAATCTGGTGATTTAGGACAATTGGGTATTTATTTTTGCGATTTTTGTGGGGCATTTTTCAATACTGAAGAAGGGAAGTATCTACACGAAAGGGCCCACTATTTTTATTAGTATGATTCAAAGTCAATCATATGTTGCCACTAGACCATAGATCAACGTGTTTTTGGACCCTTTTGCATTATATGATTCCTAAATTTGGTAATGATAATAATTACTGGGAAAAAAAGTAAGGCTAACTCAATAGATATAGGTAACGGTTACAAGTTGAGAACAACATCTCCTAATTTGAATAAACTGTCTTTAAGAAATGAGTTTGCTAGAGATACGGTTTCAGATCAAATCATAATAGCGAGGGCATATACATTTTATCAAATGTCAATCATAATCATTAGCGAAATGCCTCGATTATATGGATTAGATCACAAAATCCAAATAATTGTTTCGGACTTTAGGATATATTCCTTTCTAATTGTAGGAAAATTAGGATGAGTGAAAAAACCTTACCAATATGAAACGAATTAGGATACAATATTGACGGTTCTGATTTAGCCATATTTTCTTGTGGAATTTATCAGCTTAACTATTAACTATATTCTAGAACAAAAATATGCCTAAAGGTTTGACTCCTTCTGATGTTCTAGTTGTCCCTCTTTTTGATTATCATTTAACGTACCATAGGTGGAAGAAACAATATCAAAAATGATACCCTACAATTATGTCAATAGTAGATGTTTGGTGACTACTAAAAATTTAGATTGCATATTTGTAATTTGGACTGAAGATTAAATGCCCACTCAGGGACTGCCAGTGTGAATTAATTAGACAATTGATTAAACGTAGTGGGGATTTGAAGGCTTGGCAAGTTCAGTGTGTAGCAAGGTAATTATCATTTGAACAGGATCAAAGCTTGATAAGAAAAATGATTTCAAATTGGCGGTTGAATTACAAACCGCGTCTATTGCCCTGTATTAAGGCTGGTCTAATGCGCCTCGTGATTATGTTTATCTAATTCTTCAACGGTATCAAAAGCGGCGCCGCACCTACAGTCGAATTTCTTTTTATTTTCTTCTGACATCAAAATAGAGTGTATAACAAAGTATTTAATTATAATATGAACACTTAAAATTGTCATGATTTAAAATTTTGATTGTTTCCTTTTAAGATGCGGGGATACATGATGATGTTTGATATTCTTTATATTGGTTTTGATGTAAATGGCAGGGGTGGGTAAATCCAACGATAAATTAATGATAACCAAAATAGCCCTCTGATTCGGATAAGACTAAAAATGTAACTACATATAAAAACCACCGGCTTAATACCATATCGAGTTCCCTCTTTTAGAAATGGAGGCGATGAGATGAATCGTGAGGATGGTTAATATCAAAATCTAATATAGATTCGGAGATGCAATTGGAAAACATCCTGAGTTCCACCTTCCTAACCCTAGGATTTATATAATATTAGACGATTGTCTTGGTAATTTTCTTATGAATTATCTGGCCCAAGACTTATTTGGTTCATAAAAAATCAAACATTTTTCCAGTCTCAATGTTGATTCGAAAAGGAAACTTGGTTTGATCCACTCCAACTTCCCGCTTTTACTACTGGTCTCTAGTAGAGGACTTGATGCACATCATGAAAGTATGAATTCAATCAGATCCACCTCGATCTGATACCAATAAACAATTAATATTATGAAATAATTCTTATATCCCAAAATGATAATACTATTGCACGATGGATTCTCGTAAATATCATATTTGCAGAGACTGTGGTCACCTGAGGATTTCTCATAAATACATTTCAAAACAATCAAATGATCACCACTGCTACATATGTTCATGCACAAGATTCTTTGGCTACGACAAAGATTAAGTTTTTGTTTATTCTTCCTTTTAAAAAGGATACTTTACTTATATACACTTTGGGCCAATTAAAGAAGACCATGTCTCCACAATTATTTTGGGGTAATCCGAATGAAGTGAAACGCGAGTTGACAAATACTTAAAAATTGATAAATAGACTTGGAATTAGCAATTAAGATTTGTTAGACCACTAGAATGATTAGCTAATTAAGATATAGTATGAGCAACGATCAGATCAACAGATGAAAAAATAAAGAATCATATTACTCATTTACAGGACCAAATAGCCGGCTACTATTTAGTCAAAATCAAACATGTCACCGAAAAAGCCTTTCTTCTTGTGTTTTCTTCTATGGTAATAATCATCGTCAACATCATGATCTTTACCATGGTGATATTTTTGATAATGGTCGTCTTCATATTGATTCTGCATATTGGCAACTTTTTCCAACTCTCCTCTATCAAGCCAAACTCCACGACATCGTGGGCAGTGATCAATCTCAACCCCATATTTGTTGCTTAACCTCATTTCCGATTCGCAATTAGGACATCTTAAGCTCATTACCTTATTATCCAATTAAAACTATTTATAATTATAAGACTTAAAACATTGCCGGATTAAAAAGATTACATCTGTATGAAATATAAGGTCACCGAAAGCCTCCTGGTTGGGAAATAAGGAATGCCAAATATATTTTACTATTACACAATTTATGGACATATTTAAATTCAGCATAGAATGTTATCCATCCTTCTTTTTCTTTTGAATTTTTTTAACTTTGAATCTTTTAAACGAACTCAAATCAGAGTGGATATAATATAAAATCGATTAGGAAATCAACAATATCTGAAGTCATTTTTGTCGGCTGAAGACTTTAATAACCATTTTCACGATAGATTTATGCATTTATGTAATCAAATATAACAGTCTTAATGACAAAGATCGCTATAATCATCGGATCTATAAGAAGTGATAGACAAGGATTAAAAGTGGCAAGATGGATAGAGAAAAACCTGTCAACAGGAATCACATTATATTTTTCATCGATCCTCTCGAATTGAAATTACCTTTGTTGGATAGAATGTATAAGTAAATGTCTAATCCATCCGAAATGCTCCAATCTTTAAGAAATCAAATTAAGGAGGCAGAGGGATATTTTCCAATTACTCTGGAATACAATAGAATTACGTAAAGTGCTATGAAAAATACACTAATAGAGAAGTTTTCTTAAGAATAACAGTAGAAAAATACCAAAAATTCTTGCAGTATATAGATGAAAAATTCTAATATTATTTGCAATAATATACTTCAATATGAGAACATTATTAAGAATAGTTGTTATATTTTCAATTTTGAGTGTGTCTACATTATTTATGACGCTCAACAATAATGGAGCAGCATATGCAATTTGTAGCGAATTAGATGATCCAAATATTTCATGTCATGAACAGTATAATAGTCACTCTAATACCGCAACCTCTACCTCTTCCTCAACTACAACTGAGGATGAATCCGATCCTATGCTCTGCACGGACTTGAAGTGTAATTTAGGCGAAGAATATCTATTAGATCCAAAAACTGATGTAATGGATGACCCTTTAGATCTCTTGGATTATTAGACCATCCTCAGCTCGGTTAAAGAATGTAAGAATACTAAAAAAAGTCAGTCGAAGTACCAATTTTCTATCTGTTTTATTTAAGATGAGAAATAGTAACCGATAATCAAGGTAACATGAATTGACTTAGTCTAGTCAAAAATCGCAAGATATTCGAGCGGTAAATAAGGTATTCTATACATAAATCATGCCAACTTCTGGTTAGTTATTTTTTATCTCCTATTGTTTAAAAAAATTCATTAAAAATAATATCTAATTTTTTTGCTGATTCTAACAAGTTTGAAACATTCTGAATGACTTCTTGTTTAGAATCAATTGATTTTGGATCAATCGAGATTATTTTCTCCAATGCGGCTGATTTATCTCTAAAGATGATCGATTGGTGTTGGGGAATTATCACAGTATTCATTTTATCATTGAATGTTAGTTTTTCCTTCGGCCCGAGTTTCTCAATAACCACTAATTGTTGTTCGGATACTTGTAATCTGGTCCGCAGCACGAAACGTGCTTCAATGCCAGAGGAGGAAAGTATTTCAAGAATATGTTCATGATCTGACTGTAGATGAGCTTTGGCATAAAATTCTGAAGTAACAACTGTAATCTTTTCCTCGCTGATCACAAAATTAGAGTCTCTCAACCATCGGGTAATATTGTTAAAGATAAACTCCCTATTTTCGTCAGTCATTTTCATAAATATATTTATGGAATTATTTAATCTAATTGTTTTATTAGAATAATGTTGTTGTGATCATAATTAAGATTAGTTGAATTGGTAGAGGAAAACGTATGCTTATTTCTTAATACATTACTTAAATATCGCGAATTTGTAATTCGATTTTATGAAAAAATGATCCGTGCTGGGCTTTTGGTTGGTATATCCATGATTTTAGAATAAGTTCATTCAGTTATTTATCATCAAAGTTATTTGCCATCCCAAATGCACATGAAAGTGATACTCCGTATAGTACGGTTTTCTCAGACGAAATATCTCCACCAGTGGATACCCCAGTAGTAGAAATTGCTGATTTCACGCCTTCTGAAAACAGTGTTTAATGCACTGTTAATGCCATCAGAATAGAGGGAGTTACAGCAGGGAACATTTATTATGGTATCGAAGGGGAAAACAGATCAGTTATAGTTACCCTATTTAAAGACGACACTTCTCAACACCAAGTATCTGAGGGTGGGTCTCTTACAACTAATAATCTTACAGGTCCACGCATAGACATGCAATTCTCAGATTTTATCGAAGTATTTGAGGAAGACAATTCCTGTCCAAATATCCCTGCAGGGCAATATCCTAGTGGTGAAATCAGAGGACACATAATAAACTTATTACAAATGAATACTGAAGAGCGATAATTGGGCCCACTCGTATTTTATTTCCAATTCCCTTGATTGGTGCTCTATTTCTTCCGTTCTATATAAAACACTGAGACTCAACATTCTATAAACACAATGATTTGGATAAGAGAATATCAGCCAATATATTCAAAAATAAATTTGGTTATATGTTAATTTTTTAATTCAGCGGAAATCAAATCCAAACTTAGTGCGATTGAAGTCAAAAATTTCTAGAGAAATCCACATAGTCGAAAAGCTATTTCTTCAACTATTCAAAATGGGTAATTTGGCTTTAGCATTCAGCTTCTAAGATGATTCAAAGGAATAATTCAATATGGGGGAACATAACAGAATTAATCTAAAAGAATCTTCAGGTTTTACATATTTGGTATTTCTAGGTGTCCACATAAATCCAAAACTCATTTCCAGTTGGAGGGTGTATCGGATATCAATCAAGTCTGGCAGGAACATATAACTGGTTTTATCATATAGAAAAATCTAATCAAACTTTAATATACATATAAATTACAAAATCAATTATGGTAAAAAGGCTTGGTATTATTTTTGCAGGACTATTGATAGTATTATTATTATCAAACATCAACTATAATGCAAACATCCAAGTATTAGCACAGCAAAATACTTCGGCAAGTACAACAAACTCTTCTGTTCCCACTGTTTCTGACACAGTATCAAATATTACAAAGCTTTCAGGCGGTGTAAAGATAATTTCTCCAGACAAAGGAGATCTAGTCCCATTAAATTCAAACAATTCACTAGTAATCAAAGGAGTTTCAAAGGATAATGTAACATCAGATTGTGACGTTTCTGTTATAATAAATAATGTAAAACCCTATCAGAATGTTAATCCTACAGGTGTTCAAGGAGACAATGATTATTCTAACTGGCAATACACAGTAGCAAGCAATTATACAAACATCAATGAAGGAAACAACAAAATAACATCTAAAATTCTTTGTTTAAATGGTCCACAAACATTACAAGCATATTACTCTGTAAATATTACAGCTACTAACTTTACACAAGCACAGTTATCTAGCTATAACATGATGTTAGAGTCTTCAAATTCAACGACAAATAGTGGTAATATGAGTCAGGCAGCATCAGGTGGATTACAACCTTTTGCACAAATTCAACAATTCAATCAAGATACAGGAAATGGTCCAATATGTTGTAAGACTACTGCAAGCAGTTCTCCAGGATCAGGAATTGGAGGCTCAACTAGCAGTACCAGTAGCAATGACGACGATGATGACTCAAGCAGTAGCAGTACCAGTAGCAATGACGACGATGATGACTCAAGCAGTAGCAGTACCAGTAGCAATGACGACGATGATGACTCAAGCAGTAGCAGTACCAGTAGCAATGACGACGATGATGACTCAAGCAGTAGCAGTACCAGTAGCAATGACGACGATGATGACTCAAGCAGTAGCAGTACCAGTAGCAATGACGACGATGATGACTCAAGCAGTAGCAGTACCAGTAGCAATGACGACGATGATGACTCAAGCAGTAGCAGTACCAGTAGCAATGACGACGATGATGACTCAAGCAGTAGCAGTACCAGTAGCAATGACGACGATGATGACTCAAGCAGTAGCAGTACCAGTAGCAATGACGACGATGATGACTCAAGCAGTAGCAGTACCAGTAGCAATGACGACGATGATGACTCAAGCAGTAGCAGTACCAGTAGCAATGACGACGATGATGACTCAAGCAGTAGCATTACCAGTAGCAATGACGACGATGATGACTCAAGCATTAGCAGTACACAGTAGCAATGACGACGATATCAGATGACTTCAATGACTGTAGGATTTAATTTTGACAACAACAACAATGACGATTCAGATGATTCTGACTTAGGATTTAATTTTGACAACAACAACAATGACGGTTCAGATGATTCTGGCTCTGGTGTGGGTGGAATATTAAATGATGTAGAAGATACAATGAGATCTGTAGGAATCGATTTCAGCTTTAGCTGATAATCCTATTATTGATTTTGGGTAAAACTAATTTCTTTACCCCACCTTTTGAAGAGATACTCAGTTGGACTCCTTCTTATGTGGTAATCAGATTAAAGGAACAGCAACAAACCGCATTAAAAAGACTGAAATTTACCTCAATGCAATTGAAAAACCAACTGAAAGATCCTACTGATGCTTACACGGGAGAGGATATGGATTTTAGATTCAACTCTAATATGTTCCTCGAACGGGCTGAATCAATCTGCCATCCAATCAGTACTCTCAAGATAATTTATTAATTTAACCATTTGTTCTATTCTTATTTTCCCACCTGCTTGATTCATACATGATTTATAATGGATTAGTAATAATTCATCATCGCTCTTTGAAATAATTTTACCTTCTTCAATGCTATCAAAAAATTTGTCTTCCTTTTTGGTATGGTCCTCAATAAAAATGGCATACGCTTTCAAGAATCTTGCAATAGGTTCTAGTAGCGCTTTTGTTTGCTCTTCATTCTGATTAGCCTCTTTAATTTTCGATTTCCAGTTGTTCACTGCCCTCCTGAGCATAATGGCTATTCTTCTTCCAAACTCATGCTCAATCAGAAATTTCCGAATGTCTTTTGAAAATTCGCCTTTTTCTTTAGTCTCGGGAAAGTATGCTTTTTCTTCTTTTCCGTGGTGAAAATGATCAACAAACTCCTCTATTACGACCGAAATAATTTCTATATCTTCTATAGGAACAGGTTGGTTTTTATATAACCTATTTGAACATTTTAAAGCAACTTCTTTAATTCTTCTTATAGTAATATGATCATCCTTAAGATCCTGGGTTGATTTCAATTTCGACAATTAGTTAGTATGATTTTCGTTAAATAAATCCTCCAACTCATTTTCTAAATCTAAAGGATAAAGTTACTTTAATTATTGATTGGGTTGTTAAGTTTAGTGGTTAGAACCACTTTGGTATCTATGCGTTCAAATAGGTTGAGCCACATAATTAAAACAGCTTACAATGTGCCTTGATACAGAAACAATAGTCACCGAAAACCTTCGATCCTACTCGTGAAATGTTGAATTGTCCTATCAATGAATCTTTCCACATGTATGGAATGATTCTGGTGTTTCAATCTCAAGAATCTATGGGCCAATGGGTACCAAGTACCATAATTGGTATAAAGTGGATAATTTCTATACTCATTGATTAAACACGACAGAAACCTTTCAGCCACAAACATGTTTCTCTCTTAATATGGAGTGCGAGAATTTCCATGCTTTTTAGTTCAATTGCGACTCATAGCCAGGTTAATTTTGAGTCAGCCTGATTAGTCTCATAATCGATGTATTCTGCGATCCCTTTTAGAGATGGATATCTTCTCGGGATATTACAATTGAGTTTGTTTTCAGATAGTTATGTGATTTCTCCTTGACATAAATAAATAAGAAATTGCCTTTGAAAAACTTTAAGTTGAAAATACAAGAAAATACAAATTTAATCCATAGCCAATATTTGGTGAATGTATTCTGTTTCTTTTATTGTATGTATTAAAAAGAAGACAACTTTGATCTATAGATTTATCGGTAAATTAACAACTTTTATTAAATAATTAATGATTCTCAAAATAAAACTTGTTCATTAATGTTGCCCACTCAGTAAAATTCAATTCAATCAATTTTGAAATTTTCTTCATAGAAATTACAGATTGACCGATGGTCGACCTCGTTACACGGATTTTCATGATAATCATGCTTTAATCTCACCCATTATCGATGAACCTGGATTGATTCTTGCCCATTAATATAAGGAAATCTGTGATGGCCCTTCACTAAATTAGGAAAAAGTTATTACGAGCCTATTGAAGTTCCCGGGGTTGGAAGAGCCACCCCATTGATAACTTTGGATTCCTCCGAACTTAAGAAGCAAATCACCTTAGCCAAATCCTGGGGTGGTATCCAAGTTGAATAATTGGAATTAGGCATAGATGCCCTGTTTGATTCTGTATCGATTATAGTTGGGAGGACACAATTGATATTTATGTTTAGACCCCTTATCTCCTGCGCCATAGATTCAACTAGTCTTATTAATCCTGCTTTCGATGCTGCATAGGCAGAATCATTACCATTTGCTTTTGCTCCTGTTGCAGAAGATACATGAACAATCTTTCCAAACTCTTTCTTTTTCATAGTTGTCAACACGTGTTTACTTATAAGAAATGCAGATTTTAAATTAATAGACATCATTTTATCCCATTCCTCTTCACTTGTTTCAGTTACACTTTTGCCACCAATATACCCGCCAACTATATTTGCTAAAACATGGATTTGTCCAAATTTCTCAAGTATATTCGAGATTAGTATTTTGACCTCATTCTCATGAGTAATATCTACCTTCATGAATTCGACTACTGTATCATGATTATCATTTTGTACACTATTACTTTTTTCAAGGATTTTTTCCCTCAATTCTTGCATTTCGGTTTCAGATCTAAATGTTATAATAAGTGCCCTTGGGGATAATTTCAGAAACGCTTCTGATACTTTGGAGCCCAATGCACCTGTACCACCAGTAACCAAGATAACTTGATCAAAAAAAGCACGATCCATAGTTTACATTATACCTAGTTATGAATTTACTTTTCCTTTTCCTACTTCTTCGTTATAAATAATACTAGATTGCACATGTTATTTGGGTATGATTATTATGATCACTTTCTGTCAAAATATCTGAGTAGATAAGCTAGTCATAACATAGAAACAACCCAAAAGAGGCGATTGAGTTTGTTTAAATCCAATGTAGTTCTTTGCCAAATGGATCACTGCATGGACATGTCATTTTTGACCAAGTATGATAAACTGATAGTTGAACTCGGCAGCGGCGATGGAAAATTGTTATATCGATTATCGAACAAAGAAGAAGAAACGACTACTTTTTATCTTGGAATAGAAATAGATGCTTCTCAGTATAGGAAATCTTGTCTTTTACTTCCTAATAGGAAATCTAATTTGTTATTTGTAAATAGTCAGTTTGAGGGGGTGATTGACCAATTGCCGGATTGTTCAGCGGATGAAATTTTGTCTATACTACCGCATCCAAAATATATTGATCGTGAAAATATGAGATTTTGGAAACCAATATACAAGACCATCTTACACAAAATTAAGAAAAATGGTCATCTCCTGTTGATAACTGAATTTACAGACGAGTTTTTTTCACCCGTTATTTATGATGAATATATGAATTGGAAAGAGTGGATTGTTGAGACTTTTACCGATTTAGGGTTTTATGTAGGAAATATGATTGAAGGCGTACCTTATAATTATACATCTAAATTTATAGATTTATTTAGTAACGATCAAGAGAGAATCAAAATACTTACTATATACCTGACTAAACATTGAAATTAGACCCAATAGCTTTTTTCTAACTACAAGAATCAAAATTTAGATTTTAAAATAACAACTTCAAGAAATTGAGGGATTTCTATCATTTTTTGTTTTCACGTAAAGTCCTATTACTAAAAAAGCTATACCTACCACCATAATTATAAGGCCATTGTAGGTCCAATCTTGATTTGAGTACATAAAAGAAGAAGAAGGTCCAATCAAGGAAATACTCTGTAACTGAAATATGATTCCCATAATTATCAATAAGATTCCGACTATGATTAACCATCTACCTGGTTTGAGAATTAATCTTGTCATTTCTGGTATACCTTAAATTAAGTTAATTATAAACATAGTTTGGTCTAGCGAACAAGAAAAAAATTATCTACTAGTTTGTAATAATCCGACAGAATTTAAAAAATGTGGTTGGCCGAATTTCCATTTTTATTTTTAAACTTGAAAGCAAGATGCATTTGGTTTTATTTCTATTATGAATTCTTGCAGGATATAGAGGTAGTATCTTTTTAATTAACCCGTATATTCTATTATCCTCTAATAAAATGTAATTCAGATATTGTCTGCTAGAAGGAATAGAATGAATGTCCTTGTATCATCATGATGTAAAGTACCGAATCATGCAATATTTGTTATTCATTCATTCTTTTTTGTTTTATAAAACTTTTGCATGGAAAATTGGCAGGCTAGGATACTTTGATTACCGGTTTTCAATTGTTGACTACAACTTAAAAGTTGAGGCTCACCATATGGTAATTGCCAAAGTAGCATTTGTTTCTTTTTTCGTTATGACGATGAATAGTTCTCATATTTTGTCATTGACGCAATAGGAGATTTAGTTAACAGAACCACATTTCAGGGGGGATGATGATAGATTCAATCTCTTTAAATATTTGATCTAGTAACAGAACACATTGCCTGATAGTAACAAGGATCTAGTATATAGCACTATTCTTCAGTGGTTGAAGGATTATAATTATACCATAAAGGAGGAAAACGCCAGAACTAGTTCATCAGAGTACTATGCCAAGGTATTTCCACCAAACCAGGATATAAAATTTTTTGAAATAGTTTCTGACGTTGATCTTAAGGATGGGTTCTTACTCCGTATGAGCGTAGCATTTAACCCCAAGGATAGAAGCGACTTTGAACATCTAAAAGAGGAGGTTCAAAATAGTCTTTTTATACGAGTGCACAAGATACTATCGCCAATCAGATTACTCTGCAAAATTGAAAATTCAGTGATCAGTGTAGAGAAGTACTTGTTTGTTGATGTAAATTCCATAGAATGTAAACAATATTTATGGGATAGCGTAATTGAAATGTCAAACGCGATGTATCTAATTGAACTTACATTTTATGAATTCATAGGAGATCTATTTCCAAGAAGGGATAAGTAATAATGGGGATCAATTAAATTTACGGTGATTAACAATTACTACTTTTCAAGATGGTGTGACAATTGACTACTCATAAATCTTGGCTATGGGCTAAAAATCTTTGATTTGCATCGGAGATTGCTGGGTTTTACCGCTAGTATTCAATTTGGGTAGGGTAACAGTCTGGTTCGGTGACTCTAGTGATTTGATATGTCAAACGAGGTAACCTTTTTTGGTTACAGGCCTGGTATACAAGCCGGCGAAATCAATTTTGTATTTAATTTGGGCTCATACTTAATTCTCAATTTTTTGATTTCGTTTTTATTAAAGTCTTGCAGGATATAGAGGTAGTATCTTTTTAATTAACCCGTATATTCTATTATCCTCTAATAAAATGTAATTCAGATATTGTCTGCTAGAAGGAACAGAATGAATGTCCTTGTATCATCATGATGTAAAGTACCGAATCATGCAATATTTGTTATTCATTCATTCTTTTTTATCGGAACCGAAGTCGTAGGATGTTTATAAATAAATGTCTAAAAATTTCACATCAAGTCTCTTATTTCCGATGCATGCAGCCACTGTCCGTACCACATTACAATGTAACACACGACTTATGGATGTATCAAATAAAAAAATGCATCCGTAAATGACTACTGAGTTGGATTTCGTCATCAAATTCCATTGCACAATGCCTACAATGAAATATCCCCATAGATTCTCCGCTTGTCCGTTTCATTACGATTATCGTATTGGTAGAATTTCTATCTCGGGTTACAACATATTCAGCGATTGAATTTCTTAGTATAATGTCTCTAATTTTATGTTTGATATCATTTATGTGATCTAAATTATCGTTTAGTTCTACCCCTTTAACTGTGGCTGGGTCATAGTTGGGCCTACCTTGAATGTCTCCTTTCTCAATGTTTTCAGTGTATATAATAGTGTAGTAACGTGTAAGATTATTATCATTTGGGAAAAACTCTAACTCAAGGTCTCTTAATAAGACGGACCTCGTATTAACATCAATATTTTCCAAGTCTATATAAACAGACAATAGAAGTTATTTGGATGAGCTCTTTTTAACTATTCTTTTCCTACCTTCCAACGAAACCTGTTTCTAACCGAAATATGATGACTATTTGACAGCCCAGATTAATGAATTTGAATCGAATAGGTTTTCAAAATTAAACTTTTCAGTCATATGTTTAACTAGTCCTAGTCCAATTTTTGCTCTAATTACCTCTTCTTAACAAATCTAAATCTAGTTGAATACCTAAGGGACACGTCTTGTCCTAACATTTTTTCTGGTGTATTATGCTTTCAAATCTGGAATTTATTGCTGGTTAAACTTAAGTCTTTTAATACTGAGGACCCAAACAACATTGTATATAGAGTTTATGCAAAATCACGAAATTGGCTAGCTTTTTTATTTAAAGTATCGGATTATAGGCATACATGTAAGCAAATTTCGCTAGAGAGATGAACGATAAAGGCATTGATTTGTCTAGATCGGATGTCTTCGACCCAACGGAACTACAAGAGACAGGATAAAATTACTTAAAAATAGAGTATAAAATCTGGCTCATACTAAGTGGTTCGTCCATATTACACCCAGGGGATGTACTTTCAAAACAGAGCAGTTTTGACTATTAGTCAACTAGACTGATCTGTTTTGATTTGCTCGGAGCTTTCTTTTTTGTCACCATCAATGCGACTCCTGCGAGGATTATAACCATCGCTATTACAGTAATCAGAGTTAAAGTCTCATGCAAAACTGCCACCCCTAGAAGCACTGCTATCACTGGACTAACGTAGGCAAATGTATTAGCAAGAGAGGCGGAGGTCACCCTTAAAAGCCAGTAAAAATCGGTAAACCCTACAACCGTAATTATTCCTATCAAGTATATTTGGGCTACTATAGACTGGATAGAAACCTGCATCAAATCCAAATCCCTATACTCGCCAAATATGAAACTCACACCCGTAAGCATCAAGCCTCCAGTAATCATTATCATGCCTGCAGAAGCCAATATACTAACTGGGAGTTGAGCTCTGGTTGAATAGATTGACCCGATAGCCCATGAAATCGAACTAATTATTAGCGCTACTGTTCCAATTGGATTGAGGTCTCCTGAACCAATTGAAGGGCCAACCAGGAGCATCAATCCACCAAAACCAGCGACCAACCCTAGGATAGTTCCTCTTGACATTTTCTTACCGATAGTATCTTTCTTAAACCATCTATAGATCAAATAGCCTATAATCGCTACCCATAAAGGAATGGTAGAGTTTAACAATCCTGTCATCCCTGAGGTTAAGTATTGGGCTCCCCAAGTTAACAATCCTTGTCCCCCCAAGAATAGAGTAACACCTAGAATGAGACTGTCCTTCCATTGCTGGAGTGAAATTCGTTCCCTAGGTACCTGTACTGGTGCTCGAATCTGTTGTCCCGCTTCAGGCATCTCTTGTGAATGCTCGGGGTCGTGATGTTCCCACAATCTATATCTATTGACTTGAAGAAAATAAACTGTGAACAATATCGCACCGGCTATACTAAACCGTAAACCGGCACTCAAAAGAGGTGGAATCGTATCGATAGCCACTTTAATAGCAAGGAAGCTGGAACCATTAATTACCCATAGCGAAATCAAAATTAACCATATCTTGGTCTGGTGATTCAAATTCATTTTCTTTTAATATCAGTTGGATGCTCAAAGTACGGAAATAAATGTTTATTTAAATATCTGAATAATAATTATGGGCTGAGACTGATTGAAATCGTCTCAACCCTATAAACCTTCAAGACATGCTTAATTTTCTGAAAAAAAATAATGAGAGCAAACGCCTCAATTTCCCAGAGATCTCCAGAAAAAGAATCTGAGCATGATAATTGAATGTTATCATAATACTTTTGGCTGAACCTTGATTTAACATGAAATATTAAGGATCAATTTATTCATATCCCTAATGAAAATCAACCCACTTTTTTTAGTGACTGGTTTAACTTTGGTTGCAGTTTTAGTTCCTAATGGAATATATATTCAACAAGTAAATGCTCAAAAAGTTGGTGATGTGATTGCTCCAATGCCCAGAAATGACACAATCCCAACATCTGATAAAATTCAGGTATCCATTGTACCTGGAGCGACATTTCTAACTGACACTGCTTATAATCCAAATCCTATAGAGGTGAACGTTGGGCAAACTGTTTTATGGATAAATGACGATTTTTCATTTCATACTGTTACTTCAGGGGAAGTGGGAGATACTAATCCAGATCGTATTTTCGATTCAGGGTTGGCAGGTCCAACAGCATTAGCAAGCACTGGTAAGACTTACGAATACACATTTGAATTAGCAGGTGAATATCCATATTTTTGTATCTTACATCCGGGCATGGTGGGAAAAGTGATTGTCATCTAAATAAAATCAATATGCTTTATCTAATTGAATTTCACACTAAAATTATGACTAGTAGGATGGAATTTGTTATTGTATATAGATTTAGTTAGAACCGGATAACGGATTAATCAAGTCTGTAAGAGTTGACATTCTTTGACCATTAGCTTGTTAAGATGGGTGTATTAATAATATAGATTTGTAACATATCGGAATTTGAAATCTTGTCCTATTCACTTCATTAAAGTCAAAAAATTATCGGCTTAATCAAAGAACTCGAGTGGATAAACTATCAGTAGATCACATCTCGATAATTTTGTTGATTCTACTGATCAATACTTCATTCTCAACTGGCTTTTGAATGAAAAGTTCTGGGTCAAAATCTTGAAATTCATTGCTGCGATATTGTTGATGAAACTGCTCACTAGAAGTCAAAAAGCATACTTTGGTTTTTTTGTCAAACATCCTGATTTGATTATATAACTCAAAACCCGTCATTCCAGGTAACTTTAGATCGATCATTACTAAGTCATAATAGCATGGTCTTGTACATTGATAACGCAACGATTGGGTCATTGTAAATATCTGCTTCAAATCCTCTTTCTTCAAGTATTATCTTAAAGACAAAAGTGATATCATATTCATCATCGACTATCAATATTTTTCTTCTGGTCATCATAATAGCCCCACTACGATTATTTGTTGTTACCCTGTTCAGAATTCTTAAGGGGTAATACAAATGAAAATGTTGCTCCTTGTCCAACCAGGTTATTCTCGGCCCATATCCTACCACCATGTGCCTCTATAATGCTCTTTGAAATAAACAACCCAAGGCCGATGCCGTGAAAAGATTTAGTCGCAAACTTTGTAAATAGCTTTGGTAGTATCTCACTATCTATTCCCGTCCCGTTGTCCATTATGCTTACTTCCACCATGGAATCGGATTTGTCATCATTTTGGAGTTTCGTTAGTTTAACCGTAATAGTGATAAAGCCTCCTGGGCTGGGCAAAAATTTTATTGAATTGTTAATCAAATTAGAGATAACTCGGCTAATGCCACCTTTGTCTGCAAAAATTTGTAAGTCGTCTACTTCATTATATTTAATTTCAATCTTACTTTTTTCAAAATTTGTTTCATAATTGTGAATATTCTCTAGTATAATATCTCTAATTCTGAATTTTTCCAGATTTAGGTTTAAGGAATATCCTTCCATTTTGGTGACATCAAGTATATCCTCAGCAAGTTTTTTCAACCTTCTGGCATTACGACTGACGATTTCAACAAGCTCCTTTTCCCTGGAACTATGTGCGTTATTTCTAAGTATATCTACCGCCCCAAGGATTGGCTGAATTGGTGTCCTCAGTTCATGTGCAGCTGTATTAATAAATTCCTTATGCATTCTCTCGTTTAATTTTAACTGTTTGTATAATTCTGTTTGTTTCCATAAACTTTCAAAAATCGAATAATAGGATAATACCGTTGATTTACTATTAGAATACGTTACTAATCCAATGGCCTCAGATACGGTATTCTTAGAATCATCTTTTAGTTCCACTGCTAGTGAGTATTTCTTATCAATCACTACTATTGACACTTTGGTTTGCATGCTTGGCTCCATTAGTCTAATTTTAATTCTGTCTGAAATACCTTGATCTTCGAACTCGTTTATAGTCTGATAAATCAATTTGTCCTCCGGGACCAAAATTCTTACATTTAAGGATTTAGTTTCTAGTCTTTCCCTTATTATATCAAGTGTCCCAGCATACTTTTGACGTCTAAATGCATTCGGAGTTGAAAAAATTCCAACAATATCTTCCTTCGCAGATATGATGAGGCTGTAGAATAAATTCTCGAATGTTTCAGGATTTTGAATTATTTCTATCCCTTCATTATCTACTCCAGTCTCGATATCATTAATCCTATTTTTCATGTCAATTCCATTTTCCCATAATTCATCAAAGATTGAATTAAAATGCTCGATATACGCTGGCTCATTGGTTGTAAGTAGGTTTTGAAGGATTTGTCCACCTTCTGTTTTTTGTATCGTTGCTATCATTTCTTTTTCTGAAGCGGCAAAGTTGATTGGTGGTAGATTTTTTACATGCTTGATATTTATTCCTAATGCCAAAAACTTGTTTACTATCTCGATATCGTTACTATCTGTAATAGATGTTATAATCTTAATTCCGCTGTGCCCGCGGATTCTTCCATTTCTGCAAATCTGCTGATAAATTTCAAAATAGTTATTGTATGCTAATCTTAATCCAGAAGGTCTAGTACACAGAATAAACTCCCTAGAGTCAGATAGGATACTTTTGCTTTTTAAAATAATATCGTCAATATTTTGAATTATTTTTATCTCTTTAAGTACTGTATCCAGATACTCTCTTGTATCTACTTCCGTGAATGATGGTTGTAATCCAGTGCGATTAGTCAATTCTGCTTTTTCCTTTTCGACTACTGCAAAGACCTTTTTTTCTATTTCTTGTACCATCTGTGCAGAACCTATGCTAACTAGAAGTTTTGACTCTTCAATGGCAGAGTCTCTTATTGATTGTCGTAACTTCATTTCCTGTGAAATTGTGATAGCGGAAGAATAAAGGCCAAGTGTAAATAGATATGTAGAAAGAAGAACTAATGAATGTGCAGCAACACCGAAGGTTGGTTCTATCGCTGAAGTAGAAAGAGCAATCCCAACTATTGTATCACCAAGACCTGCTAAGATAAGATAATCTCTAACTTTTGATGATCTCAATTTCTTCGCAACGATGAAGAACGCTAGACCAAATAAGATATTTCCAGCTATCGTTCCTACTCTAAATAATACTCTAAAATAGTATCGATATGCTTCGTCAATCCCAGCTAGACTTTCACCTGAAAAGAAGCCAGGCATCTTACCAATTAAATAGAGTACAAGTGGTAGAGACATTATAATCCAAAGATATATTGGAAATGGGCCAATTTTCTTATAAACACTCCGCAATAGCATTGTAGAGGCTATCCATCTGAAAATAAATCCAATTGGCAGAATTATAGAGTTAAGATAGTTATACAATTCTAGATATGATTGTGGGATTATGAAAAGCGCCGTTTCATCTGTTTTCGTATCGACAAATACAACTTGTCCATCATATTTCTCAGATCCTTTATATTGAAATGATGATCCTATGACTTGATTATCAGGCACAGGCTCTTCATAGATGATTTGGACCATTAGCAATTTTGTACTCGCGTCTTCAAAAATAGAACAAGCTAGAGTCAATGCAGCAAGGGCATAGAACAGGACTATGGGACTTTTATACTTGCTGGCCCTATACCATGAAAAAAATTTAAAAGCTATTACTAACATGATCACCGTGGCAAGCAATGAACTCACTGCGAATATTGACTTTGATAAAATATATCCTGGATTTCCAAAAAATAACATGAATAACAATGTAATCAAAATTCCGAACTGTACAATAATTACTGTCCAGTGCATTAGGTTGCTTAAAAGTGATTTACCTCTCAATTCTCTACTTACCCTATGAGCAAAGCTCAGGAGAACAAAAGAACCAATCCCATAAGAAATGACGATAGTCATAATCATCATGATATTACCGGATATGTGGGTATAATCCAATAATTGGCGCGTCATTAACAAAGCAATGATTACTAATACTATTATCGATATTCCCATAGCAATCGGTAGTTGAGTGTTGCCAAGCAGTTCAGGTATTGGATTAGTCCACCTCAGGTTCAATAGTCGTGCTAAGAAGGAGCTCATATTAGGCCTTTATCATTTTAATTTCTAAATATTTGGTCTATACCGAAATGTTGTAAAAAATGCTAATAAACGTAACGATTTTTCCACTTTTTACCATACAACAACATTATTATTCTACGAGAAAAAGTAATGAATTACTACAATCTGGTTATTAGAGTTATGAAAATTGGTATATTGGATTTATCGTTAATACAGTTCTAATCGATAGGTAAAAATAATTGGTCAATTAATGACAACTCCATGAGAGAATCGGACTCATTTCCCCAGGGTTACCATACGGTAAATCCATATTTGGTAATTGGAAATGTATTAGAATTCATTAAATTTTCAGAATTAGTCTTTAATGCAGTTGTTATCAAACGATTTAAAGAAGAAAAAGGTTTGTACGCTGAAATTAAAATCGGTGATACTTGTATTATGATGGAGGAAGATTATAAAATTAGTCACTCTTGTTCACTTTCATTGTGGGTCTACGTTAGAGATGTCGATGCTACTTACGATAAAGCATTGAAAGCAGGTTGCAAATCAATTCAAGCCCCAACATACAAATACACAATGGATAAAGTGGCTAAAGTAGTGGACCAGTTTGGAATTATGTGGCTTATTGCAACATTTAATACCAATACCTAAATTATTTTGTTATTATTGATTAATGAAGCCAAGATTTCTCCTCAATAGTATTGATTATCTACAACCTTTACTGCTATTGGAGATGGCCAAATATCTGAGCTGTTTTTCCTGTGACCTTTTGGTTGAGGTGACAATTTTATATTCAAACAACCGTAGGATATCAAGAGGAATTATTTAGGCGACTTATTCCAAATTCGATTACCTCGCGTGCCTGTAATTTACGTTCTTTTTTTTTGAATAAAACATCTTCTCAGATAAATCTGCTATACTTTATAGATCAGCGGGGAAAGAAATCTTATGTAAAAGCTACTCATCAATTTGAATGTCAAAGTTCCCGTTCTGTCAATACACTACTATGACTCATTTTTTCTAGTGGGAAATTCCTTGGGGGTAGTATGTGTTGATATTAAATTTTGCACTCTCGAATAAAATATTTCATACTTTGAGCCAAAAACCATCATTTATTTGATTAATTGCAAAAATCATCATGTATAAAAGCAAATTTTATATCGTGGATTTCTAATTCTAGAAATGTGGTTAGATCATCGATATTTACATCTGATAGTGAAAAGGATGATCTAAACAATAAGAATGGATTGTCGACAGATAAGTTGCCCGGGCGGCTAACCCTATTTGGATTTGAATTCTATAATAGAATAAAATTATTTCCTTGGTGGCTACAATTTCACAAAGGACAAACCGCCGAATCAAACCTCAAGAATAATATTATAGACTTGGGCAAATCGTTGGGCTTTGAGGATAGATGGATAAAAGATATACTACGTCACACAATATCTGAATTTTCAAAGAAAGGTTTGGGCACTGATTATTATGGTTATCATAATATTCAACACGAACTAGAAGCTGTTTACTTCACGCTTTTATCGATTTCTGGGATTAACAAAATGGAAAATTTCAAAATATCTCAAGAAGAAACTACTTATTTATTTGTAGCTGCGCTGTTTCATGACTATGATCCTCTTAAGGAATTTGATAAACCCAATGAGGATTCTGTCGAATTTTTCATTAGAAACGATCCTAAAATTAGAGAATTTATTGATAATGCAAATCTGAATATCGATTTAGTCATGATACTGATTCATAGAACTGCTTATCCGTTCAAAGGGGAAATTGAGCAATATGCGACTAGGAAGATTGATGAATTATTTGATGAAGCTGGAATTTCCCAACACGATATTAAAACAAGGGAGCGTTTTCGAAGTTTAGGATGGTTTCTTTCAGTATCGGAGCGAATAGCCGGATATGCGTTGGGGAATTATGAACATGCAAGAGATATCGCAAGGCGTAATGCTCATGCGTTGGGATGGCATCCTTCTGTGATTAATAAGAACTCTGTGAAATTTTTTGATAACCTTATGGTAGAAGAAAAGGAGATGTTTGATTATATTATGTCAAATATACCTACTGAATTTAGGAAAAATTTTTATGATAACGTAGCGTACTTTAAGGAATCATGGAATAAAGAATTAGGATTAAAAGATTCCAAAAGAGGTACAAGATTGATATTTGTTACCGAAGGCCAAAATGGCAAAGTGGATGAGGATACTGTGAAGATCCTTTTAGATATTAACAGTCGGGTTTCCACATTGATGCGGCAAAGTGAAGAATATTTCAGAAAAACAATCGCAGATGAATCTTCTATCCTGGTAACACTAAGGATGAACAACAGGAATGGTGATATAATAGGTTATGCAAAAGGCGGTCCATTGGAAAATTATGAATTGCGCCCAGGTACAGTCGATGTGAACAAGGGATCAATGAATACTGTGTATCTGGAAGGGGTCAGCATCCTTGAAGGTTATTGGGGCGGAACCGGTGGTCACTACTTAAGGATAAAGTTTTTAGGCGAAGCCATCAAGAATAAGTATAGTTATGTCACTGGTTATGCTCACAGGGATGTGATATTTCAACGAAAAAAGAAAAGCGAAATTATTGAAATTGTACAAAAGTATGATCCTGATAAATTAGATTATTACCGAATAGATCTGAACAATTCAATCTATCAAAGAATAGTTACTGATGCTTATGACATAGTTTGCTAATAAAAGACCTGCGACTCTTGTTAGCTCATTCATGAATTTCAAAACCATTGACCGGGGTCTGATATTCTGATATTTCTTGAGAATTAGCAAGTATACCAAAATCTATTTTTTTCGGGAAATTGATTGGTGGTAAGCGAAGCATATTTGGGAATGAGAATTCAAGACCTTTAGGATTTTTGATTTCAAAGCGAAAGATACAAAGAAGATTTTTCAAATGGTATTACCATGGTTAACAAAAATGGAAAGGGATACAATCACTCGTCCTATTATTTACAATTGTAAACATTTATTCACCCTTATTTAGCACAGCAATGATATTAATCCTAATATGGCAATCATCTTTTTTGCACCGGTCTTTCTGTTTATTAAATATTACTAATTCTTCTATATCAGTAATGCACTTTTAAACAATCAAAGAGGTTTTGCGATTCTCATGCAATAAAAGCAAATATTAATCAATATTCAACAAAATCTTTATAAAAGACTATTTTGAATGTAATATTGATTATGTCAGAAGGATGTGGTTTAGCAGATCACTGGTATATAATGGGATTATCATTATATAAAAGGAAATCATATGAGGTAGCTATCAAATGCTTTGATAGATCTCTGGCTCTATCTTCATTGAAAAGCTTTAATTCATGGTATATGAAAGGAAATTCTTTATATCAGATGAATGAATTCGAGGAAGCTATCAAATGCTTTGATAGATCAATGTCATTATGATATTTTGTTGACACGTGTAATTCGATACAAGTAAAATAAAAGGCCTGTAATTGATAATACTTTTTCCATTCATGTACTAGATAAATCGAATAACACCAATGATTATAGGGTTATTCCCAATGGTGGATCATGCTCGCCTTAGATACCCATCAACAACTAAAATCCTTATTACAAAAATATTTTAGGTTAGGAATGGTTCTGGATACCAATCAGGACGACTTAATTATTTCAAACATCCGGTGATTGGATTTCGTTTAGAATGATCAGGGTAGAGCAAGTCATGAGCAGATGACTTCATCTTGGGACGATGAGCCTATATGTTGACCGTCAAATTTGGTCCTTTAATCATTCTTTTATGATATTCATTACTTTTAGTTTACCGATACTTTTGAGTGAACCAAATATCCTTTTTAAACCATACAGCACTTTAAGTATTTACTCCTGCTTATGATCTTGTATGACCTTATTAGCTTTGTCCTCTCCTGCTCTTATTAATTCCTTGATGGTATCAGGAGAGAAATCGGCATTTTCAAAGATATGAGGGTACATTTCATCGCGTGAAAAATAATAGATTTCTTTAATTTCCGCCCCATGATCCTCATGGTATTTCTTATATTTACGACGAATTTTGCTTAAAGTATTCTTGTCTAATTGTAATTTGTCTGCATTATTTTCAAAAATTTGATAAAGTTCTTCAATAAAGTCCAAATAACGCGTAATCACCCCGGACATTTTGATATTGTGTTCAGTTTTGTCTGAAAACATAATGTCTCTGGCCCTGTGATGCACTTCGGCTATATTACCAGGCAACGCGTCAACCTCCTTTGGATAATTTTCTACTAGAAATATCTTCTTATCCATGATCGGCGATGCGTCAAGCACTTCTCTAAGTGGAGTGTTACTCAAAAGGCCGCCATCCCAGGCAAAAACACCTTTGTCAACTTCTATCCATGGAAAATTGTAAAGTGGATAAGCAGAGGTAGCCAAGATATGCTTGGGCTCTATTTGTTGCTTGAAACTGTCAAATATTAAAGCTTTAGAATCAAGAACACTAACAGCGGTCAGTATTAGACGAGGATTGCTATTTTCTCCTGGTCTTAACTTATCATAATCAATATATCGTTCCAAAGTCTTGATCAGTGGTTGATGATCATAGAGATAGGTCCATTTCATTGGTGTAAAGTACTCTGGGTCTGAAATCGCATATTCCGGAAACCACCTAGGTTTGAAAAATTTTTTATTTCCGAACGCTGCAGAGCTGTAGAAAGATTCAAGTTGTTTGATTTTAATCTGTTGGTCCTTCTTCATTTCTACATAACTTGCGATCGTGTCATTCTTATGAAGTGGATAGACAAAATTTTCATAAAACTGCTTCATTAGGTTTGAACTTGAAAAACCAAAAAATTTATCTTTATTAACAAAACTTTCAGAAAGCTCGATCCAGAATTCTTCTAATATTTGATCTGTCCTATCTTTATTTCGACTACCTGCTATAATGGCCGCATTAATCCCACCAATTGAAGTCCCCGCAATCAAATCCAAATCAAGATGATGTTTTACTAATGCTTTGTACACTCCACATCCAAAAGCACCAAGTGATCCACCCCCTTGAAGTACCAGCACGTTCTCAATAGTTGTTATTTTTTCTCCAGACAAATCCAAGTACAATAGAATCATAATTCTAAAAAGGTTTGACATTTGGATATTATTGTATATGGAAAATCATCAAAATATTATATGGATGTAATTCGACCTTTCATTATACCGTACATGCTTTATGATAAAATGTCTAGAAGTGCTAAAATCTAGAAAAAAAGAAAAAGGGTTGGGCCTTGAAGATTCAGAGTAATTAATCTTACTGGTTTTGCATTCCAGAGCTGATTCTCGTTAGCACAGTCACAAATTTCATCTACTTCTACAGGTAGCTGAAAAATAAATCTAATGATTAAACACAGTTAAGGGCACGATATTTGTATGATTAATTATAGAAGAAACAAAAGCACCTCTTCATTCTCATTTTTGAGAATTGAATAATCATATAAATATATTATAAGGAAGGTTCTCATTGTGAATACATATAAAAGCAATAATTTAACACTAGGATTAATTACTGCAGTAGTTACGATCGCGATATTTGGTTTCGCCTTACCAAATCAGGTAATGGGTCAGAACAATGGTACTGAACAACAAAACCAGACGGATTATACTAGTTTTCATTCAAATATTGAACAGATTATAGGCCATATTGAAAAGGCTGAGTTTAATAAATTCCACAATGATACTGAATTAACTTTAGCTCATACTCTTCATCCAATCGAAGAAGTATTGTCACTTGTAACTATTCCATTATCTACAGCCGACAGGAATCTAAATGATACCTATTTTAATGATTTGAATCAATTAGCCGGGTTGGCTTCCAATAATAGTGACTACATTAGCAGAATTTGAGAACAAGGGCAAGTCTTCAATAGACTTGTCCAATAATGTGGTAACAACGGTTATACCAGCAGTCGTACTAAATACTGCTGAGCACAAAATTAGTGTTATAAAAGATCTATTAAAAACTGCTGCTTCTGAATACAAAGAGGGAGTCACAGGGGGTAATATTACATTGGAATTGGAATATCAGGATGGTTCAGCATTTGTAGATAGAGCTAGTGCATTGTTCAATAACACAGAAAACATTTCAAATGATACTCATGTAATTACGACGTTGTTGTCTGATTTTGCAAATTTGACAGACTCTTTCCAGAACCTTAGAGACCAAGCTGTTGTTAATCAAATAATTGAGAGGATAAGCAATGAATTGGGTACTAATGACAATTCTACAAGCGCTAATGCCAGCAACAATCCAACATCACAGGACTATATAGACAAAATCAGAGGATTGCTAAATGAAGTTGTCTCTGCATATGAGTCAAATGATAAAATTAAAGCCAAAGAATTGGCCACCGCTGCATACTTGGATAACTTTGAGTATTTAGAAGCACCAATTGGCAAAGCACTAGCCGATAAGGGTGAGGCTTTACTGAGGGAGAAGCTCCGTGAACAGATCGACGGAAATGCATCCATAGATGAGATAAAGCAAAATATCGCTGATATCAACAAACTGCTTGACGATTCGGCTACATACTTAGAGTCAAATCCACAATAATTTTTTTCTTGGTTAACTTCCTTTTGCATGTATGCTTAAACGTTTTATTTCATTAGGAACAAATCCTGATACATAAAGAAAATACTGCAGATTTAGTTTTATCATATCTATAAATAGTTTGAATTACTTTGCAAATCGAGAAATCAGTTGAGTATGCCATTATCACAACATTTCATGAAAGGTTACAAAATCTTTTAAAATTTCTTAAAATTCAAACATAACAAATAATATCAACTTTGACATTGTCCTCACTGATTATAGCAAATGACTCAACAAATTCCTCTTCTAACTCTCATCGTTAGACAATATTTTTTTATCATTACGACGTTTATCATTGCCATGTGCCTTTCCTCTTTAATGGCCAAACCTATTAACGCTCTAGGAATTTGATAACAGCAGCCAACTTTCAAATTATTTTCAAAGACTACCAGTAAACCAAACTGATAAGTTTACAATGCTTATCCTGTTTGCCGATTTGATACACGACAAAATATCTAATACCGTTGAAACTCTTGAAATTTCAAGCAGAGATGAATCACTTAAGAATGTGCCATTTCTAAAGAATGTTAGCAGTGATCATAACGGTATCCATTCTACTTTAGATTTGGACAAAAGAAATCTAGCTAAAGATATCCTCCAACGAAACAAAGATATTGCAAGCATTTTCTTTGTACTACCAAATGGAGATATCTATATGGGAGAACCATATAGGGATCAAGAGCAACTTCCAAGAATTAATTTTGCTGATCGAGAATGGTATAAAGGAGTTGTCAAAAATAATCAAACCTACATTAGTTCAATTTTCTTGTCTGCTTCTATAAATGCTCCTGCAATAGCTGTTGCGGTCCCAGTTTACTCTCTATAAGAGCGATTCAAATATCCAAACCGGTTCAAGCTCTCTGAGTGGATACTGGGTCGGGATAATAAATTTGAAATCTTTAGCAGATTTGTTGGAGGGTCTGTCTCTAAACAATGAAAATCGGTTCATCCTGATCGATCATAATGGGTCTGAACTTTTAGATACCAATAAATCAAAGATTGGACCATCTTATTCTAGTAGCCTTGATAATACATTATCGTTGAGCTCAGATAGTAATATGACCTATCAGGTAAAACTTGAGACATTTGATCATTTTAATCTAATTAATGAATTCGCAAATGAACCTAGACCCGTATTTATCAAAGATAATTTGGATGATCAGAAGTTGATGTTTTGGAAGTCTATTAAAATAAAGGACTCCAATTGGCATGTAGTTTTAATAACCATGAATGATTCATAGATCTTTTTTTGCATATCTGAATAAATCCAAGATTCATTACATCAAATTTTCTTGAATAAATAAAGGAGGGCAGTCTAATGGATCTTTTCCAATCACTGACATGTTGACCTGTAACACACAGCATTTTCATTTTACATAAAAAAATAAAATGGCCCGCGTCTTAATTTCCTAAATATTGACAAATCTTGTAATCTCATATACTCTATTGTATTAGAGAGAGTTGGGTTTTATTCATGATTGAAAGAATAAACACAGGAATTTGCATTTTGGAATTCATCAATCATTATAGATTATTGTGCTTCTGCATTCTGTTTCCTTTACCCCATTTTTCTCAGATATAATTTCCTTTAGCCCGCTAATCATAAATTGATCCATATTATCGCTAATTTTTGCACTCTCGGACACTGAAATTCCGCTATTGGGTAAGATGCCAATTTTGGGCATCGAGTTCGCAGTAGTATCAGTAATATTATCAGAAATATTATCCAATATTTGTTCAAGAATCGTATTGTTGATTACACCCTTTATGATCATCTTATCGACTTGTGTGTTCTGGTCACCTAATGTCTGTATTTCTGTTACTTTGATGTCAAATTTGTCTATTATGTAGTCTACGTCATCACTTGAACCACTGAATATAATAGGAACAAATGAATTTGACCCCTCTAGGGACGCTATCTGCAACTTTAACAATTCCCTTTCTCTGTTAGATACTAAATCTTGGTACTTTTGATAAGCCTCATCCAAAAATTCATAGCATTTGCCGTTTAAATTGATATTCACATTCTTCTGAGGATAATAATTATATGCGGCAAAAAAAAGTAGAATTCCACCAATTATGCCTATTACTATTCCAGGCACTATGACAAATTGTAAATTTCTCAGACCCTTTCCTACTCCTGAAGTCGATAATCGGGATACCAAAATAATCTTACCTTTATCTTTCATTCAAATCTTACTACATCATTAAGACCATTTTAGTTTCGAAATGAAGAGGAAAGGAAAATTCATTCTTGTGTGTTTAGAGACATGTCAAGTTAAACTAAAATCATTTTGAATGTCAGAGTAACCTCCTGCAAACAGGCTGCAGTAATGGAAATTGATCAAATCCGAATTTCTACTTGGTCTAAAAACCAAATTTTAACTTGATGATTAATCTATATCATATGATAACATTTTGTCATTTCCTCATACCCATGCACGAGGGGATATCTTCAAAAGAAACTACAATTTTCGATGGAATTTAATTTTTTTTAAAACAACTGGCTTACTAATCTCATCTAGTCATATGAAATATGAGTAATGTTTCTTATAAAATTGCGTACTAGAAGGATAAGTGACACTAAATTCTATTGACACACTGATTAGTCTTTAGGTTTTTTAACAAAAATGTTAAACTAGAGGATCCTGTCATTGAATTTATGATTATCGTAGTATAACACGGTTATAATAGGATATCCAAAATTTCTATTCTAAATTTTGTGGAATGTCTTTACATTCTTTTTTACCAATTCTCCGAATTTATCAATAGGAATTGTTTTTATCGGATCCATAATGAAATATTTTTTTGCATCTGTCTTACCGCTCTTATCTTTTTTATATAAAGTTTCTAATCTGAGTAAATGTTCTTTTATTTCTTTTGCGAGTTCCATGTTACAAACTTTACTATTACTAATTGATAGTAGCGATGCCTGAAGCATTTCAGTCAAATGATCCTTACCTTTCTCTTCGTGAAAATGTGGGTTCCTAGTTTCTATCTGAAATATCTCTACCCCTTTTTCAACGATATCGGGTGAATCTGTAGGAAGCAATCCCCCAAATTTTTCTAATATATTAATAAATTCATATGGTTCGATAGAGTAGCCACTTGAATAATTCAAATTTTCTGCTAGTGACATCGATAGGGCATGCTCCCCTGAATTCCCAGTCTTTATAATATCAGTTTCAAATCCGGTAATATAAGATAACAATGCGTTCAAATACTTATTAGTCACTTCTGATGTTCGTCCCCATTTAGGGAATTTCAATATGTTATTCCTTATTTTTGGTTTGTATAGCCACGAAATCCTGATATTGCTGTAAGGGGTAGATGCCATCCCAAATCCGACGGCATATATCTTACAATATTCATTTACCGCTCCTGGAAAATAATTGTCACTATCTATAAAGCCGACATACTTTTTATTATGCATCTTAGCCATTAAAATGCCTACTATCATACCTTCAGCTTTTCCATCGCGAATCTGTTTTTTTGAGTCTAAAATCGATGTATATTTTACCTCCTCAAATATCTTTGCAAGATCCGGATCACCTTGATGAATTATTATTATTTTCTTATCTGCAAATTGAGAATATTGCTTGATCATTTCAACCTCCATTGAAAATCTATTTACAGGGGAAATCTGACTATTCGATACAATAACAACCATGCATTCATTAGGAATTCCACTCAAAACCCCTTCTATTAACCTTAATCTTTCATTTTTTATTGGAATAACAATCGCGAGATCTCTAAAGATGCTGGAAAGCTCATCATGGTCAAAGGCACGGATAGTCCTATGTCCGCCGTGAAACTCGGGAGACTTTCCTGAATCCAATTCATAAATTTTCTGCACCGCGTGGAGACTAATAGCTCCTATCCTCTCAGAAAATCTAGGGGGGAAATCAAGTTTCATACCTAATTATAATTTAGCTTATAATAATACCTATTCCACAAAACTTATGGGTGAGCACATAATAATACCCTTCTCATTATATTATTTATTACCGACTATGACTGTGAAACCAAAACTTGTAGCATTCGACATGGATGGCACTTTGATTCAAGGAAGATTAATAGAAGTAATTTCTAGAAAATTTAAGTTAACCGACAAAGTAAGTTCGATTCAATCTGACCCCTCTCTTTTGGGATATCAGAAAACCCGATTAATAGCCTCCCTTCTCAAGGGTATCAAAGAGAGTGAGATAGTTGATTCAATTAATTCTATCCCAATAATGCATAACGCAGATAAAATTGTGACATGGTTTAGGAAAAATGGGTATAAGACAGGCATTATAACCGATAGTTACAGCATTGCGGCTCGAGTTGTTGCAAAAAAACTTGATTTGGATTTTTGTTCGGCCAATGAATTAATTGTTAAAGACGGGATTATCACCGGTGAAATCGTCATGCCTCTTGGGTGGGAGAAAATTGGATGTCCGTGTAACATATCCATTTGCAAACAGATTTCACTTGAATCATTATGCTACAAAGTATGGTGTTCAAATTAGAGATACAATTGCCATCGGGGACACGAGGGGAGATATATGCATGATAAAGCAAGCTGGCTTGGGCATTGTTTTTATGCCAAAAGACCAAGATATCATCAAACAAAGTAAAAACATTATTCACAACCCTGATCTTATTGAAGTGCTAAATTATATGTAGTATATAAAGTGTAATACTTAAATTTGAGTAATGAGGTTATTATTATATCTTGTTATACAATAGTAATTGTTTAGGAATTTTTTAAAATGTGTGGAATTGTAGGAATATTAAGTAAGAAAGGAGAGAACGTAGCACCGTTAATTGAAAAAATGTTAACATGTATGAAAAATAGAGGACCTGACGGAGTTGGATTGGCTACCGAAGATGAGATAGTATACTCAAATACATTTGATAAATTATTTTTTTCACAGGCCAATGCATACAACGTACTCGGACACTCTCGATTAGCAATAGTTGGTGGGTCATGTGGTTCACAGCCTTTTATAAGCTGTGACAAAAAACTGGTTTTGGAACACAATGGGGAGATTTATAATTATAGAGAACTGAGGAAAAGTCTTGAAGGCCGTCATAAATTTACCACCTCTACTGACAGTGAAGTTGTCATACATCTGATAGAGGATCATTATGAGAAAACAAAAGGTAATTTGTTAGAGGCAGTAAAAAGGACCGTTTTTCAACTTGACGGAATTTATGTTTTAGCCATACGAGAACAATCAACTGGCAATATCATCCTAGTGAGAGATGGTATCGGGGTAAGGCAAATTTATTATGGTGAAAATGACCGATTTATCGCATTTGGATCAGAAAAGAAAGCCTTATGGAATATCAATATGTTTAGCAAGATAGAAAGGCTATTACCGGGATATGCCTTGGCTATTTCTAAAACAGGAAACGAGCATACTTACGATACATCTTTGCACCCTATAACGGTCAATACCAGTAAGTCAATTCGGACTAAATATCCAATAACCTATAAAGATATTGATTCTGCTCTGGATGCCTACAATGATGCTTTAATCCAATCTGTTGAAAAACGGGTAAGGGATTTCAGCCGAATAGGTATTGTCTTTTCTGGTGGAATTGATAGTGTTATCGTTGCATACTTGGCAAAACAAATGGTTCCTGATGTCATTTGTTATACATCTGGAATTAAGAATTCAAATGATATTACAAATTCTATAGATATAGCAGAAAAACTGGATCTTCATTTGGAGATTAATCAATTGTCCGAAAATGACGTTGAAAAAATGATACCTGAGATCATAAATGTGATTGAAGATGATAATATGGGTCAAGTTGAGGTTGCAATCCCAATTTATGCGGCAGTAAAACTAGCACGGGAGCAAGGAATTAGGGTCATGCTTACAGGTCAGGGCGCCGATGAGATTTTTGGCGGCTATTCATGGTATTCTAAGATTGTACAAAAAATATGGATATGACAAGATACTAGAGTACATGATTAAGGATGTGAAGTTATTATACAAGGAAACACTTGAGAGGGAAGATAAGATAACTATGTCACAGAGCGTAGAATTGCGAGAACCATTTCTTGATCCCCACTTAATTGATACTGTATTGAGAATCGACCCGAGACTAAATATCCAAAATGGGGGTATTGATTTATATGACAACTTAGGAAAAAGAGTTCATCGTAGACTAGCTGAAAAATTGGGGATTCCGAAGGAAATTGCATATAGGATTAAGGAGGCAGCTCAACATGGCTCAGGAATCCACAATCTTTTAGATTCTCTCGCTAGGAAGAATGGATTCAGTGAGACCAGTGTCAAGAGTAGCTATCTTAGATAAATTAGGGAAAAGGGAATTGATGGGGAGTTCTCAACGTTACGGGCATTTGTTTGAGAGTGAGAAAATCTGGAATATAGAACCCCATATACAGATGTACTTGGAGGATATTGCAACTAATATTTTACCCACCATAACTAAACAATAAACCTCCTTTTAATTGCTCAAAAAACAGCACTTTTTATTGATACGACTAAGCAATCTAAATAATTGAGCGCACTTTAATTTTATAAATTCTAAAAATATTTTTCCTATATGAACTTACAATCAGTTTACGAATCGAACAATGAAAAAGTGATATCTTATCCCGATCTAAGAGCAGCATTCATGGCCATTACATTTGGTATGGTCATAGATGTATAATTATCTGATATCAAGTCAGTAAATTGGTTTGACAGTAAGTATGGATTCAGATAAACACAGAGGAAGATTGCAAACTATATTATTGATTATCTAAAGCTGCAATCAACCCGAGTTTTAATTAACCCTTTATGCCTAAATATACCACTTCTCGGCTATCTCATATTGGAACCCAAGCATCAACTTTTGATATCTTGTCATCAACTTTAGAATATTCGTCGCATCAATTTTCTAAGTTCTAAAATTACAAATTTTAAGGTTAGCAGTGCGATAAGCCCATACTTGATGTATTTTTTTCTAAACGAGCTATTTGATGCTTTTTTACCTTTTTTAGCAAATGATTCATTGAAAATATCTGTTTTATCTTTAGAATCGTACTTTGCGTATTGAATTTCGGTTCTATTTCTAGACGCATCGTATTCTCTTCTCTTGTTTGGGTCGGAAAGTATACTATAAGAAGTGTTAATCCTTAACATCATATCATTTGCAAGAGGAGTTTTATTTCGATCTGGATGGTATTGCAAAGCTAACCTTCTATAAGCAAACGTTATTTCTCTTGACGAAGCGTTACTAGCAATCCCTAATATTTCATAATGATCCATTTTTCCAAATCAGCTTATTAGAATTATCTCTATCCTATTATTTATTAAACTTGTTATTTAATTCAATCATGGTCTATAAATAAATTCCAACTAACACTTCGAATACCAATCGTTGGATCCCATGGATGGCCGGATAATACTTGAAACTTGTTGTTGGGTTCCGTGGAGAAATAAATACCTGCATGATGCCCGGATTTTCAAAAAAAGTAATCTATCCATTTTAAACTAATTATAACTATGGATAACATCCAATAGGAAGACTATTTAACGAAATATGACCTCAAAATTTGGGATTATCTGAATGAAATGGAGATTGGGGTTGCCAACCTTTCAACCATTTAGTATTTCCTCTAATTCTAAGTCATCAATTTTTTTTTCCTTTTTCTCCTTTGGTTTCCTTAGGGTTTCCTTAGGGGGAACACTGTAATACTTTTCATCCCACTTGCCAATTATTAATGACATCGAATTCATCAAATCAGTTATGCAATCCAAAAAATATTGCTTATCTAGCCCATTGGTAAAAACCACTTTGTATAATTTAATAAAAGGATGATCCCTTATAATAGAAACCTTCATAGGTAGTATCATTTGATTTATTTCAATATAGGTTAGTTCAATTTCTCTTGCCCTAGATTGGGTGTTTAAATGTATTTCTATATTTTTGTCAAGTTCAAATGTTGTTCTCAAGATGAATCCATCGCTTAAATCGTCCTGAAATTCCAAATAAAAAGGGGTGCTTAATCCGGAGGAGTATGGAACTTGAGGTGTTATCTCTGCTTGAAATTCTATCCCTTCGACATTAACATTATCAGATTTGTCTACGACCTTATACCCCCAACTTTGAAGCCAACTTGTTAACTCTGTAAATTTAGATTGTTTTAAATTCGTTAATTGTTTTTGCTCATCTTTGTTTTCAGGGATGTGCAATATCTTTTGGTGACTCATTTTGTGTTGATGTAGACATAGTCTAAAATAAAATTAGACGTTATTTAAATAATGATTTTACTCTCAATTATGAAATTCAATCCATTTATTGGGCGAATAAATTGAAAATAATTTATTTTCTTAACTCATGTATTCACCTTTTGAAATAACCATGCTATTTTTTTATTATAATAAATGTGATTATCTTACAAGAATCTGCAAAGTTTTTTGTGGCTTTTGAGGCTAGAAAACATGAAAAACCTCACAATCATCAAGATTTATTCAAAAGAATAAAACTATGTGACTTATCAAACGCATTTCAAAACTCTACCTAGTTTGGATTAAATCATGAATTAAGATTATAAATGAATCACTCCGGTCTATGGATGATGATTACTGAAATTCTTGTATTGACTTATAGAAATTTAATCGCATCTATTGATAAAGTCTTCCTAATCTGGCAGATTATATTTCCAATTTTTTATATTTTCATATCTGGATATGCTTATTCTGCGTTGCTGGGAAATCAAGGGATACGAGTGGGGGATATTTTAGTTAGTTATCCGTCATTTTTAGCTGTCGGGATGATTGGGTTCAATGTAATGAATAGCAGTACGGTAGCCGGAAGTATTATTTGGACCGATAAGAGGAATGGTATGTTCCAACAAATATTGGTAATGCCCTTTACCAAGGTCCAATACATATTTAGTAATTTGGTAACGATCATGCTAATGGGGTTGACAAGTGCCGTATTAATCTTGATAATTGGACTTCCTACAGTACTTGGGAGTGCCCACCCTACTTTATGGAGCATACCGTATACTCTGTATGCCATTATCATAGGGGCGATCTTTTTTGGATCGTTTACCGTTATAATTTCAACAAGGTTGAAGAGTAGTGAAGGATTCAATGTGATAAGCAACGGCATTTTCCTATTTTTCGCTTTTGCAAGTACAACCTTTTACCCGGCAGAAGGCATTCCTGAACCTCTGAAAACAGCTTTCTATATGAATCCGTTGACCTACATAGTCGACATAACCCGTGCCGGAGTCTACGCTCAAGTATCAGACTTTGTTAACCTTGAAGTAATCATAATTACTATTCTAGCATATAGTTGCTTTCTCTGTTGCTGCAGTTTCTATGTTGAGGATTAAGGTCTAGCCAATAACATTCCATTTATTTTACCATTGTCAAAAACACATCTTCCAACGAGGGCGAACTAATTGACACATTAATTATTTTTATCCCTTTTAGTGTAAAGTTTTCAATTAATTTTGTTAAGGTGTTCTGGGGATCTATTGAGGTTATTTTCAAGCCATTTTCCCCATCCTTAATAATTTGGGAATTAGGCGAAACGTTTGATGCCAATTTCAATATTAACTCAGAAATCTTTTCCTTTACCTGGATTTGGATTATGTTTTCTTTACCATATTTTTTTTTCAGGCCTAAAGGGGTATCAAAGGCGATTATTTTGCCTCTATTAATGATCGCTATATTGTCACACAAATACTCAGCCTCCTCCATAATGTGAGTTGTAAAAAATACGGTAAGTCCTGATTTCACTTGGTTTTTTATATAATCTAGTAACACTCTACGAGCTGTAGGGTCCAGTCCAACCGTAGGTTCGTCTAGAAACAAGAGGTCCATTTCATGAATGAATTCTCTAGCAACTTGTACCTCGTCTTTTTTGGCCAATTGACAATTCGTCATTTTTAACATTTCTAATTTCTTGCAGATCAAATGAATTAATTATTTCAGTGATTTTCTCTTTCCTTTTGGTTCGTTCTATTCCCCACATTAATCCATACAAGTCCATAGCCCTTTCCACGGTTAGGTTTGCCTCTGAGCTAGGTTGTTGAGATACAACTCCTATTCTCTTCCTGATCGCTGAGGAAGATTTGTTAACATCCAAACCAAAAATCTTTACATTTCCAGATGAAGGTAATAGTAGAGTTGTGAGGATTTTTATAGTTGTACTTTTACCAGCACCATTTGGACCCAAGAATCCAAAAACCTTCCCGTAATTAACCTCGAAAGATACCCCATCTAGCGCAGTCTTATCACCGTATTTTTTTTTTAACTGGGATACCGATATACATGAATCAGATCTTGAATGGGCCAAAATTAACTTCTATTTGATATTATCTACAAGTTTATTTGAAGTTATACTTGCTGAGAATTTAGAATAGGCATGTTGATTTATTATCACTGACTATCAAGGTCAGGAATGTGATATTAATTTGCACATTCAGGTTCGTCCTGGCTTGCCTTCTTTTTACATAGTGCTAGTATTTCAGGGATATTTACTAACTTCTGGTTTTTTTGATTAATTTTTGAAAGATAATTTTGTAATTTCGACCCAATTCTTCTCCAATTAGGGTGTCAATTTTGCTAATTACGATAACATTGGTTTGAAATTCTTTATCTCTTTGTGGCCTTTATTAAAACATAATCAATAAAATTTCTGTCAGATTCCATCTTCATCTTTACCATGGATTTATAAAGAATTATTTCAAGAAACTTGGGGTATTCTTTGGTTATTTCAGACTTTAATCTATCGCGATTTTGTATATAGAATTCGGCCAATGGTCCATAGATCTTCCCTCCGATATACTCTATATTTGATAATTCAAAGTCATCCTTAAGTAACAAGGATTCCAACATGTTAACGCTATAATGTTCAGAGGCCCACGTTACTGCAAGTATTCCGAGGTTATAACTTTTGGAAAATGGCATTAGATCTGATTTATTGGTTATGACTGGCATAGCCATAATAAGCTGTCCTGAATTCTTTAGGATACGTTTTGATTCATGTATAAATTGGGCGATCGGCTTAAAATGCTGCGCTGATTCAAATGCAGCTATCCTGTCCACACTCTCATTTCTAATCGGCATTGATGTTGAAGTTGAATTAATGTGAAATATTCTATTACCAATATTTCCAGTCGAGTTTAGGTTTAAGTTGGCATCTTTTGAATGTTGAATTCTGCCCATGTCAGAATTTGCACTTTTTAGTTGTTTTAGACTAATGTTTAAGCAATATATTTTGAGATTAGAATAACTATGAATCCAATGTAGTGCCGGAATGGAGAAACCACTTCCTACATCTAATAGTGTTTGAGCGGTATCAAAAGATCCGTAAATTCCAAATAATTTTGTAAGTTGTATCTGTGCTTGGAGTGGGCTTGTGATATCCTTTGTCCAGTATCCAAAATTTAGTAGCCTCCCTCCAGTAGCAATTCTCATTAGATTTGAGAATGTATCATATACATTCACAATGTCATGTTCATTCCGTCTAATAATTGATAGGATGATTAGCCCGAGGATACTTCTTAACAAGATCGTTCTATAAATTATCAAGTCAAGTTATTTAATAAAAGATTATTTTATACAAATCAATTTATTTAGCAATATTTTGCCTAACGCGAAACTTCGAGGATAATTTCTTTCAGACCAAAATTGATGATTTTTCACCGGGTTTGGCTTAAATAAAGAATTGACTAAATGTGACAATGATTTTAATACCTTAATCATCTGAATAGGGGCTTTTTCAGATCTATTGATTTATGACTTTCGATACAAATACCTTCGTGGGACTATCTTTCTTATTATCAAAGCTGATATCCGTTTCAAAGTAGTATCTTTGCTGATAGTTTTTCATAAGGATATAATATTGGTATTATCTGGAAATTGAGATCAATTTGATATAATTTTACCTTTGCTCACCTCCTTTTGTAAAGACCGAAATTTACTTTCATTTTAGTTTCACCTCAATCTAAATATTAGAACCATTAAATTCACAAATTTCAGAAATTTAGTATGTATAATTACATAATCTAACAAAACTCAAAGAATTTTGGATTATTTTAAAAAAACCTATTAATATGCCACCGCAGGTCTTTAATTATTAATGAAACAATCTCGTTATTCAAAGTTGTTTATGATACCTGTAATAGCAGGCGCTGCATTGTTGGCTTTTACGCTCTTGACCCCCCAAGCTTTTGCACAAGAAAACGCGACTGGAGATGCCGGTTTAAATAAATCCTTAGTAGCTATTGCTGCTGCAATTGCTATAGCAGGAGGATTGATAGGAACTGGAAATGCCCAACAAGGAATCGGTGCAGCCGGTATGGGTATAATTGCAGAAAAACCTGAAAAATTTGGTCAGGTTCTATTCTTCTTCGTAATCCCTGAAACTCTATGGATCATTGGTTTCGTCCTTGGTATTATCCTATTACTAGGAATACTATAAGATTAAGAAAAATCAAATGTCAGCCCTAAATACATTTGAAGAAGAAATACAGGATAGAAAAAGGAAAGAATTAGCTATCCTTAATTCTTTATTGGATGAAAAAAAAAATAGAGTAGCCCAAATAAAAAACGAAAAACTAACAGAAATAAAAGAAAAATATGAAAATGAAGCTGAGAATAAATCTCAGAGAGAATTTGCGAGAATCACTGAAAGTGCACGATTGGAAGCAAAAAAAATTCTATTTGATGCAATTAATATGACTATGAGTACTGCATTGGACTCCATAAAGCAGGAGTTGAAGAATAATACCAAAAAGGCCGATTACAAAAAAACATTGGAGGACATGGTGCTATATGCAAAAAGATACCTTGGTGATGACATTATCATAAAATGTAGGGAATCTGACGTTCCGTACTTGAAGGAAAAGAAGGTTACAATAGGATCTAGCATATCTACTATGGGAGGGATTGTAGCCGTAGACAAATCACAGAGTAGAGAAATAGATCTTACTTTTGAGGAGCTATTGGAAAATCATGAAGACGAAATTAAGAACTTTCTTTATGAAAAAATGATTTGACAAAATGACTACATCATCGTACTCCTCTTCTTTTGGAAGATTGCAGGCAATCTCAACCAATTTCCTATCACCTGATTTTATTCAGAGTCTAGTTAAGGCAGAGGATGTTGGAGAAGTTGCACGGATGTTGGAATCAACATGGTATGGACCTGAAATTGACCGGGCCGCTGCTCTTTACTCCCCACCTGAACTGTTAGAAGTCGCAATTAATCGACATTTAGTGGAAGTCAATAAGATTGCGCTTGAAGTCTACTCCTTTCAGTGGGAAGCAAGCTATCCGAGCCTATTTCTCAAAGTGGGATATACATAACATTGAACTCATTCTGTCATCCAAAGTCATAGGGCGCACAATTACAGAAACAGAACCATTCTTGGTATCCAGTCGTAATTTTCCGGCCGGAATCACTGCAGGTAATATTCCACATGACGAGATGAAAATTATATTATCTCAGCCAACAGTAGAAGGCGTTGTTAATCAATTAGTAAAGTACAAGTACGGGACTATATTGATTCAAAATCTAGATACGTATCAAAAGACATCTGATATAAGCCCTATGATGACTGAACTTTTGTCATTTTATTACATAAACCTGCTAGAAAGTATCAAATTTTTCCAAGGTGACGAGGGAATAGCAAGAGATCTGTTTCGTACTCAAATAGATAAGAAAAATATATTGACCCTGCTAAAAGGAAAAGATTCGAATCTTGATAGAGATATTGTCAAAAAACATCTTATCGAAGAGGGAAAAGTTCCGATTGAAAAATTATTGGAAATTTTTTCATCAAACAGCGTTGAAGATTTTGTAAACAGGATTAATGAACATATAAAATTTGATGATCTTTTAGATAATTATTTGAAAACACATAACCTTATTGATTTTGAAGTTGCCATGGATAAATACATAAACAAACATTATGTAAGAAAATTAAAGAATATCGCATTGTCAATTGGCACAATTTTTTACTTTATCATAACTGCTGAATTTGAATGGGACAATATCAAAAGGATTGCATATGGTAAGCGATATAATTTGACGCCAGAACGCATTAACTCTTTGTTGGTTGTGGAGTAAGATAAAAGATGTCAAGTAAGAAAAAAGAAAATATTAAATCTATTGCAGTAATAGGAGAAAGAGAAATAGTTATGGGTTATAGGTTGTTGGGTGTTGAAGATACATTTACAGTTAATGACAAAAATGAGGCAGTAAAAAAAATGGAAAATCTTTTCGCCTCTCACAAATATAATCTAATAATAGCAAGCCAATTCGTACAAGATTCACTGTCTCAATTGACGAGATCAAAAATTGAATCATCGATAGATCCACTGGTTATTTTTATGCCTGCGTTGCAGGGCACTATTCATGAGGAATCTATTGCGGCTCTGGCAAAACGAGTGCTTGGGATAAGTATTAAAACGGGAAAATAAAAGGGAAAGTAGGGAAACATGTCAAATTCAATTGTGTCACGTATTTCAGGGTCAGTAGTTGTGGCTACTGATGTAGAAGATGCAGAGATGTATCATGTTGTACGCATTGGAGATTTAGGATTATTAGGAGAGATTATTCGTTTGGAAGGAAATAAGGCTACTATCCAGGTTTATGAAGATACTACAGGAATTAGGCCAGGCGAAAAAGTAATTAATACTAAAAGAGCTTTGTCCATGCAATTAGGACCAGGATTACTTAAAGTCTATTTATGACGGGATTCAACGCCCTCTAGATGTTTTAAGGGAAAAGAGTGGAGATTTCATAGGAAGAGGTGTTACAATTCCGGCGTTAGATCAACACATTAAATGGGAATTTATTCCAAGGAAAAACAAAAATGATGAAGTTCAAGAGGGTGAAATAATAGGTGAGGTTCAAGAAACACCTTTAATTAATCATAAAATAATGGTGCCTTTTGGAATTAACGGCAAATTATCTGAAATAAGTGAGGGTAAATATACTGTAAATGAGAATGTAGCTGAAATAAAAACAACAAACGGGAAATCAGTTGTGGGATTGTCTAGCTGGTGGATGGTTAGAACTCCTAGACCAGTTTTTAGAAAGTTGCCACCCGAATCACCTTTGCTTACAGGACAACGGGTATTAGATACTTTCTTCCCTGTTGCTAAGGGTGGGACTGCTGCAATTCCAGGACCATTCGGCAGTGGAAAAACAGTCACCCAACAACAACTTGCCAAATGGGCTGACAGTAGCGTTATTGTTTACATTGGTTGCGGAGAAAGAGGGAATGAAATGACTGAAATACTTACTACTTTCCCTGAACTCGAAGACCCAAAATCAAAGAGGCCTC
>CAVSMN010000001.1:0-88704 GCA_963729045.1 uncultured Nitrososphaeraceae archaeon | reverse complement strand
TTAGCACAGGAAGATCTGCCGCCTATCAATTATAGAATTAGTATGAATTACGGATTAGTAGAAGTTGCCCTGGGGTCTACCAACAAGGAAGTGGACTTATTTGGCTCGGTAGTAAATGAATGTGCCAAAATAAACAGCTTGTCTAAATCAAATGGATTGGTAATAGGAAAGAACTTGTATTCCTTATTAATTAATTCGACTTTTAGTAAAGGATTTGAAATATCTGAGATCAAACTATCATTAGATGGGAACAGCAGAAATTTCAATTCGTATTACACAATAATAGATAATAGAGAAATTTTATCCACAAACAAACGACAAGAAGGACTAAAGTATCCATCCACTTCAAATGAAATCAAGCGACTGGGTCAAATAAAAAACAAACAGTACAATATCTTACTAATAGATGATGACGTGGATATTCTATACACATTTAAATCACTGTTAAAAAGGGAGGGATATAAAGTACATTCCTATTCAAATCCTATTGAAGCTCTAAAAAACTTGACAAAAAAGAATTCACATAACTATGACTTGGTAGTTATGGATATAAGAATGCGCGAGGTGAGCGGAATAAGGCTATTCTACAGATTTAAAGCGATAGATCCATATTTGAATATTATTTTTGTAACTGCTCTGGATCTGGTTGGCGAGTTCGTTGAAGCATTACCTGAAATCAAAATGACTGAAATTGTGAGAAAACCTTTAAGCGGCGAACAATTTATCTCAATCATAAAAAGGAAGTTATCTGAAGCTAAAATAGATGGTAATTGACAGTATTGAATTCGTTAATGTTTATTGTAGTAGATATTGAAAACAAATTCGGATGGGATATTGTAGCAAACAAACCGATGAGTTTCCACACCTGTCCAATATTATTTCATATTTTTATGATTATTACTAAGAGAGGATGATTTTTTTTGAAAAATCTTACTCATATTTTTTCAGATGATTCGATTTTATCGAGTATAATTAAACTAATTGTTGTGCCTTCTCTACTGCTGTCTCTGTTCTTGGCAGTCTCATTAGATCCTACTTTATGGGTTTCTTCAGAAACACATCATTTTTACATCGAATTGATTGCAGTAATACTAGGCTCGGCTCTATCCTTTTATTACATTTTGCGTTATAGGGTTCTAAGAGATAGATTTAGTCTTTTTGTTGGTGTAGGCTTTTTTATTAGTGTTTCTATCGATTTATTCCATGTTATAGTATCTTTTGCATTAATAGAGAATATAAATTTTATAAAATATTTCATTCCTCAAACCTGGTTTGCAGGCCGATTCTTCCTTGGTGCGATGCTCTTAATTGCTATCTTAAAATACTCTTCACTATCTGAAAGAGAAGAAATAGGACAACTAACTGACATCAGATCCCAATCGTATACACAAGAGGAACATGAAAAAAGAACTAATATTGCACAAAAAGATGGTATAATTTTTTATATATCAATTTTGGGGATTATCGCAATAGTTACAGCTTTAAGCTCACTCTTTTTGGTTTATCCTGCATCTGTTTTAGATGATTATTCCGTGCATCGGCCGTACGAAATTCCACCTCTAATATTATTTTGTTTGGTATTGTTCTTTTTTTACAAAAAAAAACTCTATCTAAAAAAAGATGTCGTGTATAAAGGACTTGCCTTGTATCTTGTAATAGATATATTTACACAGATCGTGATGGCCTTTTCTGCAATGTCTTTTGATACTGCACACAATATGGCACATGTTCTTAAAGACGTAGGATATTTTGTAAATATTATTGCACTTATTTATATCAAGCATGCAATACAGTATGTATCTAAAAAAGGCCAATTCATTAATCAAAGAAAATCTTAAAAAATTACAGGAAAACGAAAAAATCAAGGATGATTTTATTAATATAGCTGCCCATGAATTGCGTACACCAATTCAGCCCATTCTGGGACTTTCTGATCTGATCAATCAAAACCTTCAGAATAACACTAGCGAGATCGATAAGTCCGAATTGAAAGAAGATATTAAAGTGATATATAGAAACGCAAAGAAATTGCAAAAGCTAACCGACGATATTTTGGACGTCTCCAGAATAGATAGTCATATATTAAGACTTAATATTTCGAGGTTTGATTTTGTAGAGCTTGTTGAAAATACCATCCAGGACTTTACCACAAATTCAGAAAAAAAGGAAGAATATGTATCCATTGATTTTGATTTCCATGATGGAACTAGATTAAATGATGAGTTTGATCAATCAATTTTAGTAGAAGGCGATAAAGCTAGAATATCACAGGTGATACTAAATTTATTAAATAACGCAAAAAAGTTCACTAAGGATGGGAAAATAAATATAACAGTATTAAGGAAAAAGAACGCAGAACAGGTAATTGTAAGTATTGTTGACAAGGGTAAAGGAATTAATTCTGAGGTAATGAATCATCTATTTGAAAAGTTTATTACAAAGTCCGATAGTGGAACTGGTTTAGGACTATACATTTCAAAAAACATAGTAGAAGCTCATGGAGGTAAGATCTGGGCATCAAACAACCAGAACGGAATTGGTTGTACTTTTAGCTTTAGTATTCCTGTTGAACTAAGATCTATTTCAGTAATCAGACCCCGAACCAAACGCAGGAACAAATCGAATCTGAACCATATCAAAGATCAAATTTTATTTATTGAAACTATTATTTATGAAATAGGTACTTTATCTTTATCTTTATAGAGGGTATCATCGGTATCGGCGTTGGTTTAACAGGTATAAACTTATGAATCTCTTAATTTCTTATAAAACCTAATCTCCATTGAGCTAGTAGTAAGGGTGAACATCATTCACTATTGATAGTCTTTTAATTTTAAATTATTTGCCATGTCACCATTATGAATTGTAAAATCATTATTTCCAATTTCATAATTTGCGTCTAGATCTTTTGGTTTAACTGAATATTCTAAGGGTCTTTACCGCAGTAATCAATAGGGTATTAATTACTCTTCTAGAGAACCTGAAGGTCGTTTATAACAAAATAATAATAATAATATAGATCGTTACTAATATTGCTTACCATCTTACTTCGGAACAAGTTCTAAATAAAAGACCTGTATTATGACTTTTGTTCAAGTCAATTTGTCTTCTAACTAATTTCTTATTGTCTTATTGTTGTATTTATTTTGTCTAATAATTGTTGGGAATCTACAGGTTTTCTCAAGATATCTGAATCACTAATTTCAGGAAATAAGCTTAACAATTCACCAACAGCATCTAATGCCGACATAAAAAGTATCTTTACATTGGGATTCATTATCCTAAATTTAGAGTATAATTTAATACCATTTATTCCAGGCATCCGTATATCCATTATAACTAAATCGTACAGATATGGATTCGTTGTGGAAAAGTCATCAAGTGCTTTGTATGGATTTGAAAAAGATGTTATTGTAAAGCCTTGGCTTTTAATTATCGCTGAATATGTAAAAAGAATGTCTTTGTCATCATCTATCAACAAAATGTTAAAAGACGAGTTATTTTTATTTTGATGAATACGCTTACGTTCATCATGTAATGCTAATATTTTACTTTCTATTTCTTTTTGTTTATTAATATCTTCAAATCGACGAACGGAATAAGTTGTATATACATTTCTATTATTCTCTGAATAGTCGTTAACACTGTTTTTACGATCTAATTCCTCAAATACATAGTCATCGAAATATGGCATTTCTTTCATCACTTGATAAAGATCTCTATGAATTATCATTTGATTCGATGAAGCTAAATGATTTATTTTAGAACATACATTTACAGGTGTTCCAAAAATATCGCCGCTATGAGAATTTGCTACGATAGCTAGTTCTACTTTACCATAACTTGCACTAATCCTATAATTTATAGGTGGTAATCCATTTAAATTCAACAGCAGATCTACTTGATCCTTTGCATCAATCATAGATAATCCACATTCAATTACATCTTGAAAATCCAAATAGTTGCTCTCATTCATTGTCCTTGGAAAATAATACAACAAGTTATCGCCAGCGTTTTTAATTACTTTACCCCCATGACGGCTTATAATTGAGGTCATGGTATTGAGAAATACAGAATAGTATTGTTTGATCTTTTTAGATTCTAATATATCATATGTATTGTTTGTAGAATCAATTATATCAATTATGCATACACAATAATTATTGGAAAAATTAACAAAGGTTATTTGATTATCCTGTAGACCACCCTCTTTTAGGGAAAGATGTATATTATTTTCATCTTTTGTTGTATTATTTTTATTTCCCAAATCATCCACCATCTTCTTATTCATTTTCTACTCGTTTAACTGGATCATTAAATTAATGCAACTTTTTGTAAGGTGTGATTTTTATTGAATCCTGCATGAAAATATCCGGCTTTCACGTTCAATTAATTCACGTAATGATGAGGTATTAATATGTAAATATGTGATCTTGTTAAACAATACCAAAATATCACAATAATTATATTTAAAGGTTGTCAGTAAATGTTTTTAGTTAACTTCCAGTCACATTTGGCAACCACTTGATCTATTTTATGGATGATATCATATCAAACAGATCAATGTTATAATGAAGAGCACTTCTGGTACTCGACATTTTCTAATCTTTAATTGTGTTCTGCTGAATGTGAAGAGTAGGATCCTCTTTCTTCTCTCTAAACCGTTGGGTAAATGGATAAATAGATGAGTATTTATTAACAAACTTAAAGAAATCCAAATCACCGAAGAGCCTCAACTACCTGTTTTAACAATGGCGAACTGATTTTCGGTAAAACATCAGGTCATTGACATTTGTTTCATTAGGATAAGTGGCAAAAAATGGAATTTCATTAGTTGTAAAGTTCACAAATATATCCGTTCTATATCCATTTCTATATGTAAAAAACAAAATGTATGTTCTTTAACTAAATGGCTTATTAATGCTGTTGGCTGTATTTAATACCCCTTTAACACCTACTTGGGAAAATTAGACCATGTTTATCAATTAAAACACATTCATTCTCATGCAAATCCATTCTTTTTTTAATTCAAGGATCGAATGCTTGTTTGGGTGATAAAAAACATAATTAGGTAGTCATTTTAAATAAGATCGCAAAAAGACAGCAAAAAAGACATCTAGATGTAATATGGTTAACTCGACATTTCCATCCTTGTTGAAACTTTGATTAAATTTCAATAACTTTTTCAATATTGATGAAATATTTTCTACTATTTGAGTGGAATTGTAAATTAATTACAATTTTAACCATTATATTTTTATATCTGAAGGGGAATAGAGTTGTATTAATCTAACAATGTCAAACATCCGTGCTAACAATACTATACCATCAAGGTTATTCTTTTTACACTGCCAAACAAGAAATCAGTATGTTGTTTGGCCTCTACACATATATCATAATATGAGCATCTATGAATTATAATAATTCTGATATCGATTCTACAATTAGCTATATTCCCTACAAAAATGCTATTGACAACAATATAGATTTATTTCCAAATACAACAATAAATGAATACACAGATATGAAATATGTTTATGAACACTTTTTTGAAGTATATGATCCGTTTCTATTAGATCATAGCTGTAGAGAAAGCCTGTTAGTAAAGTGTGCTAACTGTAGCGATATTTCTATAATGGTTGTGGAAAGCGGATTAATCATAGCTATAGGGACAGATTAGTAAAAGTTAATTAAAATTATTACAAATTTTATTGCAAAACAGAAAAAGATTAACAAATTGTGTCGTATCATAATCTTAATATATAGAATAATTGAAACTGTATAGAAATGCAATCAATTGTATATTATTTGATTATAATTACAATAATCTTGACTGCCATACAGGGTAACCATGGACTTGTAGTTGCTCAACAACTAGATGTTGATGTGGGAAACATTAGTGATTCTTCAAACGATAACTTATCACAAACACATACTGAACCTTTATTTAACGAAAATCAATCTCAATCATTTTTCAATATTGATAATCAATCCGTGATATTACCTGAACCAATAAAAGATAACATAGAACAGAATATAGCAGAGTCCACGGGAAACGATGAATCGGTAGGACCACAAGGACCCGCAGGTGAAGTAGGACCACAAGGACCCGCAGGTGAAGTAGGACCACAAGGACCCGCAGGTGAAGTAGGACCACAAGGACCAGCAGGTGAAGTAGGACCACAAGGACCAGCAGGTGAAGTAGGACCCCAAGGACCAGCAGGTAATAACTCTATTATCTTAAAGGAAAACATGTATGTTAAAAATGGCGTTCAACAATCTACATCCGAAGAAGATTCTTTTGTAACTGCCACTGCAACCTGTAACGACAATGATATTCCGTTAAGTGGTGGATACAATATCGTAGGAGATGAAGAAGGAGGCGGTAACGGAGAAATAAATGAAATTGGAAGCATACCCAACATTCAAAATAACAGCTGGACGATAAACGTGGAAGGAGAAGATATTCAAATAACTCCTTATGTAGTATGTCTAAATACTAACAACTAATTTTTTTATTTCTTTATTATAATCCCGAAAGTAAAAAAAAGCATTGTATGTTATTGTACTTGTAACTATAATTCCTAAGATAACTATATTGAAATTTGTTTTAATCTATACAATTCTGTCTATAACTTTATTGGAGCCTTCACTATGGTATTAAATTGGTGATTGTTAGAAATTTATAAATAGTTGCTTGGTGATGTACTGTTTCTACCATAGAAGGAAGAGAAGAAGGAAACCCCTCATCCAAATCATGAATTTCCTGATGATAAAAGCAATAGATGCTTCATTCAGGTGACAAATATTTTAAAAGATATCAGTAAAGATATTCTTATAGTTAATTGAAAAGTGTTACGGATAACGAGACACCTGTCAGATTTTTGAATGAAGCCCCAAGTCTTATAATGATACAAGGAACATTAATTGATTTCTAGCAAAATAAACCTAATTTTTTTTATGACTCAAATCAAATAATACTCTGTATGATTTTACATTCAATTGCTTTTACCAAACCATAATTGTGGTCAGTATTTACCAATAATTCGCAATATTTACAAATCTTGCTAAAAGTACACACAAGGTATAAATATTTCAAAAATAGAACTAGATAATGAATAATCAACTCATTGCAGTTGTTTCTATGCTATTAATATTAGTATTGTCACCTTTAAGTCTGGCATTTGCATCTATATCCTCTAATTCAGAAGGAGGAGATAATGATGACTTTCTTAACATAAGAGAAGCCACAATTGATGCTAATTCAGATGAAATGAGTGCATTCCTTGAAACCCATGGTCATATTCCCACGAATGGTGATGGTGGTGCATTTGGATACGGTGTGTTAACTACAGAAGGGTTAGATGCAGTAGTAGTTAGCACAACACATGCAGGTGTCCAAGATAGTGAAGAACAAACAGATGCAAATGATCCCGTATGGCATAACCACTTTGTAACATTAGGAGAAAATTCTGATAACTGTGGAAATGACCTTCAGGTCGAATCTATAACATTCGAATCCCCAGGACAAGTAGACATTGAAAATAACAATGCTGACTTGACAGAAATTCCAGCATCTTTCTCAGGTACAGATGCATTAAGTAAAAATGATTTGACCATTAGACCTGGAACCGATGTTGAGGATGTAGTATCCTTTAGACTCTCACCACAATTTAATGATAATGATGAACTAAAAGCTGTGTGTGTAACTGATATTAAATCAGCTGATAACATTGCATTTGACAATAACAATAGTGATGATGGTAATGGTAATGGTAATGGTAACGATGAAAGTGCAACAACTCAAGGAATAGGTCAATCGCAATCAACAACCCAATAATTAATAATCATTATTTATTTATTATTTTGTCTTAAGGATAAATTAGTTAAATAATGAATAGTAATATACCATTTTCCAAACAACTTTTTCAAATACGATACTTCTAATTATAAACAATTATTGACAATAATAGAAAAATTTTCATTTCATGAACCTCTTTTTCTTTTCATTTATAACCTATCCTAAGCCTTTCTGTTTTTTTACTGATGAATCTTATTATTAAAACTAACTCCAGCTTTCCCTGGTTTTCCAATTCTACCTACAATTGCTGGATTAAACTTGTGCTTGGATAACTCTTCCATAATGGTTGCTGCAAAGTCTTTTGATACTATTATCATATTTGTATCAGGAGTAGAGGCGCTAACATTTGATAATAGGTGCTCCTTTAATACAAAATTCTTAATATCATTATCTACATATGGAACATTATCAATTATTATTTGATTGTTAATTAATTTCGAGAGTTCCACAAATGAAGCAATACCGTTCTTTGAGATTGGATGTGTTACTAATATATTTGATTGTAAATCGAATTGGTTTTCAAAATCAGGCAGATACTTTGATACTATTTTCCCAATCGATACCTTTGGCTCTGTGAGACTTTTAAGAGCCAGATCCTTTAATTGATTTACTTTCTCTCTATCTATGCCATATTTATTCATTTTTTGAAATACTGTGTCATCTAGGTTGGTGATTATGTACAAGCCAAGACATGCCAAAAGTCCCAAGCTGTCAGTTGCTATTATTTGCATATCTTGTTCTATTAAATCATATCTGTTTGGTAATTCTTTGTGAGTATTGCCTACTGCTGTGGTACCAAAAAAAAGACCACCCAACTTCAACGAACTATAGTCTTCAAATGTATAATTATATTTTGCTGTAAAACTATCAATATTTCTTCTTATATCATCTAATAATTCATCATTTGGTGCATCATATATTGGATAAAGTTTAATATCTTTAGAACACCCAAGTAGATTTAAAAGACTAATAGATTCAGTAAAGGATATTTCCATATGAATTGGAGACTCTATAGGTTGAGTAACATCTGTTGCCTGGGTATTAGAATTGGTAACAATTGTATATCCAGTTTTGTTTCCTCTTTGAGTTTTAATATGATCAAACAAAATAAACTGGAAATCCTTTTTACTATTTGTAGGTATGATGGACACCTTATCTACCTCTATTTTAGTATCAAAAGAGTCAGATATTTTCTTAATCTCACTAACTAATAGGTTGTCGTCATTAACTATGTTTTTATCATACTTTAATATTGATACGGCTTTTTTAGTTTTCAGATCTTCGTGTCTGAACTCTTCGTCTATTTTGTAAACTCTTCTAATTATTTCTGCATCTTTTTTTTCTGGATATTGGAAATAGCTATAATGGTTTGGTATTATTCTTAAATTATTTCTGTTTTTAAATTCGTCTGCAATACCATCAAACTTTTCATGGTTTAACTCGTTATGAACAATCCGGTAACCATCTCAATGGATCAAAGCCCAAATTATTATATTCTGCAAATAACTCCCACTTTTCTAAACTCAGACCTTACTTTCACCACGAGTTCTGTTTACTATGGTAACCTCCCTAATAAACTAGATGTCTTTGTAATGTCTTCTTATTTTGAAATCTGATTACATCACATCATTAGACCTAAGATAATATTATATGAGTTATAGTTCCAACTAATAATATGTCCAACACCGATGATAGGAAAATTGAATTTATGAAACTTTATTCTGCAAATCCATCTAAAGTATGAAGCAGAAACTGCAAAAGATATCTTATCTTTGTCAATCAAGACCTTTTCTCCAAAAATAGCCTTTGCATCAAGTTTTGGTGCAGAAGACGTAGTAATAATTGATTTGATGTATAATATTCATGGTGACAATACTCGAGTTTTTACTTTAGATACAGGTAGACTTAATCCAGAAACTTATGATGTAATGGACAAAATAAGAAAAAAGTACTCTATATCTATTGAAACTATGTTTCCAGACTTTATGGAAGTAGAGAAAATGGTGACAGAAAATGGAGTAAATCTAATGTACAACAGCGTTCAAGAACGGAAATTGTGTTGTGAAATCCGTAAAGTCCATCCTTTAAGAAGAATGCTAAAGGATCTGGATGCCTGGATAACCGGGTTAAGACGTGAGCAGACTTTTACTAGGTCTAATGCAAAAAAAGTTGAAATTGATGAATCAAATAACAACATTATCAAAATCAATCCTATCGTAGACTGGACCAATGACATGGTTTGGGATTATATAAAAAAGAATAACATACCTTATAATAAACTACACGATAAGGGATATCCGAGTATAGGCTGTGCCCCTTGCACCCGTGCAGTAGCAGCAGGTGAAGACCTAAGAGCTGGCAGATGGTGGTGGGAAAATGATTTTCATAAAGAATGTGGACTCCATTGGAATAAGAGTTAAAAAAGTCAAGTTTATGATAGAATTAGCCCTTACGAATTAAGATAAGATAACAAAGCAAAGCAAAGCAAAGCATACTAGAAAAAGAAGAAAGAAATAACCTCTATCATTTCATAGAAGGATGCCTAGACCACATGGTGGTAGTTTAACAAATAATTTTATAGATCTGTCTAGAATTGACAAGGATTTATTTACAGTAGATGTGGATACCGGACTAAAAAAGGAAATAGAAAATATTTCATTTGGAGTATTTAGTCCATTAAAAGGATTTATGAATGAAGAAGATTTTACTAGCGTAGTAAAAAAAGGGAGACTAGCTAACGATTTACCTTGGACAATTCCTATTATTTTAGATGCTAATGAAGAGTTAGCAAAAAAAGTAAAAGATTCGTCACAAGTTGCTTTACGTAACAACGGTCAAATTTTTGGAGTAATGCAGGTAGAAGACTTGTATAAATTTGATAAAACTCAAAGCGCTAAATCCGTTTTTCAAACTGACGATCCATCACATCCTGGATTCAATAAATTTGTTACAATGCAGGATATACTTATTGCAGGAGAGGTTAAAATAGTCAATACTCCCAACAATAAATTTTTAGACCGACTTCGCTTAACTCCAGCAGAATCTCGAAAAGAGATTGAAGATCAAGGTTGGAAAAGTACGGTTGCATTTCAAACCCGAAATGTTCCACATGTGGCTCACGAAATGTTACAAAAAGCTGCATTAAACATTTACGATGGCTTATTTATAAATCCTTTAATAGGTAAAAAAAAGGTAGGAGATTTTAAAGACGATGTAATATTGAATTCCTATACGGTCTTGATAGATAATTATTATCCCAAATCTAGAATCATTTTTTCCACCTTACATACCGAAATGAAATACGCCGGACCAAGAGAAGCCATCCATCATGCTATTATGCGTCAAAATTTTGGATGCTCTCATATAATAATAGGCAGGGATCATGCCGGTGTAGGTAATTATTATTCCCCATTTGCAGCTCACGATATTTTTAAAGATTATCCAGAACTTGAAATCGAGCCTATCTTCTTTCCAGCTTTTTATTTCTGTAAAAAATGTCAAAGCTATGTTAACGAACGCACCTGTCCCCATGATTTGAACTATAGAGAAGAATTAAGTGGAACCAAAATGCGAAAAATGTTTTCCTCAGGCGAATTACCACCTTCTCATCTAATGAGACCTGAAATTTCTAAAGTAATATTATCCTATCCAAGACCATTTGTAGATTGATTTACTTATATTTTACAAATATATAATCGCATTATGAAGAATTAATATGATAATAAATTATAAATTTTCGACTTATAATTTATCATATTACCACATTTTCTTAATTCTTGGTTTAGGTTTAACTATTGTTATGGTGGTGAGTATTTTTCCCCCGAATCCCGTCTTCTCTCAATTAACTAATAATTCTCAAGAATTTCAAACAGCCAAAACCAATGTCTCAGAAAGTTTTGTTTTGCCTTTTAATGATACTAATAATGATAGACGTAATCCGATTGAATATGTTTTTGATGAACCAAAGGTAAATAATTGGATTATCTCGATATATAACAATCTTAGCTATTACAATAATAATGATTCTAAAACCATCATAAAAATTAAGGAGGCACCTCCTAGTGAGAAATTTATCGAATTGATGTTGTATGGTGATCAGTCAAAGAGATTCATAGTATCTGTGAATACAAATGACACTGGATATATGCGAATGTATGAAAACAATCAAAATGGGTGGTCTACGGACGGTCCGGTAACCGTATCTCACGCCAATGTCCAAGGATTGTCTGTCACTAACGGAAAAAGGATAGTAGTAGATAAACTTGGATTAAACGGATTCGACGTGGGATCTATAGAAGTTTATGGAAAAGATGAACCCTCAATGCCTAATTCTACACTTGGGGGCTCTATCCAATTCGAAGTTCTCAATGGTAGTCTAACTGAATCTGTTCTTTACTATATGCCATTAGTAATGATAGTAGGTGTAGGCGGAACCGTGATATTCTTGTTGTTTTGGAAGAAGCGGAATTAAAGTTATCAAAACTAGATGCCCAAAATACTGGAAACTTTCTTAGACCTTTTTTGTTGCTTTTATTGTTTTCTTTATTTTCTTTATAATATTTGCAAATTTGTCTTAAATTACAGTAATTACATTTTGGTTTTAGCGGCAGGCAAATATTTTGGCCGTACCTCACAAATGCAGAATTTAGTCTAATCCAATGTTTTTTGTCTACCAACGCAGACAATTCTTTTTCTGTTTCTTCTGGACTTTTTGTATTTACTATTCCTAATCTATTGCAAATTCTATGCACATGGGTATCTACAGGTATGGCCGATTTCTGGAATGCATATACGAGTACGCAATTTGCAGTTTTTCTTCCTACTCCTGGTAGTTTTAATAGGTCTTCTTCATCATCTGGTACTTGTCCATGAAATTCACTTTCTATAATGTTTGCGACTTGTTTTATCCTAGCTGCCTTGATATTGTAAAAACCGACGGATGATATCTCCTTTTTAATATCGTCCAAATTCGCTTTAGAAATCTCTTCTACTCCTTCATATTTCTTAAATAGTTTTATAAGCGCCTGAGTGGTATTTTCATCTCTTGTTCTAGATGAAAGAATAGTGCCAATCAAAATTTTAAACGGATCTCCTTTTTCATTTTTATGAAGATCCTCCAAAGCAGTTAATCTCAAAAAGTTGTTGGTGTTTAAAGCAAATTCCATTTCACCAAGTATTTTTGAGATATCATACATTACAATAAATTTTTTTTTGATTTCTTAATTTATTGTCTCCTCTTAATTCTTGCTCTTCCTGTCTTCCTGGGTGCAATATTACCTACTTTGGCACCAGGCGGGGTGTTTCTTGCTACAGATGATGGATGACCTATGTGTTGATGTCTTCCTCCACCATGTGGGTGGTATACTGCTGCTTGAGCAATTCCTCTTACTACTGGGTATAATCTTCCTCTGGATTGCATATATTTTGCTTTATTACCGGCTTTAAGGAACGGCTTTTCCGATTTTCCACCTCCTGCAACAACTCCAATCATTGCACGACATTTGGGATTCATATTTAGGATCATTCCTGATGGGAATTTCACCTTTACGCTATCAACGGAATGTGAAAATACTATTGCTGATGTTCCGGCTGCCTTTATCAATTTTCCACCGTCGCCAATATTTTTTTCAATATTACAAACAAGTGTTCCATCTGGTATGGATCCTAAGTCTAGAATATTTTTAGACAAGGGTTTTGCTCCATTTCCTATCTCAATTTTGCTTCCGACTGTTGTACCTTCTGGGGCCGGAATATATGAATAATTATTGTCATCAAATTTAATTTTAGCAACTGGTGCATCTCTTCCTCTTTCATGTACCAAATCCATTACAATACCATGATGAACTTCATTAATCTCAAAATTAGGATATTTAGTGGGAGCTATTTTTCCAACTATAATTGCTCTAAATTGTTTTCCTCCTTTCCCTCTTCTTCTTACTAATGTCCTCTTTCCCAATTAAATCTAATATATCGATCTCAAAGGCCCGCTATTAAATTTATTCTTGATAGTTCTAGGAATTTTGATAGTATAACATAATTTCTATTATAATGGAATCAGACACATTAATTTGAAATTTTCCAAATTAAAGAATATCTGAGAAATCATCCAACTCTTGATAATAAAGTTATAAAGAGTTGTGTAGTTATATAATTATGAGCCAAAACACCATATCACTAAAGGTGCTAGAAGCTTATACCCGAGATGTAGGCCGTGGTGTTGCTAGAATTGATTATGAATCTATGGATGCTTTGAGCGCATCTACAGGTGATGTCGTGGAAATTAAAGGTAAACGTAGAACAGTTGCAAAATGTTTACCTCTTTATCCTTCGGACGAAGGTAAGGGTATACTCCGAGTTGATGGTCTGGTTAGAAATAATGCAGGTGTAGCTATAGGAGACACTGTAATTGTTAGAAAGATTAAAGCTGTTCCTGCAGAAAAAGTTATAGTTGCACCATTAGAAGCTATTCCTCCAATTGATGAACGATATTTAGCTGATGCTCTTGAAAGTGTACCATTAATCAAAGGCGACAATGTGATGGTGCCATATTTTGGTGGTAGACTTACATTTCAAGTCATAGGTGTCACCCCAGGTCCTGGTGTTGATGCCGTTTTAGTTACTCAAAAAACTGTATTTCATATCGCTGAACGGGGAGAAACTCTCCGTGGAGTACCACAAGTTACATACGAAGATATTGGTGGCCTAAAAGAGGAAGCCCAAAAAGTTCGTGAAATGATTGAACTGCCATTACGACATCCAGAAATATTTGAAAAACTGGGTATAGAGGCACCAAAGGGAGTGTTGTTGTATGGACCTCCAGGTACCGGTAAGACCTTGTTGGCAAAAGCAGTGGCTAATGAAAGTAATGCACACTTCGTAAGTATCTCTGGTCCAGAAATAATGAGCAAATTCTATGGTGAATCTGAAGCAAGACTGCGTGAAATATTTAAAGAAACCAAGGAAAAGGCTCCTTCTATAATGTTTATCGACGAAATAGACTCTATAACTCCAAAGCGAGAAGAAGTAACAGGAGAAGTTGAACGTAGAGTTGTATCTCAGTTATTATCTTTGATGGATGGATTGGAAGCAAGAGGTAAAGTTATAGTTATTGCTGCCACAAATAGACCAAATGCCATCGATCCAGCTCTAAGAAGACCTGGTCGATTTGACCGAGAGATTGAAATTAAAGTTCCTGATAAGCGTGGTAGATTGGAAATCCTACAAATTCATACAAGAAATATGCCTTTAGAATCAGATGTAAATCAAGAAAAAATAGCATCTGTAAGTCATGGTTTTGTTGGTGCAGATTTGGAATATCTCTGTAAGGAGGCTGCAATGAAATGTCTTAGACGATTGTTACCTGAACTTAACTTGGAGGATGAGAAAATAAATCCTGAAGTATTGAATAAATTGATTGTTACCATGTCTGACTTTGAAAGTGCTCTTAAAGAAGTGATGCCCTCTGCCATGAGGGAAGTTTATCTGGAATCTCCTGATGTTGAATGGAATGATATAGGTGGATTAGATGATGTTAAACGAGAGCTACAGGAAGCAGTGGAATGGCCATTAAGGTACCCAGATCTTTATACAAAACTAGGTCACTCTAATCCCAAAGGAATTCTGATGCATGGTCCATCTGGTACCGGAAAAACGATGCTTGCCAAGGCAGTTGCTACAGAATCTGAAGCTAATTTCATTAGCGTGAAAGGACCGGAATTATTGTCAAAATGGGTTGGCGAATCCGAAAGAGGGGTCAGAGAAATTTTCCGACGTGCAAGACAAGCCGCACCATGTGTTGTTTTCTTTGATGAAATAGATTCTATCGCACCAGTAAGAGGACTGGGAGGTGATAGCATGGTAACTGAAAGGGTCGTTTCGCAACTATTAACCGAATTGGATGGAATTCAACAATTAACCAGTGTAGTTATTATTGCCGCAACTAACCGATCGGATATGATCGATCCTGCATTGTTAAGACCAGGTAGGTTTGATAAGATAGTGTATGTGCCTTTACCTGACAAGGCTACAAGAAAGAAAATATTGGAAATTCATTCATCAGAAAAACCTATTTCTGACATCGTTGATTTCGATAGAATCGCTGAAATTACAGATGGATTTAGTGGAGCTGATGTATCTGCTGTTGCAAATACGGCGGTTTCACTCGTGTTGCATGAGTATCTTCAAAAATATAGTAATCCTGAAGACGCTGCAAAACATGCATCGGAGGCACATGTTACAATGAAACATTTCGAAGATGCTGTAAAGAAGATAAAAACTCAAAGAGATAGTAAGTCGGGTGAGAAAGTTACAGTACCTTACTATAGGTAATTTTTCTATTTTCTCCCATATTTTGATTTCTTTATTAGTTGAAAAAAGTCATAATCTTATATTTTTTATTAATATTGCATAAAAATTATTATAAATTATTTAACATAATTATTAAAATGAAAATAATTTTTAGGGGCAATGTTTTTAAGTATAATTTCTTGAATAACTTTCACAAAAAGAATGGTTGAAAATGCACTACAGATTATTCAAAACAAAGTAACGTTATCTAAGATTAATCGTTTTTTTACAGACGAAGAAATTAGCCAGTTGGTTGAAAAATATGGTACTCCATTATATCTAGTAGACGAAGAGGCTCTGCATGATAAAGTTTTAGAACTTAACGGAGCTTATGAAAAATTTCATGGTCATGTAAAGATTGCCTATTCAATTAAAGCTAATTTTAATCCATCTATTCTTAAAACATTCATGAAAGACAATATTACTTTTGATCTTACTTCTCTGGGTGAATTGTTTTTTATAAGAGAATTAAACATTAATCCTGAAAATATTGTCTACACAAGTGTAACAGAAGAACTAGATGAATATAAGCAGGTCCTTTCTTATGGGATTACGAGAATTGTCGTTAGTTCTTACTTTGGATTAGTTAATTTGTCTCAAGCTGCTAACATTGTTGGCATTATTCCTAAAGTAATGGTGCGTATGAATCCTGAAGTAGGTGTTAAAGCCGAGGTCCGTGCATCTTACAAAAATGGCAAATTTGGAGTTCCTTTAAACGGTGGAAAAGTTGATTCAGCTTATTTCATTGTTAAATCCATTTTTGATAATCCTTTATTGGAGTTTGAGGGTTTTCATTTTCATCTGGGGTCTCAAATTACCGACTTTGTATGTTATGTTAATGCTCTAGACCGACTAAATTCATTATTAAATAAACTAAAAAAAGAAATCCCCAATTTTTCATTAAAAACACTGGATATTGGTGGCGGGACTCCTGTATTTTATAACGAGCCCGTTCCTACCCCAAGTGAAATGTCGTCTGTTTATATAGAAAAACTGAATAATCTAGTGTCCTCTCATGGTAAATTTACACTAATGATAGAGAGTGGTAGATACCTAGTTGCAGAATCGTCTATAATGGTATCAAAAATTGTCAACACTAAAGAATACAATGATCATAAAATAGTTATTTTAGATACAGGATATCATCTTTTGTTAGATGCTGCTTTACTTAAACAAGAATATCCTCAGGAAGTGATATCAAATAACACAACACCAACACCAATAATCATATTTACTTTTCCAATTCTAACAAACAGTATACTGGGAAGAATATTCATCTTGTGGGAAGGTTGTGTGACACTTTAGATGTTTTTCCTACCTCGAAACTATCCGACCTGTCATATGCGAACGTTGGAAATTATATTTTGTTTTATAATGTGGGAGCTTATTCTCTAGTGTTTAATATGCCCTTTCATTGTCAAACTAAGCCCCCAGTTCTGATGAAAACTTGTGAGGGCGATATAAAATTAATAAGAAAAGGCACCTCTTATAAGGATCTTTATGAAGAAGAAGGCGGCTTAATTCCATAACAATTTTGTATGATTCAAATATCATATGGTGTTTTGACTTTGATAAATTATACTAGGGTTCATATTTTTGTAAGTGGAAAGGTACAAGGGGTATATTATCGTCAAAACACTGCACAAAAGGCACAGGAGCTAGGTATCGTTGGTTGGGTTAGAAATTTGTCAGACGGACGGGTAGAGTCTGTAATGGAGGGTTTGGATGTCGATATTGATAAAATGCTTAGTTGGTGTAAGTCGGGACCTAAGGATGCCGTAGTGACAGATATTAAAATTATGAATGAGGAATATAAGAAGGAGTTTTTCACTTTTGATATCGTCAAAACACTTTAGATAGGTGATTAATGCTCCTCTGACAAGTAATACTTTTAGTTTTAAATTTTAGTATATTGTTACTGTTACTGTATTTTCCCCATACTGCATTAACTTAACATTATGGTCTTACTAATATGTTATTTTTCTCTAAATATTTTTTAACCTCTTTTAACTTTGCCTTATTAAAATGGAACAGAGATGCTGCCAATGCTGCATCGACATCTGTTTTTTTATACACTTTTAGTATATCATCAACCGATCCGCATCCTCCTGAGGCTATTACAGGAATATTTATTTTATCACAAATCGCATTAATTAATTCAATATCGTATCCATTTTCTGTCCCGTCTGTATCTATGCTTGTCAAAAGTATTTCTCCTGCTCCCATCTTTTCAACTTTTTTAGCCCATTGCGACCGCATCAATTCCAGTAGATTTTTTCCCACCAAAAATCTTGATTTCAAACCAATATTTTTTTCCATCCTTGGAAAAAAAATATTTTCCACCTTGATCATAGTTTCTTTTTACATCCAAAGCAACTACTATACACTGCTTTCCGAAAATACACATCAATTCCTGGATCAATTCCGGGTCTACTACTGCAGCGGTATTTATTGAAACCCTGTCTGCACCACTTAGGAGTAGATTACGTGCATCTTCCAATGTCTTTATGCCGCCCCCAACCGTAAATGGTATGTTTATTACACTAGCTACATTTTTTACAATATCTTTCATTGTTTTGCGATGTTCCTCAGCCGCAGTAATGTCTAAAAATATTAATTCATCAGCGCCTTCGTCGCTATATTGTTTGGCTAATTTGACAGGGTCTCCCGCATCTTTGAGTTCCTTAAAGTTAATACCTTTTACAACTCTACCCTTATTTACATCCAGACAGGGAATGATTCTTTTTGCCACTGCCATATTAAATCAATTCTTGAACATGTTCTATTTTCAATTTCTCGTCATACAATGCTTTCCCTAAGATTACTGCATAACAATTAACGTTCCTTAACTTTAATATATCTATTATATTGCTGACTCCTCCGCTAGAAACTATTTTTACATCTTTAAAGGTATTATTTATTTTGATTAGTGTTTCTATATCGGGACCTTCCAAAGTGCCATCTTTGTCAATATTTGTCAGCAAGAACTCATTAATACCCAGTTCTTGGTAAAACCGGATGGCATCAAATAATTTTATACCTGAAAATTCCTTCCATCCAGAGATCATTACATTTTCTTTATTATGATCTACTGAAATTATAATCCGATTTAGTCTTTTCTTTGATATCTTTTGTATCATCTCTGGCTGTTTGAAAGCAAATGTTCCTATGACAACCTTTATTGGCTTTTTGATGTCTAAGAATCTATTTATACTGTTAATAGTTCGGATACCGCCTGCAACCTGTACTGGAATGTTTACCGAATCAATTATTTTTAATATTATTTCGCTATTGTTCTTTCCTGTATTCAAAGCTGCATTTAGATCAACTATATGTAACATATCAACCCCTTCGGATTCCCATTTTTTTGCTACTTCTAATGGATTGTCATCGTACACAGTTTTATTTTCTAATTTACCATTAACCAATCTTACTACTTGGCCATCTAATAGATCAATTGCTGCGATGCTTTTCATTTTGATCGTTTGCAAATATTTACAAAGTTTTTAATCATTTTTTCGCCAATTGTACTTGATTTTTCTGGATGAAATTGTGTACAATAAATACTGTTAATTTCTATTGAGGCCGGGATGTGTACTCCGTAATTCGATCTTGATGTTATTATGTCGCTATTTTTAGGTGTAGTATAATAAGAATGTACAAAATAGACCCAAGATTTATTTGGTATTCCTTCAAATAATTTACTCTTCTTATCTGTTATCTCCAAACTATTCCATCCTATATGAGGGATTTTTACTAAGTTTTTGGGGAGGGACAATACTTCTCCTTCAATTATATCAAGTCCTGCTAATTGTCCCTCTTCACTTTTCTCAAATAACATCTCCATTCCCAAGCATATTCCCAAGACTGGAATGTTTTTTTTCATAAATCGGGAGAATCCCGTTTTACATTTGTTTATTGAAATAATTGCTGGATCAAAATTTCCAACACCGGGTAATACTATTCCATCCACTTCTGATGATTCTTCAAAATCATTTATGATTGATACCTGTGCTCCGTTTCTTTGCAAGGATGATTGAAGACTAAAAATGTTTCCGGCTCCATAATCAAAAATTGATATTTTCACCATATACTACATCATCCCTTTGGTGGTAGGATCTCCCTCGCTATTTGGATCAATCCCGATGGCATTCCTTAATGCAACTGCGGTGGCTTTTATGGCCGATTCGATTTTATGGTGATCATTTGTTCCATAACTGTACGATAACATGCATGCAACAATTAATATTTCCAATGAATGATTGAAAAAAATGAATAATGTCTTCTTGCGAAATATTCTCAATCTTTTCTCTTTCTAATTTCATATCGATGTGACTATATTGTCTCTTTATCAGATCTACAGCGACGCTTGAAACGGATTCATCCATTGGAACTGTGGCATTTCCAAAACGATTAATGTTCTCTCTCTTGCCGAGGGCCTTATCAATGGCTTGGCCTAATACGATGCCTGTATCTTCTATTAGATGATGCTTGATACCGTCCTCACTTTTTGCTTTCAAATCAATGTCAATCTTACTGTGTTTTGAAAAAGATACTACAATATGATTTAAAAAATCGATCCCTGTATTAACGTTTGAGTTTCCTTTTCCGTCTAAATTGATTTTAGTCACTATATTTACTTCCTTCGTCCTTCTTTCAATTTCACACGTACGTTGATGATCCTCAATAATCACTATGTGCTTTTAATTTTTTGTATTATTTAATATATTTGGTAAATCGTTTACATTTTTAATGATTACATCTGCATTATTTGATTTTAGCAGTCTTTTCTTATCAATTGATCCTTTTTTATTTTGCCATCCCATCCCCATCACCATAGACTCCACAAAAAAATATTCTATCCTCTGTTGTTTGCTTCCTAAAATTTTCTACCATTAAAAGATCTGCAATGGAGTCTCCTACATACAACGCACTAGTCAATTTTAAATTATCAAATACCTTGTGTAGGGAAAATGCATTAGGTTTGGAAACTTCTCTATTTTCATCCTCTAAAAACACACAAGCATTTTCATCAAAGTAATCTATGAGACTGTTAAGAGTGAAATAAGAAGCAATTTTGCTCCGTCCGGATATCAATCCCAAATTTCCATTAAATTTCTTTGAAAGAAGACGTATTGTACTCTCTTTAATTATTAGAATATCCTTGTTTATGAGTGGCTCGTCAAAATAATATATTGGCTCCTTATTGAACCGCTTTTTATATAAAATTGGACCATAAAAGATTTCATTAAAAAGTGTGGAAATCGTATCGCCATCACTTGGATATCTTAATTCTTTTGTTATGGATGTTATATTTCCGATCTTCTCGAGCTCTTTTTCTACCGAATCTTTACCTCTGTCATCTAATTTCTCCAATATACTACGAAAAACTTGAATGGTCTTGTCTGTATTCATTTTATTAATTAAGATACAATATAAAATTATTAGGACTATTGAATAAGCGGTATCGATATCATTATTAAATCCGCCCGTATTTCGAAGTTTAGAAATCATGTCCTGAAAAGGAAAGTTATCTAAATTTATGTTAAAACTCTTAATTAGAATAAACTGGACTGTTTTTATTATTGCTTCATCATATGATTTCTTTACGTCAACTAATACACCATCTATATCAAAGATAATCGCTTCACATTCTGAAAAATTGATTTTCTTATTAGTCAACTTTATAGCTATAGTTAATCAATAATCAATAATTAATATCCTGTTATAATCTTGTGTATTTATAATTAAATCGACTATAGTATATTAATATAGAATAATCAACAATATAAGTTATATAATACATTCTTCTATATTATTGTGTGAAATATCGGAATAGGACCGAAATAATTTCTAATATCCTAAATGCCGCTAATGGAGGCATTTCAAAAACTAAAATAATGTACAAGGCCTTTCTATCATATGCTCAGATAAAGGAATATTTGCCTATACTATTAGAGAATAACTTGTTGGCTCTTGGCACCGACGGTAAATACAGGACCACTGAAAAGGGTATTAGGTTCCTAAAGATGAATGAGGAGATTCAAGAATTAATCGAGTCAAAATCACTTCAGGATGATTTTACCTAAATATCATATTCCTATTTGAATAATTTACTAAAATATAGTTTGATCTTAATTAAATAGGGGCTTTAGCTTATCAAATAATCCTATTTTTAGCTTGAATATAAAAAACAATATATTGTAATGGTAAGAAATATAGATGGATTTAGGAAATGCTAGTTTTTAAAATTTTTCATCTAGGAATCTTATTTACTGTTTTTATCTTTACTATTCATATTAATTCTGTTTATGCTACAGTTGATGCCAAAAACAACAATAGTTCTTCAACCGGTAATAACACCTTATCTGTAAAGCCTGATAATTACGCTATTAAAGTGGGCGAAGGAAATAATACTGTATCCTTTACAAAGTATTTTCCTGATTATGTAGAAATAACTGCCGGGGATAGTATAACGTGGTATAACGGAGTCGATGTTCCAAATCCTCATACTGTTACCTTTATAAGGGATTTAGATAATGCCGAAAAGATCGGAGTTCCCTTCTACGTTTCTAATAACACACAATTTGTCCCTGTATTAAATAATCTGGGAGAGCCATTAGAAGAAACGACTGGTAATGGAACACGGATTGTTATGATGTTAAATGCACGAGCATTAACTCCTACCGTAATTACAGCAGATGATAATGTAATGGAACTAAAAAGAGACTCTATATATGCTTTTAATGGAACTGAAAAATTCGTTAACTCTGGGCCATTGCTAGCTTTGGATAAGAAACAGAACTTTGATTACTCTTTTAGCAACTCCTTCACTGTTGTTTTTAATAAACCCGGATTTTATGAATATACCTGTCTATTTCATCCTTGGATGATTGGAAAGTTATTAGTGAAACCCTAAGTAGCTATATACATATACTATATACTCTTCTTAAAATTTACCTTTCATGATCTAACTATATATTTTCAAACCTTTTTCATACTTCTATATTTGACACGAAATATTGATCTCGATTCTCATGAGAGCTCTGATAAAAGCTATAGTAGAAATTCTCAAAAATTTTTAAACAAATTTAAAGTTAGCGTAGGTGATGAAGTGAAAATAGTTACTAAAAAAGCAGAATTTTTTGGCATTATTCTGCCCCGATATGAAACTTTTAGTGACAAATATATCGTATTAAAATTGAAAAGCGGTTACAATATTGGAATTGAAATAGAAAATATTATAGAAATTATCAATAAAAATAAAAATATTGATCAATTATCCAAAAAACCTGTAGCAAAATCCGATCCAAGTGATAATGCCCGTGCTAACGATGATAATAATAGCCACAATTTGTTCGATAAAATGAATAGTTCTAAATTATTACCAAAAATATTGCTAATTAGCACAGGTGGCACTATTGCAAGTAAAATTGATTATAGAACAGGTGGTGTAACTTCACTTTTGACTGCATCCGAATTATATTCTGCTTTTCCAGAACTTTCTGACTATGGATACATTTATCCTGAATTCTTATTCAACGAATATAGTGAAAACATGAATCCCCATCATTGGTCTGCTCTAGCGGATAGAATTTCATTTGCTATCAACAACGAACACTATGATGGAATTATTGTATCTCACGGTACGGATACCATGCATTATACTTCCTCTGCATTAAGTTTCGCGCTCCAAAATATCCCAATTCCTGTACTTTTGGTTGGTTCTCAGAGATCATCCGATAGACCTTCTTCAGACGCATTCAGCAATCTAGTTGGTGCAATAAGATTTATCAAGGATGCAAGATATTCAGGCATTTTTGTTTGTATGCACCATAATACTTCAGATGAAGTAATTGCATGTCATCTTGGGACACGAGTGAGAAAAAACCATACCAGCAAACGTGATGCATTTAAATCGCTCAATGGTATGCCTTTTGCCTTAATTGAGAATTCAGACATAAAATACAACAAGTTATTACACAACGGAAGAATAGAACGTGCAAATATTTCAAAAAATTTTACTTCAAGGACGGCTTTTAGTGATAAAGTGTTTCTATTGAAATTCTATCCTGGATTTAGTTCTTCATTTCTTGAGAACTTTTTACAGATGGATTATAAAGTCATTATATTGGAGGGCACTGGGCTTGGACATGTGAGTAAAGACTGCTTTCCTATTTTAGAAAAACTAATAAATTCAGGCATTTTTGTTTTTATGACTTCACAATGTATATTTGGTACGGTACAGATGACCGTCTATGATACCGGCAGAGACCTTTTGGGTTTGGGTATTATCCCTCTTTCAAATATGAGTTCAGAAACCGCCGTCGTTAAAGCAATGTGGGCATTAGGTAATAATACGGGTGCCGAGGATTTTGTTAGGATCATGAAAACTGATTATTCTAATGAAATTTCTAATATGTTGCCACTAGTTTAATAGGTTTAAAGAGGACGAGTTTGATGAATCTAGATATCGACAAATTAAACGTAAAGGTTGGCTTTGAAATACATCAACAACTAAGTACATCGTCTAAACTCTTTTGTAATTGCAAAGGCGATGGATCCAACGACGAGGGTTATGATTTCAACTTTATTCGAGTTTTGAGACCTACAAAAAGTGAATTGGGTGATTTTGACAAAGCTGCATTATTTGAACACGCCAAAATGAATTCAATCAAGTATTATTCTAAAGTAGGATATAGCTGTTTAGTAGAAGCTGACGAGGAGCCCCCACATGAAGTAAGCAAAGATGCACTTGAAACAGCATTGTTGTTTTCACTTGCTCTAAATTCAAATATTGTTGATGAAATTCATGTCATGAGGAAATTAGTGATAGATGGCTCTAATGTCAGTGGATTTCAAAGAACTATGTTGATATCAACGGGAGGTTACTTAGAAGTCGATAATTTCAACAAGATAGGTGTCCAGGGTATATGTTTAGAAGAGGATGCAGCAAAATTAATTTCTACCAATCCTCTATTAAAGGAATACGGACTCGACAGGCTTGGGATCCCGCTAGTCGAAATCGCACTTGATCCCATATCTGGGACTCCTGCAGAAATTGTAAACGTCGCATTAACTCTAGGTAGATTACTTCGAAGTAGTAAAAGAGTGACTCGAGGAATTGGGAGCATAAGGCAGGATGTGAATATATCTGTCAATGATGGTCAAGTAGTCGAAGTCAAGGGAGTACAGCAATTATCACAACTTATCAAAGTTTTAGACTACGAAACAAAAAGACAGTACGGATTAATCAAAATTGCGGAAGAATTTAGAAATAGAAATATTGATGATTCCTTTATTGGCGATAAAATTGAAGACATAACTTCCTTGTTCTCAAATTCATCATCTAAGGTGATAAAAAAAATATTAAAAGATCCAGACCCAGTCATTAATTGTATCCGTTTGAGGGGTCTAAGTGGATTGATTGGCTATGAACCTGTGAAAGATGTACGACTAGGTAAAGAGTTAGGAGAGTTTGTTAGATTTTTTGGATTGGGTGGCGTCTTTCATTCCGATGAATTACCTAATTATGGGATCACTATCAATGAGATAGATAGCGTTAAGAAATCTGTTGATGTTTCTACTGACGATGCCTTTATAATAATAGGCGGTAACAGGGAAAAAATAAGCAACCTTCTTGAACCATTGATTAAAAGGGTAATCCAATTTAAATATGGTGTCATTGCTGAAACCCGTTCAGTTACTTTAGACGGAACTACCATTTTTTCACGACCTAGACCAGGTTCATCCAGAATGTATCCTGAAACGGATATAATGCCAATTCCTGTTGATCGTAACTTACTTGATAGTTTGAAAAATAAAATACCTTTGCCATGGAATGAATTAATCAAAGGAATCATGAAAAAGTATGGATTGAATATGAAATTATCTGAACAAATTTTTGATTCTGATTATTATAATTTATTTGAAAGACTCTTGATAACCAATCCCACTATTTCACCCACCTTTGTTGCATCAAAACTTACTGAAGATATCGTTAGTCTCTCCAGAAATAATCTTGATAAGGACCTCTTGACAGATGAAATGATTCTAGACATTTTCAATAGGCTTGATAAGGGATTTATTGCAAAAGAGTCTATAATATTAATTTTTGAAAAATTAATGAAAAAGGATTGCATGACGGTAGAGGAAGCAATAAATTCCCTCAACCTAACTAAATTAGATGATACGGACTTATTTTCTACATTGGATAAATTGTTTGATGATAATTTGAGCGTTATAAGAGAGAAAGGGCCCAATTCCATGGGTGTATTGATGGGGAAAAGTATGGCAGTTCTGAGAGGTAAGGTAGATGGTAGCAAAATTAATGACTATTTGAAACACAAATTAGAAACATTTCTTAACGAAGGATTCTTCTCCTTCCCCTTCTTAGCATGACTCGAGTACCTAAATCAATCAAGAATCACTATATCGATTCTTTTCTAATAAATTCAGAGAACTTGAAGTCATTCCTCTCATCTCACGAGATTTCAAACTCTGAACTGGAGGATGTGTCATTTACAATTTCCAAACTATATAATCAAAAGGTGGATGCTATTTTAGAATCGTGTGGAAATGATTGGACTAGGCTAGATTCTGCTTCTTCTCCTTTAATTTTATTCGTTCAATGCATTGATGAATCACTCCGTGAAGATCACTTGGATATTTCATCACGATGTAGGTTTATTCTAAATTCATTCTCAAAAACGTTAGAATCTTGGATGATCTGGTAGTTTATATTTTGATATGTTGATTTACTGTATCTACTTTTGTATTTCTAACTTTGAATAATCTTGTTATAGTAATTATTGCTGATTCTAAAAAAAAATATTTAGTGTGCGTGAGGTGGTGGTGCACTACCTTTTGATAATTCTTCGTTAAATGTTCCTGATGCTTTTTCGTGGAATTCCAATGCGGCTTGATCTACCTTAATTGCTTGAGGTGGACATACTGACACACATGCCATACACCAAATACAATCATGTTCTCTGATTGGATCTGCTTTATCTGTATAGTCTTTTCTTTCTTCTTTAACTGAAGAACCAGTACCTTCAAATACTTCATTTACTGCCTCTTTAGCTGATACGTCATGTTCAGTTCTGTACCATTGAAAAACTTGTACAGGACATGCTTCAATACATGCTCCATCTGCTACACACGAATCCCAGTCGACTGCTACCATAGTTCCACTTACACCTAAAGGTCCTATTTCTTCTCCTTTTGCTTGGAATGCTTCTTTAACTTCTGTATTCTCTGCTGCCTCTTTTAGTGAACCTGGACCCCATAAATAGTGAAAATGTTCATCGTCTGAAGTTTTTATCTTTCCAATTACTTGATGATTTGCTGGAAAATCTGGATCGATTGGCATATTTTTTTGCAGAGATATTTGATCCTTCTATATTATATAAATCATGTGTAGAAATATCTATAGGAAGGCTAGATATTTCGAGTAATTTTGCACAATTCCTCTGATTTGGGTTGATTTATTCTTTCCTATTCACCAATTGAATATATTGATATGCAGAGGTTTCATTATCAAAAGCGTAATGTACCTTTTGAAAGTTCTTTTTGAACTCTGTTACATTTTGTCAAAACTTTAGGAATATCTTGCTTGTCTATTACAACTTTTTTAATAAAGGTTGCTATTTCCTGCATTTCGTCTTCCTTCATTCCTAGTCTGGTTACTTCAGGAACTCCTATTCTAACGCCACTGGGATGAAAATAATTTCTTCCCTCTTTTATGTCCCCAGGAAGCAATTGTCTATTTAGGATTATATTACATTTTTCAAGGTCCTTTTCTATAGTTCCACCATCACCATAATTTGAGACGTCGACGGCAAGTTGATGTGATTCAGTATAGCCTCTCTTTTCCCCTAAAACATTGAATCCATGATTTGCAAGGGAGTAGGCAAGCATTTTTGCATTCTTGATGACTTGTTTTGCATATTCTTCTCCAAATTCTAATGATTCAGCCAATGCTACTGCTTTGCCCGCAACATGATGCAGGTGATGACTACTTGTATTTCCCGGAAAAATTGCCTTCTTTATAGACTCCGAATATTTTTCAACCGATACTATGATGCCTCCTTGGGGTCCCCATAGTGTCTTATGCGAGCTCATGGTCATCGAATCAGCGCCTTCTCGTAAAGGGTCTTGAAATTGTCCACCAGCGATTAGACCTGCTACGTGGGCTCCATCGTAATTTATATACACATTTCGTTCATGCAAGAATTCTGATAATTCTTTCACAGGATGAGGGAACAAAAAAAGACTGCCGCCAAACATCGCTATTTTCGGTGCTTTTCCTTCGGCAATCATTGTATCTATTTTTTTCTTGGTCAGTTCAACATCGATGGTCATGTTTTCTTTTGAAAATGGAAAGTGTTCTATTACTAATCCGTGAACCAAGCCGGCCGTTCCTGAGTGCTCCTTTTTTCCGTGTGAAATATGTCCACCGGTAGGAATCGACGAAGCTATCATAGTGTCTCCAGGATTTGAGAATGCAGAATATATTGCCAAATTTGCGACAACTCCCGAAGTTGCTCTACAATCTGCAAATTCAGCTTTAAATACTGATCTTGCTAAATCATTGCAAATATTTTCAACTTTGTCTATAAAAGTGCACCCTGCGTATACCCTTTCTCCAGGCCAACCCTCTGCATACCTATTTCCAAAATCAGACGCCACAGCTTCCCTGACGGCTGGACTGGGGATATTTTCACTTGCTATGAGGGGAATGGAGTCATTGAACCAGTCGTGATGTTCTTTAATTAATTTTAGAATGTTATCCTGAATTTCTTTTGCATTCAATATCATTTTTTGCAATAATTACTTATATAAAATATCGTAATCTAGCAAAATAGTGATATTTTAGTGATGATTTTTTAGTCATTTATAACAATAATTTTATACTACATGTATTTTATCTACTCATGCAGAAGGTTAAACAGATGGAAGGATATTGTGTTAAATGCAAAGCAAAAAGAGAAATGAAAGATGAAAAAGAGGTAACCATGAAAAATGGAAGACCTGCTACTCAAGGTATATGTACTGTGTGTAATACGAAAATGTTCAAGATAGGAGGAAGTAAAAAATCTACATAAATACTAAAAATTGCAACAATCTAGTCGATTCATATCGATATTTTCTATATTTACCTTTTTGATATCATTTGCTATCAATAAATTGATTGATTTTAACTTCAGTGTTTGAGAATGCCTTATCAACTTGTTCTAGGTTGGAATTAAATGCAATTGAAAACAAAATTCTTTGGCACATTATATATTTATTCTTTAGTGTTCCTCAAAAAAACTATTTAATATTTTTATATGTGTCATTATTTTATGTTATTACAGTAATGATGACAACCTTCTAGCTCTGAACTGTTGTATTTTAATTAATGGCTATTATATATAGGAATTTATGGATGGATTAGACAGGGAATTTGAAAGACCCGATTGGGACGTTTACTTTATGATACAAGCTTTTTTGGCAAAGCTACGATCCAACTGTCTTACTAGGCAAATAGGAGCTGTAATAGTTAAGAATAATAGACAAATATCAACTGGTTACAATGGTACCCCATCTGGATTCCAAAATTGCTTTGAGGGTGGATGTAAAAGATGTACAGATAGGATTAAAGGTATTGTTAAATCAGGTGAATCTTTAGATAGGTGTATTTGTGTGCATGCGGAGGCCAATGCAATAATGCAATGCGTTATGTTTGGAAATGCTGGCAGTACCAAAAATGCTACTTTATACTCTACTCTTGCTCCATGCATAGAATGTAGCAAGATGGCTATTACAGTAGGGATCAATAAAGTGGTCATTTTATCTAAATATGACGAGGACGGAACCGAGATCTTAAGACATGGAAATGTACAAATATTAGAAATGGATCCAGCTAAATTGCAACTTTGGATCTCAAAGCTATTTGGATGATACTGCTTAAGAATACAATTTCTGTCTAATCAAACCTGTCTATTCTAATGTATCTAAATAATTAAGTACAAAATTAACTAACTAAAACAAAAACTAAAACTAAAAACAAAAAAAAAGATTATGGAACTGATCTGCTGTAGAGTTTTCCTTCTAATGCTAGTTTGTACATTTCTGCTACATAGGGGTTCCTTGCAGGAGTTTCAGCGCCAAGTTCTACCAAACGTGCGTATACCCTAACTACATAGGCCAAAGCACCCATGAAAGCTACTACTACACCCATGTTAAACATCCAGTGGTTAGGTACTGAAAATATTTCTTCAACAAACCAAAAGTGCCACATTTCATTGATACCAATTGTGAACATGGTAGCTAAATAACCGATAATGGTTATCTTTAGACCAGTATTCATTGAATTGTTTGGTCCTCTTAATGCTGGTACATCTCCTGTCATACATCGCAACAAATCCCCAACCTAGTGGGAGTGCAATAAAGTGACTGTATAACCACCAATGAGCTGGTGTAAATGCACTGTCTCTGATGGCTGTTTGGTGCAATGATCCATCAACAAAGTTGTCTACTTCTACTGATGCAGCAATAGACCCTAGCATAATGACCATTATATAGATCTTTTTTAGCCTCTGGATTTCTACTTCCTTTGGAATTAATGCAGGCATTTGTGCCATTTTACTATCACTATGTCTTCGTTGATTAAATATATAAGATGTGAACTAAAATATTTATAAATAATACTAGAAATTGATGGAATATTATTAAATTATTAGATTAATGTTTAATTAATTAACTAAATTTCTGATGTTTTGTCAATGTTGTCAAGCTTATCGTCGATGATTATCAGTATTGATAAAATAATCTAAACTATAAATAATTAATGGCTTTAAAAATACTTGGTGAGACCATTCGTCTTCTTTGACCTTGGGCAAACGCTCATTGATGAATGGAATTACGTTACTTATTTTGATAAACTATTATTCCAGACACTTAATGACTATGGGGCTAGGATAGATCAAAGAAACTATTATACGTTGAGAAATGATTTAGTTCGAAACAGAAAATTTGGTTCATCAGGATTTCTGGAAATTATTTCCCTAATGGTAAGTCTTATCCTTCCTAAGGGATATGATTCTGTGATTTTCGATGTTTTAAAGACGGATTTGCTAGAAAATAAAAGAAAACTAATCAAACTATTTAGTCAAGTTAACTACCTCATCCCATTATTATCCAAGAAATATTCATTAGGTATAATCAGCAACAATTCATCCGGTTCAGCCAATCTATTGGTTCTAAACGATCTAGATAAGCATTTTAGAATAGTATGTTTAGCAGAAGATATTGGATCTAAAAAACCAAATCATGAAATATTTCATAAGGCGTTACTTGGCTCTAATTCAAGTATTGACAATTGCATCATGGTTGGAGATAGATTAGATATCGACATTTTACCTGCCAATGAGCTCGGAATGAAGACCATAAGAACTTTGGACTCTTTATACAAAATTCAAGAGCCTATGAACAAAAAAGAGACACCACTTTTCACTATACACACTCTCTCTGAATTACCTGAAGTATTGTCTCGTATTTCTTAGATTCTTTGTATCTCCTTGGATATTTTTCTCCATTGTTCATCTAAATCACTTCCTTGAGTATCTCGTTTATTAAAAAGAGAATGAATTGAAATCTTTTCACTTGATTCTGCAATTGGAATAATATGAATATGAAAATGGGGAATTTCTTGCCCAGCATCCCTTCCATTATGTACACCTACTAGTGAAGAATTACAGTTCATTGATTTTTCTATTTTTTCAGTCAATAGGTGCAATGCATCAAAAATGTCCCTGTTTTCTATAAAGCTCAAATCTTGAATTTTGGGTTTATGTGATTTGGCAATTATAAGTGAATGTCCATCCTTGAGGGGAAATGCATCTAAAATTGCTATTGAATGTTCGGTTTCATGTATCTTTCTAGCTTTAATATTTCCATTAATTATTTCACAAAACACGCATTTGTTCATCGAATTCATAATCATATTTCGTGCAACTGTTCAATAAATGATTATTATCACTATATTTAATCAAGATTAATAAAATTGGATGAAAAAAGTATCCTATGGGAAAAACTATAGTTCATGAAAGACCATTGACTACAATTTTGATGAATGAAAATGTTGCAAAAGTACCTAGCGATCCCCACAGACTAAAAATTTTAGATTTTCTTTATCATAGGAACCTCTCGACTAAGGATTTATTTGATTTATTAAAAAGAGCAAAATTTAACATTGCCATGACTACTTTGAGACACCACATAACCATACTGAAAAAAAACGGTTTGATAGGTGTTTATAAAACAGAAGAGGTTAAAGGGACCTTAGTAAAATATTATAAAGCTAATGTAAAGATGCTGGCTTATGAAAACTATCCATTTGTTTCGATCGTGAGAGATAACAGGGAAATTATTGATATGCTATATCCAAAATTCTATAAAGCCATCAAGAAGATCATGATAACTGAAAAAAATTTAATGGCAATTATTTCATCCGAATCAAAATCTAAATGCCGAATTTGTAAAACTTCTCATTATGCCGAATTTTTGATTTTCATGATTCTGAATATGATAATAACGAAAGTTTTACGAAAGTTATTGAAAACTAGGACCAATGTTGAGATGTAATTGATTTTCTTTCACAATAATATAATATGCTTATGATATTCCCATCATCATCAATTCATCATGATATATTTTCTTACATTCTTGATCGAGGTAAAAAAGTAAAATGCAATTTACAGGTACAAAAAAAGTCTATAGTTGACATGGTTTACAATGTCTATATACCTACAATAAGGTTGGATATTGCTTAATTGTTAGGAATGTCTATAAAAATACAAATTAATATCTGACTCTAATCGTTAACCACTTTTGACTATTAATCATAAGAAAATGAGTTCAATCTGGGGCATCAAATCAGTGTTCCTGAACACTAATAGATATATTTTAAAATACCAATAAGCTCATATTTTATTTATGTCGCCTTTGCTTCAGGTCAGGAATGTAAACAAAACTTTTCCAATTCATAGGAATATTTTCCATCTTTTATCTTCATCAAATCCAGCCAGAAAGGCAATCGATAATGTATCCTTTGATTTGGGACAGGGTGAAGTATTGGTTATAGCCGGCGAATCTGGTTCTGGAAAAACTACGCTCGCTAAACTCATAATGGGTGCTATAATCCCCGACGATGGTACTATATCCTTTGAGGGGAATGACGTTCACTCTCTAAAAAAAAGGAAAGCATTTTATTCAATGATCCAGATGATCCATCAGGATCCCTATAGTTCCTTAAATCCCCACATCAAAATAAAAGACATAGTCATGGAGCCACTAAAAATTCATGAGAATAAATTAAGTCGTAACGAAAAAGATGAGAAAGTGCGTCTTGCACTACGTAGAACAAGACTTGAACCCGTTGAAGAGATTTTGGAGAAATATCCAACCATGCTTTCAGGTGGTCAAAGACAACGTGTTTCAATTGCGAGATCAATTGTAAAAATCCCAAAATTAATAATAGCTGATGAACCTGTTTCGATGTTAGACATTTCTGTTAGAGCTGAAATCTTGTCGTTATTAAATGAGTTGAGAAAGACTCTGAATATTTCTATTATTTATATCACACATGATTTAGCAACCTCGCGATTCATTGGTGATAAGATTGGGATTATGTTTGCTGGAAGCATCGTCGAATATGGAGAAATTGATGAAGTGTTACATAATCCACTTCATCCGTATACTTGGATGTTACTGGATGCGGTTACTTTTTCAACCGATGAATCTAAATTCTATAAGAGCTTCGGTGGCATAAATTTATCTGAATTGCCATTAAAGGGATGTAAATTTTATAATAGGTGTAAATTATCTTTTACTGATTGTACTAATGATATAGAACAATTTGATATTAGCAAGAGACATTCTGTTTCTTGTTTCTATTATAGAAACCTAAACCCAAATCAAAAAAAATCAAAATCAAAATATTAATTAGGATTCAATTTATCCATCGTTTAATTATGTGTCACTCTACTTCTAATTTGACTTTGCTTGGATGATTGTACTTTACCACTTGAGATAGTCCATTCTTCGGATAAACCCCAAATATTAAATCTGATTTTGCTACTGTGGAATCTTTGAGTGTTACCATTATAATTTGATTATTGACAGATCTAAGTAGTAGTATTTTTGATAGCCTTTCAGTGTTTTGAGCATCAAGATGGGCATCTACCTCATCCATTAAATAGAATGGAGATGGTTTTAGCGATTGTAATGCCAGAAGGAATACTATTGCAGCCATTGTTTTTTCACCTCCAGACAAGGATGTAGATTCCCTGGCAGGTTTATTGGGAAATTGCACCATTAATAAAATCCCGCCAGAAAAAATGTTATCGGGATCCTCAAGTTCCAAATAGGCATTACCTCCGGTAATATCGGAAAATGTTTTTCTAATGTCATCATCAACTTTCTTGAAAGCATCCGTAAATAGATTTTCTTTTTCTTTACCTATTTCTTCTATGAAATTCACAATTGAATTTCTCTCTTCTTCAAGATGGTTTCTTTTATCCGATAAACCTCTGTATCCCTCTATTATCTCTAAATAAGTTTCATCTGCTCTAAAATTTACTTTATCTCTTATATTTTCATACTCTTCTTTCAGTTCGCGATATAAGTCGTCTACATCAAAACTTTCCAACAAGGATTTGTGACCTAATCTAGCAAGATCGTTAGTTTGATTCATTTTTTGATATTCCAGATCTAGAATATCTTTTCTTAAAAATCCAATATCTTTTTCTAATTGATTTGATTCTTTACCAAGTTTTTTTTCTAGTTCGGTTAATTTCTTGATCTCTGTTTCATACTCTTGTAATCTTGAGTAAGTGGTGCTTGTTGCTTGAATTATTTCATCTTCCTTTTCCCTCAGAGTTCTTAATTCTGATTCTATATCCTTTCCATCTGATGTGGCTTTTTCTAGAATCCTATTCCTCTCAACCTTTTCTATCCTGATTTGATCATCTTCTTGTATGGATTTATTATGTGCCCGAGTAATATTTTCTATATTATTCTTTACCATCGAATGTGTTAATTTCAATTGATTTAATCTGGTGTTTATGATATCTAGTTCACCAACAATTTTGCGTCCGTCTTCTTCAATTTTCATTATCTTTTGCATGTCAATTCTTTCATCCGTATTTTTTATTTCAATATTCATTCTACTATTAGTATTAGTAATAATTTTGAACCTCCTTTTAGAGTAGCTAAAATTGCGAAAAAGATCATCCAAATGTGTGCTATGTTCCTTGTTTATAGTATATAGTATATTCAAATTTTTAAGATTTGTTACTAAAAGATTTTCTAACTCATTGATGTTTTTTGTGATATTGGACTTTTCTAAAGTAAATGTATCCAGTTTCCCTCCCAAGAATGTTCTCTCCTTATTTAGCATATCAAGCTCCGTAATTCTTATTCTTGTTAATTCTTGTAATTTTTCTATATTTTTTCTTAAATTTTCAATAGAGTCAGAAAGTAACAAATCCTTCGTAACATCTGCAATTTTTGATCCGTAATCAAATTGCATTAACGACAAGTTAGGAAAAAAAATTTCTCCACTCGTTGATACGGCTTTGAAACCATTATTGGATAATAAATATGCTGTCAACGGATTCTTCGTAAGAATCGTGTTTCCAAATAAAAATTCGGGTAAGTGTTTTACTTTGCTTGAGACAAAATCTGAGAGAACTCCCAAAATCGATGGATTGTCTTCAATATCTTTTATCTTCTCTCCACTAAGTAGTTCGAGTGGAATTATCTTTAGAAAATGTATTCCTTTATTTTTTGAGAATTCTGCAAGTGTAATCATACTTTTGATGTCTTTTACAATTACAGCTTTCATCCATTCGTTTCCGGATGCAACTACAGCTTTTTGATATTTCTCATTCCATGTTATTAAATTAAATACGTATCCTATTACATCTAAATTCTTAAAATCTTTTAATAGGGTTGCAATCGCATAATCCTCAGTTAAACTATTCTTTGCTAGGTTTATTTTCTCTTCGTATTTAATGATCACTTTTTCTGCATTTTCTATTACTCTTTTTGAGATATTGGTTTCGGCGGTAGCTTTGAATAATTTATTATCAATTGTTTCTTTCTCGTCTTCCAGCTTACTTATTCCTGTATCAAGCTCTTTAATTTTTGATTTTGAACTGAGAATAGCACTTTCAATTTCCTGATTCTTTGCAAGGACCTTGTGGATTTGTGAGTCATTTTCCTTTATCTTTTCGGAATAATTTTTAATGTTTTCTTCAAATCTGGCTATGGTTATTTCAATTTTTCCTTTTATGGGGATTAATTTATTTATTCTATCTGTCAAGAAATTCTTGTATGTTATTTCACCCGAGTTTATCTTGTTAATTTCATCTATTTCTTTGGTTTTCTCAGATTTTTTCTTTCTCAACTCATTTATGGTTTTCTTCATCTATCTTGATCTTGGATTCAATATCTATTAATTGATTGTTTAATTCGATCTCTTTTTCTCTAAAGGTTTTTTGCTCGATCTCATTGGTTTTCTCCTTTTGATTTAATTGGTCAAAATAATGTTCTGCTTCTTTTATCGTAGCTCTATTTCTTTCGTATTCATAGGCTACTGTTGATAGTCTTTTCTCATTTTTTGTTCTTTCACTGCTTGCAGAATTGGCCTGAACCAAAAATAACTTTTTCTCTTGACTAATGTTTTCGATTTGAGTGGTTACTTCTCCTAGTTTTTTTGAAACCTCTTGACTTTTAATTTCCTTAGTTTTTTGCTCTTCATTGAATTCTGATATTTTTCCAGTTAGATTATTTATGCTTCCGGACAGTTTTATCGCTTTTAGCCGGTTAATCTCTGATTCTATTTGTAAATATCTATGTTGATCGTTTCTCTCTTCTTCTAACTCATCAATCCTATTCCTTACTTCGTCCATTTTAGCCAATGCTATTTCAAGCCTTCTGTCTGATTCCTCGAGTTGTTTATAGGCCTGATTTTTCTTTTCATCAAAATATGAGAGTCCAACTATATCTTCGATTATTTTCCTCCTTTCTTCCGAATTCAGTTCCGATATTCTAGTAATCATCCCTTGTTGGACTATATTCAGTTTATTAGGAGAGGCGACCACTATCTCTAATAATTCCAAGATATTATTTCTCGATACTCTCTTTTTATTCAAATAGTATTGACTTTCTCCAGTGTTGACTCCGGACATTTCTCTCGTTATGGTAACAAGATTGGCATCCACTGGAATTCCTCTATCTTCATTGTCAAAAGTTACACTGACCTTAACTATTTTATTAGAATTATCATTTGAACTACTATCATGAAAAAGTGATTGAAATTTGTCTACACGAAGGGCTTTTGGACTGTTCTCCCCTAAAGCGAATATTATTGCATCAAGAATATTGCTTTTGCCCGACCCATTTGGTCCAGTTACAGCTATTAGACCTTTTTGAAAGTTTAGTGAAATGTTCTTTGATCCAAACGATTTAAATCCAAAAACATCTAATTTTTTAATATAGACCAAAATTATATTATATTTGGATGTTTTCTTTCTTTATTATTTCTTTTTTTTATGGGGTCATTTTTGTATATTATTGTCATTATTTTGTTGCTTTTGTATAGTTATTATTTTGACATTTTTAGCATCATTGGTGTGTCCAGATTTATCTAGATTCAGTGCTCTTAATGCAACCTTATCGGACATGTTAGTTGTTTTAAAGTCATGTTCAGGTATTAATGACAATATTTTTCTAAAATCCTGTTCGTTCTCCACAATAATTTGAATAGTTCCATCTTGGCTTAATTTAGACTTGTAAGAATGAAGTAGATTTTTTAGTATCCTTTCTTTATTGACTCTTTTTTCAGAATTATCACAAAAGATTGTTATCATGAAATTATCAACGGATTTATCTTTTATGAAAGGGAGAATGTTGTCCGGGTTGCCTGGAAGAATCTCTAAATTCTCTATTTGAAGTCCTGATAATTTTGTTTGTGCCTTTATTATTTCGTCTTTATCTTTTACAATTCCTATATGATATTCGTTCTTATTATGAAGAGCAGTGTTAATTAAATAATCGCAATTACTGACCGACACATCCATGTTAATTTTTTCATATTTTGTTTTAGCATCCAAGATTAGATTGTTTATTTTGTTTGATGGATTTCCCTCATGAAAAAATTGATATACATTATCCCATTTTTGTCTGAAAACATCTGGAAAGTTTTTTCTTGATATTATGTCCTTAAATAATGAACCTTCTGAAAATAAAGACAAGAATCTGTCAGTTCTAGAAACAGCTTCTACCAATGGAAAATCTAGTTCTTCATACAATTTTACTACTCTGTTCCATGCTAAGAGAGGATCAGAACTAAGATACGTTACTGACAGATCAGCTAATGATAGAATTTCTGCGATTAGATTGATTTTCTCTACGGAAAAGTCTTGACCATCTATTTCTTTTAGTAACCGATTAAAGTTGTTATACGCATTTTCATTAAAAGGATAGTCTGTTCTCCATATTAAAGCTTCAACTATTTTGCCTTCGATTTTAGCTTCTCTACCATTTAACATTTCTGGATGAGTGGTAGCAAACTCCTGTGCCACTACCAAAGGAGAAGACTCATATTTTCTAAAAAATCTAACTAGTTCTTCACTATTTAGCAAAAAATATGCATCATGAATTCTTTTTCTTTTTATTTCCGCTATAGTGTTTGCTACTGTGGGAACTCTTGTATACTTTAAATCATAATGCGAGGTGCCTTGGTCCGGATCGTAATCATGTAACAATGCTGCAACTAGCATTATTTCATAGTCTCTATTGGTAATCGTGTAACCATGAATTTCCTTTGGTAACATGTTTAGGCTCATATATGCGACTTCTAGGGAGTGATGTAGATTGTGATATTCACTCGATCCTTCTCCTAAGCCTAGCTTATCATATTCTTTTTTAAGATATTGGGTCAATAAATGCAATTTAGTCAATGATTCCTGATTGATGCCTGTGGGTCTGGCCTTTAACAAAATAGATTCAATTAGATAATCTAGAGATAAACTCGAAAGATTTTCATTCGTGTATTGTATTTGACGCTTTTTTGCACCCGGAAGTATTTCTTTAATTCTATTATACACTATCCTTATGGGGAGACTCTTGTATAGGTACGTGGAGAAGGATGTCAAAATATTTCCAGAATCTTTCAGAAAAGGTTCTTCTTTGAAAATTATTTCATCAATTATTTTGGGTATGTTTTTATTAACATCTGAAAGTATGTTTGTTACTGTATTTATTTCTGTTTGAGAGAAAATGTTAAATCTTTTATATTCTGTGTTAATTACTAGCCATTGCGGAATCATAACCCTAAATATTGCATTCTTACCATCAGTTAATTTATTTTTCTTACTCGGAGAATCAGCCTGATCGAATTTTTTTAATATAACTACTATGTTACCCTTTCCTCTTTTAAAAGGGAGATTTGCATCCTTTGTCACTTCCAGCCTTACGTTCTTGTTTATTTTCCGCAACTCCAATAATATCTTCCAGTATTTTCCCTTATCAAGCCAGTGGGGTACCTCGTTTTCCCTATCCCAAAAATCTACTAAACTATGATAGGCATATCCGTCTTCCAAATGATTTGTTTCCGGATTGAATGTTTTATAGTCATATTCTCCTATAAATGGGTCTAGTTTACGACATAAATGCCAGGTATTCCTTACCATTTTTGTAGAAATATCAAACTGTGAATGTGCCATAAGACCCCATATAAAACCCAGCATACTAGTTGTAGTGAATAGTACGTTGGTCCAATCTCTATTCCAATCAAATTCCTTTTCTGAAAAAAAATCTGATACTAGCGGGATGGCGAAAATACCTGTTGTGATCATCGAGACAAATGATAATGAAATGAAAAAGCAACTCGCATAATCATAATAGGACAAATTAAAAGTCCATTTCTTAATCGACTCGCCTACATTCAAATCAATTTTCCACCCCAAATGGAAATTGGGTTCTGTTTAATTTTCCATTTATTAATATTTAACTTGAATTATCCCTCTTTCTATCTTATGAATGTTATTTTTGTATTACCTCGTATTGATACTAAAAATTATTATATCAACATGTACATATGACAGAATACCATAAAAAGTTAGGAAACTGCTTTGAGAGTTTGAACTAGTATTCGAAATTGGTAGAAATACTTTGAAAAAATATTGTAGATGTGGTTAGGAAATATTCATTTGTTTCGCTTTATTTACTATATTTCTTATAATGTTCTTCGATGCAGAAAGTTGACTTTGGGGATTAAATATCACTTCTAATTCCTCTTTGCTTACATTATTGATAATTTCTTCTTCTTTTATTAAAGCATCAAAAAAGTGTTCTTGTTTTTCAGCTGCACTAAAGGCTACTGATTGAATATCTCTATATGCTTTGAATCTTGGAATACCTTTTAATACCAAAACTTGTAGGACAAATTCTGCAAATATTTGACCCTTGGTCAATTCTATGTTATTTACTATTTTTTCCTTGTTTATTTTTAAACCTGCTATGATCTTTATCATTGTGCTTATCATATCATCCACCAGGATGGATGACATTGGAATAATAAAACGTTCGTTAGCCGAATTTGATAAATCTCTTTCATGCCATAATGCTATATTTTCTAAAGAAACGTTCAGATTTGATTTAACGATTCTGGCCAATGAAGAGATTCTTTCGCTCTTTATTGGATTTTTTTTTACTGGTACTGCGCTACTTCCCATCTGTCCTTTCTTAAATGGTTCTTGAACTTCTCCGATCTCAGTACGCTGCAAGTTTCTAATTTCGATAGCTATTTTGTCTAATGTTAATGCTATTAGTGTAATTGTGAATAACATTTCTGAATATCTCTCCCTTGGAATCACTTGGGTTGCAGCTTCGGTGGGGAAGAGGTCTAGTTTCTTTGCAACTATTTTTTGAACCTCTAATGCATTCTCTCTCATCAAAGATCCTGTTCCCACAACTCCTAGGGTTTTGCAAAGTAGAAATCTTTTTTTCCCCTCGTCAATCCTTATTAGGTGGTCAAGTAATTCATTTGACCAAATAGCAAATTTAAGTCCAAAGGAAGTAATACTTGCATGTTGGCCATGAGTTCTACCTACCGCAGGCAAATCTTGATATTCTGTTGATTTTTTTAGTAATTCTTTGATTAGCTGGTGCAATTTTGATTCCAGTATCTTAAATACGTCCCGCATCTGCATTGAGGTACTACTATCTACCACATCATTACTTGTCAAGCCATAATGAATCCAAGGTTTTGAACTTTCTGAACATAACTCGCTTATTGCTTCTACTATCGCAGCAGTATCATGATCACTTATACTTTCTAATTCTTTTACTCTTTGTACTGATATTTTATTAGATGAAACAACCTCTTCTATATTTTTAGAAGCTTCCATCGGAATTATCTGTAATTCCGCCTGTGCATTTGCAACCGCAGATTCAAAAATTAATTCATAATTTAGTTTTCTATCTTCTTCAAAAATGTCTTTCATTTCTTTCGTTCCATATCTTCCGCTATCAATAGGTAAAATAGGCATTAGTCTAAAGTCAGATATTGATTATCTAATTTATTATTTAGGATGATTAATATTTGACAAAATTAAAATATTTATCATAAAGGGAATAATGTCTGGTTCATTAGTAACAAAAAATGGGAAGCATTTGGTTAATAAAATTTCTGACTATCAATTTCAGATATATAAAGAAGATTCGCGTGGGATGAATGTTCCTGTAACAATATTTGCGAATGATCTATTGATATCTAAAATGGCCCTTGATCGAACACTCGATCAAGCTGTCAATGTCACAACCCTGCCTGGGGTAAAAAAACATGTAGTTGTACTTCCTGATGGTCATGAAGGATATGGATTTCCTGTGGGTGGCGTGGCTGCATCAGATTTAGAAGAGGGTATCATTAGTCCTGGTGGAGTAGGTTATGATATTAATTGTGGAGTCAGACTGATTAGAACTAATCTTGTAGAATCTGATGTTCATTCTAAACTCAAAATTCTAGTTGATTCTCTATTTTCCTCTATTCCCACAGGTGTTGGAAGTGAGGGGGCTATTAAGCTGACCAGCTCAGAGCTGGACGATCTACTCATTGACGGCGCAAAATGGTCTGTAGAGAATGGTTATGGAATAGATACCGATCTTGAATCTTGTGAAGAGAGTGGAAGAATGAAAGGGGCAGATCCTATAAATATTTCAACTAACGCTAGAAAACGCGGTTCAATGCAACTAGGGAGTTTGGGTTCGGGAAATCATTTTCTAGAGATCCAAAAAGTGGACAAGATATATGATGAAGAAGCGGCCAATACCATGGGAATTAGAAAAGAAGGAGAAATACAAATTTTAATACATTGTGGTTCCCGTGGATTTGGACATCAAGTTTGTAGTGACTACCTACGGTTGTCAGAACAAGCCATGAAAAAATATAATCTAAATGTTGTAGATAGAGAATTGGCCTGTGTTCCTAATACCTCAGTGGAAGGAGAGAGTTATAGAAAGTCCATGTTTTCTGCGCTAAATTTTGCTTGGGCAAATAGGCAAATGCTCACTCACTGGACGAGGAAGACATTTCAACGAGTTCTTCAATTAAGCGAACAAGATCTCGGCATGGAATTAGTATACGATGTATCTCATAATATTGCAAAGGTAGAACGTCATAGAGTTGATGGGGAAGGATCTCGTGATTTAGTAGTACATAGAAAAGGCGCAACACGTGCATTTCCTTCGGGAATGGAACAACTACCCGATAAATTTCGTTCTGTAGGACAACCTGTAATTATTCCAGGGTCCATGGGTACTGCAAGTTGGGTTCTTTTGGGCTCACCTAAATCAATGGATCTTAGCTTTGGATCAACGGCTCATGGGGCAGGAAGAACTATGTCAAGATCAGAAGCAAAAAGAACTTATACGTTAGATGATGTGAAGAAAAAGTTAGAATCACGGGGCATATATGTTAAATCTTTAACTAAAAATGGATTGATCGAAGAATCTCCCGATGCGTATAAGGATGTCGATATGGTTGCCGATGTGTCACATAAGGTTGGGATTGCCACAAAAGTTGTTAGATTGGTCCCACTAGGAGTTATTAAAGGTTAAATTGGGCGCCGATAAAAAATCAGGCATGGATGATCCAGATCTTGAATTAATTAAAGCAAGAAAGATGAAAAAGCTACAAGAGCAGTTAGCCTCAAAAGAAAAAGACAAGATCAATTTGGAACTCCAGAATAAAACAAATAAAAATAAACCAGAAGGAATCGATTCTGAAAGGAATTTCTTGTTGCGCTATCTGTACGATAGAGGTGACGAAGTTTTAAAACTCGCTGAACAGCAATTTCCCTTGCAAACTAAAATTATTATAAAAAGGTTAAATGAATTGATTCGATTTGGGGAGATTTCTAAAATATCTGGGGGAGATCTGCTTGCAGTATATAGATCATTAGGTTTGAACATTCGAGTTGATACCCAAATTTCCATATCTGATCATGGTAAAACGATAAGTTTCTCTGATAAACTAAAACAATCTAATGATGCAGATCCGGATTCTGATGGGTTACTATAAGTACCACCTTGTTTATTTTAAGATGCATTTCCTATAAAGAAAGATTGGACTTTTAGGGAAATTAACTATATCGGTTTCTATTCTAATGTATCTAAATAATTAAGTAAAATTAACTAACTAAAACAAAAACAAAGCACTAAAACAAAACAAAAAAAAGATTATGGAACTGATCTGCTGTAGAGTTTTCCTTCTAATGCTAGTTTGTACATTTCTGCTACATAGGGGTTCCTTGCAGGAGTTTCAGCGCCAAGTTCTACCAAACGTGCGTATACCCTAACTACATAGGCCAAAGCACCCATGAAAGCTACTACTACACCCATGTTAAACATCCAGTGGTTAGGTACTGAAAATATTTCTTCAACAAACCAAAAGTGCCACATTTCATTGATACCAATTGTGAACATGGTAGCTAAATAACCGATAATGGTTATCTTTAGACCAGTATTCATTGAATTGTTTGGTCCTCTTAATGCTGGTACTCTCCTGTCATACATCGCAACAAATCCCCAACCTAGTGGGAGTGCAATAAAGTGACTGTATAACCACCAATGAGCTGGTGTAAATGCACTGTCTCTGATGGCTGTTTGGTGCAATGATCCATCAACAAAGTTGTCTACTTCTACTGATGCAGCAATAGACCCTAGCATAATGACCATTATATAGATCTTTTTTAGCCTCTGGATTTCTACTTCCTTTGGAATTAATGCAGGCATTTGTGCCATTTTACTATCACCATGTCTTCGTTGATTAAATATATAAGATGTGAACTAAAATATTTATAAATAATACTAGAAATTGATGGAATATTATTAAATTATTAGATGAATGTTTAATTAATTAACTAAATTTCTGATGTTTTGTCAATGTTGTCAAGCTTATCGTCGATGATTATCACTAATGATAAACAAGATGTTCTTTTCTATGAAATAATTGCGTCAACTCTTTGAACGGTTAGTGCGTGATTATCTGTCAATGTATCTGAGATAATTTCTGTATCCTTAAGTAATATTTCAGAGCCATTGATATCAATTTTCTGATTTGTATTATTCTCTGAAATCTTATTCTTGATAATTGACAATGGATCAACAATTTCATCGGGATCAATATGGAAGACAGCCGTGAAATTACTTATTTTATTCTTATCTTTTGATAGAACTGAAAAGTCTGTTTTCAAGTATAACACTTCTTTGTTTAAATCATCCAAAGTATTCACTGTGTGAAGTACATCCACGTTAATTAGATTACCAATATCGGATTCGTTTACCATAATATTCGCATTCTGATTATTTAGAAAGTTATTTACCAATAGCCCGTTATCAACACTGATTTCTAGTTTTATAATACCCTCTGTGAATTTTTTAGATAAAGCAGCAGGGATAGAATTAGTAGCATTTTTATCTTGAATTGGAAGTATTTTTGCGCAATTAATGTTAGCAATATTTTCTGAAGGGATATTTAGAATATTGAAATTATTCTTGACTTGTTGATCTATTGCAATAGCTTTCCAAATTACGGTTATTGGATAGCTTTTCTTGTTGAATATCGTAATATCCGAATCATATTTTCCGGGTCTCAATGGACCACTATCGTCACTTATTGTACCGCAATTAAATCTTGCATAGTAGTTTACTGTTTTGTAGCTTTCTAGATCGTTACTTGGCTGACCTGCTTGACCTGCTTGACCTGAGGCCAATTCCATAGTTAACGTTCCACTCGATCCTAAAACAGTAGATTGAAGAATAAAAACGACTAATGTTATGGTAAATATCAATCGGATCATGATATAGACGAGATCATTTCGTCGATATAATTTTTTTTATTATCTTATCAATAATAATTATATAGCCAAAATTCCTACTTTATTTTATGAAGTTTCTCCTGTCTATAATTTTGATTTTTAGTTTGATATCTAGTCCTTTGTTAACTTTTTTTGTTTTTTCTAAGAGTGCATATGGTGATGGACTTTTCATGGAAGCAATTATCAGCGTCATTTGGTGATAGAAACGCAGATCTGCTGATAAAAATGAATCCTCCTGTAGTAACCACAGAGACAATTCAAGGATCAAGCCCAAAAGCCCACAGTGCAGTTTAAACTACTTGATTCAAAAACAAACCAAACTTTCAAAGAGGTTACTTATTTTATTACGATTGAAAAGGACGGGAAACCTTTGCTGTCTGACTGGTTTTTTAATCCTGATGGAAACTTGACCATTAGAAATGCAGCCAAGAAATCAGAATCAAATATCAGTATATGGGGAACTTGATCCTATACTTGAAGCTTATACTAGTAGAGAGGGATCTCCAGTAGTTGCTTCTGGACCCATATTTTTGGATGGAGGTTTATATCACTTTATCGTCAGAATTGTAACCGTAGATTATTCTCGCACAATCTTGCCAGATGATCAACAACCCGTCTTTGATGGTTGGCTCAGTATTGGAGCAGCAAAGAATGCAAACTTGACTGTAGACGGTAAAACAATTCCAACCAAAGTTCTTTCTTATTATGATGAAATAGGGAATATAACATACAATCAACCATCTAATTCCATCAACTTTACAATGCCGTTTAATTATGACCCTAAGAGACTAGATGACCCTAAGAATACCGTATTTATACATCAAGAGGTAGAAGTCCCTAAACCTAGTGTTCTATCCGCTGACGGTGCATACCAAGGTTATACCAATGGAAAAGATGTTACAAATGTTTTAATGGTAGATGGAAATAACCAAACAAAAGATATTATACATTTTATGCTTACTAAACCAATTGTACAACAAATTTCCAACGAATACTTGAATAAAACAAATCAAACATCTGCAGACGGACTCATGACATTCTCGCTGGTTCCATCTAAAAATGGATCTATGGCAATGGGTGGAGTGCTATGAATCATACTATGCCGATGATGACACTGGAGCAAAATAAAAGACAATTTTGTTTGATTTTATACATCTAGTTTGGTAAGCAAATTGATTAACAATCTGCAAAATTTTATTTCATACTAACCATTGAATATGTAGATTCAAGATAATTAATCAATTCAGTACAATAACAATTTATATTATGAATTTTATTAAGAAATAAATTTGGGTAATCGATTCTCTTTTCTTCCTTTTTTGCTTGAATTATTTCCACTTGCCTTGATTTTTACTTTTTTACTATTGTTTTTCTCTTCTGATCTTGGATTAGTTGCACCATCTGCAAATCAGGAACTTAAATTCTGGAATTATGTGGGATTGGCACAAGGCATGAATTACAATAATTTACTCTTATCCATTGATACTCAAACAACTGGAGGGGGAATTGATGAGGCATTACCACCCATCAACAATTCTAATACATTTTATACAAAAGGATTATTGTCCACTGTACTTTTTCCTGATAATAGTGGGATAAACCAAAATTTATCCGGACCTCCTCCTACATCTCTGAATCAAACTTCTGAATCCATTGTACTCCATAATTTTCAAAAGCTGGTTTCTGGAACTTGGTCTTTGAATGTATCAAGAGGTTTAGTTACAGATTTTCATGCCAATTTTAAATTGCTTACCGTAAATGGTATCGATAAACATTTTATAGAACTACTCAATTTTCAAAATAGCAATGGCTCTTCTATTACTTTTAATCAATTTTCCAATACTCCGATAAACGGATTTGCTGACATAAAAATTGACGATGAGCTATTCCAAAGTAAGTTTCCTTTGACAATTCAAATTTTTAATATTAATACTATTGTCTTGACTATCAAAGACGAAACAGTAAGCAATATTTTCTATAATAATAATTTGTTGGGCATTACTGATTCCTTTAAGAATTTCAAAGGTGATGAACTTTTGATCTTTGAGGAAGATGAAAAATAACAATAGTTTCAAAATTGGTCGCAGTCATTGTCGTAGTCAATTATTTAATATAACAGAAAGTACATATAGTAGAATATGGTCGAAAAAAGAAATAGTGAAAGAATAAAAGACGAGGATGTTGTAAGTGCTCTTTCCAGCGAAAGCCCTGAAATTTCTGAAATTTCTGATAATGATTTAGAAGAATCAAAACCTATCCCTACTATTATTGATGATTTAGATATACAAGATATTCCAGGTATTGGACCAACTACTGCAAAAAAATTACGTGATGCCGGTGTACTAACTGTGATGGACCTCGCAGTTACAAGTTCAGAAGAACTTTCTGTTGAGATCAACTCTTCAAAAGAAAGTGCAGCAGCGTTCATTATTGCTGCTCAACAACTTTTACGAGATTCTAATCTTTTAGACAAGGAATTTGTTACTGCAGATGTTGCATTAGAAAAAAGAAAATCATTGTTGCGATGTACAACTGGTTCAAATGCTTTGGATAAACTTCTTTTGGGAGGTATAGAGACCCAGGCTGTTACTGAATTTTATGGTGAATTTGGTTCTGGCAAGTCTCAAATTTGTCATACTCTGTGTGTGACGGCTAGTCAACCAGTCGAAAATGGTGGATTTGGAAGTGGTTCCATATATATCGATACAGAAGGGACATTCAGACCTGAAAGAGTAGATCAAATAGCTGTGTCTAGAGGACTTGATCCAACTAGCGTTTTAAAAAGTATCGCAGTTTGTAAGGTTTACAATAGCTCTCATCTTGAATTGATCATAAAAGATCTTGGAAAATATATTAATGATTTTAAAGCCAGACTTGTTATCATAGACAGCATTATATCTTTGCACAGGGCAGAATTTGCAGGAAGAGGCACCCTAGCTGATAGACAGCAGCGACTCAATTCTATGCTACACAAAATCATTAGACTTGCTGAGATTTATAATATTTCTGTAGTTATAACCAATCAGGTTCAATCTTCACCAGATACCTTTTTTGGAGATCCCACAAAAGCTGCAGGAGGAAATGTATTAGGTCATGCCTCAACCTATAGAATTTATCTCAGAAAGTCAGGTGAAAATAGAACTGCCAAGATGATTGACTCTCCCTATCATCCATATTCTGACACTAAATTTACTGTAACTGAGAAGGGTGTAGATGATTTGGAAGAAGAAACAAGTTCAAAGAGAGGGAAATTAAAGGAATAAATCTAATCTCTTTCTTTATCTTCATCTTTATTGTTGTTATTATTTGAAGACATAGCAGTGTCACCCTTTGTGTCTTTTTCTTTGCTATTCTGACCTTCTTTTGGGGCATTCTGAACTAAAATAATAATAGGTATTGATATCCGATCAGCCACCACAATACTAACACCATTCTTTTTATGATAATGATCAAAAAATCCTTTATGATAGAAATAGTGGTTGTTTAACATATTCATTAGAATAATAGCCTTTTGACATAATGCCAACAAGGTTTTCCTCTGTTCAATCAAATCTGAATTTTTATTTTTTATTTCATCAAGAAGATGGCTTTGGTGTTTGATTGCGGCTTTGATTCCGCCATATTTTTTTAACTCGTCTATGAAAATTTGATAGCCTCTGCCTATATCGAGAGGATTTTTAACATTCGTGTTTGATTCATTTTTTTAACTTTTTCGATGACTAAGGTAAAATGCATTGTAAAGGATAAAACATAGAGTTTTTAAAAATTGGCTAATCATTAAGCATTATTGCCAGTATATCATCCCCTCTTAAACTTCACCAGCAGTATAAGGCTTCCTGAATATGGATATGTTGGAATTACAGATATCGAGAAAAATATAATCAATACAAAATATTTTCAACGCCTCCGAAGAATAAAACAAAGCTCCAATCTCTTTATGGCTTTTCCAGGGGCGTCTCATTCAAGATTTGAACACTCTTTGGGTGCCATGCATATTGCTGGTGAGGCTTCCACACATATTATCTTGAATTCCAATAACAAGATCAATTCCACATCCATAATCGACTTGATGGATTCAATTAACTGCAAAACCGAAATCAAAAAACAAATTCAACTAACAAGGCTGGCAGCCCTATTGCATGACATAGGACACGCCCCATTTTCTCATACCTTTGAAGAATTTCTAAAACTAGTCAACCCATCTTTAGATTGGAAACACGAATACTTGAGTTTGGAAATAATATACAAGAAATTCACTAATTTGGTTGAAGAATCCTCTGAAAACAAAATCGAGTCTTATGAAATAATGGCATTATTATGCGATCTATCCCCTAATTTTAGAATTATCGAAAATACAAAAAGGATCCTAGAAGGAATAGGCGTCAGTAAAGAGATTATTGCTAGGATGGATGCTTTTTTGGAGTCAAATTGGTATTTGAATTATCTTATAAAGGAAGATCCGTACAATGTTGACAGATTTAACTACCTGATATTGGATTCTAATAGAACTGGGGCAAAAGAGTATGGTTTTGTAGATGTAGGGAGAATTGTTCAAAATTTGTACTTCTTAAAAGAAGATAGAATTGTAACTGTTTCAACCCAAGCCAGAGAAGCAGCAATGAGATTCTTTGAGGCCTATGCCCAAATGCACAGGTCAATTTACTTGCATAAAATATCCCAAGGTGCTGATGTCCATTTGTCTTATGTAATGAAGGAGGCTGCAAAGGAATCCAACTCGGTCTTTCAGAAACTATCTAATCCAGAGATGGAATCTATATTAGAATTATCTGATGATGTCTTGATACATGAATTAACAAAAGTAGAAAATGAAAAAACAAGGAAACTTGTAGACGATTACTTGAATAGAAATATTTTGTCACTCGTTCACGAATTTGATCTGAGTGATAATAACAGGATTACAAGGATTATGGATTCAAAAGGATCAAAGGGATTACAAGATGAAATTAGAAAGGAAGCGGGGTTGCCTGATGATGGGGTAGTGTTGGTAATAAATATTACAAGAAAGAAGGTAACAAAACCACCTGTCGATGAGACCACTTTGAAAAGACTGATGTTTTATAATACTAAATCTAAAAAATTAGAACCATTGGATCTCGATTTTATAAGACAATTTTACCCTAACAAGAAGTATAGAATATTCGCCGAAAAAGGACACAAGGAAAAAATTAAGAGTATTATTTCAACGTGGACAGATACAAACATGTGAGATTTTTGTTGCTTGATTTAACAAATATTTTGGATAACTAGATAATTATGAGAAAATCAAGTAGAGAATAGCCACATAAACTTTGACTAATTTTATTGAGGATTGGACAAATAATAGTGAAGAAATTTAAAATGAATTGATTAAAAGTAAAAATAATTACTATTAATCAAAACTAAAGTCTATTCCACTGTCCCTTATGGTGTCTTCTATAGAGTCCATCATGCTGCCTCCACCATCATTATCATTGTTGTCATCATTACTGTTGTCATCATTACTGTTGTCATCATTACTGTTGTCATCATTATTCTCCTCGTCATTCCTGTTACTGTTGTCATCATTACTGTTGTCATCATTATTCTCCTCGTCATTCCTGTTACTGTTGTCATCATTACTGTTGTCATCATTAATCTCCTCGTCATCATTAGTGGTAGCAACATCTGTAGCATCAGTTGTGGGGACGTCTGTACCGGCAGTAGATGCACTCACCTGTCCTGGACTACTTCCTGCTATCTTACAACATATTGGACCATTTCCTGTATCTTGATTGAATTGTTGAATTTGTGCAAAAGGTTGTAATCCACCTGATGCTGCCTGACTCATATTACCACTATTTGTCGTTGAATTTGAAGACTCTAACATCATGTTATAGCTAGATAACTGTGCTTGTGTAAAGTTAGTAGCTGTAATATTTACAGAGTAATATGCTTGTAATGTTTGTGGACCATCTAAACAAAGAATTTTAGATGTTATTTTGTTGTTTCCTTCATTGATGTTTGTATAATTGCTTGCTACTGTGTATTGCCAGTTAGAATAATCATTGTCTCCTTGAACACCTGTAGGATTAACATTCTGATAGGGTTTTACATTATTTATTATAACAGAAACGTCACAATCTGATGTTACATTATCCTTTGAAACTCCTTGATTACTAGTGAATTGTTTGAATTTAATGGGACTAGATCTCCTTTGTCTGGAGAAATTATCTTTACACCGCCTGAAAGCTTTGTAATATTTGATACTGTGTCAGAAACAGTGGGAACAGAAGAGTTTGTTGTACTTGCCGAAGTATTTTGCTGTGCTAATACTTGGATGTTTGCATTATAGTTGATGTTTGATAATAATAACAGTATTAATAGTCCTGAAAAAATAATACCAAGCCTTTTTATCATGATTATTTTGATATTTATATGTATATTAAAGTTTGATTAGATTTTTCTATATGATAAAAACTAGTGATGTGTTCTTATTACTGTTCTTATTAAGGTAAGCCTTTCTCTCTCTCATCTCCCTCTCACACAAGTGATCTGTTCTTTTCTTTAATCGACTAAACCATAAACTTTAACAATTCCGAAATAACATTATCGACGTGGAAGAAAATACTGACAGAAATCAAAAGACTCTGCTTACTTTCTCAAACATCCAATACTTGGTTGAGGGTTTAGACGTATTACTCCATACAAATCTAGATGGTGATAAAAGGACAAAAGTAATAAAATTAAGAGATGATCTTAGTGATTACATCAATAATTTCTTCAATGAATATTCTTAGAACCATGTTTAATTCATTCTTTAGATTGAAAAATTAAGAATATGATACAATGGTAATAGTATTTTGAAAATAATACTTTCTGGAACACCTGGTGTTGGCAAACACACCATCGCTACCATCCTCTCATCTTTGTTTGATAAAGTACCAATTGTTGATATTAATAAGATAATTTTGTCTGAAAACCTTTTAATTTCTCCCCATAGGAAAAATCATGATGTAGATATTCAAAAGTCATTTGACTTTTTGACTTTGTTGCTTTCTAAGAAAGAATATCAAGATAGTATCATTGTTGGACATCTTGCACCTTATGTAATAGATCCGCTGTTAGTAGACCTTGTGGTAATATTAAGAAGGTCGCCATACGAGCTAAGAAAAATATATGAAGACAGATCATATTCACAAACTAAAATTAGTGACAATATGGTTGCTGAGATCTTGGGCATAATATCTTATGATGCATTAAAAAACTTTGAGTTTTCCAAACTTTCTGAATTAGAGATCGCAACTAGTATTTTACCGTCCTTATCGGCTCAAAAGATTGTCGATATGTATGGGGATAGGAAGCAAAGAGTTTTCGGAAACATCGATTGGTTGCCACTTATCCAAAATGACCCGGATATGTTGAAATTTTTGAAATAAACCTAATTTGAACTGACTTCATATATATATACCTTAAGACATTATCCAAGAGGATAATGTCTGCTTTAATTTCAAGAAGATTTGCTGAAGAAAGTGTACAATTTTTAGGAAAAAAAGTTTCAATTGAGACTTCAGACAATAAAACTTATGCCGGTATTTTGACTGGTTTAAACGAAAAATTTGACTTAATATTGGACCATGTAGAATCTCAACAAATCCAAAAATTAATGATAAACGGTTTATTCGTTAAAGAGGTAAAGCTCTTAGAGAGGCCATTTGATTTGAAAGCTCTTTCTGAAAGGTTGTCAAGAGTATTCCCTGGATTAGTAAAGATTCGAGAGGACGTAGGTGCAATCATTGTAATGGACAAAATTAAGGTGACCGAATCTGGAATCGAGGAAGGATCTGGTTTGGCTGCTTCACGTGTAAAAGCGATTTACGATGAATTCCTTAGGGAGTCCAAGAATTAATCTTGGTATTTGAGGTGAAATGTACTGATTTAGCTGCTCGGATCGGTAAATTAACCACTCCTCATGGTTCTTTTGAAACTCCGTCGTTTATACCTGTAATTCATCCAGTCAAACAACAAATCAGCCCAAGTTTTTTAAAAAGTCTTGGCTTTGAATGTATAATAACAAATGCCTATATCGCTTTCAAATTTTATGGTGAAAAGGCCGAAAAACAGGGAATTCATCAAATCGTTAATTTTGACGGTCCTATCATGACAGATTCAGGAGGTTACCAAGTGCTCGAATACGGTAAAGTCAACGTAACACCTTCAATAATGGCCCAATTTGAACTTGATATTGGTAGTGATATTCCCGTTCCATTAGATAAACCAACAGGCTATGGTTTGCCTTATAATACGGCAAAATCCTATGTAAATGAAACTATTTCAAATATAGATGAAACAATCGATGTCATACGAAAAAATAGAACTGACCAGAATGGGGATAATAGCAATGATGATATTTTATCATCAAAAGGTGAAATATGGACTGGAACAATTCAGGGAGCTGAGCATTTTGATCTGGTACGGTATTCCGCCTCACTCTTAGATAAAAAGGGTTTTTCATTTTTTGCAATTGGTAGCCCGGTTGAACTGATGGAAGCTTATGAGTTTTCTACACTTGCTCGACTTATAGAAGCTACCAAATTATCTATACCAAACAAACCTATCCATTTATTTGGTGCAGGTCATCCATTAACAATACCTCTTGCTGTTGCATTAGGTTGCGATACATTTGATTCTGCATCGTATATCTTGTATGCAAAAGCTAATCGTTATATGAGTTCTTCAGGAACACTGAGATTAGAAGATCTCTCGTATTTGCCATGCTGCTGTCCTGTTTGCTGCGATTATTCAGTTAAAGAATTGATCGATGAAATCCCACAAACCAGAATTATTAATCTTGCTAAACATAATTTGTATGTTCTAAAACAGGAGATGTCTGCAGTAAAGCAATCAATTTACGATGGTAGGCTTTGGGAATACGTGCTGCAAAAAGCAAGATCTCATCCCAAATTAATGGATGCAATTCATACAATTAAGAATTTTGAATATATTCAACAAAATACTCCGGTCTTTAAGCAAAAAGCAATCTATTTGTTTGAACCAATAGATCAGTTTAGACCAGAACTAAAAAATTATCGCAATATGCTAATTGATAACTACAAATCTCCCAATAATAATATCTTACTTTTATATCCAGATCAGGGGATAAGACCTTTTTATTCCTCCTCTGTATTACGAAAACTTTCCAGTACTTTTCCGGAGGCTTCAATTTGTCTTTATAATCCTTTTTTTGGCTTGATTCCGGTTGAAATATCAGATATTTATCCAACATCTCATAATATATTTACAAAACACTTTGACGAATATGATCCTAAAAGTTATACTGAATTCCTGAAATTATTAAACTCCTTCCTAAAAAATAATACTTTTAAATCAATTCATATAATTGCTAATAAGTTCATTAAAAAATTGCTACCTATTATTGAACTCCCAAAGGAGACCGAAGTCATAATTGAAGATTTTATTGGTTATAAATTAGATTAAGTTAGAATAAATTTAATGATTTTTGTTTTTGTTTTTATTTTATGACTATATTATAATAAAATGATTAAAATTTAGCGCCGACGCTATCTTTAATTTCTTTAGATAATTCTGTATATCCATTTTTATCTATTATTACTGCATTTATGCTGTCTCCAGTACCTGCATTTCTTCTAATTGCTGCGGCAATGGCTTGAATTGCTACTTTATAAGCTTCATTTACGCTCATTCCTTCCTTAAATTCTGACTCTAAATATCCATATGCAACAGGGGACCCACTACCAGTTGAAATAAAACTTTCTGTAGTCATCGAACCGAATAAATCTATATTATAAATTTGTCCTTTTTGCTGACGAAAATCAAATCCTCCCATGATAATTTGAACATAAAAGGGAAAATATCTTTGATTAAATAGAATGTTAGAGCATAGTCTTGCAGCGGAACTGACTGGAATTGGCTCTTTTTTAGATAATCTGTATATATTTGAGTTGTATCTCATTGTATCAACTAGATTTTGGGCGTCTGCAACACCACCTGCAATTGTCATACCTAAATGATTATCCACTTTTTGTATTTTCATTACATGCCTATCTGCAATAAATAATCCTGCACTTGCTCTTGTATCTGCAGCTAATACTACACCATCACTACAGGTAAGAGCACAAGTAGTTGTTCCCTTTTTAATCTGATCTAAAATTTGTTGAGGATATCGATCATCATTAACATGCATTTATATCAAATGATAAAAGACTACATTTAAGCATTGTTAATTCTCAATTAATTATAAAATAATTATTATTATAGTCGTTTTGTTATTATATATTATAGTTGGCACAAACTCTATACGACAAGATTTGGGATAATCACGTAGTATATTCTGATGAAAGTAGTAATTTGTCCCTTTTATACATTGATAGGCATTATGTGCATGAAGTAACTTCGCCTCAAGCTTTTGATGGCCTTAGGATTAATGAGAGAAATGTTAGAAGACCCGATCTTACTTTTGCTACTGTAGATCATAACGTTCCCACTACTAACAGATCCTTGCCCATTGTGGATCAAATCTCATCATTACAAATACAAGCATTAAAAAATAATTGTAAAGAATTCGGAATAAGACTTTTTGATATTCATGATAAGTATCAAGGGATAGTTCATGTAATCGGTCCAGAATTGGGATTGACACTTCCCGGTAGTACGATTGTTTGTGGCGATAGCCATACCTCCACTCATGGGGCATTCGGATCCCTGGCTTTTGGTATAGGTACCAGTGAAGTAGAACATGTATTGGCTACTCAATGTCTATGGATGAAAAAGTCAAAAAATTTTGAAATAGTTTTGAATGGCGGTTTAAAGCAAAACCAGGCTATATCGTCTAAAGATGTTATATTAAACATTATTAGAAAAATAGGTACATCTGGTGGTTCAGGATCAGTGATTGAATACAAGGGAAACTACATTTCATCCCTCACAATGGAAAAACGCATGACTATTTGTAATATGTCTATCGAAGCAGGTGCTCGAGCGGGTCTTGTTGCTCCAGATGAAATTACTTTTGAATATTTAAGGGGAAGAGTCTATTCTCCCAAAAATGAATTATTTGATCAACAAATAGACAATTGGAAGAATCTCCGATCTGATAACGGAGCGCAATACGATAAGACTTTCTCTATTGATATCGATAATCTTGCTCCTCAAGTTACTTGGGGTACTAATCCAGCTATGACTATCGATGTGGACTCTGCAATTCCCTCTCCTGATGAATATTCTAAAGGAAATGATGATGAAAAAAAATCTGCTATTAAGGCCCTCGAATACATGAATTTGAAACCGGGTTTACCAATTACTGATATTTCAGTGGATCGAGTTTTTATCGGTTCTTGCACAAATGCAAGATTAGAAGATTTAATCGAAGCTTCTAATGCAGTGAAAGGGAAAAAAGTATCTTCTAATGTTAAAGCAATGGTCGTTCCGGGATCACAACAGGTAAAAATTGCTGCCGAAAAATTGGGATTGGATAAAATTTTTATGAATGCTGGTTTTGAATGGAGAGAGCCTGGCTGTAGTATGTGCTTAGGAATGAATCCTGATATACTTCAAGCAGGTGAAAGGTGTGCTAGCACTTCCAATAGAAATTTCGAAGGACGCCAAGGTACAGGGGGACGTACTCACCTTGTTAGTCCTTTGATGGCTGCGGCCGCTGCAATAGCCGGAAAGTTTGTTGATGTTAGAGAATGGGTTTAAGTTTGATTTATTACAGATAAAAATTACAGGTGTATTTATGGAACCTTTTAAGAATCTGACAAGTAAGGTAGTTCCGCTTGATATTGCGAATATTGATACAGATCAAATTATTCCAAAACAATTCTTAAAACTTTTGGGTAAAACTGGATACGGTGAATATTTATTTTTTAATTGGCGTTATGATAAACAAGGTTTACCATTAAAGGATTTTGTATTGAACTCTCCTCTATATAGTGGAAGACAGATTCTATTAACGCGTGAAAATTTTGGTATAGGAAGCTCAAGAGAACATGCGGTATGGGCACTTAAGGATTATGGCTTCAAAGTAATCCTTGGGGTATCTTTTGCAGATATTTTTTACAATAATTGTTCTAAAAATGGTGTTTTGGTCATCAAAATGGACAAGAATACAATCGAAGATTTCTTTTCCTCCAAAATAAACGACAACTTTGAAATAGATTTGATACAACAACAAATTAAGATAAATTCTCAAGTCTTTGATTTTGATATTGACCCTACATTAAAAAATTATTTGGTAAATGGATTAGATGAAATTTCTAAAACTCTAGAACTTAAAAATCATATCAAGCAATATGAGGATAAAAATAAAGTTTCTGTAGAATCCGAAAGTATGATATAAAAACATTCAGATAAAATACTATAGAAAAAAAAATAGTTGATTTTACAAAGGGTAAATCTAATTAAATTTATTACTGTAACGATTGAAGAGTTTCTTATAAGATATATAACTACTATTTTTTAAGATATGAAAATAATTACATCAAAATTGACTCTTTTAATCATACTGTCGACAATTATTGTTGTTAGTAGTTTGACGATTTCACAGACCAGTATTGCTGCAAATATTGATGAAAATTCTGTATCTTTACATCCTATTTCTGCACAAAATCTTGATACCACTTCTGATTCAAATCAATATCCTACCTCTTTTGTTTGGTCAAACCCCAGTACTTCTAAAATGACTGATGTTTTGACTGCTAGTTTTACAAATATTCTTGATACCCAAATTTATACCGGTTTAGACAAGATTACAAACTAGCAAAACACCACGCCTTTTTTTTAGATTGACAAATGAATGCTCATAAGCATCTTGTCAAAAATTGATGCGTATTTGTCGAATTCCTTTTGCTCAGTTAGAAGGGAAAAAATATAAATATTATTGTTAATAGTCAAAAAAATCTGTTTAGTTTTAAACAAAAAACCTGCATTTTCAAAGCTGTATGTTATGCTATCAGCTGTTTTGTTTATGCTATCAATATGTATGGTGGATATATTGTCAAATCTAAATCCCTGATTCTGGTCTACAAGTTTCTGAACTATATCTTGTGTATTGATGCTTTCGTTGATTGTAAAGTTATTTTTTGGAATCAAAATATTCACGACAATGTTTTCTTGAAAGGGATCTTCAGGGTTTTCTTTCGGTGATAGAAATACTATTATGTCATTGGTCTGATTTTCGTCATTCTTTTTATCTTCAACAATCTTCCAATTTGTCGGATATGCTATGCTTAGTGTGCTATCATCAGTTGTATAATTTGACCAGGAAGTTTCTTGGGCTAATGCTTTATTCACCGAAAACAATGGGAGATCCTGTGTGGTGTCTATTAGGCTATTGTGGCCGAACCAACTAAACAAAAACAAGAGTAATACACATGGTAATGCGAAAATTATAGTGTTGACCTTCCTAATAGACATGCTAAATTCTATTACCATATTATAATTAGTATTTTTTACATTTCTATTTATTATTATATTAAATTTTAATCAATAGGTTCATATGATAATCTACCTATGTTCTAAATTATTTGGGTATTTTTAGGTATGACTTGTATAAAAGTCCTAATGTAGGTATATTTGCAAAATCTAACGATAAAATAGTATTACTTCCACATGGTTATGCTGAGACGAAGTTAAAGAAAATAACGGATATTTTAGAAGTGGATCCAATTTTTGTTTCTATAGCAGGAAATAGAATAATTGGTCCTATGGTGGTCCTAAATAATAATGGGATGCTACTGCCTTCAACAGCGTCAGAGGATGAGGTACTACATCTAAAACAAGTAACCGGATTGAATGTGTCCAAACTAGAATCAAAATTGACAGCTATAGGCAATCTAATATCCACTAATGATAAAGGAGCAATTGTGTCTCCATTATTTAAGAATGAATTTGACAAACAAATATGTGATGTTTTAGGAATAGAATCTCACACCATGTCTGTTGCTGATTTCAATCAAACTGGTTCGATGATTGTATCAACAAATGATGGTGCTGCGGTACATCCAAAGGCCACAGAGAAAGAAGTTGAAACTATTTCATCAGTTTTAAAGGTAGAGGTAGAGCCTTTAACCATCAATGGCGGTATTCCATATTTATCATCGGGGATTGTTTGGAACACTCGATCTTTGATTGTGGGTAATCTAACAACTGGACCAGAATTAATAATGTTGAGTAGGACGTTTAAAATGTAGTATTTTTAACGTTAGGTTGACTTGTTCTAATAAATCAAATTTAAAGTAACTCATTTATTTGTAGTTTTAGAAAATGATGAGTAGATACCTCGTCATCTTTAAATTTAATTAACTACTGAATTTCTTTATACTTTTGAGGATGTTCTTGGATGCTTTTTTAATACCTTTTAATTCCTTTAGAACTTCTTTTTCGTAATACGAGAGCTGTTCCTTTTCTTTATTGTCTGATTCTGTTAAAATAGAACTTGATAGGCTTATACTGTCCTTTTTTGTAGAATCAACCGCATCCTTATTTTCCTTTTTGATTTTACTAGTATCTACATTTTTTTTATTGTTTTTTGTAGAATCAACCGCATCCTTATTTTCCTTTTTGATTTTACTAGTATCTACATTTTTTTTATTATTACTACCATTTGTCATACTAGTGTATAATCCACCCTCATAATAAATATCTTAATTATTTTGGTTTTTATCGAATTTTACAATGTTTATTCCAAAAACATATGATCTGAAAACGAAACTAACCATATTCTTCCAAATTAAGATTGTGATTTTAGTACAGGTACTCAATTCATCCTGGTAGCATATTGCAATATTACACACGAACTAAATTTACAAGAAGAGTTCTCAGGATCCCATGCAGATGTTTGCGCTAGAGAATAATTGAAACATTGACTGAGTTAACTATGCATAAGAAGAGGTGGGATTTCTTTGATCTAAATGTCAATAGATCAGATATGTAAAATATTGATATTGATATAGACTATATACAACATAACTATAAGAAATGGAAACTATGTATGAACATGAATCCACAAATGCTCATGGACTTTGAACTTGATAAATTAAGAGAATTAAAAGATAATTACAAATGGATTTATTCAAATTATGAAGTTTTTAAGAGAAATTATAAGAATCAATTTATTGCAATAAAAGATGAAGAACATCTAGATAATGACATTGATCTTGAAACATTATTACAAAGATTAAAACAGAATAATTTCAATGGACCAATTGCGATTGAGTATATTTACGGTTAATTCCTCTACTTTACTATACTTTACTTTATAAAAGTACAAAGTTAGTTAATAAATTAACAATTTTACATGATTCTAAAGTTTTTATGATTATAAGTATTATTTATAGATATTTCAAAGAATAATACCTGTTGTCATATTCCACTATTTATTCTCATATACTAATTACAAATTTGTGTTTTGCGTTTTTGGTCTATACTAGAGTAATAATTATCGCTGTATACCACATCTTCTCTTGGAATAGTAATCTCCTTTACTGATACTGTGGCTGGTGACAAATCAATAACATATTTTCTATTGCAATTAATGTTATATACGGATGTGTATTCAAACTTTCCTGTTTTCTCAAATGTTATTTCATGTCCATGAATATCCACATAACTTTCATTCAGGATTTCGGATATTTTTAGATTTAATCCGTCAGTCATTTTTTTCATTTTTTTCTCGTCTAATTACTATTTACTTCTGGCATTATTATCATGTTTCAATATAATGTCCGTAGACCATGAAGATGGTAATGGATTTCATTTCAATTTACTTATATACATCTAGTTTCTTAGAAGGAATTAGTATCGTTATTTTCTCCTTTATGCTAAGAAATCTCCTCATTTCTTTCTTTGATCAGGTATTGGAGTAAACCCAATCTACTACTCTCTTTCGTATATGGTTAATCCTGGTTTTTATACAATTCTTTAGTGGCGATTTATACCCTTTATTTCTAATTTTTATTATATGTGTTTTATAACGAATGTATATAGATCGACCTTATTAGATATTAGCTATCAGATCATCTATTGGTTAATAGAATCATTTACCATGTGATCAATTCATCTAGATTCTTAAAAAAGAAAAATAATGAAAATCTGAATTGTTGACGAAATAAGTCATAAAACTTTAAATAAAATTTTTTAGATTTAAATCAAAAACGAGAGTAACTTCTAATCTCTTGTTCCTATTTTATTTTATACAGAATGGGAGTAGTTTTTAATGATGATGTCTACCACTCTGACATCTCACCCTGTTGTTACTTTCAATTATCAATGCTAAATCCATATTTTCAAGACTTTCTCATTGTGTTTATATAAACATGATAAAGGAACTATATAGATCTATATTAACTATAATGTATAAATATAAGTATTGTTACATTAAAACGATGGCAAGCAAATCAACTACATCATCCTTACAACTAATTCAGCCTTACATGGAAGATTTTCAAAAAAATTTCGCAGATATAAAGAGTAAAAAGTAATTCATATTTAAAAACCAATACTGAGAAAGATTTTTTCGATTTAAACCACGATATAAAAAAATTGGAATATAACCAGTTGGTTTTTCCTAAGAAGATTAGAAATCAAAAAAGCCTTAAAACAATGAGGCAGATCTCTAAATCATTATCAAAAATAGAAAGAGAGCTGAGAGCATATGATTTAATCGACAAGGAGGTTTTAAATAAAAAGGGATCAGGTGGAGACCAAAATTATCTAAAGAATTTTGAAAATATACTTAAAGTAAGAAAACAAAATCTATTATCAAAATCAAATAACATAATTCAAAAAATAGAATCTGTTAATTTACCCATAATTGATATGCCGTTTGATGACAAATCTTTACATAAAAGAACAAAAAAGTTGTCTTCTAACGTAGATAAACTAACAAAAGGAATTGGAAAGAAAGTCATGAAGTTTGATACAGATAATATCATTGTACCTAAAAATAATAACGTTGCAAAAAATATATTCAAACTACAAAAAAGATGTGAGAAATTAAAATTAACTCTGGACACTTTAACTCATCTTCCACAACAATCTGATATAAGAGGGTGGAGGATATCAAAATACCGATAACGTCGTCATAAAAAATTGTAACAAGATACACCGAATACTTCAAGACATCAATAGTATTAACTTTGCTACAAGTTTACTTAAGCAAGCAGGGTCGGAACACTATTTGATGAAGGCGGTTGATAAAATAAATGATGATCTACAAGAGAAGCAAAGACAGTTTATCGATATGTGTAAGCACTTTTCGGAGCCTAAAACCGTACCCGTTAATGAAACAAAAGTAAATACCCAGTCAAAAAATGCTTAATTTTAACCTTAAATTCAGTAATGTTTATTGGAACTCCTAAGGATTGAGAAAGTTTTGCAAGGATGTATGTCATCTTTACAAGGCCTACAAAGACGAATATTCTAAAGGGTATTATTCGGAGGGGCATAAAAGATGTATAGAGTGTAATTTATTTTTGGATTGGAGTGGAATGAGGTGTCCTTGTTGTGACCATGTTCTTAGGATAAAACCTCATAACAATCGGTGTAAATCACGTTTATTAAAACTTGCTACTAGAATATGATTTGGTAAACAACAACCATGATAAACTAGGGCATCACACTTTTAGTCAATTTAATTAAAAATCATTTCTCTATGTTTCAAAATCATAATTATATAAAGAATCAACTTTTCATTCAGAATTTGAATTGTCAGAATGTAGTTGTTATCTCTTCATCAACCTTTCTCATGACTAATAAACAGGAAATATAAAAAGAAAAGGATATCAATGTTGGGAAACATTACATCTTATGCCCTGTAAAGGTAAATGCGCGAAAGAAAAACCTATAAAAGGCTCTTATAAAGATAATAGCGCTAATTCAAAATGTTCCATGTGCGGAATAAGATATTATTCTGATGCCCGTAGATGTTATTGTTGTAATTCATTATTAAGGAAGAGAAAATCAAGACATCATTCTTTAAGACTTAAAGAAGAGGCCAATTTGATAACGCGTTATTGATTAATTTATTTTTTTGACAATTTTTCAAGTTCCGTATGAATCTTGGATCAACTATGATACTCGATGTTAGTATTAATGAAATGAAATTCTATTTTTCCAAGATCGTCTTTTAGTTAGAACAGAATTTTTATCATAGTCTTTAATTTTTTCTATGAAAATCTGGGGTTGAATTCCGTCTGATTTGAGAGTGAGGTTAGTTTTAGCCACTTACTGGGGTTTTTTAGCAGGTTTATTAGGAGATACTGTAAAACGAATCAAATTATATTTTATTAATAAGAAAACCAGTTGCTGTTAATCTAGTTCTGAACCACATCTAAAACATTTGAGATTTCCAACAATGTATTCGCCCATCTTAAAACCACATTTAATGCAATCTATTTTATGTCTTCCATGACTTTCCTTTTCCTCTGGTGAATCTTCGAGCTCTTCTAATCTGACATATTGAAACAACAAATTAGGAATGACAATGATTTTCATTCTATAGATGCTACTATTGAATGTCTTTTATTACTTGTTAACATGTTTTAGATGATTCTATATAGTTATGTTATGAACAAAGTTAAGAGCATTAGTCTTGTTCCTTCTATGCCGCATGAGTTTATGATTAGCCTAGAAATCTATGTCTATCTTATTTTTCGTTATTAATACTAGATCTTTTTGCTTTCTTTTCCATGTTCGACATAAAAAGGAAGACGATTATTACCTAAGTTTGCTTTGTTCTATGATATATTCGATTATTTGAGCGATCTAAACAAATATTTTTACAATTGAGATATTTCCAGATTGGATCGTAATTTAGGACGTCTTATTTTTCTAAATTCTAAATTACTTTCTTTTGCACGTTCTAATTTCCAATAGAATAACATTAACTATATATGATTCACTTAGAAAATCTTTGCAAAATATGTTCTATATATAATATTATCAAATACAATAAATACATCCAAAATTATGTTAAGTTGAGAAATAAAACTTTATGAGTATTAAAATGTTTATCGATTTTATGAAATTGTGCATTCGTGGTGAATGTAGTGCAAGTAATTGGAAATAATAATCCTAATAATGTTAAGAACGACGATATCGGGAGTCCTTATTGTAGTTGAAGGAATTGACGGGTCAGGCAAATCTACCGCAAATTCATTTGGTAGATAGATGGCTAAACTCTAAAGGATACGATGTTTTTTTTACAGAATGGAATTCTTCGGAGACCGTGAGAGAAATTACCTCCAAAGGGAAAAAAAAGGCAAGATTGACACCAATGACTTTTTCACTATTACATTCAACCGATTTTGCTGACCGATACGAAAAGAATATTTATCCATTGCTGCGAGCTGGGTATATCGTTCTTGCAGATAGGTATATCTACACCGCTTTAGCTAGGGATACAGTAAGAGGGTGTGACAAATCTTGGGTGAGGAATATGTACAGTTATGCTCGAAAACCTGATCTAACTTTCTATTTCAGGGTACCAATCGAAACTGCAGTAAATAGAATTATTTCTGGAAGACCAAAGCTGAAACACTATGAAGCTGGGATGGATCTTCGGATTGAGTAAAGATGAATATGAAAGCTATAGGATCTTCAGGGAAGAATTGTTGATGAGTATGAATCGATGGTTGACGACGAAAATTTTATAGTAATTGATGGGACACTTGATATAGAAAAACAACAAAATAATGTAAGAAGACACGTATTGAGGACATTAAAATTGAAAAATCAGATTCAAGGACATATACTTGAATAATATTGGAAAGGGTTACTAGGGAATAGAAAATGGCCTCAAGAACATTAGTAAAGAAAAAATATTCGGATAATGATAGCGAAGACAGTAATAAAATTAAATTTATTAACCATTGGGGAATAAAATATCTCAAAGATATTGAGATTCATGGATCGTTCATAGTAATTGAAGGGCCGGATGCTTCAGGAAGAAGTACTCAAATTCAAAAAATAACCGAGAAATTAGAGGCTGAGGGACATGCAGTAGTTAATGCCGGATTAAAAAGATCCGATCTCATATCAAAGGGAATAATTGAAGCAAAACGAAACTATCAGGTCGGGAGAAGAACTATGGCACTTTATTATGCAGCCGATTTCGCAGATCAATTAGAAAATAAAATAATTCCTGCACTTAAAGCTGGATTTGTTGTAATTTCTGATAGATATATCTACACACTTATTGCGAGAAGCTCGGTTAGAGGAATAAATAAAAATTGGTTACATCAATTACATAGTTTTGCGATCAAACCAGACCTTATTTTCTATCTGAATGTGGATCCATATAATCTGATACATAGAGTATTTAAAAAGAATAAATCCCTTGATTATTATGAATCAGGAGCGGATCTAGGCATATCGGCAGATATTTTTGATTCCTTTATTAAATATCAATATTTGTTGAAGAAAGAGTTTAATATTATGCAAAAAAAATATGGACTCATTGATATCGATGGTGATAAGAACATTGAAGATATTTATAACCAAATTCAATCAAAAATTAGTGAATTTCTTAATCAAAATAAGAATAATGGTACCAAAGTTTAATTGTAGAATTGAGGACATTTTGAGTATCTGTTCTTTGTCGTGGAAATAATTATAACAATCAATTAATCTACAGACTTGTTAGATAATTTATGATATGGTTTTCCATGATGCTTATTAAACAATCGAATGGATGAAATGCCTTCAAATAAGATAAACTTTGTACAACGAAAAAGACGGATTTATCTGGACGATGCTAATTTATATTATTAATTCCATTCGATTTTGAAGAGATACGAAGCTGATTCTTGTGATTGTTATTTTATTATGCTCCTTTATTATGAATATGTACCAATCAACGAAATCAATCATAATTTTGAAATTCTAGAATGAATATAGATGATTCTATTTTCTCTTTATGGCGATGAAATTTACCGTCATTTTTTTCTCGTATCAAATCCACTTTTATACTTTAATTTACAACTAACGATTTTGATTTCTAGTTTGCTACAATAGTTATTTCATCCTCCGTTGTAAGCATATCTCTATAATGTACATAGTAACTATTAGGACAATCGTTAAATCCTTTATCGAGATAGCTAATTCATGGTGAACAAGAGCACAAATTTATATCCAGAGGAAGGAAAATTATGCATGGGTTGCTTTCATCAAAGATTTAATCATCGATATAACGTGGGAAAACAAAATAATAGTCTTTTATGTGATCACCCGAAATGCAATTGTATCCAGTTTGTAGAATGGATTTGATCTTCCTTAATCATAGTTTTTGATCGTACCCTAATAGTCATTATACGAAGGTATATTTGTATAATGTTATTTATTTCCTAAAAATAACAAGATAATATTAAAATCTATCTTATTCTTACACGCCGATCCAAATATTAATAATTTCGATAAATTGTTTTGTTACTTTACGAGGCGAAAGACAAGTGATTCCTTTGCAAGGGATCATGTTTGATTCTTGTCCAATCATGTCTTCCCCAATAAGATTCACCACTCACTCTCAAGTTTAGATTAATTATAGAAAGATGACATATACATTTTATATAATATCATAGAAAGAATTAGTATTCTTGTCTTTCCATTTCTTCTTGCTAGGTTCATAATATTACTTAATTGTTTATGTTAGACTATTATAAGCCACCATTTACCACCAATGTTCTTGTAGATTTGCCATAATTAACGAAATCATTAAATTTTTCCTTTCGTATCTTCATAATATTTGTTATTGTACTTGTAATTAGTGGATTATTGGATGCTTGGTGTTGCCTCAAATAATCAATGGCAATATCATAGTCGTGGATATCGCCAAGCATTCCTTGAATTTTTTCAAGATGTTCGAGGATCTTGTGATTATTATTGTCAATTAATACATTTGTGTCATCATTTGTATTCCCTTTACTAGTATCATTCTCCTCTTTATTTATTACAAGTTCGATTAAATAGCGCAATTTCTTTGAATCTTTTCTTAGTTCATGTAACTCTGTGATTTTACTATCGTCGCCGATTACGATTGGGATCCTCGTTTCTATTCTATTCTTTAATTTTCTGAGAGATTTTTGCTAATCTTTTTATTGAATTCCCTTCAAAATTCTTATCAGTCTTATTTTTGTCGTATAAACTGGGGACAACTATTTCTCTTAAATCTAAAGCAATTGTTCTAGCTTCTTCAAGTTGATTTTCTCTGTCCTGGACTAAGGGGTTCTCATAATATTCTAATTGCTGTTCAGGCATTTTGCCTTCCTTAGCCAACTTTTCGAGAATTATATCAATATCTCGTATATTACTATTAATTTTGAAAAGTCTTTTACCTACACTAGCAAACTCTTTGATTTTCTTTTTTTTTCGAATTTGTTTAGGACTTGACTGGTAGGTCGCTTGGAGTCTTCGTAGTGATGTTCGCATATGGTGAATGTTATCTTCAGTTGGATTTTCTAAATACTTGTCTAATTTTGTATAAACCCTTTTAATATTTTGAGTACAGTTATCAGCATATGTATTAACATCAAAATGGATATAGTAATATTCTAACATACAATACTATACTATTATTATACTATTTTAAGTATTATATACCTAACTAAGAGACTTGTATCTCATCTGAAAGTTGATAAGTAGACTACCGTAAATATGCTAGTTATCAAAAGGATAGGATGATGAATTGAGCAATCGTCATCCATTTATTCTCAAAAGCGATATATAAACAAGACTAAAAATTCACATAATTTCTATACTTTGTTTTCCATTTCGGCGTGTTGGCAAGAACCTAATATGCTTAAATCATTATTCAATTTTTTTAGGTCTCCAAATATCTACAAGTTCAGATCTAAAATTACAATGCAGATCGATAAATTTCCAATTTTCAATACTTAATTTCAATTGAACGAGTGTGCAGGTTGGTATCCTTATTTTTCTGTTGATTAGAATGCCTGCTAATTCTTCTAGATCGGGATTGTGTCCAACGATCAGTAATTTTTGTTTGTCATTTGATACAGTAGCTAGTGCATTTATGTAAGCGTCAATACCACCTCGGTGCAATGAAAAATTGACTTCAACGAGATTATTATAGCCAGAATATCTACACAGGTATTTAGTAGTTTCAATAGCTCTAAGCGCTGAAGAGGTTATGATAGTATCCGGAAATATGTTCATTTTTTTTAGGTGCTCTCCCATTTTGATGGCCTCTCTTCTGCCTCTATTGTTAAGTGGTCTGTCGTGATCATCCACTTTTTTATCCTTCCAACTGGATTTTGCATGTCTGAGTATTAACAAAACTTTGTGAATATTCTCATCTCCATTGACACGCATGAAAACATTATCTATAACATACTAAAAAACTATCCTATTATTTAAATCCTATAATTACTACGTGAGGAATCAACTGTTCTCTGTCCTTATTATTTCTTATTCACATGGCGTCCTCAGTCCAAAGTCATTGACAAATAACCCGACAAGGGATATAAATTTAGAAATGAACTAGAAAACAAAAAAAGACAATGTATTATTAGTTTTACTCTTGTCCGGCGGCGTTATTTCCTTCATTGCCATTGAATTCAAGGACAACATTATTGCACGATAGGGCAGTATCATTTTCTGATTCACAAACTGCTGTTTGATTGGAGAAGGATAATTGACTCAAAGATTGGACGGCATTGTTTTCTTTTATAGAGTATACATTATTTGTGAGGCCCGTCGTTATCAAGCTAATTGACAAGATTCCTATTAAAAGGATTATTAATTTGTTGTTTATTTGTTTCATTACAGTGAGTAATTTCCTAATATACTTATGAATTGTGAAAAATTACTTGATTAAAATCCGATTATCATTGAGTAACACATTATTAGGTAGATATCTTGTATCTCTTAGTTACTATGCAGATAAATGATTCATATGGCAAAATATTAAATAATATGGAATCACTTTGATGTGATTAATTATAGAAACGTTATTTGCAACAAAAGATTTCGTTCAATTGGAAAAAAGTATGTAGTGGAATTGCAATCAATAAATATTTCAAGAAAAAGATTCACAATAAATAATCTTTCCAACAATTTTAAAGAAAGTACATGGCATAACTACCAACACTAAGTATTGAATATTTGTGAATTGTTGGACCGAAATAAACCAGTTATTTCTATCAAAGATAAAGGCATCAATTGGAAGTCCACCTTGTGTAACTTTCTCATGCTTTTGTGTATCATAATGTCGTAAACCGTCGTCAAGTTTATCGGAATGTTGGTATTAACATCCCCACATTACTATTACACTTATGACATGATTGTAGCCTTTACTTTTCATGCGAAATCAAATATGCCTGTGTGTATAATCATGTCCAGTTCGAATATAAGGTAGTTGTATATTTTGACAATAGATCATATATCTCAAACTTTTAGAATAGATGAATTTCCTCACGCATAATAGTGGACTACTACTGGTGTCCTGTTATGGAATAAGCATAATTTGCGTAAAGGATTCCACAATGATAATTCATGATATGACAATCTTGTATTCAAAACTTGTTAAACCTTCCTGCCATGAAAGTTAAACCTGATTTCCGACTTTAGAAGTGTGTGGTTTCGTGTTCTAATTACGATATTCTAATGCACGTTGACCGCATTAAGAATGGGAATTGGTATAATAATTTTGAAAGTATTCAAAATGAATAAAAGGAATATGGATGAGTGCTGTTATAGTCTACTAGTATGATAAGGAAAGTCTTGTGTTATAGGTTAATAGATAAGTTGTGTCATTTCAAAAATGATGGCAGTATTACATAATAATTTATAATGTATTTTAATATTATTTAAAATATCAATAAAAATTATGGGCAATTAATAAATTTCATCGATAATGATAAATAATAACTACTATTTGTCTATAGATGATAAGAAAATTGAAAATAACTATTCTATTTTATGCTATCTCGTCATCCAAAAATGTCTTTAGGTCATTTTCTTTTATTGTTATCCTTAGATTCTTGACTTACTCATTGAAGAGCCAAACAATAAGGCGGATGGAAATGGCTCTATGAGCGATAATCCTGGGGGACTTCCGTTAACTAGATCTCATATAGAGCGAATATTTCCTAAATTAACCGATGAACAGATTAGTCGAATGCAAGAGCATGGTCACATGCGTGCAGTAAAACTCGGAGAAGTCCTAGTCGAGCAGGGATATAGTAACGTTCCTTTCTTTGTAGTAATATCGGGCGAAATCGAGATTCTTCGTCCTTCTGGTGACATTGAGACCCTTATTACCGTACATGGCCCAGGTCAGTTTACAGGAGAGATCAACATGCTCTCTGGACGTCGGGCTCTCTTTCGTGCACGTGTAACAAAATCAGGTAACGTAATTGAAATGGATCGTCAAAACATGATGGCTTTGCTTCAAAGCGACGCTGAGATAAGCGATATCTTGATGCGGGCTTTCATTCTCCGCCGAGTAGAATTGGTGGCGGCTGGAGTTGGAGACGTTGTGCTCATTGGTTCATCCAATTCAGCACGCACGTTTCAGATCAAAGAGTTTCTCATGCGCAACGGACATCCATACAACTACATAGACCTTGAAAGCGATTCAGAGGTACAACAACTATTGGATAATTTCCATATTTTGGTCAACGATATACCTGTTCTTATATGCCAAGGTAAGTTTGTGCTCCGAAATCCCAATAACCAGCAAATCGCTAATTGCTTGGGCTTTAATGAAATAATTAACCAAACCACAGTGAGAGATCTCGTTATCATCGGTGCCGGTCCCTCTGGGTTAGCTGCGGCAGTATATGGGGCGTCTGAAGGACTAGATGTTTTGGTGATGGAAACTAGCTCGCCGGGCGGACAGGCTGGTTCAAGTTCAAGAATCGAAAATTACTTGGGATTTCCAACTGGTATATCAGGTCAGGATCTTGCAGGTAGAGCCTACACCCAAGCACAAAAGTTTGGTGCGGAGATACTCATCACCAAAGGGTTACGACTTTCCTGTGGCGGCAAACCCTACATAGTTGAAAATGAGGATGGATCCAAAATACCTACACGTACAGTCATAATTGCAACGGGTGCTGAGTATCGGAGACCGCAATTAGAAAACTTGCAACGTTTTGAAGGTATGGGTGTTTACTACGGAGCAACCTTTTTGGAATCACAGTTATGTAAAGGGGACGAAGTAATTGTTGTTGGCGGAGGAAACTCGGCTGGCCAGGCTGCTGTCTTCTTGGCTGAGTCGGCAAAGTGTGTACACGTACTCATTAGATCTGCCGGCTTGGCAGAAAGCATGTCACGCTACCTTATCCGTCGGATCGAAGATAATTCCAAGATTGAATTACATACGCACACAGAGATCATAACACTCGAGGGTGATATTCACCTCGAATCTGTACAGTGGCAAAACAGCATAACTAAGGAGATAGAGAAGCATCAAATTAGTAATGTATTTGTTATGGCAGGTGCTGCTCCAAACACTTCATGGCTTGATGGCTGTATTGCTCTTGACTCTAAAGGCTTTATCAAGACCGGTGCTGATCTGTCACCAGAATATCTGAGTACTATAGGTTGGCCCATTGCCCGTCAGCCATACTCATTTGAAACCAGTTTACCTGGAATTTTTGCTGTGGGTGATGTGCGTGCTGGCAGTATCAAGCGAGTTGCATCCGCGGTGGGAGAAGGATCAGTTGCGATCTCATTTATTCATAAAGTACTTCAGGAATGAAAATAGATTAGGCAAGACACCATGACGGAGACTTATTTTCTTATTATTCCTAAATATACAACATTTTTCACAAAAGATGGGTCGAATATCATATCGTTATGTCAAATAGTAATATACTAATCAATTAAAATTAGAAATGGACCAAGAAAAAGGGAAAAAGGAGGAGGAGGAACGACATGTTAGCTGGTTAGAACTATTTTATGATTTGGTATATGCTGCTGCAATTGCTCAATTAGGTCAAAATCTAAGTCATGATTTATCCATACAAGGTTTTGTTGAATATGTAATGCTATTTGTAATCGTATGCTGGGCTTGGACAGGGGCAACATTCTATGCCACGAGGTTTGATGTAGATGATCTCGTTCATAGGATATTAGTCCTCTTGCAGATGGCTGGAGCAGTATCTCTAGCCGTAAATTCAAATCAGGCCTTTGATGAAACTTCCATGGGTTTTATAATTTCTTATGTAGCAATCAGGTCTTTTCTAATACTAGAATATATAAGAACAGGGAAAAAAATAACTGAGGCTCGTCCGCTTACAAGTAAATATAGCATTGGTTTTTCTTGTACTACCTTTTTGTGGTTAGTTTCTCTATTTGTTCCTGAGCCATTACGTTTCATAGTTTGGATATTAGCAGTAATTATAGATATTATAGTAACAATATCTATAACCAGAAAATATGTAAACCTGCCTCCTAATGCATTTCACTTATCTCAACGAATGGGATTATTTGTTATAATAGTTCTAGGAGAAACAATATTTGGATTAGTTTTTAATTTATCCCCACTAGAATGGTCTATTCCAACCGTATTAGGTATGGGAACAGGAATAACTATTGCATTTGGTCTTTGGTGGATCTACTTTGATACTGTAGATGGTTCTGCTATACGAGCCCTTAGGGTAAATAACAGAATAGGCATCTATTTGTCCTGGCTTTACTTACACTTTCCATTACTGATTGGTATTGCTGCTATGGGCGATGGCATAGCTCATGTAATTAAGGCCGATCAAAATCTTTCTATTCCATTTTCAGAATTATGGTTGATATGTGGTTCTGTTTCGCTATGTCTCTTTTCCATGGGGTTTCTTCATCTTGTAACCTTTGAAGCAAATTCTTCAAGAAAGATTGGGTTAAAATGGCTTTTCTATAGATTTATCTCTGCCTTCATAGTAATTATGATCGCAGTTTTGGATGTAAAGGTATTACCCATTACCTTATTACTTGCTATATCTATTGTGTGCATTATTCAAATTATTATTGATCTAAGATATCATCCTCATCACCGTATATTCAAAATATGAAGTCTAACCCAATTACCCTAATTTCTTTAGGTCCCCTTTTTATATAATTTTTTTATTTTATTTCCTAATATAACTATCAGTTATGATAATGATTATGATCATGATTAGCGGATAATTAATACGCTTTATAGGTAGAACTACGCTACTATCAATTTAATAAACAACCTTCAAAGTAGAAAAAATTTACTTAGTATACTTTCATTGAAAATGTGAATTCATTATTTGTCCAAGCTTATTTCAGGAATCGATATTTCAAACGCATTAATGATTGAACAAGTTGTCATATACAAGCCAATAAGCATAACTATATCCATCAATTTTCCATGATGGATTTGCTCACGATGTGAATGTTACTGAAGCTAACCCTATGGCTGCAGTACCAGAAGCCGATCAAGCTAATTCTGAACGAAAAATCGGGACCTCCTGCTTAGAAGGAACAGCCTTCATGATATCAGGTTTCTGAAGCCGATCAGATGATTCCACCCGCAGCAGAACAGCAATTCGCAAAACAGATTAATGCCATTACTGTTTCGATTAACTCTAGTCATGTATCTTTTGTGTCTCATCCAGATCAAACCGCTGACTTGATACTACCATCAACAAAAGAAGGTAATAAGTAGCATAACCGGAGATCACTGTGATATAAGCAACTATGATTACCTCTGTAGTAGTATATCGAATTCATTGAATCATTATTACTAAATACAGTGCAACTTCCATAGATTCAGTAGTACGGACTTGCAAACGCGAATAGCACAGATCCGGGTATGCATTGATTGTACAAACCTGTTACCTGTTGAACTATGTTACTGTAAAAATCATTTCGTATACTCATTTTCTATATTATTTGTATATAAAAATCTTATATAGAAGATTTTGTTTCCTAACCTCACTTAATATGAAAAAGTTTACACACCAGATCAAATTTTTATGCTTATTATATGTAGGCATCATGGTTGCTGTAAGTCTTACAGTAACTACGACATACTGGGGATTAGTTAACGCTCAGCAGCAAAACAATGAGACAGGCGGACCATAAAGTATCGCCACAAATAATACAAATGCGAACATAGTTTTGGTCCATGGAACCGCGGTTGATGGATCTTTCTGGAACAAGGTGATTCCTATTCTACAGAACGCTGGACATAAAGTCGTAGCAGCACAACTACCGCTTCATTCTCTAGCAGATGATGTTGATACGGTAAAACGAGAATTTGGCCTTGTTGGTGGACCAGTAATACTTGTAGGTCATTCCTATGGCGGATTTGTGATAAGTAATGCTGCTTATAATAATCCCAACGTCACGGGACTTGTTTACCTTTCTGCTTTTGCTCCTAATGAGGGCCAATCGCTAGGTGATTTTGTCGATCCTTCGAAGCTTCCAAAGGGATTTGCATTAGTCGATAGCGGTGGATTTGTCTATGTTAATCCTGATATGTTTGGCCAAGTACTTGCTCAAGACATTGATCCGGCCGAAGTCAAAGTTATTGCTGCGGTACAAAAGCCGTATAATCAGACTATCTCTACTGAAAAATCTGGCCCACCGGCCTGGAAACAGCTTCCTACATGGTATGGAGTGTCTGAGAATGACCGCATCTGTACCACCGGATGCTCAGCATTTGTTCGCAAAGCAAATCAATGCCACTGTTCAATCTATCAACTCTAGCCATGCATCACCGTTATCACATCCAGATGAGGTTGCAAAGTTAATACTAGATGCAGCAGGAGGAGCTACAAAGTAGCAAACTTGAAAGGATGAGGAACGTGTAATTTGAATTCAAACACCATTGCAACTAAAGACAGCACTCAAATCTATAACAAAGACTGGGGTAAAGGTCGAAGCATCTGATGATCCTATTCTGGCCGGACGCCGTGGTGTATACGAAGTGTAGGTTGCACATCGTCCAGGAGGTTGGAAGGGACGTCTGGCAGCATTGGAGCGAGACAATTCACCATTTGCAATCTAGGAACTATCTTTTATTTTTACAAGTAATCAAATAGTTTCTTGTGAATAATAGCATCCATCTAAAGTTGCAAAGGTGATTGTACAAGCAACTACAACCAATAACCCTGATTTTCGATATCCAGTTGGGAAAGACGCCGTAATATCCCTGGAATCAAGAAGAAATTTATCCGACAGAGTTTGAAAACCTGATAAAGAACCAACTTAATTTATGATTTGAAGATTGTTACAGTCAGTTAAATATACAATCAACAGCCTTTACTACACCTTAGTACACATACTAGAAAAAAGAAACGGATGGCCCTTTAGTCTATGGAGACGTAAAAGAATTACCTCCAAAATATATAACTGAAAATACCAAGGTGGTTACTGCGAATAACACAATTGTTTATCTTTTTTTCTTTTAAAATGTATTAGGAAATCTATAAAGCATTGGGTTCCTAGCGTAACTGTATGAGAGGAATCAGATTTGAGTGAAGACTTTGTAGGAGTTGCCAAAACAAACGACATTCAACCATCTACAATGAAAGCTTACGACCTAGCAGGTGAGAGAGTGTGTATTGTTAATATTGAGGGAAACTACTTTGCAATTGGGAATGTATGTACTCATCTTGGGGGACCACTAAATGAAGGCACGCTTGAAGGATACGATGTAGAATGTCCTTGGCATGGATCTAAGTTTGATGTTAGGACAGGGAATCCAACAAAGCCTCCAGCTCTGCAACCAGTTCCATCATATGAAGTGAAGGTGGAAGGCAATAATATACTACTTAAAAAAATCATTGATTACAAATAATTCAAGTATTGGAGAATAGTAACAAAGAGTAATAGTCACAAATAAAGGTAACAGGATGACCAATGACCAATAGCATTTTTCGATACCCTATATTGATCAAAAATTCAAAAGTCAAAGCCGAATGCTTAGGAAAAGCCTTAACAACACGTCTTTAGATATAACTCCATATTATGTCAAATGCAATTGAAAGTTCGGACGTCATTATTGTTGGAGGAGGGCTAGCAGGACTTACCACTGCAGCACTGCTTGGACGCAGCTGGAAAAACAGTAACTTTGTATGAGCATTCATCTAGAGAAATCGGAGGCCGTGCAAGGACTACCGAAATAGATGGTTTTTACTTTAATCAAGGCCCGCATGCACTTTGTATAAACGACGCAAATGACTCGATTTTAAAGGAAATAGGGATATCTTATACCGGAGAAATTGCTGCAGGAAAAGGTTATCTAATTATAGGAGGTAAGAAACAAGAAATTGACAGTAATTTAGGGTTAACGGGAAAAGATGGAAGTCAATTCTTCAAGTCACCTACCAATATGGATTTTTCACAATTAGAAAGAGTATCGGTACAAGAATGGCTAGACAAAAATATACATGACTCAAATGACTCTGAAATAATCAAGGCTCTCATAAGGCTAAACACTTATGGTAACGATCCTGATATTCAGAGCATAGGATCTGTACCTCACCAAATCTATGTGGGAAGTCAAGCAGGCATATATGTATTTAGATCACGGATGGCAAACTCTCGTTGATGGGCTGGTAACAGCAGCCAAAAATGCAGGCGTGAGAATTATCTTGGGAGAAAAGGTAACCAAGTTGAAAAAGACGGATTCATCGGGTTGGCAAATTTTGTTGTCTAACAAAACAGAAGTTTCTGCAAAAATAGTTGTGATTGCAGTAGGTCCCATTGATGCGTTTAACCTTTTTGATGAGAACGAAAGGCCAGATGTATTGGTCAAGGCTGCACAAGAATCAAAGCCCATACGCCTAGTTTGTCTAGATGTTGCTCTTAGCAGTCTGCCGGACAAAGACACAACGTTTGCTATTGGGGTAGATCAGCCACTATATTTTTCAGTTCATTCTAAGTATGCGGATCTTGCTCCTGAAGGTGGGGCATTAATCCACGTTGCAAAATATCTTGGTACTTCTATTGCACCAAAGCCAAGAGAAGATCAACCTGAGTTAGAGCAATTCCTCGATTTCCTTCAGCCTGGGTGGAGAGAAGTCGTTATCAAGAAAAGACCACTACCCAATATGGTAGTATGCAATGCCGGAGTTTCGGCTTCTGATGGCGGATTAGCTGGAAGGCCGGATACAAGGATTGCAGAAAATCTATACGTTGTAGGTGACTGGGTGGGCAAAGAAGGCTTATTATCCAATGCCTCAGTTGCGAGCGCAAAACGTGCTTCTGAGTTGATTTCGAAAAGCTAACGCGATTCCACCTCAATCTGAATAATCATTTCTACATGAAAATACCTATGAGATGAGGATGTATTATTTATGGTAGCGTGTATTTAGAATTTGCTTTTTCTGATATTCTAGGATAAACAATCTCATAAAATCGTCTCTTTATACCACCATACCTAGTTCCACTAAAGTAGATCAGAGATGTATAATAGGCTGGATATAACTGCAAAAAGGATTTAGTCGTCAAATAATATCATAGTTACCCCTGATGAAACCGCGAGTCGGTATTTACAGAACTTGTTTACAGAACTTGACTTGTTTCAAATATTAGAAATAGCCTTATCTGTGATGCGGTATAAAATAATTGACATTGTCAATACCTAATGGTGAGAATTACAATGATAGCAGGAATAACTTTCGAGCTGATCCAAATCTAGTTAAAGAATTAAATAAAATACTCTCTATTGAAAATGCAGCAGCAGTGAGAATAGCTTCAAGAATAGACAGCACACCAATTGAAGCGTTAAAGGAAATATTAAAAAGGCATTTGGATGTAACAAATATTCAAAAAATCAGACTTCAAGATATAATTAGACAATTTGGAGGAAAGCCAACCGATGCTAAGGCCAACTTATTATCATCATTTGTTTCTTCTTCTACTACCACCGCCACAACGCAGTCTGAAAATAATCTTCTTGAAAATTCAAAAATAGAAGATCAGAGAAAGATTTTAAAACATTCTTTACCAGAGGATTATGAAATTGTACAATTGAGGCAAGATTTTGCGATAAATCATGATGAATTGATGGCTTATGAATCTTTGATAGAGAACATGCAAACTATGGACATTCCATATAAACAAGAGAATATATCTTTACTCGAAAAGAGTATGAGAGAAGAAGAATTGATGGTTTACTGGTACAAAACACATACACCTTTGATACTTGACAACCTTTGGCCAAAGGTAATTCATACTTCTATGAGACGAGGTCAAAACTATCTTCTTGACCACATCAGCACCAAGATCCCAATAATAATCATATACGCTGATCTGGTTGGTTCAACGAAGATGAGTATGACCTTACCCATAGATAATCTTGTTTCTATAGTCAGGATTTTTGACTATCACATTTCAAACGTTGTAGATACCCTCGGTGGATATGTTTTGAAATATGCTGGCGATGCAGTGATCTCTTTTTTTCCAAGTCGTATTGATAATCAGAACAAATATCTTTCCTCAGATACAGCAGTTGAATCTGGGAAATTGATGATCAATTCAATCAAGGAAGAAGTAAATTCATTTATGCATAAAATATACAAATATCCAGAGCTTTCCGTCAAGATAGGAATAGATGCGGGAGAAAACGCAATTGTTCAGTTCGGATACGATCAACGCTCACCTATTGACATATTAGGATATGGTATGAATGTTGCATCGAAAATAATGTCAATAACTGGTGCAAATAAAGTATCTATTGGGGATAACGTTTACAAATCATTAGATCCTAATTTGCAGGATGAATTTCACGAACTAACGATCACTGATAGATGGAAATATGTAAACTACGGTACTGATAGACCTTACAAAATATACACATTGAATACATAGATATGGATTAATGAAGTGTGCACGCAATAAGAACCATGAAAAAAAGATAAAAATGGATTTTCACTCCATGGTTAGAACTAAAAGGTTATGCAGCTATATGTGCCGATAAAAATGTTCCGTATTCATATCCTGCTATTCCTCAAGTTGCTATTGCATTTCGCAAACTCCAAACCAGAGACATTAAGGTAAGAATAATCACCGAAAGAACTACAGTCAATATAGAGTAGTGTAAAGAATTGTTTAAATTATGTGAATTGCCTCACCTAGATGAAATAAAGGGGAATTTACAAGAATTCTTTAAACTCCATTTATATCAAATATAGCCTCATTGGTTATACCAAAAAGATTGTACATGATAAGTCGACTCAAAAATAGGAAAATATGGAATTAACAAAACTAATTGAATTGGATTGAAATAGGTGAATTATTATTCTTCTATAGACACATTGTCCGCAATAAAGTAGGATTCCAATTCATCATTGTTCTCATATTCTATAACCAATTTCCAAGTTGAAAATCCGTCATCGATAGTTGGAACCATAAAAAAGTCAGTTCCTGAGGATTTGAAGTGGTCTAAAAATACTCTAGCAAATTCATTTGAATCAAGATCTATAATATTTCCATCTTCAACATTACTGTCAACTAGATATACGTCCAAACCATCGTAGTCTTCTCCGCCGGTTCTGGAAAATACAAATAATTCACCCGGTTGCAGAACCACATTACTTGGTTGTTGATAGTTATGAGTGTCTTTAGAAATACGGTTTGTATCATCATTTAATATAACTTCATAATCAAAATCAATACTAATTGTTTTGTTATTATTTGATAAAGTTACGGTACATGGAGTTTGTTCATCTATTCCAAAGTAATCTGAAATATTACCGTTCAAAATATAACATGTGCCAGAAGGATCTCCATCATTTAAGATACTAGAAAGATTTCCCAATGTTTTGTTTGATTCCAGACTTTTTAATAATTTAGAATCGATTTGTACCGGTCTTTGGTTTTCGTTTAACGGGACGATAGAAACAAGTTTGTTACTCGATATTGAATCAGAATTGATTGAATCAGAATTATTTGAAATCCGATTGTTCAAATTCATTTGCAAAGTGTCAAAGTCTGTCAAGTTATTATTCATACTTGCTAAATTTGTAGCATGGGTAGCCTTAGAAGCAGCTGAAACTTGTAAATCAGTAGCCTCGATCGATAGAATCAAGAGGACTAGAGAAGATGCTAAAACGCCTAACCCCAGGATTGTCATATTCTTATTGGTTGACTTTATAATTGACATATTAATTATTTATAGCAGTATTATTAATTGATTTTGTGCAGTAATAGTAAATAGATTCAATATTTTGCAAGAAAGAAAATAAAAACCATGTAGTCATATTATTTGTTAAAAGCTTCTCGGTTGTAGCAAATTTATTCTGAATTCCAGTATCTAAAATTTATCTCTAGTTTAATACATCCGGGGGGATGTGGTTCAAGGTTGAATATAATCTAGAATTAGATGACGTGAGTGTTTGGAGTAAGTTCTAATTCTAGGCGAGTTCTAGTATCATTATCAAATAAAGTATCCTTGAGTTTGGGTGCTGGTTACCAGAATTGAGACAAAAACTCTCAATCTTCGCAAAGAATTGTTTGATATTGTTGAGACTATCAAAAATTTTATAGATGAATATAGTCAACAAGTATTGAATAAAAATGTGAAATTATCATTAAAGACATTTGAATTTGATAGAATTTTTTTAAACGAATACTCTACGAGTGATGAAATATCGCCGATTCAACAGGGGAATGAATTCAGGGACTCATCCAAACTTGTTGTTTACGCTGATAAAGGGAGAATAACACAAGTAATGCATAATTTATTGAATAACGCTGTTAGATTTACTAGCCATGGAGAAATAACTACGAGCATTTTAAAGGTGAGTCATGAAAGTGTTGTTATTATCCATGTAAAAGATTCTGGAATAGGGATAGATAATCAGATAATTGATAAGTTATTTTCAAAATTTGTGACCAAATCAGAAAGAGGAACGGGCTAAGGATTATTTATCTGCAAAAATTTGATTGAAGCCCATGGAGGAAAAATTTGGGCAAGAAATAACGTTAATCAAACAGGTGCAACTTTTTCGTTTACCTTGCCTTATAACCCGTAGGTTTTAACAAATTGAGATTAAGACTCAACTTTTATCATATTTTTAAATAGAATGAATGAGTATTATGAATTTCAATACTATATGGTTCTCCCCCCGAATTGCACTTTATACTCTAATTTGTTCAAAAAAACTTTAACAATTCCTTTGTTTTATTGGACAATTTAATATTAATCTAGAGCAAGGTAAAATTAAAATAAATTTGGAAGTTAACACAAGTTTTATTGTATGAAATTAAATAATGAACTTCAATAAGTGGACTACCACAGTTAATGTTGAGATAATGTAAAAGAAAGGCATTTTTTTTCAAATCATGTGCATATCCTCTTCCGCTTATTTTGTTATGTGATAATGGCATACGTATGCAGTTCATATTGTGTCAATCTATGAACTGAATTAGCCTACAACAAATGGAATATATAGTGGAGCGTTGACAATTCACAGCATTAATCTTAGTTAGGTGGATTGGGATCAGAAATGGCAAATACTAATAGAACACTCCTATATCTGGGGGCTGCAGCATGTACCGGTATAGCTGGAATTTTACACCTCATGTTAGTTCCAAGCTCGATTGTTGCTGGTATCCAATACGCTACGTTTTTTTTGATTTCTGGTCTGGTACAGCTCTTTTGGGTTTTACCCATGGTAAAAAGATGGGGTAGGATTTGGAATATTATCGGATTTGCGGGTACGGCTGTGTTAGTGGGTTTAACTGGTTACGTAGTCATTGAATCGGTTGGGAATCCTCAGTCGACACCACCTGGGGTAACTGAATTGGCAGTTGCAATAGAAATATTTCAGATATCATATGTTATAATTACTGCAATAATTATAGTTACCAGAAGATGATATCTGAACATCATCACTTGACCTGAGTTATGAATGATAGGAATTAAAATGCATGATGGTACTCGCGAACGGTATGACCCAATTACTTTACCATCTGAAGTATATTTAAATAAATCAGTTGTGTCAAAAACACTTGCCAAGTTAGAAGCAGATGGGATCCTTCAGAGAATACAAGAAGCATACTATTTCGATTGGAGTTCCCAGAATTACATTCTCGTGGATGATCAAAATCTGAAAAAAGACCTGAATTGCTTGTAATGTATAAATTTACAGATAGTATAAAGATTACCGTAGAATACGTTAGGATATACCTTCATTATTTCTCATTTTTTTGTTTTAATCCAATTTCAAAAATCTTAATTATTGTCATATGTTAAATGAATTTGATAATGATGGCTAATTAATAGCCTGGGCGCGTTGGGATTAAGTTCCTAGTGGTAGTAGGGTTCTACGACATTTCATAGTAGATTTGATATTCTTAAAAAAGCACGTTATATCGTTATGTTAGTAATAATTCAACAATTTAATACATTGAATGGAGCCGTAGGCACTAAGTTCCTTTTGATATGGGTTTTATTCAGAGATTTTACTTGACCATGGTCATGAGAAAACCAAGAGCATATAATCCACCATCATCATGCTAAGTTAATAAACTAACAATTATCCAAAAGACCGCTAGGTCATTTATGTGAACGCATCTACAAATAGGAGTCCATGAATCTGCTTTACCAATAAATATTTAATAATTAAACTAATGCTACTTACGTTAGGTCATGTATGTCGCATTAACTTTATCAATTACGATACTTGCATCATTGTATTTTATTATTCAGATGACTGGAACAGTTGTATCATCTGAATCAAAGTTATTGCAACAGCCACAACAAAATCAATCATATATAGCAAACTTAACTGGTGATAACAACATACCTCCTGTAAACACCAATGCAATGGGTATTGTTAAATTTATTACCAATGATCATTACTACGATAATAATGAATTATATTATGAAATAAATCTTACAAATATACATAGTGATGTGGGAAAAGTTGAAGTTCACTTGGGCAAAAAGAATGAAAATGGACCTGCTGTGGTTACGTTGTATCAAAAAACGACATCCCTACCTTCAGAAATTTGTTGCACATCTGCTGATTCAGAAAATGAAAGAACTAAACTCTTCTTCAATGGAACAGTTTTTACACAAGCCTTTGAATTTGGACCATTAGCAGGTAGCAAAAACATTACAGATTTAGTCAAGCTTTTTAATAATGGTAGTGCATATGTACAAGTTTATACATATCATCCTGACTCTCTAAGTTTGTTTGGTATGGATAGCGAAATTCGTGGCCAAATTGCAAAGCAATAACTTGTAGTAGTTTTCATACTAACAAATTTTATATCCCAAAAATAAGACAAAAGGATTTGTACATATTTGAAATACATTATTAAATAGGTTCTTATCCAAAGGGATTAAGTTCCTTGTGGCAATATGGTTCTAATAAAAAATGACACTAATTAGTCTATCATGTGACAACCCATAAAACAATGCAGTAAATCTTTTATTGACACTATCCATTTTTCCTTATATATTTCCTATGATCTGATATTTAGATAAGAACATATCTCAAACTAATGGGTTCAATAAAAATTAGTAGATATATTATTGATATGAAATGTGAACTAGAAATATTTCTACTATATCTTACTCTACCTGGATTTAATTCAAAGTAAAGTTTGGTTTAATAACAACTTGTCTAAACTTAAAGTTGAGATCTTTTGAATAATAAATATCTTATTTTTTCAATAATTACTATATCCGCTTTTATTGTTTTGGCATTGGTCATTTCACCTAAATCAAATTTAAAAAGTAATTCATTGACAAATACCGATAATAGACTCTTTCTAAGAATAAATAATTCTCATTTTCAGGTTCTCAATCAAATCATGATATACTTGAGCTGGTATGGACGAGAAGTATTCTGGATACTGGCAATACTTTTCCTATTTATTTTCGGTAAAAAGACAGGTAGAAAGACTGCCTTTGTTATGTTTATATCGATGATCGTACTCATACCCATAGGAATTATCACAAAGGAAATTATTGAAAGACCAAGACCAGTTATCCCTGAAACAGACTTTTTGATAACTGCAGATTCTGAATACGCTTTTCCATCTGGTCATGCTCTAATAGTCTCTGCAGGAGCGACAGTTGCTTTGGTACTGATGAGAGGATCGTCCATTCAGTTACTTGTGGCTTTACTCTTAATAACTGAAGCAGCTTCGGTTTGTTTTTCACGCGTGTATGTAGGGAGTCATTATCCATTGGATGTATTGGGCGGAATACTCCTTGGGGTTGGAGTATCTTTTGTTATCCTATGGAAAGAGAAAGAATTGGAAACAAAATATTTTCAAATAATCAGAATTATTAAAAATTCAAAAACGAAATGGTCACTTTAAAATCAAGTATTAGAAATCTAGATACTAAATGAACAATATACTTTATCCAATTTAGCATTATTATGATAGACTCTGCCTTTTTTTGTTGAATGATTGAGATATATCATATCTGCCTATAACCCTGTTATTAGATCTATTACACAATTAATCATTCCACTATAATTTCACCTACCATTGATGGGTGATAAATGCAATAGTATTGATAGTCGCCAGTATTATCAAAAGTTATACTATAGTGCTGATTTGGTATTATTGCATCCGAATCAAATATCGTCCCTGCATCCGTGTCACCATCTAGACCAGATGTGACAGTATGAGAAATAGCGTCTCCATTATACCAAGTTACAGTTTGACCTTTTTGTATTTTTACAGGATTTGGTGAATATGAATTATCTCCATTTATTCCTGCAATGGATACGGGTACAGAGTTATTATTCTCAGTATCGTTAGTTTCGGTCGTATCCACGAGTTGACGCTCTTTTCCATCTACGCCATCTGAATATGGTAAAATTCTAAATAGCGATCCCGTATAGCTTAATACATATAGATATCCATCTGGTCCTACCTGAATATCGGTTATCCCGCCAAAGCCTTGACCAAATACTACGGGTTGATTTTCCTTGGGATCATTAACCTCATAATCTGCTAATGATTTGATATTTCCTAAGGAAGTATCGTTTATGAGTATGCTATCTCTAGCCTGATTAAGGACAAATCGATATAAAAGACCGTTGTTAATATCACCTACAAACATATTGTTTTGATATTCTTGTCCTAACTTACCAGAATTTAAGAATTTCAATGCAGTAATTCCTATTGGAGTAACCCAGTCGAATTTAGGTTCAGCATATGACCCATTGCCAAAATATACCAGGTCATCCGAGGTTGCACCGGTACCCTGAAAATCATTCTTTGAAAATCCTTGAATTAGTGACCAGCCACTATTAAATCCTGGATATACCAAATTGATTTCATCACCAGCAGTAGGTCCATTTTCTGTGTCCCATAGGTTGCCAGTTAACGGGTCAAAATCCATACCAAAGCTATTCCTAATACCCATAGCATAGTAAACATTCAGAGGCAATCCTTTGCCAAATATAGAACCATCATCTACTACACTGCCGTCCTGTGTAATTCTGAGAATACCTCCAAGCCCATTAGGGGCTGGACCGTCCACTATATTTTGAGCCTGTGTTCTATGACCACCGACCTCGCCAATTACGTAGTAAATGTTATTGTCGGGTCCTATCAAGATCTTACCTCCATTGTGCTCACCTCTACCATTATCGGGAATAGCGGTTAAATCTAACAAAAGAACAGGGTTTATTAATCGACCATCAACAAATTCATAACGATATAGTCTATTCCCCAATGGATCTGTCTGATCCGTAAAATCACTACCATCTACTCCATCTCCAGATTCCGTATAAGACAAGAAAACATACGTTTTTCCATCACTTTGTTTAGATACCGCAATACCAAGTAGACCACGTTCAATGGTACTAGCCACGGGTACATCCAGAACAGGCTTGTCTTGCATTTGACCGTCAAGTACCCTCATAACTTTTCCTGTTACTTTCTCGGTAACTAATATATCATTGGGCCCCAAAAAAGCCATACTGGTGGGAAAGTCCAAAGCGTCAGTAATTTTTTCAACAGCAAGATTGTCATCTTTAATGGTAGGTCCACGAGGAGCCACTGGTGCCTTTGCGTAAGCGGCAAAGGATAAATGGACACTGTATGGAATGATTGCTAAAGAAAGTAAAATAACTGATGAAATAAAAAAAGAAATTAAAAGTTTCGTTTTATACATAGTTCATCTTTACTTATAATAGATTAAAGTTTATCGATCAATGTTTTTATAACAATTTTCAAGAAATATATCTGTGTTATTGTTACAATTTTGAATTTAATTTAGTAGTTAGTTTTGCAATTTCAAAAAATAATTAATGAACATTACTGTCATAGAGTACCGCAAATTATAGAATTAATTAGTACAAGTGTATAAATGAAATTACTTTATAATATAATAAAGATATGGTTCCTTTAGATGCTTGTACCATAACGCTTAACTATTTTAGATAGTGCTAGGAGTTATGAGTACAAAATTATTTATGAAAAAATGTCACTCTCCAAGTTGAATATTGCAGGTCTATTTCTAATATCAATTATTTAAATAAACTCTCTAGATCGGTTTAAATTGTAGATCAAGGAATAATTAGGTGAAATTAACATGATAAAATTCATTTCAGAAAATATAAATCTAAATAACTATCTATTCATTGCAATAGTTGGTACTTTTGCATTAATAATTTCCATTTCATATTCTTTAACCAATGACGTGTTTGCCCAACAAAACTTAACTGATAATGTAAACACTAACACTAACACATAACAATCAACCAAACATAAACGCAGAAAATGTCTTTAACACTAAAACAATGACCTCAGGTGGTAACATAAAAGATCTTGTTATACTAATTCCAAATGAAGGTCATCATGCTGCTGGCGAAGATAAAGAATCTAGATTTTTGGACCAACATTTTGTACCAGAAAATGCCATCATCAATACTGGAACTACAGTATCATGGTTTAATGGTGATGTGGGTCACGAACGCACTATAGATGTAAAAGACACAGATGGAAGCACTTCGTTATTTAATACTGGAAAAATAACAGATATGCAATTATCTCCAACATATACCTTTGATAAATCTGGAGTTTATAATTATGAAGCCCAAGGCGACCCAGGTGTCACGATGAGTGGGACCATAACAGTAGTAGATAACTTGTCTTCTCCTGTTACTAGTTCTGATGGCAGGACAGCAATCGATACTGTAGGGATTTTAATGGTTCCAACACAAGACATTGATAAGTATGTGCAAGAGATACAGAATGCGGGTTTAACTGTAGATAGCAGGCATGACTTTAAAGATTTGAGAGGAGGACAGAAAGGAACAGGAGATGTACAGACTCTTATCGTTTGGACTTCTACAGGAAAAGACCTCAACAGTATAATCCCTCCTATTAGTGAGTTATCTTCCTCACTGCCATACAGTTAATTAGATATGCAACAAGAAGAAGAAAGCGATCTAATAATATATTTTTGATATGATAATTAAATATTTGATTGCAGGTAAGACAATACTAAATACCAGATTTGATAATTCAGGATCTGTATATAAAATTGATGTATCCGTTTGGAATAATTTCTTCACCATATTCTTCAATTAAATCTTCTCCTTTTCTACCTAAATCAGCGTTGTCAATACTTGTCCATTTACTGCATCAACTTGGATGTCTAAAGTTTCATTGTTTCTTGGAGATCTATTGAATATATCATCTTTCCATTTTCGTCATATAATTGAATTGTTCTATTTTCTTTCTCTGTCAAAGAAACATTTATTGTTGCTATTTATTTGGCTTGTTGGTAAGGCATAACGGATTATGTTATTGGTGCTTCTCTTTCAGATGTTTTATAAGTTTGGAATCTATTTTCGGTACCTTGTGAAGATATTTAGAATTACAAGCCAGTGATGGTTCAGTTATAACGATCAGCAGTAATTTCAAGGTTGATGATCTTTTTTTAGGTTATTTGCGTTTGATTTTATCAACGTCTGATTAAGGTTAAAGAGTCATTATACAAAGTAAATACTCATACCTATATCATTAAATTTAATTGTCAATCTATACCATTAACGAGGTTATGGTGGTTTATTTAGAATCTTATTTGGAATATGTTATCTAGATGAGGGTTTTAAGATCAAATTACGAAAATAT